>DUCM01000009.1:0-154034 GCA_012959785.1 Planctomycetota bacterium | reverse complement strand
AAGGAGCCCCGCCAAAGCCCCAGCGCGCTTTCCCTGGGAGGCCCCGCCTCGGCCTTTACGCTCCCCCCGCGGAGATCGAAACCATACACGCCCCTGTTCCCAGCCAACCTCCGCCATGGCAGCGAGGCGTGTTGCGCTTTCCGCTCTTGCCGGCGGGCTCTGGCGCGGGCTCCTGGCGTCTGGGGATTCTCAGAGCGAGAAGCGCACCCCCGCGTGCAGGGTCTGTTGCTCGCCAAAATAGACATAGCCCACTTCCAGGCCGACATGGCGATTGAAGTGGGTCAAGACACCCAGGCGCAGACCGACCTCGCTCTGCACCAGATCACGGTACTCGATCGAGCCGTTGACCTCGAAGGTGTCGGTCAGGAGGCCCCGTAGCCCCAGTTCGATGCCGAAACCGGCGTCCGAACTGCGTGTGCCGCGGGCCTCGCGCTCGCTGCGCACATACTTGATGTCAAGCAGGCTGTCGAGTTGGCGGTTGATCGTCTGGTGAAAGCCGATGCCCACCTCGATGTCGCGGCGCAGGGCGTCCTGGCCGGAGACGGTGCCCAGCATGTCGCCCCAACGGCCCATGACGCGGATGTTCTTGTTCGACTCGATCGAGATCTGAGCGCCGTAGCCATCGATGAACTCGGAGGCGAGGTCAAAGTCGGTGGACATGTAGTCGAGCTCGACATAGTTGTACGAGAAGGGACTGCCGAGGTACTGAGCCTGGACGAGGGGCGCGCCGGCCACGAGGGCCAAGAGTGTTGCGAGGGGGCGGAGTCGATTCACGGGCTGTCCGGGGCGGCTTGGGAAGGTAGCTGGTGGGCGGGTGCGGTCAGGAGAGAGAGTCAGGACTCGACGGAGCCAAGTCAAGGCCATGGAGTAAGCTGCCCCGAGCCATGCCCCTCCTGCCGCCCTATTCCCCCCCACCCCTGTGAACCCTTCACCCACTCCCGTGGGCCGCCTCGCCCCCAGCCCCACGGGGCTCCTGCACCTGGGCCACGCCCGCTCGTTCCTCGTGGCCTGGCTGGCGGCCAGGAGTCGGGGCGGGCGCCTCTGCATGCGTCTCGATGACCTGGACCGCAGCCGGGTGCGCCCCGAATTCGAGGCCGCTTGCCTCGCGGACCTCGAGTGGCTGGGCCTCGATTGGGACGGCCCGGTGTTGAAACAGTCGAGCCACGGGGCGGAATGGGCCGCCGTGGCCCACGAACTTGGCCAGCGAGGCCTCGCCTACCCCTGCGTCTGCACCCGCCGCGAGGTCCAGGAGGCCATCGCCGCCCCCCACGGGGATGGGCCCTCCAGCCCCTACCCGGGCACCTGCCGTGGGCGCTTCGCGGGCCCGGAAGAAGCCCGCCAAGCAAGCGGCCGAGAACCGGCCCTGCGCTTTTGGGTGGCCCCTGGCGAGGTCACGATCCACGACGAGCTGGCCGGTGACTTCAGCCAGGCGGTGGCCGCCCTGGTGGGCGACTTTCCCCTCACCAGCCGCGACGGCCAGGCTGCCTACCAGTTGGCCGTGGTCCTCGATGACCAGCGGGCGGGTGTGAGCGAGGTGTACCGCGGCCTGGACCTCCTGGAGAGCACCCCGCGCCAAGCCCTCTTGATCGAAGCCCTTGGCTTTGAACGCCCCCGCTGGTGGCATCTCGGCCTCGTCACCGACGCAGCGGGTCAGCGCCTGGCAAAGCGCCGGGATGACCTCTCGTTGGCGGCCCTGCGCACTGCGGGTGTAGAGCCTGAGCGCCTGGTGGGCTGGCTGGCCGGGTCCCTCGGCGGCGCCGTCGCGCCCGAGGGTTCGGAGCCCTGCACGGCGGGCGACCTCGTGGCTGGATTTGATGGGGGCAAACTCTCCGTGGCTCCCCTCGCTTTCGATGCCGCGGCCCGCTCGCTCCTCAAATTCGCCCCCTGATGGGTGTTGCCCGAGGACGCCCTGGCCCCTTGATGAGTCTCCAGGTCCAGCGGTGCAAAACCCTCCCCTGCAGGGTAGAGTAGTCGGCCGATGGCGGAGGTCGTCATCGTTTCAGAGACTCGTTCATTCCTGACCCACAAGGTTTTTTTCCATGGCCATCCTTTCCACCGGCGCCGACGCACCGGCCTTCAGTCTCGAGAGTCATCTCGACACGACGGTCAGCCTGTCGGACTTCGCTGGCAGCAAAAATGTGCTGCTCGTGTTCTACCCCCTCGACTTCACCCCCACCTGAAGCATCGAAATCCCGGGCCTCAACGCTCTTCTCGAGAAGTTTGAAGGCTCCAACACCCAGGTCCTGGGTGTCTCCGTGGACTCGAAGTTTTGTCACAAGGCCTGGTCGAGCGGCTTCGCGGGGATCAAGTTCCCGCTGCTGGCCGACTTCCATCCCAAGGGGGCTACCTGTCAGGCCTTTGGCGTCTGGCTCGAAGAGCCCGGCATCGGCGACCGCGCCACGGTTCTGATCGGCAAGGACGGCAAGGTCCTGTGGGCCGAAGCCGTGACCCCCGCAGGGTTTCGCAACCCTTCGGATCTCCTGGGCAAGGTACAGGAACTGGCCCAGTAGGCCGCCCTCACCCGGAGCAAGCGGCCACCTGGGCCTCTTCCTCTGGGGAGACCATCAAGTCCAGCGCCCCTTTGGGCCGACAGAACCCACAGGCAGAAATGCTCGTGAAGAGAGGTTGACCCCCGCCCTCCCGGCGGTATCGTCCTCTTCCCTTCAGTTCCCCGATAGCTCAGTTGGTAGAGCAACCGGCTGTTAACCGGTTTGTCGCAAGTTCGAGTCTTGCTCGGGGAGCCACTCCTTCCTCGGTAGAGAGGCGCAGCGATTATCGCTATCTCGACTGCGTCGAATTCTCAGACCGCATAGACGCGTTTCATGTCGTCGAGGCTGCGGGCCACGACCTTGGAGGCGTTGCCGGCCTGTCCAAAGGAAATCATGCGTGCGCGGCAGACCGCGGCCATGGCCACCCGTGCGGGCTTCAGGTAGTCGCGGGGATCAAAGGCGCCCGGTTGTTCCGCCAGGACCTTGCGGATCGCGCCGGTGATGGCCAGGCGGTTGTCGGTGTCCACATTGATCTTGCGCACGCCGTGCTTGATACCCTCCTGGATATCCTCCACCGGGACGCCGTAGGTCTCGGGGATTTCGCCGCCGTACTCGTTGATGATGTTGACGAGTTCCTCGGGCACACTCGAGCTGCCGTGCATGACCATGTGGCAATCGGGCATGCGTGCGTGGATCTCGCGGATGACCGCCATGCGCAAAACCTTGCCCGTGGGCTTTTTCTTGAACTTGTAGGCGCCGTGACTGGTGCCGATGGCGACCGCCAGAGCGTCGCATCCCGTCTCCTGGACGAAGCGGCCGGCTTCTTCGGGATCGGTCAGGTGCTCCTGGGCCTCCTCCTCGGAGAACCCGGCTCCCTGGCCGTCCTCGATGCCACCCAAACAACCGAGTTCGGCCTCCACGGTCACGCCCCGGGTGTGGGCAGCCTGGACGACCTCCTTGGTGACGGCCACATTGTAGTCCCACGAGGCCGGCGTCTTGCCGTCCTCCTCGAGGGAGCCATCCATCATGACCGAGGTAAAGCCGTACTCGATGGCGCTCATGCATGTGGCAACCGAGTTGCCGTGGTCCTGGTGCATGGCGATGGGCAGATCGGGATTTAGCTCGGCGGCGGCCAGCATCAGGTGCCGTAGATAGTTGTCATTGGAGTACGAGCGCGCACCGCGCGAGGCCTGCACGATTACCGGCGACTCGGTCTCGGTGGCGGCCATCATGATGGCCTGGATCTGCTCCATGTTGTTGACATTGAAAGCAGCCACGCCATAGCCATTTTCAGCAGCGTGGTCGAGCAGGATGCGCATGGGGACGAGAGACATGGTGATGGCTGGGCTTTTGTTGGTGAAGAGGGGCGCTGAGTGAAAACGGGCCGGGTCCAGACGGCCGCTTGCCGCCCAGAGGCGAGCCCGCATCCTAACACCGCGGGTGGCCACGCGGGAACTCCCCATCAACCAGCTAGGACACTCCGTCAGGTTCCTGCTCCAGGGCTTTCAGCTCGACAGTTCAGGCGCGGCTGCACTCGATGGCCGCAGCTTGTTCGGACCCCTGCCGCCTGTCAGCCCTGGAGACGGCTCCCCTGGGATGAGTGCGCCCCGAGGAGAGCCGAATGGGGTATCTTTGGAGCACTGGGCTTGAGCGGTTTGCTCGGCACGCCAAATTGGGCTAGCCAGCCTCATAGTCCTCCCCCCCCCACCCTCACCCTCACCTTCCGACCCCCATGGGCGATTTCCTCAAAGAGAACTGGATCTGGATCGCGGCCCCTGTGGCGCTGGTGATGATCGCGGTGGCTGTGGCCCTTTGGAGCGGGAGCGGTGACGAGCCCGACTCCAACTTCATCTACAACATGTTCTAGCCCCGGCCCAACTACTCCGAGAGATCGAGGCCCAGGCGGCGCAGGAGTTCGAAGCCCCCGCAGGCTTCGGCCACGATCAGAGGTAGGGAGGCCGAGCGATCGATCATGATGCGTGCGAGCTTGCGCGGGTCGCTGCCGGCGAGATTGCAACCGGCGTGGGTGCTGGTGGCGTTCTCAAAGCCCGCCGACTCAAGGGCCAGGAGTGAATCGGCGTTCCAGTCCCAGCGCCGACCGAAAGGGTAGGCGAAAGAAATCGGCGCCCTGCCGAGTTCGCGCTCCATGGCGAGACGGCCCATTTGTAGTTCGCGCTCCTGTTCAGCCAGGGGCAAACCAGAGAGGACCCAGTGGTTCACCGTATGCGCGCCGAGTTCCAGCCCACCCTCTTGGAGGGCCCGGGCGCCGTCCCAGTCGAGATAGAGTCCGTCGCAGAAAAGCGCCTCGTCGCCTCCCAACTCGGCGAAGATCGCTCTCAGGGTCCGCGTGCAGTCAGCCTGATCGGCCTCGTACTTGAGCACGCGCTTGAGCTGGTAGGTCAAGCGGCTGCCAGCTCTCAGGGCTTGTTGCAGGGCTGCCGTGGCCTTGGAGTCAGCGCTCTGGGCTGCGTAGTTCTCCACGAACTGGGCAGGCGAGCGGCGCTCAAGGATCCAGAAGTAGAGATGGGTCCAGTTCAGGCGCCGCTCGCAAAGAGGCCGGCTCTCCAGGTAGACCGTGGCTGTGAGCCCGCGTTTTTTTAAGAGCGGCAAGAGCAGTTCGAGATTGTCGCGGTAGCCATCGTCCATGGAGAGGGCCACCGTGGAGCCACCCTCCCCGGCGCGCAAGCGGCGCCAGCCGTCCCCCACCGTGACCCACTCGTAACGCTTGCCCAACCAGTCGAGCAGGCCTTCGAGGTGCGCCGCGTCGATCTTCATGTCGTCGGGCAGAAACGCATTGCTGGGCGCGGAGACGCAGTGCCCCGCGAGGATCGTCAGGCGCGCAGGCATGCAGCGCGAGACCAGGGCGTGCAGCCCGGTGTAGAACAAAAAGCGCGCGTACCCAAGGCGCAGCCAAGCCTTGAGATTGTGTTTCAAATGGCTTCTCACCCCATGGTCTCGTCGTCGCGGTCGCCGTCGGTCAAGTACCAGCGGCTGGGGTCCCGGGCCGCGCGGGCCAGGGGGTGAGAAGCGTCGTGGGTGTAGAGGATTACCGAAAGGTAATGGCTCTTTTGCGGCGGCTGAAAGCCCACACTGCGCAAGATCTCATTCCACCAACTGCCATCCACGGCGGTGGCCCGCACAAGAGTGGCGCCGGCGGTTGTAAGGCTCGCCATGGCCCCTTCGAGCAGGGTCGCGCGCGCCGCGGCATCGGGGGCCAAGAGATCCACGAGATAACCCACGCCGCCAACCCGAGAAGGCAGTTGCACGACGGCATAGCCGGCGAAGCGATTCTCGCGGTCATAGACCCCGAGAGCCCGGTGCAGCCCGGAAGGGTTCTCCATGAAACGCCAGTTGAGATAGGCCGCATCACGGCGCACCATCAAAGCGAAGTCCGCTTCCACGGCCCTCGACAGGTCTTCACAGGTCTTTGGGAAGAGCTTCAGGCCACGCACGCCAAATCGCCCGGCGGCCTCCTGGCGCAGGCGTATTTTTGCACGCAACCAGGCCCGCACGCCGAGAGGCGCCAGCCAGGACTTCAGTCGCCCTTCACCCATGAAAAGGGCGCGGGCTTCCCGGCCACCCTCGAGGAACAGGGTCCAGGTCCGCAAGCTGCCCACGCGCTCCCAGCCGAGTTCGAGGAAGATGTGCGCCGAGTGGCGGTTGGGGAGACCGAAGACCACGGGCCAGCCGAGCTTGCCGGTCTCCTCCATGCAGCGCGCGTCCAAGCCACTGAAGATGCCGCGCTTGCGCCACTTGGGATCCGTGCAGACATCGCCAGTCTGACCGATCAGGGCCGCCTGGGTTTCGTCGCCCGCGGGCAGCGCCAGCCTGGGCGAACAGGCATAACCCGAAACGCCCCTGCCGCCGGGCGGGCGCGAAACGAGGCTTACCGAGGTCCCGTGGGGATTCTTGTCGTAGCGCCAGGCGAGGGCCGCTGCGTCCACGGATTTCTTGAAGCAACCGTTGAACAGGTCGGCCTGTTCGGCGCGTTCCTCGGGACCGCAGAGAGAGATCTCCAGGGCCTCATTCGGCACTGCTTCGGGGCAAGTCATGGGCGCAGCGAATTGTACGGCTGCGCGCCGGGAGAATCACCCCGGGGCTACTCGAGTTCGCGGGCCTGCTGCATGACATTCGAGCTCTGCGGCGGGGGCACCAGGCCCACGGCGCGGCCCAGGCGTTTTCGACCGTAGGCGGGGTTTTCGAGATAGTAGAGGCAGCGCTCCATGAAGCGCTTGGTGCGCTGAGGGTAGGCGTAGTACCACTTCTCGTAGCGGCGCACGAGATCCTTGCGCAATTCCTCAAGCTCGAGGCCGCTGAAGTTCTCGTGGCGGTAAGCCGAGCGGTTGGACGAGACATAGTTCTCGCGCAGGTCATCCACATCGATATTGGCCTGGTAGCCGTCCCAGGACTCGGTGCCGACCAGAGGATTAAAGACCGAAACGCGCACGAGATCGGGGCCGGCCAGGCGCAAGACCTTTTCGCTCTCTTCGATGTCCTCAGCTGTCTCGCCGGGGCTGCCGACGATCAGATAGACCTTGGCCCAGATGCCGGCCCGGCGGGTCATCTTGGCGGCCTCGATGATCTCCTCGGGAGTCAGGTCCTTCTTGAGCACATCCAACATGCGTTGGCTGCCCGACTCCCAACCGTAGTAGATCCTCCGGCAACCGGCGCGGTGCATGTGCTTGAGCAGGGGATAGTCCACGCAGTCTGCGCGGGTATTGGCGATCCACTCGAACTTCAAGCCACGGCGGATGATCTCGTCACACATCTCGTGGATGCGTTTTTTGCGCAGGGTCAGGATCTCGTCGACGAAGAGCACAACGCCGGGGTTGTAGGTCTTGACCACCTGTTCGACCTCGTCCACGATCATCTCGGTCGAGCGCACACGAAAACCGCGACCGGTGAGTTCCTTCTGGCAGAAGATGCACTTGAACGGGCAACCGCGGGTGGTGAAGACATACACGAGCTGCTCGGGATTGGCGTCGAAGTAGCGCTTCATCGGCAAGAGATGGCGCGCCGGCAGGGGCAGGTCGTCAAGCCGTTTGATCAAGGGCGGCGCGGGGTTGTCGATGGCGAGTTGGCCGTCGCGCATGGCCGATAGCCCCGGCAATTCGGCCAGGGACTTTTCGTCGCCGGCTTCGAGGGCGCGCACGAATTGCGGCAGGGTGTGCTCGGCCTCGCCCTTGAGAACATAGTCGAAGTGGCCACTGTCGAGGAACACGCCAGGGTCCACCGAAGCGTGGGGGCCCCCCATGACGGTGATCTTCTTCTGCTGCTTGGCGTACTTGGCCCAGACCACGGCGCGCCGGATGTTGGGCGTCAGAGCGCCGAAACCGATGATGTCGTTCTCGTCGATGGCCCGGCGCATCTCCGCGTCGGTCATGATGCGCTCGTCGGCCAGGGCGATGGGCAGGCCCTCTTTTTCCATCATGGCGCCGAGGTAGGCGATCCCCAGCACCATGGCCAGAGGGTCCTCCTGCACATGGGGCTTTACATAGCTGACGAGGGTCTTGCGCATGGTGCGATGGGTCCGGAGTGCTGGCAGGGGAATGATGCTCGATGTTACTTTCGGCGTCTTTCTGGCTAAACTCTACCCCGCACGGTAGATTTTGGCAATCAGGCCCGTGAAAGCGCCAGAATTCCTGGTCCAGGCCCCTGGGGGCCGTGTCGGCATCCTTTCGACCGGCAGCGCCGGTACTCTGGCGTGTCTATCGGCCTGCGGCGCCCATCGCTTGGCCGTACACCTTTAGAAACTCGGTCGTCAGGCGCTCGATGCCAAAATGGTCCAGTAGCCTTTGCCGCCCGGCCCGGCCCTGGGCCCGCCGCAGCACGGGGTCCCTCAACAGCTTGGCCAGCTCGGCGGCGAAGGCGGGCACATCGAAGGGGTTGGCGACAGCCCCGGTGACCCCCGCCTGAACGACCTCGGAGCTGCCCCCGAAGACCGTGGCCACCACGGGCTTGGAGTGCTCCATGGCCTCGAGATTGACCATGCCAAAGGTGTCGAGGCAGATGGAGGGCGTCACGAAGATGTCGCTGGCCGCCAGGGCCTGCTGCAATTGCAGCCCGTCGAGCCAGCCCGTGGCCACGACCCGCTCGGCCACCCCTAGCTCCCGGGCCAGAGGTTCGAACTCCTGCTGGTAGATCTCGGCCTTGCCCATCACCAAGAGGCGCAAGCTGGGAAAGTCCGGGGCCAAGAGCGCCAGCATTTTCAAGAGCTGGCGCATGCCTTTCTGTTCGTGCAAGCGGCCGCCGATGGCAACGATCAACTTGCCCTCGAGGCCGCGCTCGGCGCGGAAGGCGGCCACGGCGCCGGCTTCGGGCAACTTGCTCTGCACGCTGATGGCGTTGTGCACCGTGCAGTCCACACGGATCTGATTGGCCTTGAGGGCCCGGCCCAGTTCGTCCGAGACCACGGTCAGGCGGTGCACATCGCGCTGAAGAATCTTGGCGATGGCGGCGTTGCGTCCGGGACGCAAGCGCAATCGCTGGCAGGGCAAACACTTTGAAAGCCGCGCCTCATAATCCCGCAGCAATCCGCCGGCGGCCTCACCACCGTGAAAGCAGGTGAGCTTCTGGTAACAAAAAGTCATCACATCGTGAGCGGTGAAGACGACTCCCGCGCCGGACTCCCGGGCCCGGGTCAGGGACGCGTAGGAGAGATGAGTGTGGATGAGGTGCGCGTGGACCACATCGGGGCAGAAGCGCTCGAGCGTCTCGGCCACGCCCTGCTTGACGCGCGGGTTGTCCAGGCCCACCCAAGCGCGCCAGCGCGGGTTGTAGTCGCTCAAGAGCCGCGTGACCGGCACGCCCAGGATTTCCTGCTGGCCCACTTGGGCCGGATCGGTCGTCGTGCTCAAGATCTCGGCCTCGTGTCCGAGTTGCGCGAGGCGCGCGGCCTGCTGGTACATCTGCCGAATCGACGAACCGATGCGCGGGTCGTGAAGATCATTCAGGAAGAGAATGCGCACGGGCTAGCTGACTCCCTCTTCAAGCAACGGCTTCTGCGCATCCTTATCCGCTCCCCAGAGACTCTCCTGGCTCTTGGTGCTGTGGAAGAAATAGGTGATGTAGGCGAGGTGCACCAGTACCCAGGACTGATACAGCGAGAGTCCCCAGGCCGTGCCCGTCTCGGGGATGTTCAGGATCAACCAGACATTGGCGGGGATTGTGATGGCCGCGCCAATGGCCGTCAGTACCAGCCAACTCTTGATCTGGTTGGAGACGATGTAGAAGGACTCGATGGCCACGGCGAACCAGAACGGCACATAGCCGATGGCCAGAATCCAGGCGTAGTGAAAAACCGGCGCGGCGTAGTCTGGTGGGAACAAGGCGCCCACCACGGGTTGGATCAGGGGCAACGAAACCAACACGGCGCAGGAGATCAATCCGCCGGTGACCAAGGTCACGCGCTTGAACAGCCGCCGAAAAGCAAGCACGTCCTTCTTGCCCGCCAATTCCCCCAGCGCGGGCAACATGGTGCGGCTGACACCGTGAGCCAGCATCTGCGGAACGCCCATGATGCGGTGGGCCAGGTGAAAGTAGGTCACCCAGGTTTGCCCTGCAATCACGCCGATGATCAAGCGCGGGAAGACATTCCCAAAAAGCGACTGGCCATTTTTGAGCAAGGCCACCCGCAGTCCCTGGCGGATGCCCTGACGGATCTTGATGTCGAGCATGTGGCGCCGGATCTCTCCCAGGCCGGGCAGAGCATAGCCGCCGTCGTGGCGCGCCCTGTGGTAGAGCGCCAGGGCGATGGCCGATCCGAAGAAGCCCGCCAGGAGCGAACCGAGCACGGCCCCCGCGGGGGAGCCGGTCAGCATGGCCCCCATGATCACCAGGAAAAACCGCACCAACTCCTGGGCGTTCTCGAGCTGGGCCAGGGGCAGCATGCGCCGCGTGCCCTGGAAGGAGACTCCCACCACGATGCGCGGCAATTCGATCAGGGGCTGGACACACAGCCACGAAGCCCAGATCCCGATTTGCCGGTCATCGTAGAGCCATTCCCCCAGCCGCGGAAAGGCGCAGAAGCCCAGGACCAGGAAACCCACACCAAAGACCAGCATGGTCTTGGCCAGGAAGGCTATCCAGCCGCAGGTCTTGAACTCGTTGCCGCGCGCGGCTGCGGCCGAGATCTGACTGGCGGTGGCCTGGGGCACGCCCACATTGATGAGGAAGAAGCCCAGGGCCTGCAGGGCGATGGCGCTGATGAAAGTGCCCTGGCCATGGGCGCCCAGCAAGAAGGCCAGCGCCATGGCCGAGACCAACTGGCTCGACTGGTTGAGCACACCTGCGATTTGCAGGGTCGCGGCATCGCGCACGAACTTGTTTTGCGCCCAGGCCAGAAAGGGGACCTTCAAGCCAGTACCTCGCGGTAGATCTCGCTCACGGCGGCAGCGTTGTCCGCCCAATTGCAGCGCACAGCAAACTCGCGTCCCAGAGCGCCCATGCGCGCGCGCAGATCCCGATCCCCCAAGAGTCGCCGCAAGGCCACTTCCACGGCCGCGGAGTTTTGCTCCACCAAAAACCCCGTCTCATCAGGCAGAATCGCATCCTCTGCGCCACAGTCCAGGGTGCCAATGCTCGCGGTGCCACTGGCCGCCGCCTCGAGGTAAACAATCCCGAATCCCTCGAAGCCTCCGTCGCTGGCTGTTACCGGGGTGTGCACGAAGACCTCGGCGCGCTGCAAACAATCGATCTTCTGGGCCTCGCTCACATTGCCCACAAGGTGCAAGCGCTGCTGCACGCCCGCCTCCGCGGCCATCTTCAAGAGCGAGTGCTCATAGGCGTCGCCCGAACGGCGGCCCACCAAAAAATAATGCAGGTCCTCTTGCTCACGGGCCACGCGACACCAGGCTGCCAGGGCCAGATGGTGCCCTTTGCGTTGCTTGACTTCGCCCAGGCCCAGGCAAAAGCGTTTGCCATGCCAGGGCTGCACCCCCAGTTCGGGGGGGGCCCGGTAGTGCTCGGCATCCACGGCGTTGGGGATGCTGGTGATCTTGTCCGCCGCCGGTGGCCGGCCCGCCAGGGCTTCAAGCAGGCGTCCGCGGGTGTAGTTCGAGACCGAGATCATGTGGTCCAGACCGGCGTAAGTTGCCGCCGCGCGCCCGCGGTGGCGATCATCCAGCAGGGGTTGCAGGGTGTAGGTGCCGTGGGCCGTGGCCACGCAGGGCTTGCCCGCCAGGCGCGCGGCCTGCAAGGCCAACCAGTTGTGCGGATAATCCTTGATGGCGTGCACCACATCCGCGCGCCGAGCGGCTGCGGCAAGGCCCGGCAGGCACCTCAAGGTGTTGCCCCAAAAGCGCGCCCGTGACATGTAGAAGTAATAGTCCGGCGGGAGCTGCACCTTGACCTTCCAATGCGCCGGCGTGCTCTCCGAGGTGGGCCGGTGTTTGCGGGCCAAGAGCACCTCGACTTCCAACTCAGGCATGAGCGCCTCGAGGGCCGACACCAGTCGCAGGGTGTAGCGCCCGACGCCGTCGAGGTCGGAAAGGGAATCGGTCAGGTAGAGAACTCTCATGGCAGGGCCGGGGCGGGCATGGTAGCTCTCCGAAGGCCCTGAAGGCAGGGGCTGGCAAGGACGAAGTCAAAAGGCACTGGGTTCAATCCGCGTCGCGCTCGTCCATCCAGGCCACGAGTCGCTGGGCTCGCCCATCCCAGGTGGCTTGCGCGGCACTCCCGCGGATGCGTTGCGCGAGCCCGCGCCGCAGGTCGTCATCCCCGAGCACCCGCGCAAGGCCGGCGGCCAGGGCCTCGGCATCGTCTGCGGCAACGAATTCGGCCTGGTCTGGATCCAGGACATCGCGCATGGAAAAGAGATCGCTGACCACCAGGGGCAAGCCCACGGCCATGGCCTCGAAGATCTTGAGCGGCGAGGTGTAGCGCGAACTGATGGCGGGCCGAGAGCGGTTGGGCACCGCGCCCACATCGGCTGCCGCGAGATAGAGCGGTACCCGCGTGGGATTCTTGAAACCATCCAGGCGCACATTGCCCGCGGCCCGGGCGGCGGGAGCGAGGGCTTCGACATCGGCATTCATGCCGCCGACGATGACGAACTGCACGGCAGGCAAACGCCGGGCGGCCTGCACCAGGATGTCGACACCCTTCCAGGCGAGCAGGCCGCCGGTGTAGACCACCACCTGGCGATCCGCGTCGAGGCCCAGGGCTTCGCGGGCCTCGGCGCGCGAAGGCAGGCGGGCGAAGCGTTCGGGCTCGAAGCCGTCATGGGCCACCACGATCGACTCGTCGGCAAGACCCAGCTCAATCAAGTCGGCCCGTACTCCGCCGGAGATAGCCACCACGCCGGCCACGCCGCGGGCGGCCTCGAGGAGCCAACGGCGCCGCAGACGCCCGGCCGGCACGCGGTGCAGTTCGAGGAAGACACCGCCACGCCCGTGGCTCACCAGGAGCCGGGCCACTTCTATTTCCCGCGAGATGACGCGGGCACCGGCGAAGTCATCCTCCAGGAGCCGCGCCGCGTTGCCGGCGAAGCTGAGCTCCTGCCAACGGGCGGGCAGGTACTGCCAACGCCTGGGCACGGCGTCGATGAAATCGCGACAAGCGGCACCGCGCAGATCGGCGCGCGCGCCCTTGGGAACGGCGTAAAAATCCCAGACCCACTCCGAATCCTCGATGGGCGCCGTGTCCCGCCGCAAGGCGTGGAGCAGGGTGGTCGGCAACCCGGCGCGGGCAAAGGAGGCGGCCACCTGGGCCACCTGCAAGGACTGCGCACGCTGGGAGGGCATGCGCGCGTTGGCCACGAGCACGAGAGGCTTCAAGGGCACAGCCTCCAGCACGGACTCGTTTGTTCTTGAGCCATCAAGACAGCCTGTAGCACAGTTGTGCGCTCCCGTCCTCGATCTTTTCAGCGGCAGCGGGCCAGGCGTATTCCAGGGAGCGCACGCGGCCCTCCGAGAGCAGGGTTTCGCTCACCACGAGGCCCTTGCCATCGACCCGGAATTCGCGCTCAACCCAGGCGTCCCCGGCCACCTGCCCACCGCGGTGGGCGAGCTGCACCCGCAGGCGCACGCCCCCATCCACGAGTTCCAGTTCCGGATCGAGGCCCAGGGAACTCGAGACCAGGGGCTGGGCAAAGTCCCAAAGCGCCCGACGAAAACTGTTCGCGGGCGCCAAGAGGGCCGCACCGAAACGACCGGCGCGCCAGTGCACCCGGGCCAGCCAGAGGGAAAAGCGCAACTCGTGCGCCCCCGCCCGCCAGCCACGGGCCGGCGCCAGAACGCCACTCTTGCCCGACCACTCGCCCTCCTGCAAGCCGGCGAACGGGCGCCGCGGGCAGAGGTCGAGACCATCCGACTTGCGCACGACGCGCAACAGTCCGCCGCCATGGGGGCTGCCGTGGGCATGATTGTAGGCCGGTCGCCGGCCACGCACCCAGGCCACGACGCAATCGTCTTCCAGGCGCACGAGGGCAGCGTCTTCGAAGAATTGCACCCGCGGAGCGCCGCCACCGGGGGGCCCAGCCTCGGCCACGGCGAAGGCTGCTTCAAGTTCTCCCGCCGCTCGCGCCAGCCAGGCTGCGTGTCCGGCCCAGAAGACCGGACACTGATAACTACGCCGCGAACTCACCGCCGCCAAGTGACTTCGGGGTGCGCCCTCGTCGTCGAGGTGGCGCGCCCATGCGCGGAAGCACGCCACTCCGTCGCGAGCGAGTTGCTCTTCACCGGTCAACTGAAAGCCGCGCGCCAGGGTGTAGCCATCGAAGGGGTGCGAGGAGACCTCGTAGACCGCGCCGAAGTACCAGGGCTTGGCTTCAAGCAAGCCGCACTTGATGCCGTCCGGCCCGGTCAAGGCGCTTTGGAACTCCACGCTCTTTTGCCACAACTCGCGCCAGGGATCCGCCGCCGCATCCAGCCCCAAGTCGTCCAGGGCGCGCAGCAAGAAGGCCGTCACCCGCGACTGGTAATAGGCGGATACATCCTGGGCCCCGGGGTGCGCCGCGCCCCACTTGCGCGGGTGGTAGGGATAGCTACCGTCGTCGCGCCTGACACACTTCAGCTGATCAAAGGCAGCGAAGGCCGCCTGTTGAAAAAGCTCGCGGGTCTCGGAGTCGTCGTCGCCCAGGAGCGCGGTGGCGCTGGCCAGCCCGGTCAGGCCCCAGGCGCGTTGGGCGGGAATACCCTTGTCCAGCACGGCGTAGCGCAGGTAGCTCTTGGCGTGCAAGACACAAGCGGCGCGCATGCTCTCACAAACTTGCGGCTCCAGGCTAGGCCCCAACTCGCGCACCAACTGACCCAGGGCATCGGCGGCGGCGCCACCATCGATGACCGAGTTGGAGCAGTTGAAAGGATCGTGACGGCCGGGACGGAAGGTGTGGCAGACGCTGTTCTCTTCGCACACCAAGTTGCCCACCAAACGGAGTCCCTGTTGAAGGGCCACAGCGTTCAGCTCCGCGACTTGCTCGTGAGGCGCGTGCTTGGCGAGTTCCAGGGCCAAGACCAGGGCTCCGGCGCTCTTGCCCGTGTGTTCGACGCCATGGCTGGGGCACATGATGCGCCCCTGCTCGTCACGCAGGGAGAGCATCCAACGCAAAACGCCCTGGAGCGGTGCAAGGATCTCCTCGCGCACGGAAACTTTCCGGGAACCACTCACGACTGCGCGCTGGGGCTCGACGACAGCCCAGGGGGCCGCCCGCTACGCAAGAAACTCACAAAGGCCCGCGCCGTGGGGCCGAGGGGTTCGGCGGCGCGGCCCAGCATGCGCCTACAGGTGTTGCGCAGGCACCAATCGGAAAAAGTCCAGCTCACACAAAGCTTGACCCACAGGGCGCCGAGGGGGCCGAAGTGTTTGCGGTAGTAGCGCCAACGGTCCGTCTGCCAGCGGGTGACGAAGTCGGGGCGCTCGGCTGTGCTGGCACCCTCGTGGTGCAACACCGCGGTCCCCGCGAGGTAGCGCAGCTTGCCGCCCGAGGCCTGCAAGCGTCGACACCAATCGACATCGTTGAAAAACAGCTCGAGGGTCTCGTCGAAATCCCCCACCTCTTCCCAGGCGCTGCGCCGGATCAGCCACGCGGCCGCCGGCGGTTGCAGCACATCGGCGTCCAACGAGGGGTCTGCGTCGCGTTGGAAGTAACGCTTTAGTTCCGCCGAATGCGGGCACCAAGCCGCGAGGGGCGTGGCGAAAAAGAGCGCCGTCTTGAGGGTCGGGAAGGCCATGCAACTCTGGCGAGTCACGCCCTCTCCGTCCACCATTCTGGGCGCCGCCCCAGCATAGGCGCTGTTCAACTCCAGAAAGTCGAGTAGTTGTTCAAGGTCCCCGGCGGAAACCTCGGTGTCGGAGTTGAGCAGGAACAGGTAATCCCCTCGAGCCGCCCGCAGGCCGCGGTTGGCGCTTACAGCAAAGCCCAGGTTGTGGTCATTGCAGAGGAGCTGAACCGCGGGGAATTCGGTCTGCACGATTTCCAAAGAGCCGTCGCTGCTGCCGTCGTCCACCACGGTCACCTCGGCGGCGAGGCCCAGTTCCGCAATGGCAGCCGTCACGCTTTGCAAGCAAGCGCGCACGAGCTCGCCCCGGTTATAGACCGGCACCACCACGGAGATCCGCATCAGGATGCGCCTCCCATCTCATCCACGAGCCGCGCCATGAGCACGCCGACCTCGTGGTCGCGGGCCACGAGGGCGCGTAGCTCGGCCCCTAGTTCCCCGCGCCGGGCTGCGCTGCTGGAGAGCAGTGCCGCGAGGCAAGTCGCCAGGCCGGCGCTGTCGCCGGGCTTGAAACAAAGTGCTTCGCCCGCGGCTCCAAGTTCGGCGAAGAGAGCCGGGGATGTGTCGTTGCAGGACACCACGGGCCGGCGACTGGCCATGGCCTCCAGGGTGACCTTGTCGAGGCTGCCGGTCAGGCTGGCGTTGACCACCACCGTGGCCGTCTCGAAGTGAGCCGGGATCTCCAGGTAGGGCACGGCGCCCAGAACCCGCACTCGCGCTGCCAATCCGAGTTCCACGATGCGTGCCTCGACCTGGCGCTTGAAGCCCTCGTCACTCACGGTCAGGCCGCCGCCCACGAGGTCGAGATACACATCGAAGCCACGCTCCAAAAGCAGCGCCAGGGCAGCCAGAATCGTGAGTGGGTCCTTGCGCGGCGTCAGGCGCCCCACCGACACCAGGCGCGCGGGTTCAGGGGGAGTGACCTCGCTCCTGCCAAAATGTTCGAGGTCGATGCCGTGACCGGTGACGAGTTTCTTCGGGCTGCTCACCCGTAGAGAATCTTCCGAGGCGGTAAAGACCCTCTCCACCAGAGACACGGCCCGCTCCAGGCGCCTGTCGACGCCTGCGTGGGTGTACCAGAGAAACTCACGCGCCCCCGCTCGCTGGGCGGGGCCGTGGGCCAGCAAACTGTAGCGCGGCACCATATGGGCCAGGACCGTGTCGAAACCGTCTTCGGCGAAGGCTTTGTGAAGAAGTTTGCGATAGCGCAGGTAGCGGCAGATGCGCCCCTTGCGACCCACTGCGCGCGCACTCACATTCGCGGGCAAGTCGCTGGTATCACCCACCTCGAGGGCGATCACCCGCAGGCTTTCCACCTCGCTCGCAAGCCCCCGAACCCAGCGCGAGACAAAACCCAATATCGCGTCTTCGCGGTCGAGGACCTGGGTCAGAAAGAGCAACTTCAAGAGCGCCCTCCTGCCGCGGCGGCCAGGTCGATGAGGCCCCGGGCGTAGACTTCAAGGGCCGCCTTGTATTCAAAGCGCTGCACGATTTCCACGGCTCGCGCACCAGCTCGCTCGCGCAAACTCGGGTCGCCGAGCAGCACGCCGAGGTGCTCGGCCAAGCTTGCGGCGTTGAAGTCGCATAGCCGTCCAGCCTCGCCATCTTCTAGCAACTCGCCCATGATACCCACCGGGGTCGAGACCACCGGCGTACCACAGGCCATGGCTTCCACCGTGACCCGCGGCCCACCTTCGCAGGTCGAGGCGCACACCGCCACCCGCGAACGGCGGTAGATACGGGCGAGATCGCTGGGGCTCTTGACCCATTCGATGAAGCGCACGGCATCGGCGAGGCCCATTGCGTGCACCTTTGCGCGCAGCCAGCCGAGGAGTTCGCCCTTGCCCACAAAGAGCCCGCGGCACCCCTGGCCACGGCCCTTCAAGAGGGCCAGGGCCTCGACGATGGCCGAGAGCCCCTTGTTGTTCACCATACGGCCGACGAAGAGCACATCCTGGTCGAAGCGTTCCTCGCCCGCCTCGGGCTGGCTGGGATGAAATAGATCGAAATCGATGTAGAGCGAGGGCAACACCAGGATCTGGCTTTGGGGCACACCCCAGGAAGTCAAAAGGTCCGGCATCTCGCCGCGGTTCACCACGCGAAAGGCCGGGGTGCGCGAGCGCGCCCAAGCCACATAGGCCCGAGCCACAAGCTTGTCGAAACGCTCGCGCAGATCGGCGGCTCGCGGATGGCCGGGGACATGGTGCAACTCCGAAAGATACGGCACGCCCGTAGCCGCCGAGAGCCGCGCGCTGCCCAGGCCGTTGTAGAACCAACCGTAGTCGTGACTCACGATCAAGCTGTGACCCTGGGTCTCCACGAGTTCGCGGCCCTTGCGCAAGATGTAGCCCACCTGAGCAAGTCGGCCGGAATTGGCCGGGTGAAAGAAGACGCGCTCGTGGATGCAACTCACCGTGGGTGTGCCGGGCGGGCGCGGGCAGATCACATCGATGCGTTCGAAGTGGCGCGAAAACTCGGCCTGCATGGAATAAAAGGGACCTCGTTCGCCGATGGAGACTTGGCGATCCCCGCTGACCATCAGGAGCTTCATGCGAGTCGCGGCTGTTTCCCACCGGATTCCGCCAGAGCTGCGGCGTAAATGGCTTCGAGGCGATCGGCGAGGGCGCGCGCGCCATGGCGCTCGGCCACCCGCAGGCGCGCGCGGCGGCCCATGTCCGCGCAAGCCGCTGGACTCTCCAGCAACTGGTCCAAACCGTAGGCGAGTTCGTCGGTGCCCTGACCCAGATAGCCCGTGCGTTCGTGGGCCACCAGTTCAGCCACGCCGCCCACGGCACTGGCCACCACAGGTTTGCCTGCGGCCGCGGCTTCGATCAAGGCCACCGGCAGTCCCTCGCTGCGCGAGGTACACAACACACAGTCGAGGTCCGAGAGCACGGCGGGCATGCCGCTGCGCGCACCCAAAATATGCACCCGCGAGGTGTACTCCTGCGGGAGGGCGCGGATGCGCCCTTCGAGCATCCGGCGCAAGCCGCCATCACCCACGAAGGCAAGCTGCAAGCGGGGGTGCTTCTTGGCCAACATCAGGAACACATCGACCGCCCGCTCGGGGCACTTGACCTCGGCCAGGCGGCCCACAACCCCCACCACGAAATCGGCCTCTCCGGCCCCGATCTGGCGCCGCAAACTGCCCTCACGGCCCTCAATAGCGAGCAAATCCGAGAGTTCGAGACCCGGCGGACAAACCACCAAGCGCTCTTCCTCAACAATCCCCAGGCGCAGGAGATCGTCGGCTGTGGCGTGGGATACGGCCAGAACCCGCTGGCAGCGCTGCGCCAATTTTCTCTCGGCCAAGACGAGCGCGCGCGAGATGTGCGGTCCGAAATAGCCCTCGAGCACATGCCCGTGGAAGGTGTGCACCCGCGCGCGGGGGGCCTCCCCGGAGAGCGCCAGACGACCGAGGGCTCCGGCCTTCGAAGCATGGGTGTGCAGCACATCGGGGGCGAATTCGCGCAGGGAGCGCGAGAGAGAGACGAGCGCCACGAGGTCCCCGCCCAAGGAGAGGCCGCGCCCCAGCCCCGGCACGCGGCGCACATCAATGTCGGCGCGCTTAAACTCCTCGAACAGATCTCCCTCACCGGGCTCGGGCCGACCTGTGAAGACACGCACCTCGTGTCCGCGCAAGCCAAATTGTCGATCGGCCGCCAGGGCTTGGCGCGCCGGGCCGCCGAGGTTCAGGCGCGTCAGGACGCGGGCGATGCGCACGGGGGGCTCTTCAGAGCTGGGTTTGCTGAGGATTGGCGACACAGACCGGCGTGTCGCTCCAAGCTGTCTTGCACGATGCGCTCAAGTCCCATGGCGGGCAGGGCAACACCCAGAGTCGAAAGTCTCGCGAGGTCAGGTTGGCGAAAGGCCACCTCCTCGAAGTTCGCGCCGCACAGGGAGCGCGGATCGATGTAGTGCAACTCGCTCTTGAGCGCGGAGCCAGCGCGCACGAGTTGGGCCAGGTGAGCTATGGTGGTGCGAGCGCCACCGCCTACATTCAAGGCACCGCCAGGTAGGGCTGGATGCTCGACGAGTTCGCGCAGGACCCGCGCCACCTCGTCCACATGGGCGAAGGTGCGTTGCGCAGCACCATCGCCGTGGACGGGAATTGGTGCACCGGCGAGGGCATTCTCCACAAAAGTCGGCAGCACCATGCCTGAGTCCGAGTCCTGGCCGGGACCGACCACATTGAAAAATCGCAGGTGCACCGCGGCAGCGCCCGGGCTCCACAGATCGGCATCATCGAGGAGTTGCTCGCCGCGCAGTTTCGAGGCTGCGTAGGCCCAGCGCCCCACTCCTGAAGTCGAGCGGGTGGGATGCGTCTCGCGGAGAGGTTCGCGGGAAGGGGCGTAGACTTCGCTCGACGAAGCCGCCAGGACCCGCGGGCGCTCGGGCGCAGCGAGGGCTTGCACGCCGCGCAGGATTTCGCGCACGCCGCGCAGGTTCGCACTGCGACAGCCCTCGGGGTCGCGCAAAACCGCCTTGACGCCCACGCGCGCCGCAAGGTGCACGAGAACATCAAAACGCCGGCTGGCGAGGATGCGTTCCAGGCCTCTCGGCTGGGCCACATCGGTCTCAAAAAAATCGAACTCGGAGTGCTGCGGCAGGCGTCCCGGCCAACCGCTGGAGAAGTCGTCCAGGCCCGAGACCTGCCAGCCCGCGGCCAGCATCTCGCGCACCAGGGCCGCGCCGATGAAGCCGGCGGCACCGGTGATCAGGACGCGGCGGCACTTCTTGATTTGGGGCTGGAGCATGGATGCCCGTGGGACGGCTGGAGGGCGCGCTTCTTCCCTTGGGCCCCTCAGAGTGTAGGGCCCCGCGAACGGGGTCTCCAGAGCCTCGCGGCCCCCTTTGACCCGACTCGATTGGGCCCCAGGGCCCCGGCTGGCTCGAAGGGGCTCCTACAAGAGCCAGATGTGGTAGATCACAAGGGCCGAATAGGTGGCGATGGAGGCCAAGAGGCCCAGGCGCGCCAGGAGGAAGTTCTTGTGCATGCACAGGACCAGGAGCGCCACGGAAATCATGGCGGCCTTCGCCAGCACGAAACCCTCGCGGCCCGTGTCGAGCATGGCCGCCGCCACGGGATTGAGCTCGATGCCCCCCGCCTGGAGGTGATGGATCGTGAAAAAGCTGTCAGCAGCGTTCAAAACGGCCACCCACATGATCAGCACCAGGGTCTGGGCTCCGTAGAGGTCCACGAAACTGCCCTCGCGTTCCTCTTCACGGCGCACCTTCCGGCGACGCCCGCCACGCATGCTGTAGCGCGAAAAACGCGGCGTGGCCTGACCGCGACGATCGAAGCCGCGTTGGCCGGGCCGCTCGGGCCAGGTGCCCCCGGACCAGTTGGCGCCAGCATCGGGGGTGGAAGAGGGCGAGGCGGTCATGACGGGCGACGAGGAGAGCCTGCGGGGGCAACTCCGGGGGGGGCTTTATCGGCCCCCGAGAGGGGGCTACTGAAGGCCATCCTCCCACGATAGTTCCGGGCAAAACCCCGCCCGGGGGCCAGGAATCAGGGCGAGAAGACCGATTCCTGCAACTGTGACACGAGCGTTGTGGCATAGACCCCCGGAGGCAGTTCGAAGGCCAGGTACACGAGACTCCCGCGCCATTCCAGTCGCCCCGCGCCCACGGCCACCCGCAGGGGCCTGCGGCTGCCCCTGGGGGAGATGCCCGGCAGGAGGTCCTGGAATTCGGCCAACTCCAGGCCCGCCGCGGCGAGTATCTCGCGCTCCAGGTCCCCTGGCCGTCCCCCGGCAAGGGGCGCCCGCCAGCCGAACATCGGCCCGCTGGGGTGGGCCTCGGCCCGCCGCGCCGCGAGGCGCCAGGCCTCGAGGTCGTCACCGGCTGCAACCGCACGGAGCCCGCGCTCGCCTCTCAGGGTGCAAAGATCACCGACTTCGAGTTCAAGGGAGTGTTGGGCGCGGGCTGCCAATAGGCGGTTGAAGAGCCGCGCCTGCAGGGCCGACACGGCGAAGGTCACGAGGCGCTGGTCCAGGGCCCGGGCTGCGCCCTCGAAGTCCCCCCGCCGGCGCGCCAACTGTCGCGCCAGGGGCGCGAGTTCCCCGGGCAAGTCTGGCGCCAGCCGGGCCAGGCCTCGGTGCCCCGCGCTGCCCTCGCGTTCGAGGACCTGACGCAACTCTTCCAGAGCGTTGCTGGCTGGCCAATGGCTCGAGGCCGCGATGGCAGCGAGGAAGCCGCGCCAATCGCGGCCCAGGGCCAATTCGCCCGCGCGATCCGCCACGCCGTCGGCGCCAAAGCGCTGAGGGCCGAAACGATTTGACAGGCCCTCGTCGCAGATCGCTCGAAAAGCCAACTCCAGGTTCTTGCGGTCCTCGCCAGCCGCGCCGCCCACGAGCAACTCGAAACGGTTGGCCAGGTGAGCACCCAGGCGCAACTTGCGTCCGTGGCGTGTGACTTCCAGGATCTGGGCACCCGCCAGACGAAACTCAGCCGCCCGCGCACTCTCCACACCAGCCAGTGAAAACCACTGGCGCGTGCAGGCGAAGCGATCCTTGCGTCCAGCAAAACCCACGGACCGTGGCGCGATTCCAAACCATCGGGCAAGGGCCGCCGCCACCCGAGCCGTGGAGAGGTCGCGCTTTTCGATCCAGAGATAGAGGTGTTCACCCTCGCCCGTGGGCATCCAGCCGAGTTGCTCCTCCACAACAAAGTCATCGAGGCCTGCCTTGATCTCAAGGACGGGTTTATCGCTTTCCACGGTGCGAGTTATTTTATTGCGCAGCCGGAAGCACGGCCGGGTCGGCCGCCGCGCCCTCGGTCACCTCGCGGTAGATGCCGAGGGTCTGGTCCACCATGCGTGCAAGGCCGAAATGTTCGGCGCGCCGCGCAGCACCGGCGAGGCCCAGGCGGCGGCGCAAGTCCGGGTCGCGGCTCAATTCGAGCATGGCGGCGGTCATGGGCACATCCTCGGCCGGAGGCACGAGCAAGCCAGTCTCGCCCTGGAGCACAACCTCGGGCACGGCCGAAACGCCCGAAGCCAGGACCGGCAAGCAGGTAGCCATGGCTTCGAGAAACACGAGGCCCAGGCCTTCCCAGAGGGAACTCATGACGAACACATCCGAGGCCGCCATGAGCTGCGGCACATCGCGGCGAATGCCGGCGAAGACACAAGCGCGGCCCAGATCGAGCTCCGCGGCCAGGGCCTTGGCGCGCTCCTCTCCATCGCCAAAGGGATCGCCTCCCACCAATAGAAGTCGCGGCGCAGGCTCCTCCGACGGCGCGCCGTCGAGGGCGCCGCGCAGGGCGCGCAGGAGCACAGCGTGCGCTTTTTGCGGAGCGAAGCGCGCCACACAGATAAAGACCACGGCATCCTCCTCGAATCCGAACTCGCTCTGCAATTGCGAGCGCGCTTGCTCGCGCATGGCGGCGGCGGCCTCGAAAGGCGCGGGATCGAGGCCGTAGTAAACCCGGCGCATGCTCTTGCAATCCACGCGACCGTGCTCCTCGACAAAACGCGCCACATGATCCGAGAGGGCAATGGTGCGCTGGGGCAGGTTGCCGATGAACCCATGGATGCGCGACACCAGGGGTTGCTTGAGCACCTGTTCGTCGTTGTGTTTGCCCGACACGAGTTTGCGCCGAGCCCCGGCGGAGGTACACAAGACGGCGGCGAGCATATCGGCCTTGAGCAGATGGGAGTGCACGATCTCGGCCCACGCGATGTGGGTCAGGACCTTCGAGAGCCCCGGGCCGAAGGGGGCTTGCAGCACCGCGCACGCTCCGGCGGCGCGAAAGTCCTGGGCCAGGGTGCCCTGACCCTTGATGTAGACCACGCGCACTTCATGGCCGCGGATATGTTGGCCGCGCACCTGACTGAGCAGGTGCATTTCGGCGCCACCCACATCGAGGGTGGTGATGATGTGTAAGATTCTCAAGAGAGCTCAGCGTACACCGCTTGCAGGGAATCGAGCATGTGCTCCAGGGTGAAGTGCTCGAGCACCCGGACCCGACCGGCGGCGCCCAGGGCGCGCAGCTCTTCATCAGAGCAGGCGCAGGCGCGGGCCAGGGTGCGGGCCAGGGCTTCGGAGGAAATCTCCGGCGCGACCCAACCGGTGCGGCCTTCGATAACCAAATCCCGAGCGCCGTCCACGGGCAGGGCTACCACCGGCAACCCCGCGGCCATGGCTTCAAGGACGATGTAGGGCATGCCCTCCCAGCGCGAGGGCAAACAGAGCCCCGCTGCCGAGGCCAAGAGCCGCGCAACATCGCGCCGAAAGCCCAGGAACGCCACGCGCTGCTCCAATCCCAGGCGCCGGGCCTGGGCCTTCAGTTCTGCTTCAAGAGCGCCGTGGCCGGCGAAGATGAGTTGCAACCCCTCGCAGCTCGGTGCGGCCAGGGCCTCGAGGGCCAGGTCCTGGCCCTTGGCCACATTCAAGAGCCCCACCACCGCCCAGGTCGGCCGAGCGGGATCGAGGCCCAGGCTGGCGACGCAAAGGGGCTCGGCCGCCAGGAAGGCTTCGGGGTCGACACCGTTTTGCACAACGCGCACTTTGTCTGGAGCCACCACCCCCGAAGCACGGAAGGTGCGCGCCTCGCTTTCGCTCACGGCGATCACCCGCTCGCAGCTCCTCGAGAGCAGTTTCTCCAGCGCGTAATAGACGCGCCGCTTGCGGGCGCTGAACATGTCCTCGAACAAAAAAGCCATGGCGTGGGGCGTGTGCACGCGCCGCTTGTGGCCCGCAAGAGTTGCAGCCACGCGGCCCAGGACGCCAGCCTTGGACGAATGAGTATGCACAATGTCCGGCCGCAAGCGGCGCACGAGGCCGAGCAGCTTTAGCACCTGGCGAGTGTCAGTCCAGGGCCGCACGGAGCGCTGCATGGCCAGTTCGTGGACCACAGCGCCCGCCGCGGTCAGCCCCTCGAAGTCATGCCGGAAGTCGCTCTGGCGCTCGGCCGAGACCACGAGATGCAAGTCGACGCCACGGCCAGCCAGACCGCTGGCGACATCAGTGATGTGCCGCCGCGCACCACCGATGGTGGCCTCCATGATGTGCAGCACCCGCAACCTGCTCTCCCCCATGGCGCTCAGTAGGCGCCGGTGCCCTTGGCCACCGCCACCCCGGTCAAGGCGATGATGACGATGTCGAGCAGCAAGGATTGGTGCTCGATGTAGTACAGGTCGTAGTCGAGGTTGTCGTGAATCTCCTGCTGGCGCGCGTAGGAGATTTGCCACAGACCCGTGATGCCCGGCTTGACCCGCAGTCGTTCGCGTTCGACTGCGCCGTACTCGTCCACGATGAACTTCATCTCGGGCCGCGGCCCGACGATGCTCATCTCGCCCCGGAAGACATTGAGAAACTGGGGCAGCTCGTCCAGGCTGTAGCGCCTGAGAAAGCGGCCGATACGGGTGACACGCGGGTCGAAGGGCGAAGCCGGTGCTGGTTCATTTCCGCCGAATTCCTGGTGCATCGTGCGGAACTTGAACATGCGGAAGGGCGTGCCATTGCGGCCGATGCGTTCCTGGACGAAGAAGGCCGGTCCGGAGGATTCGCGCCGCACCATGATCGCTGCGGCGAGAAAAATCGGCAGTCCCAAGAGCAGCGCCAGTGAGGCAACAAAGAGGTCCAGGCTACGCTTGGACAGGGCACCAATGGCGCTCGTCCGGCGGTCGGCGCGGGTGATTAGCGGGATCGAATCCAGGCTCTCAATGCGCACATTGTACGAGAGCAAGTGGTAGAAACGCGGCACCACATGGTAGCGCACGCCGATGCGCTCACACTCAGCCAGGACCTCCATCACGCGGTCCTCGCTGTGGTCCGGCATGGCGACGAAGACCTCGCTGACCTTGTACTCGCCGATCACGCGCTCGAGATCCTCGAAGGAACCCAGCACCCGATTGCGCCCCAAGACCTCGCCCACCCGCGACTGGCGGTCGGCCAGGAGGCCCACCAGGTTCAGCCCCAGGGTCGGCACAAGCATGAACTTCGCCTGCAACTTGCGGCCACATTCTCCGGCTCCGTAGATGAGCACATTGCGGTTTCCAATTCCTCGTCGGTGCAAGGATTGGATGTACTTGAAGGATGCGAAGCGACTGGCGGTAGTGGCCACCAGGATGATTGCAAAGGAAAGCACCACGGTCAGGCGCGAAAACGAATCGGCCGCGAAGCCCAGGCTTATCCTGTCGTGGATCGGCACGAGCCAGCTAAAAACTGCACCCACTCTTTCTTGCGAAGTCTCGGCGCCCAGGATCAAGAGCGTCCAGAAAACCAGGAAGCTGACCAACACAGCCTTGGCGATGGCCTTGAACTCCTGCATGTTAAGCAGGCTCTTCTGCGGGCTGTACATGCCGAAAAGGTGAAAGCTCACGAGGCACACGGCCGACATCAAAGCCCACACCTGGCGGTACACATTCAGGTCTGGCTGGGTGCCGGTGCCGCCGGAGTAGCGACCCACGAGGTAGCCCAACCAACACGACAGGATCAGCACGCCGAGGTCGACGAATACCTGGGCGGAGAGGATCAACGGCTCGAAGTTGCGCCGCAAGAAACTGCCGAAAGCGGTCATGGAAGAGCTCGCCGCGGGGGGGCGGTGAGGTCGAGAATGGGGGCGTTTTGGGAAGGTGAAGGGACGGGCCGGCTCCAGGTGCAGGGCCGCGGGGACTGGCTCACTGCGGAGTCAAGCGCCGCAGCAGGCCCCATATAGTATCGGCTGCTCGCCCCGCCTGAACTGGATAGTGACGCTGGAAGGATCTAGCCCCAAAAAAGCCGGCGCGATCCGTGACCGCGCGCAGGGCAGCCCAGGGAACTCCAGCGCTGGCGCAAACGGCTGCAACGGCAGCCGTTTCCATATCTGCCACGCAATCCCCCGCAAAGGCCCGGGCCAGTCGCAGGCGCCGAAAAATCGAGAACACGGGCCGGTCCGAGGTGAGAAAACAGCCCTTCCTGGCCCCGGGAGCCTGGGCCAGCCAGGCCTCGCTGAGCCCCGGATCGGGCTCGCTCTCACGCCCTGGGCGCACCGACAGGTCGGCCTGCACCGCCCGGCTGCAGAGCACCAGGGTGCCTGGCAAGAGGTGCCGCCGAAGGCCTCCGCAGGTGCCCACCACCAAGATCCGCGAGCAGCCCTCCTCCAAAAGCAGAGTCGCCGCCCGGGCCGCGCGCACCTTGCCCACCCCGGCTACCACGGCCAGGACGGGCTGGCCCTGCAGGTCCAGCTCAAGCAGCCAGGTGCCCTGGCGTTGGCGGCGGCCGACAGCCTCGGCGGCCAGGGACCCGAGCTCTTCGGGAAGTGCCGAGAGCACGCCGGTGGGCCCCGGCTCTGAAGACGATCCACATTCTCCGGGGCGCGGTTGTGTCGAGTCGGCCATGGCCCGCTATTGTGGCCTGTGGACAAAGCTCCCATGCGAAAAAGTGACCTCCTTTTCTTTTTGACAGGCGCGGCCGCCCTGGTCTACGAGACGGTCTGGATCCGACTCTTGGCCCGACTCTTGGGCAGCGACGCCGGAGCGCTGGCGGTGGTCCTGGCGATTTTCATGGGCGGCTTGGGTTTGGGCGCCTGGGCCTTCGGCGGGGTGGCGCGCAGAAGCGCGCGGCCGGCGCTGTTGTTCGCCGCCCTGGAAATCGGCCTGGGTTTGTGGGCTGCTCTCAGCCCGAGCCTGCTGGCCCTCGCCGGTCCGCTAGAGAATCCCGTGGCGCGTTTTTCCCTCGTGGCCGCCTTGCTCCTTCCGCCGACCCTCGCCATGGGCGCCACCTTTCCGCTCATGGGGCGTCTCGTCATCCGCGACGACTCCTCGGCTGACCGCGAAGTCTGCGCCTTCTACGGAGCCAACACCTTGGGAGCCGCCTGCGGCGCGCTCCTCGGGCCCCTGGTATTGATGCCCGCCTTGGGACTCTCCGGTGCGCTCTACGCCGCAGCGGGACTGGATGCCTTGGCGGCCGCGGGAGTTATCTGCTGGCTGTCTGCCAATGCGCCGCAAGTCGCGCGACACCGACCAGCGCCGTGGCTCTCCGCGCCCCTCGCGGCGACTTTTCTCCTGGGCTTTTGCGGCCTGGGGCTCGAGGTCATCCTGGCGCGACTCTTGATCAGCGTCACCGGCGCTTCGGTCTACGCCTACTCCATCGTGCTCTTCGTGTTCCTGGCCGGCATCGGTTTAGGCAGTCGCAAGTTGGCCAGCCTGCCGGACACCTCGCCCTGGCAAGCGGGACGCAAGACCCTGCGCCTCATGGCTCTGGCCTTGCCGGCGGCAACTCTTCTGGGGCTCTTGGCCCTGCGTTGGCAGCTCGGCGAAGCCAGCCTCTTCGGTGCCCTCTCCAACCGTGCGCCGGGCGGCGTGGGACTCGTGCGCCTATGGAGCATGCACGCCCTCTTCGCCATCCTGGCCCTCCTGGGTCCGGCCCTCTGCCTGGGCGCGGCCCTGCCCTCGGCCGTGGCCGCCTGCGCCGCCGACTCTCCGAGCGCGGCCCGCGAGAGCCTGCTCGGCAGGGTCTTTGCCTGCAACACCGCCGGCGGATTGTGCGGCAGTGTGGTGGCCGCCTTCTTGCTGCTCGGCAGCCTGGGGCCGGGCGGCGCCCTGGCTGTCTTGCTCGGCTGTGCCTGGCTGGCGGGTCTAGTCCTCAAACCTCGGCAGCTCGGCGCGCCCCTCGGCGCCCTGGCTCTGGCGCTGATTCCGGCCGGCATCCTCAGTGCGGGCGGCACGGCCTCTCCTGATGTCGAAGTCCTCTACCTCGAACACGATTCACTGGCCACGATCAGCGTCGAGGCTCGCGACGACGGTCCCACGCGCCTGCGTTCTCTTCGAGTCAACGGCAAGATCGTGGCCACCACCGCGGCGGTGGACCTGCGCCTGCAACGGCTGCTCGGCTATCTGCCGGGTTTTTATCACCCGCGAGTCGAGCGGGCCCTGGTGATCGGCCTGGGCACGGGCATGACGGCCGGCGCGCTCCTGGATTTGCAGAGCCTCGAGCACCTGGACATCTTTGAGATCTCCAGTGCCATGCCCGGAGCTGCACGACACTTCAGCGCAGAAAACGGCAGTGTGCTCGACGACCCGCGGCTACAACTTGCCACCTGCGACGGGCGACATGCCCTGGCCACGAGTTCCGAGCGTTGGGATCTCATCACATCCGATCCGATCCATCCCTGGACCCGCGGCTCCAGCGACCTCTATGCCCTCGAACACTTCGAGTCCATGGCGGCGCACCTCGCCCCCGGTGGCGTGGCCTCCCAGTGGTTGCCCCTCTACCAACTCTCCCTGGAGGATGTGAAGACCGTACTGGCCACCTGGACGGCGGCCTTTGAGCACACCGCAGCCTGGCTCACGGCCTATGACCTGGCCTTGATCGGTTCGGGGGAGGCCCTTCAACTTGACCGCGCAATGGGCCTCAAGATGGGCCATGAGAAAACCCCCTGGCAGGGCGACATGGCCCTGCATCTAGCCCAGGCGGGAGTGGGCTCCTGGAACGAGCTCGCGGCCCTCGAAGTGGCCCGAGATGGCGACCTGCGCGCCTATTGCGCGGGAGTCGAGCCCATGCGCGACAACCGCCCGGTGCTCGAGTTCCGCGCCCCGCTCTCGTTCCTGGCGGGTTACTCGCGCGAGGTCCTGGCCTGGGCCGGCCGAGGGAAATTCGTCGCCAACCTGCCCGCCGCGTGCCGCCCCCGGGCCCGAGAAGTGCGCGCCCTGCTCGACGAATTCCTGGCCGCCCCCCCGGGCAGTCTGGGCACGGCAGCCCGCGAGTACGGCAACCGCCTCCTGGCCTTGCCGCCGCTGTAAGGGGGCGGCGAGCCTCGAGCCCCAGCCCTATCCCCCCAAAAAAAAATACTGCCTGGCTCCTCCCGGGGAACGGCAGAAGATGCGTGTATCTGTCGCGCTGCTCTGGGATCCTCTCCTGGCCCACTTCCGGCCCCTTTCCTCCTCTGTTCCTTATCGCCATGCGCATCGCCCTGACCGGCTCCACAGGATTCATCGGTGGCTACCTGACCCGACGGTTGCTGGCCGAGGGTCACGAGATCGTGGCCCTCGCGCGGCCGGGGCGTGAAGATGCGCTGAAGGAAACTGTGGGCGAGGGGCTGCGGATCTTCACCGGCGACCTCACCCAGGCCGCCTCCATGGAGGGCTTCCTGGACGGAGCCGAAAGGCTGATTCACCTGGCCGCGGCCCACGACCATGTGCCCGACAAAGAGATGCGCGATATCACCGTGGGCGGCACCGAGATTCTGCTCGAAGAAGCCCGCCGCCAGGGGCTACACAAGGCTGAAAATTTCGAGATCTGGATCGTCTCTTCGGCGGTGATCGGCGCGCCTGTCTACAGTTACTACCGCGACACCAAACGCATCCAAGAAAAGTTGATCCGCGGCTCGGGGATCAACTGGACTTCGTTTCGGCCCACCCTGGTCTATGGCGTGGGCGACGAACGCCACACGGCTCCTCTACTCAAGAGATGTAGCGCCAAGGGCGGCAGCCTTTGGGTGCCCCACGACGGGCGCTCGAAACTCGCGCCTGTGCATGTGGACGATGTGGTCGAGGCCATCATGCTCTACTTCGACTACGACCGCGGTGTGGACTGCTGTTACGAACTCGCGGGGCCCTCGGGCATCCCCTACAACCAGTTCATCGACGAAACCATCGCCGCTGCCGGGGGCGGCCTGCGGCGCAGGAACATTCCCAACAAGTGGGCCGACCGCTTCATCTTCCTCAAGGGTCTCTTCATGGACACGACTCTCGACCGACGCGCTTCGGCCTACTTCACCCTGCACCACGAACACGACATCACCAACGCCGTGGATGAACTCGGATGGAAGCCGCGGCCCTACGGCGAAGGCATCGCCCAGGTCGCTGCGGGCGGCTGGTGGCACTAGGGGCCTCCTCGGACCTCTAGCCCTCGATCAAGCGCAGGTAGAAGCGGATCATGGCCAGGTAGTCGCGGATGGCGATGCGCTCGTCGCTGCCGTGGATGCGGGCGAGGTCCTCGGCCCCGAGACGCATGGGCGAGAAGCGGTAGATCGGCGCGCCGAGTCCGGCAAAGTGGCGTGCGTCGGTGGCGCCCAGCACCAGGGACGGAGCCACCAGAGCGCCTGGAAAACTCGCCTCGATGACGCGCTTCAAGTCCTGCCAGGGGGCGCCCGTGGTAGCCGAGAGTTGCGAGGGTTCCCAGGCGCCCTCGGCGAGTTGCAGGTCGACCCGCTCGTCGTCAACGGTTCGGCGCACATGCTCAAGCACGGCGGCGATGGAGTCGGAAGGGTGAATGCGGAAGTTGACGCGGGCTCGGGCTCGCAGGGGCAGGACATTATCCGCCACACCGGCGGATGCCTGGGTCAGCGCCGTGGTGCTGCGCAAGAGGGCGTCGGTCCCCGGGTTCTCTGACAGGCGCGCTTCGAGCAGGGGCGCGCTGATCCAGTCGTTCACCACGAGGAGCTTTTGCAAGAATGGCATCTCGCCGGCCAAGGGCCTCAAAAATGCCGAGGCCGCGCCGTGGTAGCGGGCTGGCATGGGCTGGGCTTCGAGGCGGGCGAGAGCCAGGGCCAAAATGCCCAGGGTGCTTTGGCGCGGCGGCATCGAGGTGTGGCCGCCCTCGCCAGCAACGCTCAGCTCCACCGTGGCGTAGCCCTTCTCGGCCACGCCCACCGCGGCCACCGGCGATGAAACGCCGGGCACGAGTCCTTCGAGCAGCGCCAGGCCCTCATCAAGGATCAAATAGGGCGCGAGGCCCTCGTCCTCGAAACGCCCCGCCTGGAGCGCCGCGCCCCGGGCGCCGCCAATCTCCTCATCGAAGCCCAAGCACACCACCAGCGAGCGCCGCGGCGCCCGGCCGCTCTGCATGAGTTCTTGGCAAGCCTCCAGGATGGCCAGTGCAGAACTCTTGTCGTCCAGAGCGCCACGGCCCCAGACCGCGCCCCCGGCTATTTCTCCCGAGAAGGGCGGCCAGGTCCAGTCCTCTAAAGTATCCCGCTCAACCGGCACAACATCGAGGTGAGCGAGGAGCAAGAGCGGCGCCAATTCGGGCTGGCTGCCATGCCAACGCAGGACCAGGTTTCGCTCGTGGCGTTCGAAGCTCACGCCAGCCAGCACCACCGCGAACTCTTCTTCAATGAAATCCGCCATGCGGGTCAGTTGCCCCTCGAAGTAGGGATCGACCTGGCGCTGCGCCACCGATTCGATTTGGAGAGCCCGCGAAAGCTTGCGACTGACCTGGCGCTGGTCGATGATGACTTCAGGCTCGGGCGCCGCAAGCGGCGCGTTTGCAGGCCTCACCATGAGAGCGCGGACCACAAGCACGCCCACAAAAAGCAAGAGCACGGCAAGAAGTCCCAGGCAGAGCCGCTTCATCGGCGCAACTCCGAAGCATCAAACTCGTTCGGAGCCATGAGCAGGAAGCGTTCGCGCAGGATGCGTTTTTGGATCTTGCCCGAGCCCGAACGGGGCAGGTCGTCCACGAACTTCAAGCGCCGCGGCAACTTGTAGCCAGCCAGAAATAGCCGGCAGTGTTCGAGCAATTGCGGCGCTTGGAGGACGGCCCCCGAGGCAGCCCGGCGACGCACAACCGCCGCCACACAAAGCTCGCCCCACTCCTCGTCGGCGAGGGCAAAAACCGCCGCCTCGGCCACCTGGGGGTGGGTGTAGAGAGCGTTTTCCACTTCGTTCGAATAGATCGTCTCGGCCCCGCTCTGGATCACATCCGCGATGCGGTCGACGATGTTCAAGTAGCCCAGGGGGCAAAGGGTGGCCAGGTCGCCGGTCTTGAACCAGGCACAATCAAAAGCCGCCGCGGTTTCCAGAGGGGCCTGCCAATAGCCATCGAAGACCCACGGTCCTTTGGCCTGGATCTCGCCCACGCTTTTGCCGTCCGCTGGCACCCGCTGGCCTGCGGCGTCCACGACACGCAACTCGATGCCCCCGAAGGGCCGGCCGGTGAGGCTGCGGTAGGGCGCGCGTTCGGCTTTGGGCAGGGCGCCCACGGAAGCATTGGGCAGGCTGACGGTCAGAAAGGGCGAGGTCTCGGTCAAGCCATAGGTCTGAGCGTACTCGCAACCGAACAGGTCATCTACGCGCTGCACCAACTCGGGCGCCATGGATGCGCCGCCCGAGAGCAAGAGCCGCAAACTCGAGGTGTCGCCGCGCTGGCTTTCTGGAACCCGAAGCATGCGCGTCAGCATGGTGGGCACGAGGTTGGTGAGAGTCACGCCCTCGCGGGCGATGGTGGCGAAGACTGCGGCGGCATCAAACTCCGGCAGAAAGGCGTGCCGGCCACCTGCAAAGGTCACGGCAAAGGTAGCCCAACCATCGGCCAGGTGAAACATGGGCGCGAAGTGGCCCCACACATCCGCGGGCTGCAAGGCAAACTCGGCTTGGGCCGCGGCAGCATGAGCGCAGACCTGGCCGTGGGTCAGGGGAACGCCCTTGGCGCGGCCCGTGGTGCCGCTGGTGAAGTAGAGCATGGCTGTCTGCTCTTCTTTCGTGGCCACGGAAGCAAAGTCCCCCTCGCGGCCCAGGGTTTCGGCAAAGTTCCAATCGCCTCCAGAGCTGGTACCGAGGTCAATGCAGCCCTCGAGGCCTGCGATGTCCGCCGCTGCGGCGGCGATGGTGGAGCGCGCCGTGCTTCCGGCGAAGAGAAAACGAGGTCGCGCGTCGATGAGAATCTGACGCAGCTCAAAAGCCGCCAGGCGCAAATTGAGGGGCACCAGGATCGCTCCCAGGGCAGCCGCCACGAAGTGCAGCTCAAAGAACTCCGGCCCCGAGGAAGCAAACGCTGCCAGGCGAGTCCCGGGCTCCACGCCGCGGGCGGCGAAGAAAGCCGCCCGGCGGCGCACCCTCGAGTGCAGTTCGCTATAGCTACACGAATCCGCTCGGCTGAAGATGGGGTCTTCGCCGTGCAATTGGACAGCGGCCTCGAACTCGGTCCAGAGGGTCAAGGTTTGTCGCCGGCACTCCACTCGGCGAGGTGCTGGTCGAGGCGCGCGAGTTCGCGCTGGCCAAATTCGCCCCAGGTCTCGATCCGCGCCTCAAGGAGGGAGAGCCGCGCTGACTTGAGGCGGACTAGCGCGCGTTCGCTCGCACCCTCCAACCAATCGATTTCGGCGAGATCCCAGAGGGTGTAGCCCACCCACTCGGCGTTTTTCGGACCGGGCTCGGCGGCCTGTCGTGCCAGGGCCCAGGTGTGGGCCGCCTCCAGAGTCGCCCGTGCCGCAGTCAACTGCCCCAACAATCGTTGGGCATGGCCCACGGCCCAATCGGCCACGAGCTGAGCGCGGTCGTCGCCCACCAAATCGTGGTAGCGTCGCGCTTCCTCGTAGGCCATGAGAGCGTCAGCAAAGCGCCCCCGGTCTTCGAGCGATGCGCCGAGGTTGTTCCAGAGCACGGCCAACCACCCTTGCAAGCCGCCCTGCTCGGCGGCCGCGATGCCCTTGCGCGACCACGCGAGTTGTTCGTCGAAATCCGCTGTGGCGAGCACCACATGATGTGCCGCATCGATGGCGCGGCTGAAGAGTTCATGCTCGAGGCAGTACTCAAAGAGCGCTTCGAAACGCCTGCTAGCGGCTTGCCCCTGGCCTTCCTCGCGCTCGTAAATGCCCAGAACCTGCTGCACCCGCGACCAACCCAGGGGCTCCTCGGCCCTGGCGCGGGCCTGGGCCAAGGCCAACCAGGGCCGGCCCTCCAGGGGCTGACCCAGAATCGACTCGCAGCGTGCAACCCGCGCACAGGCCTGGACGAAGACGCTGCTTGAGCCACCGGCCTGACTGGCGCGAGCGTAAAGCCCACGCGCTTCGGCGTACTTTCTCCCGCCAAATAGCTTGTCGGCGCGCTCCATGAGTTCCGCGCCGGCGCTCGCTGCTTGGATTGCCTCGGGTTCGGCCCCCGGTCCCGCGCAGGCCGCGAGAAATAGCACCAAAAGTGCGCCGCCCCCCAGCCCGAGGGCCCGCGCCACAGAGGTTGCCAACCTCAAATCTCGTCCCCCCGTAACTTGGCCAGCACCGAGAGGTCTTCGATGGTGCTGGTGTCGCCGGATGTTTCCGTGCCCGCCGCCACATCGCGCAATAAGCGGCGCATGATCTTGCCACTGCGCGTCTTGGGAAGAGCATCGGTGAAGCGCATTTCACGGGGCCGCGCCAGCTTGCCGATTTCCTGGGTCACATGCTCGCCGAGTTCGACGCGCAGCTCGTCGGACACCTCGACATCGGCGCCGACTGTGACAAAGGCGCTGATGGCCTGGCCCGTGATCTCATCGGGGCGCGCCACCACGGCGGCCTCGCAGACCTTGGGGTGGCTCACCAGCGCGCTCTCGACTTCCATGGTGGAGAGCCGGTGGCCGCTGACATTGATCACATCATCCACGCGCCCCATGATCCAGAAATTGCCCTGTTCGTCCCGCCTCGCACCGTCACCGGCGAAGTAGACACCTGGGATCTCGGACCAGTAGGTGTCGCGGTAGCGCTGCTCGTCGCCCCAGATACCGCGCAGCATGGATGGCCAGGGTTTCTTGATGCACAGTAAACCACCCTGGTTGGCTGGCAATTCGGCGCCGGCCTCGTCGAGGATAACCGCGTCCACACCAAAGAAGGGCCGCATGGCCGAACCCGGCGGGGTGTCGTGTACCCCGGGCAGGGGCGTGATCATGATCGAGCCGGTTTCGGTTTGCCACCAAGTGTCCACGATGGGACAGCGGTCGCCGCCAATGACTCGCCGGTACCAGATCCAAGCCTCCGGGTTGATGGCTTCGCCCACGCTACCCAGGAGTCGCAGGCGTGAAAGGTCGAACTTCTCTGGGTGCTCTTCGCCCAGGCGCATGAAGGTGCGAATGGCCGTGGGAGCGGTGTAGAAGACCGTGACCTTGTGCTTTTCGCAGATCTCCCAGAAGCGACCGGGGTGGGGAGTGGTGGGCGCGCCTTCGTACATCACCACCGTGGCTCCGTTGGACAGGGGGCCGTAGACGATATAGCTGTGGCCCGTGATCCAGCCGATATCCGCGCTGCACCAGTAGACATCATCTTCACGCAGGTCGAAGACGAAGCGCGCCGAGAGGTAGGCCCCCACCATGTAGCCGCCGGTGGTGTGCATGATGCCCTTGGGTTTACCGGTGGATCCCGATGTATAGAGCAGAAACAGGAGATCCTCGGAGTCCATGGGCTCGGGGGCGCACTCTGCATCCGCGGCCGCCAGGGCTTCGTGGTACCAGGTGTCGCGCTCCTTGAACCAAGCGACTTCCTGTTCGGTGCGCCGCACCACCAAGACGGTGTGCACGCTGTCGATGCCTTCGAGAGCCGCGTCCACCTCGCGCTTGAGGGGCAGAATCTTGCCGCGACGCCAGCCGCCGTCGGCGCAGATCACCGTGGAGCAATCTCCATCTTGAATTCGATCCCTCAGAGCCTTGGAGCTGAAGCCGCCGAAAATCACGGAGTGCGCAGCGCCGATGCGGGCGCAGGCCAAAACGGCCACGGCCAATTCGGGCACCATGGGCATGTAGATCGCCACACGGTCACCCTTTTTCGTGCCGCGGGCCTTGAGGGCATTGGCGCAGCGCGAGACCTCGGCGTGCAACTCTGTGTAGGTGAATTCGCGCACATCGCCAGGCTCGCCTTCCCAGCGGATGGCCGTCTTGTGGGCTCGGGGGCCTTCGAGGTGCTGGTCCAGGCAGGCCGCCGAAGCGTTCAGTTTGCCGCCCTCGAACCAACGCGCGAAGGGCGCGTCGGACCAGTCGAGGACCTTATCGAAGTCCACCATCCAGGGCAGTTCGCGGGCCATGCGGCCCCAAAAAGCCTCGGGGTCCAGAATCGACTCGCGGTACATTTCGGCGTACTCGGCGGGATCGGAGATACGCGCGGCGCTCTTGAACTCAGCTGTGGGGGGAAAGGCGCGGTCTTCGTGCAGGAGGCTCTCGATCTGGCTCATGGCAAGTGTGTTCTGCTGGTGGAAAGGGCGCCCGCTTGGGCCCCGCGACTCGCGGTGTGGGGTCCAGTGTACCGATTGCGGGGGCGCTGCCGTGCCGCGGGCCGCGCCGGGTGCCCAAAGCACAGGAGCCAGCGGGATTTCCTGGAGATGTTTGCCCTCGCCGTTACCCTGCCTGCGGATTCCATCCCGACATGAAATTCCAGAGCACCGACGAATTCCCCGCTGAAGCGGTCCTCCAATCCCACGCCCCGTCCCCGGTTCTAGTGCTCAAACGCTGGAACTCCTGGGTCCAGGTCTGGTTCCCGGGCAGCGACGAAACGGCCTGGATTGACCTCGGACGGGAGTCCTTCAGCCCCCTGGAGAGCGACGCGTCTCAGCCCTCCGACCCCGAGCGCTGACGAAAAAGGGTCAGGTAGCGCATCGCCCGGCGCGCCAGGCGCAGGGGCCTGGAAATCTCGGACCAAAGCCGCCGCGGCCGTAGGTAGAAGGATCGATAGGCTTCGCGGATTTTGGCCTCGATGTCCCGGGCGGTCATGTGCTCGTTGCCCTCAAGGGCCGAAAAACCAGTCATCACCGCGTAGTCGAAGTCGCGGGTGCCCGAGAGCATTTGGTAGAGCGGCGTCCCGGGGTAGGCCGTCACCGCGCAGAACTGCACTTGATCTGGATCGAAGCGTTCCACGAGGCGCAGGGTCTGGTCCACCATCTCCGGGGTCTCCTCGGGGAACCCGATCATGCAGAAGGCGCGGGTCTCGATACCGAACTCGCGGCAGGCGTCAAAAACTCCTTGGGCCTGATCGAGGTCGAGCAACTTGCCACCACAGTGCTTCTTTTGGATCTCGGGGTTGCCCGACTCGACCCCCACCGAAATGTGAGTGCAACCGGCTCGGGCCATGGTCTCGAGCAGCTCACGGTCGAGAACCTTCACGGCGGTTTCGCATTGCCACTTGAGGTCGAGGCCCTCGCGCACAATCCCCTCGCAGATCTCGCGCACGCGCGAGCCGCGGGTGGTGAAGATCGGATCGCGGAAGACCACATGGCGCAATCCGTGGTTGCGCCGCAGGTCGATCAGCTCTTCAAGCACATGCTCGGGAGAACGGAATCGAAAGCGCGTGCCCTGGGCCAGGGTGTAGCCGCAGAAGGAACAATCCAAAGGACAGCCCCGGGAAGACTTGACCGTGGTGATGGCGCCGTCGATGCCGGGAAAATGGTAAAGGTCGTTATTGAGCAGGTGACGCGCGGGCAGGGGCAGTTGATCGAGATCGCGGATCTTGTCGCGATCGGGCTCGTGGATGACTTCGCCGTCGGCAGCCTGCCAACTGATACCAGCCACCCCCGCGAGGGACTCACCGGCGGCGATGCGGCGCACGGTGTCGCGCACGGTGTATTCGGGTTCCCCGCGCACGACGACATCGACACTGCCACCCTCGAAGACCTCCACGGGGGTGTAGGTCACCTGGGATCCGAGGATGCCCACGGGCACGCCGAGGGCCGAGCGCAGCTTTTTGGCCAGCTCCAGGTCCAGGCCGAGGGATGTGCTTGAGGAGTCGAGGCAGACGAATCCCGGAGCGCAGGCCACGATGGCCTCAAGGGCTCCGGCGCTGTCCAGATCGAGGGCATCGGAGTCGTGGATCACCACGCTGTGGCCCTCGGATTCGAGGACGCTGGCCACATGGGCCAGCTCGATTGGCGGATACAGGAGGTCGGGGTTGACGGCCATGCCGAAGCCCCCCATCAGCCCGCGACTGACGCGATACTCGGGAGGACTGGGGGGATTGACGAGGACGATCTGCATGGCTACGGTTCCGCGACAAGCATACTACTCCGATGGGCCTCGGGGGGGCTGCCTTCGGGGCCGCGCCGCCTTTTGAAGCGCCCTCTGGCGCGCTTCACTCCCTGCGCAATTCTCCGCCCAATTCTCCCACCGCCCGTTCAAGGCGCTTGAAGAATTTTTGGGCTTCCCCGTCGGTGATGGTCTTCTTATCCGACTGCAACAGCACATGGTAGGCCAGGGATTTGGTGCCCGCCGCGAGGCCCGGGCCGCTGTAGAGGTCAAAGAGTTCGATCTCGCGGCAAAGACCCTTGCCGCTCTTTTCGATGGCTTTTCGGACCTCGCCAGCTGAAATGGCCACGGGCATGGCCAGGGCCACATCGACCTTGTTGCCGGGCAGCCGCGGCAGAGGCTCGAAGCCCCCTTGACGGGGCTGGGCCAGGAGCAATTCGTCGAGGCTCACGCGGCCGATGAGCACCTCCCCCGCCAGGTTATCGATAAGCCCCAGGGGGCGCTGCAGGCCGGGTTCAAGCTCGGCCATCTGAACGGCCAGGCAGCGGCGCTTTCCGTCGCGGCCCACAAGCGAGCCGCAGAGCGCTCGGCCAGCGTGCATCCAAGGCTCGGCGGGCGCCTCACTTCCCGCGGGCTCCCAGCGAAGATCGTCAAATCCCAGGGCACGGATCAGGTCGTCGAGTACACCGCGCATCTGGGCGAATAGCCCGGCGTCAAAGCGCGCCTTCTTACCCGGCACCGGTCGCGTCCAGACGAGGCCCAATTCGTGGATCTCGCCGGGCAAGCCTCGCTCGTCGGCCTCCTCCGGCAGGTAGCCCTTGCCGATTTCGAAGAGGCGCACATCGGGTGTGATGCGGCGGTTCTTCTCGAGCAGCTTCAAGAGCCCCGGCACCACCGAACGGCGCACGCATTCCTCACCCTCCACCACCGGATTCACGAGGCGCACGAATTCGCGCTGCGCCAGGCCCAGGGTTTCGAGCAGGGAAGTCGCCACGAAGGAGTAGCTCATGACCTCATGGAAGGCGGCGGCACCGGCGAGACGATCCTGGATGCCGGTCACCAACTCGCGCCGCAAGTCCCGTGGGGGCGGATTGACCTCGGCCACCAGGGGCCGCTCAGGAATGTTGTCATAGCGGTGCAGACGCCCGATCTCCTCCACCAGATCGCGGTCGATGGAAATGTCGCGGGTGGCCCGGTTGGAGGGCACGGAGACCCGCAGGAGATCACCTTCACAAGTCACGCCGAAGTCCAGGCTGCGCAGGATGGCCGCCATGGCCTCGTCCTCTAGCTCCACACCAAGCAGGCGCCGCACGAGGCTGCCCGTGAGTTCGATCTCGCAGGCAGGATCCTGCCAGTCGCCGTCCTCAACGGGTTTCGAGGGCAGGCTGACCTCCGGCTGGATGGCCTGCAAGGTGCGCACGAGGTGCCCCGCGGCCTGCATGGGCAGGGTCGGGTCGAGGCTCTTTTCAAAGCGCGCCGATGAGTCACTACGCAGGCCCGTGCGCGCAGCAGTGCGGCGGATCGTCACGGCGTCAAAGCTGGCGACTTCGAGGAGCAGCTTGCCCGTTTCGCCGATCACCTTGGAAGCCTCGGCGCCCATCACGCCCGCAAGGGCCACGGGTTCATCGCCGGAGGTGATCAAGAGGTCGGCCTCGGTCAGACTGCGCTGCTCGCCGTCGAGGGTCTGGATCGTCTCACCCGCGTGCGCCGCGCGCACGACGATGCCGCCCGGATCGAGGCGGGTGCGGTCGAAGAGGTGGTTGGGCTGGCCCAAGTCGAGCATGACGAAGTTCGACAGGTCCACCAAGAGATCGAGGGGCCGTTGGCCCACAGCCAGCAAGAGAAGCTTCAGCCACAGGGGGCTGGGCTCGGAGCGCACCCCGTCGATCTCAAGGCCGATGTAGCGCGCGCAGGCCGCCGACTCGACCCGCACCGCCAGTCCCTCGCCGCCCAGGGTCGCGGGCAGGGAAGTGTCCAGCGGCAAAAGCTCGCGGTCGAAAATGGCGGCCAGTTCGCGGGCGATGCCGCGGTGGCCCCACAGGTCGGGCCGGTGGGTGATGGACTTGTTGTCGACCTCGATCACCCAATCCTCGATGCAAAGGGCTTCGGCCACGGGCTTGCCCACCTCTAGGTCGCAGTCGAGTTCCCAGATCCCGTCGTGTTCGTCGCCCAGGTCTAGCTCGCGCACGGAACAGATCATCCCCCGCGATTCGACGCCGCGAATCTTGGCCTTCTTGATACGAAAGTCACCGGGCAGGGTCGTGCCCACGGTGGCCACGGCGACCTTCAACGAGGCGCGCACATTAGGAGCGCCGCAGACGATGGTGAGCGGCTCGGCCTCGCCCACATCCACGGTGCAGACGGTCAACTTGTCGGCGTCCGGGTGTTTCTCGGCGCTCGTGACGAGCCCCACGGTGACCTTGGAGAGGTGCGGCGCGAACGCTTCCAGGCCTTCGACCTCGGCGGTGGATAGGGTCAACTCCTCGGCCAATCGTTCGGGGGAGATGCCCTCTAGATTCACATGGCGCGCGAGCCAGCGATAGGAAATCAGCATCAGAATTGCTCCAAAAAGCGCAGGTCTCCGCCCATGAAGTGGCGGATGTCATCGATCCCATGGCGCAGCATCACCAGGCGGTCGAGGCCGAAGCCAAAGGCAAAACCGGTCCAGGCTTCGGGGTCGATGCCGCCGGCCTCAAGGACCGTGGGGTGCACCAGGCCACAACCGCAGAACTCGACCCAGCAGGTCTTCTTGCAGACCCGGCAACCCTCTTCGCAGAAGGGGCAGCGGATGTCGAGTTCGAAACCGGGCTCGACGAAGGGGAAATAGCCCGGTCGCAGGCGCACGTCGAGGTCGCGTTGGAAGAGTTGGCGCAAGAAGCCCTTCAAGACTCCGGTCAGGTGCCCCACGGTGATGTCGCGCCCCACTACCAGGCCCTCGACTTGGTGGAAGGTGTGTTCGTGGGTGGCGTCGGCTTCTTCGTTGCGAAAGACCCGCCCCGGTGCGATCACACGGAAGGGTGGCGAGAGGCTTTCCATGGCGCGGATTTGCACCGGCGAGGTCTGGGTGCGCATGACCAGCTTGCCGCCGGAGTCGCAGTAAAAGGTGTCCTGCATCTCCCGCGCGGGGTGGTGCTCGGGGATGTTGAGGGCCTGAAAGTTGTAGTAGTCGAGTTCGACTTCGGGGCCGTCGAGGATGCTGTAGCCCATGGATGAAAAAATGCCCTCGACCTCCCGTCGCACCAGGGTCAGGGGGTGCAACGAGCCGCGCATCTGGGGAGCGCCTGGCAGGCTGGGGTCGAAGTCGCCGCCAGCGCGCTGGGCGTCGAGGGCCAGGGCTTCGAGAGCCAGCTTGCGTTCGGAGATCGCATCGCCGATGGAGCGCTTGAGCAGGTTCGCGCCCTTGCCCATGGCCCCACGCTCGGCGGGAGGCAGGTTGGGGATCAAAGCGAGGAGTTCGGACACAGCGCCTTGCTTGCCGATGAACTCACGGGTCACGGCGCGCAGGTCTTCCTCGGATGCAGCAGCCTCAACCCGTTTCAGGGCCGATTGGCGCAGCTCCTTCAGGCGGTTTTCCATGGGTCTCTCCATTCGATTAGACGGCAGCAGCCTATGGAACCAGTCCCGGCTCCCCGGCTCAAGCGTTAGCCCCCAAAGCTGAAGCGGCCCGGGCGAAGTCTGTCGCCCGGGCCGCCAATTCCTACTTCTAGAGCCCTGAATTAAATCAGGCGCTCTTGGCCGCCTGAGCCCCCTTGGCCGCCTCGACCAGGGCATCGAAAGCCCCTGTGTCGTGGATCGCGAGCTCGGAGAGCTGCTTGCGGTTGAGGTGGATGCCGGCCTGCTTGAGGCCCGCCATGAAGCGCGAGTAGTTCATGCCGCGCATGCGGGCCGCTGCGTTGATGCGGATGATCCACAGGCGCCGGAACTGGCGCTTGCGTTGTTTGCGGTCGCGGAATGAGTAGGCCCACGAACGCATGATGGCCTCGCGCACGGTGCGCCAGAGCTTGGAGCGTCCGCCGCGGTAACCGCGGGTGGCCTTGAAGTATCGGGCCTTCTTCCGGTGGCGGGGAGCACCGTAGGTTACGCGTACCATTGGGTTACTTGCCCCCCATCATGCGGCGTACGAGACGGCTCCAGGTGGGCGGCAGGATCAGCCGCGAATTGAGCTTGCGTCGCGCTCCCGAGGTGTTCTTGGCGTGCATATGTCCACGACTGGGGCGATTCGAAATCGCCTTGCCGGTCTTGGAGATGCGGAAGCGTTTCTTGACCGCTCCCTTGGATTTCATCTTGGGCATCGTTCTTCCTCTTCGGCTTGGAGACTCCCCGCTCGCTTGCATGCCTTGTAGCAGCGCACGGGAGCCGGGGAAAGACCCCGGACTTGGAGCGTGAGAGGATAGCGACTGGAGTTGCCTTGGCAAGCCCGCGGGCTTTGGAGGTCCAAGAAAACGGCCCTCCGAGGGCGCCGTCAGAGTCAAAACTCAGGCCTCGGTGCCGGAATCGGGCTTTGAGTCCGGTTCCGCGGCAGGGGCGAGTTTTGGGGTGGGCGGAGCTGTAGCCGCGGGGGGCGGCTTTGCCACAGGCGGAGCCTTCGCTGCCGGTGCGGCCTGTGCCGCGGGTGCGGCCTGTGCCGCGGGTGCGGCCTGTGCCGCGGGTGCGGCCCGTGCCGCGGGGGCGGGCTTTGCCTTTGCAGCGCCAGCCGTCGCGCCGCCGCCCTTGGGGGTGATTCCCTTGACTCCGGGCTTGGCAGCCAGGGGACTCAAGAGCATGGTCATGCGGCGCCCCATCATCTTGGCTGTGGATTCGACCTTGGCGACTGCACCGAGTTGTTCGGTGACTTGCTTCATCACATTGTAGCCGTGCTCGGGGTGGCGCATTTGGCGGCCGCGAAAGATGCAGACCACCTGGACCTTGTGTCCGGCTTCGAGGAATCGTTTGCCTTGATCGAGGCGGTAGCCGAGATCGTGGGGATCGATTCCCGGACGCACACGGAGTTCCTTCAGCTGCGAACTGGTCTTCTTGACCCCGGCCTTCTGATCTCGCTTGCGCGAATCGTACTTGAACTTGCCAAAGTCCAGAATCTTGCACACCGGCGGCCGCGCGGTGGGAGAGACTTCTACGAGATCCAGGCCAGCGTCCTCAGCTCGGCGCATGGCATCGTGGGTGTCGACGACCCCCACCTGTTCGCCGTTCTCATCGATGAGTCGGACCTGGGGGACGCGGATTTGTCGGTTGCGGCGGTAGTCGTAGGCTCCCACTCGGCTCCTTTTTTTAGGGTTGGTGAACTTGGGGCCCGCGACATGCGGCGCCCGTTCCTTGAATGGAGGCCCCCAGAGTAGCCTACGAGCCCCCCCGGCGCCACCTGGCATCCAAAGCTAACCGGCTTCGCACCGCGACGGGGCCGAGATTCCACCCATCAGAGCCGCTCGCCAGCAAGGCAGGGCTTTCAGCTCCGAGCCAAGCTGCCGCCGCCCAGGCCCCGACCTGCCCGTGCCGGGCGGGATGATCGCAAACGGGCGGTTGGGCTGAAGCTGACGATTCGCAGGCTTGTGGAGCCCCTGCCCCCCCCTCGAGCCTGCGCCAGGGTCTCTTGGGCTGTCTCTGCACTTGAACTCAACAAGGGACGAAACCCTGGATGACCCCAAAGCCGGCGAAGTCGAAACGACTGCTTGGATTGCTGCTGCCCCGGATCGCAGACCGCAGGAAGGGCATGGGAAAATTTGTGAAAATACTCCCCCCGCCGTCCACGCTCCGCACGCCATTGCCGAACGGCAAGGACACCTGCGCCGGACCGCAAGAAAGGATCCCGGGCTGCTTGGCGGGCAGGAACTCCGCTTGCAGCGCAACAGTATTCGCAAAGGGATCCAGAGCACCCGTGGCCGAGATCACAGCCGCAGAGCCGGTTGAATTGGCCGTGGCCGTGCAGTCGTTGTTTCCCAACCCTTGAGCACGCGGCGGTTAGCAGGCAAGCGAGTAGCGAAACGGAAAGAAGCAAGAGTTTGTTGCCAAGGGTGAAAATCCCCTGGTTTGAGGCACCTGCTCCTGGAGAGGGGCCCCAAAAAAAAACCTGTGTGGCCAGAGATAGCCCCAAACCCTGCACGGCTAGCACGGACATGGGGGCAGCGGGCTCCGGGAAGCAGCCACTGGCAGGCGCTGCGCCTTGCTGGTGCCGCTGCTGGCCGCACCAGGCCCGCCCCTACTCAGGAAGCTTCAGGAATCCGCGCCACTCGGCGGCTCCTGGGGGCTTCGGGCCTCGGGGCGCAACTGGATGTGGACTTCCTCGAGTTGCGCTTCTGGCACGCTGCTGGGGGCCTGACACATGAGGTCGGCGGCCGAGGTGGTCTTGGGGAAGGGGATCACATCGCGGATGTTGTCGAGACCCACGGTGAGAGCCACCAGGCGGTCGAGGCCCACGGCAAAACCAGCGTGGGGCGGAGCGCCGTGAGCCAGGGCGTCGAGGAAGAAGCCAAACTTCTGGCGCTGCTCCTCGGGGCCGATGCCCAGCAACTCAAAGACCTTCTGTTGCACATCCGAGCGATGGATTCTCACCGAACCCGAGCCCAACTCCCAACCGTTGAGCACGAGATCGTAAGCGCGACTGTCGAGCTGGGCGGGATCGCCGCCGAGGTCCCAGTCCTCGGGAGCGGTGAAGGGATGGTGGGAAGAAGTCCAGCGGCCCGCCGCTTCATCGCGCTCGAACATGGGGAAGTGGGTAACCCAAAGAAAGTCCCAGCGTCCCGAGGGGATCAGATCCAACTGCCGCGCCAGGGAGAGACGCAGCTCGCCCAACACGCGCCAGGTGACCTGGCGGCTGTCGGCGCAAAAGAGCAAGAGGTCGCCCTCAAGAGCGCCCATGATTTTCAGCAACTCCTCGCCGTGGGCGCCCTCGCACCAGCGCGCCAAGGGCCCGGCGCCACCACCGGAAAGACCGGGCTTCCACCAGGCGAGTCCCCGGGCGCCAGCCTCGCGGGCCTTCTTTTCGAGGGGCTTCATCTGCCCCCGGCTGATCTTTTCGGCACCGCCCTTGACCACGATGCCCATCACCCGGCCACCGCCCTCGACCGAGTCCCGGAAGACGGAGAACTCCCCCGCCAAAGCCCACTCGTTCAAGGCCACGAGTTCCATCCCAAAACGGGTGTCGGGCTTGTCGCTGCCGAAACGATCCATGGCCTCGATCCAGCGCATGCGCGGGAAACTCTCGGGCAGGTCGACGGCCATGGTCTCGCGGAAGGTGCGCACCAAAGCCCGCTCCCAGATTTCGAAGACATCCTCCTCCAGGACGAAACTCATCTCCATGTCGAGCTGCGTGAACTCGGGCTGGCGGTCGGCGCGCAGATCCTCGTCGCGGAAACAGCGCGCCACCTGAAAATAGCGGTCATAGCCCGAGATCATCAGGATCTGTTTGAAGATCTGCGGCGATTGCGGCAGGGCGTAGAACTCGCCGGGGTGCACCCGGCTGGGTACGAGATAGTCACGGGCCCCTTCGGGGGTGGCGCGGTTCAGGATGGGCGTCTCGATCTCGAGAAAACCCTCGTCCATGAAAGCGCAACGCAAGGCGTGGATGAAAGCCGAACGATGGGCCAGGTTGCGCTGCAAGGGCCCGCGGCGCAGGTCCACGAAACGGTAACGCAGGCGCGTCTCGATGGCCGTGTCGAGGTTGTCGATGACTTCAAATGGCGGCACCTTCGAGCGCGAGAGCACCTCGATGCGCTCGGCGAGGACCTCGATCTCGCCAGTCTCGATGTTCGTGTTGCAGTTGTCCTCGCCCCGAGCCACAACTTGACCCCAGACGCCGACCACATCCTCGGGACCGAGCTTGACCTCGCCAGTCTGCTTCTCGTCGATCACCACCTGGCACAGGCCGTAGCGGTCGCGCACATCGACGAAGTAGATCCCGCCGTGGTCGCGGCGCTTGTCCACCCAACCGTTGAGCCTGACGGCTTGGCCCACATCGGAGCCGCGCAACTCACCGCAGGTGTGGGTGCGGCGCCACTCGCCTCGATCGGCCGCTTGGGATGTGCTCATGGGAGCCTATCCCGCGTAGCCCTTGAGCTTGAGCCGTGCAAGGGCCCGGCGCAGGGCGGCGCTGGCCCGCGCCAAATCGATTTGCGCCTCACCAGCCGTGAGCCCCGTCTCGCGCGGCTTGAGCCGGGCCCTGGCACGCTCCTCGGCGGAACGGGCGCGCTCGATGTCGATTTCGGAAGGGGTTTCACCAGCGCCGGTCAAGACCCGCACGGTGTTGCCGCGCACCTCGGCGAAACCGCCTGAAATGAACAGATGCTCGGCGTTCGTGCCTTGTCTGTAGCTGAGTTTACCCTCGGCCAGGGCAGCCACCATGGATGCGTGACGGGGAAGGATGCCCATGGATCCATCACTGGCAGGCACGCGCACGGAGGCCGCAGTGACATCGAGGACCACCTTTTCGGGGGTGATGATGCGCAGGGTGAGTTCGCTGGACATGGAGAATCTGGAACGAGGAGGATGTGACGGGCTCAGGCCTCGGCGGCCATCTCGCTGGCCAGGGCGCGGGCGTCGTCGATGGAACCGATCATGTAGAAGGCCTGCTCGGGCAGATCATCGTGGTCGCCGGCGAGGATCTCCTTGAAGGAGCGCACCGTGTCCTCGCGGGGGACGAAGAGCCCCGGCGTGCCGGTGAACTGCTCGGCCACGAAGAAGGGCTGGGCCAGGAAGCGCTGAATACGACGGGCGCGCAGGACGACCTGCTTGTCCTCGTCAGAGAGTTCCTCGACGCCCAGGATGGCGATGATGTCCTTCAAGTCGGCGTAGCGTTGCAGGGTCTGCTGCACTTCGCGGGCCACATTGTAATGCTCCTCGCCCACCACATTGGGGTCGAGCATCCGCGAGGTGGACTTCAAGGGGTCCACCGCCGGGTAGATGCCCAGCTCGGAGATCGCGCGGTCCAGGATAATGGTCGAATCGAGGTGGGCGAAGGTAGCCACCGGTGCCGGGTCGGTGATGTCGTCGGCGGGCACATAGACGGCCTGCATCGAAGTCACCGAGCCCTTCTTGGTGGAAGTGATGCGCTCCTGCAAGGCACCCATCTCCGAGGCCATGGTGGGCTGATAGCCCACAGCCGATGGCATGCGTCCAAGGAGCGCCGAGACTTCGGAGCCGGCTTGGACGAAGCGGAAGATGTTGTCCACGAAGAGCAGCACATCCTGTCCCTTTTCGTCGCGGAAGTACTCGGCCATGGTCAGACCCGAGAGGGCCACACGCAGGCGCGCGCCGGGGGGCTCGTTCATCTGGCCGAAAACCAGCACGGCGTTGTCAAGCACGCTGGCGGTTTCGCCTTCGGGAGTGGTGTACTCCGCTTCCTTCATCTCGAGCCAGAGGTCATTGCCCTCGCGGGTGCGCTCGCCCACGCCGCAGAAGACACTGAAGCCGCCCTTCTCCACCGCGGTGATGCGGATCAGTTCCTGGATCAAGACGGTCTTGCCCACGCCGGCACCGCCGAAGAGGCCAATCTTGCCGCCCATGGCGAAGGGGCACAAAAGGTCGATGACCTTGATGCCCGTCTCAAAGACCTCGGAGACCGCCTCCTGCTCCTCGAAGGTGGGAGCCGGACGGTGGATCGGCCAAGTGATGCCGTCCTCCATCTTGCCCGCGGTCAATTCGTCCAGGGGCTGGCCCAAGAGATTGAAAATACGCCCCTTGGTGCGTTCGCCCACGGGAACCGAGATAGGACCGCCGCTATCGGACACGGCCATGCCGCGGCGGCAGCCATCGGTGGAAGCCATGGAAACGCAGCGCGCGATGTCGTTGCCGAGGTGTTGCGAGACCTCGAGCACGACTCCAGCGCCTTCAGCGGCATCGACAATCGAGAGGGCGCTGTAGATCGGCGGCAACTCGCCAGGGGGAAAGCGCACATCCACCACGGGGCCGAAAATCTGGGCGATGGTGCCGTTGTTGGAGGGAGTCATCAGTCGGTTGAACTAGAGGAGAAAAGGTGTGGGTGTGTGCCCGGGATGGTGGCGGTTACTTTTGGGCTTCCGTGCCGCCCACGAGGTCGAGCAACTCCATGGTGATGCCCTCCTGGCGCAGACGGTTGTACTTGCCCTTGAGCAGTTTTTGCATGTCGGTGGCCGCGTCGGTAGCAGCTTTCATCGAAACCCGCCGGCTGGCGTATTCGCTGGTCAAAGCCTCGACCAGAGCGCCAAAGATGCGGGTCTCCAAATAACGCGGAACGAGGGATTCGAAGATCTCCTCGGGTCCGGGTTCGAGGATCATACTGGTGACATCAGCGGCCTCGCCCGAGCCACCCGCGGGGGGCGCCACGGGCAGAAAGGCCATGACCCGCGGCTTGAAGCGCGCCATGGATTCAAAAGCTGTGGAGAGCAAATCCACTCGGCTGTACTCGCCGGACAGGAAAGCGGCCACGAGCTGCCGCGAGGTGTGGGCGGCCTGGACGAAGTCCACCTCCTCGAGGGGCGGATCCACCAGGAAACGAGTCACATTCAAGCCGCGCTTTTCGAGGTAGCGGTAGCCCTTGCGTCCGTAGACGAAGAAGTCGAGGTCGGCCTCTTCGAGCCCTGCCCGGCGCTGTTCGCGGATCCAGGCCTCGAGGGCATGGAAGACATTGGAGTTGTAGGCTCCGCAGAGGCCGCGGTCGCTGGTGACCAGCAACATACAAACCCGTGAACCCGCACCTGCGCGGAAGAGCGGCATCTCCAGAGCCTCGTCGCCGAGAACAGCGGCGAGGTGTTCCACCAGGCCGGCGATCTCCAGGGTGTAAGGGCGCGATGCCGTGGCGCGCTCCTGAAAGCGACGCAGCTTGGTCGACGCCACCATTTCCATGGCGCGCGTGATCTGCTTGATGTTGCCTACGGATGTGATCCGTACGCGTAACTCCTTGACCGATACCATGGACGCTGCTCCCCTAGAACCCCATCTGGCTACGGACTAGAGCGGCGGAGTCCTCGAGGGTCTGTTTGTCCTCGTCGCTCAACTTCCCCGTGGCGGCGATGTTCTTGGCCACGCCAGGATGCGAATCGGCCATGTATTGGAGGAAGTTGGCCTCGAAACTGACGACCTCCTTGACCGGCACGGCGTCGATTCCGCCGGATGTACCCACATGGATGATCATGACCTGGTCAGCCACGGGCACCGGCGCGTACTGGCCTTGCTTGAGAACCTCCACCAAGCGCTCCCCGCGGGTCAGGGTGGCCTGGGTGGCGGCGTCGAGGTCCGAGCCGAACTGGGCGAAGGCCGCCAATTCGCGATACTGGGCCAAGTTGATGCGCAAGCCGCCGGCGGCCTTCTTCATGGCCGGGATCTGAGCCGCACCGCCCACCCGCGAGACCGAAATGCCCGCATTCACCGCCGGCCTGATACCGGAGTTGAAGAGGTTGGTCTCGAGGAAGATCTGACCATCGGTGATCGAGATCACATTGGTGGGAATGTAGGCCGAAACATCGCCTTCCTGGGTTTCAACCACGGGCAAGGCCGTGATTGAACCGCCCCCCGCCTTGTAGCGCGGGTTGATCTCGGGGGCGTTATCGGCCAGTTTCGAGGAGCGCTCGAGCAGGCGACTGTGGAGGTTGAAGACATCGCCCGGGAAGGCTTCGCGGCCCGGCGGACGGCGCAAGAGCAGCATCACCTGGCGGTAGGCCAGGGCCTGCTTGTAGATGTCGTCGTACATGATGACCACATGGCGGCCTTCGTCGCGGTAGCGCTCGGCCATGGTCGTGCCCGCGTAGCAGGACAGGTACTGCATCGAGGCCTCGTCGTTGGCCGAGGCCGAAACGACGATTGTGTAGCTCATGGCGTTGTGCTGCTCAAGGCGACGCACGAGGTCCACCACCGTGGATTGCTTCTGGCCCACGGCCACATAGACGCAGAGGACCTGGTCCGGGTTCGAGGGGTCACCCCCGCCGGTGGACTTCTGCGAGATGATGGTGTCGATCAAGAGGGCCGTCTTGCCGGTCTGGCGGTCGCCGATGATCAATTCGCGCTGGCCGCGGCCCACGGGGATCATGGCGTCGATGGCCTTGATGCCAGTCTGCACGGGCTCGTGCACGGGCTGCCGCTCCACCACCGAGGCGGCGGGTTGCTCGATGGGCAGGAGATCGTCGTCCGTGACCGCCAAGGGTCCCTTGCCGTCGATGGGGTCGCCGAGGGCATTGACTACCCTCCCCAGCAGGCTGGGGCCGGTGGGCACCGAGATGATGCGCCCGGTAGAGCGCACCTCGTCGCCTTCCTTGACCTTGGTAGCGTCGCCCAACAGGACGCAGCCGACATTGTCCTCTTCGAGGTTCAGGGCCACGGCGCGCACGCCGGAGGCGAATTCGAGGAGCTCGTTCATCATGCAGTCGTCGAGGCCGTAAATGCGGGCCACGCCATCGCCGACGGACAGGACTGTCCCGACGCTCTGCATGGAGGTTTCGCCCTGATACGACTCGATCTCTTGCTTCAGGATCGAAGTGACTTCAGCGGGTCGAAGGTCCATCTGTCTTGATTCCATTTGGTTGGTGGCCGCAACGCGCGGCCGAAGGGTCAGGTAGTCGCAGGCAGCGGGGTGTTCAGCATGGCGCGGCGCAATCCGGCCAGGCGCCCGCGCACCGAGTAGTCGATCAATTTGCCCGCCACGAAAACGCGCACGCCCCCCACCAGGGAGGCTTCCACGCGATTCTTCAGCAGGACTTCTTTTCCGATTTTGGCTCCGATGGCCACGGCCAGTTCGCTCATCTCGCCCGGAGCCAGTGGCCGGGCACTCTCGACCCAGCCCTCAACAGCGCCGCGGCTCTCGAGCCAGCGCAGACGAAAAGCCGCCCCCAGATCGCGCAGGACCTCGATGCGGCCCTTGTCCAGGAGCAGCCCGACGAAGTTCCGAGTCAGCGGGTGGAAGGACCCGGTCAGCTTGGCCAACTGGGTGCGTTTCTCTTCCAGGGCCACCTGGGAGTCGAAGAGCCACAGAGCCACGGAGGCTTCGGCAAGTTCGCCCTCGAGGGTCTCGACATCACCGCGCACAACATCAACAGCCCCCTGAAGGGAGGCCAGACCGAAGAGTGCCTCGGTGTAGCGAGCGGTGACCGGTCCTCCGATCACAGCTCTTGAACCTTGGTCGCGCTGACCAGATCACCGACGAGTCGGCGATCGTCCTCGGAATCGACCCGGCGCCCAAGCACCTGACCCGCAGCCGCAAGGGAGATTTCAACCACCTCGGAGCGGATGGCCGAGAGGGCCTGGTCCCGGGCTGTCTCGATGTCCCGAGAAGCCCGCTCGCGCAGGCCCTCGGCCTCCTTCTTGGCCAGCTCGATGATCTCGTGCTCACGACTCTCGGCCCGCTCGCGGGCCTCGGAGAGCAACTTGGCGGCACTGGCGTGGGCTTCGCCGAGTTTGATCTCGACATCAGCGCGCGCCTTCTCGGCCTCATGGCTGGCCTTTTCGGCGCTGGCGATGGCCGCCAGAGCTTCTTCGTCACGAGCGGTGAGGCCGCGGGTCACGGGGCCCATGACCACGATCCAGATGACCGGCAGGGCCAGCAGGAAAATGATCCAGGTCCACAGGACCCCCCCGGCGCCACCGGCGTCCATGGGGTCGTAGCCACCGCCTTCCAGAAAGGCCAGAACAGGTAAGTTGATCATCGCGCTAGAAGTTCAGCGAAGAGGGTCCAGGGGCGCGGGAAGAGTTCGTCTCACCACGACCGATCGACAAGCCGATCGATATGAAAAAAAAATGGAGGAACAGATAGCTCGCGGGACCCCGGGGTGCCCGACCGTGGTCGAGTGCCCCGAGCAGTCCCCGGCATGACTCTGGATCAGCCCATGGCGAGCAGCAGCGTCACGACCACGGCGAAGAGAGCAACACCCTCGATCAGCGCGGCCAGGATGATCGAGCCGCCGCGGATGTCGCTGGCAGCTTCGGGCTGGCGGGCGATGCCCTCGTTAGCCGAGGCACCGATCTTGCCGATGCCCAGACCAGCACCGATGGCGGCGATGCCTGCGCCGAGGCCCGCGCCGAGTCGGGCGTAGTCCGAAGCGACAGCCTTGGCGAGGTTCACTGCGGCCTCTGCGGCCGCTGCGGCGGCCTCTGCGGCGGCCTCTGCGGCCGCTGTGTCAAATTCTTGGGGAAGCATCATCTGTAGAGAAGTCTCCTGAAGACGGTCCGCTGGGGGCCGCGTTGGGGTTGGAAGTAGTGTAGGAAGGACTGCGAAGAAGTCAGGAACGGATCCCGAGCGCTAACCCGGATTATCCAAGCGAATGGACTCCAAACACCAACTCGTTTCCTGGCGGTGCTTTGCGAAGGATGACGCCGGAGGCGACCCTGAAGGGTCGCCCTGGACGGCACAATTCGAAAAGTGCCTTGAGGGGACGAGAGGCTGCCGAAGGCGGCCGCTTGTGATGTTTGGTGGGCGCTTGCATGAATCATCCGGGCTAATGCTCGGGGTGGATGGAGCCATTGACGAAGATAATCGAGAGCTGGGTAAAGATGTACGCCTGCAACAGAGCGACGAAGCTCTCGATGATCATGATGAAAACAGCGAAGCCTACGGCCACGGGCGAGGCAGCGTAGCCGGCGGCATCACCCATGGACTGGCCAAAGTAGAAGATCAGGCCCATGAAGCTGAGGACCACCATATGCCCGCCGGTCATGTTGGCAAACAGACGCACCATCAAGGCGAAGGGTTTGACCACCAGGCCCACGACCTCCACCACGAACATCAGGGGCCAGAGCAAGAGGGGCACCTCGGGGACCAGGGTGCGCCAAAAAGCCACAGGGCCTTGCACGATCATGCCGCAAAGGACCATGGAGCCCAGGGTGATCGTGGCCAGGGCGCCGGTGACGAAGATGCTGGCGGTGGCCGTGGCACTGCCTGGCACCAGCCCCATCAAGTTGATGAACAGGATGAAGAAGAAGATGGACAGGAAGTACGGCAGGTACTTGTTGCCCGTGGCCTTGCCCATAACCGGCACCACCATGTCGTCGCGGATGTACATGGCAAAGCCGCAGAAGAGCCGGGTCAGCCAGTCACCGCGGCCGGTGCGGAGGTACCCTGGGATGCCGCCCAGGAGGATGAAAATCAAAAGCACCGAGGCCAACTGGAAGACCTGCAAGTTGGTCGCGTAGAGCTCGTAGCCGTGGTCCACCGCACGGCCCGCCGGGGCCAGGATCGCGGGCAGGGGCAGGGCCACAAGCGACGCAGCGGCCCCATGCCCTCCACCGTGGGCAGCCTCGGCGTGAGCCTCATCGCCGTGGGCAGCATCGGTCTGCTGCACCAGGCGCGCCGGCATCAGGTGCAAGTAAAGCTGCTGGAACGGATCGGAGTTCTCGTGGTGCTCGGCGTACTTGCCCGAGAAGGCGATCGCCCCGGCTATGACCGCCAGGGCCAGGATCGGACGCAAGAGGTTCACGGATTCGATCCTTTGGGTTGCTGGGCGTCGGGCCCCTCTGGAGTGGTTTTGGTCAACTGGAGCAGCTTGACATTCTCGGCCACGGCCAGGGTGTGGACGATGAACACGCAGGCGGCAAAGGCCACCAGGAAGCTCTGCCAGTCGACCCGCGCGTGGGCTGCGGAAATGTAGCGAAAGCTGACCACCCCCAGGGCCACAAAAACCAACTTGAAGAGAAAGGACTCGACGAAGGCCGCCATGGTCTTGTGAGGCCGAGTGCGGATCGTGTGCCGCATCCAAGCACCACCCAGGAGCGAAACGCCCGCCCCCGAAAGCGCACCAGCCACCACACCCATACCTTCGCGCCCACCCAGACGGGTGGCGACTGCGGCCGCTGCGCACAGAACGGCCAAGGCGAGAAGATTGGTTCGGGTCACGATTTGGGAGAGCTGTCGGTCTCTTCGCGAGCTTTCGCGGGAGAACCGGAAACGGGTGGGATACTGTGCAAGAGGGAGATGAAGCTGGCTACGGCGCCCAGAGCCAACCCCAGGATCATCAGCCACGGGTAGGTCCCCAGCTTGCCGTCCGCCCAGCGTCCGATCCAGCCAAAGAAGCACATGGCGACGACGAACTGGATCCCGAGGGATGCGTAGCGTCCGTAGGCGTCGAGGGCCCCGGGGCCCTCGGAATCGAGGGGGGTCTTCGGCAGCATCTAGAGCGTTCAGTCCATCTCCGATTTTGTGGCGGCACAAGGGTCCGCGCAGGCCGGGGAAGGTCGAGGGGAGGGCGACTTCCAGGAGGTAGAAGCAGCCTCAGCTTTCAGAGAGGGTCAGTCCTTCTCGCGACGGCGCCCACGCGCCAGCACCGATCCGGACCGGGTACCGCCGCCTCCAAGGCTGCCGGAGGGCTCCAGCGGGCATCGAGAGGCTTCGATGGGCGAATAATCTAGGGCGGCCAGCGGTCAGGTCAACCCGGGCCCCCAAAAAATACGGGCGCAAGTCACAAAAAGCCGCCCGACCTGCGGATCGGTCCTCGGAAGGGACCCTCCGAACCTGAGGGCTTCCGAACTTGAGGGCCGCGAACGGGCCCCTCGCCGGCCCCTGTGCGGCGAGATACAGCCTGCTAGACTGTTCGCCTCGCACTATACTCTTCGCCGCGAATCCCAGAAACGCCCCACCACTACCCCCGTACGGAGACCCTTCCTTTGGAACGCACCCTCGTCCTGCTCAAACCCGACGCCGTCCAGCGTCACCTCATCGGCCCGATCCTGACTCGCTTCGAGCAGAAGGGCCTCAAGCTCGTTGGGCTCAAGCTGCGCTGTTTTCCCCTGGAGACCATCCAGCAGCACTACTCCGACCATGCGAGCAAGCCCTTCTACAGGAACCTGGTTGGCTTCATGACCTCGGGCCCGGTGGTGGCCATGGCCTTTGACGGCAGGGACGCCATCCCCGTGGTGCGCGCCCTCGTGGGCGCCACCAACGCCCGCGAGGCCGCTCCGGGCACGATTCGCGGCGATTTCGGCATGTCCTTCTCCAACAACATGGTCCACGCTTCCGACAGCCCCGGCGCAGCCGCCAAGGAATTGGAGCTGTTCTTCGGCGAGCCGGACGACCTCATCGATTGGGAACCGGTCGACCTCGGTTGGAGCTACAACATCGAAGAAGAGCTCTCCTGAGCCTCAACGCCCGTCAGATTGGCGAACTCGTGGAAGAGCTCGCGCCACTCCTGGAGGGCACACGCCTGCGGGAAGTCGAACCTCTGCCGCCGCGAGATCTGCTCCTGATCCTCGAGCCCGAGGACGGTCCAAGGGACGGCCCGGCGGTTTTTCGTCTGCGGCTCTCGGTGGCCGGCGATGGGCCGAGAGTGCACCTGCAACAAGGCCGCCAGAAATCGGCTCGAGGCCCCACCGGGCCCTTTTTCCAGAGGCTCGCCCTGGAACTCGTCGGGGCGCGGCTGGCACGCATCCAACAGGTGCGCGGCGATCGCGTGATGCTGCTCGAGTTCCGTGAGACCCCCGCCGGTGGTCGCCGGGGCTTGCTGGCGGAACTCACCGGCAGGCACGCCAATCTGGTGCTCCTGGGCCGCAGCGATGAAGTTCTAGATGTCCTGGTCCCAGCGCCCAAGCAGCAAGCCACCTCGCGCCTGCGCCTCGGCGCGCCCTGGGCGCCGCCGCCGGGCCTGGCTGCGCGCCCCGGCCAGCAGCCCGCCCTGGAAGACGAATTCCCCGAGCCAAAGGATCCCCCGCCCGCCGTCCGCGCCGGTCATCCCCAGCGCGCACCGCTCTCCTGGCGGGTGGAGTGCGAACTCGGTGCCGATGCCGCCGAGCGCGATGCCGCCGAACTCAAAAAGCGCTTCAAGAAGCGCTACACCCGAAAGCTCTCCAAGGCCCGTTCGAACCTGCGGGGCCTGGAACGGCGTCTCGAAGCCACCGCCGATGCCGAGCGCGTGCGCCTCGATGGCGAACTCTTGAGCGCCAATCGCCAGGCCTTGCAACGGGGCGCGGAGTTCATCGAACTCTCCGATTGGTACGCCGAAGGCACGCCCCTACGGCGTATCAGCCTCGATCCCCGGCGCAGTCCAAAGGAGAACATCGAGCGCCTGTTCGAGCGCTACAAGAAGCTCCAACGCTCGGCGGAGAAGTTGCCCGCCGAACTCGACCGCGCCCGCTCGCGCATCGCCGAACTCGAGGAGTTCTGGCAGCGGGCCGAAAAAGCCGATGCAAACTTGACGGATCTGGACAACGAAGCCGTGGAGCGCGGGCTCTTCGATGCGCTCCAGGAGGGCGATCCGCGCAAGCGCAAGACCCCCGCCCCGCGCCTGCCCTACCTGACATTCCAAGGCGCGGCAGGAGCACAAATTCGCGTGGGCAGAAGTGCCAAGGACAACGACGCCCTGACCTTCAAACACGCCCGCGGCACCGACCTCTGGTTGCACACCGCCGACGCTCCGGGCAGCCATGTGGTGCTCTGCATGGGCGGCAGCCGGGGCGAGCCCGACCCCGAGGATCTGCTCGATGCGCTGCACCTCGCCCTGCACTTTTCCCCCCTCAGGGGGGCCCGTGGCGGCTCGATCCATGTAGCTCTGCGAAAACTCGTCCACAAACCCCGGGGCGCCAAGGCCGGTCTGGTTACCCTCTCGGGAGGCAAGCGGATCGAATTGCGAGTGCAACCCGATCGACTGGCGCGGTTAGTCCGGCCTGGCAAGAGTTCCTAGCCCCCATCCCACTCCACATGCGCCGACTCCCCTCGATCCCGGCCCTTCTTCGCAAGAGCCTCGTTCTCCCCTGCCTGGCCCTGGCCATCGCTGCCGCTTGCTCCAGCACCGGCCCCACCCCCGAGGAACGCGTACGCCAGATCGAAGTCCACGCCGAGATGTGCGCGGGCTACCTGAACATGGGCGAGTTCGGCAGGGCCGAGGACCAGGCTGTGCGCGGCTTGACCCTCGATCCGGAGAACTTCGTGCTGCGTCTGTACCTGGCGCGAGCCCTGCTCAAGCAGGATCGCATGCGTTCGATCCTGCGCGCCGAGCAAGTTCTTGGCACTCTCGACGACGAAGGCGACTTCCGCGTACCCCTGACCCTGGGCGAAGTACTCGAGCGCAAGGGCATCGCCCTCCAGGAAGCTGCGGTAGGTGTGCGCCAGGGCACGCGCTACACCGAGGCGCCTGATCCCGTGGCGCGAGCTCTTGAACTCAATGCAGACGCGGCTTCCACCTGGGCCAGAGCCCAGAGCAACTACCAACGCGCCTTCGAGCTCGCCCCCAGCGACACCGAAGTGCTCAATGGCCTGGTGCGCATCACCAGCCTGCAAGGCCAATTCGAGGAATCCCTGACTTGGGGCCAGGCCATCGTGCTCATCACCGCCGTCGACCGCGAGTTCTGGAAAAAACAACTCCAGCGCACGAACATCGCCCTGCACGAAGAGCAGCGCATGTGGCAAAACATCCGCCGCCTCGAAGCCCTCGAGATGGCCGTGCACCTGCAAGCCGCGGCGCTCCTCAACAACCAGCTCTCGCGGCCCGAAGAGGCCCTGACCCACATCCAGAGCATCATCGCTTTCGATCCCGAGATCCCCGAGAGCTTCAGCCAGATGGCCCAATTGCTGGTCAAGCTCGAGCGTTACGAAGAAGCCCTCTCTGCCATCGACTCCTTCATGCGCATCTGCAAGGAGGACTTCGATTCCCCCGATGTGCAGCGCGCCTTCCGCCTCAAGAGTGACTGCGAGGCAGCCCTGGCCCGCAACCGCCTGAGCGATTCCTAGGGGCGGATGGGAATCCAGGTCAGGGTGCGCTCGAGGCCGGCGCGGTCGAGGATCTTGAGCACGATGGCTCCGCTTCGGTTGACCTGGGCCAAGGCCTGGCTGAGGCTGGGCACGCCGCACAGGGCCTGGCCGTTGACCTCCACCAGGATGTCATTGCGACTGAGGCCCAGGGCCTCGGCCACGGTGCCCGGCACGCGGCGCTCGATGCGCAGGCCCACGCCGGGCCCGAGGCCCCCGGCGAGACCGGCCTCGGCCGAGACCGGTGTGCACTGGACGCCCAGGATGCTCACGGCCTGCAAGCCGCCGCTGAGAGCCGAGCTGGGGCTGGTGCGCTCCGCGGCCGCCAGGTGCCCCGGCGAGTGGGCGTCGGCTCCTGGGTTTTTGGTCCCCGCGGAGGGGGCCAGGCCAGAGATGTCGTTCCATTGATAGAAGAGGCCCTCGCCCACGCCTTGGCAGGCGAGCTCGCAGAGGCCCGGGACCTTTCTGACCAGACCGGGGTGCTCGGCGAGGAGTTCCTCGAGGCTCCCCGCGGCGTAGATTTGACAGCTGCCATCGGGTTGAGAGACGGTCAGGCTGACGCCCTCGGCCTGCACCCTGAGGGCGTGGGTCTGGCGCACCGAGACCCGCACGCGAGCTTCTGGCAAGGCGAAGCCGCGGGGCATGAGCAGGCTCAGAGCGGGTGCTTCGCCGAAGGGCGAGGTGTAGGGCGGCGTGAGTTGGCGCAGGCCCGCGGTGCTAAGAGGCGTGCTGGTTTGCAGCCCGGGCGCACGAGGGGAGTTCGAGATCCAGCGGATGCGTAGGCCGCGGGTGGGCGCTTGCAAGGCATCGAGTTCGCGCAGAGCCAGGCGCGCCGTCCAGGCCAGGGCAGGGCTCCTTGAATCGAGGGCCCAGCGCTCCAAGGTCATGACCAGGGAAGCGCTGCGCCGCGCCGCGGCCACGAGTTCGCCGAAGACCTGTTCGCGGGCGTTGAGGTCCACGAGGTCCAGGCGAGCGCGCCAGCGGGCTGCTTGAACGCCGCCCCCGTCCACACGCACCAGGTCCTGGGGTGCAGCGCCGACGGCGGAGCTGAAGGCGCTGACAGCGGCCAGCAAACAGAGGATAAAGACACGACGATCCATGGGATCAGCGCACGCCATCGGCGCGCTTTGGGTAGGGGCTCTGGAAGCCGGCGGCGGAAGCTCCGGCGCCGGGCCTCAGGTGTAGAGGCAGGGCTTCGCCCAGCCAAGGCTCTGCCTCGAGTCCCAGGGGCAACTGGCCCTTGGCCAGGGGCGCGAGGGTCCCCAGGGGAAGGGCGCCGGGGAGAGTTTCGCGGGCGAGGTCGGAGCCCGCGCGAGGCCCGGGCGGATCCTGGACCAGGAGTTGGTTGGCGGGATCCCCGGAAGGGTCAAATGCGGGTGCCATGGGACCGCTGCGGCCAGCCAGGAGGCCGAGGTAAAAGAGGCCCGCGGCGGCGGCGGCGGCCAGGGGCAGCAGGCGCAACAAACGGCCGGCGGTGGCTGGCGTTTGAAGACCCTGATACGAGGCCCTCGCTTGGGGCGCGGAGGTCCCGGCTGGGGAACGAATCAAACCGCGCTCCAGGAGCCCGGCGCGCACGCCGCTCCAGATTTCTGGTTGGTGCAGCTCAACAATCGGCGAGACCAGGTACTCGTGCAGCACCCGGTGCGCCGTGCGGGCCGCGGCCAGTCCGTCGCGGCAATCAGCGCAATGTTCGATATGGCGCTCCACCCGCTTCGAAACCTCGCTATCGAGGTCGCCTCCCACGAACAGGGGCAGCTCGGCCTGGGCTTCGGTACAACTTGGATTCTTCATGTTCTTGGTTCTGGCTCGGGGCCTTGCTCGGCTGGGTCTACGAATCTCGCGGCGTCCTTGTTGGCGCCACCTCCGGGTTCTGCTGCGCGCGTCTGCTTGATGCGAGCGCGCCGCTCCCACTCCTCCTGAAACAACTTGCGTCCACGGTGCAGGCGCCAACGCACGGTGACATGGGTGGCATCGACGATCTCGGCGATCTCCATGCAGCCCAGTCCCTCGAGTTCGCGCAGGACCAAAGCCGACTGGAAGTGCGGCGCCAGGGTTTCCAGGCAAGCCTGCACTTCGGCGGCGGTTTCGGTCTGTTCCATGGCAGCCGAAGGCGAGAGCGCCTTGGGGTCCATCAAGCCGGGCTCGGGATCGTCCTCGTCATCGCCGGAAATCGAGAAGGCTGTTCGCCGCTTGCGCAGGGAGTCGATGGCCAGGTTGTTGACGATGCGCAGAAGCCAGGAACTAAAGGCGTACTTGAAGTCGAAGCCTTCGAGATTCACGAAGACCCGCAGGAAAGCGTCCTGCACCAGGTCGCGGGCATCTTCATCGGAAGGAACCAGGCGTCGGGCCACGCGCCAAGCCCCGCGCTCGTGGCGGCGCACCAACTCGGCGAAGGCCAACTCGTCCCCAGTCTTGGCCAGACGCACCAGGCGATGGTCTTGCTCGCGGCCCGATTCGCCGTCCCGGGCCCCGGGCTTGGAGGGCTCGGGAAATTGGGGGTTTGGGCTTTGGGGGTTGGAATCCATCGGTGTGCTGCTCTTTTCAGAGGTGCTTTTCAGCGATCTCTACCTTCTGGCCCTGGGTCCCGCATTCTAGCGCCGAGGCCCGCGGGCCCGCACCTGGAACGCCACGGGTCGCGGGAAGGAGTTTCGACCGATCCGCGCCAGCAGTCCAGAGCCTGGCAGAGTGCCTACGAGCCCGTGGCCCAGATGTGAGCAGCGAAAGCGCCGTATTCCCGGGTCTGCTCGTCCCGGGCGCCCTTCCGTGGGGCCTCAGACCCCGGGGAGGGCCCTCAGACCCCAGGAACGCGGGGGAAGCGCCCCTCGATCTCGCCGGCGTCGCGGTACTTTCGCCAACGCGACTCGAGGAGTTCATCGGTATTGCGAGCCTCGAGGTCCGCCAGCTCGCGCAGAATCGTCTCACGCACGGTCTGCATACTGCGCTCGCGGTCCCGGTGGGCGCCACCCACAGGCTCGGGGATGACAGCGTCCACGATCCCCAGACCCGTGAGGTCCGCGGGGGTCAGCTTGAGCGCCTCGGCGGCGTCAGGGGTGCGGGCGCCGTCCTTCCAGAGGATCGCGGCGCAGCCCTCGGGACTGATCACCGAGTAGTAGGCGAACTCCATCATCAGCACGCGGTCGCCGACGCCGATGCCCAGGGCTCCGCCGGAGCCGCCTTCGCCGATCACGATCACCAGCACCGGCACGCGCAGGGAGAACATCTCCAGGATGTTCTCGGCGATGGCCGCGGCCTGGCCGCGCTCCTCGGCGCCAATACCCGGGTAGGCGCCGGGGGTGTTGATCATGGTCACAATGGGTAGACCCAGTTTCGCGGCCAACTTCATCTTGCGCAGGGCCTTGCGATAGCCCTCGGGGTGGGCACAGCCGAAGTTGCAGGCCAGGCGCTCCTTGGTGCTGCGGCCCTTGCGGTGGGCGATGAGCATGAAACGCTGGTCCTCGATGCGCGCCAGGCCCGTGAGCATGGCCTCGTCGTTGCCGAAGACCTTGTCGCCGTGGAGTTCCAAAAACTCATCGAGGATCGTGGCCACATAGTCCGAGGCCACAGGCCTTTCGGGATGCCGGGCCACGGCCACCCGCTCCCAGGCCGTGAGCCCCGAGTAGGTGGCCTCGATGGCGCTCTGCAGTCGCGCCTCGAGGGTCGCGATCTCGTCTCCGAGGTCGAGTTGGGTGCGCTTGGAGAGCTCCTGCAACTCGGTCAGTTGGGACTCGAGCTCTTGAATGCGGGATTCGAAGTTCATGGACACTCCGGGCGCGGGAGCCGGGCCTCGGGCGGCGTAGTGTCCCCAAGCGGCAGCCCGGGCGCAAGCGCCGAGGTCCATGAGCCCCTCAAAGCCGCCTTGATCCCCGGGCGCAATCAGCTCCCAAGGGAGTGCTGAATCCCTCCCGGCCTGCCGCTATCATGGGTGCCATACGACTTTGACCAGAGACCCTCACCGCGCTTCACACCACGCTTCAGAGTTCATGGGCACCACCGCCTCGATTCCGCAAGAGACTGCCACCATCCACGCACTCCCCAATGCCTGGCGCGTCGAGCTTTTTCGCAAGCGGGCCGCCGACGATCCCGACGGCAAGAGCCTCACGGCAGCCGCCCGCGAATTGGGCCTGGCGGGCCTGCAGAGCGCCCGCATGGGGCGCGGCTATCTCCTGCCACCGAGTTTAGAGCGCGAGGCCCTCGAGCAGATCACGCGTGAACTCCTGGCCGACCCGCTCCTCGACGAAGTGCGCATCATCGCCCCCGGCAAAGCCCCCCCGGCCTGCGCGGACACGCGGGTTCTGGTGGCCAGGAAAATCGGCGTCATGGATCCTGTGGCCGACACCGTGCAACAAGCCCTGGACCGCGCCGGCCTGGCGCCCGCCGGGCTGGCCCTCGAAATCTCCACTTTCCGGGCCTGGGAACTGCACGGCACGCTGAGCGCCGAGGACCTGAACAGTCTGGCCACGCGAGTGCTCTTCAACGACACGATCGAATCGGTCACCATCGGCGGGGAGGGACTCAGCTACGGCGAGTCCCACCCCAAGGCTTCCTTTGAGCGAGTGCAGGTGGACCTGCTCGACGCCGACCACAACACCCTCGTGGAGATCTCGAAGCGCGGCGCCTTGAGCCTCAACCTGGCCGAGATGCAGGCCATCCAAAGTCACTTCCAGGGACTGGGACGCAACCCTTCGGCCTGCGAATTGGAGACCCTGGCGCAAACCTGGAGCGAGCACTGCAAGCACAAGACCTTCGCCGCCATCGTGGAGTTGGATGGCCGGCGCATCGACAACCTGCTCAAGCAGACGATCAAGAGCGCCACCCATGAACTCGACCGCGACTGGTGCATCAGCGTCTTTCACGACAACGCGGGAATCATCGCTTTCGACGGCGATTGGGACATCTGCTTCAAGGTCGAGACCCACAACCACCCCAGCGCCATCGACCCCTATGGTGGCGCCGGCACGGGCATCGGTGGGGTCATCCGCGACATCCTGGGGGTGGGCCTGGGAGCCAAACCCATCGCGGGCACCGACGCCTTCTTTGTGGGTCCGGCGGATCTGGCGCCCGAAGACCTGCCGCCGGGCTGCATGCACCCGAGGCGCATTCTGCGCGGCGTGATCGCCGGCGTGCGCGACTACGGCAACCGCATGGGCATCCCCACGGTCAACGGCGGGGTGTGGTTCGACGAAGGATTCGTGGGCAACCCCTTGGTCTACGCCGGTACCGTGGGCTTGATCCCGCGCTGGGCGGCGACCAAATCCGTTCAACCTGGCGACAAGATCCTGGTGGTTGGCGGACGCACCGGCCGCGACGGTATCCATGGCGCGACTTTTTCCTCGCTGGAATTGCACGAGGAGTCGGAGATGGTCTCGGCGGCGGCGGTGCAGATCGGCGACCCCGTCACGGAAAAGCGCGTGCTCGACGCCCTGCTCACGGCTCGCGACAAAAAACTCTATCGCAGCATCACCGACTGCGGCGCCGGCGGCCTCTCCTCGGCAGTGGGCGAAATGGGCGCAGAATGCGGCGCCAGGGTGGACCTCGAACTCGTGCCCCTGAAATACCAGGGCCTCTCGCCCGAGGAAATTTGGATCAGTGAAGCCCAGGAGCGCATGGTGTTGGCCGTGCCGCCTGAAGATCTCTCCGCCTGCATCGCGGTCTTCGAAGCCGAGGATGTGGAGGCGACCTGCATCGGCCACTTTGATGACTCCGGCCACCTGCGCCTCTACTATGAAGGCGCGGAGATGTGCGACATCGAGATGGAGTTCCTCCACGATGGAACTCCGCGGCCCGTGCGCCAGGCGAGTTGGAGCCCGCCCGCCTGGGAGGACCCCGGCGCACCGCGCGCTGAAAACCCAGGGGCAACGCTCCTGGAACTCTTGGCGCGGCCCAACATCTCCAGCCGCGAGTGGATCGTGCGCCAGTACGACCACGAGGTCCAGGGCACCAGCGTGCTCAAGCCCCTCGTAGGTGTGAAGGGCGAGGCGCCCGGCGATGGGGCGGTGATCCGGCCCCTCGAAGACTCCTTTCGGGGCGTTGCGATCACCTGCGGGGCCAACCCGCGCTACGGCCGCCTGCACCCCGGACGCATGGCCCTGGCGGTCATCGATGAGGCTCTGCGCAACTCTCTGGCCGTGGGCGGCAACCCCACCCGCACCGCCATCCTCGACAATTTTTCCTGGGGCAACTGCGAGCGGCCGGAACAACTCGGCGCCCTGGTGCTGGCCGCCGAGGCCTGCCGCGAGGCGGCTTTGGCCTACGGCACGCCGTTCATCTCGGGCAAGGACAGCCTGAACAACGAGTACCGCGTGGGGGACCACTCCCAAGCCATCCCCCCCACTCTCCTGATCTCGGCCTTGAGCGTGGTCAGCGACGTACGCCGCACGGTCTCCATGGACCTCAAGTGTGCGGGCAATCTGATCTACCAGGTGGGACTGACCCGCGCGGAACTCGGCGGCTCGGAGTACCTGGCCATCCTTGGACTCGAGGGCGGCGTCGTTCCGGCGCCCGACCTGGGCCGGGCTCCGGCACTCTTCGCCAACCTGCATCTCGCCATGGAAGCCGGGCTAGTGCGCGCTTGCCACGACCTCTCCGAAGGCGGTCTGGCGGTGGCCGCGGCGGAAATGGCCTTCGGCGGTGGCCTGGGCCTCGACCTGGATATCGCCTGCGTACCGACTTTGCCCCTGGCCCCAAACTACGACGCCACGGCCACGGCGCTCTTTTCCGAAGCCTGCACCCGTTTCCTGGTGGAGATCGCACCCGAGGACCAGACCGACTTCGAGGTCCTGCTCGATGATGCGGCCTTCGCCCTGGTGGGCCGCGTGCGCGCCGATGACACCTTCGAGGTACGCGGCGCCGATGGCGCGGTCTTGATTCAACTCCCGCTCTCCGAGCTGGCCGACGCCCACCGCTGCGCCTCCCGGGGCTGAGCCGAACCCGCCAGCATGAGGACTCCTCCCCAATAGACTCGCACCATGACCCAGCCCAAAGCCCTCGTCCTGCGCACCGCCGGGACCAACTGTGATTCGGAAACCGCCCGCGCCCTCAGGCTGGCGGGCGCCTCTACCGAGGTTCTACACACCAAGCAACTCGTGCAGGCCCCTTCGCGCCTGGAGGAGATTGAGATCTTGGTCATCGCCGGAGGCTTCAGCTATGGCGACGACATCAGCGCCGGGCGCGTCTGGGGCCACCAGCTGCGCCACTTCCTGCTGCCGGCTCTGCGAACCTTCGTGGACCGCGGCGGCCTGATACTGGGGGTTTGCAACGGTTTCCAGGTGCTCGTGGAAGCCGGCCTCCTGGGCTCCACCGACGCCGACGGCCTGCGCGACATCGCCCTCACGAACAATTCATCCAACCGCTACGAGTGCCGTTGGGTCGAACTCGAGTCGCAACCCTGCGCCTGCCCCTGGATCACGGCCGGGGAGCGCATGCCCGTACCGGTGGCCCACGCCGAGGGCCGCTTCTGTGTCAAGGATGCCGCCACCCTGGTGCGCCTCAAGGCCGCCGGACAGATCGCTCTGGTCTACACTGACCCCGAGGCTCCAAAGAGTTCGGCGGTGGGCTATCCCACGAACCCCAACGGCTCGGTGGAGCAGATCGCCGGCATCTGCGACCCCAGCGGCCGCGTGCTGGGCCTGATGCCCCACCCCGAACGCAACCTCGACCCCTGGAACCACCCGCGCTGGACACGAATGGCACCCCGCAGTGCCGGGGAAGGCCTGGCCTTCTACGAGGCCATGGTAGCCGTGGCCGAGGGCAGCCCTGTCGCCTGAGGAAGCCCCCCGCCAACTTGACCCCCGACCCCGCGGCCCCACCCAGATTGTCCACGAAAAGCGCGCGATTCGGGGAATTCTTCGGCTGAATCGACCGCGCCAATGGGGTAGGTTCGGCGCAGGTTGGGCGCGTCCCGGCCTCACGAGTCCGCCGGGCTCTGGATCCCGCATCTCATCAAGGCCCGCGTCTCACAAGAAAAGACGCCGCCTTCCGCCAAAGGGGCGGCGCCAGCGCCACCCACAGCCACGACTTCATCATGCCCCTCCGACAGACCGCTCTTCTCGCCTTCGTCCTGGCCCTCTTTACCCCCGGTTGCGTGGCCCTCCTCGGCCTGGGCGCGGGCGTGGTGATCAGCCAGGACATGCTGGACAACAGCACCTTCGTCGCGCAGCTCAAGGACGAAGTCAACCTCACCTGGGCCGTGGCCAAGTCTTCACTTTCGCAGCAAGCCTCCCAGCCCATCGATGTCGATGAAGACTTGCGCGCGGCCACGGGCATTGTTGACGACGCCAAGGTGACCATCTCCGTCGAGGCCTACGACATGAACCGGACGCGTCTCATTGTCTCGGCCAAGAAGTTCGGCGTGGCCAACGGCAAGATCGCCGAGATGGTCTTCAACCGCATCCTCAAGCAACTCGCCGAGTAAGCGCCGCGGCGCCTGTTAGCCGGTCTCGGCTCCCGAGAGTCGGCAGGTGCCGCACACACCCTCGAGGCGCAGGGTGTGGCGCACGAGGCTGTAGCCCCATGTGCGCGCGACTTCGATTTGCAACGCTTCGATCTCGGTGTTCTGGAACTCGTCGATGCGACCGCACTTGAGGCAGATGATGTGGTCGTGGTGTTCATGGCCGAGAATGTGCTCGTAAACCACATCGCCGAGGCCGTTGTTCATCGAGACGATGAAGCCACCCTCCTCGAGCAGGGTGAGAGTGCGGTAGACCGTGGCCCGAGAGACGGTGGTGCCCTCGGCCTCCCGCAGCCAGTCGAAGAGCGCCTCGGGGGTGAAGTGCTCGTGGGTCTCGAAGGCGCGCTCGAAGATGCGATCGCGCTGGCCGGTGAGCTTCAGCGAACGAGCGTGCAGGTACTCACCGAAGCGCTTGCGAATCGCGGTCTGGTCCATGATGGCCATGGGCTTCAGGGCCGCGTCTGGGGCTCGGGGGACATGGAAGCGAGGCGTTCCATGCGACTCTCCACCCTGGTGCCGATATCTCGGCGGCAGAACTTGCCAGCCCAGTCGAGCTCGTCGTAGGCCCCGTAGGCCCCCTCACGGGCTGCATCGATGGTCTCCCCCATGGCGGTCACGCACACAACCCGGCCACCGGCGGTGACGGTGTCCTCACCCTCTTGGGCGGTGCCGGCGTGGAAGACCACCACGCCCTCGTGGCCCTCGGCGGCCTCGAGGCCCCCGATGCGGTCGCCCTTGCGATAGCTGCCCGGATAGCCATCGCTGGCCCCCACCACCCCCACACAGAATGCGGGGTCCCAATCGGGAGGCGTCATCTCGGAGAGCTCGCCGCGGGCGGTCGCGTCGAGGTAGGCCAGGAGGTCGCCGGAGAAGCGCCGCACCAGGGCCTGGGTCTCGGGATCGCCGAAGCGCACATTGTATTCGAGCACCTTGGGACCTTGTTCGGTGAACATCAAGCCGATGAAGAGCACGCCGCGAAACTCGAGACCTTCGCGGCGCAGGCCATGGATCGAAGGGATCACCACGCGCTGTTCGATCTGGCGCAGAAGTCGGCGGGTCAGGCTGGGCGCCGGGGAGTAGACGCCCATGCCGCCGGTGTTCGCACCGGTGTCGCCTTCGCCCACCTGCTTGTGATCCACTGCCGGCTCGAGAACAAGAATCGCCTCGCCGTCGGTGATGGCCAGGACGCTGGCTTCTTCGCCCTCGAGAAACTCTTCGATCAGGACGCGCTCACCGGCCGAACCGAGGCGGCGTTCTTCCATCAAGCTGTCAATCTCGCGGCAGGCTTCGCGGGCGGTGGCGCAGATCGTGACGCCCTTACCCGCGGCGAGGCCGTCGGCCTTGATCACCTGGGGCCAGATGGTGCACTGTTCGAGGTAGGTCTTGGCCGGTCCAGCGCGGTCGAAGCGCCGCGATGTTGCGGTGGGGATGCGGTAGCGTTCAAGTAGATCCTTGGTGGCCACCTTCGAGCCTTCGAGAGCCGCGCCCTGGGCGCCAGGCCCGAAGACGAAGATGTCCGCGGCCCGCAAGCGGTCGGCGAGCCCGGCCACCAGCGGACCTTCCGGTCCCACCACCACGAGGTCGATGCCCTCGTCCACTGCGAAGCCCACGAGGCCCGTCATGTCCTCCGCGGCGATGTCGACATTGGTGGCCAGCGAGCGGGTGCCAGCGTTGCCCGGCGCACAATAGAGGGCGCTGAGCAGGGGCGATTGGGCGATTTTCCAGCAGAGGGCGTGTTCACGCCCGCCGCCACCGACGACGAGAACCTTCATGGCGGCCGAAGAGAGTTTGGGGAAGTCCAGCGCGAGGCTGCACGCAGACTGGCGGCAGAAGGTAGCGGAGCAGAACTCCCCTCACCACCAGAAAACAAGAGCCGTCAGAAAACCCCCGGCGCGGCAAAAAGTGCCAGCCCCGCGCCCGGGGCTCTCGAAGAGCACTTCGCGCCTCGTGACGCGCCTGTTATGCTCTTCGCGCGCCCGCTCCGGTGGCTGCGCAAGTCGGGGAGTACCTCAGTTGGTAGAGGAGTAGCTTTGGGAGCTACATGCCGTGGGTTCAAGTCCCATCTCCCCGACCATTCTCAAGTGGGCCCGGATCTTGCGAGGGGCTCTCACTCGCCCCCAGGCGAGCCCACTCCAAGCGATGCCGCTCTGGAACGCCAAGCCAACCTCCAGGTTTTTATTGCGGCACACGCGCTGCAGGCACCGCATCGTGGGCGGCGGCGATCTCCGAGCCGCGGTAACTGGCTCAAGCTTGCGAGAGTGGCACGCTATTTTCCAAGCGTGGCTATTTTCCAAGCGTGGCTATTTTCCAAGAGGTGGGCCCTCTCCGAAACGCATCTCTGATTACTGTCTCGGAAAGCAGTTCCCGCGGACAGCTCCCGAGTTTTTTCTCTGAATTGCCTGTGTGTTCCCAGCTATAGCGAGCGTAGATTCGGATTCCATGAAAAACGCAACGCGCCAGTTTGAGCAGAACATCAACGAGTTCCTTCAACGAGCGGGCTGCGAAGCCATGCACATCACCAACGGCAGCGTCAGCGCCGTGAGACCGGGGGGCGCGGGCACGACCTACCGCATTTCGGTCGAAGTCTACGAGGACGTGGAAACCAAGGAGGCCACCCGCCGCTTCCGCGCCCGCGCCGCGCGCCGTTTCGGTTTGCCGGTCTGCACGCGCTACGGCGCCACTCCCGAGGAAGCCCTCGATAATTTGCAGTGGCAGGTGCTCGACAACTTCCGCCTGCCCACGTCCAGCCCGCTGATCTCCGGCCTGATCTAGACGCCCGGCGAACCGCGGGCTTGCTACCCTGTTCGCCCCGCCGCGGCCCCCACGGCGCCAGGGTCGTTGCCGCCCGTAGCTCAGCTGGATAGAGCATCGGATTTCTAATCCGACGGTCGCAGGTTCAAGTCCTGCCGGGCGGACCACCCTTTCTGCTGTCTGTATGGACAGGTAGGACCCTCCCCCGTTCCAGTGGACACCGGGGGCCAAGAGCGCGGAAACGCTGCCCTCTTGGGATGATTCGTGTGCCTGGGCATGAAGAGTCCGGGTTAGGGTGGACCCATGACCGGAGCCTACTGGGTACTTTGTCGCTGCCTCGCGGCAGTGCGGCGCCCGCTCGGGCTCCGCCAACGGCTGCTCGTCACTCTCCTTCTGGCCACGGCTTGCGCGACCGCGCCGCAGCAGCCGCTCTTTGAGGGCGGCCCCGGTCCACAGGCGGGGGCGCTGGTCCTGGTGGGCGGTGGAGAAACGCCGGTGGAGGCGCTGACGGCGGCGCTGGAACTCGCGGGCGGTGAAGAGGCCGTGGTGCTCATCCTGCCCCAGGCCTCGCAACGCGCAGAGCGCGGCCGCGGGTCGGCCAAGATGTTTGTTGAAGCCGGGGCGCAGACGGTCTCCGTCGCCGGGGACCTCACAGATTCCGCAACTCGCGAGGCCCTCTCCCAGGCGACCCTGGTTTGGATGGGCGGCGGCAGTCAAAGGCGTTTGATGGAAGCACTCGAGGCGGCCGGGTTGTGCGATGAGTTGCGCGCCATGCACCGCCGCGGTGTGGTCTTCGGCGGCACCAGCGCGGGCACGGCGGTACACTCAAGTCAGATGATCGTGGGCGGCGCGGAACTCAAGGCCCTCGAAGGAGGCGGCACGCCCCTGTGGACGGGACTCGGCCTGTGGCCGGGAGTCATCGTGGACCAGCACAGCCTGCGCCGCGGGCGCGTTTTGCGCCTGCTCTCGGCGGTGCTCGACGTCCGCGATGCGGTGGGCATCGCCATCGACGAGGGCACCGCCGTGGTCCTGGAGGGTTCGCGCCTGACCGTCTTCGGCCAGAGCGTGGTCCTGATCCTCGACCCCCGCGCCGCCGCTGTGCGCGAAGTTTCTCCGGGCGAAGCCCACAGCGCCCAAGGTCTCGGCCTGCATATCCTGCGCGCCAAGGATGTGTTTCTGCTGCCGCTGCCCTGACGCGGATCAGAAGAAGGCAAGAATCAGAGACGGGGACCATGGCGGTTGCGGTCGATGGGCTGGCAAGCTCAATGCGGAAACAGGTGAGGCTCTCGTGGTGACTGCCGTGTGCTCCTAATTCCGCCGCAAATCCTCTGCTTTCCTTGCTCTCTGCCGTGGCGCGGTCCGCACCAGGGATGGCGGCCAACCGTTCACCCGTCTGCCAGTGAAGGATCTCCAGCTCGAGGGGGGCTGCAATCCCCGGCACAGACGAGATACGCGCTCAGCGCCCTCCGCCTCCTGCCTGCGCGCGCTCGGCGAAGACTCGCGCAAGTTCTCGGGCGCCGAGCATTTGCAAGACCGGCGCGAGTTCTGCGAGGCGCCGCGTGGGGCGCTTGAGCCAGCGGCCGCGGCTCAAGCTTGTGGTGCCGGGGTCCTCGGGATTCATGTACCTCACCTGGCGGATGTCGGCGAGGATCTTGGATGTCCTTTGCGAGCCCTCCTGCGATGCGTAGTAGATGGCCACGAGGTTGCTGTTCGAGTCACACAACAAACACAAGGGCAGGTCCAGGTCGGGGTACGAGCCCAAGATCTCGATCAAAAGCGCTTGCAGGATCTGCTCGTCGTTTTTTGCCGCCCGCAGGCCCCGCTGCCCGAAATCCAAATTCGCTGGATCCCAATTTTCGAGGGCAGGGAAAGCAGCCGCCGATTCGAGCTCCACGGGGATGATGCGGCCCCCGGCCTTGCGCAACTCGGCGCGGGCACCGGCGAGGTCTGCGAAAAAGCTGCGCGAAGTGGCAGAACTGGAGCTGTAAAAACAGAGCAGCAGCGGTGCGCCCGCGAACTCCGAAAGAAAGGCACGCCCGCCATCGGGGCGCGGCAGACTCCAGCGGCCTAGAGGCATCTTGTCCGCCAGGATCGTGCGTGGCGCGCCACCTTCGCCAGCCCGCGCGGGCGTGGGCGCGCGACCCTCGAAGGGCGAGGGCGCAAAGCCGTGCTCTTTGGCCTCGGGCTCGCCGAGGGTGATGCGCCAGAGGCGACCAGCAGCGAGGCCCGCGAACTGCGCTTTTTGACCCGCACCCCAATCAACCTCCACGGCGAGGAGGCCAGGGTTCGGCCCCAGGCCAAAAATCAGGCGCGGGGAGCTCTGGGCCAAGAGGCCCTCGCCAGCGTAGACCCGTTGCACAAGCCTCCGCCCATCTTCCAGGGTCAGGGTGACCTTGGCGCCCACCGCAGGCGCGCCGTTTGCCACGAGTTCAATGGCCACCGTCTCTCCCCCGCCCAGGCCGCGCAGGAGCCGCAACCTGGGACCGCTGCGATTCACAAGCAGGAGATCGAGGAGACCATCGCCATCCCAATCGAGGCGTAGGGCCGAACGGCTGTCGTCCAAAAAATCGGCCCGCGCGAGCCCCGAAGCATCGGCAAACTCACCGCTGCCCAGGTTCAGATAGGCGTAATTCCTCTCGTGACCGTTCCAGGACAGGGGGCCGTACTGGGAGAAGTGCCCCACCGCCGCCCAACCCCGTCGGTACTCCTCTGCGGGGCCAAAGACATCGGGAGTGCTCTCCACCACCCGGCGCCAGAAGAGGCTCTCCACATCGGCCATCTCTTGGCCGCTGATGAAACCGTTAGGCACATACATATCGGCCAGACCGTCCGCGTTCCAGTCGGCGAAGACTGCTCCCCAGGCCCAACCGCCCGGGGCACATCCGGCGGCCTCGGCGCTGCGCTCGTAGGTCGAACCGTTGAAGGTCAAAAGAGCGTTGCCCGCGGCGTGTTGGCGGTGCATGGCGCGCACGGCGGCCGATCCATCGGCGCGATAGTCCAGAGCCTCCACCACCCTCCGGCCCACCTGGGAAAACATGTTGCTGACCAGGATGTCCAGGTCGCCGTCGCCGTCGCTGTCGGCCACGCTGATGCCCATGCCCGCGGCCGCGTCGGTCAGGCCCAACTCGCCAGCTGCTTCGCGGAAGGTCCCGCCCTCGTTCAGAAAAGCATGATTGGCGCCGTAGTCGTTGACCACATAGAGGTCGAGGTCGCCATCGTGGTCGAGGTCCTCCCAGATCGAAACATAGCTGAAACGCTCATCGGCCACCGTGAGCCCCACCTCTCTGGCCACCTCGCTGAACTTTCCGTCGCCTTCGTTGCGCCAATAAACATTGGCCACACCGTTCTTCGCGTCGTGGTAAGGCGTGGGCACGCCACCTGAGATCTGCGACGAGGGGTAGCGACAGCCGTAGAGGTCCAGGTCGCCGTCACAGTCGGCATCGGCGGCCGAGATGGAATAGACCGGCGAGCTGCCCTGGCCCTTGAGCCAGGTGCGCCGGGAGAATTTGCCCGTGCCATCGTTCCAGCACAGGACCAAATCCTCTTCGCGGGCCAGGCAGAGATCCTGGTCGCCGTCCCCATCGAGATCGACGAAGAGCGCGCCGCGGGTTGTGTCGAGAAAATCGAGGCCCGCGGCCCGCGAACCGTCCAGCACCGTGTGGTCCGGTTGGTGCAAGAATAGCCGCCCGGGCAAGCCCCCGACCTGGGACAGGTACAGGTCCTCGAGCCCGTCGCCATTGGCATCGCCCAGGGCTATCCCCAGGATGCCGGCGTAGAAGAAATTCACGCGCTGGTCCGTGCGCCGGTGGTAGTCCTCGCAGCCCAGGGCGAGTTCGTCCTCCCAGAAGTCGAGGCCACCGAAGACATCCATGCTGATCTCGTCGAACCAGGGCTGGCGGTTTTGCAAGACCTCGTGGTCGAGGCCTTCAAGGCTCAAGAGCGCGGGCTCGGACTCTCCGCTCCAGGTCCCCCGCCAGCTTGCGTTGAGCTGGGCGCTGGCCGGGCCGGAGTGAGCGACCAGACGCACGCGCACGGTGGCCCGGAACCCGCCGCTCCGCAGGGACTCGATGCGCTCCACTCGAACCTGGGCTCGTGGGCCCTGAAAAGCATCCCAGGGAGCTTGCTTCAAGCGCTCTCGGAGGTGGCTCTCCGAGGGGACCCTCGCGTTCGCGGCTACGCGCAGGACCCGCGTGTTGCCGTCGTCGAAGCGCAAGTCCAGGGAAACGGGAAAAAGCCCGCTCTCGGTTGCGCCGCCCGGGGAGTCGCCCGCGAAGAGTCCTTCGATCCAGCGCGCCAGACTCTCTTCGATGGCGTGGGCAGCAGCCTCACTGGATTCACTCTTGCGGGGTTCGAGGGCCGCGCGAAACTCTGCGCTCCAAGGGGGGAGGTCCTGGCCTCGGCCGCCGATGCGGCGCACGGCAAGCGGCGCGGGTTCGGCTGGCTGGGCTGGGGGCGAATCGCGCGGGGGAGATTCGGAACAGGCGCCCAAGAGCAAAAGGCCCGAGACAATCGGCAGCCAGGTCTCGCGGCGCTGGTGAGAAGAGCACATTGTTATCAGTGTAGCCGTTCCAGCGTAGCGGCGCCCGGCTCTCAGCGCTGGGCGGCACCGGTGAGGGGCTCGATCCAGTCGATGCCCTCACGGGTGTTCCACTCGTCGCGCCAGGCGCGGTGCTCTCTGTCCCCTGGAAAGGACTCATCGGGGCCATAGGGATAACCCGTCATGGCGTGGAACGGCAGGGGCTCGACCTCCAGGGCCTCGACGGTATTCAAGTCGCGGTCCTTGGCCCAACCGTCGAGGAACAACAGGTAGTCGCGGCGCATTCCCGGAGCCACCGGCGCCAGGGAACTGGCATCGAAGCGCACGCACAGGGCGTCGCCGGAACCCATGATCACGAAGCGATCGTCAACGGCGCTCAAGAGCTCCAGGCAGGGGCCCAGGCGAGTGTAGCGGCCGGGGTGTTGATTCCAACGTGGACTGCGAGCGAGGTGCTGCCAGTCGAATCGTTCTGGCAAATCCTCGGCCTCGCTCTCTTCGGGCGCGGAGAATCCCCGCAGGTAGAGCTCTGCCGCGGTGGCCTCAAGGGAAGCGCTGCTGAACTCCAGGTCGGCGCCCACAAAGAGGGCGATGCGATCCCAATAGAGCTGCAGGGTGCACGAGATGCGCAGGCGCGGGTCTTGTTGCAAGCCGATGTCCGAAACATCGATCACCATGGTCTTGGTCTTGCCCGCGGGGAAACCCACCGGCGGTCCCACCGCCCGCCAGCCGCCCTGGCCGTCGGGCACCTCGAAAATCGGCGGCACGAAATCAACGCCCTCCTGGCCCGCAGCGGCAATGTTGCAACTCGCGTCGCTCCAGAAGAACCAGCCGCTGAGGGCCAGGCGTAACTCCTCGGCCTCAGCCAAGCCCTCGCCGTCGAACTCGAGTTCGAGGAACCAGGGTCGGGCCAAGCCCTGGAATTGCGGCGCGTGTTTCACGAAGGGCTTCGCGTGCTGGTCGTCGAGATGAGCGAGAGCTGCGCTCCAGTCCACGCCATCGCTGCCCAGGGCGCTGCGGGGTGCGAGGGGCCGCGAGAAACAATGGGTGCGCGCTTCGGGGAAGGGCGGAAAACAGAAGCGCTCGTTGGGAAAGATCTCGCTCTCCATCGGGTGGTCGATCACATCCAGTCGCACGCGGTCCAGGTAGGTCACCTCGCGCAACTCCTCGGTGAACTGCAACACCAGTTCGCCCTTCCGCTGTTGCAACTGCTCGCCGCGCACGAGCACGTACTCGTCGTGATCGGGGGGCACCAAGACCCCCGGAGCGATGGGCAGACCCAGGGGCGTGATGCCCAGAACATCGGTGATGAACTCAAAGCGCTCGCCGTTCCAGGTGTAGAGGAATGGACACGAACCGATCAGGCCCTTGGGTTCGGCGTACAAACCAAACGCGGCCTCGGGATCGTCGATGATGGTCTGGTCGCTGAGCCGCAGGTCGAGGTCACTTTGCAGGATGCCGTTGGGCCAGGTGATGCGCAGGACATCGAGGCGATCGAAGGCGCCACTACCCAGTAGCAGGGGCTCGCCGCGGTACCAGACGCGGCGGTAGATCGGACCGGCGCGCACTTCGATCTTGGCTCCTTGCCCGCGACGGTTGGCGCGGTTTCCGCGCAGAACGAGTTTCAGCCCGTGGCCCCGGGGGCCGCTAGCGCGTTGGAGGACGAGACCCTCGGGGGTCAAGTACACAAGATCGATCTTACGATCGCCGTCCACATCGATGGCCGCCCGCGGCGCACCGGGTGCCGGAGTGAGCCCTGCGAGCTGCACCATCCGGCTCTCTTCGAGGCCCGCCGCGGCCAGGGCTGAGTTGGGGCCCACGAGGTCGATGGCGCCGTCGAGGTCGAGGTCCACGGCCACAGAACCCGCGGGCGCGGGGAAGGCCAGGGCGCGCTTCGTGAAACCGCCTTCAGCCGTCCTCGAGAACCACTCGGTGTGTGCGGCGCCGCCTTCTGTCGCGGCGGGCCAGAGGTCCACTTGACCGTCGCCATCGAAGTCAAAGAGGTGCGGCTCTTGGCCAAGGAGTCCGAGCGGTGCGAGGCGTTCAGTCAACTCGGCAAAACGGCCGCCGCGCAGGGAATCAAAAAGCCGCGGGCCCGCGCTCGAACCCACGAGTAGATCCACATCTCCGTCGCCGTCGAGATCCTCAACGAGAGCCCAATCGAAGGTCCCATCTTCTGGCAGCCCAGCCCGGGAACTGGCGTCCCGGAAAGCGCCGCGCTCCTCGCCCTCGGTGGTGCCAGCGCCGTCGTTGCGCCACAAGTGCACGCCCGCTTCACCCACGACGAGTAGATCCAGGTCGCCCTCGTGATCAAAGTCCACGGCCACGACATCCAGAACTCTCCCGTCGAGTTCTGGAGTTTGCACGGCGATCTCGCGCCAGGATCCCTGCACCCACTTATGAAAGCTGAGTTCCCGATCCCGCACGCAGAGCAGTTCAAGCTCGGCATCGGGGGCGTTGTCGAGGTCCAGGGTCAGGACGAAATCCGCGCCAGCTGCGGCGACCTGGGTCACCTGCCATGTGTCCTCGCGGGCAAAGGCCACCAGGACCGCAGCCCCGGTCAGGGCCCACAGGTCATGGCGCCCATCACCGTCGATGTCGCTGGCGCCGAAGTCCGTGGCGGCGGCGAATTCGGGCAGGATGAGTTCCGGCGCGGCAAAGGCCAGGCTGGCCGGCGGTGTCTTCACGCGGCTCTTCGTGGGCCGCGGCGGAACCACGCGACCCAGGGTACCCAGGCGCGTGACGGTGGTGGCCGGAGCGCTGATGCCGCGGCTCTTGAGGGCTTCGCGCTCAGCCCGCGGCGCCCGGGCTTCGTCTTCGCGGCCATCCACGACCAGGAGTCGCTCGAGGCGGTAGAGCGCGGAGACATACCAACTACCGCCGTTCTCCAATCCCGCGGCCAGGACCTGGCGCAGGAGCGCCTCGGATTCTTCGAATTGGTCCAGGTCGCCCAGGGTGACCGCCAGGAGGTAGCGCGTGGGCAGGTCCTTGGGAGCGGCTGCGAGGGCTGCGCGCAATTCGCGGGCGGCAAGATCCAACTGGCCCGCCTCGCGGGCCAGTTGGCCGCGCAGGAAACAGACCGCTGCGTCCTTGGGGTCGCGGGCAGCGGCGCGCTCGAGGAAGGCCAGGGCGGCCGCGCTCTTTGATGCCGCAAATTCCACCGCCGCGGCCCGCAAAAGGTCCTCGGTGGCGGCCTCCGAATCAGCCACGAGGGGCGCGAGAAGCACCCGTGCCCGGTCGAGGTTGTCTCCTTCGAACCAGTGGGCCACCTGCTCGCGCACCAGGATCGTCTCGGCGCCGGCGGGCGGATCGGCCCGGTCAGAGCAGGCTGCCAGGCAAAAGCACAAGGAGATCAGGGTGATCAGACGCTGCGGGATGTTCATGGCCCAAAAAATGGCACGCGCCAGCAGCCGACACAAGCCCCGCGACACAAGCACCACGCCGATTTCCGATGCCAGCCCTTCTCATCCGCGCCAGGGGCCCTATCCTGTTCGCCCCATGGCTCAACGAATCATCTACCAAATCCAGGAACTCGCCAAGCATTACGGCCAAGACGAGATCCTCGGGGGCATCACCCTGTCCTTCTTCGAGAACGCCAAGATCGGCGTCATTGGCCGCAACGGCGCGGGCAAGTCCACCCTGCTCAGGATCATCGCTGGCGAGGACAAGCAGTTCGAGGGCGTGGCCAAGCCCGCCGACAAAGATGTCAGCATCGGCTACCTCAGCCAGGAGCCGCCGCTCAACGACGAGCTCGATGTGTGGGGTAACCTGCAGGAGGCCGTCCAGCACCTGCGCGATGTGGAGACCCGCTACAACGAAGTCTGCCTCGACATGGAAGGCCGCGAGGAGGAGTTCGGGGAGTTGCAGGACTTCATGGACCACCACGATGTGTGGAACCTGGAGAATCGCCTTGAGCAAGCCGCTGGTGCCCTTTGTCTGCCGCCGCCTGAAGCTGATGTCAGAGTCCTCTCGGGAGGCGAGCGGCGCCGCGTGGCTCTCTGCAAGCTGCTCCTGGAACAGCCCGACATTTTGCTCCTCGACGAGCCCACCAACCACCTCGACGCCACCACCGTGGAGTGGCTTGAGCACCACTTGATGGAGTACCCCGGGATGGTCATGCTGATCACCCACGACCGTTACTTCCTCGACAATGTGGTGGGCTGGATGCTCGAAATCGAGCGCGGTCGGGGCATTCCCTACGAGGGCAACTACTCGGCCTTCCTCGATGCCAAACAGAAAAAACTCGACACCTCTCGCCAGGGGGAGTCGCGCATCGAGAAGGCCTATCAAAAGGAACTCGATTGGGTGCGCCAGACACCTTCGGCCCGCCGCGGTCGTGCCAAGGCGCGCCTGACGCGCTTCAAGGAATTGCAGCACGAACGCTCCGCCGCGCAGCTCGAGTCCACCGAGTTTCGCATCCCCCCCGGCCCGCGTCTGGGCGACAAGGTTGTGGAGTGCCGCGGCGTGAAGAAGGCCTTTGGCGATCGCGTGCTCTTCGAGAACTTGGACTTCGAGGTCCGGCCTGGGGCCATCGTGGGCGTGATCGGCGCCAACGGCATGGGCAAGTCGACCCTGATGAAGATGATTTTGGGTAGCGAGTCCGTGGACGCTGGCGAGATCAAGGTTGGCGCCACGGTGGAGATGAGCTTCGTGGACCAATCGCGAGCGGTGATCGACGACGAAAAAACCGTCTACGACAACATCACCGATGGCAATGCCCAACTGGCCTTTGACGGCAAGACCATCGATGGCCGGGCTTTCGTGGCGCGCTTCAATTTCCGCGGCGAAGACCAGCAGAAGCTGCTCAAGCACTGCTCGGGCGGGATGCGCAATCGCGTGGTGCTGGCCAAGATGCTCAAGGACCCCGCCAACCTGGTGATCCTCGACGAACCCACCAACGACCTCGACCTCGAAACTCTAAGAGTGCTCGAGGACGCGATCTCGGAGTACCGCGGCTCGATGATTATCGTCAGCCACGACCGCTACTTCCTCAACCGCGTTACCACCGATATCTTGGCCTTCGAAGGCCAAGACGAGAGCGGTCGGGGCGTAGTGCTGTACCACAAGGACGGCGACTACGAGAGCTACCACGAGTGGATCGAGAAGAACCGCTCCCAGCTCGGCCTGGCCTCCGACTCCAAGGCCGCCAAGTACGCCAAACTCGTGCGCCAGTAGAGCCAGAATTGGCCGAAACGTACCAGGTACTGCGCCGCAAAACAGCGGCGCAGTACCTGGTACGTTTCGGGCAATCACTCGGGCTTGAGCGCTGTGTAGAGCATGAAGGTCCAGGCCCGGGTGCGGCTGCCTTTTGCGTCCCAACGATCCTTGTACTCGTCGAGTAGGCCCTCGGCGACGATGCCGGACACATTCAAGCCGCGGTCGATGCCGGCCTGCACTTGGTAGATGCAGCCTTCGACCATGGCACCGAAATCATCGAGGGCCTTGCGCTCGATGGGAGCACCGTGGCCGGGGATCAGGGTCGTATCCTCTGGCAGGAGGGCTCGCAGGCTCTCGATCACATCCATGAGCTGAAAAGGGTCGCCGCCAGCCCCGGTGTCCACGAAGGGATAGCCGTGGGAGTAGAAAATGTCGCCCGTGGCGCAGACCTTGAGGTCAGGGAACCAAACCACGATGTCACCGTCGGTGTGGCCGCCATAGAAGTGCACCAACTTGATCTTGTGACCCGAGAACTCGAGCTCGAGCTCGTCCCCGAAGGTCACATCGGGCAAGGCATCGCCGGTCATGGGCGGTTTTGCCTTGCGGCCGTCGATAAGCTTGGAGGCCTCCATGCGCAGCTTGGCGTTCTCATGGGCGTAGATCGTGGCCTTCGGTCCCCAGTGCTTGTTGCCCGCGGTGTGGTCGATGTGCCAATGGGTGTTGATGAGGTGAGTGACCGGCTTGCTCGTGACCTGGCGGAGAGCCTTCTCGATGTTCTCGATCTCGTTCTCCATGTGGGTGTCGATGAGCAGCACACCCTCCTCTCCCACCAAGAAGGTGACCATCTTGTCCCCGGGCCAACGAACGGCGTAGAGATCCTTGGCGATCTCGCGGGTCTCGGTCTGGACGATCCGAATGACCTCTTTCTCCCCAGGCGTCTTGGGCTCCTGCTTGAGGCCGCCCGCTTGAAAGCTGGACTCCACGGCGGTCGCGCTCTGGGCAATTTCAACTCCAGAAAGCACCAGGACGAGGATCAAGGGAGAAGCCACGAGGGCCAGTTGCAGGGTTTTGTTCATGATCGCGGGTTCTTGCGGCAAATAAGGGGTGACAGGTCAGAATAGTACGGAAGAGAGGCCTACAGGCTAGAAGAGTTTCTGTACCTAGAGGTCACCGAAACGCGCCAAGATGAGTATCTTCGGCCGCCATGAAGCTCGCCTGGAGCCCCCTTCGATGCTGCCTGCTGCTTTTTTGCGCCCTGGTATTGCTGGCGGGAGGCGGCCTGTGGCTGGCTGGAGACCGCCTACCCGAGGCCTGGGATGTGGATGTCTCGCAGATCATTGACGCGCCCCAGGCAGAGATCCACGGCTACATTGAAGACTTGCACCGCTGGCCCGAATGGAGCGCTTCCCAGGAGGAGTTCCCCGATTCCAGCACCACCTTCGAGGGCCCCGACAATGGGGTCGATGCAGTCATGCACACACGCGCCGGGGGCAGCGAGGTCCGGATCACCATCACCCACTCGGACCCCCTGCGGGGCGTCTGGTTCGATGAACTGCTCGCGGGCAGGGTGGCCAGCCGGGGCGTGATCCTCTACTCGAACCAGGGCAGGCGCACCCGAGTGCGCTGGCAAAACCACGGCAGCCTCGGGACCCACGCCCTCGCTCGCCTGGGCAACTACTTCCTCGAGAAGAGCCTCGCAGAGGGCCTCAAGAGGAACCTCACCCAGCTCAAGCGGGTCGTGGAAGCCGCTCAGTAGGCCCTCCCCCAGGGAAAGCAGGTGCCTGGAGTAGCCGTCCATAAAACGGATTGTGTCCAGTTTTCGGACTTAAAGCCTGGGTTGGGCGCAGGAAGGACACCTCAGAAAGCCCATTTTCAGGTCACCAGAGCCATTTTGGGGGAATTTTACCCGGCTGGAGGCATCCGCAGCCCCCCTTGGCACTAGGCTTGCCAAGGCTGCTAGCGATGGCTGGCTAGCGATGGTTAGCCTTAGATGAGTCTGCCTGAGACTCCTGCGGCACGGGCTCCCCCAGCACCGCAACAGGCACCAGGTCCTGCCTGGATCACCCTACAGACCTACTTCCTTATCTCAGTGCCCCGAGTGCAGCTCCTGGAACCCTACTTGCCGCTTCCTACGGTCAGCCCCAAAACAATAGCAGCAGCCCCCATCAAACCATGCTCAAGAAAGCCCTCCTACTGCCCCTGATCGGGGCCCTAATGTCTCCTCTGGCCGCGGCCGACCTCCTCTCAGGCCTTGTGCTGGACGGCAACGGCATCCCGGTGGCGGGCGTCAACATTGTTTTCAAGAACCTGGGCACTGGAGCTACCAACGGCAACGCCGCCAACGCTGGCACAAACATCCTCGGTGTCTTCAATGTCACCATCGACCCGGGCCAGTACCGCATCACCTTCGAGCCTCCGGCCCCGCCGGCTGCCGTGGCCCTCGGGCTGCGCCTTGAGGGTGTGGTTGTGGCGGGCAGCACCAGCCTCGGCACCGTGGTCTTGCCCCCGGCGATCTCCCTCAAGGGGCGCATCTTGCGGGCAGGCAACCTTCCCGTGGCGGGAGTCAACCTCGATGTGATCGAATTGGCCACCGGTGAGAACATCACTTTGATCAGCGACTCGACAAATCTCCTGGGCGAGTTCCAGATCGCCGTGCCCCCCGGCGAAATCGAATTCCGCATGAACACCACGCCGGTTCTGGTCCCATTACTTGCGCCCGAGCGCATCGATCTCAACAGCGTCATCGACATCGACCTCGGGGACATTGTCCTCGAGCCGGGTTATGCGATCAGCGCGGCGCTCCTCGATCCCCTCTTCGCGGGAGTCGCTAATCTCGATGTGGATGTCGTCCACTGCATCACCGGCGAAGAACTCTACACCCCCGGTGACAACTCCGACACCAGCGGCTTCATCGACTTCGTGGTGCCCGCCGGCCTCTACGACATGGAGTTCTGCGCGCAATTCGTCGACAGCCTCGTTCCTCACCTCCAAGCCTCAGTGCAAGTCAGCGGGAATACAAACCTGGGTCTGATCTTTATGGCCGCCGGGGTGCAGCTCTCGGGCACCGTCACGAACCACCTCGGTCTGCCCGTGGCCGGCGCTGACATCGACCTGCGCAACTCTTCCACTCAGGTCGCCGTGCTCCTCTGTGGCGACAACACCGACATTCTGGGCAACTTCCTCACGATCGCTCCCAGCGGAGCCCACGACATCGCGGTCACGCCGCCCGACTCCGAGAAACTTGGCTCGCGATTCGATAACGGTGTGCTGATCTCCGGCAACACGGTGCACGACGCACAACTGCCCTTCTGCGACTGTGGCGCGGCCTCCGGCAGCGGAGTGGCCGGCAGCGGAGGCTTCATGCCCAACATCGGGCCCACTGGCGGCGCTCTGCGCCTGGGCAGCAACGGCTGGGGCTTCTCGGTCAACCGTTGCCTCGGCGGTGCCTTCGCCATGGCGGCGGTGGGCTACGGTTCCAGCTGCGGCAGCGGCATGGCGGCGACCCTCGTGCCCGGCGGCGGCTACGGCCGCGTCACCAGCCGCGTACAGACGGCCTTGGTGCACCTGGGCGGCACTCCGGGCCAGCCAGGCGCGGGCACGGGACAGGTGACCTTCTCTCTGCCCCCGGACTTTGCACTCACCGGCGCGACCCTTTCGGCGCGCCTCCACATCTTCGACTCTGGCGCACCCAGTGGCCGCGCCTTGACCCCGCTCTTGTGTGGTGTTCTCTGCCAATAGACAAAAACTGAAGCCGCTCTTCGGAGCCGTGCTGGTCCTCGGGCTCGTGGGCGCGAGTTGCTCGCGCATTAGCGCGCCGGGACAGACCGGCGGCGAGCCCGGAACTGGCGGCGGATCCACCGGCGGTGCCTTCGAAAGCGGCGCGGCCCATGGCCACACAGCAATTCAGCTCACCTCTCTGGTGCCTGGCGCGGACAAATTGCGAGTGGAGTGGAAGAGCCGCGGCTTTGAGGACTTTGAGGACTTTGACGGCGCTGTGGCCCTTTTTATCGGTAGCGATGTCAGCACCCTCTTCGACGGCCAACCCGAGGACGTGGACCTTGAGCGCGGCCTGCACATCTTTTCCGGCCTCAACACGGAAACCGAGTATTTCGTGGGCCTAGCCCTGGCCCCCGATTCCGGCGACCCCCTCACGCCCGCGGGTCCTGTGCTCTCGGCTCGCACGGGCCAGCCCTTCTACGCGGACCCCAATGCGGATTACTTCGGCGCGGATGGGCTCAGCCCTGAAACCGCCTGGCCGGCTGTCTTCCTGGCGGTGTTCTCGGCTTCCCTCGACGGCGGCGGCAATGTTTGGCTGGCGGGGGGCAGTTTTGCCGCGGCTGAGATCCAACTGCGCCCCGGCGTACACATCTACGGCGGCTTCCCGGCGGACTTCGACCTCCGACGCCGGAGTACCAAGATCCACCCGACTCTGCTCCCCGGGATGCCCGGCAAGAGTGTGCTCAAAATCGAAGCGGGTCTCGCCTTGCAGCGCGTCGACGGCCTGACGATTCTGGGCGGAGGCGGCGCGATCAATGGCATCGATCTCGACCGCACCCCGGCACAACTCTCTGGGCTGACGATCGAAGGCTGCTCTCGCGGCCTGCGCCTAAGAGCCAGCGCCATCTCAAATGTCACGGCAGTCACCCTGGTGGATTGCATCGCCAGGGAGAACAACCTCGAGGGGCTCTCCCTTGAAGGCCCCTACTCGGTCAGTATCGAAGGTTGCAGCTTCCTCTCCAACGGCCAAGAAGGCCTGGAATTTGGCCCCTGGATCGCTCCTGCCGGCGCGCGCGTGAACCTCACGGTGAAGGACTCGGATTTTGCGGGCAACGGCCACGAAGGCCTGGATGTCGACCTCGAAGCCTCACCCGGCGGCGGCACGGGAGGCGTCTTCGAGATCCTGATCGAGGACTGCGAGTTTGAGCAAAATGCAGAAGACGGCTGCCTCGTCGATATCGACTACGAGACGAGTCCCTCCTGGCGGGCGGAAATCGTGGTGCGCGGATCGCGCGCCCGGGCCAATCGCCTGAGCGGTTTCTCCTTCGACATCGACAGCCATGCGGAGGTCTTGCTGCAACGGCTCTCCTCCACGGCCAACGGCCAGGACGGCATCGAGATCACCTCCGAGTCCCACGCCGGGCTGGTGCTGGTATCGGCCTCTGCCCTGGTGGGCAACCTGGGCCAGGGCGTGCACACCTTGGCAGGCCAAGTCGGCGTGGCACTCAGCCACTGCCTCCTGGCGGGTAACGGCGGCGCCGGACTCAAAAATGAACTGGCCCGCGCCACGGCGGCTTCCTGCGCGGCCCATCTGCAAACGAATCCCTTTGGTACAGCTCGCCTACGCGGCTCCTTGGACCTCGCTGGCGACACCGAGGCCTTCACTTGCGCCGCCCTGGAATACCGCACGGTGCTCAACGTCTCCGGGGACGAGTTGGTCCTCGACAGTCCCCTGCAAAGCGCTCTCGGCCTGGCAACCGAAGTCGCCGCCGACGAGGTCGTGCGCCTCGCCACGGAGGCCGCGGGCGCGCGCGTGACCGTAATGCCCATGCCCAGCGCGGTGCCCCTGCCCACGCGCCTGGCCATTTTTGCCGGGACGGATTCGGTCTCCGAGGACTACGAGCCGCGACCGGGCTCTGCCCTGGAGGACGCTGGCATGGCGCCCAGCAGCGGTTCGGCGCTGGACGCTGGCCCCTGCGGTTCACCCCAAGGCGGCGCGCCTGGCACCTCGGGCCTCGTGCCCATCCCGCTCTTCCGGGTGACCAGCATGGAGCCCGCCTGGGGACGCCCGATCGACATGGGCGCAGTTCTGGTCGTGCGCTTCGCCGGAGGCACTCCCGACCCGAGCCAATTGGCCGCTGGCTTGCGCGTTTTCGACGCCAGTGGCAACACCTGGCCCGTCTCCGCCGAAATGCGGGCAGGCGAGCTATTGATCTCGCCTCCCGTGGGCGGCTGGTCAGCCGGCGACGGCATCGAATTGCACAGCACTCTGCTATCCAGCGAGGGCGGCCTGGCCCTGATTCCCATAACGCTCCCAGTGGGCAGCCACTGAAGCTCAGCATGGACCCCAAGAAACCCATCACGCGCCCGCGCATCCTGCTCTACAGCCACGACTCCGTGGGTCTGGGGCACCTACGGCGCACCCTGACCCTGGCCCAAAGCCTGTCGGAGAATCTGGAGAACGCCAGCTTCATCGTGGCCTCAGGATCGGAGGCTTCCTTGCGCTTCGAACTGCCCCGGGGCCTCGAAGTCGTCAAGTTGCCCTCGGTGGGCAAGGGCGCCATGGGTGAGTACACACCGCGCCGCCTGCCCGGCGAACTGGGCAGCCTGGTGCGCATCAGGCGGGCGCTGCTGCTCGAACTGGTCGAGTCGTACCGGCCGCACCTGTTGGTTGTGGACAACAAGGTACTGGGCGTCGCCGGCGAGCTGCAAGAGGCCCTCGACCGCCAGAAGGAACTCGGCGGACGATCCATCCTTGGTCTGCGCGACATCATCGACCGTCCCGAGGTGGTGGCCCGCGAGTGGGACCGGCCTGACATTCGCCGGGCACTGATCAAGAACTACGACGCGGTCTGTGTCTACGGCGCCCCCGAAGTCTTCGACATGCGCCGGGAGTACCCCGTGCCCCGGGAGTTGGCGCAGATCCTGCACTATGTGGGTTATGTCGTGCGGCCCCGCAAGGGACTCAGCTTCCTCTCGATCCCGCGCCTGCGGCCCCAACTCTTGGTGACCATGGGCGGCGGCGAGGATGGAGCCGAGCGCGTGGAACGCTGCCTCGATGCCCTGGCCCTCAAGGCCCCTGCCTTCGACACGGTGGTCGTCCTGGGGCCGCTCCTGGATGCCACCCGCACGCGCCAGATCAAGCGCCGCGCACGGGGCATGGACTTTGTCACCATCCACGGCTTCTACGAGGACATGCCGCGGCTCTTTGAGGCCTCCACAGCTGCGGTTTCCATGGCCGGCTACAACACCATGACCGAACTGATCCGCGGCCGCATCCCCACGGTGCTGTTGCCGCGAAAAAGGCCCCGGGAAGAACAATTTCTACGAGCTGAGCGGTTCGCAAAGTTGGGCCTCGGCGAGGTTCTTGATACACCCTCGGCGGAAGATTTGCGAGCGGCCATGGAACGCGCCCTGGCCCGGGGTAAGGTCCAGGGCTGGCTGCCCAAACTCGACGGCGACCAACACTTCGCGACCCTTGTGCGTGATCTCCTGGGTCTTCCCCGCAGCGCTTCGACACCCTCCCTCCCATGCGACTCGCGTATCTCCTGAAGAAGTTTCCGCGGCTCTCCGAGACCTTCATCCTGACCGAAGTCCTGGCTCAAGAGGCCCTCAGGCCGGACCTGCACATCTTTTCGCGGCGGGCCCCCGACAACGAGCCACGGCACTCCGAACTGGCCCAGCTCAAGGCTCGCGTTGAGGTCTTCCCCGAGCGCAGCGCCATGGATCCCTGGACCTTGATCTTCGACCAGGAAGCCGGGGGCCTCAACGAAGCCCAGTGGAGTCGCTTGCGCACCCTGGTGCCGGAACTCTCCGGTTTGGTGGGCACACGCTTCTCACGGCTTTTGGGGGAAGCCCTGCACCTCTTGCGGCGCGTGGACGAACTGGGCATTGATCGCATCCATGTGCACTTCGCCACCGAGTCGGCCGTCGTGGCCATGTTGGCCCGCGAGCTCGGCGGCCCGCCCTACTCGATCACGGCCCACGCCAAGGACATCTACCGCAGCGCCGTGCGCCCCGAACTGCTCGACAAACTGCTCATCGCCTCGGCCTTCACGGTTACGGTTTGCGACGCCAATGTGGAGTACCTCAAGGAACAGATCAGCGGCGCCGCCGCGAGCCATGTGCGCCGACTGTACAACGGCCTGGCCCTCGAACGCTTCCCCTATTGCTCAGAGGGTCGCCGCGAGAACCACATCCTGGCCGTGGGGCGCCTGGTGGAAAAGAAAGGCTTTGACCTTCTGATCGAAGCTCTGGCCTCGGCCCGCGCCAGCGGGGCTCCCTGGACCGCCACCATCGCCGGCGGCGGCGACGAAGCCCTAAACCTGCAAGCCCAAGCCCGGGCCGCAGGTCTCGACCAGCAGGTGCTTGAATTCACAGGCCCCGTGGATCAGGACGCCGTGCGGGAACTGATGAAGAGCGCCAGCGTATTCTGCCTGCCCTGCATCGTGGGCACAGACGGCAACCGCGACGCCCTGCCCACGGTGCTGCTCGAAGCTCTAGCCATGGGACTGGCCTGCGTCTCCACGCCTGTCACCGGCATCCCCGAGATCCTCGACCACGGTCGCGCGGGGCTGCTCGTCCCCGAGCGCGACGCCGTGGCCCTCGAGAGCGCCTTGGCTGAGCTCCTCGGAGACCCGCACAAGCGCCTCGAATTCGCCCGCCGCGGCCGCGCCCGGGCCGAGGAGCTATTCGACGCTCGCCAGGCCGGTCGAACCCTCGCCGATTGGTTCTCAGAGACCTGCACCGCAAACTCAGCCTAGCGATGCGACTCGTCCATCTAAACTCCGACCGCGGCATCCACCCCAGCCGCAAAAAGGGGGCGGCGGTGCACCTCGCCGCCATGCGCGAGGCCTTTCTCGAGCTAGGGGCCGAGGTCGTGGCCATCGACGAACCCGATGCGCTCCTGGCGCGCGAGGCTCTGTCGAACACTCTTCGAATGGGGCCCTTGGGTTTGGTCTACGAACGCCTGGCCCTGGGGGCCTTCGCCGGTTCGGAATTCGCCCTGGAGCATAGCCTAGCCCATGTGATTGAGGTCAACGCGCCCCTCGATGAAGAACAAACGCGCTACCGACCCGAAGCCCAGAACCTGGGCGACAGCGAACGCCTGAAAGCCGCGCTTCAGGCCGCGCACCTCGTGCTCTGCGTGTCGCAAGACTGCGCCACTTGGGCGCGCTCCCGGGGTGCTCGTCCAGCGCACATCCTGGTGGCTGGCAACGGCGTCGACCCCCGGCGCTTTCACCCCGGACGCCGCGCTGAAGGACTCACTGCAAAGAGCATCCCCGCGGACGCCTTCGTCATCGGCTTCCACGGTCGCCTGCGACCCTGGCACGGTTTTGAGCGCCTGGTGGCCACGGTGCAAGCCCTCCACGAACGCGGTCTCAAGGTGCACCTTTCCATGGTGGGCAAGGGCGACTTCGCCGAGGTTATCGGTGATGCGCTGCCCACGAGCTGCTGGAGCCACATTCCCTGGGTGGACCACGAAGAGGTAGGTGCCCATGTGGCGCGTTTCGATTGCTTGCCCTTGACCTACGATCCGAATAGCCCCTGCTATTTTTCGCCTCTCAAGCTGCTCGAGGGCATGGCCGCGGGAGCCGTGGCCATCGTGCCCGACCTCGGCGGACTGGCCGAAACAGTGCAGCAAGGGCGAGCGGGCTGTGTCTACGATCCAGAGTCGCTCGACGAGCTGACCGAGATCACCGCCGAGTTGTGCCGCGACACGCAAACCCGCGAACGGCTGGCGGAAGCAGGCCGCCGGGTGGCCGCCGAACACTCCTGGAGCGCGATCGCGGGCCAGGTACTGATGCGCTGCGGAGCACCTGTCCAGTGAAATATCTGGCCCGCTTCTTCGAGGGCCTGCGCGTGGCGCGCCGCTTTTCCAGTGAGCTCGCGGGCCACCGCGCCCAGCTGGCCCTGGTCCTGGTGCTCTTCGTCAGCACCATCGCCCTCGAACTCTTGCGTCCCTGGCCCCTCAGTTGGGTCATCGACCGGGCGCTCCTGACCAGCGGACCGCCACCGGAAAACGCCCGCGAAATTGTGCTCTACTGCGCCCTGGCCCTCGCGCTAATCCTCTCCCTCAAGGCTCTGGCGGACTACTCCGCCATCCTGCGCATGACTGCCGTGGGCCACGCCGTGACGCGCTCCCTGCGTCTGCGCATCTTCCGCCACCTGGTGGAACTCCCGCCCAGCTTTCACGCCAAGAACAAGTCCGGCGACCTGCTCGTCAGGCTCCTGGGCGATGTGGCCCAGGTCAAGGAAATGGTGGTCGACGCCAGTTTGCAGATCGGCCTGCGCAGCGCCCACGCCATGGGGATCCTGGCCGTCATGCTCTTCATCGATCCGGTGTTGGCTTTGGTGGTGCTGGTGCCCCTACCGATCCTGCTTTTCACCGTGCGTTTTTTGTCCAAGCGCCTGACCATCGCCGTGCGCAAGCAACGACGCAAGGAAGGCGAGATGGCCAACTACATGCACGAGGCCATCAGTGCCACCGACGTCCTTCAATCTTTGGGCAGCGGTGCCCAGGTCGTGCGCCAGTTTGCCCACACCAACCGTCGCAACGCCCGCGCCGGACTCAAGACCGCCAGAGCCTCGGCGCGCCTGACCGGCTCGGTGGAAACCCTGCTGGCCCTGGCCTTCGCCGCGGCCGTAGCCTTCGGCGGCTTGCGCGTACTCGACGGCAACCTGCGCGCCGGTGAGCTGATCGTGTTTTTGTCCTATGTGCGCTCGATGCTCAAACCCCTGCGTGCGGCGGCCAAACACCAGGGTCGCATCGCCAAGGGCGCCGCCAGCGGAGAGCGCATCCTGGCGCTCCTCGACGAAGACATCGAACTACGCCTGAACTCCGGGCAGCTCTCGCCCGCCGCTGCCCCCAGCAGCCTCGTCTTCGAAGATGTCAGCTACACCTACGAAGACGGCAGTGAGGCTCTCAAGCAAGTCTCTGCTGAGTTTCGCCGGGGCGAAATCACAGCCATCGTGGGCGTGAGTGGCGCCGGCAAGAGCACCCTGGTTTCCCTGGCCATGCGCCTCTTCGATCCCACAGCGGGCCGCGTGCTCTTCGACGGCGTCAACCTCACGGAACTGGACCTCGACGAGTTGCGCCGCAGCTTCCGGGTTTCCATGCAGTCCACGGTGCTGTTCGGCGAGTCGATCCGCCAGAATCTGCTCCTCGCAGTACCCGATGCCAGCGATGACGACCTCTGGCGGGCCCTCGCCGAGGCTGAACTAGAGTCGCGTGTGCGGGCCCTGCCCGATGGCCTCGAGACCGTGCTTGGAGCGAGCGGCGTGGGCCTTTCGGGAGGCGAATCGCGGCGCTTGTGCTGCGCCCGCGCGCTCCTGGGCGAGGCCCCCATCCTGATCATTGACGAACCGTTCGCGGGGCTCGACCCGGGAACCGCGGGGCGCCTGGCGAGAGTCCTGGAAACACGGCGCGAGGGCCGTATTGTGATCGTCATTACCCACCAACTCGAACACCTCGGCAGCGTCCAGCGCATCTACGCTCTGGAGGACGGCAAGATCCACAAGGTCGTCCATACCCCATCGGCCGAGGAACGCGCCTCATGAGTGCCCTCAAGAGCTACCAACGCGACCGCGACTTGCCCGCTCGCCTGGGCGACGAAAAACTAAAACTGCCCTCGGACGATGAGTTCCTGGGTCTCGTCGCAAGGCATTTGTGTGCCGCGCCAAACACACCGCGCCCCGTGCAAGCCAGCCTGGCTTTTGCCCGTTGGAAACCCGCCACGGCGCTCCTCGGATCATGGTCCGTGCGCTTCGAGGACGACAGCCAGTGCACCCTCTCGCTCAAGACCTACGCCGGTTCCAAGGCGCAGATGGTGGCGGATTCGTTCCACCCCAACGAACACATGCACAAGGCCGCGGCACCACTCTTGCCCGTGACTTACCTGGAGGATCGCGGCGCGCTCTTGAGCTGCTTCCCCGCCGACCGCGTGCTGCGCGGCGCCGCGCGTGTCGTCGATCTGCGGCGCACGGGCCGCGCCCTGGACGATGCGGGGCTGTGGCCGGGCAAGGTCTTTCGGCGGCGCTCGTCAAGGATTGAACTTTTGCGCTATAAGCCCGAACGTCGCGCCGTCCTGGCGCTGCACGCAAAGCTCAAGCGCCGCACGCAAGCAGGCGCCGAACCCGCGGGCGAGGTGCGCCTCGCCGTACGCGTCTTGGACCCCGAAGCAGCCCGCCGGCAGGTCGCCCGGCGCGCCCAGGGACCCGCCGGCGTGTTGCCGAGGCTGGTGCACACGGAACTCGAAGCTGGACTGCTCTTCGAGGAATGGATTGAGGGCGAACCCGTTGCCACGGGTGACTTCAGCCAGGCCGCAGCCTCGGCGACTGTCATCGCCGCCCTGCACGGCCATGGCGCCGAGGGCCCGTCGCTCCAGCGCGACCGTTCGAGTGCTCAAGAACTCTTCGCCCGCCTGGCGGGGCTCGACCAGCGACTGGAAGCTCTGGGACCAGCTCCTATGGCTCCCGCCCGCTGTTGGATCCACGGCGACTTCCACGCCGATCAGCTGACTCGGCACGAAGGCGGACTGCGACTCCTCGACGGCGACGACCTGCGCCCCGGCGCGGCCGAGGAGGACCTGGCCAACTGGATCGCCGACCGCCTGGCCCAGGACCCCGAGATGGACATGCAAAGCGCCGCCGATGAACTTTTTGCCGGCTACGGAGCGGGTCCAGATCGCCTGGACCTCGCCCTGCTTCGCGCCCTCTCCGTGGAGGAACTCTTGAACCGCGCCGCAGCGGGTTTGCGCCGGCTCGAAGTGCGAGCAGAAGAACGCGCGCGAGGGCTCGTGGAGCGCGCCCACGCCTGCGCCTCGGAGACACTCAAAGCATGAATGCACCCATCCCCCACGCCATTCGCGAGTTGCACCTCGCCTGCGGCATCGCCCCCAAGTTCATCCTGCGCGCCGACCTGGCCCGCGACGACACGATTTGGATCGAAACCAAACGGGAGGGCCAGCGCCGGTGGTTCCGCCATGACGGAGATCTGGCCGAGGTGTTCCCCGGCGACGACCCTACTCTGCCCCTCTGCGCTGCCCTCGACATTCCCTCCGAGGAAGTCGAACTCCTGGCCTGGCGCCCCGGACGCCGGATTACCCTCAAGCTCACCTGCGAGGACGGCTTCGAGATCGTCAAGGGTCTGCGCAAGAAACGCTTGAAGAGCGTCCAGGCCGCATTTCGGCGAGTGCACGAAGCCCTCGACGGCCCCTCTGACTTCCTCGTGCCCATGGCCGAAGAGGCACCGGATTGGTGCGCCCTACGCCTGGGATTTCTCGATCTTGAACCTCTCGCTCCCGCGCCGCGCAACGAGGGGGCCTATCAACTCGTGGGCCGCGCCCTATTGAGTTTTCAGAACAAGGTTAGCTGCCAGGGGCTCAAGCGCCACGACTTCGCCAGCGAACTCGAAGTCCTCGACAATCTCAGCAGGCGCCACGAGCGCGCCATGGGCAACCTGCCACCTTCCTGGGCCGCAGCCCAGGAACGCCTGCAGGCTCTGGCCCTGCCACCGCGCGCCAAGTTCGTCGCCGTCCACCGCGACCTCCACGACGGTCAACTCCTGACCGACGGCGAGCGCGTTGGCCTGATTGACTTTGACTTGTTGTGCAGCGCCTCGCCCCTGCTCGACCTGGCCAACCTCAGCGTGCATCTCATGCTGCGCGCCTTGCAGGAGAGCGGTCGCGCGACCCTGGCAGCCGCCGAGGGTTGTGGCCGGGCGCTGCTCTTGGGTTACGGCTTGGGCGACAGCGCCGAGGAGCACGCCGAACTGCGCGCGCTGCAAGCTGCCACCTTCCAGCGCCTGGCTTTGCTCTATTCCATGCGTCCCAAGTGGCGCCACATCACCCCGACCCTTATCCAATACACGGAGCGTTGCCTTGGTGAACCTCGACTCAGCTGAATCCTCGGCTCTGTCCTCGCGCTTGCTCGCAGCCCTCTGGCTCATGCTGGCCCATGCCTGCCTGGCGCAAGGCGCCCTGGCGCAGAGCGCGGGACAGGACGACTTGCGCGTGGGCCACTGGGCCATCGTCAAGGGCGCTCTCGACGACGAAGGCCGTTTCGTGGCTGAGGCCATCGAAATCGCCGCGGCTGCCCCCGAAGAGTTTGTACAGGGAGCGGTCGAGGCCTTCGCCAGCAACGGCAGCTGGATCGAGATCCTCGGTCAACGCATCAGCCTCACGCGGCGAGTGCGCTGGCGCGGCGATGTGCGCGATAGCCTCAAGCCAGGTGCGCGAGTCAAGGTCGAAGGACACTACCGCGGCCTGCAGAAGTTCTCGGCCCGCTCAGTAGCCGCCCGGGGAGGCGGTCGCGACCGCATCGCCGGTCGCGTGGATGCCGTACGCCGCGAGGGAGGCCAACTCGAGTTCGACCTGATGCGCTTCCTGGTGCTCGTGCCCGGCGACATCGCCATCACCAGCGCGCGAGCCCTGGGAGACTATGAGCTCACCAGCGCGCGAGCCCTCTCCCGCGAGGAAGCCTTCCAGAGCGCCTCGGGGCGCATCCTGCGCGACGACGAGGACTACATCCCCGGCTCGATCCGCATCACGAACAACCTACAATTCGGCTTGCGAGCCGAGTACCGCAACACCACCGAACTCGACTTCGACCTGCGCGGCAATACAGCCGAGGACCGCATCGACGACTTCTTCAACCTGCGTGGGGTACTGGTATGGACGCCGCTTGATCGGCTCCTGCTGCGCTTCGCGGGCAGCGCAAATATGACCCTACGCCAGGACGAGGAGGATGGCTACGAGCGCACGGGTCGCCAAAAAATCACCGAGGCTTACGGCTATTGGAGCGCGCTCTTCGGCCTGCCCCTCGACTTGCAAGTGGGCCGCCAGGACTTCTACGACAAGCGCGAGTGGATTTGGGACCACAACCTCGACGGAGTGCGCCTGCACTACCATCCTGGCGACTGGCGACTGGAACTCTCCGCCAGCACAACCCTCTCCGATGGCAGCCCGCGCGAAGAAGAGACCACGCGCTTGATCGCCCACATCTCTCATGAGCGCGAGAATCGCTACCTCGGAGCCTACTTTGTGGACCAACGCACACGCTTCGAGGGCCGTGACTACCCCTTCTTCTTCGGCCTGCAAGCCGCTGGCGAGTGGCTAACGGATAACAATGTTTGGGGCGAGCTGGCGGCGGTGCGGGGCTACGAAGACGATACCGACCTGGTGGGCTGGGGCCTTGACTTCGGCACGACTTGGTCGCCGCAAAGGGCACGGCCCTGGTATTTCAGCGCAGGCTACGCCTTCGGCTCGGGCGATGACAACCCCACGGACGGCGCGGACCACGCCTTTCGCCAGAGCGGCATCCAGGACAACAACGACAAGGCCGGCGGCGTGACCGCCTATCGCTATTACGGCGAACTCTTCGAACCCGAGCTATCCAACTTGCACATCCAGAGCCTCGGCATCGGTCGCCGTTTCGGCCGGCAGCTCTCCCTCGATCTGGTTTACCACCGTTACACCCAGGACGAAGCCCAGGACGCCCTGCGCGACACGAGCCTCGATCTCCGGCCCAACGGAAACTCCCGCGACATCGGCCATGAACTCGACTTCATTCTCGGCCACCGCGGCTCCAATGGCCTCGACACCGAGGTCGTCCTGGCGGCCTTCGATCCCGGTGCGGCTTTCGATGACGCCCGGCGCGCCTACCTACTCAAGTTCCAGTTGCGTTACCGCTTCTAAGAAGTCCCCCACAGATCCATGCCTCACGCCAAGCCCTCCCGGCGCTGCCCTGGCGCGCCCTTCCTGCTCCTCGCCTTGGCTTCCGTGGGAGTTGCCTGCGCACAAGAGGGCGAGGCGGATCTCGACCGGGCGCCGAATGTAATCCTGGTCTGTCTCGACACCCTGCGTGCCGACCATCTGGGCTGTTACGGCTACGAGAGGCGCCCCACAACACCCTTCCTTGACTCCCTGGCCGCTGAGTCCTTGCAGTTTGTCGACACTTCGGCCACGGCCTGTTGGACCAAGCCCTCGGTGCCCTCGATCTTGACCGGTACCCTGCCCATGCAACACGGCGTATACCGCGGCAGCGCCCGCGACGAAGCGGGTAGCTTCTCCGATGTCTTGCCCCAGGAGGCCGTGACCCTGGCAGAAGTCTTTGGCGACTACGGTTATCAGACCGCGGCCTTCGTCAAGAACTCCCAACTGCGGGCGGGCATGGGTTTCGAGCAGGGCTTTGAGATCTACCGCGACCAAGCCGGGGACGCCCGCGAAATCCGCTGGCGCGCGACTGACTGGCTCGACGCCCGCGACCCACAGAAACCGTTCTTTCTGTACTTGCACATGCTCGACGCCCATTGGCCCTACCCGGTGCCCGACGCGTACGCCCTGCTCTTCACCGAGATGGAAATTGCCCAGCGCATCCGCTCCGGCGACTGGCGCGCCTTGCGGGCGGCAGTCAACAATGGCAAAAAAGAAATGTCAGCCGAGGACCTCGAGGCCTTGATCGCACTCTACGACGGCGCCATCCGCTACATGGATGACCAACTCGCGTTGCTGTGGCAGAAACTCGAACGCGAGGGCACGGCGGACAACACGATCCTGTGCGTACTGGCGGACCATGGCGAGGAGTTCCTCGAGCACGGTCGCCTGGGCCACGGCCACGGGCTCTATGAGAACCTCCTGGCGGTGCCCTGGATCCTGCACCGCCCGGGCCGCAAGCCCCGGCGCATCGAAACGCCGGTGAGCCTGCTCGATGTCTTCCCCACCCTGCTGGCCTCGGCGGGTATTTCGCCCTCGGGCGACATGCTGCCTGGCATCAATCGCCTGGTGGCTGTCCAGGCGTCGCCACCCCTGCTCTCGGAACACCTCGAACCAGGCCGCTACCACATCGCTTGGCGCGAGGGAGCGGAGAAGCTGGTGGAGACGGTCAAACCCCGGCGCGCCAGCCGCAAAAGCGCCCCCGGGCTCGCGGACATCAATCCCCACGGCCGCTGGGAGGCGCGCCTGGCCCGCGATAGCTCCGGCGGCATGCGCGTCCTGCGCCTGCGGCCGGCGAAGGATCAAAAGGAAACTGAAATCGAGGTCAAGGGCCCCATCGAGGACCTGGCCGCAAATCACCTGATCCTGGCCGGGCTCGTCATTGACATTTCGAATGAGCCCGAACTCTACGGCGCGCTCCAGGGCCCCGAGGGCAGCGAGCAGGAACTCTCCGTGGGTCTTTTGGTCAAGGCCCGCGGCAGCTTGCACGACGGCCGCTTGGTGGCGCGCAAGCTCAAACTCTACGGCGCCTCGGACGAAGTCGAGATCGAAGTTCGCGGTCCCCTGGCGGTGAGCGGCAACGAGCAAATAGAAATCGGCGGCATCGCCCTGGCCGTGGACGGCGAGACCGTCTTCGACACTGGCGTGGGCGCGAGCGACCTGGGGCCTCTGGATGTGGCCGCCATCGTCGCGGGTGAGATGCAGATCAAGGAGCGCGCGGTACAGCGCTTTCTGCTGGCCAGCGACGCCCAGGAACTGGCCCCAAAGAACACCACAGAAGCCGTCCTCGGCGATCCCCGGCGGCGTGCGATCCTCGCGGCCTGGCTCAAGACCCGCATCTGGGGCGAGGGCTCGGCGCGCCGGCTCAGCGAGGATGAACTGGACGACCTGCGCGCCATCGGCTACGCCGAGTGAAGCCCGCGCTCAACCCACTCCCAGCGGCGGATGAAGCCCCGGCGCTCGCCAATGGAAATCAGGGCGTCGTCGCCCGCTCCGACGCGACCTGCGAGACGCGTCTGACCACGCTGGGCTAGATGCCTTTCGGCGGCCGCCACCAACTGGCCGGCGAGGCTCTGGTGGCGCTGGGCTGGCTCCACATGGAGCACCAGGATCAGAGGCGTGCTCTCGCCTGTCAGAGGCTCTCGGCCAGGCCCCACGAGGCACAGCCCCAGGGCGGCGGATGTGCCCTCCTCGCGGGCCACGAGGAGCAAGGTCTCGGGCGCCTCGAATTCGGCCCTCAGGAAGGCTTCCACGGATCCCGCGGGATAGTCCTCGGCCCGCACTTCGCGGGTCTGTTCCTCGGCCAACTCATCGAGGCGTGCAGCCAGGGTCAGGGCTTCCGTGAGGTCATCCAATCTGTGCACTCGAATCTGCATCGCGGCTCAGGGTAGCAGAGCCCGGGCCCCGGTGCCCGGCATTCGGGCTGCTTGTGGCTCCCCGGAGCCTGCCCTCTTCCCCAAGCAGGGGAGCTTGGGTTAGATTGCCGGGCTGCCACGGACCCAGCGCCCCCTTTTGCCCCTCAGATCCCGGCCCTCGCCGGGAGGAATCATCCCGTGCAAGTCAGCGTCGAACGCACCGGCCCCTGCGAAGCCAAAGTCTCCTTCACCGTCCCCCGCGAAGTTTTCGATCGCGAGTACAAGGCGGCCCTCAAGGCCTCGGGCAAGAATGTCAAGATGAAGGGCTTTCGCCCGGGCAAGTTGCCCATGGAAATACTCGAGCGCGAGTTCGGCGCCCAGGTACGCCAGCACGCGGTGGAGCACTTCCTCGGCCAGGCCTACAACAAGGCCGTGGAGGACAACGAGTTCAAACCCGTGGGCCACGAACGGGTGGACGCCAGCGGTATCGACCTCGAAGGCAGCACCGACCTCGAGCACAGCTTCGAGATCAGCCTGGCGCCGGAAATCGAGCTCGGCAATTACAAGGGCCTGGAGGTCGCCAACGAAATCGAACCAGTGGCGGACGGAGAACTCGACGACGCCATCTCGGAACTCACCCAACAACGCTCGACCCCCGAGCCCGCGGGCCCCGAGGGCATCCCCGAAACTGGCATGGCGGTGTGCAGCCTGCTCTGGGTCAAGGATGACGAAACGCTGCTCGAACGCGAAGGCCTTAGCCTGGCTCCCCTGGTACCGCCTCCCGGCGTCGAAAGCGACGCCTTCCAAAAGGCTCTCACGGGGGCCCACGACGGCGACGAGATCGAGCTCGAGATGACCGTCCCGGATGACTTTGAGACTGAAGAACTGCGCGGCCAACCGGCCACCTGCAAGATTCAGGTGACCGAAGCCTTTGCCCTCTGCGCCCCGGCGGACGAGGAACTGTGGGCCCTGCTAGAGACCGAAAACGAGGAGGATTTCCGGGAAAAAGTGCGCCTGCGTATCGGGGAAGCCAAACAGTCCGCGGAGAACGCCCGCCAGGAGACCGTGCTCCTCGAGGGCCTCCTCGCTGTCCACGAATTTGACACGCCCGCGCGCATGGTGGAGCAGCAGCTCCAAGCCCGCAGACAAAACATGGCCCGCGAACTCGCCCAATCTGGTGTGCCCGAGGCTGATATCGAGGCCAAGCTCAAGGAGCAGGCAGACGACCTGCAAGCCGACAACGAAAAGGCCGTCAAGGCGCTCTTTTTGATCAACCGCATCGCAGAAGAGGAAAAACTCACCGTGGAGCAGGAAGAGCTCATGGCCGAGGTCCAAGCCATCGCCACACGCCACCAGGCCAAGGTGGACGATGTGATCGAGTACTACAAAAAGAACAATCTGTTCCAGCAGATTCAGATGGAGCTGCTCGAGCGCAAGATTCGCGTTTTCCTGCGTGAGAACGCTAAAATCGTTGAGGTTTGACGCCTCTGAGTCGAAGAAGTCCAGGCGGACCCCCTTGATTCAGAAGGCCCATCCCGGCCTATTCAGGCCCCGGCTGGACCCCTGTCCGCGCCCCCTCCCGCCCTCCACCAACCCGAGACCGCGAGCTGAAAATCGACCATGAGCTATGTCCCCTATGTCATCGAAAAGACCGGTCGCGGCGAGCGCACCTACGACATCTACTCGCGGCTGCTCGAGGATCGCATCATCTTCCTCGGCACCGAGGTCAATGATGTGGTGGCCAACTCGGTCATCGCCCAGTTGCTCTTCCTGGACAAGTCGGGTCACACCCAGGACATCAAGATGTACATCAACTCGCCCGGCGGTTCGGTCACGGCGGGCCTGGCGATCTACGACACGATGCAACTCGTGGAACCCGATATCGCCACCTACTGCCTGGGCCAGTGCGCCTCCATGGGCGCTGTGCTCCTCGCCGGCGGCACCAAGGGCAAGCGCTTCGCCCTGCCCAACAGCCGGGTTATGATCCACCAACCCTGGGGCGGGGCCCAGGGCACGGCCATGGACATGGAGATCCAGATCACCGAGACCCTCAAGCTCAAGGAGCGCCTCGAAGCGATCATCGGTCACCACGCCAGCAAGACCGCCAAGGAGGTCGCCAAGGCCACCGAACGCGACAACTTCCTCTCCCCCGAGGACGCCCTGGCCTTCGGCCTGATCGACCACATCGTGGCCCGCGCCGACTGAGCCACAGCAAGAGCGCCGCGCAGGGCCCCTTGACTCCACCCGGGGTCGTGATTCCTGGGGTTCCTGAGGCCCCCGGCCCTGTAGAGGGGTAAACTCAAAGTAGTTGAAAAGCACCCCAAGAGCCCCGAAGGAGGGGAACCCTAGAGCACCAGACCATGAGCACATCGGGACGCGGACGCCACGTGGAGCGCTGCACATTTTGTGAAAAGCGCCGCCACCATGTCTCCTCGCTAATCGCGGGGCCGCCGGGCGTCTACATTTGCAACGAGTGCATCGAAATCTGCAACTCGATCCTCCAGGAGGAGCAACGCCGAGCCCCCGGCAGCATCACCCCGGGCGCTGATTCCCCGGGCGGCGAAGGCAACCTTGGCAGCGGCGAGAAGCTGCCCACACCGATCGAGATCGCACGGCTCCTGGACGAGTATGTGATCGGCCAACAGCGCGCCAAAAAGGTCCTCTCGGTGGCCGTCTACAGCCACTACAACCGGCTCCAGCGCCAGAACGATGGCACCCCCATCCCTGGCGAGGTGGAGATCGAAAAGTCGAATGTGCTCCTGGTGGGCCCCACTGGCTCGGGCAAGACCCTCCTGGCTCGCACCCTGGCGCGCATGCTCGAGGTGCCCTTCGCCATGGCCGACGCCACCACCCTGACCGAGGCTGGCTATGTGGGCGAGGATGTGGAGAACATCCTGCTCAAGTTGCTGCAATCGGCCGACTTCGATGTGGAGCGCGCCCAGCACGGCATCATCTACATCGACGAGATCGACAAGATCGGTCGCACCACCTCGAATGTCTCGATCACCCGCGATGTGTCCGGTGAGGGCGTGCAGCAGGCGCTCCTGAAAATCCTCGAAGGCACCGTGGCCAATGTGCCGCCGCAAGGCGGGCGCAAGCACCCCGAACAGTCCTACATCCAACTCGACACCTCGAACATCCTGTTCATCTGCGGCGGGACATTCAGCGGCATCGAGGAAATCATCGCCAAGCGTGTGGGGCGCGAGTCCATCGGTTTCGACCGTCAGGCCCAGGCCGAGGACCAAGCGCAAAGCGCCCCCGGCGTGTTGCAGACCGCTGCCGACCGGGCCAAGGAACTGCCTTCCTTGAGCGACGATAAGGCCCGCGACGAGTTCATGCGCTACCTGATCCCCAAGGACCTCGTGCACTTCGGGCTGATCCCCGAGTTCATCGGGCGCCTGCCGATCATCACCAGCCTGCAAACCCTCGACCTGCAGGCCTTGGTGCGCGTCCTGACCGAGCCCAAGAACGCTCTCAGTCGTCAGTTCACGGCCATCTTCGAGATGCAGGGCAAGAATCTCGAGTTCACCCCCGAGGGCCTCGAAGCCATCGCCTCCACGGCCATCGAGCGCGAGACCGGCGTGCGCGCCCTGCGCTCGATTATCGAGGACCTGCTCCTCGACTTGCTCTACGAGCTGCCCAACCGCACGGACACCGAGCAGTTCGTCATCGACGCCGATGTGGTGGCCGGCCGCACCACCCTGGCCCGCGGCCTGACCTCGGCGGACATCATCGAGGACGAACCGGAAGAAGAGGCCCAGAGCGCCGGGGCGGACCTCAGCGACGCTGACAGCGTTGACGACGAGCAGAGTGAGCCTGAGCGCGAGAGCGCGTAGAAAAATCGGACCGGGAGCTGTGCCAGGGAGCGCGTGACGGCAGCCCGACCCAGCCAGAGCACCCGAGAAGAGTGGGTACCAAAGGACGCCAGAGGCTATGCTGCACCCATGGCTGGCTCCTCCCCCCTGCGTATCTACTACCACCGAGACTTTGACGGCTGTGTCTCGGGCGCCATCTTGGCCTCGATCCTGATCGACACTTTTGGCGAGCGCGTGGAATGGCGCTCGGTGAACTACGACCAGCGCCGCAACTGGGAGACCTTCGGCTCCGACTCGCGCTTTGCCATCGTGGACTTTCACTTTCATCCCAAGGCCGAGTATTGGTTTGACCACCACCCCACGACCTTCCTGACGCCAGAACTGCGCGAGGCCTACAAACCCTCCGAGCGCTGGGCCTGGGATGAAACCTCGCCCTCCTGCCCGCCCATGATCCTGGCCCACGCCAAGGAGCACTGGCGCTATGTCGCCAGCGAGCGCTTCGAGAACATGGCCTACTGGTCCAACATCGTGGACGCAGCCCAGTACACAAGTTGCGAACAGGCCATCTTCGGCGAAGAGCCGGCCCTGCGCATCACCCGCGCCCTGACCGTGGCACCGTCCCTCGAGTGGACCGACACCCTGGTGGAGGCCATGACTTGCCAGAGCTTGGAACAGGTGGCCGAACGCGAGAGCGTCGAGTTGGCGCACCAGCGGGCCAGCCGCAACCGCGACAAGGCCCTGGAACAATTCCCCTCGACGGTGGAGTGGATGCGCGATGGCGTGCTGCTCTTCGATGCCTCCTCGGGCAAGGTGCGTCGTGAACGCTTCGCGCCCTTCTACCACCACCCCGAACTCGAGTACGCCGTGGGCGTGATCCCCACACGCTCGGGACTTCATGTGACCTGCGGCGAGAACCCCTGGAACAAACCGGCCCAGGGTCTGCATGTTGGCGAGTTGATGGAAAAGTACGGCGGCGGCGGTCACCGCGCCGTGGGCGGCGTCAACCCAGCGAGTATTGAGCAGACCAAGACCATCGCCTTCGAAATCGCCGAAATCCTGCGCAGCGCAGTCAGTGGCGAGAGCACGCCGACTTGAGCGTGCCGAGCTTGTGCGCTCTGCTGCTGGATCCAGGCGCCCTGGAGGCGACCGTCATGGAGCGCGGGGGCCGGGCCTTTCACGCCAGAATCCTGCGCCGGGAAGTGCTCGAACGGGGCACCCTCAAGTACGAGGCCATGACCGGCTTGCCCGACCGCCTGCGCGAATCTCTGTCCCGCGACCTGCCCGTGCTGGGCCTGGTGGAGCTCGCGCGCAGCCCCTCGAAGGATGGCACCTGCAAGTTGCTCCTGGGTCTTGCAGAGGGCGAGGGCAGCAAGGCGCAGAGCATCGAAACCGTGCACATCCCGCCGCTCTCCCGCAAGGCCCAGAGCGGCGCCACCCTGTGCGTCTCCACCCAGGTGGGGTGCCCCGTGGGCTGTCCCTTCTGCGCCTCGGGTAAGGCCGGTCTCGTGCGCAACCTGCGCGCCGATGAGATCCTCGAACAATACCTCCACGGTCGCGCCCTGGGCGCCATCGCCCGTTCCGTGGTCATGGGCATTGGCGAACCGCTGCTCAACTTCGATGCGCTACTGGCCGCCCTGACCATTGTCCACAAGGAGATGGGCATCGGCGCGCGCAAGATCACCGTCTCCAGCGTGGGTTTTCCAGAGCGCGTGCGCCGCGCCGCTCTGGCCCGGCCACCCTTCCAGTTGGCGATCTCTCTGCACACGGCCTTCGACGAGGAACGCGCGGCGTTGGTGCCCGCCATGGCCAAGACCCCCATCGAGGAGGTCCTCTCGGCCGGCGACTTCTGGTTCGAGACAACCGGTCGCGAAGTGACCTATGAAGTGGTGCTGCTGGCAGGACTCAACGACACCCTGCAGCACGCCGAGGAACTCGGCCGGCGCCTCGCGGGCCGCCGCGCCACGGTCAATCTGATTCCCTTCAACCCCGTGGTAGACGGCGATTTCCAGCGCCCAGAAGGGCAGCGCGTGGACGAGTTCAGGGAGCTAGTCGAGAACGCCGGAGTCGTGGCCCGGGTGCGTTGGTCCCGGGGCCTGGAAAGCGACGCCGCCTGCGGTCAGTTGCGCTTGCGCAACTGACCCGCGCTGGCGACCCGAGTTAGACCCGCGCCGGGGTACTGTCTGCGATGCGCGTGAGGGCTTCGCCGGCTTCTGCTGCGGTCATCACCAGGGGCAAGCGGAAGCGCAGGGTGCGCTTCCCTGAGGACAGAGCCATGACTTTCTTGGCGTAGAGGGCTTCCAGCATCTCATCGCGCAGGCTAACACTCGCGAGGGTAAAGGCCACCAGCGACCCACAGCCGCGCACATTGGCGAAGTGCCCCTGATCCTGGGCGATTGTGCGCAGGCCCTCGAGGAAAACCTGGCCCACGCGGGTGATGTTGGCCGCCAAGTTCTCGGCCTCGATGATTTCGATGAAGCGTTTGCAGCGCACCATATCCACCAGATTGCCGCCCCAGGTCGAGTTGATGCGGCTCGAGACGCGGAAGACATTTTCGGGTACTTCGTCCACCCGCGAGTTGGCGTAGATGCCGCAGACCTGGGTTTTCTTGCCAAAGGCAACCACATCCGGCGCCACTCCGTGGTGTTGCCAGAGCCAGGCCTTGCCCGAGCCGAAAAAACCCGTCTGGACTTCGTCGAAGATGAGAAGCGCCTCACGCTCGTCGCAGATCTTGCGCAGGCTGCCGAGGAACTCGGGGCGAAAGTGGTTGTCGCCACCCTCGCCTTGCAGGGGCTCGATCACGATGCAAGCGATCCTGTCCTTGTAGCGCGGGTCGGCGAAGGCCGCGTCGATCTCCGCCAGGGTCTGGGCTTCAAGAGCCGCTACATCGTTGGACACATGGCCCTGGAGATCGACCTCCACAGCCGGAGCGGAGACCCGCGGCCAGTCGAATTTGGGGAACAGGGCGACCTTGCGCGGGTCGGTGTTGGTCAGGCTCATGGTGTAGCCCGTGCGCCCGTGGAAGGCGCCTTCAAAGTGCAGGGCGCACAGGCCTTCGCCATCGCCGATCTTATTCAGGCCGATCTTGTGGGCCTTCCAATCGAAGGCCACCTTGAGGGCATTCTCCACGGCCAAGGCTCCGCCGGAGACCCAGAAGTGGTGGGGATAACCCTCGGGGGTCACGCGGGTGGAGAAGGCCTCGACAAACTCCGCCATGTAGGTCGTGTAGAGGTCCGAGTTGGCCACCTTGGTGGAGGCCACAACAGCCAGGTCGCGCTGGAAGGCCTCGTCGGCCATGAGCGGGTGGCCGTAACCGATGGGCCACGAGGCGAAGCTCGTGAACAGGTCCATGTAGTCGTCCCCGCTATGCGCATCGTGGAGGTAGATGCCTCGGGATCGCTCGAGGTCCATCACCACGGAGTAGCCGTCGGCGAGTTGGTGGCGGCTGAGGGTGCTGTGTACTTGACTGGGATCGATCATGGTGGCGGCATCAAAAAAAAACGGGGAGTCAGCGGGAGGGGAAAGCAGCCGAGGGCAACGCACGCCCCAGTTCTTGGGCCTCGCTATCGCTGGTCACACGCAGCAGGCTGAGCACCGGGGCGGGCCGGTCGGTCTTCGCCAGGGCCATGAGGGGCTCGACATTGGTGAAAACTGAGGGAACCAGAATAGCGTCCCGCATGCGCCGCTGCGAGCCCGTGAAAGCCCCATAGGCTCCGCGGATCAGGGTGGCGCCCTCGTCGAGGCCCAGTTGAGAGATGCGCCCGATGTGGGACGCCAGCCCCGAGTCAAAGAGCATCCCGGGGCGCTCCAGGCGGTCCACGGCGTCGAGCAGGGCGCTGGTGAAGGCGGAAAGGTGCTGCTCGTGGCAATAAACGCGGCCCACGGCACCGGTGCCCTGGCCGGAAAGGGGCAGAGCGGGCCCGAAGGCCTGGCGGCACACGGCCCGGGCGGCGGCCTGGGGATCGTCGCCCAGGAGCACCAGCGCCGCCCGCTGGCGGGTGGGAGTGATCTGCCAATCGAGTTTGCCAGGAGGGCTCAGGTCCTGCGCTCCTGCCCAGCCCGGAGGCGGAACGGAGGACTCGCTGGCGATGCGCACCAGAGCTTGGGCGCGGTCTTCCGGTTCCGCCAGGGCCACCTGGCCCAGGCGCTCGCTGGCCAAGGCCGCCCGTGCCGAGGTCGAGGCATCATCGTGGAGGAGGGCCAGGAGCCCCGGCGGAAAGCCCGCCGCGTCGAAGAGTTCGGCGAACAGCGTGGCCACCAGCGGTGCATCGGCATCCGACAGCAGCAGCACCCCGCGACCTTCGAGCAGAGCTGGAAAGACGCAGCGCACCAGGGCACTGCCCAGTCCACCGGCTGCGGCCCGCGCGAGAGTCGGCGACCTTGGGCCCAGGTCTCGGGGCCGTGCGATGTACTCGTCGCCCAAAGCGAGAGCGGCCTTGCGCGCATCCCAAAGCGCCGAGGGCAAGAGATCCAGGCATGTGGCAAACTCCTCCTCGAGTTCGCCTGCGTCCTCCCAATAGTCGAGCACCTCACCCAGGCCATCGGCGCGCGCTGCTGGCGATTGACTGCGCCAACTGGCGCTGGCCTCTTCGATGCCGGCGAGGGCCGCGGCCACATCCATGCCATCGGACCTGGGCCAGGCGCCAAAATGATTGGTGTTGAAGCTGTGGCCACTCGCCGAGGGGCGCCAGGCGCCCGCGATCCAGTTCTTGTTTCCGCTCACCGTTCTTCTCCAGGGGCCCCGGCTAACTCTAGCGAGCCTAACTGCAGGGAGATCCATCCTGCGTCTCCAGATCCTCCGGGGAAAGCTCAGTGCCGAAGAAACAGCCAGCCCCCCCCAGCCAGGTTTCCGGCGCGGCCTCAAGGGCCTACAATACCGCCGTGGCCTCCCTCCGCTTCCGTTCCCACCAACGCATGAAGAGCCCCGGGTCCTTCGCGCGGGTCTTCCGCCAGGGCAGTCGGGCACGATCCGGCTGCTTCGTGGTGGCCCTCGCGCCCAACGGCCTCGACCATTCGCGCCTGGGACTCTCGGTGGGCAAACGCATCTGGAAGGGCGCCGTCCAGCGCAACTACGTCCGGCGCGTCTTTCGCGAGGCCTTTCGCTTGAGCCAACACGAGCTGCCCGTGGGCTATGACATCGTGCTCATACCGGCCCGTCCGAATCTCGTGCCGGTTCTGGGCGAAGCCTGCGAGGAGTTGGTGGCCATGGCCCGCAAAGCCTGCGATCGCTACGAGCAGGCACAAGCCCAAAAGGGCGACGGGACGGACTCTTGATGGCGGGCCCGCGCCGCTGGATGACCTGGCCGATTCGCTTCTATCAGCGCTGGATCTCGCGCTTCACCCCGGCCATGTGTCGCTTCCATCCCACCTGTTCGGAGTACGCCGCTCAGGCCATCGAACGCCGCGGCCTGTGGCGCGGCGGCCTCCTGGCCTTGTGGCGCATCCTGCGCTGCCAGCCCTTTTCCCGTGGCGGCTGGGATCCCGTGCCACAGACTGGCTGGCGGATTTCAGAGCGCTGCGCCCCCGAGGAGCGCTCGGACGGCGAGGAACACGAGCGCTGAGGCCGCTCGATGCGCAGTTGGGCTCCACTCTCTTCTCAAGCCCGGTGTCCGCAAAAACTCGGGAGGGCCCGTCCGAAAAGCCAGACAGGCCAGCTTCGCCAACCGCAATCGCGGCAGGTCAATTCACCGGAACATGGGCCAGGGCAGCGAGTTCGTTCTTGGAGTAGCTCGGGATGGAATCCCCATAAGCCGTGTTCATCTTGGTGATGATGCGGTTGGCGACAATGGCGTTGGTGACCGCGGTAAAGTGCAGTTCATCCGCAAAAATGTGGTCGTATCCGGTGAACAACGGCGGACCCACAAGGCTGTGGCCGTACAGGCTCTGAGGGTGCAAGCCGAGCCGGCGCAAGAGCCAGTAGGTGTCCACGATGGCCACACCGGGCAGGGACTGCAGGGCGAGGATGCTCTGGTTGGCACGCTGCACATGGGCGCGGATGTTCTTCTTCTGCTGGGGAGTCTTGCCCCACAGGTCAGGGGTGATCGTCACATCCGGAATAGTCCAGATGACAAACTGCGCGGAAGAGCTCGATAGCCAAAGGTTCTGCAGATTGTCCTGGATGTTATCGACAAGATTGTCAATCAAGGCATCGGCAACGGGATCCACACCCGGGGGATTGGCCCCCAGGAGAGGGTCATTGTTGAGAATGTCGTTGGCCCCCACCGCGATACAAAACAAGGTGCCTTGATCGACACTGCCGAACAAGCGGTCGAGCAAGTAGAGGTTGACCTGATCTTCTAGGTTGCCGGACCCCGAACCGCCGACCGCGTAACGGTGCAACTCATCGCCCGCACTGGCTCCCTTGTTGAAGGCAGCCTCCATGGGGTCATCCCCATACATGTCCTGGGGGTTGCCGTAGACCAAACCGAGTAGATCATTGTGGGTCAGGCTGTCGCCGAAGCAGATGGTGTCTTGCAGTTGCACCTGACCCGGCAAGCCCGGCGCGAGGCCAAAACCAAGGAGGAGCAGTCCCAGGGCCAGCGAGCTCAAGGAATGGGATAGGTCTCGCTGTGATGGTTTGTGCGCCATGCCCAAGACTATGCCTGGACCATGCTGGTTCTCTCTTCCACCAGAGGACTTTTTCTTCGGTCCCGCGGCAGCCCCCCCTCGGACACACCGGTCCGGCCGAATGACGGCGCTAGATTTGGGACTATCGTCGCCTGTTCGGAATACCCTACTCAGGCCATCGAGCGCCGCAGCATCTTGGCCTGGTGGCGCTACCTGCCTGCCAGCCCTTTTTCCCGGGCCAAGATCCCGCGCCCAGCACGGGCTGGCCGGTTCCAGGGGGCTGCGCTCATGAGGAGAGCTTGCGGGCGAGGAGCACGGGAACTGAAGCCTCTCGAACGCTATGCTTTGAGGCAGGACGCACGCCCCTTTTGCGAACCGCCATGAATCCTGATCTTCTCAGCACCTCCCTCCTCGCCGCCTGCTTGTTCTCCTGCGCGACAGCAGAACAGGCCGCAGCCCCGGCGGCAGACTCCCCGGCCAGCAACAGTGAGAGCGCCCCGCCGATCGCCGGCGCCCTGGCCGTTGATGCCCTCATCCGCCCTGGAGAAAAGCACTTTGCCCGGCTCTGGCGCCTGAGCTGGGACGGCGAGAACGCCGAGGCCTACTGGAATCCGGCGGGCAACCGACTGGTTTTCCAACGCCGCTGGGAGGGCGTCGACTGCGACCGCATCTTCATCACAGGCGCCCCGGAAACGAGAGGCCCCGGCCTGGCGCAACTCTCCTCGGGGCTCGGCACCACCACCTGTTCGTACTTCATGCCCAGCGGCGCCGCCGTGCTCTTCGGCTCGACCCAGGCCAAGCATACCAAGTGCCCGCCGAAGCCCGACATGTCCCAGGGCTACGGCTGGGCCATCTACCCCCAGTACGACATCTACATCCAGGATCTCGAAAGTGGCTCCGAGCGCGTTCTGATCGGCGGCGAGGGCTACGACGCCGAGGCCACGGTGTCCCCCCGAGGCGACCGCATCGTGTTCACATCCACCCGCACCGGCGACCTCGAGCTGTGGACCGCAGACATCGATGGTGGCGACTTGCGCCAAGTCACCAAAGACCTGGGCTATGACGGCGGAGCCTTCTTCAGCCACGATGGCGAATGGCTCGTGTTTCGCACGACGCTCTTCGACGAGAGCGACCTCGAGGCCGAACAAAAGCGCTACCGCGAACTCTTGGCTAGCAACCTCGTGCGGCCGCACTCGATGGAGATCATGCTGATCCGTCCTGACGGTAGTGAGCGCCGCCAGGTAACCCACCTGGGCCAGGCCAACTGGGCGCCCTATTTCTTCCCAGGCGACGATCGCATCCTGTTCTCTACCAACCACCACTCCAGCGGCTCTGGACCCATGAACTTCGACCTCTTCGCCATCGACACTTCCGGTGAAAACCTCGAACGCATCACCTACGAGGACAGTTTCGACTCCTTCCCCATGTTCAGCCCCGATGGCAGGTACCTGGCCTTCTCCAGCAACCGCGGCGGAGCCAAGGCCGGCGACACGAACCTGTTCATCGCCGAGTGGAAAAACTGATGGCACACCTGAGCCTACCGCTGTTCGGCAAGACGCGTTTCGTGGAACGCGGCATCGACGAGTTCCTCAACGCAGTTAGCGAAGCCGGCCTCCTGTTCGGCCTGACGGTCGTCGGCTATGTGCAGGTGGGCAAAATCGACGAGGACTGCAAGCGACACCAGGAACGGGTGACCACCATCGAGAAGCGTTGCGACGATCTCCGGCGCTCCATCGAGGCCGTGCTCCTGACCCAGATGCTGATCCCCGAGACCCGCGGCGATGTACTCAGCCTGATCGACCTGCTCGACGGCATTGTGGACCGCATCAAGCGCGAGTTGCTCTCCATGACCATCGAAAGGCCTCACCTGCCGGAGAGCCTGCACGCCGATTTGGTGCTTCTGGTCGAGGCAATTTGCGCCGCGTTGAACGAGATGGTCTGTGGCTCTCGGGCCTATTTTAGCGACCAAAGAGCCGTGCGCCACCATGTGCACAAGATCGGTTTCTATGAGTCCGAGGCCGACGCCGTGGCGATCCGAATGAAGCAGCTAATCTTCGCATCCACCGACAACCTGGCCGAGAAGATGATGCTGCGCGACTTCATCGACAGCCTCGACCGCATCGCGGACCAGGCCGAGGACATTGGCGACCGGCTGTCGATTTTCACCTTGCGTCGCTCCTTCTAGTTCGGTTTAGGTCGCCCAAACAACCGTGGTCGAGACCCTGATCTTCCTTTCCAGCGGCCTGTTCTTGGGCTGGTCCCTGGGTGCCAACGACGCCGCCAATGTGTTCGGTACGGCGGTGGGCAGTCGCATGGTGCGCTTCACCACTGCGGCGGTCATTGCCAGCCTGGCAGTCATCGCCGGAGCTGTCTTGCAGGGTGCGGGGTCCACAACTGGTTTGGGCAAGCTGGGTCAAATCGATGCCCTGCCCGGCGCCTTCATCGTGGCCTTGGCCGCGGCGGTGACCGTGCTCGGCATGACCCGCGCGCGGCTGCCGGTTTCCACCTCGCAGGCCATCGTGGGGGCCATCCTGGGCTGGAACATGTTTAGTCATCGCGACACCGACACGACCATCTTGAGCCGTGTGGTTACCACCTGGGTAGCCGCACCTGTCCTGGGCGCGATCTTCGCCGCAAGTCTGCAAGTTGGCATCAAGGTCTGGCTCAGGATATTCAAGCCCCACATGTTGCGCCTGGATCAGTACACCCGCTGGGCCCTGATCCTGGCCGGCGCGTTTGGCGCCTTCAGCCTGGGCGCCAACAACATCGGTAATGTCATGGGGGTCTTCGTGCCCTCCGCGCCCTTCGATGCCTCCGTGATTCGAGGGCTGACGGTCACAGCTGAACAGAAACTGTTCCTCATTGGCGGAGTAGCCATCAGCGTGGGCATCTTCACCTATTCGCGACGGGTGATGGAGACCATCGGCGCCGACCTCCTGCCGGTGAGCCCCATCGGCGCCTTCACAGTGGTCGTGGCTCAGGGCCTGGTGCTCATGGTCTTCTCCTCCCGCGAGTTGTCAGCCTGGTGCGTGGACCACGGATTGCCCGCCATCCCGCTCATCCCGGTATCGAGTTCCCAGGCGGTGGTAGGCGCGGTGGTAGGCCTCGGACTGCTCAAGGGCTCCGCCGGCTTGCGCCAACTGCGCTGGCGCTTTCTTGGCGGCATCGCCCTCGGCTGGGTCACCACACCCCTGATCGCCATGATGCTCAGCTTCGTCGCACTCTACGTGTTGCAGAATGTCTTCGGGCAAGAAGTGCATCTGTGAGCGAGCGCGCGCACTCGGAGCCACTCGCCGGGGCCGCCGCTGACCGCCCAAGCGCTCCGCAGCGCCCCACAGCCCTGCAGTTCCTGGCGCTCGTCTGTCTGCCACTCCTCTGGATCGGGCCGTCGCTCCTTCCGGGCAGACTCTTCTTGCCCCAGCTGCCGGTGTCGTTTGAACCCCTGGCGAGCGAGTACCCAGCTCGCGCCGAGCGCGCGAAACAGGCAGCCAACCTGGTGGCGAGCGATGCGATTTTTCCCCTACTCAGCGACGAGTTGGCGATTCAAGAGCAACTCGGGCAGGACCGCCTGCCGCTCTGGACACCACTCCTCGGCCGCGGCGCGCCCCTCAGCGCGGGTTCCATGGCTGCGCCCTGGAATCCCCTGCGCTGGCCCTTGCTCTGGATGGAAGCGGCCCAGGCTCGCGCTTGGCACGCGCTGCTTGCGCTCTTCCTCGCGGGTGCGGGCATGTTGCTTTTTCTTCAGCAGCGGGTGCGCCCGGGGCCGGCGCTCCTGGGCGCGCTGGTTTTGCAAGCCGGAGGGTTCGGCTTCGCCAACCTGCACTACCTGCCGAAATTCGACGCTGCGCTCTGGTTGCCCTGGTGCCTGTGGGCCGCAGAAGGCGTTCTGGGCGGCAGGAGACGGGGCGCGGGATTGCTGCTGGCCGGCGCCTTGGCCGCCAGCGGATTGGCGGGCTTCGCTCCCATCTTCGCCTTTGTGGTGGCCACGACGGCGGCCTGGTCGTTCCACTTGCGCAGCAGCGCCGCGCCCGGCGCTCTGACTCGCACAGCAGCCTACGCCGGCCTGGGCCTCTTGATGGCTGCCGTGCACATCTTGCCCATGGCCAGCGCCGCAAGCCAATCAACCCGCGGTGCCATGACCCGGGCGCAGGTGGCGGACGGTGCCCTGGCGCCCGCGGCCCTCGCCGGTTGGCTGGGCGCGGAAGTCTTCGGCAGCCCCACCGATGCCGAGCCGGCCAACCGACACGCCGTCGCCTGGTGGCTTTCGCGGACCGGCAAGAGCGCCGAGATCCTGGCCGCCAATCGCCTCGAGTGGTCGATCTACCTGGGAACCACGGCCTTGATCCTGGCTCTCGCCGCCCTGGCCGTACCCTGGCGCCAGCTTGGCTTTCCCCTGGTTGCCCTCGCCGTTTGCCTGGCGTTTCAGTGGGGAGTTCCCGGCGTGAGTTGGCTCTACGGATTGCCGGGATTCGACCTCGGCAGTCCGGCGCGGGCCGGCGCCATCGCCTGGGTCCTGTGGCCCTGGCTCGCGGCCCTGGGACTCACGGCGCTCCTCGATGGGCGTCGCGCAGCACAGTGGATCGCCGGCAGCACGGGACTCTTCCTGGTGGTGGGCGCAGCCTGGCTTGGGCTCAGGAACATGGACAACGCCTGGCTCGCCGACTGGCGCATGGCCCTGGCCCAACGCCACGCCATCTCCCCTGAAGAACTCAAGCGTTACATCTCGACCCAACACGCAGCAGCAAACTTCGCTGCACTCCAACAGAGTGCCTGGGCCGTGGCGGCCATGGCGCTGGCCACCTTGGTGCTGCTCTGGCGGGCGCGGCGCCTCGGTTCCTGGCTGGTGACCGCTGGCCTCGCGCTTCTGGTGGTGGTGGGCGGCATCCAGGCCGGCTGGAACTGGACCCGGCCTCGCAGCCTGGCTCCTGGTGAGGAGCTGTTTCCACCCTCGCGCACCCTGGACATCATCGCAGAGACCGCAGGCGCCGGCCGGGTTCTGCGGGTGGACACGAGTCCCTCGGGCATCGACGAAGTCCTGGCTCTGGCGCGGCCCAACCTGTTGCAGGTCTACGGCATCGCCGACCTTGCGCCCTACTGCGCCTTGCCCGATGGCGATTTGGTGCGAGCCCTCGCAGCCCTCGATCCCGCGGGTCGTTACCGCTCGGGTTGGAGCGCCCTCTCCGACCCCGCGCTCCTCGATGCGCCGCTTCTGGACGAGTTGGCCGTGACCTGTGTCCTGGCCCGCTTGCCGCTCGCCCATCCGCGTCTTGCCTTGGTCCACGAGGAGAACGGCCTCTACATCTTTAGCCGCAGCCTTATCCTCGCTGAAGGTGCCCCTCGAAACCTGACAGCTGCGGGGCTCGCCCGCGAAAAAGACGCCCGGCGCGTCTTTGGCATGGGAGCCCTCTTGAGCCTGGCGGCTCTGCTGGGCGCCCTGCTCTTGGCCTACTTCTCGCGCTCCGCCGAGAAAAGAAGTTCCGATCCCACGAGTCGTGCACCTGCAAGTTCTCTCTAGCGGAAGCAAAGGCAACGCGACCCTCGTGCGCGCTGGCGACCTGCAACTGTTGGTTGACGCTGGCCTGGGTGTGCGCGCCCTCTCCGAACGCTTCGCCGCCGCCCATGTCGGCCCGCGCAACCTCGACCACCTGCTCGTGACCCACGGACACCGCGACCACTCCCGTTCGGCGGGAGCTGTGGCCAAGCGCCAGCACGCCGTCCTGCACGCCGCTGAGGCCATCTTGACCCACCGCGGTTTGGCGCGCGCTCCTGACAAACACGCCCTCCGCATCGGCCGAGCCCATACCCTACTGCCCGAACGCGGCGAGGGAGAAGTGACCTACACGCCGGTGTTGCTGCCCCACGACTGCGACCCCACGGTGGCCTTCAAGCTCGAACACGAGGGCCGCTGCGCCGTGATCCTGACCGACATCGGCCAACCCTGTCCCGAGGTGGCGCGGCACCTCAAGGGCGCTCAGCTCTTGGTGCTGGAGTTCAACTACGACGCTCAAATGTTGCGCGAGGGCCCCTATCCCGAGACCCTGAAGCGCCGCATCTCGGGCGGCCGCGGGCACCTCTCCAATGTCCAGGCGGCCAAGCTACTGGGGCAGCTCGCGGGCCCCGACCTGCACACCCTGGTCCTGGCCCACCTCTCGGCCCACAACAACACACCCGGCCTGGCTCTGGCCGCGGCCCAAGAAGCGCTGGCCGGCTTGGGCCTCGAGCGCGTGCGGGTGATCGTCGCCTCCCAGGATCAGGTGGGCGAGAACCTCGCGGTCTAGCCCGCAAAGTGCCAGCGCACGATGGCCCAGATGGCAATGAAGGCGTCCTTCAAGCCGATCTTCTTGCCCTCGTCGTAGTCGCGGCCGGCGTAGCTGATAGGCACCTCAAAGACACGGCAACGCATCTTGGCGATCTTGGCCGTCATCTCCGGTTCCACGGCGAAGGTGCGCGATTGGATGTCGAGCTTTTGGGCGACCTCGATCTTCATGACCTTGTAACAGGTCTCCATATCGGTCAGGTTGAGGTTGGTGAACATGTTGCTCACCAAGGTCAACAGGCGGTTGCCCAGGTAGTGCCAGAACAGGTGCACGCGCACATAAGCGCCGCCCAAAAAACGGCTGCCGTAGACCACATCGGCCTTGCCCTCGAGGATCGGCCGCAGGAGCAGCGGGTAGTCCCCCGGGTCGTACTCGAGGTCGGCGTCCTGAATCAGAACCACATCGCCGCGCACATACTTGAAGCCCGTGGCGAGGGCGGCGCCTTTGCCCATATTGATGTCGTGGTGATATACCTCGAGTTCGTCGTGTTCCAGGGCCAAGCGATCCAGGATCTTGCGGGTGCCGTCGCGCGAGGCATCGTTCACAAGCACAAGCTGAATCTCATAGGGCGTCGCCAGCACGGCAGCCACGATCTCCTCGAGGGTCTTCTCCTCGTTGTAGACGGGCATCACTACGGACAACTTCATGGGCATCACCTGGAACGGGGTGGCACGGAACCGGGCTCGGTCAGGTCCTGGAAGAGTTTATCGAGGCCCAACAGCGATGTCAGCCCCGACTGCAACTCACGGTAGCCAGGCTCTTCCTCGATGCACCATTTTGGTGCCAGGAAGAGGCGAAAGATCTCAGCATCCTCTCGCTTGCGCTTCTCCTGGACTTCGGCGCGGCGCTCGGTCCAGTGATCGAATCGGCCCAACAAATCGTTGATGCCGATCAGGTCGGCGGCGGCGGCGCGCTTGATGGGAATCGTGTCCCCCCGTTGGCCGCGGGCCTTTTCGAGCAGGCGTCGCACGGGGCCGCCGGCGACTTGCTCGGCGTCCTCGATGCGGAACCCCCTGTCGTCCCCGAGGCCGCTCTGGAGCAGGGTTCGCCGGAGAGCGAGAGCCAGCATGGCGGGCAAGATTCTGCGCAGGTTCTGGTCGTCGTAGTTCTTGAAACAAGCGAGCTGGGGATTGCGCACCTGCAAGAGCCGGATCATCTCCACGGGCAGGCGCCTGGAAGTGCTCGAATGGTGGTGGTAGCAAACCGCAGCGGGCACATACCAGGCCTCATGGCCCTGAACCCAGGAGCGCCAGCCGAGGTCCACATCCTCGTAGTAGGCAAAGAACTCCGAGTCGAAGCCGCCCAACTCCAAATACAAATCGCGCGCCATGGCCATGGCGCCGCCGCAGGCAAAGAGGGTCTTGCGCGGCCAGTCGTAGTCGCTGCCTGGCTTTGCATCGAGGCCGCGCTGGATGCCAATGCCGTAGAAATTCATCCCGCCCCCGGCACTGTTGATCAGCTTGCCATCCCAGGAAAACATCTTACCCGTGGTGGACTGGCACTCTCCACGCACGAGGGGCGAAACCAGTTCGCGCAAGAACCCCTTGTCCACGCGCATGTCGTTGTTGATGAAGACCAACACCTCGGCATCCGTGGCGGCCTCCGCGCCCTGGTTGCAGCCCACGCTGAAACCCAGGTTGCGCTCATTCTCAAGCAAGCGCACCCAACTGTGGTCCCTCTTGAGTTCCTCCACGCTGCCATCGCTGGAGCCGTTGTCCACCAGGACCACCTCAAATCGGTCCCTGGGATAGTCGAGATTCTTGAGGGTCTCAAAGCAGGGCCGCAGATGATGGCGGCCGTTGAGGTTGAGGATGATGATCGAGCAGCGCGGGAGTTCTTTCTGCACCAGGGCCTCCCCCAGTTGCACTGCGAGTTCGAGGGGATCGGCCGGGGGACGGCTGGCTCCCTTGACGGGTTTCTTGGAGGAAAGCCTCCCACCCTTGCGGCCGAAGAGCGCACTCATCGGGAAGCCTCCTCGGTATCTGTCCTGACAATTTCCACTGTGGCCACCCGCAGGAAGCGGCCCGGCCCCGGCTCGAGGCGCAGGCGTGCCGCGCCAGCGGGCAGGTCCACAGGAAATACCGACACATCCTCGCGGTCCTCGCCCTCGCCGCGGACATCGCTCAGGGTCGCGAGGGTCTCGCCGTCGACCTTGAGGATTCCGCCCAGCACGATCTCCGACTCGGCGCCCACGACCTGTTGGCGCACGCGCACTTCGCGCCGGCCGCCTCCCGAGCCTTCGAGATCGAACTCGATGGCAGTACCGGGTTCGGGGCGCAGGAGCGCCAGGCTGGCGCCCTGGTCTTCCACCGCGCCAAGGCGCAGAGCGCTCATGGCTCCAGTGGCGCGCATCAAGACCATACGCGCCGGCGACGCTGCGCCACGCACCCGCGAACACAACCCGCGGTAACGAAACTCGGTCTCCAGGGCGTTCTGCTCGAGGGTCTTGATGCTCATGAAATCCTGCGACAGCTCGGCCAGCAGGCCGGGCTCGTCCACGAAGCGTCGCATCTTGGCGGCCAGATCCGAAGGATCAGCCACCTTGAAGTGCAGCCCATCGACGCCATCGCGCACAAACTCAGCCATTCCGCCAATATCGCTGGCCAGCACCGGGGTGCGGGTCAGATAGGCCTCGTGGATGGTGATGGGCGAATTTTCGAACCAGATGGAGGGCACGATGAGGACATCAATTTGGCTGTACACTTCGGAAAGGCGCGAGTTGTCGAAGCGCCCCTTGAACTCCACCGCTGCGCCCCGGGCTAGCCTCTCGAGTTCCCCGTGGTGCTCATCGCCCTCTGGATCCCAGGGGCCGTAGACATTCAAGAGGGCGCGGGGGCGATCCAGTTCAGCCATGGCGCGCATGAGCACCTCGCCGCCCTTGTACCAGACGAGACTCCCCACGAAACCGAAGCGCACGCGGCCCTCGCGATCGGGCTGCTTTTTCAGGGCCTCGACGTGGTCGGTGCGCATGCCGTTGTCGGAGAAAATGAATGTGTGAGGATCAAACTTGCCGCTCGCCAGATAGCGGTCGCGTAAGAAGCGACTGGGGCTGATGCGCAGGTCGGCCGCGGCGTAGGCTGCCGTGACGAAGTCGTGGCGCGCACGCATCTCGCCAAAGCCTTGCCAACGACCCTCAGACTTGCCCACGAGTTGACTGCCCCGGCGCAGGCCGCCCTCAAGGGCATCGAGCAGGGGGCTGGCGAGGGCATCGAGTCTTGCCAGGCGCCCAATTTCGCCCTGGCCCTTTTCCTTGACGCACAAGAAACAGCCCGCGCCCTGGTTCTCTTCGCAGATCACACCGTCGGGGCGGATCAGTTGCACGCGGGCACACAAGCCCCAGTAGTCATGGCAGGTGATAACCGTGGCGAGTTTTTGTTCCCGAGCCACCTGCACCAGACCGGCCGAGGTGTGGATCAGGTGCTGGAAGTGAACAAGATCCGGTGCTTCCCGGGCCAGAACCCGGGCGAAGGCCTCTTCGGCCTCATCGTGTTGGTAGCTCTGTCGCAGGCTCTTGTGATCGAGTCGATGGACCAGGCGCAGGACGCGCAGACCCTGGAATTGGCTCGTCTCCAGGTGGAAGTCGGGCTCCTCGGCCGTGGCGGGCACGCGGCACAGGACAGTGCAGCTGTGGCCCAGGCGCTGCATCTCGCTAGCCAGGTTGAAGGTGTAGATCTCGGTCCCGGCCCAGGTGTCGGGCGGAAAGCCGTGGACCACATAGAGGATCTTGAGTTGGGTCTTTTGTAGGAGCCGACTGGCGGGAAAGCGCACACTGGAACGCCCGCCCTCGTAGAGCCCCATGAATGTTGCCTCGCGCAGGGCCTTGGCGCGCTTGAGTTCACGGGCGAGGTCAGCGCTCGCCAAGCCGTCCGCCCGCAGGGCTCTTTCGTCGATTTCAAGCTGGCGCCCCACCAGGGTGCGAGCGTCCTTCTTCGAGGCCACCGCAATGCGGTCGAGCCACTCGGCATTGAAACGGCCGTCGATCTCGGCCCGGGTGCGGCACTCCGTTGGCGTGTAGTCGTGACTGTGCTCCACCGTGGCCTGGTCGTCGTAGACCACGGTGTAGCCCGCTTCGAGCAGGGCGCGCGCCATCAAGATGTCCTCGCCAAAGGCCGTGCGCGGGAAGGGATGGCGTTCCCACAACTCGCGACGCACGGCCGAGGCCACATCGTTGAAGTTGTAGAGCAGCCGCTTCTCTCCGGGGTCGAGTTCGCCGTAGGCCTCGTGATCCTCGATGCTCGTCTCGCGCCGTCCGGCGAGATAACCGGGATCGGTCTGACTGAAGACACGTGTCAAGAGTTCGGCGTCGGGCCGCGGCAAATTTCGACAGTAGGCCGCGCCGACTTTGTCGTCATTAAAGTTTTTCACCAACTGCGCCAACCAATCGCTGCCCATGACGATGGCGTCCTGGGTCAGGAAGACGAGCAGGTCACCCTTTGACTGGGCCGCCAGCAGGTTGCGCGTGTCGCCGTGGTCGAACTCCACGGACTCGATGCACTGGCGCGTGAAGGGCACGGGAAAGTCCGCCGCGCAACTCTCCAACAACTCCCAGGTCCCGTCCGTCGAAGAGGAGTCGATGACCGAAAGATCCCAGGGGATCTTCAGGCGCTGCTCGGCCAGGGCGGCGAGCACCCGACTCAAAAACTCCAGCCCCTGGTAGGTGGGCATCAAGATGGAGACGGAGCGAATAGGTTGCATGGTGGAGTGGAAATGCTGGCCTACTAAACCAAAGGCAAACAGCCCCCACCACAGCTCATCGGCTCGATCCGCCCTGGTCTGGGCCTTCCTCGGGCCAAAATGCCTGGCCGTAGGAGCAACTGCCCCACCACTGGCCGAGAATCTGGGCCCCACGCAGCCCTGGAGCCCGCAGCATGTGCCAACTGAGGCCCCAGAGGCCCATTCGCGGCCAGAGATAACGCGCGTCCTCGCGCAACTCGAAGGCCAGCCCGCGGGCCACGGAGGCCAGGTTGGGGCGCAGGAGATGGCCGTGGATTTCGCGGTGGAAGGCCGCGTCGATGGCATAGCGCGCGAAGGCCTGGCGCGGCGTGTAGACATGGGCATGCAGGGCCACGGCCCTGGGCGCGAAGCGGATCTTCCAACCCGCGTTCAAGGCCCGTGCAGCCCAGGCAAAGTCCTCTCCAAAGGGCAACTCGGGGAATTCGATGTCCGCAAAAACCGGAGCGCGCACCGCCGAGGCCACATTGTTAAAGCGCAGGTGACAAGCGCGCTGGTCGCCGGGCAGACTCCAGATCGCGTCGACATCCTCAAGTTCGCGAGTCAGATCTTCCGCACGGGCCTCGGGTGCCGCCAGAACCGTGCGCGCGGCCAGGGGATCGGTGTCCGGCCTGGGCAGGATGCGCCCGTAACTCCCCGCCACTTGCGGATCCTCGAAGGGCGCAGTCAACTCGGCCAAAAAATGCTTGTCGGCCGGCAGGGCATCCTGAGAGAGAAAAACCAGGATCTCTCCGCGGGCCATTTTGGCCAGGGCGTTGCGGGTGGTGCCGTGGCCAAACTCGGCGCGCGGGATGACCTGAACCTCGGCGCCGGCCCGGGCCAGAAGCTCGAGACTGCGATCGGTGGAGGAGGAGTCGATCGCCACCAGTTGCAGCTCCCCCACGGCCTCCTGGGCCGCAAGGGCGGGCAGGAGCCGTTCCAGGTCAGGCTCGCCGTTGAAGGTGGGCAGCAGGATCGAGAGGGAGGGCGTGGTCGAGGACGGCATGGCGATGGGCGCTTCGGACTGAAGAGTACCGCCCCCGGAGGCCGGCGAGTAGGGTGAGGGTCGCCGCTCCCCTCCCCAGCCGCCAAGCAACTCCATGAGACGCGACTTCGCCCCCATTCTCTTTGGTCTCTTCATCACCGCGCTGCTCTCGGGCACCTTTGTGATCGCCGGTCTCAAGGCCGGCATCACTCCGGGCATCAGCCCCCTGGTGATCCTCTGCGCCTGGGGGCTTTTTGCCAAGCGCGCCGCAGGACAGGGCGGCAGCCGCTTCTTGAACATGGCCCAGGTCGCGGGCTCGGCGGGCATGGCAGTCACCGCCGGAGTGATCTTCACCGCGCCGGTGGTGCAAATCGTCTACCGCCAGAAGGGACTCGAGGTTCCTCCAGTGGATCTTTGGACCCTGATCATCCTGAGTCTTGCCGGCTCTCTGATCGGTTTTGGTTTCGTGGGGCTGGCCACCAAGAAGTTTCTCATCGACCCTACCCTGCCGGCTCCCGAAGCCCACGCCTGCGAGACCATGATCCGCTCGGCCGTGCTCGAGCGCAGCGCGCGACCCAAGATGGGCCGTTCTCTCTTCGCCGCCCTGGGCGCCGGAGCCGCGGCCACCCTGTGCACCAAGATGGGAGCCCTCGCCGGCAGCTTCGCGGTCTTCCGTGAGACGCGCAACGACCACGACTTCGCCTTTCGCCTACCCCTCGACGCCTTGCTGATCGGCATCGGCGGACTATTGACCCTGCCCACGGCCCTCTTGGTTTTCACCGGCGCCATGATCCGCATGGGTGGCGAGTGGGGCATGAGCGGCTTGCTGCCTGAATCGATCTGGAAGACAGAACGCTTCCTCGCCACCACCGGCGCCCAGATGGAACAGACCATGCGCTGGGCCGGGGGTGCCACCATGCTTGTGGCAGTGCTCTTCTCCCTGGTGAAGTTCTTTGGCCTCAAAAAATTGCAGAGCGAGCCCCTCCCCGAGAGCGAGGCAGAGATCCTGACCGTCGACCACAGCATGCGCAGCAAGCTCCTCGGTAGCATTGTGGTGGGCATCGTGATCCTCCTCGCGTGGCTTTTTTCCACGGCGGGCGTCGGGCTCTTCAGCCTGCTATCGGCCTTCACGATCCTGGTCATGGCCATGTTGATGACCTGCCTGGGCGCGATCCTCTCCTTGCAAATCGGCAGCTCGGCCTCGCCGGTTTCGGGCACAATTTTCGTCACTACCCTCGCGTTGTGCGTGGCCGCCCTCGTGGCGGGCCACACGCAAGTCGAGGATGTGCTGATCCTGACGCCCTTGATGGTGGGCGCCTGCGTGGCGGTCTGTGCGGCCAACGACTCTTCCCAGGACTACAAAACCATGCAACTCTCAGGGCTGCGGGTGCAGGACGGTTTCCTGGCCCAGATTCTGGGCCTCGCCGTGGGTTCGGTGGTGGTGCCCATCGTGCTCCTCGTCGCCGACAACGCCTGGGGCCTCGGTAGCGAGGCCCTGCCCGCGCCCCAGGGCAAGATGTTCGCCACCCTGGTGACTGGGCTCTTGCTCGAACAGAACCTGCCTTGGTGGCCGATCTTCGCTGGCCTGGGTCTGGGCGCGTTGGCCGTGCTGCTGGAGATAGGTGCCCACAAGAAGGGCCTGATGCTGCCGGCCATGGCCCTCGCCGTGGGCATCTACCTGCCGGGCGCCATCGGCACCGGCATTCTCTTGGGGGCCCTCTTCCGCTTCGCCGCCGAAGCCCGCCACAAGCGCCAAACCAACGAGTCGATCCTGACCGCTGCCGGTTTGATCACGGGCTCAGCCCTCCTGGAACTCGTGCTGGGCGTGACGATCCTTTTCGGTTTCGAAGAGCATCGTCTTGAACTCTTTCATGACGCCCCCGACGCCACGGCCCTCGTGGGCATCTGTGGCATCGGCCTCCTGATCTACCTCAACTCCCGCCGCGATTCAACGCGCCCCTAGTTAGCGACCGCAGAGTTCGCGGTAGTTGCAGCCAGTGCACTCAGCCGCGCCGGAATCGGCGATGAGCGGGAAGTCCTCGGGGTCGCCCATGGATTCATCGGCATCGAAGTGCAAGCTGCGCATCTCGGCCAGGGAGCCCTCCAGGCGGTCCCGAATCCCGGCCATGCGCTCGGAGGAAAATCGCAGGCTCTTGAACTCTCCGCGAGTCAGGTAGGCGTCCACAGCGAGCACATCTTCGGGCTTCGCGCCCCACTTCTCCATGGCGAAGAATACATACACGCCCAGTTGAAACTCGTCCTGCTCGCGAGGGTTGCCGGTCTTCCAGTCGTAGATCACGTGTTGTGGCTGGCCTTGCTCCGAGTTGCGGTGGGCGAAGTCCGGAATGGCAAACACCTTGGTCTCTGCCATTTGAATCGTGGCAAAGCCTCGATTGGCGCGGTCTCCCGGCGGGCGGCCCTCGACGCTGAGCATCTCCGCCGCTGTAGCCTCCCGGGCCGCGTGCATTTCGGGGGCGCTGAAGAAGCAATCCACCGAGCGCCGCAAGCGCTCGATGAATAGCTTGCCGTACTCCGCCGCGTTGCTGCCGGACTCATCGATGCAGACTTCCTCGTAATGGTGTTCGGCGAGGTGACAGTACTTGGCGGGCCGCTGGCGCCAGGCGCCGGCGCGGGACTCGCGATAGCCCTCGCGCAAGGCTGAGCAGGCCAACTCGAGTACCTCGTCCGCGGTCATCTCCTGGCCCTCCGAATGGCGGTCGAAGTACTCCGCCAGGGCTTCGTGCAGGACCGTGCCCGCGAGCTGGGGCATGCGGGTCATCTTCTTCAGCATGTAGGCCTGCTGGCGCTCGGGGGCGGCCTCCTTGGACCACCCATTCCACGAGGAATAGTAGTCGTGATAGTAGCGCCGCCTGCAAGCAGCGAAGGTGCCGGCGCGGGAAGTCGACCAGGAGAATTCGTGCGCAAAAGCCATCTATATGTCCTCCCGAATGCTCACCTGCCGCGCCTATCACGGCAGTCACTCGTCGGGTGTGGCCCCGTTACAGGGGCCACGGGATTGTAGGGCGGCGCGGGGAGGATCCGAAGCGGCTTACCCCCGGGAAGATGAAGAGGCCGCGCCCTCAGGCCGCCGGCTGCTCGCCCTCGCCCGCGGGGGGCGTGGACGCGCTCGGGGACTGTTCCACCCGCGATATCTCCTCTCCATCGCTCTTGATACGCAGGGGCTGGCCTTCGATCAAGGTCTCGAGGTGACATGTCCGGCCCCACAGGCGCGCCAGGCTGCGCAGGGTCTCACCGGCCTGGTCGAGTTGCAATTCGCGGCCGTCGAAGCGGTGCCTCAAGAGCAGCTCGCCCTGGCCCCCAAAGTCGCGCTGGACCAATTCGATCTGGGGCAGTCCGCCCGAGGCCAACTCGCATAGCAGCTGTTTCTTGATTTTCTGCCAGTCCCTGCCGCTGACCTCCATGCGACCCGTGCGTGGATTCTTGCTGTACAGAAAGAGCTCGGACTTGGCGGCGAACTCCTCGTCGACGAGCTTGTCGATAAAGGAGACATCGTTGTGCAGGGCGCGCAACTGAAACAGGTCATGGCCGGTCTCCTCTGCGTGGCGGAAGAGGTCGATGCCCAACTTGTAGGGATTGAGTTGGCCGGGCTGGGTGGCGGTGGCGCCACTGTGGCAGTCGGCGAAGTCCACGATCTCATCGGCGCCCAGGACCGAACGGGTCAGGATGCGGCTGTGCCAGAACGAGGCCCAACCCTCGTTCATGATCTTGGTCATGCGCTGAGGCACGAAGTAGTAGGCCTCCTGGCGCACGATTCGCAAGATATCGCGCTGCCACTCGGCGAGGTCGGCCTCTTCGGCCAGGAACCCGAGCACATCCAGGGTCGGTAGGGTCGTGGGGTCCTCCTGGGATAGCGCGCGCTCCTCGGCCGCCTCGCGCTCTTCCGGCGAAGCCGAGGCCTGGGCGAAGGAATGCCGGGCGCGTTCGAGGGGCGACACGGGCCGGACAAAAGAGCGGCGGCTGGTAGCCTCGCGTAGGGGCAGGTAGGGATCGATCAGGTTGTCGAGGGCCAGGACGCCGTCGAGGAACTCATCCACTCTGTCCTGTCCATAGGTGTCGATGTAGCGCCGCACACGGGTCGCACCCGTGGCCATCACATCGACCATGCGCCGCTCGCTGGGCGAGAACCAGATGTTGTGCTTGAAGAAATCCGCGTGGCCAAAAACATGGGCCATGACGAGCTTCTGCTCCATGGCCGAGTTCGCGCGCACGAGATAGGCATAGGTTGGGTCGTTGTTGATGACCAGCTCATAGATCTTGGAGAGGCCCCAGCTGTAACCCTTGTCCAGGCGCTCGTACTCCATGCCAAAGCGCCAGGAGGGGTAGCGCACGGGGAAGCCACCGTAGGCCGCCACGGCGTTCACTTGACGGGCGTCGAGGTACTCGAAGATCACATCGAAGAAGTCGAGTCCAGATGCCCGAGCGATCGCCTCGATATCGATGGCCTGCTGCTGCAAGACTGGCGGCAAGCTCGAAGTGCGCACCATCAGCGGCCACTCCCCAGGAAGGTCCGAATGGCCTCGGAAATGCCCTCGCGGTCGTCCACTGCGGCACACACCAAGCGCCCTTCCTCACCCAAGGCATCGTCGAGGTCCTTCTTGAACTGACCCGAGCCGTAGGCGCTCTTGACCTGTCCGTAGCAGAACTGATTAACCCGCGGCAGAATTTCGTCGCGCAGCAGATTTATGCAGCGCTCGGTGTCGCGGGCCGACCAGTTGTCGCCGTCGGAGTAGTGGAAGGGGTAAATGTTCCACTCTTCGGGACGAAAGCGCTCGAGGATCTGCGAGAGGAACAAATCGTAGGCAGAGGAGATTTTTGTGCCGCCCGACTCGCGCAAGTGAAAGAAAGTGTCCTGGTCCACGATACGAGCCACGGCATCATGCACGATGTAGACGACTTCGAGGTTTGTGTACTGACTACGCAACCAGGTGTCGATCCAGAAGGCCTTGATGCGCACGATTTCCTTCTGCTCACGGCCCATGGAGCCCGAGACATCCATGATGTGGAAGATGACCGCCGAGGAGTCCGGCTTGGGCACCGACTTGCAGCTCCTGATGCGCTCGTCGTCGTGGATCGGGATGATGCGCGGGTTCTTGGGATTCCACTCGCCCTCGGCAATCTGGCGCCGCAGGGCGCGGTCAAAAGTGCGTCGGAAGTGCCGCAAGGACTTGGGACCGGTCTGGCGAATGCCCGAGTAGCGCCCGCCCTCGGTGGACAGCAAGCGATTCCCGCGCGGCTCGATATTGGGCAGTTCAAGTTCCTCACCGAGCATTTCGGCCAGCTCCACGAGGTCCACATCGACCTCGAGGATGTGTTCGCCCGCCTGTTCGCCAGCGCCGCCGCCACCCTCGCCTTCCTGGCCCTCGCCATCCACCGCGTCGCCTTCCTCTCCGGGCCCCTGGCCCACACCTTGCTTGGAATTGTCACCAAAACGAAAGCGCGGCAGTTCGATCTGTGGAATCGGGATCGAGATGGACTTGTCCCCGCGGCGCCCCAGAAGCTCGGTGCTCGAGAGGTACTTGCGTAGGTCTTTGCGCAATCTGCCGCGAACGATTTCGCGGAAGCGCGCTCGGTCTCGCTCGATGCGGAACATGGGCTAGGCTGCCTCGGTGTCGCCAGGCTCCTGCTTGGCTTCGCCCCGGGCGAAGATGCCGGCGACATATTGCAGAACCTCTTCCGCGGAGACTTCGTCGTAGCCGAACTCGCGGCACATGCGGTCGCGGATGACCGCGATTTTCTCCTGAGTGTCGGGATCGACCACGGTGGAGACCAGGCTGGTGAGCTGGATCGTGTCGCGGCGATCCTCGAACATCTTCAGTTCCAGGGCGCGGCGTAAGCGGTCGTTCTCGCGGTAGTCAAAAGTCTGTCCATCAAGGTGTACCGCGGCGATGTAGTTCATCAGCTCGTGGCGGAAGTCGTCCTTGCGGGAATCGGGGATGTCGATCTTTTCTTCCAGCGAACGCATCAAGCGCTCGTCGGGATCGTGCTCACGACCACCGGTGTCCACAACCATCTCGGATGTGACATAGGCCTTCACATTATCGATGTACTTGCTGCACAGGCGATCGAGGGCCTCACTGTCGGCCGAGATGGCCAACTGCACCTCGCGTTTGATAATCTCCTCGTACTCCTCACGGGCGGTGGAGATCAGTTGGGTGTAGCGCTTGCGAGTCTCCTCGTTCGAAATCAGGCTGTGATGGCGCAAACCGTCCTCGAGGACCTCGAGCACATCCAGAGGCCCGATCACCGGGCGATCGGAGACGAGGCAAGTGGCGATCGAGTCCTGCACATAGCGCGGGCTGACGCCCACCAGGCCCTCTCGCTCGGAAGCGTTCTTCATCTCGCGCACATTCTCGCGACTGAAGCCAGAGACCATTTCACCGGCATAGGCGCGGGCCTTTTGCAGGAGTGTCATGTTGGGGTGCGACGGTTCGTCAAGGCGCGACAGGACACTCCACAGGGCTGCGATCTCGAGGGTGTGCGGCGCCACGGTGCAGCGCGCCGCGCCCTTCTTGCGGAACTGCCGACGGTAAATACGCACCTCGTCCTTGACCGACAAGTTGTAGGGAATGTCGATCTTGATCGTGCGGTCGCGGAAGGCCTCCATCAAGTCGTTCGACTGCAACTTCTTGTACTCGGGTTCGTTGGTGTGCCCGATGATGACTTCGTCAATGCTGGTCTGGGCGAACTTGCGCGGCTTGATCGAGTGCTCCTGGGTGGCACCAAGCAGGTCGTAGAGGAAAGCCACATCGAGTTTGAGCACCTCCACGAACTCCAACAGGCCGCGGTTGGCGATGTTGAACTCTCCATCGAAATTGAAAGCGCGTGGGTCCGAATCGGATCCGTACTCGGCAATCTTGCGGTAGTTCAAATCCCCGGTCAGTTCGGTCGAGTCCTGGTTTTTTTCGTCCTTGGGCTGGAAGGTGCCGATGCCCACGCGGTCAGCCTCGGAGAGCACCATGCGGCGCACCCTGACATGCTCAATGACGCGCTTCCAGTCGCCGTCATAACGATCGAGAAGAAGCTTGAAGTAATAGCGACTGACCGGATCGAGGTCGCCCTCGATACCTATTTCGTACTCACAGCGCAGTCCCTTGTTGATGCTCTCGAGCACGGCCGCTCGCGAGTCCTCGGGAATCAGGAGCAGGGGCTCCTGGTGCATGGGTGACTCGATGGTCTCGCCGTCTACAGTCCAGCTAAAGGTGTACAAGGCCCCCGCAGCGGATTTCGAGTACTCCTCAAGGGCCGTCTTCATGAGCCGCACCACCGTGCTCTTGGAACTGCCCACGGGGCCGTGCAAGAGGATCACCCGGCGTTCAGGGCCAAAGCCAGAGGCTCCCGCACGAATGGTCTGCACCAGGCGGTCGAGGGGTTCATCGAGGCCGAACACGGCGTCGTGGCCGCCACCGAGGGGATCATCGAAGAGCCTCCAGCGCCGGGGAGCGCCCGCTACCTCGGGATCCTCGCTACCGTGGGAGCGAATCATGTCGTACAGCCTTTGCCAGGCGTTGCGAGCGATGAGCGGGTTCTCTACAACGAGATCGAGGTAGTCCTCAAAGGAACCCTCCCAGCTGAGGGTCTTGAAGCGCTGGAGTTCCCGCTCCTTACCGACGAGGTCGATCAGAGAGCCGGAGGGTGCAGAGGTGTGATCGAGAGGCTTGTGAAACTCAGACATGGATTTTTTTCAATCGGCATGGATGCCGACGAACTGGATGCCGACGAACTTGACGCCGACGAACTCGAGGACTGGAGAGCACGGCCAGGAGGGGTGGGTGCGTCTTCTTCCTCGACCTCTTCTCTGGTCCGCTTGAGGCCCCTATTCCAGGGCAAAGCGGTTCCATGCCAGAGATGGGTCTGGGGCAGGCGGGGATTTTACAGGGCCCAGTCATGCGCTGCCCCGCGCTCAAGGGCTCTCTAGCCCTGTGAGAGGCGTCGGGACCCGCCCAGGCGCCTGGAGAGACATCGAATCCGAGCCCTTGGAGCCTTTTTCCCGGAACGGGCTGGGGTAGGATCTCGGGCTATGCATCGCCGCGCCCTCCAAACCCTCTGCTTGGTACCCCTCCTGGCCCCCTGCTTCACCCTCGGCTGCCGTGATGGAGGCGCCGATACCCCCATCAAGGCTTCAGAGAAGTTCGAGGCCGCACGGGCCTGGAAGCACATGCAAGCCCAGATCGCCTTCGGTGCGCGGCCCGCCGGTTCTCCGGCCGCCGCCGAGTTGCGCGACTGGCTCGTGGCGGAACTCGCGGCCCTCAAGCTGAGTCCGGTGCGCGAGGCCTTCACGGCCGAGGGCACGCCCCGGGGCTCGGTGGCCATGGAAAATGTCTACGCCGACCTGGAAGGCCAGCCAGGCCCCGACGGCGCGCCGGCACCGATGATTTGCCTGGGAGCGCACTACGACACCAAACGCATGGACTTTGAGTTCTTGGGCGCGAACGACGGCGCTTCAGGCGTCGCCGCGTTGCTCGAACTGGCGCGGGTGCTGAGTAACGCCGAGCAGAGCGCAGTGACCTACCGCTTTCTGTTTCTCGATGGCGAAGAAGCCATGCGCTTCACCTGGCGCGACCCCGATAACTGCTACGGCTCGCGCCACCATGTGCGCCAGCTAACCCAGACTTTCGGTGCGCTCAAAAGAATCAAGGCGTTTATTCTGCTCGACCTCGTGGCCGACGAGGACCTGCACCTAGAACTGGACAGCAACTCCACCCGCAGGCTGCTGGCGATCTTCCGCAAGGCGGCCAAGGGCTTGGGCGACGAGGAGATCTTCGCCCGCTATTGGAATCCGATTCGTGACGACCACGAGCAGTTCAAGCTACGCGGGATCCCAGCCCTGGATTTAATCGACCTGCACTTCGGCCCGCAGGCCAACGAGTACTGGCACACAAGCCAGGACACGTTGGATCACTGCTCAATGGAAAGCTTGCAGCGCGTGGGCAACTTGGTACTGGCAGCCCTGCCCCAGGTGGCGGCGGACTTTGGTCGTTAGTTGCCCGCGGCGGGACTGGGTTCGGCCGTAGGCTCAGCCCGGGCCTTCGGAGCTGAGTCCGCGCCAGAGTCGGTTTCCGTCTCGGCCTCGCCAGACACCCGCGGAGTGAGCTCGACGATCCGTTCGCCCGACTCGCCGTCCACGGCTGCCGGTCCCGGGGAGTCCTTGGCAGCTGGACCCTCTCCGGCGGGTTTGTCGCTGCCTCGAGCTTCGGGAACGAGCTCGTCCACATCATCCATCTGCACCGAAACCTGACGCGAGACGCCCTTGGTCTGCATGGTCACACCGTAGAGACTGTCACCGGCGGTCATGGTGCCCTTGTTGTGGGTCACCACCACGAACTGGGTCTTCTTGCGGAACTCGCCCAACATGGCGAGGAAGCGCTGGATGTTGGCTTCGTCGAGGGCCGCGTCCACTTCATCGAGGACGCAGAAGGGACTCGGTCGGGCTTCGAAGACCGCGAACAAGAGTGCCAAGGCGGTCATGGTGCGCTGGCCGCCGGAGAGCAAACCGATGGGCAACATCTCGCGGCCCGGCGGGCGGGCGGAGATCTCGACTCCGGCTTCGAGCACGGGCAAGCCTTCATCGAGCTTGACATCCGCCTTGCCGCCGCCGAAGAGCTGGCGGAAGATGCGTTGGAAGTTCTCGCGGACCTCCTCGAAAGTGTCCTTGAAGAGCCGTTCGCTCTCCACCTCGATCTTTCCCAGGGTGTCGTTCAGGACCCGTCGCGATTGCACCAGGTCCTCGATCTGCGCCTCGAGGAACTCGAGCCGACCGCCGACCTCTTCGAGCTCGCCCAAGGCTTCCATGTTGACCGGGCCCAGACGCTCAAGCTGGCCCTTGAGATCGTTCACGCGGGCTTCCAGGCAGGTCACGGCCTCGGCGCCGGCCAGCTCTTCTTCCTGAACGAAGTCCTCCAAGAGCTCCTTTGGGCTCAGCTCAAGTTCCTCTTCAGCGCGCCGCACCACCTCGGCACGAGCGAGGCCAATGCGCTGCTCGTCCAGACGCAGGTCGGAAAGATTGCTGGCGCGGCCTTCCAGCCGACGAGTTGCCGAGTCGCACTTTTGGCGATTCTCTTCCAGGGTGCTGCCCACAGTACCCACTTCGTCGCGCAGGCGGACCAATTCAGCGTCGGCTGTTTCACGCTCGACGCCGATACGCGTGCACTGCTCGCTGAGTTGATGACTCTCGTTGGAGCCCAACGCGGCGCTCTCGGAGGCTTCGCGGGACAGTCGCCCGGCGCGTTCGGCCTCGTGTTCGTTGTCCAAAAAGGTGCGCTTGAGATCCGCCATGCGATTGGTCAAGCCGCCCAACTGGCCTTCGAGCCGCGTCTGCTCCACGCGCGCGAGGTTTTCCTCGCGCAAGAACAACTCGCGCCGCTGCTCGAGCTCATGGCGCGTCCTGTCGAGGACCTTGAGGGCCTCATTCTCGGTTTCAAAGGTCTCGCGACAGGTCAGCACCTCCTCGGCAGCAACCACACTGTCGCGACCGAGTTGTTCGTGTTCGGCAACGACGCTCGTGCTCTCGTGTTGCAGCAAGGTTACAGCCGCGCCCAGGTCGCGCACCCGGGCTTCGGCGGTAGCCAAGCGCCCCGCGCCGGCAGCCACGGCTTCCATTTTCTCCTGCATGGCGACTCCAGCCGCCTCGAAGCCCTGGCGCGAATCTTCGCGGCGCAATTTGAGCTTGTCGCTGGCCCCTGCCAGGTCGGTCAGGTTGGCCTCGAGGCCGGTCAGTTCTGTCTGCAATTCGGCGGCGCTCGAGCGACGGCCGATGGCGCCTCCGGTCAAGCTGCGGCTGCCAGCCACGAGGCCGGCAGCGTCCACGAGTTCCCCAGCAGGCGTCACGCAACGCCGCTCGGGCGCGCGGGCCACGATCTTCAGGGCGGCTTCGAGGTCACGGGCCAAAAGCACGCCCCCGAGCAGCGCGTCGGCGTGACCTTCGAAGCCCGGATCGCAACGAACCTCCGAGCGCAGCTCAGCCAGCACAAGGCCATCAAGCTCCCCGGACAGGGGGCCAAACGACGGCGCGGGGGGAGAACCCAGGCCACCGGGGATGGTCAAGGCGGCCTGGCCATGGTCTGAATCCGAAAGCCAACGGGCCACGCGCCGGGCGACACTTGCGTCGGCGGCCACCAGGGCCGCGCTGCGCTCGCCGAGTACGGCGTCGAGGGCGCGGGCATGGACGCTCGTGGTGTGCAGGTGATCGCCAAGGAAGCCGCTCAGTTGTTCGGCGGCGCAGGGCCCGCCAGCTTCTGAGGCCGCTTCAAGCACGGCCTTGGCGCCCTGGCCGAGATTTTCCAGCTCTCGTTCGCGGTCAAGCAGGGACTCGATGCGGCTGGTGTGGCGGGCGACATCCAGAGCCAACTCATTGCGACTGGCCTCAATCACGGTCCATTCGCTGTCGAGGGTTCGCAAGTTGCCCTCAAGCCCGGCCAGACGCGCCTGGCCCGCGGCCTGCACGGATTGCAGGCCGTGCAGGTCCGCTCGAGCGCCGTGCTCCTCGGTCTGCGCGCCGTCGAGTTGCCCGCTGGCTTCCTCCAGGCGACTGCGCACACGCTCGAAGCGTTCCTCTGCCGGGCCGCGAGCCTCTTCGATGTGCCGCCGGGTATTTTCCGCGGCGGTCTTGCCGTGCAAGGCGGCCAGCACCACCTCGTTCTGCTCCTGAGACCGTTGCCGGGCCTCGGCGTAGCTTTGGCTGAGTTCCCGTCGCGCCTGGGTCTGGCTCTCTGTGGTGGTCCGTGAGGAAGCGACTTCGGCAGTGAGGCTCTGCTCTTGTTCGCCGAAAACCTCGAGCTCGGCAGCGCGCTGGGCCAGCTGAGTCGAGAGGTCCTGCACACGTTGCTCTTCATCGGCGGCGGCATGTTCCCAGATGTTGACCCGGGCCAAGAGTTGCGTGCGGCGCTCATCCAGAGCGCGGGCGTCGCCTTCGAGCTTGGCCACGCAGGCGGCTGCGCGCTCCACGCGCTCCTGAATCTCATCACGGCCGGTTTCGAGCTTGCCGATCTCGCCAGCGGCGCCTTCACGCTCCTCGCGCAGAATGGCGAGATCGTTTTCCATGCTTTCGACGGCGGCCACACAGGTCTCGAGATCGCCTCCCAGGCTGAACAGTTGGTGCTTGACGAGCCGGGTCTTCTCAATCTGCCAGACGCCACGGGCTTCCACGAAGCGCTCGGCCTTGCCAGCTTGAATTTTTAGTGAGCGCACCCGACTGCGCAACTCGCCAGTAACATCGTCGAGACGGGCGAGGTCCTGCTGAACGCGAGCCAGACGCAGCTCGGTTTCGTGTTTGCGCTGGCGGTAACGGCTGATGCCCGCGGCTTCTTCAAAGATGCGCCGGCGGTCGATCGGGTTGGCGGAGAGCACGGCGTCGATGCGGCCCTGCTCGAGCACCGAGTAGCCGCGGCCGCCAAGGCCAGTATCGAAGAGCATCTCGCGGATGTCCTTCAGGCGCACCTTCTGGCCATCGAGGACATACTCGCCTTCGCCGCTCTTGAAGACGCGCCGACAGATAGAGATCTCAGGTCCCTGTTCGGGCAGGCTGCCCGCGGAGTTGTCGAGTATGACCGTGCACTCGGCGAAGCCCATTCCCGGTCGCCCGGAGCAGCCCTTGAAGATCACATCGGTCATCTCCTTGCCGCGCATGGATGTGGGCCGCTGTTCGCCCAGGACCCAGCGCAGGGCATCGACGACATTGCTCTTGCCGCAACCGTTGGGACCGACGACGCACGTCAGGGTGTCGTCTCCAAATTCGAAGACGGTGCGATCGGCGAAGGATTTGAAACCGATGAGCTCGAGGCTTTTTAGGCGCATGGAGGATCAGGACGGACTGGGTCGAAGGATGTGCATCGCGCGTCAGGACGCATGGGAAGAAAACATGTTGGCCGGGTTGCTAGCTGCGGTCTCGGGCAAGTCGAGGGCAGTGGCCGCGTGCAGGGCTGCGCGCTCGACGAGGAAGCGCCGCCAGGCGGCGAGGTGGACCAGAGGCTCGCGGGAGTCGCGGGCGAGGGGTTGGGCCAACCAAGGGCCGGCGGCCACGGTGGAGAGCAGTTCGGCCTCCTGGGCCCCGGCGCCCACAAGGTCGCCGTGGCCCAAGGTGTAACCCGTGCTGTAGCCGTTCTGGCTGCGAGTGGCATCGCCGAACAAAAGTCCCTGTTGCAGGCGTTCGGAACTTCTGTCCAGGTGCTCGAAACCCCGGGCGGCTGCCGCGCCAAAGCAGGGCGTGAGGTTCACGGCCAGGCCACGCTTGGCCGCGAAGCGTCGAGCGCCATCGCAGATCAAGCCCAAGAGGCGTGCTCCCTGGGCGGCTCGCAGTTCACCGTCGCCGAGCAGGCGCAGGCACTCGCGCAAGCCCACCGGCGTCAGGGCGTAGCTCACCCGCCCGCGGGCTTCGCCGGGGCGCGCGGCGCGTTGATCGCGCTGGAAAGCCGCCAGGCTCGCCAGGGTTTCCACGGCTTCCTCGACCCTGCGGGCCAGGCTTTCGAGCACCAGGTCCTCGCGCCAGGGTCCGGCGCGCTCGGCCAGGCGCACGAGATTGATCGCCACCGCACCACCACAGGCCAGGGCCCCCTGTTCGCGGGGCGCGCGCAGGCAACCGGGCGCCACGATCTGGCCTGCGGCACCGCCCCAGGTGGGCACGACGAGCTGCCGCTCGAGGAGCGCATCGACCACCTCGGCGAGGTTTGGGTCGTGTTCCAGAGTCTGTTCGAGCTCGTTGGCCGAGACGAAGAGGCGAGCCAGGGAACCGACTTCAGCGCCCCGGGACAACTCAAGCATCTCGGCCATCAAGCGCGCCAGCAGAGCCGGGGCGCGTTGACCGGCGCTGGCCAGGTCGATGCGCCGGCCCGCCGCGCGGGCCACGGAAGCCAGGGAGAGGAGCCAGGCGGTGAGGGAAGTCTGGCCCTCGCCTCGGGAAGCGCGGGCCACAGGTTGCAAGAGACTCGAGGGCGCTTCGAGCACGATGCCGCGGGAGACGGCGCCGCACAGGGAAGCGATTTCCGGAAGGGCGTCGAAGGCCGCCAGGGAGCCGGGGGCGCCCCGCAAAAGCAGGTCCGAGGAAATCGACTGAGTCAGATAGAGGTGCGGTGCGCTGAGGTCCTCGAGGAACAGCTCGCCCCCGCGCTGGGCTTCGGCTGCACGCTCGGAGAGTATCTCCGAACTGGCGAAGCGCCGCAGCAGTTCGCCGCCCAGGACCTCGCTCACGGCGCGCCGCACGCCGGAGGTGGCCGAGGAAGTGTCGGGGCCGGTGGCCAGGCATTGGCGCAGGTCATGGCGCGGGAGGGTCACGGGAGCCTGGCGGGCCAGGGCACTGGTGAGCCCCATGGCCAGCATTTCGCCCGCCACCAACTCGCGCACCAGGGAGGTAGAGAGCTGGCGCAAGCCCAAGGCGAGCACGCGATCTTCGACGCGCAAGGCCAGGGCCGAGGCCGCTTCGCGGGAGAGGTTGGCTTCGTTGACGAGCGCCGCGGCGATGCGGCTCTTGCTCCAGGGCAAGCTGCCCCCGTCTTCACACACGCGCATGTGGGAGATCCGCGCGCAATCGGCAGCGCTCGGCGGAGTGCCCTCGCCGAGGGAGGCGCGGGTGCGCGAACGACGGTCGCGGTAGAGGATGTAGGCCTTGGCAAGAGCCGCACGACCCAACTCGATGAGCCCCACTTCCACGAGGTCCTGGATCTCCTCGATGCTGGGAATCGACTCGGGGGCGGCGTCCTCGTCCCCGTCGGCGGGCTCGTACAACTCAGTCTCGCCCGAGGTTTCGGGCCCTTCAGCCGGGTTCGGGAACGCGGCGAGATGTCCACTGATGGGGTCGAGTCGTCGCGGTCCGGTCCAGGCGTAGCGGCGGCGCAGGGCCAGTTCGACCAACTCACTGACTTCCCGGGCGAAACTCTGATCGTCCTCGCCCACAGCCGCCTGCGCGGCGAGCACGGCAGCCTCGATCTTCTGCTTCTCGAAGGGCTCCTCGCGCCCATCTCGTTTTCGCACTCGACGAACGCTCATACCTGCTCTCCGTCGATCAGCGGGCGCAATTCCTCAAGGAACTGTTTGATGTCACGGAATTCGCGGTAGACGCTGGCGAAGCGGATGTAGGCCACGGGATCGATATCCTTCAGCTCGTACATGACCAGCGAGCCGATCACCGAACTCTCCACCTCGCGGTCACACTCCTCCTGGATGCGCGCTTCGATACGCCCCGTGGCCATGTCCAGGGTCTCGAAGGCTACTGGTAACTTTTCGCAGGCCAGGACCATGCCAGCCAAAACACGATCACGCTCGAAGCGCACCCGCTCGCCACTCTTCTTGATCACCCGCAGAGGAGTCTCCTCGATGCGTTCGTAGGTCGTGTAGCGCTGAAAACACTGCAAACACTCGCGGCGGCGACGCACGACGCCACCCTCGTGGGTCAGACGCGAATCGACCACGCGGTCGTCATCGTGCTTGCAGTGCGGGCATTTCATGGGCTGGATTTGAGAACTCCCCACGGAGGGATCGTCCTGGACAAGATGAGAATACACACAAGATGTAGTGTGTCAACGCGCTGGAGGCCTACTGGGTGCCTATTTGCCGATGCAAAAGGCCCCGAAGACGCGGTCGAGGAGGTCCTCGGGGGTGCTGTGCCCCGAGATGGAGTCCAGGGCGTCGGTGGCGCGCCGGAGGTGCTCGGCAAAGAGGTCCAGGGTGCTGCCCTCGCGGGCCCCCCGGAGCCCCTCTTCCAGGGCCTCGGAGGTCGCCTGGAGAGCGGCGCGGTGGCGGGCCGAGAGCTCGCGCTCCAGGCGGCCGGCACAGGCACTGGCGCCCTCGCACGTGCCCTCCCGAGGGGCGAGTCCCAGGGCGGCCGCCACGATTTCGGCCAACTCCAGGAGCCCCGCTCCGCTGCGCGCGCTGAGGCTGACCTGCGCGAGGCACCCCCCGCCATCCTGCGGAGCGCTGGCTTGCGCCGCGGCGAGGTCGCACTTGTTCCAAACCAATATCGTGGGCGCAGCCAGGTCCAAGTGGGAGAGCGACGCTTCGGGTGCGCTGCGGTCGAGCACTTCCAAGCACAGGTCGGCGCCCGCGCGAAAGCCGGCTGCCTGAAGTTGGGCCGCCGCCGCCACGGTATCGCGGCCGCCCTCGGCCAGCCCGGCGGTGTCGCACAGGAGCACGCCCGTGCCGGCCAGCAGCCAGCGGCCTTCGAGCACATCGCGTGTGGTGCCGGCGCTACCCGAGACGATGGCACTGCCCTCTTCCACAAGAGCGTTGAAGAGCGAGCTCTTGCCGGAGTTGGGTGCCCCCACGAGGACCACGCGCAACTCGGCCAGGGCAGCGCTGCGGCGCTCTTCCCAGCCACGGGCTTCGAGGCAAGCCCGCACCAAGCCCCGGGCGCGCTGCTCCAGTTCGGTCAGGCTGACATGGGCCGTGTCGTACTCGTCGAAGTCGAGACTCGCCTCGCACAGGGAACGCAGTTCCATAAAGCCCGCGCGCAGAGCCAGCACCCGTTCTTCGAGGCCCCCGAAGAGCAAGGCCGCGGCCGAACGGCGCTCGGCTTCGTTTTGGGCGCCGATCAAGGCCAGGACGCCTTCGGCGCGGGTCAAGTCGATGCGCCCGGACTCGAAGGCCCGGCGGGTGAATTCGCCGCGCAGCGCGGGCCGCGCGCCCAACTCCAGCAGTCGCCGAAGAGCCCGCTCAAGGAGCGGTGGGGAGCCGCACAGGTGAAACTCAGCCACATCTTCGCGGGTGAAGGAATGCGGGCCATTCATCCACAAGAGCAACAAGGGCTGGCTGCCACCCCCATCGTCGAAACGGCCCCGGTACACTCCGCGCCGGGGCCTACCGTCGAGAGCCGAGCCCACCTGCGTCACCTGGCGGGTCAATTCAAGGGCCGCTGGCCCCGAGAGGCGCAGCACGCCGCGCCGGCCCGCTCCGGCCGGACTCGCGATGGCCACGATCGTTTCACCCGAGTCAGCCATTCGCCAGGGCCTACCGGTGCTTCTTTTTCTGCTGCTTCTTGCGCTTCCCTTCGTCCTTTGCACGACGCAATTGTTCCTTCTGCATTGCGGCCACGCGCTGCATGAAGCGACCAGGTTTCTTCTTCTCCATCTCGCTGTCGTCGATGGGCCAGACCTTCTTGATCACCACGGTCTCGAAGATCGCGATAGAAGAACTTGTGATCATGTACAGCGCCAGGCCCGAGGCGTAGCTGTAGAACAAGAAGGCGAAGAAGACCTGCATACCCATCATCATCTTCTTCATGCGCTCTTGGTCGGGGCCGCTGTTCTCTGGTTGAGGCATGACCTTGTGCTGAGCAATCCAGAGGCAGATCATCAAGAGCGGCAAAATGTTCAGGTACTCAATCGTGCCGATGAAGGGCAGATAAGTGTTGAAGTTGATGTGCGCCAACTGGTCGGGCATCGATAGGTCGCGCATCCACAGGATAAACGGCTCGTGGCGCAGGTTGAAGTCCACCCGCAGAGCCTGGAACAGACCGATGAAGATCGGAAACTGCAGGAACATGGGCAGGCAACCGCCGAGGGGCGGGATGGCGCCTTCTTCCTGCATGATGCGCGATTGCTCTTCGCGCAAACGCTTGGGGTTGTTTTTGTGCTTCTCCTTGACCTCGTCGATCATGGGCTGCACGCGCTTCATCTTCTTGGCGTAGCGCGCCATGGCCGTCTGGAAGCGTCGGTTGAGGGGAAACAGGAGCACCCGTACGGTGAAGGTCATCAGAATGATGGCCCAGCCCCAATTGCCCAGCAGCCCGTAATAGAAGCCCAGGATCGCAGTGATGATGTTGGCGATGGAGGAGAACATGCCCACATCCTCATCCAGCAACTCCAGGAGTTCCTCGTCGATGGCGGCCAGGGTCGTACGCCGCTTGGGACCCGCGTAGAGGTCGAAAGCCCAGGTCTTGGAGCCGCCCAGGGGGGGCACATCGAGTTGCAGGGAGACATCGCAGACGACGTATTTCCAGGCTTCGTCCTCCTGACCGGGATGTTCGAAGAGCCAACCCTCGTCCTGCACTCGGCGATAGCCCACGCCCAAGATATTGCGCTCTACTTCTTCATCGGCCGGCGAAAAGAGCAGGGCGAAGAACTTGTTGTGCACACCAGCAAAGGAGAGCCGCCCACCGCGGGGTGCGGCGAGCGCACCACGCAGGTCACTGCCACCTTCCTTTTGGACCGCAGTCTCCACATCGATCTCGCCGCTGGAACCGCGCCAGGCCGCGATGGTCTGGGGTTCCTGGTAGAAGCGTTCCTCGCCGATGGGCCGCACCACTTCGGCTGGTGTCAAGGTGAACTGCGCCAAGCCGGGCATATCGGCGGCGGCCGTGTTTTCGAGCTCGAGTTCGAGCCGCAGTTGAAATGCGCCCGCACCGGGCAGGATGCGCTTCTTGAAGAGCATGCCCGTGCCCGGGGCATAGCTGAACTCGATCCCGCCGCCTGCTAGTTCGCGACTGTTCCAAAGTGCCTCTTCGAGGGGCTCGGTCAGCATGGCGCTCGATGACGAGTCTCCAGCCCAAACCAGGGATCCCGTGGCGCCCTCGGCGCCCTCGATCGTGGAGAGGAGTTCGACCCAACGCGCAGAGTCATCGCGATCCTCTTCGGGGAGCTCACGGTCGAGGCTGAAGTCGCCAAGTTTCAAGCTCAACAGGCGCGCGCCACGGTTCGTGAAGCGGCCGAACAACCCGCGGCCTGCGCCCGTGTCAAATAGGTAGGTGAGCTCCTCTTCGGATTCGGCGGCCTGGCGCTCGGCCACCAGTTCGCGGGCTTCCCGCGAGGGCCCGGCCGACTGCTCTTGCGCAGCACCAGCATCCACCTGATCAGGGAGCGTGGAGGTTCCCGGGGGAGGCTTGGGACCGAAGGTGCTCCAGGCCACAATAATCAGGAACGAGAGCAAGAGGGCTAGAGGGAGACGCTTTTCCAAAAAAAAGAGGGGGCCGGGGGGGGGGATCTGGGGAGGAGCGAGAGGGGGGGGGCTTCGTGGGCGGCGGTCAGCTGCCGGAGGCCAGGCGATCCGCGAGATAAACGGGCAACTCGCCGGTGGCGCGGATGCGTTCGGCGGCGGCCTCGTGGTCGTAATCGAGACGCACGAACTCGACGGTAGTGCCGTCGAAGATCACATACGAGAGCCGCGGATCGCGGTCGCGGGGCTGGCCCACCGAACCCACATTCACGATCACGCGACTCGTCGGTCCAAGGCCCAGGTCGTAGGGCCCGGCCGAGTCGCGGGGCTGAAAGAAACTGCCGTCTTGATTGTAGATAGCGGGCACATGGCTGTGACCCACGAAGCACACTTCGCGGTTCATGGCCGCAAAGTTCGCTGCCATTTTGGAGGGCGAGGCGGTGTCCCGCGGGAGGAGGTACTCGCGCACGGGATCGCGGGGGCTGCCATGAGCAAACATGGCCACTGCGTCGCTATGAGAGGGCTCCAGCTCGGCGATGAAATCCCAGTAGTCGTAGCCCCGTTCACGTCCACCACCGGCGGTGATCTCGCGGTGAGTCCACTCGATGGCGGCGCGGGCCTTGGGATTGAAATCGGCGGCGGAGTGCAACAGGGCGTCCTCGTGGTTGCCTTGCAGACACAAGCCGTCCTCGAGTTTAGTGCCGTCCGCCCAGTGCGCACCGCGCACACAATGGGTCATGACCACATCGAGGGCCTCGCGGGGTTGAGCGCCGTAGCCCACGGTGTCGCCACAACACACGATGCGCTGGGCGCCGCGCTCGCGCGCGTCGGCCAGGGCGACCTCGAGGGCGGGCATGTTCCCGTGTAGGTCGGAGATGATAGCGGTCTTGGGATAAGTCACGGCTAGTGTCGGAGTCCCGGCGTCAGGGTACCTGGTTCCGGGGGAGGGGTGCCCTTTGAAGAATCCAGCCGAAGAGTATCGTGAGCGCCCCGGCTGGGGGCAAGCACCGGCTCCCGGAAGCCCGCTGAAGTCGGTCTTCCGGCTCTGGCTCAGGCCTCGACCGCAACCGCCGCCCGGCGGGTAAAATGCAGGGCGAGGCCGAAGAGCGCGCAGCTCGCGAGGAGCCCCGGCGGCCCCGGGAAGAGCAGGCAAGGAGCCGCCAGACCAAGTAGCCAAGCGCAAACCGCGAGGGGGCCCTGGCCCGAACGCTCGAGGCGGTGGGCCAGGTGCAGACGGTCGCCATGCCAGGGTGCCCGGCCCGCTCGCATGCGCGCCACGGCCACCCGCGCGAGATCCAGGCCCGGCAGCCAGAGCAGGGGCCAGGCCCCTGGCACCACCAGGGCCAAGAGGCCCAAGAGATGGCTGCCACCGTCGCCCAGGTAGATCCGCAGCGCTCCATTTTGGCGCCGCAAACCGAGCTGTAAAACCAGAATGCCCCCCACCGCTGGCGCCAGAGGCGAAGCCGCCGCCGCGAGCCCCGCGGTGCTGATGCCCGCCGCCGCGCCGTCAGCGTTGTCAAAAGTATTGAGCGCGTTGCAGGCCACCATCCCCGCCGCGCCGTAGGCCGCGCTCCAGGCCAGGGCCAGGGCCAGGCCCGGCCCCGCCGCCTCGCCAGGAAAGATCAGCGGCAAGCCCAGTAGCGCACCGGCGAGCGCCTGGCCCGCGAGTTTCGCCAGGGGACCGAGCCCCTCCCTGCGCCCATCGTCCACAACCCCCAAGGCACCGGCGCAGGCCAAGGCGAACAGGGCGCCAAGGGCGGCGCGGCTTGGATCGAGGTCCGTGGGATAGCCGGGGAGACGGGGCGCGAAACGTTGCAAACTGACGGCCAAGGCTCCCCCGCCGGAGCCAGCGGCCAGGGCCAGTTCGGCGGCCCAGGCGCAGGCGATGGCAAGGCCCCCCACGGCGGGAATGGCCTCGACTTGCAATTTGCGTCCTGCCTGCGCGCCCTCGGGTCCATCACCGAGGCCCAGCCGTCGCCACAGGCCCGCGAGAAAAAATCCAGCGCCGAGACTTACGGCGAAACCGAATAGCAGGGTCACAACTTGCGCTTGTAGAGACCGTGGCGATCGATGTAAGCAGCCACCTCGGGCGCCAACTCCGGCCCTGACTCAACGCGACCGCGGGCCTCCGTGGAACTCGCGTTCACGGGAGGAAGGGCCACCAACCCGGCCCGCAAACTCTCCATGGCCCCGTGGGAGAGCTTGGCCGAGAGGGCCGCCGGCAACTCTGCAGCCCGGGCGCCACGCTGGATCACGATCGGTCGCGCCAGGCACAAGAGGCGCTCGATTTCGTGCCACAGTTCGAGCCCTTGCAAGTTGTCGCTGCCGAGGATCAGAAACAACTCGACAGCTTCGGGCCCGCCGGCCTCGGCCAGAAGTTCCTCCACGCTGAGCAGGGTGTAGGAAGGACCGGGCCGTTCGAGTTCGCGGCGGTCCACCAGGGAGGCGCGCTGCAAGTCGGGCTCGGCGGTTGCGATGGCCAGCTCGAGCATGCGCGCCCGCTGGGTTCCCGCGGCGAGGATACGATCGGGCTTGTGGGGCGGCCGGGCAGCGGGCATGAAGCGCACCTGATCGAGCTCGAAGGCCTTGCGAGCCGTCCTCGCGGCGTGCAGGTGTCCGCAGTGGGGCGGATCGAAGGAGCCTCCAAAGAGCGCCACCCTGGGCCGAATCTCAGGCGCCACGAGAACCTGCCCGCCCCTGGAGGGCAGTCTGGCCAGAGGGCGCCGAGGAGGCCGGAGGAGCCGTAACTCCGCTCTTGGGGCGGGTAGTGGCCCTCTGCGCGGCCACCTGGGAACCTGGCCTGAGATTGAGACTCCTCACGGCCGCCATACTAACCTCACCAACCCCACCAGATAGGGAAACATCCAAGTCTGGACCGCGCCCTCCAGCCTCCCTAGAATACTCGCCCCAGGACGGCCCGGGATGGCGCTGGACAAGCGCCCTTACCTCTCCTGGACACTTGCCTGCCCCCTACTCGGCCCCCGCACTTCATGAAGATCTCTGCCCTGTTCAGCGCCTCCGCCTGTGCCCTCCTACTCGCCAGCTGCGTCTCAAGCCCAAGCGCCGCCAGCGATCACTGGAGCCCTCGCTCGGTGGGCCCCCAGGTTGCCCGCATCACCCTCGGCTATGAACCCGATGTCGATGGCGAGTACATCGACTACCAGTGGCAGAACAAGCTGCACATCGCGAAGACCTTGCAGCGGCACTTCCTGAACTGGAACCCGGACAACCCGTTCCAGCCTGACGATCCGGACTACCACGCGACGCGGCCGATTCACAGTCCCCTGCCGAACCCGCTCAACTACTTCCATGTGGAGTCCCTGGTGATCGGCGCCGCCCTCCTGGGCACGGGCACATTCATTCCCCTGCCCATCGATTCCGTCATCGCGACCCTGGCCCCCGGTGGCCCGGAAGAGCTCGTTGCTGGCCTGTCCGTGGCCTTCCGGCCCCTTCGGGTGGTGACTGTGTCGTTCCTCGACGACGCCCTGGGAATGGCCGAAGTGGAAGGCGATGCCGAGCTGATCCATGTCACCTCGCACCCCACGCCGCGCTACGCAGACTGAGCGCGGCCACCTCGGCACCGACGGCAAGATGAAGATTGTGGCGACCCGCTAGCCCGCGGGCTGGCGGGAACCAAACTGGCTACTCTTCCCAGGCGAAAACGCGTAGGCAAGCTGCTGCGCGTTCTGCGAGGGGTTGCTTCTCCAGCCAGACGATGTCGTCGAACTGGCGATACCAGGTGCGTTGCTTGCGAGCGAACTGGCGGGTGCGCAGGCAGATCTCATCACGACAGGCGGAACGCTTGGTCTCACCGTCCGCCCAGCGCAGAACCTCCGCGTAGCCCAGAGCGCGGGCCGAAGTCTCGCTGAAGCCCGAGCCGTCGCGAATGGCCACGGCCTCTGCGGCCCAGCCTGCGGCGAGCATGGCCTCGCAGCGTTCCCTGATGCGCCCGTCAAGGTCCAGATGTTCGTGGGATAGACCCACGAGATAGCGTTCAGCCGGGCTCGCCTCGCCGCCGTGCCAGCCCCACTCCCGTTGCAAAGACGACATGGACTGACCGGTCTGACCGTGAACCTCGAGGGCGCGCAGGACGCGCCGGGTGTCATTCTCGTGCAAGCGCGCGGCGCTCCTGGGATCCACATCCTCCAGGCGTTGATGCAGGGCCGCGGCTCCCTGGTCCACGAGTTCGACTTCGAGCCGTGCGCGTAGTTCGAGGTCCGCCGGCGGGCCGTCGAAGAGCCCCTGGCAAAGGGCCTTCAGATAGAAGGCCGTGCCGCCCACGAAGAGCGCCCGCACGCCGCGCCGATCGAGGTCCTCGAGCACCGGCGCGAGGGCGCCGAGAAAACGCTGCACATCAAAGCGCTCATTTGGACCCACGATATCCAGCATGTGGTGCGGCACGAGCGCGCGCTCCTCGGCCGTGGCCTTGGCCGTGCCGATGTCCATGCCGCGGTAGACCTGCATGGAGTCGAGGGAGACCAACTCGGCCCCGGCCTGCCGTGCAACCTCCAGGGCCAGGGCGCTCTTGCCGGCGGCCGTTGTGCCCACGAGGGCTCGCACCCCGGAGCGGGCTGGAAAGGCATGGGGTTCGGTCATGGCGCTGAAGATACCCGAAGCCGGAGGCTCTGCGCCCGCCGCGTTCGCTGAGCGGTGGTCAAGTGAGCGCCTCTGCCGTAGGCTCTGGGCTCTTCACAGCCCCGCCCCTCCACGCCCGCCACCCGTGTCCATCTTCCAACTGATCGTCTCCCTGGCCCTCTGCCTGGCGGCCTCCGGCGCGGCGCAAGAGGGCTCGACAAGCGCTCTCGAGCGCGCCCGCGCCGCCCACGGAAGCCCCACTCCAGAGGCTCCCGCCCTGGGCGGTGATGACCTGCCCCTGGAGCCCGGTGCATTGCCCGCCGATGCCTCGAAAGAAGCCCGCGCCGCCTGGCTGGCCGCCGTGGAGCGCAGCGCTCAAGGCGATGCAGTGCGCTCCTTCCGTCTACACTTCTACCTGCGCCAGCGCTCGGCGGGCCAACTCCAGACGAACGACCTGGAGCTGGACTTCAGTTACCTGGTGCCAGGGCTCTTGCGAGCCGAACTTGAAACTGGTCGCACCCACTTGCGCGGTCCCGCGGGCGATTTTCTAATCGACGGTAAGGAGCTTGTGCCGCTCGTGGGCCGCGAAGGCGCCGAGGATCGCAAGCAGATCGAGGAGATGGCCAGCCTGGCGCGCAACTTCGTGGCCCTCTCCAATCCGCGCAACCTGCGCATCCGCGATCTGGCCATCCTCCCTTCCGCCCCGGCCAGCCTCGCGGGACACGCACGGTCGGTGGGCGCTGGACTCGATTGGTTGCGAGTCTCCAGCCCGGACTTCTTCCTGCCCGCCGCGGCGCCGGGGATATCGGCCGCTCGCGAGACGATCTACACCGTGGACCTCGGCCTGGATCCGGTGAGCCACACCATTCGCTACGCCCTCGTGCGCGAAGAGCTCCTCGGCGACGGACCGCTTGCACCGCCACTCCTGGTGCGTCTGGACCAACACGCCGACCGCGATGGGTTCTGGGTGCCCCACAGGATCGAACTCTATGCTCTGGAAGGAACGGCCTTGGGAGAGATCGCACCCGCAGGCGTGCCAGCCTCTGGGGCACGCTTCGCCGCCAGGGCTACATCGGAACTGACACTCAAGCGCTCCCGCGGCAGCCTGCGCGCGGGTCTTTCGCCCGACGATTTCCGCCCTCCCTCCAGGTAGCCGGAGGCGCCCCCGCGCTACTTGCGGTGAAAGGCCTTCTCGAGGTCGTCGAGGGTGAAGCGAACCCGCGTGGGCCGGGCGTGGGGACAGGTCTGATCGGCGGCGCCGAGGGCCTGGCCCTGGGACAGGAGGCTCTTGATCTCGTCCTCGCCGAGGGCATCGCCAGCCATCACCGATGAACGGCAGGCGGTGCGGTGCAGGACTTCCTCGATGACATCCTCGGCGTCGGGCGCCTTGCCCGTGCGGGCGATGATCTCGGCCACATCGCGCACCACGCCCTGGGCCTTTGGATTTTTCAAGCGCGCCGGTAGGCCGTGGACGGCCACGGCGGTCTCACCGAAGGCGTCGAGTTCGATACCGATGCGGGCCAAGCTGTCGCGATGTTCGATGAGCAGTTCCAGTTCACTGCGCGAGACCTCCACCACCTCGGGGATCAAGGAACGCTGAACCTCGACGCGGCCAGCGCGCAGGTCGCGCAAAAGTCCCTCGAAGGTGATGCGCTCGTGCAAGGCGTGTTGGTCGATGACCTCAAAGCCATCGGCCAGAGCGCGCACGAGGTAGGTCTTGTGCACCTGCAAGAAGGGGCCGCGAAGATCGTCAGTTGCGGCATTGGGAGCAGCCGAGGGCGGCGCGCCTTGCTGCGCGGGCCGCGGGATTTCGAGGGGCGCAGCGGGCATTTCACGCACCCGCCAGGGGGTCCGGGGAGCCGTGGGCTCCAGGGCCGTTTGACCGGGATGTGAAGCGCGCATCTCGCGCAGGCTACGGCCATCGCGAACCAGGGCCCGCGACAGGAGGCTGCTGCCGGGAGTGGCCATGTCGGTCTGCTGTACGCCCTCGCGCAGGGCTTTCAGCAAAAAACCGAAAAGGTGTCGGTCCTCGCGGAAACGCACCTCGGCCTTGGCCGGGTGCACATTCACATCCACCAGGGTCGGATCCATGGAGAGCTGCAAGAAGGCCACCGGCACCCGCCCCTCCACCAAAAAGCCGCGATAGGCCTCGCGTAAGCAGCGGATCAGAACCCGGTCCTTGACCGTGCGTCCGTTCAGGAACCACATCTGGCGCAGGCTGTCGCGGCGCGAAAAGCGCGGCGGCGCCACGAAACCCGTGATCCGGAAGCGACCGTTGTCGGCTTCCACGGGCACCAGAGACTCGGCCAACTCGGCGCCAAAAGTACGCCGGATGCGATCCGAGAGATCCATGCCGACCTCGATGTCGTAGCAGCGGCGCCCGTCATGGGTGGCGACGAAGCCCACACCTAACTGAGCGAGGGCAGCGCGTTGCAGAACTTCGAGGCAACGCGAGAGTTCGGTGGAAGGACGCTTCATGAAGCGTCTACGAGCGGGCGTGTTGTAGAACAGGTCGCGCACCTCGACGATGCTGCCCCGCGGGCCTCCGGCCTGCTCCACGGGGCTCTCCTGGCCGCCCTCGTTGGTGATGCGGTGGCCGGTCTCGGCGGTTTTAGTGCGCGAAAAAATCGAACAACGCCCCACCGAGCCCATGGAGGCGAGAGCCTCACCGCGAAAACCCAGGCTGGCGATGTGATTGAGGTCGGAGGCGTCGCGCAGCTTGCTGGTAGCGTGGGGCTCGAAGGCCAATTCGAGGTCGGCGGCCGTCATGCCACAGCCATCATCGCTGACCCGCACCAGGCGCGCGCCGCCCTCTTGGAGGTCCACCTGGATCTGGGTCGCACCGGCGTCGAGGGCGTTCTCCAGGAGTTCCTTGACTATCGAAGCCGGGCGCTCGATGACTTCACCAGCCGCGATCTGACAGATCACGAGCTCGTCCATGCGCCGGATCACACCGCCTTGCGCGGAAGCTTCTTCGCGGGTGCTCATCGCCGACCTCGCGGGGTCACGGCGGCCGTCGGATCGGTCTGCCAGCGCAGGGCTAAACGGGCGAAATCGGCCGCGTCCACCACGCCCTTTGAGCGGCTCTGGAATTCGAGTTCAGAGATGTCCGCGAGGGCCGCCTGCCACAGGTTCCAGGTCCTCAGCCGCAAATCCGACTGGAGCGCCGTGCGGGCCATCTTCTGGCGTGAGACGCCGGCTTCGTCGGCTGCTTCATCCAAGCTCTTGCCGCGGGCCATGGCCCGCGAGGCCACCAGGGCCTTGCGCGCCTTGCCGCGCAGGGCCACCAGCAACATGGCCACCAAGCCGCCGCGGTCCATGAGCGTCTTGCCGTCGCGGTCGGAGCGAAAGCCCCCGCGGAAGAGTGACTCGACTCCCCCTACACCGCGGCCGAGGTCGCCACCGAGGAGATCATCGGCCACTTTCCAGGGCGATCCACCGCTCTGCCAACCCACCACCGCGGCCAGACCCTGGCTGCCTGCCAGACGCACCTTCTCCAGGGCCATATCGATGGCCGGCAAGTCATTGCCCGTGGCGGCCGCGAGAAAGGCTGCATCATCGGCAGCGAGGCGAACCTCGAGTTCGCCAGCCCGCGCGCGCACCCACTGGGCCAGTTCACTCTTGCGCGGATCGGGATCCCAGGGCGGCGGTGAGTCGTACAGTTTGCGTGCCGAGAATTGCAGACCAGAGGCCTTCTTGATCGCCTTGGAAAATGCGTGGTCGGCGCGCAACTTGCGAGCGGTCACGAACAGGTGCCCCGCGCTCGAGGAGGCGAGAAAAGCCAGGGCTGTTGTGGTGAAGGGTGATTGGATGGTGGCAGAGGACTTCGCGCCCGCGCCTGCCTCCGCGACCTTCTTGACGATATCGTCGGCGCCACGCACCACCACGCAGCGCGCCGCTGAGAAGAGTGAGCTCCCGCCCAGGTCATCGAGCAGGGACGACAGGCGAAACTCGGGATCGCGGGCGTCATGGCGGCAGAGTTCCTCGCCGTCCTGCTCGGCGGCGGCCATGAGCAGGGCCAGGCCGCGTTCCACGAAGTACTGTTCCTCGCCGCGCAGAAGAGCCACGCGCGGCAGGTCGCCCTGGCGCAGGGCTGCTTCGAGGCCCCGCAGTTGGGTGGCGGGGTCCGCTTCCTTGGTTCGTGCTGTGGCCATTACCCTTGAGTATCGGTGAGACCGAGGTCAATGACCAGTCCCAGGAAGAGCCCCACGCCCACCCACCCATTGAGGGTGAAAAAAGCCAGGTTGACGCGACTCAAGTCGTCGGCAGAAATGATGGCGTGCTCCAGCACCAGGAGCACAGCGGCGACAGCAAGAGCCGCCCAGAAGGGCCAGCCGTAGCCCCCCAGGTAGCCCTGTAAAGCGAAGCAAACCACGGCCAGGATGTGCAACAGCGTCGAAGCCAAGAGCGCCAGGGCCACGCCGTAGCGCGCTGGCACGGAGTGCAAGCCGCGCCTGGAATCGAACTCCGCATCGCAGGAGGCGTAGATCAAATCGAAGCCCGCCACCCAAAAGAGCACCCCCAGAGCCAGGGCGAGGACGGGGGCCAGGTCACCCGCGAATTCGCCGCGCACCGCCAACCAGGCGCCGAGGGGCGCGAGGGCCAGGGAGAGTCCCAGGACCAGATGAGCCGAGGCCGAAAAGCGCTTGAAGCTGCTGTAGCCCAGGAGCACCAGCAGCACCGCCGGCGAGAGCTTGCCGCAGAGCGGATTGAGCCAGAAGCTGGAGGCCACGAAAAGCGCTGCGCTGATGGCAACCACGCAACCCGCGGCCAAGGGTGAGACTGCGCCCGTGGGAATCTCGCGCCCCTGGGTGCGCGGATTAGCGGCGTCGATGCGGCGGTCGAGGAGCCTATTGAAAGCCATGGCGGCGGTGCGCGCCGTCACCGCGCACAGCACCACCCCCACAAGAGTAGAGGCAGCCGGCCGCCCCGCGCTCGCCATCCAGGCACCCTGCAAGGCGAAGGGCAAGGCAAAGATCGAGTGGCTGAACTTGACCAGAGAGAAGTACTTCGCGAGCCCCATCAGGAGCAACCCTCGAGACCGGGATCTCCCGCCAGCTCGCCACTCCAGCGTTTGCCTAGCTCATGCTCCAGGCCCAGGCCATCGAGGATCTTGCCCACCAGTTGATCGACGAGTTCCGCGAGGTTTTCAGGCCGCTGATAGAAACCGGGCATGGCCGGCAGGACCTGGGCGCCCAGGCGCGCCATGCGCAGCAAGTTTTCGAGGTGGATTTCCGAGAGCGGCGTCTCGCGCACCACCAGCAACAGCGGGCGGCGTTCCTTGATGGCCACATCCGCGGCACGCTCCACGAGGTTCGAGCTGAAGCCCGCCGAAACCCGCGCCAGGGTGCCCATGCTGCACGGACACAGGATCACCGCCGCGATGCCGGCTGTGCCCGACGAGGCCGGAGCCTCGATCTCATCGCTCTTGAAAACGCGCACTCGGCGAGCGGTGTCCTCGCCCAACCAGCGTGGCAAACTAGCCTCGAGCTCCGCGCCCTCCGGCCCCGCATCGACGCCCAACTCGTGGCGCAAGACCTTGGCGCCTGCGGGCGTCAGCGCCAGGTCCAGATCGTGACCCAAAGCGGCCAGGGCGCGCATCAAGCGCTCCCCGTAGAGGTGCCCGCTGGCACCTGTGAGACCGATGAAGTAACGACTCATAAGAGCACATCCACACCTGCGCCCAAAAGCAGCGCCAGATTGAACAAGGCGTGGGTCCAGGCCGCGACTCCCAGGCCGCGCAGGCGAAACAGAAGTGCCAGGAGGATGCCCGCCAGGAAGCGCCAGAGGAAGACCGGACTCGAAAAGGCCTCGCCGTGCGCATCCATATGGGTGGCAAACAAGTCGAGGTGCAAGGTCGCGAAACAGAGCGCCGAGCCCACGATGGCCACGCCGTCGGCGCTCAGCCGACTGGCGGCCTCGGGAGCGCCGAAGAACAGCATGACCCGCCCGGCCATGAAGTACAGCGCTCCAAAAATCAGAACACGGAAGAGGAGCTCCTCGAAGGCCGCCCCGCCGAAGAGTCGCGCCGCGAGGGCCAGCCCCGGAGCCCCGGCAGCCTGTGTGGCACCCATGACCTCGCCTGGCAAGCCACCCAGGAGGCCCATGGAAAAGGCCAAGAGCGGCCCGATGCAGATGGCCCAGACCACGCCCTCGAAGATCACCGCCATGAGACTCGGACCCAGGGCCAGGCGGCGGCGAAAGCAAAGCCACAGGGAAAAGCAAACGGCTGCCGCCAGAAGCCCCGCGCGCAGAGCCGGCAGGGCTTCACCAACAGGGCTCAAGCACCACAGGAGCGCCTTCTCGGCCAGGTTGCGCGGCAGCTCCGGGTTGCTCCGAAGGCCCAACTCGTAGGCCAGGAACAGCGGCGCAAGGGCCACCAGCCCCAGGGCCAGGGAACGCTGCCTGGCGCCATCGCCATCGCGCAAGCCCTGCCAGTCCGAGCTGGCCGCGGTCGCAGCCTGCTCGTCTTCCTCGTCCTCGTAGAGGGGGCGGCTCACGGCTCGCTGGTCATGGGCCGTGTTCCAAAGTGTAAGCAGGCGATGCCCCTGGTGAGAAGTTCAAAGCCGCAGGCCTCGAGGCCGCTTTGCTCCATCTCGGCTTGCAACTCAGCGGGCCCCGGCCAGGCCATCACGGTACGCGCCAGATAACTGTAGGCATCGTCGTCCCCGGAGACAAGGTTGCCGAAAGCCGGCAGGAGCCCTTTGAAGTAGAAGCGGTAGAGCGGGCCGAAGATGACTCCGGGCGGTTGGCTGAATTCGAGCACGAAGACCCGCCCGCCTGGTCGCACAACCCGCGCCATCTCGGCCAGGCCGCGGCCGCGGTCGACGACATTGCGGATGCCGAAGGCCACGCAGGCGATGTCAGCGCGCCCGTCCGCCACGGGTAGGTCCAGAAGATCGCCGTGCAGAAACAGCACCGGGAGAGCCTCGCGGCGCTGTTTGGGAAGGGCGCGCCGCAGCATCTCGGGGGTGAAGTCAACGCCCACAACCCGCGCCCCGGCGCGAGCGAATTCCAGACCGAGGTCCCCAGTTCCGCAGCAAGCATCGAGCACCTGGCCGCTGGCTAACTCCCCGGCGCAAGCCACCACCCGCCGGCGCCAACGCCGGTCTATTCCGGCGGAGAGCAGGTGGTTGAGCAGGTCATAGCTGCCCGCAATGCGGGCAAACATGGACCGGACCTGAGTGGCTTCGGGCATGACGCGCCCCGCTTGCGAAGGGGGCGGCTACTGCCTGAAGTAGTCCATGAGGATGTTCGTATGCGGCGCCTCGATCGACTGAATGCCCGGCTGGAAGACATTGGTGTCATAGCGCAGGAAGGCGCCGTCGAGCAGAATCACATCCACGCCGCCGAGTCCCTGGGTGGGGTTGGGCACGGCGGCAAAGGCGAAGCGCGGGCGATTGGTGGGCTGCGCGGCGCCGGCCTGGCGCACGATGGCCTTGCCGTTCAGGGGCACGGGCGAACCCGCACTGTACGAAGTCACCCAGTTCACGATGCCCCCCAGGTTGGTCAAGTTGTCGAAGGCGATATCCACGGGCACGCCGGTCAGGCGCTCTTCGCCTATGGAGACCTTGATCGAGTAGTGGATGTCGCGGAGCTGCGGGATCAGCAGCGAAATCGAGGACAAGATGATCTGACCGGGGGTCCCGGTCTCGGCCACGATGTTGGACAAGGCTCCTTCGCCCGGCGCACCAACAAGTTGCTGGCTGCCCTGGTCGAGACGACCCTCGTGGACGACCCACAGCCCCGAGCGCAGGTCGATGGGATCGACCTGGATGGTTTTGGGGTTGTTGAAGGTCATGGGCATGGAGCCCACGACGTCGTCATAGCCCCAGCCGTTGACACCGTTGGGACCGGACTCGAAAACCGAGATCCTGCCGTTGCGACCGAGGATATAGGCGAAGTAGACATTGCGAGCCAGGCCGAAGGTCGTCTGCCTGGGCGTGATGGCCACCTCGAAGGGGCGCTCAAGACTCGAGATCACCGTCTTGCGCAAGTTGAGCGAGAAGGCGGAGAGGATCGAGACGCTGTCGTCAGCTTCGTTGCACACGAAGATGTCCTCGTTGCCGGGCTCCCAGGCGATGCCCCGGGGACTCTGGCCCACCGTGGTGACCTTGAGCACCTGATGGAAGGAGGACGACGAGGGATCGATGTCGATGAAAGTCACGGCCCCCACCGACTGGCTAGTGATGGCCAACAGGTCGAGGTTGGAGCCGATGGCGAGGGAAGTCGGGTCGGGGACTTCGATGCGGTCGATGACCGTCATGCGGTTCGAGTTCAGGACAACGACCTCATTGCGTGCCCGGTCGATGAGATACAAGAATTGCCCGATCTGCTGGCGCAACCCGTAGGTTGCGCAGGCCGCGATCTGGGTGCTGGGCAGGGACGGCCCCTGAAAGAATACATTGGCGTTGGTGGCCAGGAGCCCCGAGGGAGGCACCCCCGTGGCTGGATCGCCAAAGGGATCTCCGGGCACCAAGAGATTTGGCAAAAACAGCGCCAGGGTGTCCACCGATGTGGGTTCTTGGCCGCCGATGTAGGGCGAAACGCAAAGGGGTGGAAAGACCAGCGGCGGCGGGTTGGGGTGCGGACTCCACCCGACCAGATTGGGGCCTCCGTCGATCAGAATCTGGGTTCCGTTGGGGTTCAGTGCAGCCGGACTCAAGGTGGAGCCGTCGATCACCGTGGCGATCACCTTGAAGCCCGTGGTGGCGCACAGGTTACCGCCCTGGCCCTGGCAGCCGAAGGGTGCGGGAGCATTGTTGAAGGCTACATCAAGCGACCAGCCGAGCATCATGTCCCCCAGGGACTGAATGATGGGCGCGCGCACGATCAGGTCGTTGAGCGAAGAGTCCGTCGCCAGGGTGAAGACACCCCGGGAGCCACCGTCGACAGTGCAAGTCCCCGGTGCCAGGGGCGGCAGCATCGTGCCCCCATAGAAGATGACATTGGGGTTGTTGGGGAAGTTCGTGTTGCCCTCGAGGATCGGATTGACCGGATCAAAGGTCGGGTTGCCCGTGCCCTGGCCGAAGCCATTCAGATCGATGACGGAAATTCCCGGCGAGCCCCCGGTGCGCCCGAGGTAGATCGCGTCGGGAGTCACGGGAATGTTGGCGATCCCCGGTCCTTCGCCGGTGATGAAAAAGGTCGTGCCTGCCAGTTGGTTGATGTTGCCCGCGAGGTCAGTCGTCTGCCCCGCGTTGATGTCCACATCCACTCGATTGAAGGTGCCGCATTCAGCCTGGGGCGGCCCCGAGCCCGGAAAATTGAAAGCAGGAATGAGGTCCCAGACCGATAGGTCATAGGGACTGATGGGCTTGACATGGAAGGGCACATGGACCGTCGAGGTCGTAGGACCAAAACGCACCACCAAAGCCGTACTCAGGGTCGGGACCGTGCCGGTCAAGAGATCCCCCACGCTCCAGGGCTGGACGGGCTCCGAGAACTCGACCCTGATCGTGGTCAGGGGGTCAACGCCCAGCTCCCCGCCACCGGGGCTGATCCGCGGGAAGGCTTGGGGGGGCGGACTGAACAGGACCTCGGGCGCCAGGGTGTCCGCTCCCACCGTGGTGGACGCGAGGGCTTGGAAATCGAGAGGCCGGCCTGCTTTGGAGAGCACCGAAGTCTTGATCTCCATGCGAACCTGAACGCCGGAGGGGAAGGCTTCATGGGTAGCGAGGTCGCCATCGGAGTCAACCACGAAGACCAGGGTGCTGGTCGAGATCAGTTCATGCTGACCGGTGAAGACGCCCTGGGTGCCGGGAAAGCCCAGCCCGGGCGTGCTGCCGTCGCCCTGGACAACCGCCACCGTACTGCCAGCGCCGTCGAGGGTCACCCATTGCTCCAGAGGTAGCTCTGGCGGTGCCCCCACGGGTTCGGCCCCCATGGTGCGCCCATCGATAAAGGCTCGACCGGAAATCACCGAAGAGACGCCCGTGAATGGATCATGAGCGGTGACGAGGATGGACCCGGCAAAGGAGTTGTTCTGCAACTGGCCCGGCGCGGAGGTCAAAACGCTGGACACATCGACGGGACTCGTGAATGTAGCGTAGATGAAGTGGTTGCCTGGAGCACCGCTGGGCAGGAAAGTGCCCGGATCGAAGACCGGTGTGGAGAGGATCGGATTGCTCGAGCGCGTGTAGGCCAGAAGATCGGCATCGGAGCGGATCGCAACGACCTGGGCAGTGGGCACTCCATTCGAGTCGAGGGCCTGGACCTTGTGGGGCAAGATCTCGCCGAAGCCATTCGAGACGCGCACGAGGCTCATCGCTTGCGCCCCTGATTCGCTCGAGGAAATGATCCCGCCACATCCCGCCAGAACACCGACGAGCAGGGCAGAAACGAGGAGAGTTGCGTTGGGGCTTCTCATAAAAGGGATGCTGGGGAGGTTGAGATCCGTACTGCTCTTTACTGTCGAAAGTAGTCCATCAAAGTCGCCGCTTCCTTGACCGCAATCGACTGCACGCCGGGCTGGAAGGCGCTCACATCGACGCGGTTGAACCCGCCACCGATGTCAACCACATCGACCACGCCTTCCGAGCCAAAGGTGGGGTTGGGCACCGCCACGAACATGTACTTGGGCTCACAGGTATTCGCAGGAGTTCCGCCCACGACTCGCACCAGGGACTTGCCATTGATCGGCAGGGCCACTCCGGCACTGAATGTCGTGGCGAAATTCACCAGGCCGCCGTAATTGCGCTGATTGTCGAAAGCCAGATCCACGGGCACACCAGAGAGAACATCGGGCCCGAGGGATACATTGACCGCCAGGCTTAGATCGCGGAATTGGGGGATCAGGAGTGACTGAAAGTTGAGCGGCAACTGGCCGATGATGCCACTCTCGATTCTTAGGTTGCTAACGGCGGGAATGCCGACCTCGCCCGCCACTTCGGTGGCCGGATCGATCGGCCCCTCGTGGACGATCCAGACCGCTGAGTTGAAATTGATCAGGTCCGGCTGCAGGGTCTTGGGGTTCTTGAATGTCTGCGGAGCCGTGCCGATCACATCGTCGAAGCCCCAACCATTGACTGCGTTTGGGCCCGACTCGTACATGGCCAGGCGGCCGTTGCGGTTCAGGATGTACCCGAAGTACACACCGCGCTGAAAACCAAAGCCCAACTGCCGCGGAGTGATGACCACATCGAAGGGCTGGTGCAGTTGCGAACTGACGGTTTTGCGCACCTCGAGTGAGAAGGCCGAGATGATAGAAAGCGTGCTGTCCTGCTCATTGCAGACCAGAATATCCTCGTTGCCCGGTTCCCAGGCGATGCCCCGCGGGCCGCTGCCCACCACTGTTGTCTTGACTCGGCTATGGAAGGTTGAGGAAGCCGGGTTGATGTCGATAAAAGTCACCAGCCCCACGGACTGGTTCGACACTGCCAGGAAGTCAAGGTTGGGCGACATGGCCAGGGTAGTCGGATCCGGCACCTCGATGCGCTCGATCACTGCCATGCTGTTCGAGTTGAAGACCACGATCTCATTGCGAGCGCGGTCGATCAGGTACAGGAACTGGCCCACCTGCTGGCGAATCAGATAGTTCGTGCAAAGTGAGGGCTGGGCCTGAGGAGCATGGGGTC
>DUCM01000008.1 GCA_012959785.1 Planctomycetota bacterium | reverse complement strand
CCGACCCATACCCAGCATGCGCACCAATATCCTGTTAGGTGGTTTCTTTCTCGCGGCCCTTGGAGCGCTTGGCCTCCGACATTGCGGATCTCTGCCAGGGCGCTCGGCCTCCCTGCCGATTGGACGAGCAGAAGCATCCTCCCGGGTGGACGCCGCCTCCAGCACTCTTGCACCGGTTCAATGGCAGGAGCAGCAAGGCAGGGAAGACATGCCCACCGATAGCAACAAGGAACACGGTCCGCTACTGGGGGATGCGAGCATCCGTGAGCTGTTGCTTGAGATTGCAGCGGCAGAGGAATCGCTGGTGCAGGCAAGCCAACAGAGAGGCGGCCAGGACACCGCCCAAGCCCAGCATCGGCTGGAAGCAGCCGTAGGCAAGATCCTCGATCACCCCCAGCACCTACTCGCCATCCTTGCTCTCTTGGGGCCCGCGCCTCCGAGCCCCCAAGAAAAGGATGCTGATTTGCCCGAGGGGCTTCGGCAACTCAATGCTCGAGAGGAATATGGTGCAGTCCGAGCCATCTGCTGGGTGCTCGTCGTCTCTGCCGGACGAGGAGTGGAGCGGCCCCTGATGCTCTCGGTTTTGTCGGCCCTGCCCATGGTGCTGCCGGAAATGCGAGAGCAATTGATTGCAAACATCACAAACGCTCGCGTGGACGGTCGTCTCATCCTGGATGCGTCCTACCTCGAGGACTTACTCTTCTTGCGCTCGCAGTATCCCGATGACGCCCTTGTCTTCTCAGCGCTCTTTGTGGTCATGGGAGATGATCTCACCGACGAACAGAGACACAACTTGTTCTCGCAGTTCTACATCGTGACTGACGATCCGTCGCTCGTGGGGCTGACACTAAAGAACTTGTTACTCGGCCATGACCCTCACTTTGGTCTCTTCCTGGCAGAACAACGGTTCAATGACCCGAGCCTGGCGCCGAATATCAAGGCAGCCATCGCAAACGCCGTGGTCAACCACGCGGATGTCTTCAGCGCCACTTCATTTCTGGTCGAACAATCGGATAGCCTTCGCAATACTCCCGCCCTTTGGATGGGTTTGGGCATTCGGCCGGGCGCGACGGAGGCGCTCGAGGCTGAATACTTCGCACTGGCCGAGGAAAATTCCAGCCCGGGGGCGCGTCGATCCCTGGTCATGGGAATGAGCGGGGCAACCGTGCAGGACCTATTGAACATCGCCCGCACAGATCCTGAGGGGCAAGTCATCGGGCAAGCACTGATTTCGGCTTCGGCGCACCTCAAGGGTGGTGCATCGAACAACTCATCAGAAATTCTGTCGCTCTTGCGCAACAATCAAGACTCCGGAGGCATTCACCCGGTCCAGACCGTTGGAGCAGCAGCCAATATTGCAATCCACGCCAAGTCGACTGGGGACCGGCAAACTCTTGACTCGGCTGTCGCGCTCATGACTTCCCTACTGCGAGATCAAGTCGTGAGCGAGGCCAACCGGAACTGGGCCATCGGAGAGCTCAAACGCTTCCTGAGCGCAGAGGAACTCAAGCAACTCAAGAGCGACCTTCGAGAGGCCAAGTGATTCTTCACTTGAAGATAGCCCTTCTTCGACCGCGGGAGAGACTTGGGGCATTCGGTGCTGGCTCCCGCAACCACCAAGTCTGGCGGTTCGCCAAGGTGCGGCCTTGGAATCCAGATTTTCGGCTTCGGTGGCTCCATCATTGGTGCGCGCTGCCACGAACTGCAAACCAGGACGCCCGCCCACCAAACATGCCAGGGCGCCCCAAACCCTGGCCACATGTGCGTACCGGACTCAAACCTCCCGGTTCAGACTCGCAGTTGCCAATGCGGGGGTCTGATCATTCCAGGGATCGAAACCGGCATCCCTCTGAGTTGTGTCTGCGGGGAGTGGATGAACAGCGGCCATGTTGAGGACTTCAAGACCGTAGCCTGTCCAAATTAGCTAGTTGAGCGAGAGGGAGGTTCACCGACACTGAACTGCCCTCAGCAATCAGGGCGTGGGCGCGGTCTCTCCGACGCCCACGCCTATGTATTCTGATTCACCACCGCCTGGCCGGGCTCGGTGTAGGTCAGTTGGGTCTCGGTGGGGATGAACTCATCGAGATGACCGAGGTTCTTGACCGTGCGTGTCAAGTGGCGGGCGATGACCATGCGCTGGACCTGGTTGGTGCCCTCGTAGATTTGCAGGATCTTGGCATCGCGGAAGTACTTGGCCACGGGGTAGTCCTCCATGAAACCGTAGCCGCCGAAGATCTGCACGGCGTCGGTGGCGACCTTCATGGCGTTGTCCGTGGCGTAGCACTTGGCCATGGCGGCCAGCTTGGAGTTGGTCGCGTCGGTGGGGTCGTCGTCGAGGCCCGCGGCGGCTCGGTAGACCAACCAACGGGCGGCCTCGGTTTCGGTAGCCATGTCAGCCAGCATCTGCTGGACCATCTGGTGTGATGAAATCGGCGCGCCGAATTGCTTGCGGCGGCTGGCGTAGACCAAGGCCAGATCGAGAGCTCCCTGGGCCGCGCCCACGGCCTGGGCGGCAACACCCGGGCGAGCGTGGTCGAGGGTCGCCATGGCGTGCTTGAAGCCCATGCCGGGGCAGCCCCCGATCATGTTGCGCTTGGGCACGCGCACATGATCAAAGTGCGTTTCGACCACAGGCACACAGCGGATCCCCATTTTGTCCTCGATCTTCTTGACCGAAAACCCAGGGGTGTCCTTTTCCACCATGATGGCGCTGATGCGACGCGATTTGGAATTGGCGTCGGTGACGCAGAAGACGGTGTAGTAGTCCGCGATGCCGCCGTTGGTGGTCCACTTTTTCTCGCCATTGATGATGTAGTCGTCACCATCTTCGACAGCGGTGACAGCCAGGCCCTGGGCGTCGGAGCCGGCGTATTTTTCGCTGAGGCAGAAGGCCACGAACTTTTCGCCGCAAGCGATTTTTGGCAGCCACTCCTGTTTCTGCTCCTCGGTGCCACCAAGGATGATCGGGAAGGAACCCAGGGCGTTGACGGCGAAGGCCACGCCAAAGCCCGAATCGGCGCGGGCCAGCTCCTCGGTCACCCGCGCAAGGGCCAGGATGCCGGCTTCGCTGCCGCCGTAGCGCTTGGGGATGAAGGTGGCAAAGAGACCCGCATCGGCGACAGCCTTGGCCGCCTCGTAGTTGTACTCCTGGGCCTTGTCATGCTTGGCCGCCTGGGGGCGGACATACTCGTCAGCGATCTTGCGCGCAGTGGCGGCGAGTTCGTCCGCCTGATGGCTGAAAACGATGTTCATGGGAAGCGGGTCAGTGGCCTGTGGCACGGGCGTGGGGCGGAGTGGTCAGCAATGAGGAAGCCGAAGAGTATAGCGCAGACCCCGCCGGGACCCCAACAGAGGGTAGGATGGGCCCCGAGGAAGCTCGGGCGTCAACCCAGGAAAGGCCCGCCAGCCCATCCTCGCTACCTAAATTGATGCCCACCAACCCCCTACCGCAGCTTGTCGACGGCGCCGCCAAGACGGCCCGCGAAGCCTTGCAACTCGCTCCCTTCGCCGCGCAAAGCGCGGACAGTCTGGGCCGCCGCCACGCCGAAGATCCCGACCCCCTACGCACAGCATGGGAACGCGATCGCGATCGCATCGTGCACTGCACGGCTTTCCGACGCTTGATGTACAAGACCCAGGTTTTCATCAACCGCGAAGCTGACCACCAGCGCACGCGACTCTCTCACAGCCTGGAGGTTTGCCAGGTAGCGCGCTCGATCGGCAACTCCCTGGGATTGAACGAACCCCTGCTCGAATCCATCGCCCTGGCCCACGACATCGGCCACCCACCCTTCGGTCACCGCGGCGAAGACGCCCTCAACGAACTCATGGGCGATTACGATGGCTTTCGCCATAACGCCCAAGTGCTGCGCGTGGTGGATTTGCTCGAACGCCGCCATCCCGACTTCGTGGGACTCAATCTCACCCGCGAAGTGCGCGAGTCGTTGCTCAAGCACGAAAGCGACAAAGACTGGCCCGATGAGTTCCGGCCCAAGCCGCGCCAGGCTCTGCTCGAGGCCCAAGTAGTCGACATGGCGGACTCCACTGCCTACAACATGCACGACATCCAGGACGGTCTGGCCAATGGCATTTTCAGCGAAGACGACATCGCCAGCCATGTCGAGCTCTGGAGCCGCTCCGCTGATGAAGTGCGTGCCCGCCATCCTGGCTTTCTCGAAGAGAGCAACGACGACAACCTGCGCCGGCAACGGGTAACCAACCAACTCATCGGGTCGTGCATCACGGACTTGATGGAAACCTCGCGAGCCCTCTGTACGCAAGCCGCCATCGACTCGCCCGGAGCGGCCCGGGCTCACGACACGATGCTGATCCGCCACAGCGACGAACTGAAGAGTCTCGTGGGCGAGTTGCACCAGTTCCTCTGGGAACGCGTCTACCACCACGCCCGCCTGCAGGAGTTTTCACGCTATGCGCGGCGCCTCTTGGATGGCCTGTTCGAGGCCTACAACAGGGATCCAAACGAAATGGCCTTGTGGTACCGCGAATGGGCCGAGGAAGTGGGCCGCGAGCGGGCAGTGTGTGATTACCTCGCCGGTATGACCGACCGCTTCGCCGAGGGCGAGTTCGAACGCCTCACCGGCAACAATCCGATCACGACCTTGGGCGACCCTGCCGGCCCAAGCTAGCGTAGCCAGCGCTTGGGTTGGCCTCCGGCCACGACGAGTCCGCGATTTTCAACGGCACACAACACGGCGTAGGCGAGATTTACGATGCTCTCCTGGCCCATGTACGGTGCGCCCATGTGGGGCGTTGAATAGCGCAGGCCAAAGCCGGGCTCCCAACTGCTCAAGAATCGCCAACGCCACTTTGGCATAACGCTGTCGAAGGATGGCCGCTGCGCCAAGGCCAGACCCAAGAGTCCCAGAGCCGCCCCCGGTTCACCATAGGCGTGGCTGTTGAGCATCCAAGGATGTCGTTCGGCCATAATCAAGCACAGGCTGTGGCGCATGGCACCGGTCTCGCCGCGCAATGTGGCGGCCAGAGCAGTCAGCCCCGAGCGCGACCAAAACTGTGTCTTGTCCTTACTCGCAGCGTTGTATCCCATGGCACCGTGCCCGCCGCTCGCCGGATCGGACCAGGAATGCACGACGAAGTCCTCGATGTGCTCCCAGATTCTCGACTCCACGCCGCACTTGCGCGCCAGAGCGTCGTACACGAGCAGATGCGCCGCGGGCGCCATGAGCGCCTTGTTGTCGTAGGGCAATCCATCGGGTCCGTGGCCGAAGGCCTGCATGCCCCACTTGCACTCGTGGGTGGTTTCAATCAACCAACTCGAAGCCTCGCGCATCCACTCGAGGACGCGCTCGTCTCCGCTGGCGAGGTAGTACTCGGCGAAGAAGATGCCGTGAAAAGCAACTGCCCAGTAGGCCAGCCCCCCCATCTCGCGCGGGTGGGGATTAGCAGCCAATAAGAACTTGACGCATCTCTTGATGCGTCGCTTGTGACGCGGATCTCGGGTTCCCAGCAAGGCCAGGCCGCCCAGCGCGGGATTGACCGCGCGGGTCCCGGGCCAGCTACCATTCTCAAGCTGGTGCGCCACGGTCCATTCGATGAGATCGTCGCGCCACCTCTGGCCCAGTTTGCCACCCAGGGGAAAGCCATCGCGCAGGCTACCTTTCAAGGGCAACTTCACCTCGATGTCTCGCAAGCCATCGGAACGCAGGAGCCCCAGGGTCACTCTGGGTCGGCCTGCTTCCAGGGCAGCTTCTATCGAACGGCCGAGCCGGGCCTCGTTGCTCGAACGAAACCAGTCCCAGCCAGGGGCTAGACTCGACTGCGGAAGGGGCCGGCCATCGATAGCCACCACGAGATCGCCAGCCACCAGTCCCGCACGAGCTGCTGGCCCTTGCGCGCGCACTTCGAGGATCGAGAAGCTCGTGCAGCCATGTTCAGTCAGGGCGCCAAAACCCAACAGGCCCGCTCCGATTAGATCCGGTCCGTTGAAGCCGTTAGATTTTCCGAGCAGCGAGCGCTTTGGGCTCGTGTGAAAGCGTTCGAAGCGCAAGTCATCGACTACCACCGAGGCTGCGCCCTTGACTTGCAGCACAAGTTGCAAAGGATCGACCGCCGCCTGCATCAGCGCCTTTGGGGGAATGCGCAGCCACAGCCGCGACGCACTCGCTTGAGTCTCGCCGGTCGCCGGCTCTTCCAGCCCGTTCTCTCGCAGGGGCGCCGGGGTCGTGACGATGGCATGGCTGCTCGACTCGTCACTCCGGAGGCTGAGGACCAATTCGCCTCGCTCGCCGCCCAGAATACCGAGGACCTCGACCGAGGCTACGGCGTACCAACCTTGCGGGGCGATGTCGGGTTTCTCAGGGGCTTGTGGCAGGTGCACGGGAATCTCGAGCACACTGCCGGGCTCGAGAACTAGCGCCTCTGCGAATGGTAGCGGCGCCTGGTGCAACCAGGCGCCTCCTGTGAGCTGCCAGTCAGCCCCCTCCTCGCCGGGAGTTTCTGTGAAACTCGAGTTCGGAATTCCGATGGAATCAGCGGCTAGACAAGGCCTCGCACCGCCGCACAAGGCGAGAGCGAAAAGCAGCGAGCGAGCCGTCACCTCGCAGTGCAGCAAGGGCACAACACTCACTGGAAGAGCCGATATAAAAACCAAACCAGGATGGCACTCGCAAGGCCGACGAGGGGCACCCAAACCGACGCCCAGGCCTCGCGGCGAGCGGGGCTGGCGGGAGCCTCCTCGTCCTCCGCCAAGCCGCGCACGGCCTCGAACAAGGGCTCGATTTTGTGATCGTGCTCGCGGGGTGTGTAGTCAGCACTCATGGCTTTCCATTCTGACTTCTCAGGGGATGACAGCAAGCGTGCTGCCTGAATCGGTCTCTTGGCCTACTCCTGCTTGCTCCGGACGGCAAGGCTCTGCCACACCTTTCGCGGCGAGTTGCTAGAGTCCAAAGCACATGGCTACGCCCACCCCCTTCAATTTCCAGGACGAGAGCCTGCGCGAGTTGGCCTTGACCCACTCGTCCACAGGACTTCCTCGGGATAATGAGCGCCTCGAGTTCCTGGGCGACACGGTGCTCGACCTGATCGTTGCGGAAGAGCTCTACCAGCGCCATCCGGACCTCGACGAAGGGCAGTTGACCGAGTTCAAGGCCGACATCGTTTCCCGTCGAACCCTGGCCGATGCCGCACGTGAAGCCAGCCTCGCGGATCCTGTGCGCTTCGGGGCTGGCTTGCGCGGCCGCGCTCTGCCGCGTTCGGTACTGGCCAACATCTACGAGGCCTGGTTGGGGGCGATCTACCTCGACGCGGGCCTCGACGCGGCGCAGGCTTTCGTCCTGGCGACCCTGGCCGAGCCGCTGGCCCAGGCCGCGGTCGCCCAGGCGCCGGAGAACCCCAAGCAAGAGTTGCAACAAATAGCCCAGCGAGAACTCGGTGAACCGCCCGCCTACCGAGTCATCGACGAGTTCGGCCGCGCCCATGCCCGCGCCTTCCTGGTCAGCGCCGAGGTCGGCGGCCGCTGCTTCCCCCCGGCCTGGGGACGCACGCTCAAGGAAGCCGAACGCTGGGCCGCCCACGAAGCGCTCTTAATTTGGGGTGAGGGCTAGAGCTCGAGAATTGCCGCGCGGGTTTCGGGATCGGAGGTCCCGATGGGTTGTAGGCGGGCGCCCTCGAGAAAGCTGTAGACCTCGTCCAGGCCGCATGAACGTTGGACCGAATCCAACATGAGGGCTTCAGGCACGACGCGCTGCCAAGGACCGACCTGCACGAGCTTTGCCAAACCGGCGAGGCGCTGGCGCAAAAAATGGTCGAGCTCCTCGGGCAGCAATTCGAAAAGTTGGTCGGTTTGGTCCGCGCTCGGCCAAGCGCCCGTGATGCTGAGGGTGTAGGGGCTGAACGCCGACACCCGGCCACCCACAGAATGGCGCTTCCAAGCATCCACCAAGAACAACGCGCCAACGGTTCCAAGACCATGGAGCAAGATCGTTGTGCCCGCCTCCGCCACAACTCCCAAGCAGCCCTCTGAAACGCCAATGGACTCGACCACGGCTCGAGCGAGAGTGAAGGACACACTGGGCGAAGCCGAAGGGCGAAAGCGAGCAGGGCTCGCGCCGGGCGCTGCGTCGGTGAGCACGCGGTCGTCGGAGGCCTTGATGATCTTGCGGTCGCGGCCACCTATCTCGATGTGGCCTGAATCGAGGCTGGTGACCCGGCCCACGATGTCCCCGGTCATGCGGTCGATGACATCGACGCCGGGCACATCATCAATGTTGGAGTGCAGGTTCCCGCGGGCGTAGCGTTCTTCAGCAATCTCGCCGGGGACATAGCGGTCCCGACCTGAGCGCTCGAGGAGATCGGCATCCACCATGCAGCGGAGAATCGACTCGCAGGCGCCGGGTCCCAACTCCTCAAGCAGCTCAGGTGGCAGGGCGGCCTCAAGATCACTCTTCTGCACAAAGGTCTGGGAACAAGCGAGCACCATGGCCTGTTGCACCAGAATCGAAGGCCGAAAACCGTAAGGCCGCGAACACAGAAGCCCCTGTTTCCCCAGGAGAAACATCGTCCGAAAAAGCAGCGCCTCGCCCGCATCCTCGACGGCGTAGCCGCAGCGTGTGGTGTCTCCGCGCCGACCGCCGCGGCCGATGCGCTGTAGCAAACTCGAAATATCGGCGGGCACGCCTGCGAGCAGAACATAGTCCACGGTGCCGATATCGATGCCCATCTCGAGGGTCAAAGTGGCAAAGCAAACCGCGGCTGGGGCATGTTGAAAGAGCCGCTCGGTGCGCTCGCGGAGTTTTTTCGCCAGTGAACCGTGGTGAGCGAAAATCTCGTCGCCAAAGCGCGTTTTGCCGTGCAACTTGGCGCTGTAGGTCTCTACCTGGTTGCGACTACGGCAGAACACCAAGATCTTCTTGAAGCCGTGACCCGCGAGGTCCTCGAGGTGTCCTGCCATCTGGGCTGGCGAAGCACCATGAAAGGCGCGCCCGAGTATTTTACGCAAGCCCGGCACCACAACGACCTCGGGGTCCTTGAGGTATCGACGGCCGAGTTCTTGGGGCTGATCCACCGTGGCGCTGGCGGCAATGCGCTGGGGCCGCGTGCCCGTGACGCCTTCAAGGCGTTGCAGCAGGATGCGCAACTGATCGCCGCGGGGCGTATTGTCGAGCACATGGATCTCGTCCAAGACGACCTGGCGCGTGCCCGCGAGAACCTGGGGCCGGCGCGCCAGGAGCGAGTCGACCGCTTCTGGCGTGGCCACCACCACCGAGGGCATTTGGCCCGCGACCTTTTCCTTGTGCTCGCCGGTGTAGCGCCCCAGTGAGACGCCGACCAAAGCCATCGGGGCTTCCAGGCGGCGTTTGAGGTCGTTGGTCAAGGCCCGCGTGGGCGCGATCACCAGGGTGCTGACGCCGCTCTGCTTGTGCTGCAACACCAACTCAGCCGCCGGCGCGGCGAAGGCCTCGGTCTTGCCCGTGGCGGTAGCCGAACACATCAATACATCACCGCCCGCCAGGATGTGTGGAATGGCGAGCCGCTGAACCTCGGTCAACTCATCGAAGCGCGCAAACCAGGGCCCGAAGGTATGCGGTAAGGCGCTTCGATCGATGTTCATTCGTGCTCTCTGGCGAGTGTACCCAGCCGATCCGCGTCGAATAAGAGCACGCCCGAGCGCACTGCATCGCGAAAGGTGTCGTGTCCGCCGTCATACCCACGGGCGATGTCTCTGCGTGCCAGGTCGCAGACCGCAGGTTCGAGGTTGTGCTCGGGGTAGGCCCGCCCATAGAGCCCGGCGATGCGTTCAACCAGTCCGCGCAGGAGATTCACTCCCAAGGGGCTGAGCGAGATGTCGTAGTCGTGGTTGGGAGTGATGCCGGCGAAGTGCTCGCGAATCTGCTCCAAGGGCGTCAACGCGAAGACCGTACACAGCGGCTGCTCGCCCCGGAAGCGCAGCGGAAGTTCGCGGTGTACGGATTGGCCGCCTCGGTAGAGGTCCTCGGGATCAAAGGCCAGATCTTCGGCCTGCATGGTCACCGCTGCGTAGTGCTTGAGAACTTCGAGAGCGTAGTCCTGGTCCTCCATGGTCAAGGCGTCGACGCGTTCCACTTCGTCGAACAAAAGCACCAGCCCGCGCAGTCCGGCGTCGGCGAACCAACAGGCAAGGGTGCCCACGAGGTGGGTGTACATGCGGCCATAGGTGCGGAAGTCACTCATGGCCAACATGCGCTCGCCGCGCCAGCCGCAGTAACTGGCCGTGGAATTGACTTCATCGATGAAGACGCGCTCGCCGTGGACATAGTTGCTCAACATGTCGGCCTGCACCGGTGATCCACAGCGCATGGTGCGCAGGAGTGGACTGAAGAAGCGACTGGTTTGGGCGCCCCCTGAACTGTAGTGATCGGGACTATCCACGAGCTGTTCGAAGAGCCAGTTGAGGCCCGAGTCAACCTGCTGAAGAGTGCGCATGGAGTTGGCGATCTTGCGGTACAGGCGCAAGGGGTGGTGCAAGGCATTCTCACGGGGATCGAGGGTAATGCGCGCCGTGGCAAAGCCACTTTCGAGGGCCAATTGTTCGGTGGCCTCGAGCATGTGCGTCTTGCCACAACCGTAGTCGCCCCACAAAACGCGACAGCCGTGTTGCTCGTCGAAGAGGCGGCCGATGGAGGCCATTTCCTCGTCGCGGGCCACGGTGTAGTCGCGCACACCGACGGCCGGGACGACTCCCAGGCGCAGAGCTTCGAGGGTTTGCCAGGCATCGTCGGCGTGCAGACAACTGGCGAAAGCGGTCACGGGGGCATCGTCACTGACCCGCAGGTCCTCGGCGCCAAAGAGCGCCTGCAAGGCGAGCTCGGCGCGGTTGGGCTCGGGCTCCTTGGCCTCTTCCGGCTCCGGATCCGGCTCCGGTGTAGCAACCGGTGTAGAAACCGGTTCGGGCTCGGGCTCCTGCTTGGGTTCTGAAAACTCAGGGGTGAGATCAGAGAGGCGCAGAGTGCGGGGCAAACTGGGCGTCTCGTCGAAGGCCACGCGGGCAGCCTTGAAAGCCAGCCGTTTCAATACGACGCCGGTCCCCCATTGAGGGTGGCGTACGCGATCCCCGATTTCGGGGAGCACTAAAACTCAGCCTCGCCGGGCATGAAGTCGGCGAGTTCGGAGGCGCTGGATCCTGCGAGTTCCCTGATTTCCTGGGGCCCGAGCGCACTCTCGCCCTCGCGGCGCTGAGCCTCAATCATGGTCACCACGGCCTTGACGAAGGTGCGCCGGGTGCCCGACTCAAAGGAGCGCTCGCCGAGTTCGCGGGCCAGGCCAGCGATGTTCTCTTTTTGCACGCTCTCATCAAAAGTGTGCTCGTAGGCCAGGGCCGATAAATTGAGCAGGCGGACACCGATGGTCTCGAGCAACTCGCAGGTTCCTATGGGCAAGTGGTCGAGGTCGATCACCGGTTGCATCGGACTCGTACTGGAAAAACTGCGCGCGCCTTTCAAACGCTGAGCGAGCGCGGGGTACTCGGGCACGATGGTGTCCATGAATTCCGGCGGCACGGCATAGCACCAGACCACGCCGGGCAACTTGGATTGGCCGCAGTAGTCGATCATCTGGCGCAGGTTGTCACCGATGGCGCGGCGACGGGGACCACTCAGGCTCATGTTGCGATCCATTTCGTCGAACATCAGCACGATGCCGGGTGAACCGAGGGCCGCCAGCACCTGGGTCAGGCTGCGCAGCCAACGAAAGGCGCACTCATCGGTCAGCGATTCGCGCAACCTGAAACGGGCCAGCTCGCCTCGGGGCACATCCTCACCCAATAGATAGTCAGCCAGGGTCTCCTCGTCATCGAGATCGCCCATGGCCACCGCCTCCATGAACAAGCGCACGCCGCGGCAGAAGGCCCGACTCTCGATGTTCTGGTGGGCAAACTCGGTTTGCAACCACTCGACAAAAGCCTCTGCTCCGTTCTCGGCAATGCGCGCCCGGGCGATCTGCACCAGAGCCCGCTCGAAGCCCTGGCTGGGCTCCTCCTCGATGTCCGTCACGGGCAACTCAAAGCGCCGGACGACCTCTTTGTATATCGCCACGGGCCGGTCGAAGGGGCACTCCTTGGGCGAGAGCCCCACGAGCGCCGTGGCAAAGCCCTCGCTCCAGGCCATTTCGCGCAGGCAATGCAGAAAGTGCGTCTTGCCCCCGCCGAAGGGCGCCTGCACCAACTTAAAGGTGGAATTGCGGCCCGAAGCCTTCATGGGCAACAGGTACTCCTCGCGCAGAATCTTGAGCAGGCCATCGGTGGCCACATTGACCAGTCCAGCGCCGCGTTCCGGTGGCTGGCCCGTGCTGCCCATGCGATCCAGAATGTGTCGCGCCAGCTCCGGCGTCATTTCAGTCAGCGAAGTCATCGGTGGTTATCCCCTCCCGGGCTGGCCTCCTTCGTAAAGAAGATCGTCAGTTTGAATTCTCCCTCGCCGTACTCATCTTCGATGAATATGGCGCGGTTTTTCTTCGAGGCCGTCGTGCCCGTGGCCACGCCGAGGTTCATGCGCCAGCCGTCGCGGCGCAGGCCAACTCCTGCGCGCAGCTGCATCAAGTCGAAGGCAAAACGCGCCCGCGTGTAGCCCTTGAAGTTCTTTTGCACGGGCTCCAGCCGAAAGGCCTTCGACTGCAATTGCAGAGCTAAATAGGCGAGGTAGTCGCTGATTTCGACGCGCTCGCTGCTGCCCGCGGCGCAGGCTGCCTTCCAGGCCTTGAAGCAAGCTACGAAGAAGACCTCGCCGTCAAAACCGTGGCCCAGGTTGGCAAGCGCCTGCTCGCGGGCGCGCAAAATGGCCTGGGCCTGGGCTTCGCACTCGAGAATCACGAGCCGCGCAAAGAGCACCTGGGCCTGGCCCTTGTCCCGGTCGATGCGCACGGCGAAAGGTGGAATGCGAATCTCCACCGGCTGTTCGCGGCGCAGGACCTTCAGCTCCAGACCGCTCTCGCGACAGGCTTCCTGCAAATCAGCGGCCAGGCGCTCCTGCATGTTCTTGCGGCGCTGGCCGAGATCCCCCCGAAGTTGTTTGAGGAGGGCTTCGGCGCTCCCATCGGGAACCAGGCCATGGGTCTTCTCGGCGACCTTATCGAGGGTGCTCTTGAGCTTCTTCAGGTCGCGGTAGAGATCCTCCTTGGCCAGGGGCCCAAAGGCCGAGGCGAGGCCATTGAGATTCTTGGCGGCCTGTTTCCACTCGGCCTGAGCAGCGTTCACGCGCTCGGCGCTGGTCTCGGGCGCACGCGAGGGCGAATCGCTGGCTGTCTGGTCTTGGGTTTCAGGCATGGGCTCTCAGAAGCGAGAATCTCGTGGCGGGGCAAAACTGCCGACGAACCCGCACCTTACCCCAATCGCCACCGCTCGGAACACCCCACTGCCCCAAGACTTGCTGCCCCCGCGGGCGACAGCTCTTGGCGTAGACTGACGCCGTGACGAGAATGGACCAATCGCAGCACCTGGCGCCGCTCGGGGTGGAGGCCCTCGAGGGCCTGGCTCCCTTCGAGAGTCTGCTTGCTGCCATGGCTGGCGAGGAAAATGTCCAGGCCGGCGGTCTGTGGGGCAGCGCCCAGGCTCTGTGCCTGGCTGGCCTCTTCGCCCGCACCCAGGAGCCCCTGGTGGTGATCTGTTCCACCGAGACCGAAGCGCGCTCTTTCGCGGAGGACCTGGAGGCCTCGGGAGCCGAGCCCAGTTGGTTGCCGGCGCGGGAGAGTTTTTCGGCAAGCGGAGCCCACGCGGACCTGGAAAACATGCGCCAGCGCTTGCGGGTGGCGCAACTCCTGGTGGGCCCTCCCGAACAACGGCCACGAATCCTGGTGACCTCGGTCCTGGCGCTCTTACAGCCGATCCCCAGTGCGAGCGACATCGAGAAGGAATTTCTCTCCCTGGCGCGCGGCGAACGCCTCGATGTGAGTCATCTCCTGGCGCGCTTGATCAAGGGGGGCTATGAACGGGTGCCCCTCGTGGAGCGGCCCGGCGAGACCAGCCTGCGGGGCGACATTCTGGATATATTCCCCTTCGCGAACGAACTGCCCCTGCGGGTGGAGTTGTTCGACGATGAGATCGAGTCCCTGCGCACCTTCGACCCCCTCGACCAGCGCAGCGTCGAGGCGCTGGACTCCCTCGAAGTCTGCCTGGCGAACGACACGGCCAGTCTGGAGGACGCCAGCCACCTGGAAGCCTGCCAGGCCCTGGCTCCCACAGCGCGCCTGGTGAGCGTGGAGCCCCTGCGCATAGAAGATGTCGCCGAGGGCCTGCGGGTGCAGCGCTCCGAGTACGCGCAAGCGCTGTTGCACCTGGATAGGGTCCACAGCGAGCACAAGCACTTGACCCTGCAAAGCCTGCCCGCCCAGGGTGTGAACTTTGGCTGCCTGAGCGTGCAAGCTCTGGCGGTCGGCATGCAGGACGCGCCCTCCGCCCTACGCGAAATTCAGGACTCGGGCGAGCGCGTCCTGGTCCTGTGTCAAACCGAGGGCGAACGGGCACGCTTCTCTCTACTCCTCGAAGAAGGCGGCGGTGCCCAAGGCCTGGAAACTCGGGTTGGCGCCGTCTCCAAGGGCTTTCGCATGCCTGGCGCCTCGCTGGTCGTGATCAACCACCGCGAACTAGTGGGTATCGTCGGCCGGCGGCGGGTGAGGTCCGACAAGGCCGCCCACCGCACCCGCGCCATTCAATCCTTCTTCGAACTAAAGGTGGGCGATCTTGTGGTGCATGCCGTCCATGGACTGGCACGCTTCCACGGCTTGAAGCGCATGGAGCGCGGTGCGGGCACCGAGGAACATCTGCACTTGATGTTTGCCGAGGATGTATCGGTCTTCGTTCCGGTGGCGCGCATTGACATGGTGCAGCGCTACATCGGCAGCGGTGCGGGCAGTCCTGCGCTGGACAAGATCGGCAGCACGAGCTTTCGCAAGCGCAAGGAGAAGGTCCAGCGGGCGCTCTTCGATTTGGCGGCGGACCTGCTTGAAGTGCACGCCCGCCGCGCCCTCAAGAAACGGCCCGCTTGGCGCGGCGACGCCCACCTCGAGCGCGAGATGATCGCCGAGTTCCCCTTCGTCGAAACTTGCGACCAGGTCACCTGCGACGAGGAGATCGCCCGGGACCTCGCCAGCGAACAGCCCATGGACCGACTGATCTGTGGCGATGTGGGCTTTGGGAAGACCGAACTCGCCATTCGTGCCGCCTTCCGCGTGGTCAACGGCAACGGGCGAGTTGTGGTCTTGGTGCCCACCACTATCCTGGCCCAACAGCACTTCGAGACCTTCAGCGAACGGCTCGCGGATTTTCCCATCGAGATCGCCGTGCTCTCACGCTATGTGTCCTCGAAAGACAAGATGGTCACTCTGGAGCGCGTCAAGCGGGGCCGGGTGGACATCTTGATAGGCACCCACCGCGTGCTCTCCAAGGATGTGCGCCTCGACGATGTGGGTCTGGTCATCATCGACGAAGAGCAACGCTTCGGCGTGACCCACAAGGAGCACTTCAAGAAGTTACGGGCTGAAGTGGATCTCTTGACCATGACCGCCACGCCCATCCCGCGCACCCTACATATGTCCCTCTCGGGTGTACGCGACATCTCGGCCTTGACCGTGCCCCCCGAAGGCCGTCAAGACATCGAGACTAGTTTGGCCTATAGCGAGGATGAAACGCTGATTCGAGAGGCCTTGCTGCGCGAAAAAAACCGCGGCGGCCAAGTCTTCTACCTACACAACCGCGTGCAATCCATCGAGGGTGTGGCCCAAAATCTGCAACGCATCGTGCCCGAATGCTCCTACGCCATCGGCCACGGCCAGATGAGCAGTAGGCAGTTGGAACATGTCATGCGCCTCTTCACCCGCGGTGAAGTCGATGTCCTGGTGGCCACAACCATCATCGAGAGCGGCCTCGATGTGCCTGCAGCCGGCACGATCTGCGTGCACGATGCCGACCGCTTTGGGCTCAGCGAGTTGCACCAACTCCGTGGCCGAGTGGGCCGTGGCGACCAGAAGGGCTACTGCTATCTCTTGATCGAGAAGACCAAGCCCATCCGCGATGTGGCGCGCAATCGCTTGAAGGCGCTGGAGGAGATGAGCCAACTGGGCGCGGGCTTCCAGATCTCCATGAAGGATCTCGAAATCCGCGGAGCCGGCAATGTGCTCGGCTCGCAGCAATCTGGACACATCGGCGCGGTGGGCTACGACCTCTATTGCCGACTGCTCAAGTCCACCGTCGAGCGTATGCAGGCCGGCATGAGCCTGGAGGAACTCACGGCCCATGACCCTAGCATCGGCGGTGTCGATCTCGAGCTAGGCCTCGATGCCTATCTGCCCGAAGACTGGATCCCCGCCGCCGACACGCGCATCGAGCTCTTGCGCCAGCTCTCGGAAGTGCGCACCCAAGAAGACCACGACGAGGCCCAGGCCCTCTTGCGGGACCGCTTTGGACGCATTCCAATCGAGGCCCAGGCTCTCTTGCATGTCTTCCTCTTGAAAGCCCGCCTCGAGCCCCTATCGATCACTCGCCTCGCCTACCAGAAGGACACCTTCATCATCGAATTCTCGGACCGTGTTGCCATTGAGGCACTCTTCGCCCAGCGCCGCGTGGACTTTCGTCCGATCCGCACCGGACTCGCGCACCTCATCATCCCTTCGCAACATACCGAGGCCAAACAGGCCCTCGCCTGGTTCGAAGGATTCCTGCCTGCCCGTTGACCGCCGCCACTCCCCATTTTTTCATGCACAAACCCAAGACTCTTGTCGCGCTGCTCTGTGTTCTGTCCCTTGCCGGTTTCGCTGCCGAAGAGGAGTTGCGCTTCGATCCCGCCGAGAACGCGACCCTCACGGTCAGCTTCGAGCAATCCTCTGTCAGCGAGTTGGTCGAGCACGAATTGGTTTTCCTGATCGACGGCGAGGAAGACGAGAGCATGCAAGCAGCCGACATCGAAGTCGAACGGCGCTTCTCGGAGCGCATCATCTTCAGCGATGAATTCCAGGCCGTCGAGGACGGCCAGGCCACGCGAGTTCGGCGTAGCTTTGATGAGATCAGCCAAGATTCCCTGGAGGCTGTGACCAACGAGGATGGCGACGAGTACGAGAATGAAGAAGCCAAGGTTAGCCCCCTGGAGGGCCTTGCGGTGGACTTTCGTTGGGATGACGACGACGAGGAATATTCCCTGTCCTTCGGAGACAGCGAAAGCGAGGACGAAGAGCCCGACGAGGAAGTCCTCGAGACCCTCGATTTGACGGGCTATCTGGTGGAACTCTTGCCCGACGAGGAAGTCAGCGAAGGGGACACATGGCAAGTCGATCCCACGGTCTACCGGACCCTGATCTACCCCGGCGGCGATCTTTCCTACAGCGACGCCGGGGACGAGGATCAGCAAGCGGAGAGCGAGGAAGCCCTGGACGAAAAGGCGAGCTGGCAGGCCCAGTACAACGAGAACTTTTCCGGCGAAATCAACCTGGAGCACCTCGGCTTTCGCAAAGAGGAGGGCACAAACCTCATGGTGATCGGTATCGAGATCGAGGTTGAGACAGCAGTAGAAACCGAAGAGAGCGTCAGCGTCGAAATCAATGACGAAGAGGGCCAGGGCACGGTTTCGCGCTCATGGGTTTTCACTTTCTCCCTGGCAGGCAAGTTGCTCTGGAATGCTGAGTTGGGCCTTCCAGTCAGCCTGGAAATTGCCGGCGAACGCACCCACGCCTGGGAAGATGTGCAAGACATGGTCGGAAGCGGCCTGCAAATCGAAATCATCACCACACGCGTCTTCGAGGGTGAGATGCAGATCAGCTACACCATCGAGTAGGCCTCTCTCCCGCGGTGTCAGGCTCGTTGCCGCCTGACCCCAGCAATCCGCCGCCCTCATCTTGCAGGGGGAGCCGCGCGCAGCAAGCTAGACCAAGGTCAAGAGGGCCTCGACCAACTTGATCGGATCGAGGGTCTCATCGTTCGTGCCGGCGAGGTCGACATCGACCACAGCGAGGCCCAGCGCTTCGAGGCGCTCCTTGTCGAGTTCAGATCCGTAGCGGACTCCGCGCGAATCGATGAGTACCCAGTCGATAGCTTCGCGGGGCGCCACTTGACGGTTCGCGTCGCGACCCACGAGTTCGGCGATTTTTTCTACGCAGCCCGCCAGCGAGTATCCGCGCATCTCGGGATCTTCGCCGGCATTGGGAATGAAAACCCGTGGCTGCTCGCTGGCGAGCACCGCACTGCCCACGCCCCGGGGCAGGAGATTTGCCAGGACGCTGCCGAAGAAGGAACCCATGGGAAAACAGATCAGCTGGGCACTCAGGATCAACTCGAGGCTGCGCGGGTCGGCGTCGATGTGGGTGGTCTGGCCGCCTTCCAGGGCCGAAGTGAGCTCGATGTCGCGGATGGGGCCGTGGTCCGCTGCGGTCTGCTTGCCAAATAGATGCTGGCCCACGGTGCGCGTGCTGTCGGCATGCAGAGCCACGAGGTGCACATCATCGAGGGCCGTGGGACGCACTTCGCCACAGACGCGCACGAGTTCCGAAAAGCGCCGCAAGACCCGGTCGAGATCGCGCTCGCCTGAAAGCAAGGCCCCCACGAGCCACAGATTGCCCACGCTGGCATCGCGCAGGTCAAAACCCAGAGGCATCCGCTCGGCGAAGTGCAGAAGCTCCTGGCAAACCTCGCCGCGCAGGGACTCGGGCACGGCACGCATGAGGGCATGGTCGCCGGTCATGAGTTGATCGAGTTCCGCGACGAGATCGCTCGCACTGGCCTGCGAGCTGAGTCGGTGGGCGAGGCAGGCATTGACCTCGGGGCGCCCCCTTTCCGATTCGTCGGCGAGAGCCACCATGCGGTTGCGCAAGTCACCCACACCCAGGATGCAAAAGGCCGCGCGCAAGGCCGCCGAGCTGCCACCGGAGTCGAAGGGCGTGATCAGGTGGATCGAGTTATGGGTGTAGCGCTTGAGCACGCGACTCGCCTCGCGCATGGCCGACCCCCCGCTGAAGAGCACGATGCGTGGCCCTGACTCGGGTCGTTGGCGCCAGGCGGCGAGGCTTCTGGCGCGTGAGGCCGTGGCCGGGGGAGGGTTGGATCCAGAAGACTGCATGAAAACAGGGTGAGCCGGGGCTGGGTCGAGTGTACTTCGGCTGGAGGCCCGGCCGACCCGTGGAGGCGGTCTTTGCAATTTTGCGCCTAACTCTGCGCGAGAGAGAACTTGAAGAATGCATCCCAAGCCCCGAGGATTGAACCCAGAGGTCCAACGCCCCTCGACCACCGACCCAGCCATGATGCACGATATCCTCCCCACGCTCCCGGCCTTCCTCCGGCCCCAATTCCAAAGCACCCTGCTCCTCGCAGCATTTTTCTCCTTTGGACTGCCCACGGCGGCACTGGCTCAAGCAGACGCCGAGGCTGAACAGGCCGCCCCGCAAGCCGAGGACTCCAAGGCTCCTCTGCCGCCAGAGATCCCCATGGGCCAGTGGATGCCCCTCGACCGCGTCATGTTGGTGGCCAACACCGATTGCCTGACCATGAAGGCCCTCGAGCGCATGATGAACCGCAGCGAAGCCATGACCGGCACGGACACAGAGGAGGAGTACCAAGCCCTGCGCAACCGCGTGTTGATCGACAGCATCGACTCGCTCCTGAGCCGCCAAGCCGGCGAAGACCTGGGTCTCGACTCGAACATGGTGAGCGCCCAGGCCAACATGATCTGGGACGATCGGGTGGCCCAGGTGGGAGGTATCACGAGCGCCGCCCGCGAACTCGGCCATAACTCAGAGACAGTCACCGACATGCGCGAGCAGATCACGGACGACCTCTACTCGTCGACATGGAGACGCCAGATGCTCGGGCGCGAATCGGGTTCCGGCGAGCGCTTGACCCACGACCGCTTTTCGCGGCCGGGCCAACTGCGGCAGCGCTACAAGCGCCTGCAAGAGACCGGTCTCGATGTCGTCAAAGCCCTGGGCGGGGTCGGCGGCAAGGCGGCGCACTACGAAGTGCAGGTCCTGCTCCTCAACCCACGGCAGTTCGACAGCGGAGAAGCAGCCCTGAACAAAGCCCGAGACCTTCGCGCTGGGCTGGAACAGGGTGAGCTGGACTGGGAGGAGGCCCTGGAAACATTTGGCTCCCTGGCGCAGAGCTCCCAAGCTCCCGACCGCGAGTCTCTGATTCGGATCCTCGATCCCGGCAATGGGGCGCTGGTCCGCTTCGTGGACGAAGCCGAGGAGGGCCAGTATTCGCAGGTCCTGGGTTTTGCGCCCATGGACACCCAGGGCCAGCGCCAACTGCAAGGATTCGCGATCTATAAGCTCCTGGGGCGAACCCCAGCCCAGGTGCCTGACTTTGGCCAGCCCGGTGTGCAGATCGCGTTGAAGCGTTTCATCGACAAGCAGCGAGACAATCAGCGCTTCGAAACGAGCCTCGCCGAGCTGCGTGCCAAGGCCTACCTCTGGTACCCGGGCCTGGAGCTCGAGCAAGCCGAGGCCAGGGCCCGAAACGAAGCCCGCGAGCAGGAGATCCTCGAGGCCCGCGAGCAAAACGCCACCCAGGAGGCGCCCAGCGACCCCTCGCCTGGGGCGCAATAGCGCCAGAAATAGGGACCCTGGAGCAGAGGCGCCGGCTCCCCCAACACCCGTGGGGCAGGCTGAGCGTAGCCCCCCGAGATTCGGTCGCTATACTCTGAACCCAATTCGCGGGGCAGCGTTGAGCCCTGCCAGATGCGCGGCCATGCCTGTTTCCAGCCTGTTTCCAGCTTGTTTCCAGGAAGCTGACAGCCCAGTTCCAGGTTGTGCTGACAGCCCAGTTGACACCGCGACAAACATAGTCATAAGAGGTGTCGACACGCCTCGCAGGCACCCGCGCAGCCCCCAAAAACGACCCCTGCGAACTCCCCCGCAGCCCAGCCCTTCGGGTAGATCCAAGCCATGAACGAAGACTTCAAAGACATCCACATCGAGTCCACGCTGCCCAAGTCGTGGGAAGAGGAAGTCACCTTCAACGACATCCTCTACGATTGGATGGGGCGCACCCCCTGGCTGGCCATCTCTGCCGTCGCCCACCTCATGGGCATCTTGCTCTTGATGGTGATCCCCTGGAACATCTTCGATCGGCCCGAGGACAAGGTCATCGACGCCCGCCTCGACCAGGCTCCCGAGGAGGTCTTCGAGGACCCCGAAGAGGAAGAGCCCGAAGAGATCGAAGAGGAAGAGCCCATCGAGGAGCCGGTGCTCAAGGACGCCGAAATCTCCGACCACAATGAGACCGAGGACGATCAAGACTACGAGAGCTCCGAGGGCGATCCGGACTTCCTCAACGACTCACCCTTCGATGACAAGGCTTTCAACGATGTGATCGGCATCGGCGGCGGCGCGGGCGGCAAATTTGGCGGACGCTTCGGTGGCCGTCGCAACCTGCGCGCAGCGGGCGGTTCGGGCACCGAGCAGGCGCTCAAGGACGGCCTCGAGTGGCTCGCGAACCACCAGGACAAAGACGGCAAGTGGGATTGCGACGAGTTCAACAAGCATGACCCGTCGAGCGATGTATGCGACGGCCCCGGTCAGCCGGAGCACGACGTGGGCGTCACGGCCCTGGCAATCTTGGCCTTCATGGGCGACGGGCACACCACCCGCACCGGCCTCTACAAGGAAAAGGTCTCCAAGGCCATCAAGTGGCTGCGCGAGCAGCAGGACTTCGAGAGCGGCCTGATTGGCGAGAAGATCGGCCACTCCTACATGTACAACCATGGCATCGCCTCCCTGGCTATGTGCGAGGCCTACTACTTTTCCAAGTCACCCCTGATCCGGGGCACCGCGCAGAAGTCGATCAACTTCATCACCCGCGCCCGCAACCCCTACGGCGTCTGGCGCTACGAGTCGCCGCCCGTGGGCGACAACGACAGCTCGATCACCGGCTGGATGGTTTTCGCCCTCAAGTCGGCGGAAGAGGCCGGTCTTTCGATCGACTCGGCGGCCTTTGCTGACTCGATCTCCTGGTTCGACGAAGTCACCGACCGACCCACCGGCCGCGTGGGCTACGACTCACCCGGTTCCGCGTCCTCGCGCATCACCGGTGTGAACGACGACTTCCCGCGCGAAGACACCGAGACCATGACGGCCGTGGGTCTTCTGTGCCGATTCTTCCTGGGCCAGGATCCGGCCGACGAGAAGATCATGGAGAAACACGCCGACCTGATGCTCAAGGCCCTGCCCGAGTGGGATCCCGACGGCCTGACCAACGATGTCTACTACTGGTACTACGGCTCGTACGCCATGTACCAGATGGGTGGCAGACACTGGACGAGCTGGAACAAGGCCATGAAAAAGGCCGTGCTCGACTCCCAGCGCAAGGACGGTGCTGCCAAGGGCTCCTGGGACCCGATCGGCCCCTGGGGCTTCTCCGGCGGACGGGTGTACTCCACCGCGACCCTGGTGCTGTGCCTCGAAGTCTACTTCCGTTACGCCAAGGTCCTCGGCGCGCGCTAAGAGGCTGTCGGAGTAGTCGGGAATCGCGAGGTCGCCTACGCGGGCCTTCGCGGGGCGTAGCTTGAAGCAACTCGCCTCCGAGTTTTCAGGTTTCGAACTCGGGCTCTGAACCCGCGGGCCGTTGGGCCGTTTGGCCTGTACCGACCGAGGGGCACACGGCTGCTCGGTACATCAAGCCTGGCCCGGACTCTTCGACGAGTCCATGGCGGCTGCACTTGAATGGAGTAGCGCCATGTTACGGACAAGAAATCTGCCCCGATCCTGGGAGCGCGAAGTCACTTTTCATGAATCGCTCTACCAATGGATGGAGCACGCGCCCTGGCTCGGGATCTCATGCCTCGCCCATTTGATGGCCATCTTGTTGCTGGCGATCATGCCCTGGAGCCTCTTCGAACGCAGCGAGGAGGTCATCTTGCAGGTGGCGCCCCTCGCACCCGAGGAGGAAGTCTTTCAAGTTGAACCCGACGAAGTGCCGCCCGAAGTTGAGCCCATCGATGAGGCCGTGGACCCCCACCTCGTCGATGCAGAGCTGCCCGACTCAGTCGATCCAGTTCTCGACGATTGGAACGAAGCACCCGAAGGCGACCCTGACTTCCTGACATCCACGCCCTTCGAGAACCTCGCCTGGAACAGCGACCTCGGCGTTGGGGGCGGCGGAGGTGGGCACTACGGCACGCGCTGGAGTGATGGCTCGGGGGCACGCCCGGGGGGAGCAGGCACGGAGGATAGCTTGCGCGTTGGCATCAAGTGGCTCGTTGACCACCAAGACGCCGACGGAAAGTGGGACGCCGACGGATTCTCAAAACACGATCCCGTTCTCGACCGCACCCAGGGCTCCGGAGACAGCGAACACGATGTGGGCGTCACAGCCCTGGCGCTCCTGGCCCTCCTGGGCGATGGACACACCACGCGCCGGGGTCTCTACCGCGATAGCGTGGCCCGCGGCGTTCAGTGGTTGCGCACGAGACAAGACCCCGAGAGCGGCCTCTTTGGCGAAGCGTCGGGTCATTCATTCGTGTACGACCACGCCATTGCCAGCCTGGCCATGTGTGAAGCCTACTACTTCTCGGGATCGCCCTTGCTCAAGGGCACGGCCCAGCGAGCGATTAACTTTATCACCCGCGCGCGCAGCCCCTACGGAGTCTGGCGCTACGCCGTGCCGCCAGACAACACCGGCGACAGTTCGGTCACCGGCTGGATGGTGTTCGCCTTGCAGTCAGCGGAGGAAGCCGGACTGCAAGTCGACAGCGCGGCCTTTGCCGACTCCATCGCCTGGTTCGACGAGGTCACCGAGCCCTCCACGGGACGGGTAGGCTACGACGCCAGGGGAACAGCCTCGGCACGGGTTACTGGTGTGAATGACGAATTCCCCACGGGCGGCGTGGAAGCTATGACCGCGGTGGGGTTGCTCTCGCGCTTCTTTCTGGGCCAAAATCCCGCCGAGGAGCCGCTGATGAAAAAGCACGCTGAGCTGCTCTTGCGTTCCCTGCCCGAATGGAGCGAGGATGGCCTGACCAATGATATGTACTACTGGTATTACGGTTCCTACGCCATGTTCCAGATGGGCGGGCGCTACTGGAGGAGCTGGAACAAGGCCATGAAGCGCGCCGTGCTCGAAACCCAACGCAAGGATGGCGCCGCCAAGGGCTCGTGGGATCCCAACGGACCTTGGGGCTCGGCCGGGGGGCGCGTGTACTCCACGGCAACCATGAGCCTCTGCCTCGAAGTGTACTTCCGCTATTCGCGGGTTCTGGGAGCGCGCTAGACCAGGCTAGAGGAACACGATGCAATCGTTGCCCTCAACAACGACACGATAGCGCTTGGCGGAGCTGCATACGGCGCCCACGGGCTTGCCGGTCTTGGGATCGAAGCGGTAGTTGTGGGCCGGGCAGTAGACATGTTTTCCTTTGATCAGCGGGCCATCCATGAAATGCCCGTCGGCGGCGTGGGGGCAGAGGCCGTCGAGGGCGTAGAGTTCGCCCTCGACACGGCAGATAACCACTTCGGAACCACCGGCGAAAGGATCGCCCAGCAGGGCCCGCAGAGCGTGACCCTCGGCAAGGTCTCCGGCACCTTCAACCCGCATGGGACGGCCGCGGAACAGCTGGATCAGTCGTTTGAACATGGATTGGATGCTAGCATCCGTGGAACCCGCCCGGAGCCATGAACCCCGTCCTTCTCCTAGACCTAGTTGGTCTCACGGCCCGCCTGATTGGTGAGCACACGCCGCGCCTCGCAGCCTTCGCCCGCGAGGGCGCCATGGCGCCCATGAGCGCCGTGCTGCCTGCGGTCACCTGCTCCGCCCAGGCCACCATGTTGACCGGCCTGACGCCCCAAGAGCACGGCGCCGTGGGCAACGGTTGGCGCGACCCAGCCACCATGGAAACGGCCCTGTGGCGACAATCGAATCGCTTGGTGACCGGAGAGAAGGTCTACGAAACAGCCAAGAAGCAAATCCCCGGGTTCACCTCGGCCAAGCTCTTCTGGTGGTGGAACATGGGAGCGGCGGTCGACTGGTCGATCACGCCGCGGCCGTTTTATTGCGCGGATGGCTTGAAAATCTTGGCGACCTACTCCGCCCCCACCGAGTTCGGCAATCAGCTCGAAGGAGAACTGGGCGCCTTTCCGTTCTTTGGTTTCTGGGGACCGAAAGCCGACATCTCGTCCACGCGCTGGATCAGTGATGCTTGCCTGCGCACCCTCGAGAACGAGCGGCCCTCTTTGACTCTCGCCTACCTGCCGCACCTCGACTACAGCTTTCAACGCCACGGCCCCGAGGACCCGCGCAGCCTGATTGCACTGAGAGAGCTAGATGGGATCTTCGGAGAACTCTGGGACGCCTGCCAGAGACTGGACATCGAGTTGATCGCTGTCAGCGAGTACGGGATCGACCCGGTCGACACTCCCGTACACATCAACCGCGCCCTGCGTTCGGCTGGCCTGCTCGAAGTGCGCCAGTCGCCGCGGGGCGAAGAGCTGGATGTGTTCGCAAGTCGGGCTTTTGCCCTGGCCGACCACCAACTCGCCCATGTGTACACTCGCTCGAGCCGCGATGGGGAGGCCGCGGCCGAAGTCTTGAGCCAGCTCAAGGGTGTTGACGGATTCTGGCGCGGCCCTGAACGCCAGGAGATTGGTCTCGACCACCCGCGGGCCGGGGACCTCGTGGCCATCAGTTCAGTGGGGGCCTGGTTCACCTACTACTACTGGCTCGACGAAACCTCGCGGCCCGATTTTGCCACCACCGTGGACATCCACTCAAAGCCCGGCTACGACCCCTGCGAGCTGTTCGTGGATCCAGCTCTTGGCCTGCCAGCCTTGCGAGTGGCGCGACGACTGATGCAAAAGAAGCTCGGCATGCGCTACCTCATGGACCTGATCCCCACCGATGCGAGTTTGGTGGGTGGCAGCCACGGCCGTCCGCCGCGCAGCCCCGAGGATGGTCCGGTATTTCTAGCTTCGCGCCCCTTCGGTAAGCACAATCGGGAGCCCAACGGAAAAATGGTCGAGATGACCTCGATCAAAGACCGCATCCTGCAACTCCTCCAATCTGAATGCCGCCCCTAGCCCGACGCTACCTCAAGACCTCGTTCTGGTTCGGAGCCACAGGCATCCTGACCGGCATGCACATGGCTTCGGCCCTGCACCTGCGAGCGGGCAGCCTGCATCGTTACTATCTGTCCGCGCACACCCACATGATGCTGGTGGGCTTCTTCCTGATGATGTTCATGGCCATCTTGCTCTGGAAGCTGCCGCCAGCACCGGAGGGCTCGCGCTACAAACCAGCCTTGATGGGCTGGCTCTGGATGGCCCTGGTGATCTGCACCATCGGTCGCTTCCTGGGCGAGTTGGTCCTGGGTTACTCGCGCCCCGAGCCGGATTGGCTGCACTACGCGATCTTTGCCGTCTCCACGGCGCAGGGTGCCTGTGTGCTGGCTTTCGTCGTGAACCTCCTGCCGCGTATCAACGCCCCCGATGTTTGATTCGGTCAGGGTTCGAGGCGCCCGGCCTCGTCTTCCCAGGCGCTCGCCTCGCCCAACTCACCGAGTTGCCTGTAGTAGGAAGCCAGGGCGCGAGCGAGGCTGGCGCGGGGCAAGAGGCGTTGGGCGGCCATCAAGTCGGCGGCGAAGCCCGCTCCGTCCCCTGAGTTGAGACGCAGGATGGCGCGGTTGCGCAGGGCGCCCTCGGCCCCGGGATAGCGTTCGAGCAGGGCATCGAGAATCCCGATGCCCTCAGCAACACGCCCCAACGCTCCCAACATCAAGGCCAGGTTGACCCGTGTTTCCGGCGCGTCGGAGTCCAGAGCGATGGCGCGTTCGTAACTCTCCCGGGCGTGGTCCATGCGCCCGAGTTCTTCGAGCAGCCGCCCGCGCAGGTGGTGGTAGCTTGGTAGCCCTTTGGAAATGCTGCCAGGGGGGAAGTCCACAAGGTCCTTTGCGGATTGAGATTGTCGGGCAATGATGGCCGCCATCAACTGCAAGCCAAAGTCGGCCTGGAGTGCCGCAGCATCGCCACCTGGCCAAACCACGGGTTCGAGCAAGCCATCGCGGCAGTGCTTGATGCGCAGGGGGCCTCGCTCGGGGGAGGCGGATTGAATGCGCACGAAGTGGTCGCGGATCTCGACGCCGTCCACATCGAAGACCTGGGTCTTCGGCATGTGGCAGGCGACGCAGTCGCGCTCCCCGGTGCGCTCTTCTTTGGCCATAGCGCAAGCGCGGGCTAGCGCCCGACTCTCTCCGTGACAATCCAGGCAGGCATCGCGCACGGCCTGACTCTCGCCGGCAACGGTCAAGCTGCGGTGCGGGTCATGACAAGTGATGCAAGTCATGGGCCGCGACTTCAGGGATTCGGTGAAGCAGCGCGAGCGCATCATGCGCTCGGTTTGGCTGACGAAGGCCACATCACCATCGGAATTGCTCGGCAGGTAGACCGCCCACTCCTCGAGGTGGTTCACGCCGGGGGCCGAGATGCCCCGCAGCCCCGGCTTGAGAGCGATGCGAGCGTCGCCCTGGAGATGACAGCGCGCACACATGGAAAGTTGCGCGGAGAGGTCCAGGTTGTCGTGGCGCAGAATCGGATCGGGAACCGCTGGCGCCTCACCCGCCAGCTCCTGATCGCGCCAATCGGCATGGGCTTCGGCGCGGCCGTGACAGACCACGCAAGCGATGCCAGTGGGTTGCCAATCCTCGGGTGGCAGTAGGTTGTGCGGGTAGGTCTCCGGCGGCAGCGCGCCGGTATGGCAGGCCAAACACTCAATGCTGATCGGTGTGGTAAAACGCGAACCGGGCACCATCATGTGACCCGGAGCGAGAACGGCATGGCGTTCACCGTGGGCGGAAGTCGAAAGCACCTCGAGGGGCGCGAACCACATGCTGCGACCGTGACGCGCTGCGTAGGAACGGTCCAGGATCCCCGCGCCGATGCGGAATAGCAGCGGCAACTTGCGCCGCACCGTGTGGCGCTCGGCACCCATACCGGATTTCCAGGACTCTGTAATCCAGGGACTGGCTCCCTGGGTCTCGGCGAAGGCGTAGGTGATCGCCGCCGGGCCGTCCTGCACGGGATCGAGGTCCCCCAACTCGCCGAGTTGAATCAGCCCCAGGGCACGGGCCATGCCGCTCAGTGTGTAGCTCTTGACCACACCCCGGTGACAAGTCGCGCAGCGTTCGGCGCCGAGGCTCGCCACCGTCGCTGACGGCACAGTCCAATCGTCGAGGGCAGGACCCGTAAGAAGAGCTGTGCTGACAGCAGAGAGGAGGAGCAAGGACACCGGCGGATTCTATTCGGAAGCATGGATAGATAAACCCAGGCCCGGAAGCAGAGATTGCATATCGCGCCCTATTTGCGATTTCCTATTATGCAACCCAGAGAACCCGCTGTTCTCCCCCGCCGGTCTTTTTGCGTCTTCCTGGCTATTGCGGGTTTTGCAGGCCTTGCTGACAATCATGCAACAGATTTTATGGATTGCAAACGGGGGAATACCTCCTGAGACCTATATGCAGTTTTGAAGATTGAGCGAATCAGCCATCGCTCTTGGACGGAGAAGGAAAGATATGAGCAGTTACTCGCCCGGTGTGCAGCAAAAAGAACCCCGCCAGGACACTCGCCGCCTGGTTCTCGCCCTCATCGTGACCCTCGGCCTTGGCGCCTCGCTTGCCATGGCCCAGGTCACGGTCTACACGACCAGCGCCGACTTTGCGCTTGGCACGGTTCTCGATGTCAATCACGACGCGCCCCACCCTGACCAATTGCAGCTCGATACCAGCGCGCGTGAGCTGCGCTTCATCCATCTGGCCACCGCCGGCGGCGATGGCCCTCGCCAAGGCACGCTTGTGCGCATTGATGTCGACACGGGAGCCATCATGGGCGAGTTCCGTGTGGCCCCGAACGGCGTACTCGCCGACGCTTCGCGCACGGTGGTCGACGGCCAAGGCAATGTGTGGCTGGCCAATCGTGACCAGATCCTGCCCCCCACCGGTGGCGCCGTGGTGAAGATCGGAGTGATCGTCGGCGGCACGCGTTGCAACGCATTCGGTGCACCGGATGTCAATGGTGAGTTCCTGCAACCGCCCTTTGACTACTCCACAGCCATCGACCGAGATGGCGATGGCTTGATCCGCACCTCGTCGGGTCAGGAACAGGTCCTCGCCTGGCCGAACATCAGCGACGGGACCGGCAGCCCCAGCGGTGGGCCAGCCCTCGTTGAAGACGCCGTTGACGAGCTGATCCTGGTCTACCAAAAAACACACAGCCCCGTCCTGCGCCATGCATCCATCGATCCCGGTGGCCAGATCTGGGTCGCGGGCTATCCCGGTCAGCCGGCGCAGTTCGAAAAACTCAACCCCGATACCGGTGCGCTCATGACCTCCTTCCGCGCCCCCGGCTGCGGCGGCTTCGGCGGGCTCGTCGATTCGCAGGGCGTCATGTGGTCCACCAGCCTCCATCAAGGCAGTGTCATGCGCCGAGATTTGGCCTCGCCCGCAAGCTCGCTTTGTGTCCCCATCAACGGTCCCGACGGAATCATCATCGACCCCCAGGGCCATGTTTGGATCAGCCAGAGGATGAGTGCCGCGGTGGCCAAGATCGCGCCCGACGGCTTGGTCCTCTTTCAAGCCAAGCCCATTCCTGGCGCCGTCGAACTGGGCGGCCTGGCAGCCTCGCCCCTGACGGGCCACATTTTTGTCAGCGACACTGTCCTGAATCGCGTGTACCACCTCGACACTGCCGGCGACTTGGTTGGCGCGCCGATCCCCGTGGACCTCGCACCCATGGGCCTAACCGTTGACGACCAGGGCCGGGTATGGGTGGCCTGCCGGGGATCCGACAGCGTAAATCGCATCGAGCCCAGCGCAATTACGGGAGGCCAAGTGGACCTCGTGCTCAATTTTCATCGCGGCACTGAGCCCTTTCAGTTCAGCAAAACCAGTGGCCCGGTGGATTATGAAGTCACCCAGGCCCAGGGTACCTGGAATGTGATCGAAGACAGCGGTGAGAACGACAGCGAGTGGGGCCGACTGGAGTGGAACGCTTCCGAGCCGAACGGGGCCGCGGTCGTGGTGGAAGCACGGGCGTCCAATGACCTCGCCAATCTGTCATCCCAACCCTACTCCCCTGCGTTGAACAGCATGCGCACACACCTTCGAGGGCGCTACATGCAGGCGCGAGTCCAACTGCAACAATCCCCCACGACTGGCGAGTCACCGATCCTGTTCGACCTTGCGATCGAGAACCTCGGCGTGGGCGCTGCGCCCTGCGGCAAGGCCCATCGGCGCTCGCCTGGCAGCCTGCTCCTCTACCCCGAATTCGACAGTCGACCGGGTACGGTCTGCATAACCACCGTCAGCAACACCAACCTGGCTGAAATTGATGTCGAGTATGTCTACATCGACGGCGACCAGTGTCTCGAATTCAACCGCACCGAAACCCTCACAGGAAATGACACTCTGAGCCTGCTTGCCTCGGCTCACAACCCCAACCAAGCCTACGGCTACTTCTACATCTTCGCCAAGGACCCCACGAGCGGCGCGCCCATCCAGCACGATGCCCTGATGGGTCAGATCCTCGTGCTGAATGGCTTTGAGGCCTTCGAGTACTCGGTGAATGCCCTGTCCCTGCAAGCTCTCGCCACAGGTGCCACCACCGATCTCGATGGCGACGGCGTGCGCGACCTCGATGGCTTGGAGTACACGATGGCGCCCGCAGAGATCTTGGTGCCGCGCTTCTTGGGTCAATCTGGACCTGGACTCATCAACAGCGAACTGGTGCTGCTGGCTCTCACGGGGGGGCCCGAGTTCACCACCTGGATCGACTTCCTGATCTACAACGACAACGAAGAGGAGTTCTCGACATCGCACAGTTTCCACTGTTGGGAGCGCATCAACCTGCTCGACATTTCGAATGTCTTCAGCAACGCCTTCCTCGCGGGTAGCACAAACCACGCACCGAACGAAATCCTGGGCCTGGGCGAACTTGAGGCCGGCTGGTTCCGCATTGACGGCGCCCTGGCTCAGTCCAGCACGACATCCATCGAAGACCCGGCAGTCTGGGCTGTATTGATCGAACGGCTCGGTGGTTTCGCCGCAGCTGATCTGCCTTTCGAACTCTGCTCGCAAGCCAACGGCGACTTGATCTCCTCGGGGCTAACAGGCGACCAGTAACTCAACGAGTCTCATCCAAGAAGCGCACAAGGCGCGACTCAATGTGCTGCACCGAGTAGCCGAGGATGTCTTCAAATACGCGCACGGGCTGCTCGCCCGCGCCGATGCGCGTCAGGATGATGGGCGTCAGCTTGGGATGGCCCTCAAGCAGATAGGCCGCCAAAGCATAGGCCAGCAGCACATCCTCTTCGCGCATGGCGTTGATCGTGCGGCCCAAGAGGTACACCAGAGAGGGACGGTCTGCACTCTCGAGCAAGGTGCGCGCCTCCGCAAGCCAATCAGCCCTTGGTGCTTGCAGCCGCGCCCACAAGCCACCGGTGAGTTGGGGCTGATAGCCCTCACTCTCGAAGAACCAGGTCAAGCGCGTGCCGACGAGCTCGTGCACCATGTAAAGGCCAATCCCCTCCCAGGCCCACCCCTGTCGACCCGTGATGCCAAAGCTGTCCATCAACATGGTGCCCAGACTCTGGCGCGCGGCACCATCCACGCGCCGGGATGAAGAGGGGCCCCACTCCGCCAAACGGTTATTCTGGCCCAGCCAGCCGCCATCGGCCGCCGCAAGTCCCTTGCGCGTCGTCTGATCCAACCCCGGCCAATTGGCGATCATGGCCGCCTTGTGGCTGTTTTCCAGCAGGTACAGGGTGAAGCCCGCACGATGCTTGCCGGCGCCCGCGAGGACGGTGCGAAAATAGTCGCCCACCGCATGGGATACCCGCGCGGCGTGAGTGACCTCTAACTCGCCGGTGGACCCGATCACGCGCAGGGCATCGGTCTGCTTCGCAGCGTCCCAGGGAATTCCAAGCGCGCTCTCCTCTGGCCTTATGCGTGCCTCACGAGGTTCTGGAGCCATGCGTAGGCAAGCGGCTGCAAGGTGCGGAAAAGCTCGACGGCGGTGGAGGGCTGTGACTGATTCAGAGAGCATCCACTGCCCCTCGTGCAGCTCTTCGCCAATGGCACTGCGCAGGGCTGCGTCCTGCGGCAAGAGCTCGGTCAAAAGCGCGAGTTCCCCCTCGCGCCGCCGGGCGCCGAGACTACCGCGACTCGCCTCCAGGAGATCCAGCATGCCGTCGCGTAGGCTCTCCAGCTCCTGTCGGCTACTCATGCGCGCCGACTCCAGCCCTTGCTTGCCACGGTTCTTGGGCTGGTGATAACCCTTGGACTGGTACCAGGCGCCACCACGCCTTTTGAAGTAGCGCAAAGCCTTGCGCCCGGCGGCATGGTTGGGGTCGAGGGCAATCACGGCCTTCCAGAGCGCATCGGCTTCGCCATAGAAGCGTTTCTTTCTGCACTCCTGAGCCAAGGCACTGAGTCGAGGTAGGCAGGTCTCGACGAGTTCACGGCGGGCCAGCGCGAAGGAGTCTTCTCGTCTGTCGCCAGGAGTGGCCGTCAGATGAGTGGCAGAACAAAACAAGCCGCCAAGAAACAGGCAGCACGGCAGGACTCTCGAGGATAAAAACGCGCGCCAGCGGTGAAGAAGGATCATCCTTGGTTCCAGTGCAGTGGGAAGGGCCGAGCGATCTGGGGAATCGTCAAGCGTACCTACCCCCGTGCCAGGAGCCGGTTTTCATTCTTCTTGCGAGCCCTCGCGGGCTCTCAGAAGCTGATGCGCTCCAGATCGATGTCCAGACGCCCTTGTAGGTTACCCTGGGGCCAATCCTCCGCGTGCCCCGGTGACTGAATCACCTCCACATCGAGCAGCGCCGAGGCGCCCCGTTCGAGATTGCGACCGTTGGCACCGTGACCCACCTGAGTGGCCTGGCCGAGACCCTGCACCTTGAGCCATGAGCCCGACCACTCACCCATGCCCACGAGTACACCCTCGATGGACTCGAAGTAGTGCCAGCTGTGCGGATCCACCACGCCGCCGTGACCGCTATAGGCCGAGCGCGGCAACTCCAAGGAGGGGCTGCCCTGCGGCGGGTAGTTGCCAAAATCCGGGTCAACGCGTTGGTCAAAGTCGAATTGCACGCTGAAGCTCTTGCCGGAATCGGTGGCCCGCGAAACGATGCCGGTCAAGCTCGCGCGGCCATCGGAATACTCGCAGTACTCGCCGCCGTCGGCAAAAATCAGATCCGTGGCGAGACCGGGTAAACTCAAGGCGTGCCCCGCGGGCACCTTCACCGAAGTCAGGGCCACGGCTTCTTCGGCCCGGCTAGAGAGGTCGCGTCGGGACTCAAGGGTCAACATGCCGGTACTGAGAGCCTTGGCAAACGCGCCCGCCTGCTTCGGCGCTTGCTCGACAGTCAGAGTGATCCAACCAGCTGCGCCGTAATCCGCGTTGCGACCGCTAGCACCCAGACCCACCTGAAATGCAGGTCCCCTGCGCTGCAATGCGATGCGTGCGCCGGAAAATTCCTCCAATCCCAAGAGCCGGCCTTCGAAGCTCTCATAGTAGGTCCACGATTCATGCCTGGCGGGCGCATCGGACGAACCTGCTGGCTCGCCGACAAATCCCAGCTTGGGGCTTCCCTGGGGCGGATAACTCGCTCCCTGGGGATCACGGCGGCCCTGCAACTCAGCTTCGAAGAGGAAGCGTTGCAGGGGATAGCTGCGCCGGGCGAGGATTCCAGACAGGCTCGCGCTGCCATCGGCGCGTTGCAACAACTCGCCGCCGGAGACGAATACAAAGTCACCGCCGAGGCCGTCGATGCGCAGAGCGCCGGCACGGTTCGAGCCCGCCAGGGCTAAATCGTGGCCAGCGGCACTGAGTGCCTCGCGCCCGGACCCCCGGAGCTCAACACTCATGGTCACAGTCACCGGTTCGGCATTCGATAGGGACTGGGTGACACGGCTCGCGAGGAACTCGCCCCATGCGCCGTAGGCGAGGCTGGAGCCATTGGCGCCGATGCCGACCTGCAAGGCCATGCCTTCACCAGTCACATCGAAGCGCTCGGAGCTCAAGCTGCCGAGTCCCCAGAGGGTGCCCTGAACTTGCCGGTAGGCGTGCCATGTACCTGGATCGACGGGGCCGCCCTGGTCGATGTAGCTGGCCGCGAAAAGACCGCGGCTCTCAGGGAATTCGAGTTCCCGGCTGACATTGTGCCCGCCGCAGCGCCCCGCGAAGGCAAGATCCACAAACAGGCGCTGGTCCGGACGACTTAGACTCATGATCTCACCCGTCAAGTGCGCCGTACCAGCGGGCTGCTCCACGAGTTGGCCGCCGCGGCTGAAGACGAAGTCGTCGCCAAGACCGGGAAACTCAAAGCCGAGAGACTTCCCGGCACCCTCTCGGGCACCGGAAGTAATTTGCAAACTGGAGCGGTGTAATTCGAGGCACAACTCGCCGCTGCTGGTCTCGGGGAACCTCGCGGCGGAGTCGGGTTGGCTGAGAACTCGGGCGGTGACAGCGCCGGATGCTCCAAAACTGGTGCTGCGGCCATTTGCGCCGATGCCCACCTGGAAAGCAGGTCCGGAGCGTTCGAGTTGAATCAGGGCGCCCGCTTCGGATCCGAGCCCGGTGAGTGTTCCGCTGAGTGAGCTGTAATAGCGCCAAGTGCTATCGTCCAGGGTGCCCGACCCATCGGCGTAGGCGTCACTCGCCAGAGCACGCCAGGGACTGTCGCTGGGCGGACAGGCCGTCTCGCCGTCAGTTGCGAATTGGCCCAGGGAAATTTCAAGGGCAAAGGTCACGGAGCGTTCGTCGTGGCGCGCCACGACGCCCGCAAGGCGCGCGCTGCCATCAGAGAGTTCCTCGAACTGACCACCGCTCACGAAGACCAGGGGCTCGCCGATGCCGGGGAGTGAGAGCACTCCCGATTGCGGCACATGATCGGTGTGACTCACATCCCTCGCGGTAAGCCGCGCATACCAACCACCGTGATTGTCTTTGAAGACCAGAGCCGAGCCGTCGTCGGGCTGATTGATGACCTGGAAAGAAAAGCGTCCCTCGACATTGGGATCAGACTCGGTTGCTTTGGGAACGCAGCCGAGGCGAGCGGCTGGCTCAGTGCTCGGATGCAATTCGAGCAGGGCGCCGGCGTAGGCGCCTTGGCCGCGCAGGGTGCCCCTCAAGCCGCGCCAGCACTGCCAGCCCGCCGAATCATCGCGCCCCCGGAGGGTGGCTTCGAAGAACCAGCGCCGAGATTCGTCGCGGCTCTCGGCAAGGAGGCAGCTCATGCGAGCGCTGCCGTCGGAGAGTTCAATCACCTGCCACGATGAGAGCGGCACGAAACACTGCTTGGGATCTCCCAACCAGAAAACAGCCTTGGGTGCGTGGGCGGCGGGTCGCTCGGGGGACAGAGGAACCTGGCCGAACCAGCGCGCCGAGACCTGCACCAGAGAGGGCGCCTGAGCGGGCGGCATGGGAGCCTGGGTGTGGAGCTGGGGCAGGGCCAAGGCGGCGACCACGAAGGCGAGGCCGAGGCCGATCAGGGGCTTCGACCAGGAATTGAACAGGGTCATGGGAGGTTGCTTTGGTGCGAGGAGGGGAGCGGTCTCACCCACATCGGAGTCAGGCGCGGTGAGACCTGACCAAAAAGCAACTTCCTGGTAGGAGCCGGGGTCTGGCGGGCCTCTCGGGCCCCAAAGGGGCTTCTTCCGGCCCGAGGCGGGGCCTTCGAAACACCTGAGGGCCGGCCCTCCACCTACCGGGCGCCGGGCATGTCTCCCCCACCACGGGGCTTCATCGCGACCGCGTTCTTGATCTTCTCACCACCCCTCGAACCCGAACCCCGACTGCGGCGGAGATGGCTCGAACACCAGGGAATCTGAGGCCCGCAGAGGTTTACGAAAGAATTCGTACCATCCCCGAGGGCACGAATTCTTTCGTGTATGCTCCTGGCCATGTCCAACCGAAGCAACGGTCGCAAGCCCACCGACTCCGAGGTCAAGATCCTCAGCGTCATCTGGGAGCACGGTCCCAAGACCGTGCGTGAGGTCTATGACCTCATGAGCCAGAAGGAGACCATCGGCTACACGACGGTCCTGAAGTTCATGCAGATCATGACCGAGAAGGGGCTCCTCAATCGTGACACCTCTATTCGCCCGCAGGTCTTCTCTGCAGCCCAGCCCCAGCATCAGACCCAGCATGTGATGTTGCGTGATCTCGTGGACCGCGCCTTCGCTGGCTCGGCAGGCAACCTCGCGCTGCAAGCGCTCTCGACCAGCAGGTCCACTCCAAAAGAGCTGCGCGAGATCCGCGCCCTCTTGGACAAGCTCGAAGGGGAGTCTCTGTGATGTTCAACTTCGACCTCCTCTCCTCATCAGTCACCTCGACCTGGTCGGCGCTCGGATGGACCGTGATCCACTTCCTCTGGCAGGGCGTGCTCATCGGCCTCTTGACCGCCGTCCTCCTGGACGCGCTGCCGCGGCACAAGTCCTCTTCGCGCTACCTCGTCGCCTCAGGCGCGATGTTGGTCTCCTTCCTCTCCTTTGTCGGAACATTCCTCTGGCTGCTGCACACGGCCGCAGCCACCACCTCGGCCTTGGCGTGGGAGCTCCAGACCACACTCTTCAATGCCCTGCCCCTCGCCCCGAGCGCCGCGCTCAACGTGTCTGCCGCCGCGGCCTGGTGCTGGAGCTTCGGGGTGCTCTTCATGTCCATCCGCTTCACCAGGCAATGGATGTGGACGCGCCGACTCAAGACGACGTCGGTCTCGCGACCCACCCCCGAATGGGAGAACCTCTTTCTCTCACTCAAGCGAGAACTCGGGATCAAAAAGGCCGTCCGCTTCCTGCAGAGCTCCCTCGCGGAAACTCCAATGCTCGTGGGCTGGATCGCCCCTGTGATCCTCGTCCCCGTCTCCACCTTCACCGCCCTCACCCCAGACCAGCTCAGGTTGATCCTCACCCATGAGCTCGCACACATTCGCCGCCGTGACCACATCCTGAACTTGGTTCAGTGCATCATCGAGTCCATCCTCTTCTTCCACCCGATCACCTGGTGGCTCTCGAAAGAGATCCGTCAGGAGCGTGAATATTGCTGTGATGACATCTCGATCCTCTCCAAGAGTGATCGAATACACCTCGCCGAAGCGCTCACCCAGCTGGAGTCTTTTCAGCTGCACACCCCAAACACTCTCCTCGCAGCCAACGGAGGCTCTCTCATGAACCGCATCACCAGAATCCTCGGAATCGCCACCAGCGCGAACCGCCTCGGCAACCGCTTCTTCTTCTCTGGCGCCATCGCCCTCCTGCTCGTCGCTGTCGGGCTCACGACCCTAGGGGTCGGCTGCGTCAACAACTCAGCAGGCGAGACGATCACACGGGAAGAGTATGGACGCATGGCGATACAGATGCGTGAAGCCGTCGACTCTGGATGGCTGAGTGAGGACGAGATGACGGCCAAGCTCGGAGAGCTGCGCATGCAGATCGCCCCGGGCGCTAACGATGACAGGAGAGCCTTCCGCGAAAAGATCGGAGCTCGCCTCGACGCCATCGAAGAAATGGTCGCGAACGGCGAGATGAGCCGTGAGGACGCAGACGGAAAGATCGCCGTGATTCGGAGAAGGATCGCCGCCAGACAAGCTGAGCAAACGGAAGAGTCCAGGACCTTCACTCGCTCTGATTACATGCGTACCAGGAAGAAGCTCGACGGGATGGTCGCAGAGGGCAAAGTGAGCCGCGAGGACGCTGACACACGCCTCGGTGAGATGCGCCGGATGATCGCCAGCGACCGCGGCACGGGAGGCGAAGAGGCCAAGAGCGACAAGTTCGACTGGGCCGGCGCCAAGGAGCGGATCGAGGCCGCCGTCGAAGCCGGCGAGATCACCCGTGAAGCAGCGGACGCTCGGTATAAGGGCATCAAAGCCCGCCTAAAGGCCGGCGGCGACACAGCAGCCAGAGCCACTGCCCGCATGGAGTACGCGAACGCCGAAGCCAAGATCAAGGCCATGGTCGAGGCCGGCGAGGTCAGCGCTGAGGCCGCCGAGCACAGGCTCAGCAGGATGCGCGAGAGGATCGCCGGCGACCGTAGCCAGCAAGGCAAGAAGTCCAAGACCTTCACGAAAGAGGAGTACGAAGCGGCTGAGAAAAAGATCAAAGCCATGGTCGACGAGGGCAAGGTCAATGCCGAAGACGCTGAGAAGAGACTCAACAGGATGCGTCAGGCCATGGATGAAGAAAGATGAGCGCAAGGCCATGGACTTGGGGGACGAGTACGAGATCAAGCCGAGGCTCGTCCCAGAAGAGGAGTACAACAGCGTCGAAGCTGAGGTCAACAAGCTCGGCGCGGCTGGAGAGATGACCTGTGAAGAGTCAAACAAGAAGCTCCAGTAGCTCCAGATGACCAACACCATGGCCCACATCGAGAACGGTGTGAAGAACGGCGCTTCGACCCGCGAAGAGGCGGACAAGCTCTACAAGGAGCTCGACTACCCCTTGCCCGGAAAGCTCTAGTCCGCGCGGCGGATGCTCACGCCCGCGTTGTAGTCGGGCACGCCGCCGTCTATGTCGCGCGGCCCGCCGGCGAACGGACGAGATGCTTGGGGAAAGGTGTGCCAGCGATGGCTCACTTGGGACCGAGGCGATCGGCGGAAGCCCGTGCCGGGCGTCGCTTTGACGACGATCTTGTTCTCGGACCGTAAGGGGCCCGATCCGCGTTCACATCGAGCGCGACGCGCTGCGCTTGCTCATGCAACTCGAGGTTCCGGCCGGCACCTCCGCCAGCATCGAGCTTCCGCCCGCGGGCACCAGGCCCTGGACGAAGATCTACCTCTATGGCGAGCTGCACTGGACTCGCGCGGCAGGCGACCGTGGCGGCGCCCCGCAGGTCGAGGTGGAAGCCGGGCGACACGAGCTGCGAGCCGAACGCTAGCAGCCCGGGCTCACTCCTGAGGGCCGGCCTCGACCTCCAGGAAGTGGCTACTGATGTCATGGCGTGCATACACCGCGCACCATCGCCCGGGCAGGTCGAGCGGCGCGTCGACCGGCTCGAACTCCTTGATCAGGTCGTACATGAAGTGACGCCGCATCCCGAGCATCACATCCTCGTAGAAGCGCAGGTCGCGCTCGCGCAGCAGCCCCAGGCGACGCTTGCCCGGCTCCCAGGAGAACTCCCTGGCCGCGCGTTCGGCGCCCCAGTAGGTCACCATCCGCTGATGTGCGTTCTCGGGATCGGCGATGGCCTCGAGCGCCTTCTCCGCGCGTCGCTGAAACATCACGATGAACTTGGGGCGGCCGTGGACCCCGATGTACTGGTAACCCTCGGGTGCCTTGGCGCCCGAATTGCGAGCGGTGGGCGAGGGCGCCGAGCCGAGCGGCCCCGGCGGCAAGTTCTCGGTGATCCAGGCATCGATGCGGTAGCGCGTATCTCCGCTGTAGCGCTGGAGGCACCAGTGCGTCGATTGCAGCATACCGAAGAGCATCAGGCAGCTCACCGCCACCAACCCCACAGCGCGCGTCGGCAGCTGCAGGACCTTCCAGAACCCGACACCGGCGAACATCGCGACGAAGGGAAAGAAGGGAATCGCGTAGTCCGCTCGGAAGGACTGCAGAGACACCAGGAAGTACACGGCCAGGGAGAGTCCTGCAGCGGGCAGCACGAAGCTCTTGCGAGCCGAGTGTTCGCGCAGCATCGCCGACGAGACCGCGACACCGAGCAACGCGACGGCCACCAACCAGAGCGGGAAGTTGGCCTCGATCGCGCGCAACAGGTGTGAGGAGTCGGTCTGGGCGAGCTGCAGCTTGCTGCGGAACTCATAGGCAAGTGAGCCGATGAAGTTCTGCGTGTCGTACAGCACACCCGGAACGAACATCAGGAAACTCGTGAGTGCAGCAGCTGCCGTGACCAACAGCAGGCGCAACGCCTCGCGCACTTCAAGCTGACTGCGCTTCCACGCGTGGCCTAGCACCAGCACCACGCCCAACGCGCCGATTCCCGAGGTGTACTTGGTGGCCGCCGCCGCGCCGAGCGCGAAGCCCACACCTAGCATCGCCTTGACCGTAAATCGCGGTTGCCCCTCGGCGCGCGCGAGCAGGTAGAAGATCAAGAACAGCAGCACCGCCGCGGGTATGTCCGGAGAGACCATCGCCGTGGACGTCACCGGCCTCCCCATAACGTTGGCAGCAGCCACCGCGAGCAGCGCTGGACCAGCCCCGAAGCAGCGACGTGTGAAGGCCCAGATCGCAAGCAAGCCACCGAGTCCGAAGATCAAGACATTGAGCGCGCGACCGAAGACTTGCGCAGCTTCGTAGCTCTCGCTTCCGGGGATGCTCGACTCGGGGTCACGCAGGTCGAACACCTCGCTGAAGGGAACCCAAAGTGCACCGTAGGCGAACGGCAACAGCGACGGATAGCGGTAGTCGTGGTAGGTCGAGAGCGAGCCCGGAAAGTCATCGAGGGGGCGCACGAGCTTGGGCTCGTCCGGATGCAGGACCGTCTGCTGAGCGTCGAAGTAGACCGAACCCCAGAGGATTGGCAGCACCCGAATGAGCACGCCGATGAACATCATCGAGACCACCAACAGGCGTTCGTGACGCTCGATGAAGCCAGGCTCGTGCTCGGCCGTCTCCCAGCTGACCTCGATCTCTCCCTCGTGCGGCGGCTCGGGCAGCGGCACCTGGCGATCGGTCAGCGGCCGCGTGGGCCGGGGTGTAGTTCTCTGCCCGGGCGCCTCCAGAGGTGCTACTACCTTGTTGGGAACCGGCTCCTCGCCCTCCAGGGGTACGAATTCGGCCCCGGAATCGTCGTGAGGCGTGCTGTTGGTCATCTCCTTCCGGACAAGCTTCCTATGCTACCGCCATGGCGATGGTTCATGTGAGCTTTCAGGAAACGAAAAAGCAATTAATCTCGTTGGACCCTCCCGGATTCACGAGCCCCCCGCCACTAGATCGAAGAGCGAATACGTCCTGGGCCCCCACTCCGAAGAGCACGCGCGTCTGCAGTTTCAGCAAGAGGTCCGGGGCGGCGTCACCGACTACTCCTCGATCGCACCCTCGGCGGCGCGCGGAGAGGGTCAGTGCGCAGGCAGGACACAGCCTGATCTTCAAGGCTTGAGGTCGCATGATTACTCGCGGGGCAGATCAGCGGCTGATTCTGATGCCCACCACTCCCAGAACAGCCCTTGGGCCGAGATTACAAATTCGTTGATGATCCAAGCCTGGTGGAGTTCCATCACAATCAACAATCAGATTCCCCCGGATCCATGCAACATACAGGGTGCCGACAACCTCCCCCCGACCACATCGCTAAACTACGGGAGCCCGCACTTCAGCAATCGAAGTCGCTGCCAAGAACGCCAACAAGAAAGCAAAAATGCCCACGCCGTTTCTGATACTACTACCTCTTCTTGCTGTCCCGGGCCTGGCGCAGGAGAAGGTCATGGACTCCATCGATAGTCCCCCGCAAGCCGAGCAATCTCCCCAACGCAAGGGACTGCTCCCACTTCGCAAGCATGGTGGGGCACTTGATGAGCGGGCTTTTCTGAGTGGAGACTGGGGGGGCAGGCGCGATCAACTGACCGAAGCCGGCATCCGTTACGACGTCATTTGGACACAGGTACTCCAAAACGTGGCGAGTGGCGGAGCGAGTCAGTCCAGCGAGTATGGGGGCAAGTTGGAGATTCCTATCAACTTTGATCTCGACCGCATGGGAATCCTCCCCGGAGCACTCTTCACAATCCGCACCGAATCGAAGCACGGAAGCTCCGTGAATCGCGACACCCGCGTGCTGCTCGCTGCCAACGACGTACTTTTCTTTCCCCAGACGGATGGAGAGGAGAACCTACTACTGGCCATCACCGAATTTCGCTACACGCAGTTCCTGTCAAAGCAGCTAGGATTTTTTCTGGGCAAGATCATCACTCTGGGCGGCGACGCCAACGAATTCGCAGGTGGCCGAGGCGATACCCAATTCCTCTCACACTCCTTCCTGGCTTCCTCTGTCACTGCGATCATGAACCCCTACAGCGCACCCGGCGCAGGCATTTTCTGGATGCCTAGCGAAGAGATCACCGTGACCAGCTCGATCTACACCAGCAATGATGCCTCCACCAGCAATGGCTTTGATGAACTCGACGAGGGACTGACCTGGTCGACAGCCATTCGCAACCAGTATCGGCTCAATGCTCTCCCGGGCGGCATGAACCTGGCCTTCCAATATGCCTTCGACGGTGACTTCACGGACATCCAGGGGCAGTTCGTAGACGCTGGCGCCATCAATGTGCCCTCGAACTCCGAGAGTTGGAATGCCTTCTGGAACATCTGGCAGTACCTCTCTGTGGATGAAACCGCCGGAAAACGGGTCGATGTCACCAATGGCCGTACGGACCTGCGAGGAACCGGTTTCTTTGCTCGCGCGGGCCTGGCCGACCGGGACACCAACCCCATCGAATGGTCGCTGAGTTTGGGACTCGCGGGCCGCGGGCTCCATTCGGGCCGACCTGACGACACATTTGGAATCGGATATGCGCGTTCGCAGATTCGCGAAAACCTCCTGACGGACTCGTTTCTGGTTGACGACACCAGCCAACGCTGGGAGGCCTACTACAGTTTCGCACTCGCGCCATCAGTCGGACTGACTTTGAGTGCTCAGATTCTCGACCCCCTGCTCGAAACCGTGGAGACGGCAACCGTCTTCGGTGTGCGGCTACGCACCTCATTCTGATTCACTACCTACAAGATTCTTGAAATGAACAAGACCTTCATCATTGGATTCGCCCTCGCCTTCTTCTGCTCAAGTTGCCAGGAAGGAAAGGTCATCGCACAGGCCGCAGATGGTTCCGTGCTGCCTTTTCCCCAGGTTCCTTCGGCCAGCATTGCCAAACCACGCCTGCAGGATTCCATTCACCAACGCCGGGTCATCCCAGATCGGCTGCCTGAGGACGCGCCCAACATCGTCATTATTCTGATG
>DUCM01000007.1 GCA_012959785.1 Planctomycetota bacterium | reverse complement strand
GATTGGGATGGGCCTGTGCTTTGTTGCAGCATCGACCGACTTGAGTTGGGCACAAAATCCAGAGCCAACCCCGCCGTTTGGAAGCCGCGGTGCTACAGACATAGTCAGGGTGCTAGGGAGGGTGCTGCCGATGCCCTAGCCCGGAATTGTCAAGCAAGAGTGCACCAAGCTCGCAAGCATCCTCTTATTCGGCGGCCTGTCGGCCAGCTGCGGCGCCTAACGGTTGTTGGCTTCCCATTGGCCTGTAGCGGTCGCCACCGGGGTCAGCAATCGCGGATCGGGACAAGCAGCCAGGTTGGGAGGACGCAAGCACCTAACTGATGAGTACCCAATTTAACTCCCTGTACATCTCAAGCACTTGACTCGCACAAGCAAAAGTTCTCTCGGGATCGCGCTGGCTCTGGTTGCTGTATTATCTGGGGTTTACCTGGTCATACCGAGAATCACTGTAGACGCTGGCATCTCGGAACGCTGGTCATCTGAAGATCAACTCTCCACGCAACCGAGTGAGGCGCCGAACCTCGACAGTGGCCCGACTGGGCTTGAGAAGGCACCCCAAGCGATGCCGGTTCCGGGGCGCAAACCAGGGGCACCCAGTTCCCAAGTCAGCGTTGTTGACTTTGAGGGTAACCCCATTGAAGCTGTCCAGCTCTCCTGGTCACCCGTGGTCGCGACTGGGAATCGTCTGGCGTGGGGGCCGGCTGAGATCGATAAGCTGCTGGCCGCCACTCTCTTCGTATTCACTGACGCGAGCGGAATAGCGCGCTTTTCGGGCTCTCCTCCCCCTGGTGTAGATGCTGCACCTTCCGTCCTGTGGGCCACCAAACCAGGATTTGCGCCAGCCTATATCGGCCTGGGTCCTGGCGAGGCCATGGCGAGCGAGCGATTTCAGCTTCAAACCGCCGGATCCAGGCTGATTCGAGTGCTGGATCCCGATGGAAACCGAGCGCCCGGCGCTTCTGTGTTGCAGTTCGGACTCTGGACGGAAGATGTGCGCTCCATGGGTTCGAACATCACCTTCGCAAAGGCGGGGGAGGGTTTTCCCGTCAGCATGGAGGCTGCGTGCATGGCGTTTGTCAGGCGCCTGGGGGTCGACACATCCGGCCAGACATCTCTGGCCCACGGGGGTTTCCCCACCATGCTGTTGGCCTCGAGAGGTGATCAGGCTTCCCCACTCGCCCTGGACGAGCCCAATCACATTGCCCTGACTCTGCGTCTGGCGGCCGCGACATTCTGGGCTTCGGGCCGTGTCACAGCGGCTGAGGGGAGCCTATCGGCTGCGCGGCCCCGGGTGCAGGCCCTTTGGTCTGACGGGGGCAACATGACCGTTCTTGGACTGGCCTTGGTTGACGAGTCCGGCATTTGGGGACCCCTCGAACTCCCTTGGCAGCCGAGAGGATCCCTTGAGTTTCGCCTTTTTGCTGGAGACACATATGCCACTCCGATCGTGTGCGAGTTCCCCGCTCGAAGTGGGAAGCTACTCGTCGACTTTCAGGCGAGCCAGGGCCTCAAGCAGACAGTGCGTGTGATAGATGAGCACGGTGATCCAGTTCCAAACGCCCGAGTGCGTATTCTGTGGAGAGATGACGGTGCTTGGTGCTTCAGCGAAGCCTGGACCGCAGAGAGCGGCTTGGCTGGAGTCCCTGGGTTCAAGCCTTCCGCAAGTCAAGTGGAAGTCGTGGCAAGCGGCTACCAGCCTAATTGGGCGCAGATCATCGGCATGCCATTAGCCGAGCCAATGACTTTGGTGTTGCTTCGGGCAGCGTCAATTGTCGGACGCGTGACCTTCGAAGGGGAACCAGTCAGCGACTTTCTAGTCTTGTATTGGGTTGATGATGACTCCCCCTTGCAACGAGTTTACGGCCAAGACTCCCTCGATGGTCAATTTTCTATCCGTTCCGCTCCATTCGGTAGAATCTCAATGATGGCAGCTTCAGCAGATCATGCCGAGAGTGCGGTACAATGGGTGACCACGACTTCGGGCGAGGAATCGTCGGTAGACCTTGAGCTTCTAGCCGGTGCAGGCGGAGGCGGGCGAGTAGTGGATGGTGCGACTGGAGTGGCAATCTCTTCCGCCACTATTGAGTTAGGCGTTTCAGTCTCTAATCAGTACTTGGGGCAGCGCCAAGATCCAGTGGCCGTGGATGCCGGGGGCTACTTTGAGCTTGTCGCCGTGGGTGCTCAGAGCGCAAGCATTCGCGTGCGGGCACCGGGGTATGTGCAGCAGATGGCCAACGCGACCTTTGGCGCTGATGGCCAGGCGAGCTTCGGCGTGATTTCCATGGCGAAGTATCAGACCCTGAAGGTTTCGTGTTCGGTGTCTGATCGGCGAATCACGGAAGGATTACAGTTCTGGCTCGATGGGGGTCCCACTCAGATTGCCGGTATTCCAGTGCCAGAAACTGGGTGGCTAGAAATTGATCGTGTCGCACCTGGGCATTACTCATTGGGCCTCCTGGAGCAGTCAAGAAAACAAGATTCCATTTGGATATCAGATTCCATTTGGATAACTCGGCATCTTCACCCCGGTGAGGATTGGCAGGTTCTGTTTCCGTGGGGAGGCGGTAAGTCACTTGAAATCCATGCTCGAATGGCAGACGGTAGCGATGTGCCGTACAACGCTACCGTGCAACTCTCTGTTTCCGATGAGGCAGACCATACCATTACCTCAATACATTCTATTCCTCCCAGTGGCGTGCGGCTTATCGAGGGACTGCCAGATGCCGATCTGTTAGTCACATTTTTCCTCGAAGGTGCCACCCTCGATCTTGCCCGGATTAGCCTGGCGGGGCCCGGGCCCCACTCTATAAATCTCGTGGGCTGCGAAGCCGGATTGGTAGTGAAGTTCCTAGGTATCCCGGCCGAAGAGTACCCTGCTTGCCGGGTAAAGATCGCCCCTGTTGGTCTTAAAGGGTGGGTTGCAAAGTTGAATGTTAATCCCGAGGGGGTTGTGCGCACCCATGTTCCGCCCACAGAATCCATGGCAATCTGCTTGATCCACCCGAGTTATGGATTTCAGGGTGCAATCCACCCGGTCAAGAGCGAAGGCGAGCAGAGCATTGAATTCGAGGTCACTGATCCCTACTCGGTGCAAATCGTGGCTCAAGATGCGAGCGGGCCAGTATCGGGCGTGAAGTGGGTGCTGTATCTCGCACAATCTCAAGGTATCCATTTTGGTGTGGGCTTTACTGATGCTGAAGGCAGCACCGGCGAACTCCTCTTAGGCGAGGGCACCTTCACCCTCACCCTCTCCCGCAACGGCTACTGGCACGTCGAGCACGACTTCGAGGTCTCCCCTCCTGGGGGGCGCATGGAGTTTGCCATCCGGCGCCTGGGGAACTTGGCGGTGGCGGTCCTTGACGGCGCCGGCAATCGCGTTCCCGGGGCGCGGCTGGAGTTCGAGAACTTGGAGTACGGCGAACGGGTGAGCGACTGGCTCGCGAAGGGCCGTTTGACTTCGGAGGCGGTCCAGCTCGTGAGCGACGCCACAGGCGGCGCAAACCTCGTGGGCCTGCCCCATGGCCAGTACCGCTGGAGCTGCTCCCTACCAGGCGGCACCACGGCAGGCGGCGTTTGCACGATCCCGCCGGGGGAATGGGGTCAGCTGGAGATTCGCCTGGAGCTCTAGAGGATTCTGGAAGCTGCGGGTAGACGGCTCGGGTCGGGGGGGTAACCATGGTGTGCCCGCCCAAGAACCACAGCTCTCCGTTCCATGCCCCGTCCCCTCCAAGCCCTCGTCTGGCTGTCCCTGATCCTCGTCCCGGCCCTCGCCGGCCCTCGGCCCGCGGTCTCCGTGGGGGCGCTTGGCGACGAGGAGATCGTGCGCGAGTTCAAGAAGTACTACAAGAAGTTCAAGGAGACGCCCCAGCGCTATGAGGCCATCCTGTCCCTCGAGGGCGCGGACACCGCCAGCGTGGTCAAGGTCCTGCTGCCGGTCCTACGCGAGAAGGAGGCCGAACTCGTCGATGCGGCCGTGCAAGTGCTGGGCAGCTTCAAGGCTCATGCGGCGGTTGATGCGCTCTTTACTGCCCTCGCCAACGACAAGAGGGATGCCGTAAAGGTGGGGATTCTGCGCGCCATCGCCCGCGGCGGCTACCGCACAGACGGCGAGGCTCTCATGGAATGCCTGGCCGACAAACACTGGGATGTGCGCCGACGGGCGATTCAATGCCTGGTTGCAGGGGGGCGCGCGGAGGCCCTGGCCAACATCGCCGAGCTGACGGGCGACTCCGAGGCCGCCGTGCGCTGCGCGGCCTTCGAGGGCCTGGGGGAGATGGGCGCGAAAAACGTGGTTGACCTCGCCATCGTGGGGCTCGGGGACAAGGTCTGGCAGGTCCAGAGCTCCGCCGCCGCCGCCTTGCGGGCGGTGCGTGCCCGGCGCTCCATCGAGCCCCTGATCGCGGCCATGGAGACGGCGGAGGGGCGTTTGCAACAGGACTTCTCCAGGGCCTTGGAGGAGATCACGGCCAAGATGTACGGCTTGCGCAGCGCCGACTGGCGCCGCTGGTGGGATGGCGTCAAGGATCGCTTTGAGATTCCCACGACCGATCAACTGGCCCTGGCGCGCAAGAAGAGGGCGGAAAACGCCGCGCTCTATCACCCCACCACGGGCACCAACTACCACGGCATCGACACGCCGTCGCGTTCGGTGCTGTTCATCATCGACGTCTCGGGCTCGATGGAGAACCAGATCGTGGAGAAGGAACGCTTCGAGGATGGCGACTACCCCTCGATGCAACGCATCGACATCTGCAAGACCGAACTGCAGCGCACCATCGAAGGCCTGGAGCCCTTCGTCAAGATCAACATCCTGGCCTTCGCCACCGAGGTCAAGACCTGGAAGAAGAAACTCGTCAAGGCCAATGTACTCAACAAGCGCAGTGCCGTGGACTGGGTTGGACGCCTGGCGGCCATTGGCGGCACTTCCAAGGAAGGCCTGGCCGCCGCGGGACTCACCGGCGCCGCGAACTTGAAAGCGGGGCGCACGAACACCTACGGGGTCCTGATGGAAGCCCTCGGCGCCGCGGGGCGCGGCACCCACGACAAGTACTACGAGGTCGAGGTGGACACGATCTTCTTCCTCTCCGACGGCCGGCCCACGGTGGGGAAACTGGTTGATCCCGATGACATCCTGCGAGAGGTGCGCGAATCGAACGAACTGCGCAAGGTGGTCATCCACACCATCGCCATCGGCGAGTTCCAAAAGGCCTTCATGAAAACCCTCGCGAGCCAGAATGGCGGGGTCTTCGTCGATCTGGGGCGTTGAGGCGGGCAAGCGGGAGAGGCTTCGTCGGCGGCTTGACGCGGGCCCACCCCGGCCCTATGGTCTTGCGCTCTCCGAGGTCGGGGCGTGGCTCAGCTTGGTAGAGCGCTGCCTTCGGGAGGCAGAGGTCGAAGGTTCAAATCCTTTCGCCCCGACCATTTTTCGATTTGCAGGTGGGCCTGCCAGCAAGAGCAGATTGAGGGGGTCTTGCTCTCTCTGGTCGAGAATTCTGATCCAGCGCTAGAATGACCGCCGAGATGGCCGATAGACTCCATGAAGGCCGACCCAGGGCCTGGGGGCCCCTCGCGGGCCCAAAGGCCAAAAAAAAAGCCCTCCTGAGCAGGATTCCTTATTGCTCCAGGGTCCAGCTCGGATAGGCTGGACAGGTCGATGGAGCGGCTGGAAGGGCTCGATAGAGCTGTCTGGCCGCCTGGCCGGAACCCACGGCCACCCTCGCCTGGAGTTCGGAAGCGCGCACCGCAGGTGTGCCACTCCGGGAACTCCAGACCCCTGTCTGCGCCGAGTTGCCCCTGCTTTCTCGCGCCCCCCCCCGCAGGGCGCCGCCTGGGCACAGACCGCGTGGCAGGCTGTAGCGTATGCGCCCCCGGGCGACTCGCCACAGCGCAGCCCTTTTCTAGATTCGCCCCGATCGCTGCTCCCTCCCGGGGCTGCATCGGAAGCCCTCACGGCGCGGCCTCTCGGCCGTCCGCGTGCCCATGAGCATGTGTTCGAGGGCACTTCCTGAACGCCACCCGACGGAGGCCTGTTTGGCTCCCAAAGATCCTACACCCACCACCGAATCCCTGCCCTTCGGCGCCATGGAGCGCACGCAGAAACCTGCCAAGCGGCGTCCCACGCGCAAGCGCAAGGCGACCAAGAGCTCGGCCCAGGAGACGCCCGCCAAGGCCGACGCACAGCGCGACGGCCAGGGCCAGGGCGGCGAGCAGCAGGGCCAGCGGCGCAAGAAATCGCGCCGCGGAGGCCGCCGCCGTCGCAAGCAGAAGGACCGCGAAGAGGGCAAGTCCGGCGGTGAGGCTCACTCCTCCGGATCCGCACCGGACAAGTCGACTACGGGCGAGGCCCAGGCCGGCGAGGCAGCCACGGGTACCTCCCGCCGGCGCCGGGGCCGTCGCCGTAACAAACACGAAGGCGGGAGGAGCCCGGAGCGGTCCTCGGACGGCGGGCAACAAACCGCCCGCGAGAGCACCCTGGGCCAGGGCCTGTTCATCGCCGAGAAGGGTGGCTACGGCACCTTGCGCCAGGAAGCCAAGCAATACATCTCCACCAAGCAGGACATCTATGTTCCCCAGCGCCTGATCCAAAAGCACCGCCTGCGCGACGGCTCGATCATCGAAGGCCCGGTCAGCCGCGGCAAGAAGCACAAGTTCCAGCTGGAGGCTGTCAATACGGTGGACGGCGAGGATCCCGCCCAGCTGGCGACGCTGCGGCCTTTCAAGAGCCTCACCAGCATCGACCCTGACTTTCACTACGCCGTGGGCGATGTCACCGGCGATGTCTCCATGCGCATCCTGGACATCATCTCGCCCGTGGGCCGCGGCCAGCGGGGCCTGATCGTGGCCCAGCCGCGCACGGGCAAGACGACTCTCATGCGCCAGTTCGCCCGGGGCATCGAGGAAGGCTATCCCGAAGTGCACCTCTTCGTGCTCCTGGTGGACGAGCGCCCCGAAGAAGCCACCGAGTGGATTCGCAGCACCAAGGGCAAGGTCTTCGTCTCCACCAGCGACGAGTCGCCGGCGAACCATGTCAAGCTGGCCGAGGCGGTCTGGAAACGCTGTCAGCGCCTGGTGGAACTGGGTGAGGATGTGGTCCTTATCATGGACTCGATCACACGCCTGGCGCGGGCCTACAACAACCACTCCGGAGGCAGTGGCCGCACCATGAGCGGTGGCCTCGACTCGCGCGCCATGGAACGGCCGCGGCAGATCTTCGGCAGCGCCCGCAACACCGAGACCGCGGGCAGTCTGACGATCCTCTCCACGGCCCTCATCGACACCGGCAGCAAGATGGATCAACTCATCTTCGAGGAGTTCAAGGGCACCGGCAACATGGAGGTGATGCTCAACCGCAAGCTCTCCGACCGCCGCATATTCCCCTCGATCGACATCGAGAAATCGGGCACTCGCAAGGAGGAGAAGCTGATCACCAGCAACAAGCTGCGGTTGATCAACACCCTGCGCCGGGTGCTGCTCCGGATGAACTTCATCGAGGCCATGGAGCTTTTGGTTGCCAAGCTCGAGGATGTCGAAAAGACCGAGGATTTCCTGGCCCGCTTCGAGGTTGATCCCGAGGCGTAGCCCGCCAGCTTGCTATTATGGTGGGCTTGAACTCCGGCCTGCGGGGTCGTTTGGGGCCACCATCCTCCAGTACTGTTTGACTCTCGAATCATCTTCGCTTTCATGGGCACTACCTTGCAGACCATCAAGTATCCGGGCATTCGCATCACCACCAACGGGAACCAGTTGGTCGCGTACTACACCCAGGCGCGCATCGCTGACGCGGGAGTTTTTTATCCCATCACGCCCTCGACCGAGATGGGCGAAAATTTCCAGCTGGCCTTCGCCGAGGGCAAGCTGAATGTCTTTGGCGAGACCAAGATAGCTATCGAGACCGAGGGCGAGCACGCAGCCCAGGGTGGCGCCATCGCCATCTCGGTCACAGGCAAACGGGTGGTCAACTTCACCTCGGGCCAGGGCATCGTCTACGCCCTTGAGCAGTACTACCACGCGCCGGGCAAGTTCTCCACCATGGTGATCGAGGTCGCGGCGCGCGCCTTGACCAAGCACGCCCTCAATGTGCACTGCGGCCACGACGACATTTATGCCGCCCTGGACACGGGCTGGACGATGCTGTTCGCCAAGGACTCGCAACAGGCGGCGGACCAGTCCCTGATCCTGCGCAGGGTTTGCGAGCTTTCGCTAAACCCGGGCATGAACATCCAGGACGGGTTCTTGACCTCGCACCTCGAGCGCACCTTCCTCAAGCACGAGTCGAGCCTCCTGCGCGAATACCTGGGCGCCCCGGGGGATACCATCGAGTGCCCCACCGAGGCCCAGCGCACCCTCTTCGGTCCCACCCGGCGCCGGATTCCGAAGATGATCGACCTCAAGAATCCGCTCTTGCTCGGGCCGGTCCACAACCAAGAGCACTACATGAACGGCGTGATCGCGCGTCGCAACAACTTCGCCGAACCCATTTTGGGTTTCCTCGAAGAGGCCTTCGCCGCCTTTGGTGAATTGACTGGCCGGTACTACGGCTTGCTTTCGGAGTATCGCTGCGAAGATGCCCAGACGGTCTTTCTCTCCATGGGCTCCGCGGCAGAGAACATCGAGGCCGCCGTTGACGACCTGCGCGAGCGCGAGGGCGCCGCGGTGGGCTCGATCCACCTGAATGTGATCCGACCCTTCCCCGAGGCGGCCCTGATCGAGGCCTTGCGAGGCAAGCGCACGGTGATCGTTCTGGAGCGCACCGACGAGGCCCTGGCGGGCAACAACCCCCTGGCGCGCGAGGTGCGCGCCGGTCTCTCCAAGGCTCTGGAGAACCAAAACGGCACGGCCCACAAGGACCTGCCGAGCCTGACGCCCGAGGAGACCCCGCGGGTTTTCGGGGGCGCATACGGCCTGGGCTCGCGGGACTTTCGCCCCGAGGGCGTCTTGGGCGCCTACGAGTTCGTCGAGGGACGCATCACGCGCCAGGACGGCCAGGCTGCTTTGGATGGCACGAGCTATTTTGTGCTCGGCATCGACCACCCCTACGCCGTGGAATCGAAGCACACGCCTTCCCTGCTGCCCGAGGGCGCCATCGCCGTGCGTCTGCACTCGATCGGCGGCTGGGGCATGATCACCACGGGCAAAAACCTCGGTGAGATCGTGGGTGCCTTTGGCGAGACCCTGAGCGAGGCCAAGAACGAGTTGGACGAATTCGGTCGCCTGCGCGAGCAGATCCACATCAGCGCCAACCCCAAATACGGCTCGGAAAAAAAAGGCGCGCCCACGGCCTACTTCCTCGTGGTGGCTCCCGAACGGGTGCGGGTCAACTGCGACCTGCGCCATGTGAATGTGGTCCTGTGCTGCGACCCCAAGGCCTTTACCCACTCGAACCCCCTCGACGGCCTGGCCGAAGGCGGCACTTTCGTCTGGGAATCCGACGAGGCCCCCGATGTGGCCTGGACGCGAATTCCCAAGCGTTTCCGCCAGGAGATCATCGACAAGAAGCTGCGCATCTTCACCCTGCCCGGTTTCGACATCGCCCGCGCCGCGACTTCGCGACCGGAGCTGCAGTTGCGCATGCAGGGCAACGCCTTCCTGGGAGCCTTCTTCGCGGTTTCGCCCTTCCTGGACAAATTCGACATCGATCAAGAGCGCTTCCACGAAGTCGTGCGGGCCCAGTACCAAAAGAAGTTCGGCCGCTTTGGCGAAGCCGTGGTGGAGTCGAACATGACCGTCATGACCGAGGGCTTTGCGCGCATCCGCGAAGTGTCCTTTGGCGATCTCGAAGCTCAGGACGCTTCCTCCATGCGCGGCTTGCCCATGCTGCCCTGCGGCACCTGCGAGTCGACCCAGACCTGCGAGACTCCTGCTGAGCAGAGCGAGCGCCCGGCGCTCATGCGCACCGAGACCTTCGACCAGGAGTTTCGCGCCGGCTTGGGCTACTTCCAGCCCGCTTCGGTGCTCTCCTCGGTGGGCTTGATGGCTGCGGCCACCGGCGCCACCGCCAGCAAGTATGTGGCGCGCCGTGAGACCCCTCTGTGGATCGCTGAAAACTGCACCCAGTGCATGGAGTGCATCACCGCCTGCCCCGACACGGCCCTGCCCAACTCGGCCCAGGATCTGGGCACGATCCTGCGCACGGCGATTTTGGGTTACAGCGCCGATGCCGGCCACAGGAGCGCCCTGGTGGCAGCCCTGCCCGAATTGGAAACAGCCGTTCGCAGCCGCATGCAGGCCGTGGTCACGGCCAAGGGGACCGACAGCTTCCTGTCATGCGTAGAGCCCTCCGTGCGGGAAATCGAGGGCCTCCCGAAGGAGGCTCAGGATGGCTTGATCGCCGTCTTCGAGACGATTCCCGTGGCCTTCCAGAAGGTGCCCCTGATCTTCGCCTCCCTCGAGCGCAAGAATCCCGGCGCAGGCGGCGTGTTCCAGATCATGGTCTCCGACCTCTGCAAGGGCTGCGGCGAGTGTGTGGTTGAGTGCGGCGACAACGATGCCCTGGTCATGCGTTCGGAAACCGTGGAACTCAACGCCGAGCACCAGAGCGGTACGGCCTTCCTCGACCTCCTGCCCGACACGCCTCAGAAGTACCTCGGCCGCTTCGACCCCCTGAATCTCGAGGAGTCGCACCAGAACACCCTGCGCAACCACTTGATGTTGCGCAGCAAGTATGAAGCCCTGGTCAGTGGCGACGGCGCCTGCGCCGGCTGCGGCGAAAAATCCGTCCTGCGCGCCATCGCCTCCATGACCGAGGCCTACATGCGCCCGCTCTACCACGCCAAGGCCGAGCGACTCAGAAGCAAGGCTGCCCTGCTCGAAGAGCATGGCACAGGTCGCCTCGCGGACCTCAAGGAGCAGGCGCCCGAAGAGTACGATCGTTACAAGTTGGCCGTGGCCCATCTCATCTGCGGTCTCGGTGGCGAGGATGCCGACGACACCGCCGCGCGCATCGCCGCCCAGGGCGACATTAGCGACACGGATCTCATCAAGGCGCTGACGACGGTCATGCGCCAGGACGCTTTCAACCACCGTGACCTGCAAGCCGTGGATGGACGCCTGGACAATGGCATGAGCGTCATGGCCATGGGCGCCCACACAGGTTGCAACACGGTCTACGGTTCGACGCCGGCCAACAACCCGCACCCTTATCCCTGGATGAATTCGCTCTTCCAGGACGGCGTGACGGTGACCTGGCTCTTCGGTGAGAGCTTCATCATGGACAACGCCCGGCGTTCCGTGATCCCCGAGCGGCTTTCGAATGCCCTGCTCGACTCGGCAACGAGCACCATGGACGAGGCCCGCTTCTATGAGTTGACGCACTTCCATGACATCGGCATGACCGATCTCGAGGTGGCCGAGTTGCCCAAGGCTTGGGCCGTGGGCGGCGACGGCGGCATGGGCGATATTGGTTTTCAGAACCTGTCCAAGGTCATGCTGCAAAACCGTCCGAATGTGAAGATCCTGCTGCTCGACACCCAGGTCTATTCCAACACGGGCGGCCAGAACTCGGACTCCACGCCCATGCTCGGTGGCGGCGACATGAACCAGTTCGGCGCCATGAGCCAGGGCAAGCTGACCGAAAAGAAGAACATCGCCGAGATCTTCCTCGGCGGACACGGCTCACCGTTTGTGGCCCAGGTTTCCCTGGCCAACGCGCCCAAATTCTTCAAGGCCCTGCTCGATGGCTTGGCCTATCGCGGAACGGCGCTCTTTCAGTGCTTCACCACCTGCCAGCCGGAACACGGTGTGGGCGACGACATGTCCACGGTCCAGGCCAGCCGGGCCAGGGACTCGCGGGGCATGCCGGAATTCGTCTTCGACCCCCGCGGCGGCGAGGTCTACCAGGACACCATGGACCTCAAGGGCAACCCGAGCCTCTCGCGCGACTGGGCCGAGATCAAGGTGCCCGGCACAAAACTGAAACGGCGATTCACCATTGCCCACTGGGCGGCGACCGAGGCGCGCTTTCGGCGCCATCTGAAGCCCGCGAAGGGTGCGGAGTCGGCCATCAGTCTTGACGCCATCATGCTCCTCTTGACCCAGGAGGACATTACCTACCGGCGCTTCCTCGATCCCGAGCACCGCTCCTTCGTCCCCGACTTCGGCGTCTCGATCGAGGTGGCCGACGGCAAGGGCGGCTTCAAGACCATGCTGATCTCGCGCCAGTTGGTGCTCTTCTGCATTGAGCGCCGCCGCGCCTGGCGCATGCTGCAATCCAAGGCCGGCATCGTGAACCAGGACTACCACGCCCAGCGCGCCCTGCTCGCCAAGCACACAGCCAGCGAGCTATCCATCGAAGACCTGCGCGAGCGGGGCCTCGAACTTTTCGAGGCTGAACGCGAGGCCCTGACAGCCAAGTAGGGCTCGAGTGGACCTCTACAGCCTGCCGGCCGCCTGCCAGCGCAGGTAATAGAAGAGCGGCAGGGCCGTGAAAGCGTCCTCCAGGAGACCCTCGTCGAGCAGAGCGCAAGCTTCTTCGACGCTGAATACCTGCACGATGAGGCGTTCGGAGTCATCGAGTTGCTGGTGGCCTGAGGCTTCGCAATCGAGGGCCACGAAGGTGTGGGCGAAGTGGGCGCTGATGCCGCCGGTGGGGTAGAAGCCCGGCAGGGGCACGAAACGACCGGCGCAGTGGCCCGTCTCTTCTTCGAGTTCCCGGGCGGCGGCTGCGAGGGGCGTCTCGCCCTGGTCGACGCGACCGGCGGGAAACTCCCAGTGAGTCTTGCCGTGGGGATAGCGGTACTGGCCAACCATCACCAGGCTTCCGTCCGTGCGCACCGGCACCACCGTCACGGCATCGGAGATTTCGAAAACATGGTACTCCTGCAACTTGTCTGATCGAAGGATCACCTCGTCACGGCGCAGTCCGCACCAGGGGGAATCGTAGATGCGTTTGGAGTTCGCGACTTCGAAGGGCTCGAAGGCCGGGGGCTGGCGGGGGTCGCGCTCGTCGGCGCCGTCGCTGGAGCTCATGGCTTGGCAGACTCCAGAGCCGTGCGGTATATCGAGCGGTAGGCCGCGAGCATGCTTTCGAAGCCGTAGCACTCGGCCACCCGGGCGCGGTTCAACTCACCCAGGTGTTGGCGCTGGGCGGCGTCGCCGGCGAGGGTTTCGAGGGCCTTGGCGAGGGCGCCTTCTAAACTGTCCTGGGCGTCACCTCGAGCGTCGTTGTCAGGCAGGGGCAAGATCAGGTCCCCTTGCTCCGGGGGCAGGATGTGAGCCACATCGCCCACATCCGTGGCCACCACGGCCAGGCCCGCGGCCATGGCTTCCAGGAGGGCCACGGGCATCTGCTCGCTGTCAGAGGAAAGGGCGAAGAGATCCATGGCGCTGTACCAGGGCGCGGTGTCGCGCTGGTGCCCCACGAGGTGCAGGCGATCTTCGCAGCCGAGGGAGCACGCTTCGGCTTCGAGGCTGGCGGAGAGCTCTCCCGCGCCGAGGACCAAGAGGTGCAACTCACCGCGGGCGCGCATTACGGCGCGCAAGAGTCGTAGGGGTTGCTTGACCGGTCGCAGGTGCCCCACGAAACCCACCACTAAAGCGCCTTTGGGAATACCCGCCGTGCGGCGCAGTTCCAGAGCGTCAGAGCTTTCCGCGAAGGCGGCTAGGTCGATGCCGTTGGGCACCAGGGCAACCTGCTTCGCCTTGAGCTTCCAACGCTTGCGGGCGATGTCTTCCAGGTTTCGCGAAGGAACGACGACGCGCGCCACGCCGGGCAGCAAGATTCGCCGTGCCCATTCGCGGCGGGCGCGAAAACTCATGGCTTCGTCGGCGTTGAAACCGTCCTCGTGGTGTAGGTGGCGCCTGCCGCGGCCCAGGCTGCGGCTGGCGATGACCGCGTCGAAGGCACCCCAGTTGTAGCTCAGGCAGAGGTCCGGTTGTTCTCGTCTGATGATCGCGCGCAAGGCGCGCACTGTGGGCAGGGAAGCGGCCCGAGGAGGTCGGGCGAGCACCGTTGCCGGGGTCTTGCTTTTGAGCAGTTCGGCGGCCTCGACGCGTCCGTCCAGGGCCACGATGGAGTGCCGCCAGTCCCCACCGAGGGCGTTCATCAAGCGCACCGTGCGGATCTCGGGCCCGGCCGGTACGAAGGTCGAAAAGATGTGCAGGAGGTGCGGGACGCGGCTCACGCGGGATTCTTGTGCGAAGAGTCCTTGCCATAGACCCGCACGGCGGCATCGAGCAGGCCTTCGCGATCTTCGAGCGGTTTCCAGCCCAATCGCTTGCGGGCCAGGTCGCACTCGAAGACGGTGAAGAGCGCGCGCGCGCGCAGGTCACGGTAAGAGGGAAACTCGAGCCCAGGGCGCCGGCCGGCGAGTTTGACCAGCCACTTGCCGATCTCCATGGCCTGGCTCAAGGCCAGCGAGCGCGGGTGAAACTGCAAGTCGCGGCCCGTGGCGCAGCGCAACTCCGCCAGCATGTCGCGACTCGTAAGGTCCACCTTGGCGCACAGGTTGAGGGCCTTGCCGAAGAGGTCGTCGCCCTCGTAAAGCGCTGCGGCCACGATGGCGTCCGCTACATCCTCGACCCAGACCAGAGGTAGCGGGTGGCTGCCCAGTCCCCAACCCACGCAGTGGTTGTCGCGGGCCCAGAGGCCCAGACCTGAATGCTGCATGGGTGTGCCCTCGCCAATCACGACACCTGGCCGCAGAACGATCACCGGCAGGGCCTTGTGACTGAAGAGTTCAAAGAGCGCCTCTTCGGTGGCGGCTTTGCCCCGGGCGTAGGCTGAACGGGCCTGGGGCTTGGGGTCCACGGCGGGGGAGTCGAAGAGCGCGGGCCCGTTTTCGTCGCCGGTGTAAAGCGAAGCCACCGAGGAGATGTAAACCAGGCGCCGCACACCCTGGGCCAGGCAGGCCTCGGCGATGGTGCGCGTGCCCTGCACCATCAGGCGTTCGGTGTCTTCCCATGTGTCGCCGCCGCCCGGCGCGAGGTGCACCACGGTCTCGGCTCCGGTGAACAGGCGTTCGAGGTCGCCGGCTTCTTCAAGGCTGCCGCGCAGGAGTCGGATGCGGCCGTCCCGGGCGCCTTCTTCGATGACCGTGGGCAGGCTGTGGGTGCGGCGCACCAGAGCGGTCACGGGCCGGCCCTCGGCCAGGAGGCCGCGAATCACGCGCTTGCCGATGAAACCAGTGCCCCCCAGGACAACCACTTCGCCGGGCCGCGCCGCGGCTTCGGAGAGGGCCAGGGAGGGCGCGCTCGCACTCGAAACTCCCGCCGCCAGGGCATCGCACCAGGCGAGCACCTCGGCCGCTTCGGCGCCGTCCACCGGCAGAGGCTCACCGGCTTTCAGGGCGCGGTGGAAACCGGCGATGGAATCGCGCATGCCCACAAAGTAGGCGTCGCGGCGCTCGGCCAGGCCCAGGGTGGCCGCGAGATACTCGCGCAGCACGCGCAGGGCGTCGCCCTTGTACTGCGCGCCCCGGCGCCAGTTGGCCAGGAACGAGTTCCAGAAATCGAGCCAGGGCGTCTTGCGCTCGCCCACCAGGGCGTCGCTTGTGAAGTCCGCTTGCAGGCAGCCGTCGCTACCCAGGACCTGGATCGTGTTGCGGCAAAAACTGAGCCCGAAGGCGAGATAGATCTCCGCCGTGCCGTGCTCGCCGCGCGCGCTGGCCAACCAACGATCGTGAAACACCTGGCCAGGCAAGAGCTCGCGCGTGCTCAGCACCGACGAGTTGCACTCCACCAGGTTGCCGATCAAGCGTTGCACCTGGGAGAGGGGATGGGGCGCTTGCTCGAAGATGATGTTGCGCGGACTGCGGAACATCCAATGCGCGTACTGTTCGGCATCTAGTTGGGCGAGGGGCACGCTCCAGGTCACCTGGACATGTTGCACCGCGCCGATTTCGCCTTGGGCTACGCGCTCCATGAGGCGCGCGAATGCCGGCTGGGCCACATGGTTGTGGTTGACGCCCAGGGGCAGACTCTTCTCGCTGGCGAGGGCCACGAGACTGCGAGCGTCGTCGGCGCAAAGGGCCAGGGGCTTTTCCACATAGGCCCCTATGCCGAGTTCGAAGAGTTCGCGGGTCAGGGCCACATGCAAGTCCGGCGGCGCCAGGACATGGGCCACATCGATTTGGAGTTCGGCGAGTTCGGCCAGACTGGTGAGCACCCGCGGTACCGACCACTTCTCCGCCAGGGCCTGGGCGCGGGCCAGAGCTGGATCGCAGATGGCGACCACCTCGACCTCCTCGATGCCGCTGAGGATCTCGAGGTGGAAGTCACAGATGAAGCCCGCACCCACTAGGGCCACGCGGGTCTTGGACTTTTGGGGCGTGGCGGTCACGGGTCGTGGCTTCAAGATGCGTAGGGGAGGCCGGAGGTCTCCAGGCCCCCTGGCGCAGGGTCCTCCAGGATTGGGGCCCTTGGGCATGGCGCTCGGGGCATGGTAGGAGAGCGGGCCCCGAATCCAAGCTCGGCCCTCAGGTCCCTCATGGATCGGTGCTCAACTGGAGGCGCTGGAGGCAGAACTCGCCAATGAGCTGCCAAAATGCTGATTCCGGGCGAAAAGAGCGCTTTGATGGCATTTATGGCTTGAGGCTGGCCACTTTGGAGGGGGCTCCCAGAGAGGCCTACGGGGTTCTCATGAAGTTTCTCCCGAACAATCCTCAGGATTCCGGCCAGCCTGTCCGACAAGGCCTTTATCTCCTCCTTCTTGGGGCCACCTCGGCATCGGCAACGGCGTCGGGGCTGGCCCCTCTTCTTTCACCCAGGGCAAGACGCCGCTGCCGCAGGCAGGCGAGGCGCCAGCAGGCCTGCCCGGGGGAAGAGCGCCCTTCTCCAGATCGGCAGAAAGGCGCTCCAGAATGGCAGAGAGGCGCCCCGTGAAGGCCTCCCGGGGTGCGCGCGGAACAGCAGGGCGAAGGGCCATGGCGGCGACCCGGGCAAGACGCTACGATCTGCCTTTCTTCTGTTCCCTTCCACCTCTTCCAGGCCCCCTCCCTGGAGCTCCAGCTCTCTATTGCTGCTGGATTGGAGATGTTCCCCATGAGTTTCGATATGACCGAGGGCCTGACCTTCGACGATGTGCTGCTTCTGCCGCGGCACTCGGATGTCATGCCCCGGGACACCTGTCTGAAAACGCGCTTTTCGCGCCGCGTGAAGCTCAACTGCCCACTCACCTCGGCGGCCATGGATACGGTCACCGAGTGGGAATTGGCCGTGGCCTTGGCGCGCGAGGGCGGCCTGGGAGTGATCCACCGCAACCTGGGACTCGAAGGCCAGATTCGCGAGGTCGACAAGGTCAAGCGGTCGGCCAATGGCGTCATCCAGGACCCGATCACCCTGGCCCCTTCGGCCTTGATCGCCGAGGCCCGCGAGATCATGAGCACGCAACATATCTCGGGCCTGCCGATTCTCGCCGAGGGCCGCGTGGTGGGCATATTGACCAGCCGCGACTGTCGCTTTCAGGTGGACGAAAAAACACCCGTGGGCGAAATCATGACTCGCGAGAATCTGATCACCGCGCCGCCGGGCACGAGCCTCGAGGACGCTCGCACCCTGCTCTTCCGGCACAAGGTGGAGAAGCTCATCATCGTCGATGACGAGCAGCGCCTGAAGGGTCTGATCACCATGAAGGACCTGAACATGCTCGAGCGCTATCCCGACTCGGCCACCGACGAGCGCGGTCGCCTGCGGGTGGGTGCAGCCATCGGTGTGCGCGACTACGAGCGCGCCGACGGACTAGTGGAGGCTGGCGTGGATGTCCTGGTGGTGGACACGGCCCATGGCCATAGCACGAATGTGATTGAGACCGTGCGCGAATTGAAGTCGCGCCTCGAAGTCGATGTGGTGGCCGGCAACATCGCCACGGCCGAGGCCGCCATCGCCCTGGCCGATGCCGGGGCCGACGGCGTCAAGGTCGGTATCGGCCCCGGTTCGATCTGCACCACGCGCATCGTCGCCGGCGTGGGCGTGCCCCAGCTGACCGCGGTCATGAATGTGGTCGAGGCCATGCGCGGGCGCGAGATTCCCGTCATCGCCGACGGCGGCATCCGCTTTTCCGGGGACATCGTCAAGGCCCTGGCCGCCGGGGCTTCATCGGTCATGCTTGGCAGCCTCTTCGCTGGCCTCAAGGAGAGTCCCGGCGAGACCGTTCTGTACAAGGGTCGTTCCTTCAAGACGGTACGGGGCATGGGCTCCATAGGTGCCATGAGTCGCGGCTCCAAGGAACGCTACTCCCAGGGCCATGTGGAGGATGCGAACAAGCTCGTGCCCGAGGGCATCGAGGGCATGGTGCCCTTCAAGGGCGCGCTCTCCGACTTCGTGCACCAACTCACCGGCGGCGTGGCCGCGGGTATGGGCTACTCCGGCGCGGCGAACCTGCCCGAGTTGTGGAAGCGCGCGCGCTTCTGCCGCATATCCTCGGCGGGTATGCGCGAGGCACATCCCCACGATGTGACCATCACCAAGGAAGCGCCCAACTACCATCACGGAGATTGATGGTGACAGGGCTCATCGATGCGCGCCTTGCGATGCGCAACAACCACAGCCGAGGTGAGAAACGGTGAACCCCACTCAGCGGGGCATACTGATCGTCGACCTGGGCACCCAGTACACCCAACTCATTGCGCGCCGCGTGCGCGAAGCGGGGACTTGGTGCCAAATCGCCACACCCGCTGCGGCCCTCGAAATGGCGGCAGCCATGGACCTCGCGGGCATCGTGCTCTCTGGTGGGCCCTCGTCGGTCTACGACAGCGACGCGCCCCAGGTCCCCCCCGCTCTGCTCGAGTTTGATGTGCCCGTGCTCGGCATCTGCTACGGCATGCAGTGGATGTGCCAGACCCTCGGCGGCGAGGTGCAGAGTTCCTCCAAGCGCGAGTACGGTCGCACACAGATCCAGGTGCTGGCTTCCGAGGGCCTGTTTGAGAACATCGGCGGCGACACCGTGGTCTGGATGAGTCACGGCGACTCGGTGGCGCGTCTGCCCGAGGGCTTCAGCGCCGTGGCCTCCTCCGACGACTGCGAATTTGCTGCCATTCACTCCCTGGATCGCAAGGCTTGGGGCGTGCAGTTCCATCCCGAGGTTTCCCACACCGTGCGTGGCCGCGAGTTCATTGACAACTTCCTGGGCTCGGTCTGCGGCCTGGAAGGTGATTGGAAACCCGACGGCATCGTGGAACGAGAGATCGCTCTCGTGCGCGAGAAGGTGGGGGACACCGGCGAAATCGTGCTGGGCCTCTCTGGTGGCGTGGACTCTGCGGTGGCGGCCTTGATCCTGCAACAGGCCATCGGCGACCGCTTGCACTGCATCTTCGTGGACAACGGCCTTTTGCGCCAAGGCGAGCGGGATGAGGTCGAAGCCGAGTTCCAGGAGCACCTGGGCATGGACCTGACCGTGGTGGCCGCGGGCGAGCGCTTCCTCTCGCGGCTTGCGGGAGTCAGCGACCCCGAGCAGAAACGCAAGGTCATCGGCCACGAGTTCATCGAGGTCTTTCGCGAAGAGGCCTGCCGTTTCGAAAACGCTCGCTTCTTGGGCCAGGGCACCCTCTACCCCGATGTGATCGAATCGGTGGCGGCTCACGGCGGCAACACTGCGGTGATCAAGAGCCACCACAATGTGGGCGGCCTGCCCGATGATCTCGACATGGAGCTCGTGGAGCCCCTGCGCGAACTCTTCAAGGACGAGGTGCGCTCCATCGGGCGCTACCTGGGCCTGGCCGACAAGATCGCCATGCGCCAGCCCTTCCCCGGCCCCGGTCTCGCCGTGCGCATCCCCGGCGAAGTGACCCCCGAGCGCGTGCACATCCTGCAACAGGCCGACCATATCGTCACCTCCGAGATCGAGGCCGCCGGCGAGCATGAGGGCCTGTGGCAGTACTTCGCCGTGCTCCTGCCGGTGCAGTCGGTGGGGGTCATGGGCGATCGTCGCACCTACGAGAACGCCTGCGCCCTGCGGGTGGTAGAATCCTCCGATGGCATGACCGCCGATTGGCGCTACCTCTCCCACGACCTCCTGCGGCGCATCTCGGGTCGCATCATTGGCCAGGTGCGCGGTATCAACCGCGTGCTCCTGGATGTCAGCTCCAAACCTCCGGCCACCATCGAGTGGGAATAGCCCTTTTGCTGGGGACCCCGTAGCTCATAAACAGGTCGTTTTCCCCCGTATTTCCCCAAAATAGCGATACCGTAACAGCGTAGGGGCGCCAAGAGGGGCACCAGCTCCACGACGAGCAGGGCTCCTTCCCGCCGCCCCTCAAGGCCGCTTCCTCAAGCAGGGGCCCCGAGGTCTTTGCGCGGACCCCTCGACAGGAACATTGGACTTCCAAATACCCAGGCCGCTTCCCGCCGCCCAACCGACAGACAGCCCTTCGAACCAGAGATGAAGCTCAACACCCACCAGCTCTCCTTCGTACCGATCCTCTTCCTGCCTCTGCTCGCCTTCCATCCGGTAGCCGACGAGGTCGCCTTCCAGCCGGCCAAGGGCGCATCCGTTTCCAAGGAGCTGACCTTCTCCTCCACCTTCTACCTCGACGATGCCTTCGTCTCCGTCGACGGCCAGGAATTGCCGCCGGAGATGCTGGGGTCAGCCATGGAGGAGGGCCTCCTGTTCGAGGCCAGTGTGAGCGTCACCGACGAGTATGTTTCCACCAAGGACGGTAAGGTCCTCGACCTCCTGCGCACCTTTGACAGCTTGAGTCTGGAGGCCGGCCCCGAGAGCGCGGCGGAGAGCGTCGAGGAGTTTGCGGAACTCGAGGACACCACCGTCTCGTTCCTGTGGGACGAAGACGACTCCGAGTACATCAAGAGTTTCCATGAGAGCGAAGGCGACGAAGGCCTGCTCGAGAACCTGGATGTGGACATGGACTTCCTGGCGCTCCTGCCCAAAGACACTGTCTCCGACGGCGACACCTGGGAGGTCAAGGGAAAAGGGCTGGGAACGATCTTCCTGCCCGGCGGTGTACCCGCCAGCCCCGATACCGACAACGAGGAAGCTGCCGAGATGACGGAGCTCCTCAAGGAAGAACTTGGCGCTCAGATGGAAGAGGCCTTTGGCGATTTCACCGTGCGCTGCACTTACGCTGGCAGCCGCGAGCAGGGTGATGTTGAACTGGGTGTGATCCAGTTCGAGTTCGAGGGCGAGGCGGCCATCGACCTATCCGAAGTACTTCAAACGGCCGTCGAGCTGCAGGGCGGCGACATGGGCATCAATGCAGACGTCGCGGCCTCGCTGGCTCTTGAATTCGAGGCCACTGGCACCCTGCTCTGGGACCTCAAGGCCGGCCACGCCCACAACTTCGAGATGAAGGGCGAGATGGCAATTCAAGCCGATATCGAGGCCGACATTGACGCCCAAGGCGAGAATCACAGCGCTGAACTATCGGCCGAGATCGCCTGCGAGATGGTCTGGGCCATGAGTACCGAAAGCGGCGGCGACGAGTGACCACCCGACCTCCCGGGGCAGGCGTTACTTGCCCCGGGTGTCGTCTCCTTGCATCAGAGCGCGGGTGACCAGGGGACCCACGATCCCCCCGGCGAGCAGCACCAGCACCACCAGCGCGGCGAAGCGCGCCACGCCCGGCAGGCCACCGGGAAAGACCGACCAGAAGGAATAAAGGCCCACGGCGCCGAAGATCAAGAGGCCCAGGATGAGGATCCAACCTTCGCGCAAGAACAGGCCGAGGTCCCGGCGGGCGTAGCGCGGGTCTTCCTCCAGGCGCCAGCCCCGGGGCAGGGCCGCGCGCAGGCGCGCGGGATGGGGAGGGCGCCCCGCGGGCGAGAGGGCCTCGAGATCCACGAGGTCCTGCACCGGAACGCGGCGCCGCCCGCCTGAGTCAGTCTGCGTCATGGATCAAGCGCAGGAGCAACTCGCGCACCCGCGTGGGGTTGGCCTTGCCCCCCGAAGCCGCCATGACCGGACCCATCAGGGCGCCGATGGCCTTGAGGTTGCCCGCGCGCACCTCGGCGGCCACGCTTGCGCGGCCTGCGAGGGCCTCGCGGCACCACTCGCTGAGTTGTTCCTCATCATCAATCTGTTCGAGGCCGAGGTCCACGAGGATTTCGCCGGCGGCTCGGCCGCTCGTGAGCATCAGGGAAAAAATCTGCCGTGCCGCTCCGCCGCCCACCTTGCCCGCCGCCAGGAGCCCCAAGAGTTCCGACAGGTCAAAGGGCTTGAGGCGCAGCTCGTCGATGCAGGTCGCTTCAATCTCGTCGCCCGAGAGGGCGCGTAGGAGTTCGTTGGTGATCCAGTTGCAGGCTTCCTTGGGCTGTCCCGAGAGGCGCGCGGTGGCTTCGAAGAAGTCCGCCACGGCGCGCTGCAGAGTCAACACTCCCGCGTCGTACTCCGAGAGCCCCAAGTCGCGTTGGTAACGCTCGCGGCGTGCCGCGGGCAGCTCGGGCAAGAGGCTGCGCTGGCGTTCGATGAACGCGGCGGGCACCAGGATTGGCGGCAGGTCGGGATCGGGAAAGTAACGGTAGTCGGCCTCGCCTTCCTTCTTGCGCATGCTTCGGGTGACTCCGGCGGCCACATCATAGAGGCGCGTTTCCTGCACCGGATGGTCGGCCGGGTCGGGGCTCTCCCAGGCCAGGATCTGGCGCGGGACTTCGTAGCGGATCGCAGCCTGCACATTCGAGAATGAGTTGAGGTTCTTGATTTCGACCTTGGTGCGCCACTCTTCGCCCTCGGGGTGCACCGAGATGTTGACATCGCAACGAAACTCGCCCTTCTCCATGTCGGCGCTTGAGGCACCGGTGTAGATCAGAATCTCCCGCAGAGCCGTGAGGTAGGCAGCCGCGTCCTCTGGCGTTTGCAGGTCAGCTTCGGTCACGGATTCGATCAGAGGCACGCCCGCGCGATTCAAGTCCACCAGGGTTACATCGCCCCGATCGTGGATGGCCTTGCCGGCATCCTCTTCGAGGTGGATGCGGTTCAGGCGCACAAAGCGGCCCGAGGCGAGCCTGATGCCACCGCCCGTGCAGTAGGGCTGGTCGTACTGGGTGATCTGGTAGTTCTTGGGGATGTCGCAGTAAAAGTAGTTCTTGCGGTCGAACTTCGAGCGCGGCGCGACATCGCAGCCGAGGGCCAATGCGGCCCGCACGGCTAGTTTGATGGCTTCGGCATTGAGCTGCGGCAAGGCACCGGGTTGGCCAGTACAGACCGGACAGACCTGGGTGTTGGGTTGCGCGCCTGCCTCGTAGGCGCAAGGGCACAGGAACTTTGTGCGGGTGGCGAGCTGGGCGTGGACTTCGAGACCGATGACAGGCACCCAGCGCGTGCCGCTGGCCTCAAAGATCCAGTCGTCGCCGTCGGGGCGCAGAGGGCTCATGAGAATTCTCCAGCTGCCAGGGGCGGACGCTGACTACCGGCGCCCGTGGCCCGTTCCAGGAGGGCGGCGAGGCGCAGGATGCGCGCCTCTTCGAGGGCCGGCGCGATGAGTTGCAACCCCACGGGCAACTGCGTGCCGTCCGCGGCGGCCGTGAAGCCCACGGGCAGGCTCATGGCGGGCAAGCCAGCGAGGGATGTGGGTACGGTACAGGCATCGGCCTGGTACATGGCCAGGGGATCGGAGTTGCGCTCGCCGAGGCGGAAGGCCGTGGTGGGGGAGGTCGGTCCAGCGATCAGGTCAACTTTTTCGAAGGCCCGCTCAAAGTCCTGACGCAGGAGCGTGCGCACCCGTTGCGCGCGGCCGTACCACTTATCGTGGTAGCCCGCCGAGAGCACATAGGTGCCCAAGAGCACGCGGCGCTTGACCTCTTCACCAAAGCCCGCCTCGCGGGTGGCGGCAAACATGCCCTGCAAGCTGCCGTCCCCGGAAGCGCGTTGGCCGAAGGCCACACCGTCAAAACGCGCCAGGTTGCTCGAAGCCTCGGCGGTGGCCACGACATAGTAAGTAGGGATGGCGTAGGAGGTGTGAGGTAGGTCCACCGGCACCAACTCGGCGCCCAGCTTTTTGAGTTCGGCGAGGGCCGCCAGGGCGGTCTCGCGCACGCCCTGCTCGATGCCGGCGCCGAAGTACTCAGCCGGCACCCCGATGCGCAGGGAGGTGGCCTCGGGAGGATCGCCGCTCCCCGGTTCCAGAGCGGGCAGGTCACAGCAGGTGGCGTCGCGGGGGTCGGCGCCGCTGATGACGAAGAGGAGTTGTTCGATGTCACGCACGCTGCGCGCCAGGGGCGAGACGGCGTCTAGGGACGAACCGAAGGCCACCAGTCCATAGCGCGACACGCGCCCGTAGCTGGGCTTCAAACCGAAGAGCCCACAAAAGGACGCGGGTTGCCGGACCGAACCGCCGGTGTCCGAACCCAGGGCCAGGGGCACCATGCAGCTGGCCACCGCCGCCGCGCTGCCGCCCGAAGATCCCCCCGGGGTGCGCGACAGGTCCCAGGGGTTGCGCGGCGTCTCGTAGGCCGAGTTTTCTGAGGAAGATCCCATGGCGAACTCGTCCATGTGGGTCATGCCCACGGGGATCGCGCCGGCGTCGATGACGCGCTGCACGAAGGTCGCGCTGTAAGGCGGCGCGTAGCCTTTCAAGAGCTTGCTGCCGCAATGGGTCTCCACGCCTTCGAGGCACATGTTGGCCTTGAGCGCGATGGGCACTCCGAACAGGGGTCCGGGTATTTCGCCGGCGTCGAGTCTCTGGGCCAGGGCGCGGGCGCGTTCGCGAGCGGAGTCGGCGAGGTTGACGGCGAAGGCCTGTACCTGGCCGTCGAGGCTGGCGATGGCCGCCAGGGATGCGTCGACGCCTGCGCACAGGGCCGCGCCTCCCTGGGTGGCTCGGGCCCGCCAGGCCACGGCGTCGAGTTCCAGCCAGTCGCTCACGAGCCTCCACCAGCGTTGGTCCTGGGCGCCGCGCCGATGGTCTTGGGCACCGCCAGGTAACCGTCCCGGGGGTCGGGCGCTCCTCTGAGCAGGGCTGAGCGTTCGATACCCGCGGCGGGGTCGTCGGCGCGCTTGACATCCTCGAGTTCCGTGGCGGCCAGGGTCGCCTCGACTCCCCCCAGGTCGAGACTGGAGAGAACTTCAAAGTGTTCCAGGATGGCCTGGAACTGGGGCGCCAGGCGTGCGAGCTCCTCGTCCGTGAGCTCTAGGCGTGCGAGCTGGGCCGTGCGGCGCAGGATGTCGAGGGGGGTTTCGGGCATGTGGATCGCGGGGGCGAGCGCTCTTTGGTTGGAGCAGCAAGGGGGCCGGTGGCGCCTCGGATTCTATGCTGGAGGGGGGCTTCAGGCCACGGCCAGGGCCCTTCCTGGCCCCCAGAAAGGGTTTTTTGACCCGCTCTCCCCGGATGGGGCAGGGAAATAGGCCAGGGGCTTGCCGAAATCCGGGGGGGAGCCTAGGGTCCCCGCATCATGTACACCCTTGCAACCTTGAGATTCTCCTTCGAGGAGGCTCACCTCAGCCCGCCGGACTGGATGGGTATCGGCTTGGTGCTCGCCATCGTGGGCTCCTTCCTGCTGGCCAATTCGATCCTCTTCCGCCATCCGAGGCAATTGGTCGTGGAGCGCTTCGAGTCGGTGACCCAGGAGTTGCGCACGATCCGCGAATACATCTTTCACCGCTCCCAGGTGAATGTGGGCTTCGGTTTCTTGCTGTCGGGGTTTGGGCTGCAACTCTACGGGCACTACAGCCCTCTGCCCGCGGGTATCGAGCAGAGTTTTCCCGCCATGTGGATCGGCATCGTGGTGGTCATGGCGGTGCTGCTCTTGCTCGCGAGTTGGTGGTGGAGCCTCTCCGCATTCCGCCGCTATGTGCGCGACTACTTCCGCACCCACGCCGCCGACTTCGAGGCCGACCTTGGACTGGCACGCGAAGTGGGCGACCTGTTCGGTTTGACTTCCCACGCCGATGACACGGTGGAGTCCTATGTGGCTCGCCTGCGCCTCCTGGTCTGCGAGCCCGCAGCCACGGGAACCGTCAGCTCCGGTTTGGGTCTGGCAGCCGACGATGATCACGCCGAGTTGGAAGAAGGCCTGGCCTGAGATCCGGCGACCTGGAGCGAGGGTTCCCTCGGCTCCAAAAAGAACTCTCAAGGTTGCGCCATGACCGTTGGTGCCCGTGTGCGTCCTTCGGGGTATGACTCCCATGCCTGCGGCCCTCTCGGCCTTGTTGGACGCGCTCTATCCACCGCGCTGCCTGGTCTGCACCCAGGCCCTCCCGTCGATGCAGCCCAGCCTGTGCTCCCGTCACGGATTTGATCCGTTGGAGCAGGGCCCTGTCTGCCCCCGTTGTGCGGCGCCCAAGTCGCCGCACTTGCCTGCCGCCGTGGCCTGCGCCGCTTGCCGCAAGAAACCGCCGAGGTTTCAACGCACCCTCAAGCTGGGCGGCTACCACAGCGCCGCTCCCTTGCGCGATTGGATCCTGGGCCTCAAGCACGGCGGACGGCGCGACCTCGCCGCGCCCCTGGGCGCTGCCCTGGGCCGGCTCCTGGAAGCCGAGCCCCAAGAGTGGCGCGACTCGGCGCTGCTGGTGCCCGTGCCCCTGCACCCCCTGCGGCGCCTCGAACGGGGCTACGACCAGGCCCTGCTCCTCGCCCGCGCTGTGGCACGGGAGCAGGGACTCCCCTGCCTTGCGGCCCTCAAGCGCCAACGCCACACCGTGCCCCAGGGAAGTCCCGGCCCGGGCTCCCGCCTGGCGAATGTGCAGGGAGCGTTCGGCCTGCGCCGCAGGGCGCGAGTTCTGCGCGACCGGCCCGTGTGGCTGGTGGACGATGTCCTGACCACCGGCGCCACTGCTTCCGAGTGCGCGCGGGTGCTCATGCGTGGCGGTGCCGCGCGGGTCGGTCTGCTCGTGGTGGCCCGGGCCTCGCGCCGTGTCTAGCAGAGCGCCTCGGATTCGCTTAGCGTGAGCTCTCCGTAGAGCTCTTGCAGGCGCGCCGTCACGGGACTGGCTCCGTCCCGGCCGATCGGGCGACCATCCACCTCGGCGACGCTCACGAGTTCGCCCATGGTTCCGGTAGAGAACATCTCGTCGGCGCCGTAGACATCGGTCAGAGTCAGGTCGCACTCGCGCTGGGCGATGTCGTGGGCGCGGCAGAGGCCCAAGACTGCCTCGCGGGTGATGCCCTCGGGACAGGCCACCAGGCGCGGCGTGTACACCGCACCATCTCGCACAACGAACACATGCGTGGCGTTGGTTTCGGCCACGAAACCCTGGCGGTCGAGCATCAGGGCATCATCGGCGCCTGCGTGGTTGGCTTCGATCTTGGCCAGGATCGACTGGATCAGGTTGGCGCTGTGGATCTTGGGGTCGAGGCAGTCGGGGGGGAAGCGGCGCAGGGAACTCGTGACCAGGGTCACCGCCCGCTCGCCGTAGACCGGCGCCTTGTGCTCGGCGAGAACAATCAGCGTCGGGCCCTGTTGGTTGAGCCGTGGATCCATGCCCGAAGTGATCTTGCGCCCGCGGGTGAGGGTCAGGCGCAGGTGCACACCGTCGGTCATGGCGTTGGCTTCCAGGGTGCGGGCGATCTCGCGGGTGATTGTCTTGGCGCTGGGGATCTCTTCGAAGTAGAGCGCCTGGGCAGAGCGTCGCAGGCGCTCGAGATGGGCGGCCAGACGGAAGATGCGTCCCTGATAGAGGCGCAATCCCTCCCAGACGGCATCCCCGCCCTGCACCGCCGAATCGAAGGGGCTGATGCCCGCTTGGTCCCGGTGGATCAATTCGCCGTCGATGTTGATCAGGATGTCGCGGTTGCGTCCGTCAAAGGTTTGCAGCATATCGTTGGGAGGGGGCGCGTCCTTGGGTTAGACGCACGCCCGCGCCAGGGTCTCATACAGTGGCTGGCACTGGCTGCACAATTCTTCGAGGTGGGCGGGCAGGGGCGCGGCCTGTGTTTTGGGAGGGCCGAAGCCGGAACTGGCTTCCACATTGGCATACCAGTGCGAGGCCCAGACCCCATCGCTCTCGCGGCTGCCCGGGGGCCATGTGAGCATCTTGGGTGTGAACTCGAGACCGAGTCCTTCGCAAAGCAAGGTCAACCTGCCCCGGGGATCCTCCAGGAGGTCGCCCGCATCCACCACCGGCGGCGCCTTGCCGCTTTCTTTTTCCAGGGCCAAAAAGAGCTCGACCTGTTGGGGGAGTCCTGTGTCCTCCAGGCTCGGATGGGGTTGCTTGGCGTCGAGGGACGCCAGCATCTGGGCGGGATCGCGGATCAAAAAAGCGTGGCTCAAGGATCCCAACCAGTCGCGGCCGATGTGCCCGAGGAGGTGGTGGGCCATGTGTTTTTGGTAGTGCACCCGGTAGCCTCCGGCAGGATCGCTGGTCATGGCCAGGGTGGCCTGGCGCCAAGCGGTCTCGCCCGTCGCCATGATTTCCTGCGCCATGGGGTGGGGCAGGCCGGTCTCCTTCAAGTAGTGGGCGTAGAGCGGTTCGTCCGTGACCCAGGTGTCCCCGCGGGCCTCGAAGGAACGCATGAGCGTGGTCGAGAGGTTGCGTGGCCCGGACCAAAGGGCGATGCGGAGGGGCGATGGAGAAGTGGGCATGGGGAGGCCAGCAGCCAAGGGGCCCCGCATCCTGGAGCCGAGTCCCTCGCCAGTCAATGCCCTGGTCCCCGGCCGTGGCCCAAGGCCGCGGGTTGGAGCCTCCAAACCGGGCACGATTTGGCGCTGGAATGCACAATACTCCTGGCGCTTGTGCGTATCCTGGGGCAGGCCTACCCGCCCGTTTGCATCCTGCTAACACGGTCCCGGACTCCGCGTTTCATGAACAACAAGTTACTCCTCAGCCTCGTCGCCTTGGTCCTCAGCCTGGTGGTCGCTGGTGCATATTTCCTGGACAAGCATCACATATCCGCAGCGGGCGAGTTGGGCCCCGGCAGCCAGAGCGAGGGCATCGCGCCCCTAGCCCCGGCCAGTGGGGAACTCGCGGCTGTCGCCGCCCCAGAAGCAGAGCCCGAGCGCAAGGCCGTGCAAGACGCTGCGCCGCCGCCGGTGGGCAAGGTGGTTCGCAAGCAGAGTCGCTTGCCCAAGGATGTTTGCTGGGTCGAAGGTCGCATCGTCTTCCCGGCCAAGTTGCCCTCCGACGCCGGTGATGTCGAGGTCACCGCCCGCGGTCGGCGCTTTGGCGGCAAGAATGATCCGCGCCGCGAGTACGCCGTGGGCGTCTCGCGCGAGGGCCGCTTCCGCGTGGCCTTCTCCAGTAGCACGCGCCGGGGCTGGATCGATGTCGAGGGTCGTTACCTCTACATGGCCGAGAAGCTCTCCTTGAAGATGAGCGAGTTGCCCCCCGAAGTGGTGGTGGAGCCCAAGTTAGGCGGCGTCGCCCGCGGCAGGCTCAAGGCACCTCCCGGCGAACAATGGAACGACGAGACTGTGGCCGGTGGGAAGGTGACCCTCAGTAAATGGAGCGGTGGGCGCTGGGCGAAGACCGTGCCCCTCGAACCCGGCGGGAGCTTCGAGATCACCGCCGTGCCCCCCAGCACGAGCTACAACCTGAGTGTGCATACGGCGCTCTGGATGGAGCACGAGGAGAGTGGAGTCACGGTCAAGTCAGGCGAAGTCACCGAACTCGAGGGCCAGGTGGCGAAGGGGGCCAAGGTGCGGGGCAAGATTGTCGGCCGCGCAGGCGAGCCGCTGGCCGAGGTCTCCGTGGAGCTCATGTGCGATCCCACCGAGGGTTCGTGGCACCACCAGACCGTGCAGACGGAGGCCGACGGCGTGTTCTTGTTCCGCGGCGTGGTTCCAGGTGAGGTGGTCCTGACCGCCACAGCCCAGGGCAGCCTGGCGGTGAAGAAGGAACTCGGCCTCCTGCGCGAGGGTGATGTGCGGGGGGGGGTGACCATCGAGCTCGACCAGGGTCGCTCGATCTCGGGGATCGTGCGTTGGGGCGATGGCACGCCGGCGGGGGACGCCTGGGTCACCATCGAGCAGGACAAGGACGCCCGGACCATCGCCATGATGATCGGCAAGAAGGACTCCCAGCGTACGGCCGCCGATGGGTCCTTCACCATCAGCGGTCTGGAAGACACGATCTGCGTCGTGCGCGCCAGCTCCCGAGCGGTTCTCAGCGCCGACAAGAAGCGCTCGGAAGAAGCGCGAGCCAAGGGCCGCCGAGGCCTCTTGCGCCGTCGCGGCTCCACCCATCGCATCAAGCTGGAAGACATCCAGCCGGGCACCACCGGTCTGATCCTGGTGCTCGAGCCCGGCGACCGCGTCACGGGCAAGGCCGTCGACGACCTGGGTGAGCCGATCAGTCGCTTCTTGATCTCTGCCGAGCCCCAAACAGGCGGCCCGTCAACGCTCGACAAGGACGACGGCTTTCAGCGCATCGTGATCACCCTCGATGGCAGCTTCGCGGTTGACGGTCTGCGCGATGGCGCCTGGGTCTTGAGCGCCCACGCCGACGACCACGCCTCAAGCGAAAAAGTTGTCATCACAAGCCCCGGCGCTGGCGAGGTCGAGTTCGTCTTGCCGCGCCACGGCAGGGTGCACGGCATCGTGCGCGGCCCCGGCGGCGATCCCGTCTCGGGCGCCAACGTGCAGATGGAGGCTGCCGCCGAGGGCGAGCCGCAGACCATCGAGATCATGTACGGCAATTGGGGCGGCAAGGCCACCACCGATGGCGAGGGGCGCTTTGAGGCCAAGGATATTGCTCCAGGCCGCAAGGCTGTCTACGCCACCAGCGAAGACTTCGGCCAGGGCTTGCCGAGTTACATCACCGTCGAGCCGGGGGCGACCCTCGAAGGCGTGGCCTTGCGCTTGCGCAGCCCCGCCGGCATCTTGGGCCAGGTGCACGGGGCGGTTGGCCAGGTCGCCCGGCGCGAAATCACAATCAGAGGCCAGGACGGCGTGAACCATCGGGAGACCGTGACAAGCGATTCGAGCGGTCGCTTCGAGGTCGAGGGCCTCAGCCCGGGCAAGTACCGCCTGCAATTGCAGGCACCAGAGGAGCCAGAGGGCCGGGTCGCAGGTTCCGGCCTCGTTCAAGCCTATGTCTCTTCTTCCCGCGAGGATCTTTATCAGAACGCGATTCAGTTCGTGGTACTCGAGGAGGGCGACCGCGAACGTGTCGTCCTGGGTGCTCCGCTCTCCAACCCCGTGCAAGTATCGGGTCGTGTGACCTCGGCCGGAGAGCCCGTGCCGGGCCACCAAGTCCATTGCACATCCGAGGTCGATCGCAGCCGCAATCGCGCCACAGTCGTCACCGACAGCGAGGGCCAGTACAGCCTGACCGTGGCTGGGCAAGGCTCGTACATCTTTCGCATCGGCAGTGGCCGCAACACTACTGAGTCCACCCACGAACTCAGCCAGGCCACTTGCCGGATCGACTTTGAGTTGCCCGCCGGATCGTTTTCCGGCAGCTTGCTTGGCGCGGGCGGCGAGGCCATCGAGAAAGGCAACCTGAAACTCGTGCGCTACCAGGACACAGCCGGCGAGGCCGTGCCGCAGAAGGCTCGTGCGGTTTCCAGCGCCAGCGATGGGTCCTTCGAGTTCGAGTACATCGAACCGGGACGCTACTTCCTGCGCGCTTCCGATTCCCCCCGCTGGGCCTGGAATCAAGACCACGGCGAGGACCTGGGTGCAGTCCTGATCGACGACTTGGTGTTCGCCGAAGGCGAGAGCCGGAGCGGCTTCGAGGTCCAGCTCGAGATCGGAGGTTTGGTGACGGGCACGGTGCTGGGGGCCGATGGCCAGGGCTTGAGCGGGGCCAAGCTCAAGCTGACGACGAGCTCTGGCCACGAACTGTCCTCCCGTCGCACTTCGCGCAGCGACTGGTCGGGTGGCTTCAGCATCAGCGGCGTGGGCCCGGGCACTTACTTCTTGCAGGCCCAGAAAAATGGTGTAAAGAGCCAGGCGCAAAAGGTGCACATCAGCTCCAGCTCCGAGGTCTCGGTGCAGCTCGTGCTGGACACCGAGTAGAGCGCCTGAACCCTTTCGGGGCTTTCGCCAAAGGTGCCCTCTGTTGGCGGGTGGTTGCCCTCAAGTGCCCCTCCCATGGGCGTCGATGAATGGGGTCTGACCTGGCCGCACCGTGGGCCGCGCCAGACTGCAGGAGTCGAGATGAGAGCTCAGGAGCCCAGCACAGTGAACCAGCCCATCCGAGTACTCGTCGTCGAAGACTCCGTGGTGCAGCGCAAGATCCTGCGCAGCGTCCTCGAAGATCATCCCGACATCGAAGTCGTGGGCCACGCGCGCAATGGCCAGGTGGCGCTCAATCGCATCGAGCAGGGCGGCGTGGATGTGATCACCCTCGACCTCGAGATGCCCGTCATGGGCGGCATCGAAGTGCTCAAGCGATTGCAAGCGAAGCCCGCGCAGGTGGGCGCCATCGTTGTCAGCGCGCACTCGGAGCAAGGTGCCCGGGCGGCCCTCGAAGCCATGCGCCTGGGAGCTTTCGATTTGATCTGCAAGCCCACTTCCGGCCACGGCCTGGAGTCGGCCGTTGCCGATCTCAAGCGCGATCTTCTGCCCCGTGTGCTGGCCTGCGGCGCCTATCAAGAGCGCCGTCACCGCAGGGCGCCGGGCAACTCGCGGCCCATAGCTCCCGGTGCCGCCCTAGCGCGGCGCTCGCACTCAGGCGTCAAGGCACCCGAGTTGATCGTCCTGGGTTCCTCCACCGGGGGGCCCCAGGCCCTGGATGCGGTTCTGCCACTTTTGCCCGCGTCCCTGCCGGTTCCGATCCTCGTCGTCCAGCATATGCCGCCCATCTTCACCCACTCCCTGGCGGAGAGTCTCGATCGCAAGTGCGAGCTCAAGGTCAGCGAGGCCCAGCACTGCCAAGTTGCGGGACCCGGTGAAGTGCTGATCGCTCCCGGAGGTAAGCAGATGAAGTTCTTGCGCAACATCGCCGGCGAATTGAGCATCCGGATCACCGACGATCCCCCCGAGAAGAGCTGCAAGCCCTCGGTCGACTACCTTTTCCGTTGCGCCGCCGAGATCATGGCCGACACCACCCTGGCGGTGATTATGACCGGCATGGGCGACGACGGTAGCGACAGTTTGAAGCTCCTCAAGTCCGGTGGCGCCCGGATCATCGCCCAGAACGAGGCCACCTGCGTGGTCTTCGGCATGCCTCGCCTGGCGGTGACCCTGGGCCTCGCCGAGGTCATCCTGCCGGTGGGGGAGATCGCGGGGAAAATACAGAGCTGGTGCTGCGGCGCCGCGCGTAGTCGCAGCTGAACCTAGCTATTTTGGGGGCTGATAGGTTCTCCTTTGAGCCATGGCCTGCTTGTACATAGAGCCCTTCGGGGGTTTGGCCGGGGACATGTTCCTGGCCGCCTTGCTCGATTTGGGAGATACGCGCTTTCAGTTGCCGCACCTCGAAGCCCTGGCGAACCGTCTGCTCCCTGGTGAGGCGCGGCTCTCCTTGCAGACGGTCAAGCGCGGTTCGATAAAGGCGCGCTTCCTCGAAGTCTCCAGCCCGATGAGCGCCTCGCCGCCCCATCGCCAGCTTGCGGACTTGTTGGCCATTTTGCACTCCGCTGACTTGCCTCCGTCGGTGGTGGAGCGCAGCACACGAGTGCTCTTGCTCCTCGCCCAAGCGGAAGCGCGGGTTCACGGCGTCGCCGTGGACGCCGTGCACTTCCACGAGGTTGGGGCTGTGGACACCCTGATCGATGTGGCTGGCGCGGCCCTCGCGTGCGAGTTGCTCGATGTGCAAACCGCGCACTGCAGCCCGCCCTTGACCGGTGAGGGAACCGTGACCTGCGCCCATGGCGAATTGGCCGTGCCGGTTCCCGCGGTGGTGGAGATCCTGTGTGGCCAGCCCATGCGTTTGGGCGGCGGCGAGGGTGAGCGCTTGACGCCCACCGGCGCGGCGCTGCTCGCCGAGCTGTGCCCCGAGTTTGGAGCGAACATCGAGTTCCGCGCCAGCGCCCTGGGTTACGGCGCAGGCCGCCGCGATCCCGCCACGGGACCGCCCAACCTGGTGCGCGTGCAACTCGGTCAGTTGCATGAGGGCGCCCCGACCCGCGAAGCCTGGCAGCTCGAAGTCCATCTCGACGACGCCACCGGCGAGGAGTTGGGACTGTGCGTTATGGCACTGCGCCAGGCGGGCGCCCTGGATGTGTGGACCACGCCTGTGCAGATGAAAAAGGAGCGCCCCGGCGTGCTACTCGCCTGCCTCTGCCGCGCTTCGGAGCGTGAGTCCCTGGCCGCCGTGGTCTTTGAACACACTCCGACCCTGGGCCTGCGGTGGAGCCGGGTCGAACGCATCGAATGCGGCCGCGAGGCCCTCGAACTCGAGATCGACGGTCAATCCGTACGCTTCAAGTTGCGCCGGCGGCCGGACTACCCGGGCGCCTCGCCCTTCGGTGAACGGGACATCTTCCCCGAGTACGACGACCTGGCCGCCCTGGCCCAAAAGAGCGGCGAGTCCCTGCGCGCTCTCGAGCGCCGCGCCGTGGCCGCGGCCCTGGCCGCGCTTCAGGAACGGGCGGACCCCGTCAACGAGTCGTAGATCGCGGCCACTCGCGCCATGCGGGCGCTGAAGGAGGTCTCCCGCTGCACCCGGCTGCGGGCGGCGCTGGCGAGGCTGCGGGCCTGGCCGGGATTTTCCAGGAGTCGCGCGAGTCCCGCCTCCAACTCGTCCGGGGAACCGGGCTCCACCAAGAGCGCGTCGACGCCGTCGCGGGCGAAGGCCTGCATGCCTCCCGAGCGGGTGGCCAGCACGGGAACTTCCATGGCCATGGCTTCGAGCACCACATTGGGCAGCCCCTCGCGCAGACTCGAGAGGCAGAAGAGGTCAAAGCCCTCGAAGAGTGCCCGCGTGTCGGCCTGGAATCCCAGGAGTTCCAGCCGCTCAGCGTGGGCCGAACTCTGCATGCGTGCTTCGAGTTCGTCGAACAACTCGCCTTCACCGGCGATGGCGAGGGAAATGTCAAAGCCCCGCTCGATCAAGCGCTCCACGGCTTCGATCAAGAAACCAAAACCCTTCTCTTCCGAGAGGCGCCCCACGGCCCCGATGCGGATCCGACCAGCGCGGGGGCGTTGAGTCTTGCGCTTGAACTCCTCGGTGTCGATGGCGTTCTCCACAAGGTGCAGGCGTTCGGGCGCCAGGCCGAGGCCGCTGCATTTCTCGAAGAGATCCTGGGAGACGCAGATCACCGCCCGTTGGTGCCCCAGGCACCAGCGGTCGATGGCGTAGTAGAGTGGCGTACGCCGGGTGTGGCGCACCCAACCGTGGACCGTGGAGAGCACTTGAAAACCCACGAAGGGGCGCAGCAGGAGACCGTAGAAGTTCGACTTGTAATCGTGGCCGTGCCAGATCGTTACGGATTCCTGGCGACACAGGCGGGCCAGTTTCCAGAGCACCCTGGGGTCGATGAGCAGGGACTCGGGTAGGCCCACCAGGGGGCAATCTTTTTCGGCGGCGCGGGTCTTGAGGACTTCAAAGCCCGCATCATCGGGGGGGTGCAGGTAGGCCACCAGCGAGCGGTAGCCCAGAGCAGCAAGGTGCCGCGGCGAGTTCAGGATGGTTTTCTCCGGCCCGCCGCCGGTGCCCGTGGCGATGCGCACATGCAAGACCGTGCCCACAGGGGCGGGACTCGGCGGGGGAGGCTGGGAGGATTCGCTCAAGGCTCTCTGAGGATTGCCGAATGCGAGTGCGATTGCCAGGGCGGGGGCTCAGGCCCGCGTGCGCCAGGCGGCGAGGCCCTCTGTCAAGCGGGCGAGGCCTTCCTTGAGGGTTTCGGCGGGGACGCCGCAGCCCACGCGCAAGAACCCCGGCGCTCCGAAGAACTCGCCGGGGACCACATCGACCGAGTGCTCGCTTTGCAAGAAGCGCACCAGAGCCCGGCCGTCCTCGAGGCCTGCAATGCGCGGGAAGGCGATGATGCCGCGCTCGGGGACCAGGGCCTCGACGCCCTCGGTCTCGCGCAGCCAGCGTTCCCAGGTGGGCCGACTCTCCGCTTCCACCCGGCGCAGGGGACCGAGCAGGAGTGGCAGGGAATTCAGGGCCACGAGCCCCGCGCGCAGGGACACGGTGGGGGCGTCGACATAGGTCATGAAGGCCAGGTCCTGCAGCGCGGCGTACTCGTGGCTGACTCCCTCGCCCAGAATCATCCAGCCGATGCGCAGGGCCCCCAGGCCGTAGGCCTTGGTCAGGGTGCCGATGGAGAGGGTGTTGGGGGCCAGGGCGAAGGCGTGCACGCGCTCCTCGTTGGGCAGGAACTCCCCGTAGGCCTCGCCCGAGATGAGCAGCCCGCCTGCGCGTTCGGCTTCGGCGGCGAGGGCCACGATCTCGGCCTCACCAAGCTTGGCGCCGGTGGGGTTGTGAGGGTTGGTGAGAAAGATGTGACCTGGGCCGTTGTGGCCCGCAAAAGTCTCCCGGGCGGCGGCGGGGTCGGGCTTCCAGCCCTCGGCGAAGTCGCGCACGAGGGGCCGCGACTCGGCTCCGAAGAGCCCTGGCAGGGACCGTAGGGCTTCGTAGGAGGGCGTTTCCACCGCCACCCGGGCAGGGGCTCGAAACCAGCGAGCGGCCACGATGTGCATGGCCGCCGAGGCTCCCACGGTGACCAGCACTCGCTCGGGGGCCACGCAAAAGAGCTCCCCGAGGCGTTCGGTCAGCGCCTGCCGGGCCCCGGCCGGTGCCTGGGCGAGATCGATGCCAAGACCCTCCAAGAAACTCGCATCGGGAGCCGGTAGCCCCGATTGGGAGAGGGAATAGGCCGAGATCCAGGACTCGTTCTGGGCCCAGGACATGTACGGGAAGAGGGGCGTGGGGTGGGGGCTCACGGGTTGCTGTTGGAGGGGGCGGTGGGGCGAAATCCTTGTCAAGACGGGCAAAGAGCCCTGTGGATCGGCGTCGCGCGAGGGGCTAGGATCGGTCCTGCTCAGGAGTTCGCGGCGCGTTCCGGGGGACTTCCGGCTAGTCTGCACGCTCCAGGCGCTCAGACCTGCTGGAAAAGACCAGAGACCTGCTGCATTGGATTCCGTCACTCCCCGCGGCGCGCCCGCGAGGGAGTCCAGGGCCCTGCTCCTCGATATTTTTTTCCCTCATCATCACCCTTTCTCCGCCGCGAGATGAACAACCAAGCCCACCGCCCGCGACTGGCCATCTGCCTGCCTCTCTTTTGCCTCTGCCTGCTCGGCGGTCTGGCCACAGCCCAGGCACCTGTGGAGGAGGCTGCGCGCAAGGCGGAGCGTTTTGTGCTGACCGGTTCGGAATCCGCGAGCCTCTACAACCTGCCCGACCCCAAGGGCCACATCGTGCTCAAGGCCTTGGCCAGCACGCCGCTCCTCGTCCATGGCAGCAAGGCCGAGGGTCGCTACCTCAAGGTCTCGGCCCCCGGCGGTCTGAAGGTCTGGGTTTTTGGCAAGTACCTCACGCCCTCCCAGCGCATCGGTTGGGTCGAGCTCACCGGCAGCTATGTCAACATGCGGCCCTTGCCGCGCAGCCAGAACTCCTATCCCCTCGGACAACTCGAGCGCGGCGACAGGTTGCGAGTGATTCAACGCTTCGACCCCACCAAACCCCTGGCCGAGGATTGGGTGCAAGTCTGGTCGCCGGCTGATGCGGCGGCCTATGTGCTCGCCAGCCAGACCACGGCCCTGGCCACCGATCAAGACGGCGGCGCCCTGTGGAAGACGGCTGCGGCCCGCGCCCTGCGCGAGCGCACCGCCGGCGCTGCCGAGCAGCAGTCCAAAAAAACAGCCGGCGACGCAGAGGCGCGGGCAGGGCAGACCGCTGGGGACGCTGCATCTTCGGATCCGGCTACAACTTCTGACCCGGAGGGGGCCGCCGCCCCCGGCGATGTCTTCGCTGCCATGCGCCGCGCCGACGCCCTGGTGGATGCCGAGATGACTTCAAACCGGCCCAACTACCTGGCCCTGCGCACGGCCTTCGACGAGGTCCTGGCCCTTGGTCCCGACGCTCCCACGATCAAGCTGATCGAGCGCCGCTTGAATGAGATCGCCCTGGCCGAAGAGCTCGCCTCGCTGAAGATGTTGGCTCGCCACGAGGAAGCCGCGCGCGCAGCCGAGTTGCAGGACCTCCAGACGCGTATCGCCCAGCTCTCCAACGAACGCGATCCCCTCTGGGGACGCTTCAGCGCCCGCGGTTGGCTCGAAGCCCAGGCCAGCGGCGGTCAAACGACCTACATCATCCGCTTCGGTTCCGAGATCATGGCCGAGGTGCGCTGCCAGAGCGGTCGTTATGACCTCGCCCAGTTCACCGACTGCGAGATAGGCGTGCGTGGCCTGGCCCTGGAAAATGCCGCCGCCGGTGGCTTGCCTGCGATTGACATCGACCGCATCGAAATCCTCTCCGCGCGTCAGGCGCGCTGAGTCGGAGGGTCTCAAAGGGTGGCGTTCTTCCAGCGTATCGCCCAGTTTTTCCGCAGGTTGCTCGCCCTCGAAGGGGGCGAATTCCTGTGCGATCGCTGCAAGTACAACCACCCAAACACATGCTCCAAGCGCGAGCGTCCCAACGCCCGGGTCTGCCGCGACTTCAAGGGCAAGTAGCGCGGCCGGACTCTTGGATGTCCTCGGGGCTCACGCGCCGCGAATAGCGTTCCTTGACCTCGGCCTCGAGCTGTTCGAGGGTGCCGGCGATGATGCTGGCACGCATGCGTTCCATGAGCGCGTGGAAAAACCTCAGGTTGTGCAGGCTGAGGAGCGTGCCGGCCAACATCTCGCCGGTGGTGCACAGGTGCCGCAGGACTCCAACGGAGAAGCGCGTGCAGGCCACGCAGTCGCACTCGGGATCGAGGGGGCCCGCATCCTCGGTGAAGCCGCGGTTTCTGACATTTACGCGACCGCGGCTGGTAAAGGCCGTGTGGTTGCGCGCGTTCCGGGTGGGCGTGACGCAGTCGAAGAGGTCCACGCCACTCAACACGGCGTCGAAGAAGTCCTTTGGCGTGCCCACGCCCATCAGGTAGCGCGGACGGTCGGCGGGCAGGAGCGGCGCAACGGCGCGTACGGTGCGCCCGATCAACTCGGGAGCCTCGCCCACCGAGACGCCGCCGATGGCATAGCCCGCCAGGTCGTGGCTGCAAACGGCCTCCACCGAAGCCCGCCGCAAGTCCTCGAAGGCGCCGCCCTGGACGATGCCAAAAAGGGCCTGTCCGCCGGCGATGCCGCCGTTCTCCTGGTGGCGCGCCACGCACCTATCAAGCCAGAGGTGGGTGCGTTCGTTGGCCGCGCTGACCTGTGCGCGGTCCGTGGGCACGGCCGGGCAGTGGTCAAAGGCCATGATCACATCGGCGCCGAGCTTCTTCTGGATGTCCATCACCCTCTCGGGCGTGAAGCGCACGCTGCTGCCGTCCACCACCGACTTGAACGATGCCCCGTTGGCGTCGAGGGAGCACAAATCACTCATGGAGAAGACCTGGTAGCCCCCCGAATCGGTCAGGATCGGTCCATCCCAACCCATCATGGCATGCAAGCCGCCGAGGCGTTCCACCACATCCTCGCCCGGGCGCAGGTGCAGGTGCAGGGTGTTAGCGAGAAGCATCTGCGAGCCGACTTCCGCAAGATCGCGGGGCATGAGGCCCTTGACCGTGGCGCGGGTGCCCACGGGCATGAAGGCCGGGGTGCGCACCGGGCCGTGGGGGGTCTGGAAGACACCGGCGCGGGCGCTTGTGGTGGGGCACGAGGCCTCGATGTCAAAGCCGAAGTGATGGGTTGCGGTCATGGCAGTCGGGTGGGCGCGCTGAGATGGCTGCGGGACAGCTGTGCGGCGGGCAGGTAGTGCAGCAGAATAGCTGCGGCGCTCCAGCCCGCGTGCGCCAATTCGTGGGAGCCTACCTGACACAAGCCGGCGCCGTGACCGCGACCGAGCCCCTCGAACATGAGTCCGCCGCTGAGCGCGTGGCCCGGGGCGGGCCAGGTGCGCAGGATGTGTCCGCTCTTGAGTCGCGCCGGGTCGAGCTCGGCGCGCAGGCGCGCGAGGGAAATGTCGCGACTCTCGCGGGTGCCGGTCAGGCGGACCGTGCGCCAGCGTCCGTGGTCATCGCTGTCAAGGACATCGAGGCGTAACAAGTGCTTCCCCAGGTCCAGGCTACTGGCCAGGGCATCGAGGTCCCTGCGCGAGGCGGTCCAGCGCCAGGCGACCTGGCGCCGACGGCTGTCATCCATGGACCAGGAGCGTTCCTCGGCGCCGATGCGGGCGCAGGGTTCGCAGGCCGTGGCGCCGCCGGTGAGCGTCGATTCTCCGGGCAGGGCCTCGCTGGGGGCGGCGGTGTGACCTCCGCAGGTGGCATGGAAACGCACATCGAAGAGTTCGCCGGTGGCGTGCCGCAAAACCTTGCCGCTGGAGTCTGCCATGGCTTTCGCGAGGCGCGCCTGCACCCGCTGCGCCGCAGCCGAGGAGCCCACGCTGAAGCGGCCGCGGTAGACCTGGTCGCGGGTGTCGTCCCACAGGAAGGCTCGCTTGCCGAGAGCTCGACGGTGGGCCAGGGTGCGCAGGGCGTAGGTGCGGCTGGCCACGGCTTGAGCTTCGATTTCAGCTGGCGCGGCGGACCACAACACCAACTCTGCGGGCACCACTCCCCCGATGTAGTCCTCGAGGGCCACGAGGTTCGTGACCTTGAGGCCCAAGGCGCCGTGGGCTTCGATCAGGATTTCGCCGGGGTAGATGTTGCCGGCCAAGCCGAGGCCCGTGCTCGTGGGAGTCAGGCGCACGGACGCCGCGGTTCCATCAGCAGTGGAGACCAGGCCCGCCCCGGCCCGGCGGAACACTTGCGTGCCTTCCTGGGTGTGCTCCACGCGCACCTCATCCCGGCCATCCAGGGCGGAAATCCGCACGGGCACCAGAGGGTTAGCGCCCTCGGCGCTCGCGGCGCGGGCCCTGATGGTGTCCCCGGCCCGCGCTGTTTGGGCCGACTGCTTGGGGTCGCCTGCCATGGGCCGCGGGGGCACGAGGCAGCCGCAAAAAAAGTAGCCGCAAAAGAAAAAGAGCAGGGCTGCTCCCCGGAAGTCTGGCAGGCGGTACACGGCGACTCCCGGTTTCAGGAGAAGAGCCCCGGTTCGCCAGCCGGGCCCGCACTCTTGTATTCGACGCCGATCACTGCAGCACCCAGCGCGGTGATGACTCGGCCGCGGGCGGTTCTCTGCAAGAAGCCACAGCGTAAGAGGTGCGGTTCGAAGACCTCTTCGATGGTGTCTTCGGTTTCGCCGACGGCGGCCGCAATGGTCTTGACGCCCACGGCGTCGCCGGGGCGTTGGGCCAGGCAGGCGAGCACGCGGCGATCCATCTCTTCCAGACCGTGTTCGTCCACGCCCAGGCGCACCAAGGCTTCGTGGGCCGTCTGCAAACTGATGCTCGCGTTGCCGCCCACCTGGGCCAGGTCTCGGGCGCGGCGCAAAAACCGATTCGCGATGCGCGGTGTGCCCCGGGCTCGCTCACCGAGCAGAGTCGCGGCCGCAGCCTCCACCGCGATGCCCATCAATCCGGAGGAGCGTGCGATGATGCGTCCGAGTTCTGCCGCAGGGTAGGGCTGCAAGCGCTCGAAGAGCCCAAAGCGCGCGCGGAAGGGCGCCGACAAGAGTCCTTCTCGAGTGGTGGCGCCCACCATGGTGAAGGGCTTGAGGTCGAGGGGCAGGATGCGCGCGTGGGGACCCTGGTCCAGGGTGACTTCCACGCGAAAGTCCTCCATGGCGGTGTAGAGGTACTCCTCAACCGCGGCGGGCAAGCGGTGGATCTCGTCGATGAAAAATACATCGCCCTCTTCGAGTTGGGTCAAGAGGCCCACCAAATCTCGCGGCCGTTCGAGACCGGGGCCGGTGGTGCTGTGCAGCTTGGTTCCCAACTCGCGGGCCAGGATGCGCGCCAGGCTGGTCTTGCCGAGACCCGGCGGCCCGGAAAAGAGCACATGGTCCAGGGGGTCGCCGCGGCCCTGGGCGGCAGCGATGGCCACGCGCAGGTTGTCGCGCAGTTGCTCCTGGCCCACGAACTCGTCCAGATCAGCCGGCCTGAGGGCGGACTCCAACTCGCGCTCGGGTGCTGCCCCGGAGCCCCGGGGCGGGCTGCCCTGGAGGGCTTTTGGATCGAAAATGTGGTCGCTCTCGGTCATGCAGTCCCCTGACACTGGCACGGGGAGAGTGCCGCGAGGGGGCCCCGAGTGTAGCGGGCCGTTGCGACACCCCAAAGCGGCGCCTTGGCGCACTTTCCTGGAGATCCGGGCGGGCCGCCTCTGGTGAGCCAGGTGCGACAGCGCTCGCCTGGGCTCCCCGAGGGCGAGCGGAGATGTGGCGGGCCGCCCATTCCGGTTGCGAGGGAGCTTTCTTCCGAATCCACGGTACATCTCTAACTATCTGACAAGACAAGGTTTGCGCGATAATTGGGTGTCTTCATGCGGCTCGCAAGGCTTGGCACGGTACTTGCATTTTCGTCCTTGGTCTTTGCTCTAGCAGGCGCTTGTGAAGCTGCCCTGGAGGTTTCCAGGAGTGCCCTTCTGCCCCGAAACCAGGGCTCTCAAGTAGGCTAGAAGCGAGGGGCGCTGTCCGGCTTCCTGGTGTGGTCCAGTGGAGTTCGGCCTGCGCCAGCTCCTTACAAGTAGTTTCTTCCGCGAGCAGCCTTCACAGAGCACCCTCGGATCGGCATTCTGGTGGGCCTCTCACGGGCCCCGCACGGGACGCTGCCGCCTCTCTGGCCGGCATCTCAAAGGTCACCCGCCCCCTCACTCTTCCCCCTCCCAGTTCCCCTCCGGAGCCACTCCGAGAGCATGGCTCTCACGGTGCGCCGGCCCCCTCAACTTTATGCCGCGAAACATGAGTCATCTAAGGAACCGTGCCGGATGGCTCGGCCTGGCGGCCCTTACCCTGTCCGGCTGCGGGGGCATCATTTCCAGCACATCGGGAGCGGGGGCCGGATCGATGGACCTCGTCCATGTGTCCAATGGCTTTGGTGAGTTGCTGCCCCACAAGGTCCAGGAGCTCGATACCAGCGGAGTCGCCACAGGTTCCGTCCGCGCCATTCGGACCCAGGCCGATCTGCTCCAGAATGTGATCATTGGCAACGGGGTGCTGCCCACGGCCAATCTTGGTGGCAGCCCGCTGCTGCCCAGCGGCGCGGCGGGCAATCAGTTCCTGTGGGTGCAGTTCACCGAGCCCATCGGCTTTGACAGCGTGTTGACAAATGCGCCGGGGGCCGTCGGCTCCAACAGCCTGAGCGGAACAATCACGGTACTTGCCATCGACCCCGGCACGGGAACCTCCTCGACCCTGGTTGGGCGCGCCTTGGTGGGGGGAAAGACCTACGGCGGAGACCCGCAGGGGACACCCAGTGTCTTGGCGCAACAGACCTGGGTCGAGCTCGACGGAAACGGCAACAGCGTGGTTGTCGTCCAGGAAGATGGCAGCACCCCCGGCCTGGGCTTCCCCGGCACTCAGGGGACCTTCGCGGGCCAGCATGCTCTCTTGAAGCCCGAGTCCTTCGTTTTTGTCATCGACACCGACGGCGATCTCAGCACCCACGAGGCCTTCCCCTCCAATGTCGAGATCCGCATGGCGATCACCACCGGGCTCGAGAACAGCGAGGGCCGCAAATTGGCCCGAAGGGCGGTGGCTACCACCACTGTGGGCCCCGACACGATCAGCCCCGAGGTGCTCATTTCCCTTCCGCCCACGAGCACCCCCTTCATCACCCCCGGGGGCGGTCAATTGGATGTTGATCCCCTGACCAACATCATCGTGCACTTTTCCGAGCCCGTGCAGCCGACCTCGGTGGGCAGCCTGCCCTCGGGCGGCGCGCCCCTCTTGAGCGCGGCCATCGCGGTCCAGTTCGGTCCGAACACGGCACGGGTTTCCGTGCCCTTCCACGCTCTGCCCGTGAGCGTCTACGACTTCACCACCTACGAGCTCACGCCGGTCTTCAATTTTCCCGGCGAGGGTCCGGACTTGCTCGCCTGCGGCGTCTTCAATCGCGTCGATGTGACGGTCAACTCGACCCAGATAGTTGACCTTGCGGGAAACGCGAATTCGCTGCCCGCCACGACCTTCTTCGAGACCGGCGAGGGCCCCGGCTTGATCAATGCGCCAGTCGCTCCCGATGCCATCTATGTGGCGGCCGCTGGCCCCCAGCCGGGCGTGAGCGTGATCGACTTGAACGGCTTTGGCCAGAGCACGGGCGATCCGACTTTTGATCCCGCCAGCCTCATGTTTCAGGAGGGCTGGTCGAATTTCTCCTACAATCCGAATGTCAGGCTC
>DUCM01000006.1 GCA_012959785.1 Planctomycetota bacterium | reverse complement strand
CCCGATCGCCATGGGGCTCTTCGAGGCCTACGCCCAGATCCCCATGCCGAACCTGGGGCTCATGGATAACGAGGTCGATCTGCTGATCGAGTTCCTGGCCGCCGAGAGCCGCCGGGCCACCACCATCCAGACCAACGCAGCAATTTTGGAGACCCAGGACAAGGAGATCCCCGAGTGCTGTCAGAAGGAAGAGAATGGCGTTATCGAGGTCGAGGCGCTTGCTGAAAGCGAAACGGCCCCCGAGGCACCCGTCGAGGGCAAACCCCTCTGGGAGCGGCTTGCGTTCACTCTGGGTTCCCTGTGCGCCGTATCGGCCCTGATCATCGAGGCCCGGCGCAAGCTGTAATCGGCCCGCGGGCGAACAGTCAGTTGAGGGGCTGCGCCAGGATCCAACTCCTGGTGTTCTCGTCGAAGGCCCACCCGGCTTCGGCTCCCGGGGCTGTGACGGCCGAGGCGCGCTGGCCTTCGAGAGCCCAGCCGAGCTTGTGCTCGCCCTGGGCATTCACGAGGGTGGCCTGCAACTGGCCGCTTATGTAGCCGCCCTGGGGATTGAGGGTCGGGAAGGTGTAGGTCACAAGTCCCAGATCATCGTCGTGGCGCCGAGCCAGGGTGACCTGCGAGTCATTGACCACGCCGATGAAGTGTCGGCCGAGTTCGTCGGTGACGCGCAAGAGGCCACGGGTCGGCCCCGAGGATACTTGCACGATGTTCCAGAGGGGATTGGACTGCGAACCTGTGAGCCAGGACAGCTCAGCCGATGTCCATTCCACGAACAGGGACATGGACCACAGGCCTTGAATATCGAATTGGGGCGGGTTCGCCACGCGCACCGCCACGGCGTGGTACTCAGTGGTGACGCCATTCACCTCTTCTGTCCAGGTGCCCGCGACATAGCCCCAGATCACATCATCGAGGTCCGCATTGACCGTGGTGCTGATGCCTGCGTATTCATAGGACCCGCCGACGGCCAGCCGAGATTCGCTACCGCTTACCGCAAGGGCCGTGGCCTCCGCGAAGGCCAAGTCGCCGTCGAGGTCGAGGAACATCTGGGTGCCGCTGGAGGTTTCCGAGAAGTTGACGAAGAATTCGCGGTAGGAACTGTGGATGGCGCCCTCCTCGGAAGGGCCCTCGAGTTGGAAGACCCACTGGCCTTCGAGCGCGAGCTCTCCCGGCGGGGTGCTGGGTACTGTCGGAGCGGCGGGCCCGCTCAGGCTGCAACCACTCAAGATGGCCCCCAAGAGGAGGGCCAGAGGAAGTGCAAAGGTGTTGAGGCGGTGGTTCTGCATGGGTTTGACTCCAATAGGCCTCTTGTAAAGGCCAGGCACGGTGCCTCGGGTCCCTGCAGGGGCGGTGATGAGGCGAAGTGGATCCGGTTGTGTGTCCACGGACAGGGGAACTCAAGCGCTCCGGTGTTCCTTCCCCGAACACCTATCTCTACCCCGGGTTCAGGGGTCCGGCCGGAGAACATTCCAGGAAATTGCAAAAACTAAGAGCTAGGGGATAGCTGCGCTTTTTTTGGGGGCCCAATGGACTCCTCTGTGCTTGGGCGGGCTGCAGGAGGCCGTGGGGCCTCAGCGGTTCAGTCTCTGCTGTTCGAAACCGACCATGCCCCCAGTTCTGGTTGATAAGAGGATAGAGGAATCTCGATATCGGAGCCTTGGCGGGAGTTCAGTCTGGGGCTCCAGAGAGTCATGCGCTTCGCGGTGCTTCTGCCCTGGCCCTCGACTTCCGTTCCCTCCAGAGGGGGGACAGCCCCGGGCGATCCAACGGCCTTCGCATTTCTTGCCAATCACTTTCCATCCAGTTGGCCTCAAGAGCCAACACCCAACCATTTCTGCCCCTCCCCTCTAAACCATGCGTCTCTTCAATTCTTCCACCCACGCCCGGCGATGCTTTTCTGGCGCTCAACTAGCCCTCGGCGCCCTGTGTTTCGCCGCGCCCTTCGTCCATGGCCACCGCGGGCATTGATATCTCTGGTGACGCCGGCGCTGGCGGGGTCCGCTCCTGTGGCGCTCCATGACTCTGCCTCTGCTACTGGCGGAGTGCCTGTGGTGAATCCAGGTCCTGGCCAACGACAGTGACGCTGATGGGGATCTTGATCCCTCCAGCGTGCAGATCACCCAGGCGCCTGCCTTGTGTCCTGGCCGAGGGAGCGAAGTCTCAGGGAACGATGACGGCTGCTACCCGGCTCGTTTGGCTGGAGAGGCCCCCGGAGAGCACGGCCTGGAATGACAGTACGGTGCCGGACAGGGAGCCCGGCAAGGTCAACACGCTCTCCACGAGGCCTGTTGGGCCCGCTACCGAATCCTGCACCAAACGCAGGCTGCCATAGGTAAGGCCCGGGGTCTGAACGGAGCTCGCCCTGGGTCTTCCGGGGCTGACCAGGCCAAAGCGCAGTCGCATGCCGCCCCCGCCAAAGGAGCCATAGCGCACCGTGGCCGCCAGCGTGGGATGGGGCACGGCCCAGAGGGGCGGGTCGTCACCCGCGGCTTCGTGGGTTGCGGGGTCGCCGGCCGAGCCAGCGCCGAGGATCTGGTCGTAGAGGTTTTCTTCAGCGCGTAATTCCGCGCGCAGGAAACCCGTGCCGCTACGGCGGTGCAGGCGGTGCTGTTCGGCGCCCGAGAGCGAACCGTTGGTGCCAGCCCAGTCGGTGGAACCAAAGTGGTCTCCGCCTTGAATCAAATACCACACGCGGCGTCCAGCCCCCGAGGCCTGGGTGTACCAGGGGCGCACGGTGGAGGACCAGTTGTTGGTCAGGTCCTGGGTGCCCGCTACCACCAGCAGGTCACCGGTGAAGTTGTCGAAGTCGCCAAAGCCCACCGTGCTGCCGCCCAAGAGGCCACCCTGGTAGGGCTCGAACATGACCGCCACCCGCACCCGCGCTTCCTCGCGGACCAGGTACGAGACCGCGCCGCCACCCATGGAGTGTCCGCAGGTTCCCCAGTCACCGAGATCGGTCATGTTGTGCAGCCATGAGCTGGCGTTTTGCGTTCCGTCTTCCACCCATTGCATCAGGGATCGCGTGTCGCTGGCTTCCCTCAACATTGAGGCGATAAAGATCCCGGTTTCGGTGTTGTTGGAGACAACGACAAAGCCCCAACTGGCCAGGTGTGTGCAGAACTCGTCGTAGTCCGACGCCGGCTGGGTCCAGCCGTGCATGAAGCTCACCAGGGGATAGGGTCCCGCTGCCACATTCGGCGCCGTCTCCAAGCCGGCGGTCTGCGCTGGATAGTAGATGCGCCCCGCGACATTGCCGTTGCCGTAATGCGTGTCGGCAACGATCAGCGTCCTCCAGCCCACGGCCAGGGGGCCGGGATCTTCGATGGACTGGCCAGTTGTGGGGGTCGTGCACAGGAGGGCCAGGAGACCGCTCATAATGATCGTGTGACGCATGATCCCAGGCTAGCACGGTTGATCGAGGAGGGGGAGGGGGCTAGCACGGTTGATCGAGGAGGGGGAGGGGTCGAGCTGTAATCACCTCGACGACATCCTCGCTTGTGCCTCCCCGGGCTCGCGCTCAGGGCTTGGAGATGAGCAGCATGAAGGTCTGCGGGGCGCCCATGAGAAGATCCTGGTCGCTCGTGAAGGTCAGGGAAAACGGACCTCCGGGTGCGAACAGTCCGTCATTCCAGACTACTCGAGTGCCGGGCAGACAGCCCGCGAGGGAGAAGCCGCGACTCGCAGGACGCTTGCCCTTTTCACCGAGGGGGTAGCGCGCGGTGAGCCGCAAGCTCGTAGGTACCTGGGCCTCTTCGGAGATGTCGCAGACCAGAACCGAGAGTACCCCGGACGCACCGGGAAGCTCGAGAGGCGTCTCCGCCTGCCAGATGCCGTTGTCTTGCCTCGGAGCGCGGGTGGCGATATCGATGCGGGTACAGTCGGGCAAGTCACAAACTACCTGGGCCTTGCCGAACTCGAGTTCGGCGCCATTCTTGCTCACGGCGAAGAGGCGTACTTCGAGGGCGCCGGGTTGTGGCGTCACGATGGGCAGTACGAGGCGCTCCGCTCCCTCGGGCCAGGTGCTGTACATGCGAACTCCGCCGCTCACGAGCTCCAATGTCACAGTTCCGCCGCGTACCCTGCCCTCAATCTCGAGTGCGACTACGCCGTCGCCCGAGTGAAACAGGCGTCCCGCGGGTAAGCGGCAAACCTCCAGGAGGTCGCGGGCGAAAAGGCGCACGAAGCCATCACTTTGGAACGCCGTGGCAACCTCGATTTCCTTGGCCGCGAGAACGGGCACGATTTTGGTTGGCGTGTTCTCCGCGAAGATGTCTCCCACGGCACTGGGCAGAAGAATCTCTCCGGCGGAGTTCGAGTTGAAGAAGATCTGGTGCACGGGAAACTCCACCAGAATCGCACGTAGGGGCTTCAAGCGTTGAGGGTTCGAGAGCAGAAGCCTCAGGGGGTGCATGAAGCTCGCCGCTGAAAGAGCTGAATTGAGCACCGGCAACTGTGAAAAGTGCGCCAGGGAGCGGGGCATGAGCCTGTGGTCACTGAAGCTCGTGCCGCAGATAGCCACGCGCCCGGAGTCTCGACCAAAGGAGAGGCCCTTGGGCAGCGCGCGCGCTCCGGTCTGCCCGTGGGCGATGCTCCAGTGCCCGAGACCCTGATCGCGTAGTTTTTCCAGGTGCTCGGGGGTGAACCAGATCTCATTGAACCCGAGTAAGTCCAGCCGTTCGCCGGGAGTCCGCATGGTCTCCCGCACGATCTTCGTACGTCGTTTATCCGGTCGAACCCAAAGCCCCGCGGCTCGGCACATCTCTTCTGCGGCGAGTACACAACTCGCCGTGGTCCAGTGGGTGTCGAGGGGGAAGTAGACGCTCTCCGAGGACTGCGACTTGAAGAGCTCCAAGAGGTCGGCGGCGCAGACCCCACGGCGTTTGAGTTCCGCCACCAGGCGGCGCTCAATGTCGGGCCGGGGCTTGGTTCCCATGGGCAGGAGTTCTTGGTGGATGACTGCCTTGCGGGGAACCGGTGCAAAGCAGAGTTTTTGCCCCAGGCTGGCGGCGCGGCGCTCCAGGGCTCTCAGGACGCTGGCCGTCAGGTCCGCCATGAGCTGCGACTCGGTGTCGGGCGGCAGGGCTCGCGTGCGCAGGAAAAGCCAATCTCCCTTGCCCGCCAGCGTGCCCCGGGAGACTTCTCCGAAGGTCGCGTAGAGCAGGGTCGCGTAGCGCCAACCCAGGATGCGCCGGATGCGCGATTTCAGTCGCAAGTCATACTCGAATAGACGCGCGCGAGAGCCGTCGCCAAACCTGGCCCGGGCGCGCATTTCATCTTCGGCCTGCCGCTCGTCGGCCAGCAGCAGGGGCGCCGTTGCAGGAATCCAGAGGTCAATAAAGCCCGTGCCCGCGAGAACCAGCACGAAACCCACGCTCACCAGGGTCTGCAGCCAGTAATCTCGCTTGCCTCCGTGGGATTCTTGCGCGCTGGTTTCCATCTAGAACTGAAAGTAGAGGAAGGGCACTTGATCTTCGTGGTGCAGTTGCATCAGGGCGACCAGGAAGGCGATTTGCAGGGCCATGACCCAGGGCCACTGGCGGGTGCGTACCAATTCCTGGGTCGTGGGCTGTCCCCACAGGATCCAGGCTCCCGCGAGACCCGTCAAGAGATGAATGGCGCGCAGATCGAGACCGCGTGCGGCGAAGCCCACCTCGCCCAGGCCTGCCATGCCGATGAGAAAATTTCCCGCATCGGCGATGGTCTCCGAGCGGAAGAGCACCCAGCCGATCATGACCAGCACGAAGGTCCAGGCGATACGCAGGCTTCGCGGTGCTCGGCCGTAGAGGCCTCCGTGCTCATCAGCCTGCCCGAGGGCAGCGCGTTTAGTGGAGTTGCGCTCGAAGATCAGCCAGGCGCCTTGCCAAGCGCCCCAGACCACGAAGGTCCAATTGGCGCCGTGCCACAGGCCGCCGAGTCCCATGACCAGGGCCAGGTTGATTTGGGTCCTGACGCTCCCCAGGCGGTTGCCTCCCAGGGGGATGTAGAGGTAGTCGCGCAGGAATGTCGAGAGTGATATATGCCAGCGCCGCCAGAAGTCGGTGATCGATACCGATGTGTAGGGCGAGTTGAAGTTGACCGGCAGGGAGAAACCCATCATCAACCCCAGTCCGATGGCCATGTCGGAGTAGCCCGAAAAGTCGAAGTAGATCTGAAAGGTGTAGGCCAGGGTCCCCAGCCAGCTTTCTACCATGCCCAGGCTCCGGCCGTCGAAGGCCTGGTCCGCGAGCCCCCCCAGAATGTCGGCCAGGAGCAGTTTCTTGGCCAGGCCGGCCTGAAAAAACAGCACCCCGCGGTAGAACTTCGCCGCCGTGTGGGTGCGCTCGGCCAATTGGCCCGCGATCGAGTTGTAGCGCACGATGGGTCCAGCCACGAGCTGAGGGAACATGGCTACATAGCACATGAAGTCCTGGAAGGAGCGCACCGGTGCCGCCTTCTGGCGGTACACATCCACCGTGTAGCTGATGGTCTGGAAGGTGTAGAAAGAAATGCCCACCGGCAAGACCACCCGGGCCGCCTGAATCACCGGCCCGTCGAAGGGCGCCATGATCCCGTTCAAGGTGTCGATGCCGAAGTTGAAGTACTTGAAGTACGCCAGCAGGCCCAGGTTCACGATGAGCGACAGGCAAACCCAGCCCTTGCCCCGTTTGCCCCGGGTTTGGCCGGCGCGGATGCGTCCGCCGCACACATAGTCGACCACCGTCGAGATCCACATCAGGATCACGAAGTCCGGCCGCCACCAGCCGTAGAAGACATAGCTCGCCAGGGCCAGGGTGGCATTCCGCCAGCCCTTGGGCGTCAGGTAGTACAGGGCCAGGAAGACCGGCAGGAAGATGTAGAGGAAGATCCCGCTGGCAAAGACCATGGCCCGCGCATCCTAGCCCACCGGAGCGGCCCTCGCACAAGCCTCGCGGGAGGAATCGTCTCAAGGATGGCACCCAAGATGATCATGTCCGAAAAAGCCAGATGAGTTCGTGAATACTGCGTCACGCATGATCATGATGGAGCGAGGCTCTTGGATGGTGGAGGCCTTGTGCTCTCCAGCTCGCCCTCGATCGATGAAATGCTGGTCAAGCGCGGCGGTTTCTAGCCTGGTCGCTCCCACGCCCTAGCTCGCATTCCGTCGTGGGGGCGAGCATGGGCACCAGCCGTGGTTCCTGGGGCCGGACCTCTAGCTCCAGGCGTGCAAGTTTCCGTCGCGGGCGCGCAGGAGGTTGCCCAGGGTCATGGCGGCGTTGATCAGGCCTACATGGGTGTAGGCCTGGGGGAAGTTGCCCAGGAGGCGTCCGTCCTTCACATGGAAGTCCTCACTGAAGAGGCCCAGGCCGTTGCAGCGGCTACTCACCTGTTCGAACATCTCCACGGCTTCGTCCAAACGCCCGGCGAGCGCCAGGGCTTCCATCCACCAAAAACTGCAAATGGTGAAGGTGCTCACAGGCTTACCGAAGTCATCGGGGTGGACATAGCGCATGACGCCACCCTCGCCCACCAGGAGTTCCTTGTAGCGGTCGAGAGTGGAGAGGAAGCGCGGGTCCGTGGCTGAGATGAAACCGATCGAGGGCAGGAGCAGGAGCGCGGCGTCGGCTTCGGGCGCGCCCACGGCCTGGACAAACATGCCGAGTCTCTCGTTATAGGATTCTCTAAAGAGACGGGAGCGCATGGCTTCGGCCTTGGTACGCCATTGCGCAGCCTCTTCGTTCTGATTGAAGTGCTCGGCGATGTCGGCGCCGTAATGCACCGCCGCCCAGCACATGGCCCGCGAAAAGGTGTGCAAGAGAGGCTGGCCGCGATACTCCCAAATGCCCACATCGGGACGATCAAAGCCCTCGATGGCCTCGCCTACTAGGCGCGCTACAAGGGGGTACCACTGGCTGGGATCGCGCAGGTCCGAGCGCTGGTCGATCAGCATGGAGCGAATGCAAAGGACCACTTCGCCCATCAAATCGGCCTGGTACTGAGACGCGGCGGCGTTGCCCACGCGAACCGGGCTGGTGCCCTCGAAGCCGGCCAGATGATCGAGCTCGCTCTCGGGCAGGTCGCGCTCGCCGCCAATCCCGTAGAGCGGTTGCAAGGGACCGCTCTCCACCACATCGAGCAGGAAGCGCAGGAATTGACGGCCCTCCCAGAAGTGCGCCAGGCGCCGCAAGGCCTCCACGGTGAATACCGAATCGCGCAGCCAGCAGTAGCGGTAGTCCCAGGTGCGCGGCTCGCCGACGATCTCGGGGATCGAAGTGGTGGCCGCAGCGATGATGGCGCCCGTGGGTTCGTAGGCGTGCAGCTTGAGGCACAGGGCCGAGCGAATCACGGCGGCGTCGGCGAAGCTAGGCACGAAACTGTTGCTTGCCCACAATCGCCAACCGGCGATGGTCAGGTCGAGGCTGCGGTGGATGTCGTCGATGTGTTGCGGCTCACCACCCAAGCCAAAGTCCAAGGTGAAGAAGCGCGGCGCGTCGAGGGTGAACTCCTGACCCGAGAGCACGAAGTCGATGGGCAGATTGGTCTGTAACCTCCAGCGCTCTCCTTTGCCTTCGAAAGCGAGGCCGCGGCCATCGGGCAGGAGCGTGGGTTTGATGCGCCCGTAGTCCGGGCGCGGGTCGAAATTGACCTTGATGCGCGGCCGGCCAGAGAGGGGGCGCAAGAGCCGAACATGTTGTAGGGGAGTCTGGTGGCGCAAACCGTCGGGGATGCGCGGCATGAAATCGAAGAGTTCCCAAGTGCCGCTCTCGGTGGTGAATATGTTGCGCAGCACATTCGTGTTGCGCACATAATTCAAATCGCCTTCGATGAGCTTGCCATCGCTTTCGAACTGCCAGGTGCCGCCGTGTTCCTGGTCGAGCAGGCGGGCGAACAACGAGGCCGAGTCAAAGCGCGGCATACAGCACCAGTCGACGCTGCTGTCGGGGTGCACCAGGGCCAAGGTGCGGCCGTTGCCAATGATGCCGTGATCGAGCTGCATGGGGAGCGGGGGGTGGGTGAAGACCCCGCCCGACTCTATTCGACCCTTGCGGGCCTCGCGCTTGACACCACCAGGGCATTCAATAGGTCGCGGCAGGCTGCGGGGCTCTCCAGACGCCAGCGGGCGGCCGAGGGGCGGTCGCCCACCAGAAGGGTCCAGGCAGGGGCAGCCAGGGCCCGAAACAGGCTCTCGTCCGTTTGATCGTCCCCAGCCGCGAGCAAAAATCCCGGCATCACGCTGTTTTTCGCCAGGATGGTGCCCACGGCATGGCCCTTGTTCACATGGGCCGGACGCACCTCGAGCACCCGCGAGCCGCGCATGATCTGCACTCCCTGGTCCATGAAGATTTCCGCGAGGTGTTCAAAAAGTTCTCCGGCCTGCCAGGCCCCCAGGACGGGATCCGCCTTGCGGTAGTGCCAGGCGATACCCAGGGCCTTTTCCTCGATGCGGCTCCCCGGCACCCGGGCGGTGAATTCCTCGAGGATGGCCCGGGCCTCGGGCTTCCAGGGCAGGTTGCCGGTTTCGAAGAGCGGCTCAAAGGCAGTCGCACCGGGTGGGCGCAGGGAGGCTCCATGTTCGGCTACAAGCCCCACGCCGGTTTTTCCCAGCCAGTCATCGAGCTGTGCGGCGGAGCGTCCCGAGACAATCCAAGTCTGCACGTGGTTCAGGGTCGCGAGCCTTCCGAGCAGGGCCAGGATGGCCGTGGAGGGCTGCGCCTCGTCGGGCGAGTCGGTGAACTCGCGCAGGGTTCCATCGTAGTCGAGGAACAGCGCCGCGCCCTTCGATTCCAAACAGGCCCGCCAACTGGCCAGGCATTCGGCCTGCCGCGCCTCGTCGAGGGGCGCGGGGCCGACGCTGGTGCGGTGCGAAGAGCGAATGGCAGCGAGGCAGTCGCGGGCCCAATCCTCCACGGTGACCTGGGCCAAGCGCTCGCGCATGGGCCGCATGCGGCGCTGTTGTTCTTCCCTCGTCATGGTCAGGGCCTTCTTGATGCCGCGCACCATGTCGCTGGGATCAAAGGGGTTCACCCGCAGAGATTCGCCCAGTTCCCAGGCAGCTCCCGCTGATTCGCCGAGCACCAGCACGCCATCGTCAGCATGGCGCGAGGCGACGAATTCCTTGGCCACCAGATTCAAGCCATCGCGCAGCGGCGTGACCAACGCCACCTGTGCGCTGCGGTAGAAGGCGCGCAGTTCGGCTCGCGGAACAGATTGGTACATGTAGTGCAAGGGCTGCACCCCGGGCCGGCCAAATTCGCTGTTGATGGCGCCCGCCAGGCGGTCGATCTCGTCCTTCAGTTCTTTGTAGTCCGAGACCTCGGCCCGCGAGGGCACGGCGACCTGGATCATCATCACTCGCTCGACCCAGGTGGGATCTGAGGCCAAGAGATCGCGGAAGGCCAAGAGGCGCTCGGGGATGCCCTTCGTGTAGTCCAGTCTCTCGACACCCAGGATGATGCTTCTCTTGCCGGCCATCTCCTTGAGGTAGGCCGAGTAGTCCGCAATCGCCCGTTCTTCTTCGGTGTCAGCGCTCTTCTCCCAGAGGTGTGAATCGATGGCCAGGGGCCGCGCCATGAGTCGCACTTCGCGTCCATCGGTCAGGACGCTGGTGGAGCGGGTTTCCAGTCCCAGGATGTGGGCTACCGAGGAGCGGAAGTGGCGCACATAGCCCATGGTGTGGAAGGCCACGAGATCCGCGCCCAGGATTCCATTCAGGAGCTCCTCGCGCTTGGGGAAGATGCGGAAGATCTCCGAGGAGGGGAAGGGGATGTGCAGGAAGTAACCGATGCAGAGGTCGCGGCCCGCCTCGCGCAACATGCGCGGAACGAGGGCCAGGTGAAAGTCTTGCACGAAAACCGTGTCGCCCGGTTCGACTTGCTCGAGCACCACATCGGCGAAGCGTCGATTGACGGCGACATATTCGTCCCAATCCGCGTCCTTGAAACGCATGCGTTCCTTGAAGTAATGGAACAGGGGCCAGATGCACTGGTTGGAGATGTTCTGGTAGTAGCCTCGATGCTCGTCGGGGGTGAGCCCCACGCCGACGAGATTCTCTGCGCCAAGGGCCCGGTGGATTTCTTCCGATAGGCTGGCGTCGGGGTTCGAGATGCCCGGCCAACCGATCCAGGCGCCGCCGCTCTCGCGGTGCAGGCCGGCGAGTCCGGTGGCGAGGCCGCCGGCGGAGAGGCTGGCGGAGAAACCGCCGGGTCCCTCTTTCAGGGTGACAGGCAAGCGGTTGCTCACCAGGAATAGACGGCCCTGGGCCGCGTGGCTGGGATTCATGGGTTGCTGTTCTGGGGGAGGTCCGGGGGAGGCGTGGACTCAACCGGAGGCTCTATCATGCACTTCCTTGCCAACCCGTGAAACCCAAGGGGCGGCCCTTGATGCGGCATCTGGCTCCTCGGGGTCTCCGGTGACATTTCCCTCAGGAATCCGGCGCGCCTGTCAGCATGCCGATGTCCTCATTCCAGAGCTCGGGCCGGGCCGCAATGAACTCGGCCATGAGCTTCACGCACTCGGGGTCCGCGGCGATCTCGAGAGTCACGCCCCGTGAGCGCAGGTACTCCTCGGGGCCCCGGAAGGAAGTGTTCTCGCCCACGACGATGTGGCTGATGCCGTACAAGAGCGCCGCCCCGCTGCACATGTCGCAGGGCGAGAGGGTCGAGTACAACCGCGCGCGGGCGTACTCCTCGGCCACAAGACGACCAGCGTTCTCCAGACAGTCCATCTCGGCGTGCAGGATCGCGCTCTGGCGTTGCACCCGGCGATTGTGTCCGCGTCCCACGATTTTTCCATCGATGACGAGTACCGATCCGATGGGAATGCCGTCCTCCTTGAGCCCCAATCGGGCTTCCTTCAGGGCTTCGGCGAGAAAGGGGTCTTGCATGGCGGGGATCTGGGAGAGGCTTTGAGTATGGCCCGCGGCGGTGCAGAGTACAGTATCGTGATTCCCCAACTCGAACCACTTCGACCCAGCCCATGTCTGCACCCGACCCGAGCTTGATCAACGCCGATCTGGCCCCCACACCTCCCGAGGGCCGCAACTGGACCGTCTTGCACATGGCTTCCCTTTGGGTGGGCATGGTCGTCTGCGTGCCAACCTACTTGTTGGCTGGCGGGTTGATTGAGCTTGGCATGTCCTGGTGGCAGGCCGTGGGCACGGTGCTCCTCGGCAATTTGATCGTGCTGATCCCCATGATTTTGAACGGGCACGCCGGATGCAAGTTGGGCGTGCCCTTCCCCGTGCTCAGCCGCGCCAGCTTTGGCATCTCGGGCGCGAACATCCCCGCGGTGCTGCGCGGGCTCGTGGCTTGCGGTTGGTTTGGCATCCAGACGGCGATCGGCGGGGCGGCTATCTTTCAACTCGCGGGCGTCGTGCGGCCCGAGTTGCTAGAGGGGGCGGATCTTGCCGTCCTGGGGCTATCGCGCACGGAGCTGGTTTGCTTCCTGGTCTTCTTGGGACTACAGCTCGTGATCATTTGGCGCGGTATCGATTCGATCAAGCGGCTTGAGACTTGGGCTGCGCCCGGGCTGATCCTGATGGGGCTGGTGCTCTTGGCTTGGGCCTATCAGGCTGCCGATGGATTCGGTCGCATGCTCTCCACGCCTTCGGCCTTTGGACCCGGGGCTGAGAAGGAGGGCCAGTTCGCCAGTGTGTTCTGGCCTTCGCTCACGGGCATGGTGGGTTTTTGGGCCACCCTCTCGCTCAACATCCCCGACTTCACCCGCTACGCGCGCAGCCAACGGGATCAAATCCTGGGCCAGGCCCTGGGGCTGCCCTTGGTCATGGGTCTCTTCGCCTTCATCAGCGTGGCCGTGACCTCCGCCACGGTGGTCGTCTTTGGCGAGGCGATCCCCGATCCCACCGACCTCGCCGGTCGCATGGGCGGGGGCTGGACCGTGGCGATCGCTTTGGTGGCCCTGACCGTGGCCACCATCTCGACCAACATCGCCGCCAATGTGGTTTCACCGGTCAACGCCATCCTGCACCTGGCGCCGCGTCTGGCAACCTTTCGCGTGGCGGGCATGATCACCGCTGCGATCGGGGTCGTGATCATGCCCTGGAAACTGATCGAGTCCACCGGCGGTTACATCTTCACCTGGCTCGTGGGTTACTCCGCCCTGCTCGGCCCCATCGGCGGCATCGTCATCGCGGACTATTTTTTAGTGCGCCGCACGCGCATCGCCGTCGACGACCTCTACCGCCGCGACGGACCGTACAACTACTGGCGCGGCTACAACCCCATCGCTATCGTGGCGCTGATCCTGGGCGTGGCACCCAATCTCCCCGGATTCCTCGCCCAAGCCGGTTTCGTCGAATCGGTCCCCGCTTTCTTCGAGAGCATTTACACCTACGCCTGGTTCGTGGGCTTCTTGCTGTCGGCCCTCTTGTATGTGGTCTTGACGGCCGTCAGGCGCTGATTGTCTGTGGCGCCATGATCCCGCGCCAAGTCAGTCCGTGACCAAGGAGTCGGTCTCCTTGGCGATGTCGCCGCGCCACATGTTGTCGCGCTCGACTTCGCCGGCCTTGTCGCGTTTGGCCTTGAGCTGGCGCTGAACCAGGTCGGCGTGGGTAGTGAAGAAGGGTAGGCTCTTGCCAACGAAATCCTCTACCTTGGCAAAGGAGTGGCGCTCCATGAAGGCTTCGAGACCCAGGCAGAGCTCCTCGATCAGTTCGTAGCCGCGCAACATGGCGCCGGTGCAGATCTGCACCGTGCTCGCGCCGAGCAGCATGAACTGCACCGCGTCCTCAGCGGTTTCGATGCCTCCCATGCCGGAGACCGAAGCCGTGGGGCAGGCGCGGGCGATCTCGGAGACATGCCGCAGGGCAATGGGCAGAACAGCTCGGCCGGAGTAGCCTCCGGGTACGCTGTAGCCCTCGACCGTGGGCATGGGGCGCAGGGTTTCGAGGTTCACGCCGATGGTGCAAAGGATCGTGTTGATGGCCGAGATGCCGTCCGCGCCGGCGCGCGTGGCGGCTTCGGGTGAGAGGCGCGGGTCGCCGACATTGGGCGTCATCTTGGCCCAGACGGGAATCTTGGCGGCCGCTACGGCCCAGGCCGTGACCTCCTCGACGATGGCTGCGTCCTGGCCCATGGCAGCACCCATCTGGCGCTCGGGCAGACCGTGGGGGCAAGAAAGGTTCAGTTCGAGGGCATCGACTCCGGTGGCCTGGGTGCGCTCGACGATCTCGACCCACTTGTCGCGCTCGTACTCCTCCATGATCGATGCGATCAGGATGCGATCGGGATAGGCCGCCTTGCATTCCGCGAGTTCCTCGAGCCAGAGGTCGAAGGGACGGTCGGAAATCAGCTCGATGTTCTGAAAGCCGATGACCTTCTTGCGGTTCTCGCGGTCGGTGAGCTTGCCGTAGCGCGGTACGGTGTTATGCACCTTTGAGTGGTCCAGGCTAAGCGTCTTACAAACGATACCACCCCAGCCGAGTTCGAAGGAGCGCTTGATCACCCGTCCATTGGTGCCCGGAGGACCAGAGCCCAAGACGAAGGGGTTGGGAAAATGAATACCGTTGACGCAAATACTGAGGTCAGTCATGGAAGCAGAGGGGTGTCAGACGGGAAGAGTCTTGCAGGACTCGTCGAGAATCCGCAGGGCTTCTTCGATGTCGGCGCTGCCGATGGTGAGCGCCGGAGCGATGCGCAGCACATTGCCATGTAAGCCACCCTTGCCGATCAAGAGCCCGCGGTCCTTGCAGGCTTCAAAGATCTGGCCCGCCACCTGTGGCAGGGGTGTTCGATCGCCGCCGGGCTCGTCGGCGACGAGTTCCACGGCTTGCATCAAGCCCATGCCGCGCACATCCCCGAGATGGCGCGGGTAGCGTCCTTGCAGGTCTTCGAGTCCAGCCCGCAAGAGACCTCCCATGCGTGCGGCGTTATCCACCAAGTTTTCGGACTCGATCACTTCGAGTGTGGCATTGGCCGCGGCGCACGAGATGGGATTGCCGCCAAAGGTCGAGATCTGCAAGGCCTTGAATGCATCGGCGATTTCTGGTGTTGCGATTGTGACCCCGAGCGGCATGCCGTTGGCCACGCCCTTGGCCATGGTGCAGATGTCGGGCTCCACACCGAAGTGCTCGATTCCGAACATCTTGCCACCGGTGCGACCAAAGCCTGTCTGCACTTCGTCGCAGATGAACACGCCGCCGTGCTTGCGCACAATGTCCACGCAGATCTCGAAGTATTCTTTGGGGGGCGTGATGAATCCGCCCACGCCCTGGATCGGTTCGGCCAAGAAGCCCGCGATCTTCCCCGTGGTGGTTGTGGCGATCAGTTCCTCGAGGTCCCTGGCGCAGGCCACCTGGCAATCGGGGTAGGTCTGTTTGAGAGGACAGCGATAACAGTAGGGCGCCAGGCCGTGTTTGATGCCCGCGACCTGAGTCGGCACCGCGCGCCAGGGCGAATGGGCCGTGAGCGCCTGGGCCAACATGGAGCGCCCTGAATATCCGTGACGCAAGGCGACGAGTTCCACCGAGCCCGTGTAGACCTGGGCCAGGGCCACGGCGGTTTCGTCGGCTTCGGTGCCCGAGGTCGTGAACATGGATTTCTTGAGCGCGCCCGGGGTGATACGGGCCATTCGTTCGGCCAATTCCACGATGGGCAGGGTGGGGTAGAGGGTGGAAACATGCCCCAAGCGGTCCATCTGCAACTTGACGCTCTCGTTGACGCGGCTGTCGCAGTGCCCGATGGAGACAGTCAGGACACCTCCAAAGAAGTCGAGGTATTCAGTGCCCGAACTGTCGCGCAACCGCGCGCCCGCACCGTCGGTGAACACCAGGGGGGCCTGGTAGTAGTTGGCCACCGAGGGCAGCAGAAACTCGTCGTGTTTTTTCAGAACCTCATCGCGTGTTGCGTCGCTCATGCCAGGGTTCTGGGCAGGTAGCGCCCGGCGCCACGCTCCACGGAAAGTTGCCCGTCCGCGTATTGCACGCGGCCGTTTACGATGACCGAGCTGCATCCTCCGCGGGTTTCGAAGCCCTCGAAAATGCTGCGGTCCACCTTGTGGTGGTGGGTCTCGGCCGAGATGGTGCCCGTGGCCGCGGGATCCCAGACCACCAAGTCGGCGTCAGCACCCACGGTGATCGAGCCCTTGCGCGGGTACAACCCAAACAACTTGGCGGCGCGTGTCGAGGTCACATCCACAAACTGGTTCAGGTCGAGCCGGCCCTCGAGCACCCCGTAGGTGTACATCAACGCCAGGCGATGCTCGATGCCCGCCGCGCCGTTGGGGATCTTGCGGAAATCGTCCTTGCCCATGTCCTTCTGGCCCACGAGGTTGAAGGGGCAGTGGTCGGTGGCGACCACTTCCAGGGTGCCTGTGCGCAGGGCGGCCCAGAGGGGCTCCTGGTGTCCGCGGGGACGGATGGGGGGCGACATGACAGCGGCGGCTCCTTCGAAACCGGGCTTTTTGTAAACCGAGTCGTCGAGCAGGAGATACTGGGGGCAGGTCTCACCGTGGACTCGTTGGCCCCGGGCCTGGGCTTCGCGGATGGCTTCGAGGGCTTGCACGCAGGTGACATGCACGATGTAGAGGGGCTCGCGGGTCATGCGCGCCAGCATGATGGCGCGCGCCGTGGCTTCGCCTTCGAGGGGCGCGGGGCGCGAGCGAGCGTGGTATTCCGGCCCGGTCTTGCCCTCGGCCATGAGCCTGTTTTGCAACTCGACCACCATGTCGCCGTGCTCGGCATGCACGGTGACCATGGCATTCAACGCCCGGGCTGCTTTCATGACCTCGATCAGTTCCTCATCGCTCACGCCGATGGCGCCGCGGTAGGCCATGAAGGTCTTGAATGAGGGGATACCCTGCTCTTCCACGCAGTTCTGCATCCAACTGGCCGTTTCATCGCCCCACCAGGTGACCGCCATGTGAAAAGCAAAGTCAGCCACCGACTTGGAGGCCTTTTCGTGCCAGGCGGCCAGGGCTTCCATCAAGTTATCCCCGCGACCAGGAATCACAAAGTCGATGATCGAGGTCGTTCCGCCTGCAACTCCCGCGGCGGTACCGGTCTCGAAGTCATCGGCGGAAACTGTGCCCATGAAGGGCAATTCCATGTGCACATGGGGATCGAGGCCGCCGGGAAAGATGTACTGGCCCGAGGCGTCGATGGTCTCTTCGCCGGCGATGGAATTGAGCCCCACGCCGATCTCCACGATTTGGCCCTCCGCGCAGCGCACATCGCCGACCTGCGTGTCGAGGGCCGTGACGATAGTTCCGTTCTTGATCAGGATGGCCATGGTTCTTTCTTCCTCTGTGGTGTGCCGGAGTCAGGGCAGCAGCTCGCACATGGCGGCGTAGGTTTCCGGTCGGCGGTCGCGGTAGAACTGCCAGACGCGGCGCACTTCCTCGATCACATCGAGATCCATCTCGGCGGTGATCAATTCGTCCTTGTCTTCCGAGGCCTCGGCCAAGAATTCGCCGCGCGGGTCAACAAAGTAGCTCGAGCCATAGAAGCGCCCGATATTCCAGGGTTCCTCGGTGCCCACGCGATTGATGCAACCCATGAAAAAGCCGTTGGCCACGGCGTGGGCCGGTTGCTCGAGTTTCCAGAGGTACTGCGAGAGGCCAGCCACCGTGGCGGAAGGATTGAAAACGATCTCGGCGCCGTTCAGTCCCAAGAGTCGCGCGCCCTCGGGGAAGTGGCGGTCGTAGCAGATGTAGACGCCGATCTTGCCATAGCGCGTCTGAAACACCGGATAGCCGAGGTTGCCCGGCTTGAAAAAGTACTTTTCCCAAAAGCCGCTGGTATGAGGGATGTGCTGCTTGCGGTACTTGCCGAGATAGCTGCCATCGGCGTCGATCATGGCGGCCGTGTTGTAGTACACACCGGCCTGCTCGCGCTCGTAGATGGGCACGCATATGACCATCTCGTACTTCTTGGCGATGGGCTGCAAGGCCTCCACCGTGGGACCCGGCACAGGCTCGGTGGCATCGTACCAGCGTGCGTCCTGGCTGGGGCAGAAGTAGGGGCCGTTGAAGATCTCTTGCAAACAGAGGACTTGCACCCCCTGTTTGCCTGCATCCTCGATCATGGGCAGGTGCTTGTCGAAGGCCGCCTTTTGGATCTCCGCAACGGGAAGCGACTCGTCGTTGATCGGGTTGGAACACTGGATCAAGCCGCCTTTGACGATTCTGGCCACTCTTATAAAACTCCTGACTTTGGGGAAGGGGGGGAAGGGGGGGAGGGGTTTGGTTACCAGCGCGAGATTAGCACCTTGCGGTCGGTGAAGAAATCGTAGGCCTCGCGGCCGTGGGCCTTGAGATCGCCGAGGAACGATCCCTTGGCGCCGCCGAAACTGAAAAAGGACATGGGCGCCGCGACGCCGATATTGACCCCGGCCATGCTCGCGGGCACTTCGTAGCGAAAGGTGCGCGCGGCCTTGCCGGATGTGGTGAAGATCGAATTGGCGTTGGCCAGGGGTTGGCGCTTGCAAATGTCGAGGGCGTCGTCGAGGGTCTCGACTTGCATCATGCTCAGCACCGGGCCGAAGATCTCATCGCGGCCGATGGTCATTTCCTCGCTGACGCCGTCAAAGAGGGTCGGGCCGACAAAGTAGCCATCGCCGGGGACGCCCGGATCTCGGCCGTCCACCACGAGGCGGGCGCCATCTGCAATACCCTCTTCGATCATGGCCAGGACGCGCTGCTGGTGCTCGCGGGAGATCACCGGTCCCATGGTGACGCCTTCCTTGGAGCCATCGCCCACGACGATCTTGTTCATGTGTTTGATCAAGCCAGCGCGCACCTTTTCGTGCGAGCCGCCCACGCAGAGCACCACGGCTGCCGCCAGGCAGCGCTCACCGGCGCAGCCGAAGGCCGACTCGGAAATTGTCGCCGCGGTGAAATCCATCTCGGCGTCGGGCATGACGATGATGAAGTTCTTGGCGCCGCCCAGGGCCTGCACGCGCTTGAGTTTGGCGGCAGCGCTCTTGTACACATGCTCGGCCACCGGACTCGAGCCGACAAACGAGATGCCGGCAATGTCCGGGTGGTCGATGAAGGCGTTGACCACTTCGCGGCCCCCGTTGACGAGGTTGAGCACTCCGGGGGGAAAGCCCGCTTCGTCGATCAGCTCCCACATCAGTTTCTGGGTGAAGGGCACCTGCTCCGAAGGCTTGCAGACAAAGGTGTTGCCGCAGGCCACGGCAAAGGGCGCGAACCACAGGGGCACCATGGCCGGAAAGTTGAAGGGCGCGATGCAGGCGAAGACTCCCAGGGGTTGGCGGATGCTCTCGCAGTCGATACCGCGGGCGATGTCTTCGAGGGCCTGGCCCATCATCATGGCCGGGGCGCCGGTGGCGGCTTCGACCATCTGGATGCCGCGCCGCACACTGCCGCGGGACTCGGCCAGGGTTTTGCCATGCTCGCGGGTGACCGTGGCTGCCAGGCTCTCGGCGTGTTGCTCGAGGAGCCCTTTCAGACGAAAGATGGGCTGGATGCGATCCTGGACCGGGACCCGGCGCCACTCCACAAAGGCCTGCTTTGCAGCTTGCACGGCCGTGTCCACTTCCGCCTCGGAACTGAGCGGGCATTCGCCGATGAGTTCACCGCTGGCAGGGTTGTGAACCGGGACCGTCTCGCTGGCGTTGGAGTCGATCCACGACCCTCCGATAAAGTTTTGCAAGCGTTCGACGGCCATGAGTTCTGGGTTTCTGATTGGTGTGCCGGCGCCTGCCGGAGGGGGGGATCTGGGAGAGGCTGCGCGGAAATTGGGGCCCCACAAGATAACAGTCGCGCCCCGCTGCCACAATCATGGCGGCGCGCCCCTGGAGGCATCAATTAGGAACAGTAAAGAAACCGTAGCAGCCGCTCGGGCGTCAAGGGCGCCTCGAGGAGATCGGGGGAGTCTTGACCGCGGTCGCTGCGGAAGGCGCGTGCTGCCTCGCGAATTGAGAAGAAGGCCGCCAGGCCGTACATCAAGGGCGGCTCGCCGATGCCCTTGGAGCCCAGCACCGCGTGGGGATTGCTCGAGTCCTCAAGGAAGACAACTTCCACCTCGCGTGCCATGGAGTGGATGTCGGGGGCCTTGTAGGTGGCGAGTTTGTCGGTCATGAGTCGGCCGCGTTCGTCGTAGCGCAACTCTTCGAGGGTCAACCAGCCGATGCCCTGGGCCAGGGCGCCGATCACCTGGCCCGTGTCGATGAGCGGAGCCAGGCTGCGACCGCCATCGTGGACGATGCGAACCGAATCGATGCTGTAGGTGCCCCGCAGGCAATCTACCGTGGCTTCAGAGATGGCGCTGCCTTGCACATGGTAGGCGAAGGGCGTGCCCCACTCGGCCTGGGCGTCGTACTCGAGGCCGGGAGTCTTGTAGTGGGCGCCAGCGGTGAGCGAGACGCGGCTCTCCAGGGCGAGCGACACAACATCATCCCAGGCCAGTTCCATGCTCACGCCGTCGAGGCGTTCGCGCAAACTCTTGCAGGCGATCTGCACGGCCTTTCCATTCAAGTCCGCGCCGCTGCTGGCGGCAGTGGGCGAGGTGTTGGCCACGAGGGTGGTGGAGGTTGCGGCGATGGAAACGCGCTCGGGGTCGCAGCGCAGAGTTTGGGCGGCGATGTATTGCAGCTTGGAGTTCACGCCCTGGCCCATTTCCACAGCGCCCGTGGCCACGCGCACGCTGCCATCGGAGTAGGCATGCACCAGGGCGCCGGCTTGGTTCATCCGCTTGTTGGTGAACGAGATGCCGAAGGAGATCGGCATGACGGCCAGGCCGCGTTTACTCAGTGGATCCTTGGAGTTGTGAGCGCGCACCCGTGCGCGGGCTCCCGCGAGGTCGAAGCGTTCGGCGGCCTCGCTGAAACAGCGCCGCGCGCTGCACTCCTTCAGCTGCATGCCGTAGGGCAACACATCTCCCTGCTCGAGCAGGTTGCGCTCTTGCAAAACCTCCCGCTCGATTCCCATGACCTCGGCGGCGCGGGCCATGGCGCTCTCCATGGCAAACATGCCCTGGGGGCCGCCAAATCCGCGAAAGGCGGTAAAGGGCGTCAAGTTGGTGCGGCACGAGTGGGCCGTGATGCGCGCCGTGGGCACGCGGTAGCTGCCACAGGCGTGGAACAGGCTGCGCTCTAGAATTGCCGGGGACAAATCGGCGGCGGCGCCCGCGTTTTGATAGAGGGTCAGCTTCCAGGCCAGAATGTGGCCCTCAGCGTCGAGGCCAAGGCGCCAGTCGGCTTCATAGGGATGGCGCTTGCCGGTGCAGACCATGTCCTCGTCGCGTTGCAAGTTGACCTTGACCGCACGACTCAAGGATCTGGCAGCCAGGGCCGCGAAGGTGGCCCAGGGCGTGGCTTGATCTTCCTTGCCACCAAAGGCGCCGCCGAGCCGTTGCACCTCGACCTCGATCTCGCTCATGGCGAGCCCCAAGACCCGCGCGGCCACCCGTTGCACGGCGGTGGGCCCCTGGGTTCCGGCGTAGATCCTCATGCGCCCGCCTTCGAGGGGCAGGGCCATGGCGCTTTGGGTTTCGATGTAGAGGTGTTCCTGGCCGCCGCTCTGCGAGGAGCCCTCGACCTGGGTGTGACTTTCCGCGAAGGCTGATTGAAAGGCCTCGTCGCTGCCCAGGGCGAGGCTGCGCGAGGGCACGATCAACTCCCCGCGGCGCTCGGCTTCCCGCGGGCAAAGAATAGGGTCCTGTTCCTCGATGTTCGCCACAACGAGGCCGCGGGCGTGGCGCGCCGCCTCGGGACTCGTGGCCACAACCAGGGCGATAGGTTGGCCTACATGGTGCACTCTGTTCTCGGCGAAGAGCGGTTCGTCGGGCACGATGGCGCCAATTTGGTTTTCGCCGGGAACATCTTCGGCCGTGAAGATGCGCACAACTCCGGGTGCCTCGGACGCGGCGCGCGTGTCGAGTCCGTGCAAAAAACCGCGAGCCACTGGCGATGTGAAAAGCGCGCCGTGCAGGAGATCGGCAGGTTCCGCCAGGTCGTCGGTGAAGACCGATTCGCCACGGGTGTGTCGAGCTGCGTCGAGGCTCATGAGATGGCCTCCAGGAAGGTCTCGGCCGCGATGGCTTCGGGAAATAACTCCAGGAAGTGGGCCCAGAAGAGCTGGCGCATGGCCAGGCGCTTGTACTCCTCGGAGCCGCGCACATCACTGATGGGCGCGATCTCGCCGTCGAGGACCGCCGCCGCCTCGATCAGGGTGGCGGCGGTCAGGGGCCGGCCTACGAGGAAGTTGGCCGTTTCCGCGAGCAGCAGAGGAATCGGCGCCACTCCGCCGGCGGAGAGGGTCAGGGCCTCGATGCGGCCGTCCACCACGGCGATGCTCAGGGCGCTGTTCACCGTGGCGATGTCGAGTTGCGTGCGCTTGGAGAGCTTCTCGAAATTCACGAGACGGCCGAGGTGAGCCGCGTCCGCCATGCGCAGTCCGGCGATGCGCTCGCCCTCTTTCAGGGCGATTTGTTTGTAGCCCAGGAAGAACTCCTTCAGGGGGATCCGGCGCGAATCCGCGGGGCTCGCGAGTTCGAGTTCTGCATCCAGAGCCAGGAAGATGGCCGTGCCATCTGCGATTGGGGATGCGTTGGCGATGTTGCCCGCCACACTGGCCCGTTCGCGGATCAGGATCGAGGCGAAACGCCCCAGGGCAGCGTGGGCGCCAGGCCACAGCGCCAGGAAATCGGGTGAGCGCCGCAGGTCTTCGAAGGTGCAGGCGCCAGGCAGGACGAGTCGGCCATCAACCACGCGCGGGACGCGGTCCTCTTCATTGGGCAAGAGGAACTCCGGCGAAGTGCTGTCGAGTGCGCTCGTCTGTTGCACGATCAGGTCAGTGCCGCCAGCAAGGAGCAGGCCCTCAGCCTGCGTGGCGTTCACTTGCATGCGTTCGAGTTCCGCAGCGGCCCGAGTGAAGTACTCGGGCAGAGCGCCGGCTTGCACGAGGGCCGCGGTGCGTTCTGGCCCCGGTGGCGGGAGTTTTGTGAACTCTGGCTCGAGATCCCGGGCGGCCTGCACCAGGGCTGTGTATCCCGTGCAGCGGCAGAGGTTGCCAGCGATGGCATCGATGGCCGTTTCTGGGTCGTAGCCCGTGGCGTTCAGCAGATAGCCCGTGAAACTGACCACGAAACCCGGCGTGCAGAATCCGCACTGGGTTGCGCCGCGTTCGACCACGGCGCGTTGGGGCGGGCTGAGGGTCTCGCCTGTGTTGAGCCCTTCAATGGTGACCACATGCCGCCCGCGCACATGGCCGAGGAGCAACATGCAGGCGGGGACTGCCCGGTAACGCACCCAACTCGTGGAGCCCTCGTGCAGAAGTTCGCCGAGCAGCACCGTGCAGGCGCCGCAGTCCCCTTCGCGGCAACCCTCCTTGGTGCCCACCGCTCGCCGGTCTCGGCGCAAGTAGTCGAGCAGCAACCTGCCCGTTGCCCCACAGGTTTCCAGGGACTCGGCATTGAGCTGAAAGCGCAGGGGTTCGGACCTATTCTCCATCGGTTGTAAGGATAGCACTCCGCCAGTCCCTTCTCGACCCGCTGCCTGAGGCTCGCTCCTGAGCGCGCGGCATCCTATAGTGCGCGCGCATGGTTGAACTGCGCCCGCACCCCTTTGGAGCCCTGGTCCGGCGTATGTTGCGCGAAGCCCGGCAGGCAGAGCAGATCTTCGATACCTCCTTCAAGCGCTGCTTCTTCGGCGCGCCGACCGGCATCGACTTGTCGGTGGGTTTCCACGGGCTGCGGGCCAGCACGCCCCTGGGCCCAGCGGCTGGCCCCCATTCGCAGATGGCCCAGAACATCGTGCTTTCGTGGCTCGCGGGTTGCCGCGTGATGGAGCTCAAGACGGTGCAGATCGAGGACCAACTCGAGATCCCGCGGCCCTGCATCGACATGGCCACCGTGGGCTACAACATCGAGTGGAGCCAAGAACTGCGCCTGGGCGAGTCCCTGGAGGAGTATGTCAAGGCCTCGATGCTGATAGAGATCCTGCGCGCCAGCGGTGTTCTGCCTCTTGGCGCGCAAGGAGAGGTCGGGACTCAGGACGGTGCCGACCAGGAAGGGGGTCTGATCTTCGACATGAGCGTGGGTTACGACCTCGCAGGAATCAAGTCTCGCCCTGTTCAGGACTTCATCGCCGGGATGCAGGACGCCGGCGACCTCGTGGCGCGCCTGCGTGAAGAACTGCTCGCGCCGGAGCTGGCCGATGTCCTGGAGGACCATCCGATCATCCGCGAGATCGACTTCACCAGCCGCATCTCGAACACCCTGACCCTGAGCACCTTCCACGGCTGCCCTCCCCATGAGATCGAGGGCATCGTCGAGTACTTGATGCGCGAGTGCGGCTTGCATGTGATTGTCAAGTTGAACCCCACGCTCCTGGGGCCCGAGCGTGTGAGCGAGCTTCTTGAAGACGAACTCGGCTACAGCGACTTGCGCGTGCCCCCCGGCGCTTTCGAGGCCGACACGACCTGGGACGACATGCTGCCGTTGGTGGAGCGCCTGGCCGCCTTGGCCCAAGAGCTCGGTCTGGGCTTTGGGGTCAAGTTCTCGAACACCCTGATCGTGGAGAACAGGCGCGACTTTTTTCCCGCCCAGGAAAAGACCGCCTACCTGTCCGGGGCTCCCCTGCACATCCTGGCCATGGACCTCGTGGCGCGCTTTCGGGCGCACTTTGGCAGCCGCTTCCCGATCTCTTTTTCAGCCGGCATCGAGCGCAAGAACTTTCCCGATGCCGTGGCCCTGGGCCTCGTGCCCGTGACCGTCTGCACCGATTTCCTGCGTCCCGGCGGCTACGGCCGCGGCAAGGGCTATTTCGATGAGCTGCTCTTGCGCATGGAGGAGTTGGGAGCGCGCTGCATCGACGATTATGTCATTCGCGCAGCGGGCCACGGCAAGCTAGCCTTGGAGCGCGCGGCTGTGCGCTGCGAGGCCCGTCCAGAAACCCTGCGCGCCTCTCTGAAAGCCCTGGCCGCCGGCACCGGCCTGGGTACGGCCGCGGGGGCTGACTTGCACCGCGAGTGGGCCCGGGAGGCTGCGCTCCTGAACACGCAGGGCTACCTCGCTCGCGCCCTGGCCTCCGGGCGTTACCTGGCCGAAAACAACAAGAAGGGTCCCAAGAAGATTGGTTCCCAGCTCGAACTCTTTGATTGCATCGCCTGCGACAAGTGCGTGCCCGTATGCCCCAACAACGCGAACTTCGTCTTCGAGTTGCCGCGCCTCGAGGCGCCGCGGACCAGCCTACACCTCGAGGGATTGACCTGGGTCAGCCAAACCGATGGACTGCTGGTGATCGAGAAGCAGCGCCAGTTTGGCAGCTTCGCGGACTTCTGCAACGAGTGCGGCAATTGCGATGTCTTCTGCCCCGAGGACGGCGGCCCCTACAAGATCAAACCGCGCATCTTCGGAAGCGAAGCGGACTGGCGGCTCTTCAAGGACTACGACGGCTTCTGCTTTCCCCCCGGCGAACGAGCTGGCGAGATCCTGGGCCGCATCGACGGCGCCGATTTCGGCCTCTCGGGCGAGGGTGCCAGGACCCATTTCCAGGGACCGGGCTTTGCCGTGGTCCTCGACCCCCAACGCCCCCTCGATACCATCAGCGGCGACTGCGAAGCGGGCCAGGAAGTGGACCTCTGCATTTTGCACATCTTGACCTGGGTGCGCCTCGGACTACAGTCCAGCCATGAACTCCCCTCAACCAGAGATCAAACTCGAGCGCCTCATGGTGCGCCTGGAGCAACTTGGTGCGGTTGGGGCTCTTGAGGGCGGCGGCGTGTGTCGCCTGGCGCTCTCCGATGCGGACCGCGAAGGCCGGGATCTCGTGCGGGGTTGGATGGAAGAGCTTGGGCTTCGCATTAGCATCGACGCCGTTGGGAATGTCATTGGCGTGCGGCCCGACAAGCGCGGTGGCGTCACAGCGCCGGTTCTTGTCGGCTCGCACCTTGACACCGTGGCCACGGGCGGAATCTACGATGGTAGCTTGGGGGTGCTGGCCGGGTTGGAGGTGATCGAGGCCTTGGGCGAGGCGGCCCGTGAAACCGAGCGGCCCGTGGCCGTGGGCTTCTTCACCAACGAAGAGGGCGCGCGCTTCACGCCGGACATGCTTGGTAGTGGCGTGCACCAGGGTGCCCTTGACCTCGAGACTTGCCTCGCCGCCCGGGACAGGGACGGCCTGTGCCTGGGAGACGAGTTGCAGCGCATTGGCTATGCCGGCGACCAGCCCTGCGGCGGGTGGCGCGCATCGAGCTATCTCGAACTGCACATCGAACAGGGCCCGGTTCTGGAACGGGAAAAGCAATTGATCGGCGCCGTGACGGGAGTGCAAGGCATCTCGTGGACGGAGTGGACATTGGAGGGCACTTCGAACCACGCCGGGACCACGCCCATGAGCATGCGCTGCGATTCAGGTGTCGTTGCTGCCCTTGTGCTGGCCTTCGTGCGCCGCCTGGCCCTCGACATGGGCGGCAGCCAGGTGGCCACCGTGGGCGCGCTCAGTTTTGTGCCCAACCTCGTCAATGTGATTCCAAAGCAGGTCACCATGACCGTGGACCTGCGCAACACCAGCGAAGCCTCCCTGGCAGAAGCCGAAGCGCGCACCGCGGCCTTCATTGCCGAGTGCGCCCAGGCCGAAGGGGTCAGGGTGCGCTCGCGGTCTCTGGCGCGCTTTGCGCCGGTGGAGTTCGATCCGTCCCTGGTGCAGGCGGTGGAGCAAGCCGCCGGTCGCCTGGGTTTCTCATCGCGGCGACTGCCCAGCGGTGCCGGTCACGACGCCCAGATGTTCGCGCCCAACTGCCAAAGCGCCATGATTTTCATCCCCAGCGCCGGAGGCTTGAGCCACAACACAGAGGAGTTCAGTTCGCCGGCTGAAATCGAAGCCGGGGCTCGGGTGCTGCTCAGTGTGGTCCTCGGCCTGGCGGGCTGAGCGCGCTACCTTGCTGCGTAGATTTCCGGCCGTCGGTCGCGCTTTAGATCCCAACCCGAGCCGCCGCAATCCGCGCTGCCGTCGAGGTCGAGGTCGGCCATGACCAGACCCGCGGGGGCGTCGAGCAACTCGGGACGGCCTGACGGTCCAGCGAAGTAGCTGGCGCCAAAGAACTCTTGGTTCCAGGGTGCTTCGCTGCCCTTGCGATTGGAGCCGGCGATGAAGATGCCGTGGCGTGCGGCGTCCACCTCGAACTCGAGCTCCCACAGGCGCCGCGACTGGGTGCCAAAGGTCACCGCCGGGGCGAAGACCAGTTCGGCGCCGTTTTCGGCCAGGCTAGCCATGACCCCGGGGAAGTGGCGGTCGTAGCAGATGGCGACCGCGATGCGTCCGCGGGAGGTCTGGAAGACGGGGAAGTGGGGCGAGTTGGAGATGTTGGGGGGCGCGGCGTTCCGCAGCAGGCCGTCGCTCGGCCCGTAGAACAGGCTCTCATCGAAACTGGCCTCTTCGTTGGCCCCCGAGGGAATGTGAGTCTTGCGGTACTTGCCGATGACTTCGCCTTTTTCATCGATCAGGACCGCGGTGTTGAAGCGTTGGCCGCTGGCCGGATCGAGCTCGAAGATCGGGGCTACCAAAATGACTTTTTCGGCGTGCGCCAGGGCACACAACTCGAGCACCGTGGGGCCATCCCGGGCATCCTCGGCAAGCTCCTGCCAGAGGGCCGCCTGCAGAGGGTCGGGGCTGTGCAGGGCGAAGTAGGGCGCACTGAAGAGTTCGCCGAGGCCCACGATCCCCGCCCCCCGCGCTGTGGCGGCCCGGATCAGATCGACATGATGGGCCACATTGGCGCGCCGCAAGTCTTCGAGGCGGCCGGCGAGATCCTTCAAGTCGGCGGTCTTGGCCGGCATGGGGCCGTACACATTGCAGGTCTCGGTCAGCGCTACTCGCAAGGGGGATTGACTCATGGAAGAAGACTCATTGAAAAATTCGGCAGTACTTCAGCGTTGGGTTCCGGTCAGGAGCACGGCGCAGGTGGCCTCGGGAGCGATGTCTCCTGCTTGGCGCGCGGCCAGCGCAGCAGCCAGGCCCGCAGCGCCGGTGGCGTCGAGGTTCAGGCCGGTCTGCACTCGGCCCTCGTCGCGGCCGGCGACGAGATCGGCCTCGCTGACCACCACGGGCCAGCCGCCGGTTTCGATTTGCGCCCGCAGCACGGCGAACCCGTCGTAGGTTTCGTTGTCCAAGATCCCCGATGCCACGCTGGTGGGCTGGCCGGGAACGGTTTGCATGTAGCGCCCACGCTGGCGTCCGGCGGCGGCGAAGACTCGCGCGTTCACGGACTCCTTTGCGTTCCGTAAAAGCCAACGGGCCATTTCCCGGTCGCTCCCGGGCTCCTCGTCGGGAGCACCCGCCGCTACCAAGGCCGCCCACAGGTCGCGGGCCAAAGTGCGCCAGGCGCGTACCAAGGGCTGGCAGGCTTCGGTTTGCACGGCGTGCAGGGCGGGCAGGGGGGCGTTGTCCTTGGCGCAAAGCTTGAGAGCGCGAGCCGTGGAACTGAACAGCGCGCCGCCGCCCACCTGCACGAAGAGGTGCTCCAGTCGCGGCGCATCGGCCAGGGCCAGGGACCGCGCCAGTTCAAAGCCCAGGGTCAGGCCGCCCTCGAGGGTCAGACCGTTTTCGCTGCCTTGGCAGGTGAAAGGCACCGCTCCCGCGGCCACCGCCGCGCGGAACTTCTCGAGGCACGGGTCGCCGGCGGCGGCCTGCTCGTGGGCTTGGCAGACCTTGATGCTCGCCCCCAAGTCGGTGAGCCGCGCCACCACGCTGGCCGGGGCCGTGGGGGGGATGAAGACTCGCAGGTGGCGTTTCCAGGCCCGAGCCACGACGGCGGCCGCCAGGGCCGCGTTGCCGCAACTGGCGATTGCGAGGGGCCGCTCGGCGCTGCCCAAGCTGCCCGCGGGGAGCGCGCCGGTGCGCTCGGCCACCTCGATGCACAGGGCCAGGCCGAACAGGTGGCGGGCCTTGTGGGTGCCGCTCACATTGAGGGTCTCGTTCTTGATCCAGAGCCCGAGGCCCCGATTGTGACTGAAGGGCGTCGTGCGAAAGCCGTGGCCGTCGACGCTTGCCACGGCCTCGTCGAGTTGCTGCACGAGTTCGATGTACTCCTCGTCCTCGATTCCAAAAGCTGTGGCCATGGCGTGGGAGCAGCTCTCGGCGCGAAAGGCCACAAAGGGGTTTGCGGAGCCCTGGTCGAGGCGCGGCCGGCGCGTTTCGTTCCAGCAGACAGCCAGCAAGTGGTCGATGTCGTCAGCAGGGCGCCTGTCGGCGCAGGTGAAGGCGATTTCCTGGGCGGGCGCCCGGAGGCCGCAGCCCTCGCAAACCTGGTGCAGCGGAGCTTCAGCCATGGGTTTCGATTCCGCTCGCGCCCGTGGCGCGATTGAAGTCGTCGATCAGGCCATCCCAGATAGGCAAGAGCTCCCGCAAGCCCTGCCAGAATTCCTGACTGCGGCGCGCTTCGAAATCCTCGAGGGACACACCCTGTTGTTCGACCCAGGTGTAGTAGCCAAGGTTAAAGATGCGCCGGCGACCGGTGTCCGAAAGGAGCAGGGTGTCCTGGGTATCGACGCATCCCAGGCGCTCGTCGAAGACCCGCGCCGCTTGCTTGGCGCCAAAGCCGGTGCTGCCAAAAAACTTGGCCTCGGACTTTGCACGCTCGCTGCCGTACATGGCGGCGCCGTCGGTGGCCACGGTCAAAATGGCGTCATCGGGCCCGAGGTCGAGGATGCGGGCGGTCTTGATGGCCGCCAGAACATTGCAGATGCTCGAAAGGCCCAGGTTGGAGAGGACTTCGACGAGTTCGGGCGCGAAACCGCGTTCCTCCGTGAGGTGCATGCGCCCGACATCGCTGTTGAAGAGCACATTCAAGTTGTCGGTTGAGGTGTCGGAGATGGCGATGGCGAGGTCCAAGTTCATGGCGTTGAGCACGAAGGGAATATGCTTGTCGCCAATGCCCTGGATGTTGTGCTCGCCGTAGGCGTTGTAGAGCATCGTGGCGCATTCGAGCGCCTCGACCGCCGCGATGCGCGTTCCGTGTTTTTCTTTCAAGAAGTCGCCGGCGGCGATGGTTCCGGCGCTTCCGGTGGCGGAGACGAAGGCGGCCAGTTGCAGGCCGGGATTATCGGCGCGCGCCGCCAGGAAAATGCGCTCGAGGGAGGCGCCCGTGACGGAGTAGTGCACCAGGTGGTTGCCGAACTCGCAGAACTGGTTGAAGATCACATTGGCCGGGTCGCGGGCCAGTTCCGCGCACTTGTCGTAGATCTCCTTGACGTTGCTCTCGCTGCCCTTGGTGCGAATGATGTCCTCGGAGCTCGTGGCCCAGCGGTCGAGCCACTCGAAGCGCTCGGCGCTCATGCCCTCTGGCAGCACCGCCACTCCGTGGCAGCCCAGGATGCGCGAGATGGCCACGCCGCCGCGGCAGTAGTTGCCCGTGGAGGGCCAGACGGCGCGGTGGGCTGCGAGATCGAACTGGCCGGTCACGAGCCGCGGCACGAGACAACCGTAGGCGGCCAGCACCTTGTGGGCCGCGATCATGGGGAAGCGATTTCCCAGGGCCACGAGGATCGGTGCGCGCACGCCGGTGAGGGCTTCGGGCAGAACGATGTGCCCTGGAACGGCGACCTGCGTGCGGCGGTCCTCGCCGTTGTGCCAATGCACGCGAAAGAGGTTCAGAGCCTCGGGCGTATCGGGGTCGATCTGAGCGAGGGCCGCCACGATCGCAGCAGGTTGGCTCGCGGGGTCCGCGAGTTGGGCCAGGGTGGGCAGACGGATGTTCTCCCGCTGAAAGTGTTCGCGTGTGCGTTCCAGGGTGGCCTCCGAAACGATGCGCTTCTCGAGTCCGAGCTGTGTCATGGGCAGAGTAGATTAGAGGGCGGCCATGCGCGTCCAGAGGCGTTGCGCCTGGGTTTTTGCTATGGCCTCGAGTTCTTGCAGGCGCTCGGTGTCGGGTGTGGGCGGCGCGGGTAGGTCAGCGCCGAAGATCTCTCGCGCCAGCCGTTTGCCCGCTGCGAGACGCGCGGAGGCCCGCTCGACTTCGCCCTCGGCGCCGTCTTCCTGGGCTTGCTGGGCGTAACGCGAGAGGGCCTTCTGTTCCTGAGTCATGTCCGAGGGGAATCCGTCGCTGCCCAGGGCGACGCGCCCGCTGGCTCGCAATTGGGAGGCATAGCCTACACCGTTAGCGCGGTTGGAGCGCGGGTTGTGCATGAACCAGGCGCCGCGTTCGTCGGCCAGTTGCACCTCCTCAAGTTCGAGATGTACCCCGTGGGCCAGGAGTGTGCCAGGCACGAGCACGCCCAGCTTGTCGAGGCGCTCGATGACGCCGCGGTAGCCGCGGCGTCTGGCGTCTGCCACATCAGAGGGGTCTTCGGCCACATGCAGGTGCAGGGGCACGGAGAACTCGGCCGCCAGATCGCCAGCGGCGCGAATGGTCTCGTCGGACACGGTGAAACAGGCGTGCAAGCCCACCGCGCCGCGCACGAGGGGGCCGTGTTCCTGATGGGCGCAGCTCTCCAGGAAGCGCCGGTTCTCGGCCAGGCCGGCCCGCGCTTCGTCGGTTCCGCGATTGCGTTCCGTGACGCCGTAGGTCAAGACGGCCGGCATGCCCGTTTGCGCGCAGGCTGCGGCCAAGACCGAGAGAGAGCCCTCGATGAACTCGGGGCTCTCGTGGTGGTCGATGAGCACACCCGTTCCCAAGAGCGCGCTTCTAGCGACATACCAATCGGCGCTGGCGCGCAGGATGTCCTCGTCGAGAGCGCGATCGAGGCGCCACCAAATTCGTTCGAGAATCTGCGGCAAGCCCCGGGGCGCAGGCTGCGGCGCGGGCATTCCCAGGGGCACCAGGCCGCTGTAGATGTGAGTGTGGGCGTTAACGAAGGGCATCGCTGTCTCCTGACCAAGCGCTCAACGAGAGCTCTTGGGCTTGTGCCCCACCGAGATGGCGCGGGCGGCGGGGGAGTCCCGCATGGGTAGGCTCATCCGGCGCTTGCCGTCGAAGGCCGCCAGGGCGCCGGCCACCGCGCCGGCCGTGGGCACCAGGCCCACCTCGCCCACCCCTTTGGCACCGAAGGGTCCCTCGGGTTCGTGGTCCTCGATCAAGAGCACTTCCATCTCGGGCATGTCGCGGGCGCGCAGGACGCCCAGTTCGCGCAGTTTGTAGGTCACGGGCCAGCCGTCCTCGCAAGCCAGGTCCTCGGAGAGGGCGTAGCCCAATCCCATGTGCACCGCGCCCTCGATTTGACCCTCGCACAGGGTCGGGTTGACCGCACGACCCACATCGTGGGCCGCGATGACCTTCTGCAAGGCGCCGTCTTCGTCGAGGATCACCACCTGGGTGGCGAAGCCGAAGGCCGTGTGGGTCTTTACCTTGGTCACGCCCGGCTTGAGCGGCCCCGGCGCCGTGGTGTCGTTGATGACAACATCGGCGGCGAAGACCTGGCCCCGGAGGTCCGCGAGGGATTGACCCCGGTCGAGGGCCTGGCGCAGTTTTCGGGCGGCGCTCTCCACGGCGTTGCCGGCGAAGAGCGTGGCCCGCGAGCCCGTGGTCTGGCCGCAGCCCAGGGCGAAAGTCGAGTCTACTCGTGGGGCGAAGACCTCGGGATCGAGGCCGGTGACTTCCACGGCGAACTGCACAAGGACCGTCAGCAGGCCTTGGCCCATTTCGGTGTAGCCGTTGTGGATCGATACGGAGAGGTCGTCTTCCACCACCAGGCGTGCCTTGCCCCATTCTTCGGCGCCGTTTCCGATGCCGCTGTTCTTGATGCCGCAAGCGATGCCCACGGCGCGGCCTTCGGCGCGCGCGGCGTAGTAACCTTCCCGCACGCTGAGCAGGGTTTCCTTGAGTCCCACCGATTTTTCAAAGACCTGGCCGCTGGTGAAGGTGTCTCCAACTTCAACGGCGTTCCGCATGCGCATCTCCCAGCCGTCGAGACCGACCTTCTCCGCCAGGAGATCCATGCAGCCCTCCATGGCAAAGGACGATTGGTTGGCGCCAAAACCGCGCATGGCGCCGGAGGGCGGGTTGTTGGTGGTGGCGGCCACGGCGTCGATGGAAACATTCATGACGCGATAGGGGCCAGCGGCGTGTCCGGCGGCGCGCTCGAGGACCTTGGCGCCCACCGAGGCGTAGGCGCCCGAGTCGCCCAAGAGTTCGGCTTCTACAGCGGTCAGGTGACCTTCGGCGTCGCAGCCCACCTTGTAGCGCATGCTGATCGGGTGGCGCTTGGGGTGCACCCGGATCGACTCCTCGCGGGAGAGCAGCACCTTGACCGGCCGCCCGGTCATCTGGGCCAGGAGGGCGGCGTGGGGCTGGATGGACATGTCCTCCTTGCCGCCGAAGGCGCCGCCGTTGGGGACCAGCTCGACGAACAGGTCGTCTTCCTCTATGCCCAGGAAGGCCGCCACCTGGCGGCGGTCGTCGAAGATGCCCTGGCCCTGGGTGTAGAGCCGGAAACTGCCGGGCTGCTCACCGGGTTCGGCGAGGGCGCACTCCGGTTCCAGGAACAGGTGTTCGATGCGCTGCGTGTGCCACTCGCCGCTGACCACATGGGCGCTCTTCTCAAAGGCTGTCTGCACATCGCCGCGGCGAATACGGGTGCGGGAGAGGGCGTTGGGTCGCGTGGGGTTGACCTGGTGCGCACCGGGCTCGAGGGCGGCGCGGGGATCGCAAACGGGGGTGAGGACTTCGTAGCGCACTTCGATGAGTTCGGCCGCGGCCCGCGCGCTGGCGTTGTCCACGGCGGCCACGGCGGCGATGAAGTCGCCCACGCAGCGCACCTCTTCGCCCAGGGCCACGAATCCAGGCCAGTCCTTTTCGATCAGGCCGTACCAGCGTGTGCCGGGCACATCGTGGGCCGTGGCGACCGCCACCACACCCGGGTGGGCCAGGGCCCGCGAGGTGTCGATGGAGAGCACTTTGGCCCGCGGGTGATCCGCGAGGCGCAGGGCCCCGCCGAGCAGGCCTTCGCGCTGCATGTCGGCCACGAAGGGTCGCTCGCCCAGGGCTAGTTCGCGGCCCTCGTAACGGGCCAGGCGCGTCCCCACGCCGCCGGGCGTGAGGGGACCGTGGCTGCGGCCGGCGGGCACGGCGCGGGGCGCTTTGGGAGCGGCGAGTCGTTCAGGCAGGGGCTCGCCGCGGCGGGCGTAAGCCGCGCGCTCCACAGCGTCGATGATCTTGGTGTAGCCGGTGCAGCGGCAGAGGTGCGCATCGAGGGCTCGGGCGATCTCGTTGCGGCTGGGGGCGTCGTTCTTGTCGAGCAGGAACTTGGTGCGCAGCACGATGGCGGGGGTGCAGAAGCCGCATTGCAAGGCGCCCGCCGCGGCGAAGTGGTCGGCCAACTCGGCGCGCTCCTTTGGCGCCAGGCCTTCGAGGGTCAGGAGGCTTTTGCCGGCGATCTTTTCGGCGGGCAGGGCGCAGGTTACCTTGGCGCGTCCATCGATCAGGGCCAGGCAGCAGCCGCATTGGCCCTGGGGTGCGCAGCCGTCCTTGAGGGAGAGCAGCGAGCAGCGTTCGCGCAGGCAGGTCAAGAGTGACTCCCCCGGGGCCACGCTCACGCGCTGGGGAATGCCATTGAGCGTGAACTGGATCTCGTTCGCGGTTTTGGACATGGCCGCAGTGTAGTACGGAGGGTAGTACGGGGTCAGGACAACTTCCTGCCGATTCCGTGATACCCATCCTCCTGGTGGAGTCAATTTTCGAGCAAGAGACCTTCCACGGGGAAGAGAGATCCGTGGCGGCCTCGTAGCCGGCGATATCCGGCGCTATCAGTACTGGTTTCGTACGCCGACCTTCTCGCCTTGCGGAACCAACTTCAACCTGACCAACGGGTTCGAGATCACCTGGACAAACTGACACTCGGGTACGGACTCCGTACCCCACTAGTCTATTCGCGGAATAGCTCGATCTCGGCCGGTCTGGGCTCGGCGCCCTTTTTCAAGGGCTGCAACGAGAGTGGATAGTCGCCCCAGCTTTCGCCGGCGGCCCACCAGATGGCGGGGACCCGGCTCTCATCCAGCACGCGCAAGAGACCGGGCAAGAGGGCCGCCCAGCGGCGATCCGCGCTGGGCACGCCAAACTCACCGAGGATCCCGTCCTGGCTCCACTCGTTGAGCCAGGACAGGAAGGGCGCGAGCCGCAGACGGGCGCGGTCCTTCAAGTGGGCATCGAATTCGAGTTCTTGGTCGTAGGTGAGCCGGTATTCGCCCGAGGAGTCCTGGTCGAGGTAGCAGTGGGCTTCGTAGGTGACGAGGCCCAGGGGATCTTCAATCCAGGGCTGGCTGGGGTTGACGCGCCTCCAGTCCGAAGCGTGGGACCAGTCTTCGCCGGCGATGAAGACGCGCGCCGAATCGCCCTCCTGGCGCAAGGCTTCGACCGCGGCCCGCGAGGCTCGGCCCCAGGCTCCGGCGGGGAGGTCGTGGGGCTCGTTCATCAATCCGTAGCCGCAGATGGACGGCAAGCCGCTCATGGCGTGGGCGATGCGCGACCAGAAGTCGGCCAGGTGGTCAGCTGTGAGGTGCACCTCGCCGTCGATTTCCTCCTCGAAGCCGCAACTCGTGGCCACGCCATCGATGCGTTTGGTGTAGCGACCGTAGTTGTGCAGGTCGAGCAACACGCTGCCGCCGACCTTTTGGGCCAGGCTGGCCATCAAGCGCAACTGTTGCACGCCGTCGGGGTTGAGCGGTGCACCCAGGCGCGGCTGGATGCGTTCCCAGCGAAAGGGAATGCGGAAGCACTCGAAGCCCGCGCGGATGAGGCGCTCAAAGGTCGCGAGCTTGTTGAGGAAATAGTCCTGCTGTAACTTGCCGGGGAACTCGTTGCAGAACTCAAGCGTAGCGCTGCCGAACTCAAGGCCGGCGATGCTGATCCAGCGCGGCAGGCTGTCGTGGCGTTCCACGGGGCCCAGGCCGTGGGGCAGGCCCGGCCGACGGGGATCTCGCGGCGTGCCGTGCAGCCCGCGCGAGGAGACCTTTTTATTGGAGTCCATGGCGTCTCGGTTATCGGCCAATTAGCCCTCCAGCTTGAGACCCTCGATGCCACGGGAGTGGCTTCTGGGTGCCCTTTGGGGCTTCTACTGGCCGATCTGCTCTTCGGCCAGAAGCGTCCTGTAGAGCAGGTGGGCGTCGTTGTTGCGTCCCACAGCTACCATGGCATCGGCCAGTCGCAGTCGCAGGTCGCGGTCCGTGGGGTGGCTCAAGAGAGTCTCTTCGAGGAGCTCGATGGCCAGGGCGGTAAAGTCCGCCTGGGCCAGGGCTGTAGCCAGGCGGCCCGCTATGTCCGCCGGCAAGGGGCTCACCATCTGGTGGCGCTTGAGCATCCAGGGCAGGCGATGCTTGTCGCTCTGGGTCGGATTGTGGGTGCCCAGGAAGGCATCCAGGAAGCCGCGGTTGAGGCGGTCGCTGTCCTCACCATCGTCGATCAGTTTGCCGAAGACAGCCAGTGCAGCGCTGCCGCTGCCGGACCAGGAGAGCGTCTCGCCGAGGCCCAGGGCCACGGTCAGGTTGTCTGGCTCTTGTTGGTACAGGCCGCGGTAGATCTGGACAGCGGCCCCGAAGTCCTCCTGCCAGCAGAGGAAGTTGGCCAGCTCGATGTGCAGCTTCACATCGGTGGGGATATCGCGCAGGAGATCGCGGGCTACGCCCTCGGCCTGGCGGAAGTCGCCCAGGGAGCTGTGGATGGTCATGATCTGACGGCGCGTACTTTGATCCTGGGGTAGGGCCGTGAACTGGCGCAGGGCTTCGTGGGCCAGGCCGGCTTCGAGCATGATGCCGAGGTATTCAGCGCGTACTTTTTCGTCTTCAGGGCGCGCCGCCACGATGCGGCGGAAGGCGTCCAGGGTGCCGAACTCGTCGCCCGATTTTCTCAGGTTGCGCGCGGCGAGCACCTCAAAGGTGTTTGCGTGGCTGGTCATGCCCTGGGCTTCCAGGGCGCTGCGCCAGGCAGCCGAGAGGGTGGCGGATTCGTCGAAGCGACGGGCGTCGGTGAGAGCTGCCACCAGGGCTTTGCCCATGTCGGGATCCCGGGGGCGTTGGGCCACGATCAGGCGACAGACCCGCACGAGCTCCTCGAAGCGACCTTCGCGCTCCAGGGCGTCCTTGAGCAGGATCAGGCGTCTGAGGTCGGTTTGCTCCTTCGAGAGGGCTTCAGCCAGGATGCGGTTGAGGCCTTCGGCGGATGCGAGGGCCGTGTCCACGGCAGCCTCGTCGGTGGTCTTCACCAGCAGCAGGTCGTCATCGTAGGTGTGCTTGAAGACACCGACTGCGGCGGGGGAGAGGATCATCAAGATCAGGGCGGCCGCGGCCAGGGGCCGCAGGAGGGGCTGTCGGCGCGAGCCGTGCAAGCCCATCAACTCGTGGCGAGTTTGCGGTTCTGCCGTCAGTTCGAGCAGGGACTGCAGCTGGCTGCGGGCCTGGCCCTCGTAGGACTCGAAGTTCAACACGAACTCGCGGATGTTGTGGGGCGGGCCGGTGATGTTGCGGATCTCCGAGGCCCGGGTATTCACCAGGATTGACCCCATGGGGCTGAAGATCTCGGCCTTCGTGAAGAGCTTGGGATCGACATGGCTGGCCGAAAGGCAGCGCATGGCTCCGGTGGAGATGTCCTGGGTGGTGGAGTAGACATCGCCACCGGGGCCCTCCAAGCGCACCGCCAGTTTGAACGGGGCGCGCCCATTCTTGCGCCTGGAAGAGAACCAGGGGTGGTTGCTCTGGACGGTCTCGCGCTCGAAGAGCGAGTACCAGGGGGCCACGGCGTAGCGTTGGATCATGCGACTCGAAGCATCGATGGCCTCGGGGGCGATGCCCGCGAAGGAGATGCCGTAGCGGTAGAGCGAGTGGGCTTCTTGGCCCTCGCCCTGGGTGTGGGCCGCGTAGCAGACCGTTCCGTCGGTCTCCAGGCTGTCGCCGTTGGCCATCACTTTCAGACTACCGGTTTCGTTTATCGGCAGGCTGTCGTAGGAGACAAAGCTGAGACCCAATTCGTTGAGGTCGGTGGTGACTCCCACGCCCTCGATGGTTTCGCCGTCATCCGTGACGAAGTTGTACTTGACCGGCATGTTGATGCGGTGGCGGTAGGCCAGGCGTTTCGAGACCGGCGTCATGGCTGTACGCAGGTAGGCGACCGCGAAGAAGGCGTTGTGCAGCACCAGGATCGTGGCGATACCCATTCCAATCGCGTCCAGATGGGCGTCGAACATCAGGTGCCGGGTCCAGCCGTAGATCAGGGCGAAGACGCTGAAGGCCAGTAGAATGATCTGGGGCGCCACATAGGGAAGGGTCGTTCCCTGGCGGCCACCACGCTTGTTGGTGACCACGAACTTGGAGCGCTTGCGATAGAGTAGTGCGCGGAAGGTGGCGCGAATTTGGGTCCAGAAGTTGGCCATGTTGAAGAACTCGATCAACCCGTAGCGCATGTGCCCGCGAAAGACCTTGCGTAGGGTCAGGAGCATCATGGCGATGTAACCCACGGTGATGGCGCCCAGGAGGGGCGTGAATTCCTTGACCGGTGCAACACCCGTGAGGAGCATCATGGCCGGGGTCGCGTAGATTGCCAGGCGCGGAATACCGCCAGCCCAGTGGATAATCGAGGCGAAGTAGGTCAGTCGCTGGATGATGCTCAAGCCCTTGATCGTCAGGGGGTTGTCGTAGGCCAGGATGCTCAGGTTGCCCTCGGCCCAGCGCAGGCGCTGGCCGTGGAAACTGGTCACATCACTGGCGCCCTGACCGGCGATCAGGCGCTCGTTGACATACTTGGACTTCCAGCCGCGGGTCGCCATGCGGATCCCTGTGTGCATGTCCTCGGTGATCGTCTCGGTGGCGATGTATCCGATTTCCTTGAGCGCCTCGCGGCGGAAAATGGCTGCCGAACCGGCGAAGATGACCGAGTTGGTGGCGTTGCGCGCGGGCTGGATGACCTTGTAGAAGAGCTCGCCCTCGTCCCAGAAGCGGCCCTTCTCGAAGTTGACCTGACCCTGGAAGGTGTCGAAGTTGGAGAAGGCGTGGGGCGACTGCACGAAACCCACTTCGGGGTCGCGGAAGTGGCCGATCATGTGCGAGAGGAAGTGCGGTTCGGGAACATGGTCCGCATCGAGGATAGCGACGAATTCTCCGTCGGTCTGGTCGAGGGCGTTGTTCAGGTTGCCCGCCTTGGCGTGCAGGTTGTTGTCCCGAGTGATGTAGTGGACGCCCAACTCCTCGCAGAGCTGGCGCACATCATCGCGCTTGCCGTCGTCGAGCAGATAGGTGCGGTGGGGGTAGTCCATGGCCAGGCAGGCCTGCAGCGTGCCGCGCAGAATGGCCACATCCTCGTTGTAGCTGGGGACGAAGACATCCACATCCACATCTTCAAGGGGGCGCTGGGCCGGCAGCTCCTGGGGATCCCAGACCTGCATGAAGAACAGCAGCATGGAGGCGGCTCCCCACAGCTCGGCGGCGTACAGCACCCATGAGGCGAAGCACGCGTACCAGGTATCCAGGTTGAGAGTGTAAAGCCCGCGGTACACCAGATAGCCTCCGGTGACGACTGTGCAGATGCACATGAGGGCTTGTTGGACGGTTTGTTTGGGATTCTGAGACACGGTGATGGGTCAGACGGGCGGGACCTCTTTGGACACCCATGGAAGGCGGCGGTCAGGTGCGGCACACCCGGAAGGGGTGTGAAGCTCGAGATCTGTCGAATTCCGAGGCGGTGTCGGCCAGTGGCCGCAGGGAGCGTGACTGAAGAAAAACATTGGCCTTGAGATCCTCTCGAGGGCGGTGCCTCGTCGGTGCAGGATCCGGGCTGATGGTGTACTAGCAGTCTTCCCCGCTTTTTCGGTGTAGGCGCCGCCCAACTCTAGGAAATCTCAAATATGGGCAAGAAACCCTTGTGAGAACGGAATCGGTTGCCTCCGAATTGTGCTTCAGCCGCCCCCGCCTCGGGTTCGAAACAGAATACAGAGGCCCTCCCTGGGCCCTTCTCCCCTACAGAATTTCGTTCCCGATGCATCAAACTCCCCGTCATAGAGTTGCCCAAATCGGGCTCCTGAGCCTATTCCTCGCTGTTTTGGCCGCTTCCTGCGGCTTCGAGGAGCCCGGTGGCACCTTCCTGTCCAGCGACACCAAGGGTCCCGCCGCGGTCACTCCCACGGCTCCGGTCCTGGCCCTCGCTCTGCCCGAGCCCACCACGACCGCTCCGGAGGCTCCCGAGCGCGATGACACTCAAGCAGGGGCTCTCCAAAGCTCCGAAGCAGCCCCCCTGGACAGCCTGGCCACTGTCATGCGACGCACCTCGGAGCAGGATCTGCTCCTGAGATCGGCTCGCAACGCCGTGTCCATGGGAAACACCGATGAAGCCCGCGAACTCTTCGATGTCTATCTCATGCAGCTGCCCGGAGACGGGGATGTGCGCGTGGAGTACGCCGGCTTGCTGGTCCAGGCGGGGAGCCTGGTCGAGGCCCGGGAGATGTACGAGAAGTGCCTCGAGCGGAGCCCCACGGCCACCTCGGTGCGCCACAGCCTCGTGGATGTGCTCATCATGGGCGCCGAATTCGCCGCGGCCGCCACGCATTTGGAACGCATCGTGCAGCAGGACCCGGGTGACCTCGAGGCAGCGGCCATGCTCTGCCGTACCTATACATGGGTCAAGAACCTCGAGCGCGCCAAGGCGGTCTTCGATCGCCACCTGCGCAAGCTCGATCCCTCGAAGGAAGCCGATCAGCGTCTCCTGGCGCCGGTTCTGCTCGATATCCAAAAGCCCGGTGAAGCCTTGCCGCACCTGGAGCGTTTGCGCAGTCGCTACCCCGCGGAGCTGCGTTGGGCATCCAGCCTGGCACTCTGCTACGAACTGCTCGGTGATGGCGTGCGCGCCACGCGCTCGGTGGACTCCATGGGGTCGCTCGAGCGCGATGTGATCGACACGCGCATCCGCCTGGTCGATCAACTCCTGGCCCTCAAGAACTACAAGTTGGCCATGCAGGTCAATCAACAGGTTCTGGATGTTGCCAAAAGCAACCCCATGGCGCGCCTGATGTCGGCTCGCATTCACCTCGAGTCCTACGATGTTCGCCGCGCCACCGAAGTGCTGGACAGCTTGCAGGCGTCCCTCAGCGGCGTGCGCCGCTACGGCTTGGTATCGGCGGAGCTGCACCAGTTGACCGGCGAATGGACCGCAGCTCAGAGCATCTATCAGGCCATGCTCATGAAGCAGCCCGATGATGAGGCGGTGCGCATTAACCTGGCCCTGCTTTATCGCGAAAAAGGCGAACTCTACAAGGCCAAGGCCGAACTGCTCAAAGTACCCTCGACGAGCCCTCTCGCGACCCGCGCGCAGCTCGAATTGGCGGCCACGCTGGTGGCTCTGGGTGATGCCAACTCGGCCGTGGGCATCTGCGCCCGGGTGGCGGACAGCTACCCCCACGACGCCGAGCCGATCATCTCCATGGCCCGCGTTCACCTCGAAATGGGGCACTGGAGCCAGGCCGAAGCAGTTTGCCGCCGCTTCATCGATGCGCATCCCTCAAACGCCATGGCCACAGGTCAGGTACGGGTCATGCTGGCCCAGGCGCAACTCGCTTCGGGCAGCGCCGTTCAGGCGGCCAGCACTTTCCAGTTGGCTCTGGAGGAACCCACAGTGCGCACTCCCGAGGCCTTCTACGGCCTGGCCGTGGCACGCTCCCTCGGTATCGCCGCCGCCAGTGGAGAAATGGCCCTCTTGTCGTCCACCGTGATGACTTCGGGCGAGGGCATTCGCATGCGCGTCGAGTTGGGCAAGCACGCCCTCGGCGACCAGGATTCGCGGCGTGCCATTTCCTACCTGTCCAATGTGCTGCGTTGGCAGCCGGGCAACACAGCCGCCTTGGTGCTGCTCGGTGAAGCTCAGAACATGGCCTTCAAGAGTGGTGTGCGGGTGGATCCGGCCAGGACCTTCGCGAAAGTTCTGGCCCGCAACCCGGGTAACACTCGGGCGCTTTTGGGCCTGGCGCGAGCCCAGGCTTCCAAGCGAGAATTCGGCCAGGCCATCGCCACCTACGAGTCTATTCTGGCCCAGGACACCAGGTACACGGCCGTAGCCCGCGAGCACGCCCGCGCGCTCTTCTGGGATCACCGCTACGCCGATTCCTTCGAGGCCTACGATCGTCTGTTGGTGGAAATGCCCGACCAGTCTGTGGGCGTGGGTTTCTTCGACGGCGACATCGCTGGCCAAGGCCAGCGCATCGCTCTCGACTTCGAGAGCTATCTCGAGTTCTCCGAAGCCGTGCGTCTCGAGCGCGAGGCCAAGATCAACATGGGTTGGCGTCCGGTGCTGGCTGCCAAGGCCCTTCAGCAACTGCTCATCCTCGAGCCCGGTAACCAGGAAGCCCTCTTTGATCTGGCCCAGATCGAGCACCGCCGCGGACGCACCGAGCGTTCGGAGGTGCTCTACAAGAAGCTAATCAAGGAGTCTGCGGGCCACCAGGAAGCCAAGGTCGCTCTGACTGGCGCCAAACGCGATCTGCAACCGCGCATGGACATCGATTCCGGCGGCGAGGAGCGCACCGGTCGGGATGGGTTGGCTTCCATGGACGAGCGCTGGTTCCTGACCGATATCACCGTTCCCCTGGGGGATCGAGATGACTACGCCGGCATCGGCATCGGTCAGCGCAACTACAACTTCGACAACAAGAACCCCGCGGCCCTGAACCAGCCCGGTGTGAGCACGACTCTGACGGCCAATGTGCTGCGCTTGTTCGGTTCCAAGCGCGTGGGTAGCGACACGGTGATCGATATTGTCACGGAGCTGCCCAGCTACGATGTTGACAATTTCCTGAGCCAGCGCGTCTTTGTCAATGCCGGACTGCGCCATGTCTCCACCTCCCAGTTGACTCTCGATCTGCGGCTGTTCAATGAGCCGGTGGTCGAGAACTTCTTGACCCTCCAGCGCGACATCAGCCGTATGGGCGGTCGGCTGGGCTTGACCAAGAAGTCTTCGCGTGCCGTGGACTACGGTGGCAGCTTGTTGATCGCCAACTACTCCGACGACAACACGCGCATCGAAGCCAATCTCTTTGGTGCCTACGAGCTGTCGCCCGCGCCGCGCGAGTTGCGCGCGCTCTTCAAGGCAGACTTCCTGAACAACTCCGAGGAGAGCAATGGCCTGACCGGCAGCGGCAACCAGTTTCCCGACGAGGCCATTCCGTACTTCTCGCCCAAGGCCTACTCGGTCTACTCAGCAGAACTCGACTGGAAGCACCAGTTCGGCGATGACTGGTTCACGGGCTCGAAGGACATGTACTACCAGTCCTCCTTGCGCCTCGCCATCGATTCCAACTCCGTGGGCTACTACGAACTGGGTCTCTCAGCCGGCTACGAGATCAACGAATGGTTGCGCTTGCAGGCTGGCTTCAGCCTGCTCAGCTCCTCGGCCATCGATATCACTAGAGCGAGTGCCCTCATCACGCTGCGCTGGCCCTGATCGCTGGGCGAACAGCGGTACCTGCTTTGATCTCGCTCAAGATGCCGAAAGGGATCTGTCCCATGCGGATGGTCGTGGGGGCGGGTTCGATTCTGGCCCTCGTGGTCGCGCCTGGCTGCTCGGTCGAGGAATCAGGCCGGGTCACGGCCTGGGGCATCAACCTCGCCGGGGCTGAGTTCGGTGCCAGAAATCCCGGGTTTTCGAGTGCCCGGCCGGGACGCCACGGTCGCGAGTACATCTTCCCGAGCGAGGGCACCCTGGGCTATTACGCCGATCGAGGTTTGAGCCTGATTCGGTTGCCCATCTCCTGGGAGCGCCTGCAAGCCGAGCCGTTTGGTGCCCTCGATCCCGAGTACTCAGGTCGAGTTCTGACCTTCATGGACCAGGCCTCCGCGCGTGGTTGTCGGGTCGTCCTTGACTTGCACAACTACGGCCGCTACCGCGAGGCCGATGAGGAGCTCGTCGTGGGTGGATCTGCTCTGGACTCCGCCGGCCTTCCGGCCGCGGCTCTCGCTGACCTCTGGTTGCGCCTCGCAAGGCGCGTGGAACATCACCCTGCGCTGCATGCCCTGGGGCTGATGAACGAGCCCCATGACATGGGCGATCTCGACTGGCATGCGACCTCTGGCGAAGTCGTGGCTGCCCTGCGGCGCGCGGGGCACCAGATGTGGATTTGGGTCGCTGGTGATGGCTGGTCCAAAGCCCACGAGTGGCAAGAGCGCAATCCGAGCGAAAACTGGATCCACGATCCCTTGCAGCGCGTGGCCTACGAAGCCCATGTCTACTGGGACGCCGATTCCAGTGGCCTCTATCGACTGTCATTCGCCGAAGAGCAGCGGCTCGATGGCCAGATCCTCACGCGCGGCGCAAAGAGTATCGAGCCCTTCTCCGCCTGGTGCACACGCAACGGCGTGATTGGCGTGATCGGCGAGTTTGGCATCCCCTGGAACGATGCAGGCTGGCTGCCCGTCCTGGACGGTTTCCTGTTGGAGATCAAGCGCCAGGGCCTGACCTCCTGCGCTTGGGCCGGTGGAGACTGGTGGGGCGACTACAGCCTCGCTCTCGGGCCTCGGGGCGGAGCGGATTGCGAGCCCCTCGCTTCAATCCTGCGCTGCGGGCCGGGTCGAATCAGGGAGTAGGGCAGCACAAGCTGTGCTGCGGCTCGTGCCATGGCTTGTATTCGGGGGTGTCGAAAATGCTGTCCGTGGAGCCACGCCAGGGCCAGCTGTGCTTCAGTTGCCACATCGAGGAGCCCGCGGCAGTCCCCCATGCGCTGCGAGCGCCGGGCGGTGTGAGGGTGAAGGCCTTCACAATATGGAGAGAGCACACGGTCCTGCCCGAGTGCACTCCACTCTTCGCGTGGCCTGCTCCTGCCTTGCGCTGCGCCGATTGCGGGGAGTTGATGGGCGAAATTACGTCGCCCGTGGGCTACCCTGCGCGCCTGACATCTCCATCCCCAGAGGAACCGCCTTGGACCATCAAGAGACTGCCGTGACCACGAAACGCCCCAAAGCCGCAACCACAACAACAGCCAAGGCCAAGGCCAAGCAGCGGCACCGCTACACCGCAGCCACCGCCGACAAGTACGAGCTTTATCAGAAGTCCGTGCAGTCCGCGGACCTCGATGTGGACTTTCTGTCCGGGACCTACGAGAAAATCAACGGCCGGGCACCGCGGCACCTGCGCGAGGACTTCTGCGGGACTTCGCTCATCTGTTGTGAGTGGGTGGCGAAACACCCGGGCAACACCGCCGAGGGCTACGACCTCGATCCCGAGCCGATCGAGTGGGGGGCACGGAACAACCTCTCAAAGCTCAAGGACGGCGCCGAAAAGCGCATCGAGATTTACCTTGAGGATGCCCGCGCTCCAGGGCGCAAGGCTCCTGATGTGCGCATTGCCCAGAACTTTTCGTACTGGCTGTTCCGCGAGCGCGATGAGCTTAAAAACTACTTTCAGTTGGCCTTTGAGAGCCTCGCTGAGGATGGGATCTTCGTCATCGACCTGTACGGCGGCAACGAGAGCGTCACCGAGATGTTCGAGGAGCGCAAGATCGATGGCGGCTTCACCTATATTTGGGATCAGAGCGAGTACTTCCCCGGCACGGCCGAGTTCTTCTGCAACATCGATTTTCAGTTCCGTGATGGCACCAAGCTGGAGAAGGCCTTCTCCTACCACTGGCGCGTGTGGGGCATGGCCGAACTAAAGGACCTGTTGGCTGAGGTCGGTTTCAAGAGCGTGCGGAGCTACTTCGAGGGCGACGACGAGGACGATCCCGAAGAGGGCAACGGAATCTTCGAGCCCGATGACCGCGGCGAGAACTGCGAGTCCTGGATCGGCTACCTGGTGTCCAGCAAGTAGACGGGCGCCTCGGCTACTCCGATGGCCTGCTGTTCCCCGGTGTCAGGGCAGTTTGATGCCCTCGCGCACGGACTGCACGACGCCACCTTCGAGTTGGAAGTCGGCCGGGGTCTCGATCAGGTACTGGGGGCCTTTCGGCAGGGTTAGCATGGTGACATGGCCACCGAAGGGCATACTGCCCACCTGGGTGTTCTCCGGGGTGGCCTCGTCGTCGGGGACGCAGATCAAGATGAAGGCTCGCGAGCCGTCATCGGCCATGGCGAGGTCGGCCAGGTGTTCGGCGCAATGGTCGCAGGTGGCGCGGTAGATGACCGCCGTGGCGTCGATGGGGACTCGGTCGATCTCGTGGGGCAGCAGGGTGTGGAGTTCGATGTCGTAGATCAGCTGGCCCTCCCAGGTGTCCATGTGAAGTTCCGCGTAGCGCAGGTCCAGAATGGCCGCCGGGGCGACAGTGGCATCGCCAGGGGCCGAGATTCCAATCTCCTGCTCACCGATGATCAAAAAGGGCGCGGCAATGGAGATGAGCGAGGTGGCCAGTACCGCGGGCATCGAGGCCAGGGGCGCCTGGGTGATGTTCCAAGGTCGACTGGCGAGGATCAGGAGCAGAAGCACCCCGTCGATGGCCATCATGGCCGCCGGCGGAATAGCGATGCTTGATCCGAAACAGCCGCAGGATTCGCTGCCGTCCAGGGCTACCATCAAGAGCACGCCCTCGAAGACGAGCAACAGAGCCACCACCAGGGGCCAGGCTGTGCGCGGTCGCAGGAGTGCTGCGCAGGTGATCAAGAGCTCGATGGCGATGGCCGACTTGAAGGTCAGGTCCAGGCCCAGGGGAAAGGCGCGCACCACCGGCGGCAGGTCGGCGGGGGTGCCCGCGAAGAGCTTGAAAAGGGCGCCAGCCGCGACCCACAGGACCGCCAGTCGAATGAAGAGCGGGGCCAGAGAGGTGCGTTGGGTCGATTCCATGTTGGATTGAGGGCAGGGGAGAGGCGCCCAGGATACGGCCTGGGGATGCGCCGGTCAGCCTCCTTGTTGTTGCCCGCCATGCGCGTTTCCTCTTCTACGGGGAGCGCGTGCCCGAGTTGGCTCGCCCCATGGGTCTTCCGCTATGTCCTTCGGCGGTGCATCATGGGGCCATGAGTGACAGCGAACCCCTGGTGCCCCTGGTGCGCGGCAATCTCGAATCGATGCGGGAACTGAAGGGCCTATTGAAGAAGCGCGGTATTGAATCCGACCTGCGCCGGCCGGGGGGCGAGGGCGGCGATTCGGGCTGAAGCGTCACCCTTGAGCTCGCGGTCGCGACCGAAGACCTGTTCGAAAGCCGGGACTTCCTGGAGGGCCAGTGGAAGGCCGGCTTGACCCCCGAGGAGCAGTCCGCCGCCGAGATGGTTGTGGATTTCGACGCCGAGATGACCACCTGCCCCGCCTGCATGACCAGTTTCAAGCCCGATGTGCCCATGTGCCCGGGCTGTGGTCTGCGTTTCGGGTAGGTCGCCGGACCTTTACGGTGCAATGAAACGCAGGCAGTAGTTCTCTACCAGGCCATCGATCTCAACCTCGTCGCGGAAGACGAAGCCAGCGGCTTCGAGCTCGCCCCGAAAAACGCTCTTGCTGGCGCGCACATGGCCCAGCACCCATTCCCGCGAAACACCTTCGATGCGTTCGAAGTCCACCAGGACCAAGCGCCCGCCGGGCTTGAGGGCGTGGAGCAAGCTGGCACAGGTCGACTCGGGGTATTCGAAGTGGTGGTAGGTATCGCAGACAAGGATCACATCGACCGAATCCCGAGCGAGACCCACGGCCCGTTCGCCGGCGAGGTGTACCTCGACCTGCTCGCGGCCCTCGCGCCGTGCGCGCTCGGCCATGAATTCCAGCAACTTGGGGGCGATGTCTACTTCCAGCACGGTGCCCAGAGCGCCCACGCCGTCTGCCAGGGGCGTCATGAAGAGCCCGGTACCCGCGCCCACATCGGCAATCGTCTCGCCCGGAGCTAATTCCAGGGAGGCCACGATGGCTGCGCGCTCGGCGGCAATTTCGCGCGACTCGCTTTCGAAGATGGCGACCAGCTCGTCAACATCGAGATCTTCGTCGAGGAAGCGCGCGTTGAGCCCCGAGCGTACGCTGGCTTCGGTGGTGTCGGGGGCGAAGCTGTCAGGCGCCGGAGCGGCGCAGGAACCCAGGGCGGCAACCAGGACCCAGGCAGTCAGGATGGCGGGGTTTTGCATGGCGCCTATTTTGTCAGCCGCCGCCGAGGCTCTCCAACAAGAAAAGAGAGCGGGCCCCCCGGGGGAGGGACCCGCTCAGCATAGGAGGAGAGAGAGAGAGAGAGAGAACTCTTGTTACCTCCTAGGGTTGCCAGACGACCTCAAGGCCGTTGGTCAAGTTGAACAAGTTGCCACAGGGCGATCCGTTGGGGTCGCGGTACCAGAGTTGATAGCGCCGGGTGTCGCCTGCGCTGGCCTGGCCCGTGGCACCCAAGCTGATGCCCATCGTGCTGGCTTCACCAGCGGGATTGGCCACGCGCACCCCCAGGCGCACCACCGAACCACCCGCACAGCGTAGCCCATCGCCGAAGCTGTTTCCAGTACCAGCATTGACGGCGTTGTTGCCCTGGAAGAAAAGACCCGGCTGGCCCGGCACCAAGCCAGCTGCGTTGAGGGTGGCGTCATCGCTGACGAGGCTAGCGGAGCCACTGACATCGAGCTCTGCACCGCCATGGAAACTGCCATTGGCGCAGCCCGAGGCGCCAGCAGCCTGGCTACTGTCGTTGTTGTTCCCGCAGGGGCAAGCCGTGGAGAGGCCATTGCCAAAGCAAAACTTCGTACCTGTACTGGGCGGGGCGGTGTCTGCACCGGCCAACTTGAGGTAGAGGCTGGCGTACTCGCCGCCGCTGAAGTAGCCACCAAAGAAGTTGCATCCAAGCATGGCGCCAGCGGTATCGATCTCGAGCACATCATCGGTGCCGATGCCCGTGCCCGCGCCCCAGCCGCAGCCCATGCCGCCGCCACCGCCGAGCAATCCGAAGGGATCACCGGCCACCAGGGGGCCCGAGGGGCCGCCGCTAAGGGTGCTTGTGATTTCAAAGCTCCAACCGAACTGGTCGAGGGCGGTGTTGCCGTCGTAGACGCCATCGGAGTCGGCCAAGATGTTGGGCAGGCTGCCAAGGTTGCCAAGATCGACTCGGATGCTGAAGGCTTCAGGGGTCCCGCTCAGAGAACCGGGAGCGCCCTGGATGTCGAAGCTGTAGTCGGGCACGAGGGCCGACGCATCGCTGCACGGCGCGTAGCATTCGAAGAGGTTCAGCCGGATGTCCAGGCTAGGTTCGGAAGTGCAGTAGGCGAGTTCGATCAAGCCCAGGTCGTACTGATCGGCGCTGCCTGGCTGAGAGAATGTGTTGGTCGGTGAGGTCGTGCTCGGCAGGCGCCCGGAGTCGATGACTACTTCGCCGCTGTCCAAGCTCAAGAAGCCAAAGGCGGCACAGGTGTTGTTGTAGAGCACATCCGACGCGCCAGCAGCGGAGGAGAGCCCCTGGGACCAAGTCTGCGCGGCCAGGTCATACACGCCTCCGTCTTGCACGGGTCCCGATAGCGTGAGGAGCTGCGAGGAGATGTCGGTTTGAGCGGCGGCGCTGGCACAGACCAGCAGGGTGCTCGAGGCGGTGAGGAGGCAGGACTTCATGGGCTTGATATAGCGGTGGCGAAATATGCTGGCGGTTGGAAAGGTTGTGGCGCTGCGCTGCTTGCCGGGCCATTTTTCCCTTCCGTGCGCGGAGGCGGGCTGGAGAGGCAGCAACAGGTTCACAGCCAAAGCTCCCCCGGATTTGGAGCGGTGCCAATCGCAGGGCGAATATTTGTGGCGCTGTCCGCTGGAGGAGGGCTCAGGCATGCTCCAGGGGTGCCGCCAGGAAAAGCTTTCCGCCAATGTTCGTTCAGGAGAGCTGCGGCTTTCCGGGGCTCCTGGGTCGCGGTGAACCCAAGAGAGCTCTATCCTGCTTGCTCGCCGGCGGCAAGCCACATCGCCAACGGCCCCCACAAGTTCATATCTACCCCTGCCTTTTGTTTACGCCCATGCTTGCCCTCGTTCTCCTGACCTTGGTTCCTGGTTCCGCCATCACAGGCGCCGCGGTCGCCACGCCCCTGCTGACTCTCCCCATGACCATCGAGGCAGAGGAAGAACAGGGTTGGGAGGGTTCCCTGGCTGCCGGGGGCATCGTGCTTTCGGGCAACAATAAATCCCGTTCGGGCAACGCCAGCGCTGACTTCAAATGGTGCCGCGACCTGGATCGCGTGACCCTCGGGGCCCTCTGGAGCTATCGCGACGACGATAGCATCGTGACCCAGCGCAAGGTCTACGGCTCGGCCAAGTACGATCGCTTCTGGAGCGAAAGCTCCTTCGCCTACGGCCAGGCTTCGGGAGACTCGGACAAGGAATCCGGCCTGGACCTGCGCTTGACTCTGGGTGCCGGCCTCGGGCGCCAGCTCCTCGACAGCGAAACATGGAAGCTGTCGGCCGAGTTGGGGCTCTCCGGTGTTTCGGAGGAGTTCCAGAATTCGGGTACGAGTGAGTACCTCTCGGGGCGCGCAGCCTACGGCGCGGACTACACACCGGGTGAAAGCTGGACCTTCACTCAACAGGGTGAGATATTTCCCAGCCTCGAGGACTCGGAGGACTTCTACGCGCGGGTCGAGACCCGCGCCCGCCTCTCGATCTCGGATTCCATGTTCGCCCAGATCCAGTGGGTCATCGACTTCAACAACACCCCCGACACGGGCAAGCAGCGTAGCGACCACCTGTTGGGCCTGACCGTCGGTTGGAGTTTCTAGCCTAGCCACCAAGATAGCGACCTTCCATGAGTACCACGCGCATCGACACCAGCGCGCTCTTTCCCGAGCGCGGCACCTTGATCGGCATGCTGCACCTCGGAGCCTTGCCGGGCACGCCCTTCCATCACAAATCCTTGGACGAGATTGTTCAGACTGCCGTGCACGAGGCGCGGCTGCTGCGCGATGCGGGTTTTGAGTGCCTCATGCTCGAAAATATGGGCGACCGTCCCTATCTCGCCCGCGAGGTCGAGCCCCAGGTGACGAGCGCCATGACCCGTGCCGCCCTGGCCGTGCGCGCGGAGGTACCCGAGTTGCCCCTGGGACTCCAAATTCTGGCGGGTGCCAACCACGCAGCCCTGGCCGTGGCTCACAGCACCGGCGCTGCGTTCATTCGTGCCGAGGGTTTCGCCTTTGCCAGCGTGGCCGATGAGGGACTTCTGGAGAGCGCCGACGCCGGTCCGCTCCTGCGCTATCGCCGCAGCTTGGGCGCCGAGGGCGTGGCGGTCTTCGCCGATGTGCAGAAGAAGCACTCGTCCCACGCCTTGACCGCCGACCTCGACCTCGCAGAGCTCACCCGTGGCACGCTCTTTTGCGGTGCCGACGGCGTGGTGATCACGGGCGTGACCACTGCGGCACCCACGGCCCTCGACGACCTGCGCTGCGCCGCCGCGGGGGCTGGCCCTGCTCCGGTTCTCGTGGGCAGCGGCGTGACTCCCGAAGCCGCCGCCGACCTCGTGCCCCTCGCGGCCGGGCTAATCGTGGGCAGCTACATCAAGCGCCGAGGCGCCTGGGACCAACCCGTGGATTCTGAACGCGCCGCCGAGATCTGCCGCGCCGTGCGCGCGGCGCGGGGCTAGCACGCACTCTACGGCAAGAAGCTCTTCTTGTCCTTGAGCTTGCGTGGCAGGTATTCGTCGATGACGAAGTTCAGGCCCCACTTGGCCAGGGCCTGCTGCTCGGCGCGCACACCCATCTTGAGCATCTGACCAAGGGCCTTGATCCAGGGCGTGTGGGCTTTGAAGAAGGGGTCGTTCTTGAGGGCATCCTTGGCGCGTTTGATGTCCACCTTTTGCAGGACATGGGTCGCATCCTGCAACTTGAAGTCGAGGATATCCTGGGGCGTGACGCCCAGAAAGCGTGCCTGGGGGACGCAGAAGAACTTGTTGATGTGGGCCGCGTTGCCCGAGCCGACCTTCAGGGTGCGGTAGATGTTGGCGATGCCGTAGGGGTCGCAGTCCACGAAGCAGTAGACCGGGATCTTCTTGTGATCGGCCAGGCGGCGAATGAAACGCCGCGTGGCCCGAGTGGGCACGCCGCCCATCTCGATCAGGATGCACTTTCCAGTCTTCCAGAACTTGTGGTTGTTCAGGCGCTGGAACATACCGCCGGTCTCAATGGCGATGATGAACTTGGCGTTGGTCTCGAACTTGAGGTGCTCCACCGAGTGGGGGATCGAGTAGGAGCCCGTGCCGAAGGCCGTGCAATCGATGCGGATCGGCTTGCCGGTTTCGGTGTCGCGGTCGATGACGGTCAGATTGCCGGCCACCGAGCCGCCGTGCTCCTCCGGGAAGTAGCGCAACTGTTCCCGCGAGAGTCCGTCGAGGCTGGCCAGGGCCTCGATGTCGTCCATAGCCGTGTCGGATTCGGTCTGCTCGGTGAACTTACAGTCGCCCCAGTTCTTGGAGACATAGTACGCCTCTCGTTTGGTGGCGAAATCGTTGTTGAGAATCATCTCCTTGGAGATCGACATCAGACGTAGGGTCTGGGCGAAGCCCTTGACCGTGTTGACTGACAGGGCCCGCGACTTGCGTCCACGACCTAGCTCGAAGTAGCCGGTTTTCTTCTCGTAGGTGACATTCGAGAGGGAGCGCACCGGAAACTTCAGCTCGGGCAGGATGCGCTTGTAGATCGATTTGCGCACGCGCTCGGCCGTGGAGTCGATCAGGCGGATGGTCTTCTTGTCGAGGGGGCCGAGCGCTGCGGCGGCGCGCTTGGACTTGGTGCCCGTGGCGGCGACTTTCTCCCCCCCAGGCGCTGTCCCCACCGGGGCAGCGCTGGCTTTGGTTTCTTTGCGGACGACCTTCTTGCGGACGACCTTCTTCTTGCGCAGGACTTTTTTCTTTTGCGGCGCCTTCTTACCGGTCGTCTTTTTCTTCTTTTTGGCCATGGGGGTGGGCTACCGGGATCAGAAGTTGCGGCTCTTGTGCAGGACATCTTCGAGGGTCTCGACCGTTTCGTTGCGGTCCTTGTCCGAGAGCTCGAGGATCTCCTGCAGGGCGATGCCGATGTGAGGGATGTACTTTTCGATGTAGCTGCGCTTGTCGAATTCGCGCCTGAGGCGCTTGCCCTTGCGGATGTAGGTGCCCAGCTTGCGACCGCATTCCTGCAAGCCGAGTTTGAGTTCCTTCAGGATCTCGTCATAGGAAGCGATGGCCTCCTTGGATTCGGATGTGAAGGGCACCCACACGCTGGCGATGTGCACCATGACGACCATGGGACCCACGGGTAGGCCGCCACGGGGTTGTTGGAGCCCGTAGCCACGCCAGTTGGTGGCGATCACAGCCTTGGTGATGGCGCAGGCCGATGATTGGTAGAGCAGGGGCACGCGGTTGGCGATGCGCATGACCCGGATGGGCTCGTCGGCGGCGCCCACGAGGTCCAGGGTGGCGATGCGGGCCTTGTCCTTCTTGCGAATACGGCCCGTTTCAGTGACCTCCAGGCCGACACCGCCGGGTTTGCCGTAGGCCAGGCCCACCTCGATCTGAAAGGGGTTGCCGCGGTAGACTGCAGCGGGCCGCGTGGCAGTCACATAGAAGTCGGCTTCGAGTTCCTTCTTGAGGCCCGACAGCATCAGGTCCTCGCCAATGGGCGCGATGCAATCTGTGGACGGCGACGATATCTTGGTCTCGTCGATGGCCTTGTGCAGGCTGGCCGCTTCTTCGCGGGCGATGCGCGTGGGATAGGATTTTGGAGTGAGGCCCTTGCCAGCGGAGTCGATGATGCGCTTCGCCACGGTGGGGCCGACGCGTGAGAATTCCTCGCGCAAAAAACCCGACAAGGAACGGCATGAGGTCTCCTTGAGCATGGTGATCAAGCGGCCCAATTCCACGCCGTGGGGGTGGGGCTGGATTTCGATCGTCTCCGGCGGGAGATCATTGGTCGAGCGTTCGTAGGTCACCTTCTCCCCGGCGGGATCGGTGAAGTGCAGGCAGAGGTGCGGGTTCGCGATGGCGGTCTGCTTGAGGTACATGTCCACCGAGCGCATGCCCTTCTGGTACTTGGCCTCCATCTCGATTTCGACCCGCGTGCCGTGGTCCTTGTCCCAGTCGATGATCTTTGACTCGTGGATCTCGGGCTTGTTGCGGGTGGTGTCGATGGAGAGCAAGAACTCGTGGGCATCCTTACGCTTGCCCGTGCGGCTACAGATGCGCACGGGTTTGCCTGTCGTGAGTTGGCCGTACATGCCTGCCGCCGAGATGCCAATGCCCTGTTGACCGCGGGACTGGCTGAGCTTGTGGAACTTGGATCCGTAGAGCAGCTTGCCGAAGACCTTGCCGATTTGGGTGTCGAGAATGCCCGGACCGTTGTCTTCCACGGCGCAGCGGAAGACCTTCTCGCCGGTCTGCGTGATCTCCACCGAGATCTCGGGCAGGATGCCGGCTTCCTCGCAGGCGTCGAGGCAGTTGTCCACGGCTTCCTTGACCGTGGTCAAGAGGGCTTTCAGAGGCGAATCGAAACCCAAGAGGTGGCGGTTCTTGGTGAAAAATTCCGAGACCGAGATCTCGCGCTGCTTGGCGGCCATCTTGGTGGCGTCGGAGCGCTGGCCAGGCTGGCCGCCATTGGCCTTCGATGCGGCGCGGGCAGACTTCTTCTTTCTCTTGCTCGGGCTCATCGGTTCGGGTTCATCGAATTCGGGTTCATCGAAGAGGGACGGCGTGCTGCTTTGGGGTTTCGTGCGGGCCAAGGTCTAAAATTATCCTCACGGCAAGGGACGGCGTCGGGCATGCAAGGCGTTGCGCTGCGAGGGCTCTCTTGTAGAAGCCCAGAGGCTCCATTGCAACGGCCCGCAGAAGGCCCAAGCGGCGGGCATTCCGCCTGCGGGAAGGGCGGAGCGATGGGGAGCGTTCAGGGGCGGTGGGCCAAGAAGGCCTCCAGGGGCTGTGCCGCGAGATCGCCGCGGCACAGGCCCAGAGCCGCCGCCGCATCGCGGAAGGCGTGCAGGGAGCGCTGCATCTCCTCCTGGGGCTCATACTCGAGCTCGTCAAAGAAATAGGTGCAGACTGCCTTGAGGGGCAGTTTCCAGTCGCTGGCGGCCTGTGCAGCCAGTTGGTCGATGCGCCGGGAACCCGCCAGGCGAGCCCGGGCGAAGGCCGCCAGATGGGGTTCGATTTCGACGCCTGGACGGACGATCCAGGTGGCGAAGATGAATGGCAGGCCCTCCCGTTCAGCCCAGGCTCGCGAGGGGTTAAAAACCTTGGGGCCCCCGGGCTCAAAATACTCGAGCAGGGCCTGATCACCGATGCGCAGCCAGGCATCGCAACCCGCCTGGCGCGGGTCTTCGCCCTCGGGTACATCGACGAACTCCAGGGCGCCTCCGCGGCGCCCGTGGGTCAAAACTCGCACCAGGGTTGCCGCCGTGCGACTGGCCGGGTCGAGGGCCAGGGTGCGCACCTTCGGCATGGGCTTCCTGAGAAAGACCTGCACGCTGGAGACCTGACCGCGCCCCGCCACGGCCACGCCGGGGATGTAGCGATAGCCCGGTTGCCGGAACAATTCGATCGAGGACACCAGGGCCACATCGAGGTCGCCGGCACGCAGCTTCTCGATCAAGTGCGCGGGTACGGCGTATTCCATGCTGATCCCCGGTTCGTCCCCGAGTCCGTGGTCCAGGGGCCGTCCCACGAGGTAGGGCACCGAGCCCACGCGCAGAGACTTGGAGGAGCGGGGCTTCGTGGGCATGGCAGGCGAGAGCCTATCAGCCGGACCCCCTAGCGGGGGATGGGAACGGCTGACTCTTGCGAGCTGGCGTCTCTACTGGGCGGCATCCCTACCAACCAACGCTACCTTTCTTGAATTTTTTCGCGATGGGGTCCGAGCGGCTGCGCCAGACCTCCTCGCCGTTGCGCACATCGCTGACCCACATGTGCACTACATAGGTGTTCTGAGCCTGTCTGGTGCCCTGGGAGCGGCTCCACAGGATCTGGGTGCGCAGGGAGAGTCGGGCCACGCTGGCCTGGCCGGATGCGGGCACCTGGGAGTCGTCGAAGAGCGGATCGTCGGAGAGCTCCTGGGTGAAGCGCGTCATGTCGTCGGTGCCCTGGGTGCCGTAGGTCGTGACGAAGCGCGTCTTGCCCGAATCGAGCAGGGAGGCCTTGATGTTGCCCAGCAGGATGTCGCTGGGGAAGTGCGAGATATCAGTCTTGTTCTCAATATCGCTGACCACCATTTTGATCGGCTGGGAGCCGAATTCTCCCGTGTCGAGGAAGGTGCTGGTGAGCATGCGATGGGTGAGCGTGTCGGTCCATTCGATGATCTCGTTGTAGTCGACACCGGCCGATGTCACGGTTTCGTCCCCTGAGGGATCGATGCGCCGCGGCTCATTTTGGCAGGCACCGAGGACGAGGATCGCGAGCAGAGGGGCGAGCAGGGCTTTGGTTTTCATGGCTTGTTCCTTGAGGACTATTGGTTCTGTGGAAGGGCTTGTTTTTTTTTGGGGAAGGCTCAGCGCGACCAGATCTCGACATTCAAACGCCAGCTCTGGGCCTTGGGGTTGGTGGCGATCGCGCCTAGAGAAAACTCCTCCTCCGCGAGTATGAGTTGGTTCATCCAGCTTTCATTGGGTCCGTCCAGCTTGAACCCCGAGCCATCGAACCACTCAAAGCGCGTGCGCAGGCCACGACGGCGCCCGATCTTGCTCTTGAGGTCAATCTGGACTTGCAACAAGTTGTTCTTGCGGGTCTCGCGGACGCCGAGGACTCGCACCGTCTGCCAGGCGGCCTGGCTCATGTGGACATGTTCCTTCCAGATGTCTTCGGCGAGCGCGGGGGCCGCTCCGGGGGGCTTGTAGTTCGGGCTCTCGCAGCTCGCGCAGAAGAGCAGCAGAAGTCCCAGCAGGGGGGTGAATCGGTGACGCATGGGCATTCTCTTGGGGTGGATGTTCGAAGGGCTGGTATTCAAGGGGAGGGCCGGGAAGCTGTGCGGGGTTGGCTGGGGCCGATCGGCATGATGTGGGCGCCGAGGGCTGTCAGGCTGGGGCTGCGCACATAGATGAGGGTCGTGCGCGCACGGGGCAGGAGTATTTCCAGGGGCAGGTGGCGGCCGCCATGGCGATCCACCAGGAACAGGTCCAAGCGGCCGTCCTCGGGTGCTGGCAGCACGGCCAGTTGATACTCCGCGCCCATGGTGCGCCAGGTCCGCAGATCGGCCTGCGATGTGACCGCCTTCCAGACATTGGCCACGAGAAAACCCAGGTTCTTGTCACGCTTGCTCTCAAGTTGGTGCGTGACAACCTCCTTGGCCACGAGGGCGGCCAGAGTGCGCAGTACGATGCCCGGCAGGGCGGCGGCAAAGTCCGTGGCCACCATGCTCTCGATGCTGGCGAGGTGCTCGCTCTGAAAGCTGTTGCCCGCCAGGGGGCTCTCGATGCAAAGGCCCTGGACTTGATTCGGCACCGGGACGAGGGTCGGGATGGCGAAACGGGAGATGCCCTGTCGATAGCTGATGAGAGTCAGGCGCTCTTCCAGGCGCACAGGAGCCAGGCCGCTTTCCAGGAGGATGTAGACACGATTCTGGGCGGGTTCATTCGCGGCCTCGAACTCCGCCAGCAGTTGGCTGAGATAGCTGTTGCCCGGCACCATGCGAGCGACTTTGCGCAGGTCCACCAGAGCATTGGCCGCATCGCCGTCCTCGCGCAGAAGCAGCGCCGAGAGCAGGCTGGCGCAGGGGTTGACGAAGTCGGCGTAGGCGGGGTTGACCAGGCTCTGAAAACCCGCCCTGGCTTTGCTGTAGCCCGGGTCCTTGAGCACCCGGTCGCAATCGATGCCGTCTCTTCTCGCGCGTTTAGCACGGGAGCTGATCTCGGCGGCGTTGGCCGCCACGGCGGCGGCCTGGCGCGCGAAGGCCTTGCGCGTGTGCACCAAGGCCTCCCCGAGATCGTTGCGGGCCATGTAATTGAGCGTCTCGTAGACCTCGAGTTGGATGGCGTCGTAGCGCGTGCCACGGTAGGCCCGGGAGGCCTGGGCCCCCGCGAGGGCTGTGATCTCCTCCGAGACCGAGATGTCGGCAGCGTAATCGAACTCGAGCATCAAGTTGGCGGCCCGGTCGAACATGGCGCTCGAATCCTCGTAGCGCCCAGCGTCGAGGAGCGCCTTGGCCGCCTCGAGTCGCAATAGGATGCCGTCGCGGCGGCCATTGCGCTGGTCCGCGAACTCATGGGAGGTAAGCCTCTCCGCAGCCTCCGCAAAGTCGCCTGTGGCATAAATTTCGACGGCCGCGTCCACCTGCTCGTTGTAGCTCGCGCATCCGGTACCTAGGACGGCGGACAGCAGCAGGGGGAGGGTGTGGCGAAGGGACTTCAATTTGGTGAGAACCGCCGCAGGCGGCCGAAGATGATCGCTTCGCTGCGTCCCGAGCGCAAGCTTCGCGTGTTTCCGAGCCAGCCGTGGGAGATTCAAAGGTGTTTGCCCTCGCCGACCCGTATCCTCTACGGCGTGGGACCCAATGTATTTGAGATCAGTGAGTTCGCGGGCTACGCCTTGCTCGATTCGGGGCAAGGCGAGAAGTTGGAGCGCTTTGGCGAGCTCGTGCTGCGGCGCCCCGACCCCCAGGCGCTCTGGAATCGGCGCGGCTCCGAGAGCCTCTGGCGCAGCGCCGATCTCACCTTCGTGCGCGAGTCCGATCGCGGCGGACGCTGGGAGGCGCGCCGGGGGGCCCATGCGGCCGCTCGGGATGCCCAACCGAGTTGGCTCATGGACTACTCTCAGGCGCGTTTTGTGATCCGGCCAACGCCCTTCAAGCATGTGGGCGTCTTTCCTGAACAGGCCTCCAACTGGGAATTCGTCGCCAGGGCCGCCAGCCAACTTGGAACGGGTGCGCGGTTGCTCAATCTCTTCGGCTATACCGGAGCCGCCTCGGTGCTCGCCCACCAGGCCGGCCTCGAGGTGACCCATGTGGACGCTTCGAAGACTTCCCTCGGTTGGATGCGCGAAAACCTCGTGGCCAGTGGGCTGCCCGAGGACAGCCTGCGCGTCCTGCTCGAGGATGCCCTGGTCTTCGCCCAACGAGAAGTGCGCCGTGGATCGCACTACGAGATCGTCCTGCTCGATCCGCCGCACCAGGGCCGCGGGCCCCGGGGCGAACGCTGGCGCTTGGAGCAGGGTCTCGCGCCGCTCTTTGAGGCGGCTCGCTCTCTGGTGGCCGAGCGGGGCCTGCTGGTGCTTTCGACCTACGCCGTGGGCTATTCGCCCCTGGCCTTTTCCAACCTGCTTGAAGATTTTGAGGGAGGCACCCAGGCGGTGGGGGAGTTGGCTCTGCGCGAGACTGAAGGAACGCGGCGGCTCCTGCCAGCCGGTTTCTGCGCGCGCTGGTGGCGCGGCCTCGATCTCTGATGGATGCCTCGGCTCTCGCCGTGGAGCACTGCGACAACCATGTCATCGTGGTGCACAAACCCGCCGGTGTACCGGTGGTGCCTGACTCCTCGGGCGACGCGAGCTTGCTCGATGCGGCCAAGGCCTGGGTGGGCCGGGAATACAACAAGCCCGGAGCCGTTTTTCTCGGTGTCGTCTCGCGCCTGGACCGACCGGTTTCCGGCCTGGTGATCTTCGCCCGCACATCCAAGGCCGCCGCGCGCCTGACCGAGCAGTTCCGCACCGGCAGCGTGCAAAAAACCTACTGGGGCATCGTGGCCCGAGAGCCGTTGCTACCCGCGGGCGAGCTCGAACAATTCCTCGTCAAGGATCGCGAGCGCAACACGGTGGAAGTCGTCGCAAGCGGAGTAGCAGGCGCCCGCTCGGCCCGCACCGCCCACCGCATCCTGGCCTCCAGCGCCGGGTGCTGGCTGCTCGAACTCGTGCCCCACACCGGCCGTTCGCACCAGTTGCGCCTGGCCTGTGCCCGCGGCCTCGGCGCGCCGCTCCTGGGCGACTTGAAGTACGGCGCTCCCGTGCCCCTCTCGGACAAGAGCATCGCCCTGCACGCCCGGGCCCTGGCCTTCGACCATCCCACCCGCGACGAACGCCTTTCCTTCCGCGCCGCGCCCCCGCCTCTCAAGGAGTGGAGCCTGGCACGCGGTTAGAGACCGGGGTGTGGTGCCATGGCCACTAGTAGGACGCAGGGTTCCCTGGAAATGTTGCTCACGCCATGGACCTCGCCGCTCTCTGCCCAGGCCAGGCCGCCGGAGCGTAGGGTCCGGCGTTCCTCGCCGATGGTGATCGCCGCCTGACCTTCGAGGACCAGGTAGAACTTGGTGGCCCCCTCGTGGGCGTGGATGCGCTGCTCTTGGCCGGGCTCAAGGCAGTAGGTGTCGCAGAACATCTGCGGGGTCTCGAAGAGAGCTGACTTGCGCAGCTTCTCCGAGGAGAACTCGCGGTGCTGGTCGGTGTGGGTGAAACTCATGGGAATATGTTTTATTTTGGGGGAGCGGGCAGCGGGCGGAGCTCTGGCCGTTTGACGGTGTGTTTACCTAGCAGGCGCTCGAGGAAAAGAACTCGCACATCGCCAGGCGCGCTGGCGGGGATGGAAAAACTGTTCAAGCCCGGATCGACGGCCAGGCGCAGAGTGTGCTCCTCGCCGCTAGCGCTCCAGGCGATGTCGAGGGGCACATGGAACTCTCCGTGGAGGTTCTGCACCTCGACTTCGATACTGCTCTCAGCCCCGACGAGCTTGATGGCGAGCTCTGGTGCGCCCTCGGCGTAGAACCATTCCTGGAAGAACTGTCCCCAGGGCTGCTTGGTGTTGCGCTCCAGGATGGCCTGGAAATCCTCGGTGGTGGCGTTTCCGTAGCGGAATTCGAGGTTAAAATCGGCCAGGCTCCTCCACCAGACTGCATCGTCGTCGACAAAGTGCCGCAGGGTGTTGAGCACCGCCGAGCCCTTACTGTAGATCAAGCCGCTGTAGGCCTCTCGCGAGGTCGGCGAGTCGCCGCGGTAGAGCCGGCCGCGTTTGGTGGAGACGCGCCGGTTGGTGTCGGCGAAGAAGCGGTCGGCGGCTTCGCGGCCTACGGTCTTCTCGACGAAGACACCCTCGGCATAGGTGCCAAAGCCTTCGTGAATCCAGAAATGGCCCCAATGCTCCGCAGAAACCGCGTTGCCCCACCACTCGTGGGCTACCTCGTGGATCAAGATGTAATCAAACCACCGGTTGCGACGGGCGTAGCGATCCTTCTCACCGTGCTCCTTGCACCAAGCCGGAAAACTTGAGCCGTAGGCCACCGCGGTGGAGTGTTCCATGCCCCAGAAGTTGGTCTCCACCAAGCCGAACTTGGACTCGGGAAAGGGAAAAGGTCCGAAGGCCTCGGAGTAGATTTCCAAGAGCCGCGGAACTTCCTGGAACTGCAAGGCGGCCTTCTCCGCATCCTCGGGCAGCATGTACGAGATGAAGGGCAGGGGCGACTCAAGGCCGGGCAGTTCGAGCTGCTCTTCGACGACCACGAAGGGGCCCACATTGAGAGTCACCGAGTAGGTCTCGAGGGGGTAGTTGTGGCGCCAACTATAGGTCTGCCACGACGAGTCTCCTTCATCGAACCAGCTTGGTGCGCCCTCGCGCACGGATTGCAGTCGGCCGTTGCTCACGGCGTAGAGCCCCGCGGGGCACGTGATCGTCATGCTGACCGTGTCGGGCTTGTCTTCGGGGTGGAAAAAACTGGCTTTGCACGGCCACCAGTAGTGGGCGCCGAGTCCCTGGCAGGCGGTGCTGATCCAGGGCTGACCGTCGGCGGATTCTTTCCAATGAAAGCCGTCGAAGTCGCCGCCCTTGGGCTGGCCGCGCCAGCCGACGCGCACGGCGAAGGTGGCACCCTTCGCGATGGGTGCGGCGAGTTGGATCACGAGCCCGTGGGCGATGCGTTCGAACTCAAGAGCCGTTCCTTCGCCGTCGCTTACCGCCAACACATCGTGCAGGTCTTCGAGGTCGAGCTGTACCCTTGCGAGATCCTCCACCAAGGCCACCGCGCGGATCAGCCCGCGGCCTTCCAGGACCTTTTCGCCGGGCCGCACCGCGAGTTCGAGATCGTAGGCGCTGACATCGAAGTGGGCGCGTCTGTCCTCGTCCACCTGGCCGGCAGCCGAGGAGACGAGAGAGAGAGCCAGGCTCAGAAGAACCGAGTAGCGTTGAGTCATTGTAGGTAGAGGCGTGGTGGCGGAGAGAAGAGGGTAGCCAGTACAGACGAAATGTCCCCCATGCCGTACTCTTGAGTGGCCCCCCCCAGGCCCTTCTCCCTAATTCTTGTCAGGACTTCGTTCATGCTTGTGACACCCACAATACGAGTTTTCCTCGCCTCACTGGCCCTCACGCTCGGTGCTAGCCCGGCTGTTCTTGCTGTTTTGAGCGCCACGGACGGGGAGGCCCTGGACACCTGGAGGTCGCGGCACGGAACAAACTGGACAGTGCGCGTGGACAGAACAACCGGCTTTGCCGAGATGCTTTACGGCGGCCGCGCCGAGGCAACTTTCATCCCCACAAGCGAGGCCGACTGGTTCTTGCGCGGGCGGCTCATGCTCAGAGACACCCAGGCCTTGACCGGTGTCGATCCCCTGACCCTGGTGCCCCTCGAACAGATTCCCCTGCCCATGGCGCACCTCGGCACCATCGACAAGCGCACGGTGAATTTCATTCAGGAGATCGACGGCGTGCCCGTGCAAGGCGCGCGGGTGCATTTGCTCTTTGACGACCAGGCGCGACTGTTGTCGGTGCACTCGACGGCCCTGCCCGGCGATGATCTCAGCATCGTCCCCGCGCGCCTCAAGGCGGCTGACGCGGTCTTGCGCGCGGGCGAAATATTCACTGATCGCCATGGACTCGTCGGCACCCAAACTTCGCCTGCAAGCCTGGCGGTCTTGCAGGTGCAGACCGGCACGACTCGAGTGCCGCAACTCATCTGGCGTGTGGATCTTCTGGCCGCAGTTAGCGACGCGCGCCCCACGGGCGAGACACTCATGGTCGATGCGGTTACGGGTGAGTTCCTGGGGGCCATCAATCTCGTCCACAACTTTGATGTGGGTGGGGTGGTCAGAGCCATGGTCACCCCCGGCACCGCTCCCGACTCGGGAGGCAATCCCGAGCAGAGCTTTCCCATGACGCACCTGCGCATGACCTCTTCGGTGGGAGATATGACCACCGATGCCACCGGCGCCTTCAACTTCGCGGGGGTGAACGGCCCCTTGCAAGTGACCTGCACCTTCGAAGGCCCCTTTGCGCGGGTCTTCAACGAGTCCGGTTCGGAGTACAGCACGAGTCTCAACTTGCAAACCGGCGCCGGCAACTCGATCACCATGAACCCGTCGAGCCAGGCTCTCGTCACGGCCCAGTCCAATGCCTTCCAGAGCATCAACTTGCTGAGAGATTGGATCCGTGCAATCAACCCAGCCGACAGTCACGCCGACTTCACCGCGGCGGCGAAAGTAAATCTGAACCAGAACTGCAATGCCTACTTCGATGGCGGCTCGGTCAACTTCTTCACTCCCGGAGGGGGCTGCGTCAATACCAGTTACTCGACTGTGGTAGCCCATGAAATGGGGCACTGGCTCAATGTACGCTACGGCACAGGCAACGGCGCCGATGGCATGGGCGAGGGCAACGCCGATGTCTGGGCCATGTACCTCTACGATACGCCCATCATGGGCGAGGACTTTTTCGGCAGCGGTTACATTCGCAGTGGACTGAACAACTTGCAGTTCTGCGGCGACTTTAATGCCGCTTGCCACGGCGGCGAGGTGCACCAAGAGGGCAAGGTCTGGATGGGCGCTGCCTGGAAGGTGCGCGAGGAACTCAACCAGACCCTCGGCAACGCCCTGGGCGACGACCTCTCGAACGCGATCTTCCTGGGCTGGATGGCCGCCTACAACCAGACCGAGATCAAATCGATCATCGAGGTTCAGTGGCTGGTCCTCGATGATGATGACGGCGATGTCAACAACGGATCGCCGCACTACACGGAGATTGAGGCGGGTTTCGCGGCTCAGGGTTGGCCCGGCGTCGACCTGCACCCGCTTACCATGGAGAATATCGTCGTGCCCGTGGACAGCTTGACCGAGAGCGGTCCCTACGACGCGCAGATTTCCATCGTGCCCCACATGGGCCAGAGCCTGACCTCAAGCCAGCTTCACTACCGCATCAATGGTGGCGCCTGGCAGGTCGACAACCTGGCCTCTCTGCCCGATGACTTCTTCGCGGCGCTGCTGCCCGATGTGGTTTCTCCCGCCGTGGTCGAACTCTGGTTCAGCGCCAGCGACTCCCTCGGCAACAGCATCGCATGGCCCGACACCGGTGCCGCTGCGCCGGCGTCCTTCGCTGTTGGCTCTCCGGCGGTCTTCCTTACCGACAACATGGAAACCGGCTCCAGTTCTTGGAACCACGGCAGCTATGGCGACACCTCTAGCTCCCAAGACGAGTGGGAAAATGGTTTCTCCGCGGGCAAAAGCGGGACGATTTTTGATGGCGGCACGACCGCCATCCACTGGAGCGATCCGACCACGGCCGCCAGCGGCTTCAACCTCTGGGCCCTCGACCTGGGCGTCTCTGGCGAAGGTCGCTACGGCAACGACATCCACGCTTACCTGCGCTCGCCGGCTTACGATTGCACCGGACGCATCGGAACGCGCTTGCGCTTCCAGCGCTGGGCTTCGGTGCACCGCACCGACGAACTCTCGGTGAGAGTCAACGGCACGGTGGCTTGGACCAGCGGCAACGAGGCTCACATCCTCGACACGGCCTGGACTGAGGTGGAGTTCGACATTTCAGGGCAAGCTGACGGCCAGGCGGCCGTTGTAATCGAGTTCGAGATCCGCAGCAACGCGCAATGGCGCCTGGGGGGCTGGCAGATAGATGATTTACAACTGGTCGAATTTGGTCCAGCTCTGGGGGGCTGTGTTGCCCCCACGAGTTTCGGCCCCGCGAAGCCTTCTAGCACCAAGGAAACCCCTCATCTCGTGACCAATGGCACTCCTGCACCGGGAGGTGGCTTCGAGATTGTCGTGCAGGATGCGGCCCTTAATCAGCCGGCCTTCCTGTTCTCTGGTCAGTCCTGGGCCCTGGTCCCATTCTCCAACACCTATCGCCTGGTGGGGGCGCCGTTCGTTCGCGAGGGCAACAACACCACCAGCAATGTAGGCATCAGTACCTTCGCCATCGATGTCACACCGGGGTTGGTGGGCAGCACGCTCTACTACCAGGTCTGGTTCCGCGATCCCTTGCAAGGCGACGGAACGGGTCTCGGCATGTCGCGGGGCTTGCGCATCAACTACTGTCCCTGATTCACGCCGTTGCGAACCAAGTGGTTCTCCCGGGCCTCCCGGACCGCCGCTCTCGGGCTGGTTCTTGCAGGCGGGTTGTGCTCGCTGCAGGACTCCTCTGAATCGGGCTCCAGGGTAGATATTCGCCTGGAGCGCGGGCGGGCGGCCCTGGAATCGGGCGACTTGCAGGCGGCCCGCAAGCACCTGGGCGAAGCCTGGGTGCTCAGCCCCAAGAGTCCCGAGGTCGCGCGCCTGATGGTGCAGGCCAGTGCCCTCGATCCCGAGTCGAGAGCGCTTTGGGCCCGCACGTACCTGCGAGTCACGGCGGGTGCCGACGGGCGCAGCTCGGGGTCAAAGGCCTCGGGGTCAAAATCATCGTGGTCGAGGGAGATGCAGGAATGGGCTCCGGGGGCCGCCGCCAGCGAGCGTGCTCGGGCTTTGGCCTACGAGGAATTGCAGAAGCTCAGCCAAAAGCAGGACAAACTTGCCCATCGTCAACCGAGCGCCGCCCTCGTGGCTCGTTGGGCCAGGGGGCTGGCGGCGGTTTTGGCAGAGCCCGCGCCAGCTCTGGACGTGCCGGCGGATTCCCTGGATGTCCATCTGCCCGTCAAGCTGCCCGACCAAGTGATCGCGGCACTCTTCCGCGCCCAACGAGCGGCTCGTGGCCAGAGCCGCCTGGTCGACTGCGTGGCTGCTTCGCGCGTGCTGAGTGGGCTCGCTGTCCAGGGCGGCTTCAAGGATTTGAAAGGCGATCGCCCGCGCGGGCTGAAGAAGCTCGCGAAGAAGTCGGCTGAAGCGCTGAGCGAGGCTCGTCGGCGCCTGGCCAAGGACTTGGGCGAGCCCCTGACCCTCGACGAGCTCTACGACATGGAGGAATCCGAGACGCGCGCCTTCACCAAACTGCACCGGGACATGTCGCGGCCCGGCTTGTCGGTCACGCCCCGGGGCTGGTACCGGGTGGAGAGTTCGTGCGGTTGGGAGACTCTGGTGGGGGTGACGCGCACCCTCGAGGCCCATCATCAACGCCTGGCCAACTGGTTCGGTGAGGATCCCTTCGTGGGACGGCCAGGATTGGTGCGTGTTGTGCCCGAAGCGGCGGGCCTCGAGTCCGAAGGCACACCCTTCTGGTGGGCCGGCGGCTTTCAGGGCGGCGACACCACGGTCATGCGTTTTTCGTGTGGCAATATCGAAGGGCTCGGCCACGGCTTGACCCACGAGCTAACCCACCGCTTCGACGGCGTGCTTTTTCCCGGTCAACCCGCCTGGCTGGTCGAGGGCAAGGCCGTCTGGACTGGCGCGGCTTATGGCGACAGCATGGACGAGGCTTTCGTCGAGCGCCACATCCTCTTCGGCACCGTGGAAGCGGCCTGGATCAAGGGCTATGGCAAGCTGAGCAAGTTGCGCGAGTTGATTCAGGGCGAAATCGAGGAGTATCGCGACAACTATGTGGCGGGCTACGCGCTGTTCGTCTACCTGCGTCTCTGGGAAGAAGAGGGACAGGCGGTTTTTGCTTCGGCATTGCCGCGTTACATGCAGGGCTGCGCCAAGCACGGCGGCAACTCGCTGGAGTGGTTTCTCACTTGCTTTGCGGATGGCGGCGAACTGCGCCCCGAGGGCTTGGAGGAGTTCGCCGCGGGATTTGCGAGTTTTGGCAAGGGGTTCTATTGGGATGCCCGGGCGAGTTGGACCTCCAACTATGTGGACAGCGTGCCGCAGACCGCTGACGATTGGGTCTACGACGAACCTACCTGGGTCTGGTCGCGCAGCCGTGCAGAACCCTGGTTCGGCCAGGAACAGGCCTGGCGCGCAGGCCTGCTCTTGGCCTCGCTGGGGCAGACCAAGGATGCTGTGGCGGCAATTGTCTGGGCGGCTGCCCGGGACGAGCGTTCGCCTGCACGGGATGCGCGCTGCGCGGAACTTCTCGCCGAGTTGGGCCGGGTTGAGGCTGCCTGGGTCCTGAACAATGAACTGATGAGCCAGCAGCGCCGGGCCGGCGAGGCCTTCGCTGCGACCCGTCCCGCATCCCTGCGCCTGCCTCAAAGCGAGGCCTTCCTCACGGCGCTGCTCTGTGAAGCCCAGGAGTTCGAGGATCACGAATGGTCCGCGGCCGCGGCGGCCGTGCGCGCCGACCATGACGGGCTGGCACGAATCCTGGGAGTGGCGCTGGCCGGGAAAAGCCATTCGGGCGAGGCGGGACCCGAAGCTTCCGAGGAGCGCCTGGGGATTGCAGGCTGGGTCGAGGAGGGCTTGACCGGGTACGAAGAACGCCGCGCCAAGGACTGCTGGTACCTCGAGCACGATGGCGAATTGCATGTGGGCCGTTTTCGTCCCAAGGACAGCTCGGGGAGCATGGAGCGCAACGCCGCCAATCGCCATGCCTTCTGTCGCACCGAGGCCCTACAGCACGCCGGCCGCTACTTGATCCGTTGTCGCATCCAATTCACCACTGCCTATGTTTCCGGAGCCCTGGTGTTTGGTTACCGCCGGCGCGACCGCAACTTGCGTCTGGGGTTTTCGGCAGGGGATTTCTACTACTCGATTGGCAAGGCGGAAGAGGCCGAGGCCCTGGAGAGCGTGAGTTGGAGCTTCTCAGGTCTGCGCGAGCGCGATGGTCCCCTGAAGGGCTCTTTGCCTCGTGGCCATGTGACCTTCGATGAGCCGCGCTCCAACTTCGAGTTGGCGGTCATCGTCGACGGCGCCACCGTGCACATCTGGATCGAGAAGCAGTTCGTGGGCACTTACCAATCGAGCCTCGGCGCACCGATCACTGGAGCCGTAGGCTTTGCCACGAGCATGGGCGCCATGCGCGTGATCGACGCGCGGGTGCAGCGCCTCGACCGCGGCCGGGAATTGGGACGCGCCTGTTCTCCCAACGCCGGCGGCGCGGACTTCGTGCGAGCTCTGGACTTCGAGCGGCCCGCCCGGGGAGCTTTCACTGACTTTGTCAATCAGCGCATCCTGGGCCTGCACCCCGCTTCCAGGGGCCAGGTCTTCGTCTGGGTTCCCATCGAGGAGCACAAGGAGCCCCGGTTCTCGGAAGCCCTCGACGAGTGCGCTCGCGTGGCGCAGCAGTTCTACAAGTTGGCCGGCGAAGCGCTCGAGTCAGAAGCCGCCGACCTGGAGGTCCTGCTGGCCGTGCCGGAACTACTGGGGCCCAAGCGCCTGGCGACTCTGGAAGCCGCTCTGGCTGAACTCGAAGGTCCAACCGTACGCATCCTGCTCTACGCCTGGGCCAAGCCCGACAGCCACGATCTTGAGGAAGCCCCCGGGGCCTCCAAGGCCTGGTTGGGTTTCGTGGATTCCAGCGGCGTGTTGCGCACCTGCGAGCGACTCTATCGCACGCCCACGGGTTTTCAGCCGGACTTCATGCACTGGCTGCGCGTGTTCAAGGACCACGCGGCGGTTCGCTAGTCCGTCCAGAGCACGCCGTAGAGCGTGTCGCGCTCCACAGGCACCCGGCCGGCGTCTCGGATCCAATCGATGAGTTCCTCCCGTTGCACTGCCTGCGGCGTGGTGGCACCGGCGTCGTGGTAGATTTTTTCCTCGACCACGGTGCCGTCCACATCGTCGGCGCCATAGGACAGGCACAGTTGGGCGATGGGCACATCCATCAGGATCCAATACGCCTTGATGTGTTGAATGTTGTCGAGCATCAAGCGTCCCACGGCGATCTCGCGCAACTCGTCCAGGGCCGAGGGACCCTTCAGGTGGGACCACTCGTTGTTCGCGGGATGGAATGAGAGGGGAATGTAGGCCTGGAAGCCGCCGGTCTCATCTTGAAGGAGGCGCAGGGCATCGAGGTGTTCGAGGCGTTCGTCGACGGTTTCGATGTGACCGTGGAGCATGGTGCAGTTCGAACGCAGGCCCGCGCGGTGGACTGCGCGCGTGGTCTCCAGCCACGCGGCTCCCGACATCTTGTTGGGGTAACCTTCGGCGCGCACGCGCTCGGAGAAGACCTCGGCGCCACCACCGGGACAGGAGTTCAGGCCGGCTTGCTTGAGCAGCTCGATGGTTTCGTCCAGGGGCAATTTGGCCACGCGCCGAATCTGATCCAACTCGACCATGGTAAAGGCTTTGATGTGGATCGAGGGGCGCGCGCGCTTGACCTGGCGCAACAAGTCGAGGTAGTAGTCGAGGCCGAGTTGTGGCCAGGTGCCCGCCACCATGTGGACTTCTGTCACCGGCTCGTCGAGGTGAGCTGTGATCTTCGCCGCCGCATCCTCGGGAGTCATCAAGTAGGCCCCCTCCTGGCCGGGCAACTTGTCGAATGAGCAGAACTTGCAGAACTTGTTGCAGTAGTTCGTGTAGTTGATGTGCTGATTGACATTGAAGTAGGCGAGGTCGCCGTTCATTCGCTCACGCACATGGTTGGCCAAGGCACCCACTGCGTGGATGGCGTCGCTCTTGTACAAGCGGCGACCATCGTCCAGCGACAGGCGCTCTCTGGCGATGACCCGCTCGGCGATCTCGCCCAGGCCCGCGGCGCTTGCTGTTCCTAGCAGGCGCTCGTCAGCGAAGGCGCTCGGAGTGAGGGTCCCCTCGGCCGGGATCGCGCTGGCTTGTATCACGGGGCACCTCCGGCGAGCTCGACTCGTGCTTCTTCCTTGCTGGCTGGCTCAGCGGGACCGTCGTTGCGTTCGTCCACGATGCCGTACCACGAGTTGCGCTGTCGTGGATGAAAGCCCGCCGCAACGATTGCCGTCTCGATCTTCTCGATGCTTTCGAGGTGAAAACAGCCCGCTGCCGAGACCACATTCTCCTCGAGCATGGTGCCGCCGAAGTCATTGCAGCCGTAGCGCAGGCTAACCTGGGCCAGTTTCAGGCCCTGGGTGACATAGCTGGTCTGCATGTTCTCGAAGTTGTCGAGGAAGATGCGTGCGATGCCCTGGACACGCAAGTAGAGCGAGGGCGTGGTCTTCTTCGGGTAGAGAGCCTCTTCGGGCACGCCCTCGGGTTGGGTGTTCCAGCACGCGAAGGCGGTGAAACCGCCGGTTTCGTCCTGCAAGTCACGCAGGCGCTCGAGGTGTTCGATGCGCTCCCCAGGCGTTTCCACATGGCCGTACATCAGGGTGGCCGAGGAGCGCAGGCCGGCGGCGTGGATCTTCCTGTGTATGTCCAGCCAACGGTCGGTGGAGGTCTTCTTGGGTGCGATGATCTTGCGCACGCGCTCCACCAACACCTCCGCTCCTGCACCGGGCACCGATCCGAGTCCGGCGGCCATGAGATCGGCCAGGACTTCCTCGACGCTGCGTTTGTCGAGTCGCGCCAGGTGGTCGATCTCGGGAGCCGAAAGGGCGTGGCAATTGAGCTGTGGAAACTTGGCGCTGATGTCGGCCAGAAGTTCGCACCACCAGTCGGTCTTGATGTAGGGATGGTGGCCCCCTTGCATCAGGAGCTGGCGCCCGCCCAGTTCGGCTGTCTCGCGCACCTTCTCCAGGATGACATCTCGCTCGAGGACATAGGCTTCCTCGTGCTTGGGCCTGCGATAGAAGGCGCAGAAGCCGCAGTCGGTGATGCAGACATTTGTGGGATTGATGTTGCGGTCGATGATGTAGGTCACCCGGTTCTGGGGGTGCCTGCGCCGCCGCACGCTGTCGGCCAGCTCTCCGATGGTGAGGATGTCTGCTCTTTCGTGGAGCAAGAGAGCTTCCTTGGCGCTGATGCGCTCACCGGCGAGGACCTTGTCTGCCACCATGGCCACCTCCTTGCCGTGGGCTCCACGGCGTCCCGCGGACGCTCGCGGTGCACACCAATCGGCCTGTTCGGATTCGAGGATAGGGCTGGGGCTGGTCGACATGTGCCCAGGTTAGCAGGTTTTGTCCAGGGAGCCCGCCCCTGGGGATAGCAAGCGCGAAATCGTCTTGGACGAGACAAGCAGCTACTCTTCAGCCAACCTATACTGCTGCCCTTCGTAGCCCAGCCCTCCGTCTCACTTGCAAGCATCCATGTGCCTTTTTTCTGTCCTCCTATTGACCGCCAGCCTGACCGCCGGCCCGGCATCCCTTGGCCTCCAAGAAGCACCCCAGGCCGCTGGCACCGAGGAGGCCGAGCGCCAACGGGCCGCGGCTATCGCCATCGACGAGGCCGAGTACGAGGCCTTCTCAGAAGTCCTGAAACGCTACAACAACGACATTGGCTCCCACCACTTCGACTGCCGCCAGCTCCGCCGTGATGGAGTGGCCCAATCCGAATGGCCGCCGAGCCCGCTCTTCAAGTACTTCGACATCTTCATCGAGCTCGCCGAGGCGGGCAATGGCCGGGCCCAGCATTGGATCGTGGGCAACAGCGCGAGCGCCATCGAAGATCCCCTCGAGCGCCGCAAATTGATCGAGCGCATGTACACGCGCCTGGCTGAAGAACACGCCTCCAGCCACTACTTGATCGGTGCCATGGACGACCTGTTGCGCGCCCGGCGGCTGCTCGGCAGAGAATTCGTGCGTAAGACCCTGCGCACCATCGGCGAGAGGAGTCGCATCGCGGAGATCGAGGCCAAGGCCCTCTGGACCGAGGCGGCGCTGATCTTCAGCAATGGCAAGACCAAGGATCCCACCGATGTCGCCCAGGCCGTCGAGTTGTGGCAGATCCTGGTCGATGGCTACCCGGCCACCGAATCCGCCGGCCACGCTGCCCAGCGGCTCTTCACCCGCACCAACCGGGCCATGCAAAAAAACCAGAGGGCCTGGATCAAGACCGTCCGGGACCTGCGCGACAAGGGCATCGGCGAGGAGGGCTGGCCAACCTATCCCCTGGAATCCTTCCGCGCCCAATTCGCCACCCTGGCGTCCGCCGAGCACTTGGCTGCCGCCTTCCGTACGGAGGTTTTCTTCCCGGCCTACGATCAGGCCTTGCGTAGGGGCATTACTGAGGCCCTGCGCTTCATCTCCACCGACACGAGCGAGCGCTTCCTCGTTCAGGAATGGCCCTGGATGGATGTGAAGTTCGAGATCCTCGAGTTCTTGTTCGAAACCTATCCCCAGGAGCCATGGGTTTACGAAGAGGTGGAGGGGCTTTTGGCCCAGGCCCAGCGCGTTGATCGGAAACGCTATGTGCCCCTGCTCGAGACGGTGATCGCGAGGACTAGAGACCGTCGCACGGCCGACCAAGCTCGCTTCGTCCTGGCCAAGAACCTGGAGACCGGCAGCACCTTTGAGGAGCTCCAGCGTGCCATGGCTCTCTACACCGAAATCGTGGAGAACTCCTCCATCGAGCGTCAGCGCAAGGAAGCGGAAGTCGCGCGGGACGCGTTTTCGTGGGTCATGCCCGGCGCCTTGATGCCGACCTTCGAGGCCCGCGATGGCGAAGGGCTCGACATCGACAGCACAAAGTACCGCGGTCGCATCCTGATGCTCTACTTCTGGGGCTTTTGGAGTCCAGAGAGCATGGAGGACATCCCGCGTGTCAATGCCCTACACGCCAAGTACAGCGAGCAGCCGCTTTCGATTTTGGGCTTCAACACGGACACGGTCTCCTACAAGTCCTATGCGGGGCGCTCGGGGAAAGTCGGCATCACCTGGCGCTGCTCCCTCGAGACCAAGCGCAAGGGGCCTCGCCTGCAGCTCCTGGGAGTGTTCAATTTTCCCACGACCATCATCGTTGATGCCGAAGGTGTGATACGGGGGCGCAACCTCGACAACCAGGCCAGCGAGGCCCTCATCGACTCACTCTTGGCCGAGCTGGCGAGCCCCAGCGCACCCGCTGCCCAGGAGTCGGGCTTGTACGGGCGCGTCAGCTTTGACGGCAGCCGAGATCCCCTGCCACCCCTGCGCGTGACGGATGGCACGCTGGAGCAATGCCTCAGCGAAGGCCACGAACTGGATCTCACCGACCGCCGGCGCTTGGTGGACGCCGAGGGCGGCCTCGCCAATGTGGTTGTGTCCGTGGATATTCCCGGAATCACGGTGAGTGGCCGTGGTGTGGAAGTGCTGGTCGAGCAAGCCGACTGTCGCTTCGAGCCCCATGTGGCCATCGCGGCCATCGGCTCCTCGCTGCTCATCAAGAACTCCGACCCCGTGCCCCATCATTTGCGCCTGGCCTCGCGCCGCAACGGCAGCATGAATGTGCTCCTGGCTCCCGCGACAGTGCGCCGGATCCAATGCCGGCGTGCTGACCGGATCGTTCTGGGCTGCGACATGCGGCCCTGGATGTCATCGACGGTCCATGTCACCAAGACGCCCTTTTGCGCCCTGACTGACAAGGCAGGCTGCTTTGAGATCCCCAATCTTCCGCCGGGCGAGTACCGCATCAAATATTGGCACGCAGAACTCGGCTCCGGCCAAACTGAACTCGTGCGAGTCGAGGAGGCCCGAGCCACCGAGTTCGACTTCTCGATTGGCGATTCTGAGTAACATGGACGAGGGTTCCCTTGGCTTTGGCCCCACAGCCGAATGCTTGGGCTGGAGCCCGAGCATCCCCGGGCGTACCCTGCTTGGCTCCCAGCTCCCTTCCTGGAGCCTCCTTGCCTCATCTAACTCCCTGACCTGTTTCTGATTCAACGCAACATGGCGAAGCAACAGCCGAACCTGATGGACAACATCGTCTCCCTCTGCAAGCGCAAGGGGTTTGTGTTTCAAGCATCGGAGATCTACGGAGGAATCGGGAACACCTACGACTACGGCCCTCTGGGCGTGGAGCTCTTGCGCCGCGTCAAGGACGCCTGGTGGGGGAGGGTCGTCACCGAGCGCTCCGATGTGGTCGGCCTCGATTCCGCCATCATCCAACACCCCGATGTCTGGGTGACCTCGGGCCATGTGGGCGGCTTCAGCGATCCCATGGTGGATTGCAAGAAGTGCAAGGCGCGCTTTCGAGCCGACAAGATCGAGGATGCGAGTTGCCCCGAGAAACCCTCCAAGCGGCCCGGGGAGTGCGCGGGAGAGTTGACCGAGCCGCGCGAGTTCAATCTCATGTTCAAGACCAATGTGGGGCCGGTTGAAGGCTCGGGCTCGGTGGCCTACTTGCGCCCCGAAACCGCCCAGGGCATCTTCCTCAACTTCAAGAATGTGCTCGATTCGGCGCGCATCAAGCCGCCCTTCGGCATCGCTCAGATCGGCAAGTCGTTCCGCAACGAGATCACGCCGGGAAATTTCGTCTTCCGCACCCGCGAGTTCGAGCAAGCCGAGATGGAGTTTTTCGTGCCGCCCGGCGAGGACCAGAAGTGGTTTGAGTTCTGGGTCAGGGAGCGCTTCCAGTGGTACACCGACTACGGCATCAACCCGGACGCCCTACGCCTGCGAGTGCACGACAAAAAGGAGCTAGCTCATTACGCCAAGGCTACGACTGATGTGGAATACCTCTACCCCTTCGGCTGGGGAGAACTCGAGGGCATCGCCAACCGTGGCGACTTCGACCTTTCCCGGCACAGCGAGGCGTCGGGCACCAAGCTGGTGTACTTCGACCAGGAGACCAAGGAAAAGTACACGCCCTGGGTGATCGAGCCCGCCGGCGGCATCAACCGCATGGCCCTGACTTTCTTGATCGACGCCTACGAAGAAGAGCAGTTGGAAAAGGACACCCGCGTGGTGTTGCACTTCCATCCGCGCATCGCGCCCACCACCGTGGCGATCTTCCCCCTGGTCAAGAAGGAAGGCATGCCCGAGAAGGCCCACGAAATCGAGGCCGAGCTGCGGCGCGCGAGACTCTCGGTGCAATACGACGAGAAGGGCGCCATCGGTCGCCGCTACAGGCGCCAGGATGAGGTGGGCACCCCATTCTGTGTCACCGTGGATGGCCAGACCCTCGCTGATGATGTGGTCACCGTGCGCGAGCGCGACTCCATGGAGCAGGTCACCCTTGCTGTGGGGGAGCTGGTGCCCTGGATCCTGGAAGCCATGGGCCACTGGAAGCGGCCCGAGCGCAGCCCCAAGAGTAAGGACTAGGTCTGGTCGCTCTTTTTTGAGGGGCAATGGGCATACTGGACCCATGGTTCAGGAGGGCGGCTCCCTGGGTTTTCATAACCGCCCCTCGAAGGGACCATCCTGCCAGGCCTCGAGTCTGGCGACCGGAGCCCCCGGCTCCCTTTCCACAGTCACCGACCATGTTCCACAAACTAAACCTCTGCTTGGGTCTTTCGCTGTTCGGCCTGCTGGCCGTCTCGGGAGCCGCCTCCCCAGCGCACTCTCCCGAGGTCTCCGACTACGACATCATGATGGAGGCCTTCGAGGCTGCCGAAATCAGCCACTCCAAGGCCCTCGACGATGCCAAGGACAAGAGCGAACGCAGAGCCCTGCGCAAGGCGCACCCCGCCTACACCTATTTCCAGCGCTTCACCCGCCTGGCCGAGAGAGGCGAGGGCCAGGCCCACCTCTGGCTGATCGGTCATACGCGCTATGGTGAGGGCAAAGCCGCCGAGCGCCGCGAGCGCCAGGCTTTGAGTGCTCGAACTCTGGTAGCTGAGCACCTCAGCGCCCCCTGGTTCGAGGAGGCCATTCCCAGCTTGCTTCAATGCCGCCGCTCTCTGGGCGAAGACGCGCTCTGCCAACTGCTAGAGACCGTCACCACCAAGAGCGAGGAAGCCAATGTTTGCGCCGCCGCTGCCCTGGCCCTCGCCGGGCGCCTGGCGCAATCGAAAGATCCAGAGCAGCGCACCGCCGGGTACGGTTGGTACGAGCACATCTGCACCACCTGGCCCGATTCCCGCTACGCCAAAGAGGCGCGGCCGGCGTACAACCGCGCCCGCTACCTGACCGTTGGCGGCGAGCCCCTGGAGTTCGTGGCCAAGACCGTGGACGGCCGGGCGTTCAAGCTTTCCGATTTTCGCGGCAAGGTCGTTGTGCTCGACTTCTGGGGCTTTTGGTGAGGCCCCTGCCGGGGTGAGCTTCCTCACCTCAAAGCGCTGGTCGAGCGCTTCAAAGATGAACCCTTCGCCATCGTTGGCGTGAACACGGACGATGACGCTGAGGACTACAAAAAAAAGATCAAGTCCTTCGGCGTCTCCTGGATCGATGCCTGGGGCGGGATGGATATCTGCCGCGAGTTTGGCGTGAGCTCCTTCCCGACGATAGCCATCCTGGACGAAACCGGTCGTGTGGCGGCCATGAATGCCCGCGGCGCGGCTCTTGAAAGAGCCGTCGAGAGCACCCTGCGCGCCATGCGCGCCCGCCAGCAGGCCAAGGGCAACGGCCGCGGTCAGTAGCCCGAGGCCTGACCGTCCTTGCGCGCTTCGGAGGCTCCTTGGAGGACTCCGGAGCGCGTTGCCACCGCCTGGTAGCCGCCAAACTGGCCCTGCTGCGAGCCCAGTCGGTGGCCTCGGCGCTCCAATTCGCGGCGCGTTTCGGCGCTGAAGCCGGACTCAAGCAGCACCTCGCCGCCTTGCTGCATGCGCCTGCCCATGGGGTCGGATGAGCCTCTGTGCAGGATGCGGGCTGCGTCTCCGGCGGCTTGCAACCCCAACTCGAAGTCCACCAGGTTGATGACGATTTGGGCGTGGATCTGCGGTTGCGCATCGCCACCCATGACGCCGAAGGCGCACCACGGCTCGCCGCCGCGGGTCAAAAAAGCCGGGATGATCGTATGGAAAGGTCGCTTGCCCGGCGCGTAGCTGTTGGGCCGCCCCGGCTGAAGATCGAACATCTGTCCGCGGTCCTGCAAGCCGAAACCCAGGGTGGGGGGAGTCACCCCCGAGCCGAAGCCGCGGTAGTTACTCTGGATCAGCGAGACCATCTGTCCTCGCTCGTCGGCTACCGAGAGGTTAATCGTGTCGCCTCTCTCCAGGGCGGGGTGGCTGGCTTCGATGTGCTCGAGAGCGCGCTCGGCATCGAAGAGCTGCCAGCGCTCGCGGGCATAGTCCTTGGAGATCAAGCGTTGCACCGGGACTTCGGCGAAGTCGGGGTCGGCGTAGAGCCGCGCACGGTCTTCGAAGGCCAGTTTTTTGGCTTCCACAAAGGCGTGCACGAAGCGCGCGCTCCCGAAATCCCCAGGCTCGAAGTTCTCACCCTCAAGAAGGTTGAGGATCTGCAGGGCAGCAATGCCTTGACCGTTGGGCGGCAACTCCCACAGCTCGACTCCCCGGTAGGAGGTTTGCACCGGCGTGACCCATTCCGAACGGTGCCGGCCAAGGTCGCTGGCGTGCAAGTAGCCTCCGCTCTGTACGACGAAGCGCTCGATTTCCAGAGCGCCAGCACCTTCGTAGAACCAGGCACGCCCCTCGGCGCCGATTCGTTCGAGGCTGTCGGCCAGGGCCAGGTTCTTGAAGATCTCGCCCGCGCGGGGTGCCCGTCCAGCGGGCAGGAAAACCTCAGCGAAGCCCGCTTGGGCGGCCAGGGCGGCGGCGCCGCGTTGCCAGTGGAAGGCGATCACCTCGGTAATGGGGGCACCCTCCCGGGCGTAGCTGACGGCGGGGGCCAGGACCTCTGCCAGGGGCAGCCGCCCATAGCGTTGGGAGAGTTGGCACCAACCATCGACACAGCCAGGCACGGAGATCGGTAAGGGACCGCGGGCCGGGAGGTACTCGAACCCCTCGGCTTGCAGCATGGGCAGAGTGAGCCCCAGGGGCGAGCGGCCACTGGCATTCAGTCCCTTGAGCCCCTCTTCCTCGGGATCGTGCAACAGGGCGAAGAGGTCTCCGCCCAGGCCGCAGCCCGTGGGTTCCACCAGGGCCAGCACGGCGTTGGCGCCGATGGCCGCGTCCACCGCGCTGCCGCCGGCTTTCAGGAGGTCCAGGGCCACGCCCGTGGCCAGGGGCTGGCTGGTGGCCGCCATCCCGTGCCGCCCGAAGACTGCCGAGCGCGATGCGAATCCTTCACCACAGATGCGATCCATGGGCTCCAGGCTACCACCTCAAGGCCCATGGGCCGCACTCACTCCACAGCGATTCGCCTGCGCAACTCGATGGGGCTGAGGCCGCTGGAGATAACCTGCGGAGGAAGCGCCGGGGCTCCCGTACTCTGATCGATGGAGAAGATGTGCAGGTCCTCGGAGGTCTCCGAGAGGACGAAGGCAAAGTTGCCGTCCAGGGAGAGTTCCAGGGCGATGGGGTTCATGCCGGCCGAGACTTCGTGACGCCAGGCACCGGGGCTGCCGCTGGTGTCGGTCAGCGCCCCGGTAGCAGGGTCGATGTCGTACACCAGGAGGCTGCCATTTGTCATCGGATCGTTGCAGGCCACGAACCCAAAGCTCTGATTCGGAGTCAAGGCCAGATCCACCGGACGGTTTTGAGTTTGGGTTGCGGGCAGGTTGAACACAGGCACTCCGTCCAGGCCGACTTCCCAGCTCACGGCCAGGTTACCGGCGTTTTGGGCCGTGTATCCTCGCTTGCCGTTGGCGCTGAGCTCGAAGTTGGTGGGGTAGGCATTGGCGGCCACCAATTGGACTGTTGTTGCGCTGCCGTCCTCCCGGTCGAGAGCGAGGATCTCGATGTTGCCCACAGTAGTGGTGGGGAACTGCCCACCGTCGATGTAGTAGAGGTAGAGCCCCGCGTGATCGATCACCAAGGCCTCGGGCACATGCAGCCCGTTGGTCAGGGCGTGAGTCGCTCCGCCGCCCAGGGATCCATCCGGCAGGATCTCATACCAGGCCACCCAACGGTCCACGCTCGGCAGGCTCCCGGGCAGGGCGAGGTGCGCGTACAGGAAGCGCCCGCTGGGGTCGATGGCAAGGGCCGTGGGGGCGAGGCCAAAGGTCAGTTTGGGCGTGAAGTTGTCGATCAGGTTGCCGCTGGCGTCCATGCTGTAGACCCCGATGCTCTGATCGTTGAAATCCATGGGGTCATTGCCATTCGACACATAGGCAAAGCGCCCCAGGGGATCGATAACCAGGTCGACGGGGCCGACTCCGGTGGGCACCTGGGGCATGCTGGCGCTAACTGCGCCGCTGATCGCGTCGACCTGGAAGATCGAGATGTCGTTGCCGTCGCCGTTGAGTGAGTAGAGGGTGCTGACCCGGCGGGTCAGGGCTTCGGTGCCCTCGATGATGGCCAGGGCCGAGGGGCCCGGGCGCAGGCGTAGGGAACTCGTTTCGGTCAGGCTGCCATCGCTTTCGCGATCAAAGAGCCGCGCTTCGCGCAGGTTGGTGTCGACCAGGACAGCCTGCAGGCCGTTCCCGGCAAAGCGCAATCTGCGAGCCCCCGAAGTCGAGGGCAGGTTACCCAACTCGGTCAGGTTGCCGTTTTCACTCGACACCGAGTAGTAGGTGATTTCTGCTGAGGTCTCGTTCACCACATAGGCGTAGTTGCCCCCCGGCTCGAGCACGATTTCCCTGGGGCCGCTGGTAGGCAGTGCCCAGCCCGGCCCGAGGCCCATTGCGCCTGTCGTGGGGTCGACGGGAAAGCGCACCGCGAAGTCGGAGCCGCCCGCGGAAAGGACTGCGTACAACTGCTCGCCCAGGGGGGCAATCTCGAGGGACTTGATGCTCGCCGAGCCCTCGCTGACGGTGTCGGCGAGAGTCAATGCGCCCGTGGAATCGTCGATCATAAAGCTCAGCAGATAGTCCGTGCTGTTTTCGTGGCCCACGACGAGATAGCGGCCTGCTGGGTCGCCGGCCAGGCTGCTCGGGGCCAGATTGGTCGAGACCTGGTCTCCGGGTTCATGGGACAATTCGCCGCTGAAGGGATCGACTGTGTACCAGCGCACTCGGTCCGTGGAGGACGAAGCCACGAAGACGAACTCCCCTCCGGGATGCACGAGGAGCGAGTGGGGGCCCGTGCCGATGCTGACCGGAGTTCCCACAGTGAGCGCGCCAGTCACCTGATCGACGAGATAGGGCGTCAGGGCAAAGTCGTTCAGGACATAGAGGATCCGGCCGTGGGGATCGGCTTGAACATCGTTGGGGTTGGCCTCGCCGGCCAGCTGCGCCAGGTGACCCCGGTGCTCGAAGGTCCCCAGCGCGTCATTCACTTGCAGCGTGGAAACAGTGTTGTCACCAGCATTTGCGCTATAGGCAAAACGCGGTGTGCCGCACACAGCCAGGCTCAGGATCGTCTCGAATGTGCCGTGGGTGTTGGTCGCGGTAACCGTCAGAATGCGGGGGCTGGCGATTGCCGTGGGCGTTCCCTGGAAGCTGCCACTCGAAAAGTCAAAGGTCACGCCCGGGGGCAGCGAGCCGCTCAGACTCCAGAAATCGAGGTTCCCGGTCCCCGTGCTGCTCGGTGTCGCGCCCGAGAAGGGCAGGCCCACTTCGGCCAGGAGCACTCGCGATGGATAACTGAAGAGCGGCAGACCCGGGGGCGGCTCGACGCTACCTCCGCTGCGTGCGCAGGCGGAGAGGGCGAGGGCCAGGCAGGCAGCGCTCGAGAAGCGTCCGAGAGAGTAACGGGGATGGGACAGCGTGGGCATCATGGTTCGAGACCATAGGGTCTGGCGGGCCCCAGGCCAAAGGGCTCCTGGGGAGGGGGCAGCGATGGAGCCCGGCTCAAGGTCGATGATCTGGGATGAGGGCTCCCTGCGGGGTGTTAACGGCGATATAATCCAAAAACATGAGTGCAGAGGGCAAGGGGCGGGAGGTTCTGGAGGTCGAAGTGGAGCGTATGCCCCTGGTTGGCGAGGATTCCCACGAGGGCGACTCGGAATCCACTCCCCTGGACACTGCCCGCAGGGTTCACCGGGCTCTGGGGCCGGTGCTGGCCGGGATACTCGTGGATGTGCTCGATGCGGCCACCATGACGCCCCCCGTGGGCCTGGTGCTGGGCCTCACCGTGGGCTACTACCTCGCCCGGCAGTTGGGCCTGGTCGGCAGCGGAGCCCAGCGCCTGGCCCTCGTCATCGGGGTGTACTGCGCTGTGCCGGGCACCCTGGCCCTGCCCCTCGGCACCCTGGTGGGAGCCTTTGTGCGCGTGCGCCAGGTCCTCAGCGCTGCCGTGAACAGCTCCGGGCCCGGATGATTCATGCAAACGCGCACCTGACTTCGCAAAGCACCGCCAGGGAACGAGTTGCTGTGTTTGGAGCCCGTTTGCAGGAATCATCCGGGCTAGCCCTGCGCCGCCCGGTCGAGCAGTTTCGCGGCCAATTCCCGGGACTTGATCACGCACATGTCGGAGTTGTCGTACTCGAAGCGGCCGAAACGACCGAGGGCGCAGATGCCGTTCGCGTCAAGCCAGCCCAGGGCCAGCTCGCGCCGGGCATGGTAGTCGTGGTCGAAAACCACATAGGCGTGGCGTGAGATGGAGTGGTCGCTGAAGAGGATTTCCTCGCGCTTGAGCACTCCGGCGTGGACCAAGCCGTCGATGACTTCGCTCTCACAGCTCGCGTCCAGGGGCGGGCCGGCGCCGTCGAAGGTGACTTCACACAGGAACGAAGTCTGCCCCTCGGGTGCGTTGTTCTCGGCGTAGTTTGACATGTAGGTCACGCGGTTGGCGGGACCTTGCGAAGCGTGGGGCAGGTAGATCCAGGAGAGGTCGGGGTGTTTGGGGCGGTTCAAGGCCAAGAGGAAACAGAGCACCGAGTTGAACTCAAGCCCGCCCATGGCCACGGCCACATCAGCGGGCAGATCCTCCACGATGTTCGGCAGGCTGGTGAGGGGCAGAGTCGAAACCACGCAATCAAAGGCCTCGCCGTTGACCTTCCAGTTGTGGCCGACACGCTGCAAGGCCGTCACCGGCGTCCCATAGCGCACGCTCTGGCCTAGCTGTGCCGCCAAGCCATCGGTGATGGCTTGAAAACCGCCCTGGCGCGGGTAGTGGAAGACCGACTGGTGGGTGTAGCCCTCGGAGCGGAGCCCCAGGGCAGCTTTGAGCACATCCTCAAGCGGTGCATCGGGGACGCGCCCAGCAACCCAGTCGCTGGACAGGCGCGCCAGGTCGCGCTTCCAGACCTTCTCGTTGTAGGGGTCCATGAAGTGCCGCGCGATGCCTTCTCCGAAACGCCAGCGCACCCAGGCGCCAAACTCCCGGGGCGCCTGGGAGTCCTTTTCCTGGCGTCCGTGCCAGGCCTCGATATAGCCCTTGAGGCAGTCGAAGTTGGCTTCCTGGGGCAAGTCGCCCAGGCCATTTTCGAAGGGGTAGTGCACCCAACGGTCCTCGAAGCGGATCTTGGTCTGGCGCTTGCGTTCGACAAAGGCCTTGTCGCCTCCGGCGTTCTGCTTCATCCAGGCCTGGGCTTTGGCGTCCTTGCTGAACAGGATGTGACCGCCGGAGATATCGTAGGTGAAGCCCTCCACGGTCTTCGAGCGACACAGGCCGCCCGCCACGGGTGCCGCCTCGAAGAGGTGCACGCCGCTGGCGGGATGCCCGCCCTCTAGCATGAAGCGGGCCAGGGCCAGGCCGGAAATCCCGGCGCCAAGGATGGCGGTCTTCACGGCGCTTGCCTCGCTGGATTGTCTTCGCTGGGTTCCATGGGGGGCTTGGCTCCCCGGGCGGCTATCACTTGAGGCCAGCCGGGCGCCGCAGCCTACAGCACATCTGGGCCGAAAGCCCGCCGACCCTTGGCTCTGTATCGCTTGCGGCCGCCCTGCCGTAGAATGGCCGCCCCTTTTCCTCTCCTGCCCCCCCAGTTCCACCCCACCCCTCCCCATGAGTGTCGCCTGTGGCATCGTCGGTCTGCCAAACATCGGCAAGTCCACCATCTTCAATGCCGTCACCGCCGCGGGTGCCGAGAGTGCGAACTACCCGTTCTGCACCATCGAGCCCAATGTCGGTATTGTCGATGTTCCCGACACCCGCCTGGAGTTGATCCACCAGTTCATCAAGACCGATCGCGTGCTGCCCGCCAGTTTGAAGATGGTGGACATCGCCGGCTTGGTGGAGGGCGCTTCCAGCGGCGAGGGCCTGGGCAATAAATTTCTGGCTAACATCAAGGAAGTTGACGCCATCTGTCATGTGGTGCGCTGCTTCGAAAAGGGCGATGTGGTCCATGTGCACGGCGAGATCAATCCCAAGCGCGACATCGAGGTGATCGAGCTGGAGTTGGCCCTCGCGGACCTCGACACGGTCGTGCGTAATGTGGAGCGCGTGGCGCGCAAGGCGCGTAGTGGCGACAAGGATTCGATCACTGCCCAGGCCGTTTTTGAACGGGCCCAGGAGGCCCTTGAGGCTGGCAAGCAATTGCGCATGCTGGAATGGAGAAGCACCGAGCGCGAGCTCTTGAGGCCTCTTTTTCTGATGACCATGAAGCCCGTGCTGTTCGTGGCGAATGTCTCCGACGACGACATGGATGGCGCCTCCGAACAAGCTCAAGTTGTCCTGGATTACGCGCTCGCCAGCGGATCCGAGGCGGTCATTCTGTGCGGCGACATCGAGGGCGAGTTGTCGCAGATGGAACCCGAAGAGCGGGGGGCCTTCTTGGAGGAACTGGGCCTCGAGCAGTCGGGCCTCGAGCGCTTGATCCAGCAGGCCTACAAACTTTTGGGCCTACAAACTTTCTTCACCGCCGGGGAGAAGGAAATCCGCGCCTGGAACATTCACGGCGGCGATACCGGGCCCAAGGCGGCCGGTGTGATCCACACCGACTTCGAAAAGCTCTACATTCGCGCCGAAGTCTTCTCGGTCTCCGACCTGCAGGTCTACGAATCCGAGGCCGCCGTCAAGTCAGCCGGCAAGCTGCGCGTCGAGGGCCGCGATTACATCATGAAGGAAGGCGATATCGCCCATTTCTTGATCGGCAAAGGTTGAACCCTGGGTTGCTCGCGTATCCTCAGCGGCCGGCATGACTCGACTCCTGATCATCGGTCTGGGCGGTTTCCTGGGAGCGATTGCGCGCTACGGACTCTCCTCCGCCATTGGGGCACGCACCACCAGTGCGATCCCCTGGGGAACCTTGGGCGTGAATGTGCTGGGCTGTTTCTTGCTCGGCGCCCTGATGGGCTATTCCCGCGAGCGGCCCGTGGACAGCGAACTGCAGTTCTTTCTGCGCGTGGGCATTCTGGGAGCCTTCACGACCTTTTCGACCCTGGGATACGAGACCGTGGAGTTGTTCAGCACTGGTCGCTTGCGCGAGGGGCTCGTGAGTCTCTTCGGCAACCTCTTGCTGGGCGGACTGGCGGTGGTGGCCGGCGAGTGGCTCGCGCGCTGGCAGTTTTCCTAAAGAGGCTCAGCGCAACCAGGCTTCCCAGGGGTTCGCCATACGCGGCTCGCAGAGCTGGTCGATCCCGGGTAAGAGCAGGTCAAAAACCTCCGGGGCCACATGGCACAGGCTGCCGGTTTTTTCATTCAAGACCGTCACTTGCCCTGAGGAATCGGCCGCGCCGATTTGCAGCACGATGGGTTCCGCGTCCACCTGAAATAGGGTCAGGGTCGCGGTTGGGTCTTGTAGGCCCAGCTCCCTCGCATGCTTGGGATCGAGGGTAGCCACGAAGGGCGCGCGGTAGAGAAAGGCCTGCCAGGCGGCCATGCGGTAAGGCAGGCAGGGTGCGCGGGCATCGCCGCTAGTGGCTCGCCAGCGGCGACCCAGGCTGCCGGGGGCTCCGAGTTCGCTGGAGAGTTGCAGGCTCTCGCCGGTCCTGCGGTCGAGAAAGACGCGTGACAAGCCGCCGCCGGGTTGCGGCCATTCACCCGCCAGAAGTCGTTCATCGAGGAGCGGCGGCAGGCCGCTCGGCGCGTCGCGACGCAAGCGGGCGCGGGGATCGAACTGGATCTCGAAGAGGCGATCGTCGCCTCCCAGGCGCACCCACGAACGCCCGCCGCCGATGCCGGCGAGGGAACGGCCCAGGTCAAAACGGAGCAGCGGCGCCGTCTCGCCCCCGGCGCCAACCGCCGGGCCAAAGAGGGAGACCCGCACGAGTTGCGCGCCATCGAGTCCGTAGGCCGCCCGGCGCGCCGGATCGCTCGTGCGCATCTCGCCCACGGCGCCGAGCAGTTGGCTCAGGAGGCCATCCATGCTCGGCTCGAGGACCAGGGCTCCAAAGGCCGTATCCGAACGCCAGAGACCCGCGCGCCGGCTGTATTCAAAGCGCTCTCCACTCGCTCCATACTCCACCGAGAGGGCCGCGATGCCGAGGGATTGCGCGCGGTCGGGAGAGACGAGGGCTACGAAGGCCGGGCTGCTCTCCGCAAGCGGGCGCACGAGCGCACGACGGGCGGCGGCCAGGGCGCAGACCAGGACCGTCAACGAGATGAGGGTGCGCGTCATGCCAGCCGCCGGCGCAAGAGACCCAGGGAGAGGAGCAGGAGCGGCGCAGCGCCCATAACCACCATCCGCCAGCCGCTGCGCGCGGCCGAGCTCAAGGGCGCGAGCCCCGGTGCTTGACGGTCTCGTTGCAGGAACGTGGCGAGGCGCGGCTCCAGGGCCAGCTCGGCCACGCAACGCAGGGCGAAGGAAGCGTGGGCATAACCTTCGAGGTGCAGCATGGAGTCGCGGAAGATCTCCGAGTTGCCCAGGGCCAGGAGTCGTCCGGGTAATTCGCCAGAGTCCTCGTCCAAAAGCAGTTGTGGTGCCACACCCACGGGCTCGCTGCGTCGGGCTCCGGGGAAACGGCCTTCGAGAAGGACGCAGAGGGCGGATTCTCCAGCGTCTTGCAAGGCCGCGCCGTTCTGTCGGTCCCCTTCGAGGACGGCCCGTGGAATGTCGCCGCCGCTCCAGGCGTAACTCCAGGCAGCCTCGCTTGTGGCAGCCCAGACGCGGGACTCGAGCCCCCGTGTACCGAGGGCCGCGGCATCCAGAGCGATGGGGCTGGGCGAGACCAGGAGCACTTCGCCCAATCCTTTGAGCAAGGGCGCCACTGTGCTATCGAAGGCGCAGCGCACGAAGAACGGCTGGGTGGAGGGCTGGGACTCGAAGACGCTGCTGCCGTCCGCGCGGTCGATGCGAGTGGCAACCTCCAAGGACCCTGGTGGAGAATCGAAGAGCAATTCGTCCACGAGGCTGAGACCGAGCTCCGAGAAGTACAGGCTTTCGAGGTCACAGAATTGCGGTCGCGGCCAGAAGAAGAGCTGCAAGCCTTGTCGCTCGAGTTGGCGGGCCAGGATGCGGTGGTGCTGCGCCGCCAAGAGCGCCCGGCCACCTGATGCCAGGTGCCCCGCCAGTTCGGCCAGGATCGGTGTGGCATCCCGCCTCGGTTGCAGCACCAAGAGGGCGTCGAGATCGGGAGGCAGCTCCGTCGTGCCGCGACCCAGGCGCAGCACCTCGAATCCGTGGCCCGTCAGGAGCTCCTCGAGAGCCTTGAAGACCCCGGCTGCCCGTGGGGCAAAGAGACCTCGGCGCTGGTACTCCAGGGCAGCCTCGGCTGGCGAGAGTCGCGGGGCTTCGGCGAAGAGCGCCACTCGCGGGCGCCGTCCCCGGGCCAGGCGCTCGAGGGCGAAGGCCAGGCGAAAGCGCAGCTCAAGAAAACTCGCGGGGCTTGGAAACTCGAGAACTTCGCGGCGCCCGCCGCCCGTGACCAAGACACTCGCAAAAGCCTGGCGTAGGTGGGTGACTTCGTCAGCGCTGGAGGAGAATTCGAGGCGACGCAGGCCGCGCCGGGAAAGGACCCTTGGACTGGCACCCTCGGGATCGAAGCGCCCAAAGCTGACGCCTTCCACGTCCCGCGCCAGGGCCGCGACGGTGTCTCGAAGTTCGCTCGCCGGTCCGCGCATCTCCGGCGGCAAGCGCCCGTCACTTGAGAAGGCGTACTCGAAGAGCACGCCGCCTTCGATGGCTTGCGCATAGTCTTGTAGCGTCAGCCGTTCCGCCGCTGTCCATCCGTGACGGGCATCGCGGGTCGCGTCGATGTCGAGGCCAGAGCTCCGGGTTGCGAGACTGATGAGGATCACCAGGGCCGCCGCTCCGCTGCCGGCCAAGGCTATCTTGGGTGTGCCGAAACCCCGCGCCGCGACCAGGCGCCGCTCTCCGCCGCGGCCTCGCAGCAAGAGCAGCACTAGCAAACAAAGGGGCGCCGCGCCCACCGTGAAGAGTCTTATCCAGAGTCGCTTGGTCCGGGAGAGTTCCGCCAATGGAGCCGCTCCCCCCCGGGCAACCTGGCCGCGCACCAGGCGCTCCGGTGCGCTGAGGTTGGATAGCAGAATGCCCAGGAAGGCACCGTGGCCGAAGGGCTCGCCCGTGAGCCAGGCATCGCTCAAGAGGCTCGAATCGGCCAATACGATGCGATCGCCCCGCCAGGCGTCCGCGGATGCGAGGCGCACCACGAGCGCCGCCCGGGGCACGGGTGTGCCCCTTGAGGCTTGGGCCTCCGGGAGAGTCCACTCGCTTTTTGGCATCTTGTGCAAGCTGGCTCCAGCGCTGGCGCTGGCCAGTACCGTGGCACCAAAGCCCAAATCCGCCAGGCGCGCTGCGTCGAGGGTGAAGGCCGTGGGCCCTTCCATCAGGAGTGGCGCCCCTGGTTGCCCCACGAGTCCCCGGAAGTCGTGGTTGTCGGGAGTCGACCGCACGCGCCAGGGCACCACCAAGGCCTCTCCGGCGGGACCGACGACTTCGCCGCCGCGGGGATCGAGGAGCAGGCCTTCCAGGGCCTGGAGCCCGGTGTGTTTGAGCAGCGCGCGGGCGCCATTGCGCCTTGCGTCTCTGGTCACAGCGCGCATGCTGACCTGGCCGTCGCTCCAACGCTCCTGCAAGTCGAGGGACTCCACCGAGATCACCGCGCTGCCCCCGCGCTCGCGCAGAAGGTCGAGTTGGGCGAGGTGCTCTGGCCCGGCGACCGTGCTGCCCAACCAGAAGAAGATGTCGCAGTCTTGGGGCAGATCTCCGGGGTGGGCGGCGAAGTCCAATTCGTATACGTGGGCGCCCGAGGCCAGGATGTCGCGCAGGTCATCGAAGCCCGCCGGCGCGGAGATGGCCACCCGCGGGCGGCGCGGGCTTCGCAACTGTTCGAGGTGCGCCAGCACGAGGGCTTGGACCGAGCGGGCTTGCTCGGGGCCGATCGCGCCGAGGACCACCGCCGGGCGCGCGCCGTAGCTGATGCGCAGACTCGACCAGAGTTCTTCCTCGCGGTAGCCATCGCGCTCCACCCGCCGTGCGCGCCAGGGCGCCAGCCCCGCCGACGCCAGGGAGGCGGCCCACTCGGGATGGTTTTCGGGGCTTATTACGGCCACCCGTGCCGGCCCTCCGAACCCCCGCGCCAGGCTCTCAAGGCCCGCTTGCATGGCCCCGGGCAGGTGGGCGAGGTGGGCCGGCAAGTCGTCTTTGGGGGAGACGCAGTAAAGCAGGCTGAGTTCCTCGTCGAAGCTCGCGAGGCGTGCGCGAGTTTCGGTGCTGAGGGTCACGCGCCGTACCTCTCCGGGTTCGAAAACCCAGCCCGTTTGGCGCGCGAGCTGGCTGGCGAGGTCCACGGCCCAGAAGGCCAGGCCCGCTGCCAGGGCCAAACCGCAAAGCTGGCGCCACTTCACGCCCGGAGCCGGGAAACCAGGTGTCCATTCAACCCCAAGAAGACCGCGGTCAGGCCCACGAACCAGATCGTCGAGGCCAGCGAGACCAGACCAGCGGTGAAGTTCTGGTAGTGGAAGAGGGCCGAGGCGTGGGCTTGCAAGCCGCGACCGAGACCATCCATCTGACCATCGAGGATAGCCACCAGTTTGGCATGTCCGCTCGCGTAGAGCAGGGTGCAGAGCGTCAGGCTAATCACGAAGGCCACCACTTGATCCTGGGAGAGGGCCGAGGCAAACAGGCCCACGGAGATGAACAGGCCGCCGAGCAGGAAGGCCCCGGCATAGGAGCTGGCGATCAGTCCCAAGTCGGGCGAGCCCAGGGAGCTGAGCATGATGACGATGGGCGTCGTGCCCACCAGGAACACAGCCCACAACGAGAGCGCGGCGAGGAACTTGCCCAGCACCACCTGCCAGATACAGAGCGGCAAGGTCATCCAGATTTCGATCGTGCGCGTCTTCAAGTCCTCGGCCCACGAACGCATGGTCAGGGCCGAGAGCAGCAAACCTGCGATGGGTGCCAGGGCTCGGAAGAAGGGCGCCATGTCGAGGCGTGCCGTGAGGAAGAACTCGTTCATGAACAGGCCGCAGGAGAGCACCAGGGCGCCGATCAAATACACGAAGGCCACCGCTGAGTCGAAGGCGTCGCCGATTTCGCGGGCAAAGACCACCCACAAGCCGCGCATGCTGGAGGCTGAGTGGGTCCTGGGTAGAGTCATTGCGATGCTCCCGCGCCGCCCGTGCTGACCGCTTGGATGACCAACTGTTCCAGGGTTTGTCCGCTCTCTCCAGCCCTTGCGTTCAGCTCCGCGAGGGGCGCATCGAGGCAGATCTGGCCGTCTTGGATGACCAGCAGGCGCGTGGCGATCTGGGCCACCTCGGCCAGGATGTGGCTGGAGAATAGGATCGCCCGGCCCTCGCGCAGCTCGGCGAGGAACTTGCGGAAGGCCACAACTTGTAGGGGATCGAGGCCGTGGGTGGGCTCATCGAGGAGCAGCACCGGCGGGTCGTGGATCAGGGCCGCCGCGAGTCCGATGCGTTGGCGATAGCCCTTCGAGCATTCGACGAGGCGTTTTCCAAGCACCGTCTCGAGCTGGACGCGCTCGCAGAGTTCTTCGATGCGCTGCTCGATGGCCTGGTCCTCGAGTCCCCGTGCCGCGCCCATGAAGCGCAGGAAAGCTCTCACCCGCATGTTGTCGAAGAGAGCGTTGTGTTCCGGCAGGTAGCCGATGCGCCGGCGCACTTCGATGGAGTCCCGCCGGGTGTCGTAACCCGCGACTTCGATGCTGCCTGTGCTGGGCAGCAAGAAGGTGGACAGCATCTTGAGCAGAGTGCTCTTGCCCGCACCATTGGGACCCAGGAAACCAACGACTTCGCCCGCCCCGATCTCAAACGAGACTCCACGAACCGCTTCCAGGGTGCCAAAGCGGCGGGTGACCTGGTCGACGCGAATCATGTCCCAGTCCCCCGGTCGTCTCTGGGTCTCAGGCTAGTAGGGCATGCTGGCCATGGTGCCCGCGGCGCCCATGCTGAAAACCACCATGAAGAACAGTCCAGCGAGCAATCCAAGCACGAGCATGATCGTGGCGATGATGCCGCAGATCATGCCAGCCTGGGTCAGCTGGCGTCCTTCGGGATCCATGTTCCCTTGGTCGATCTGGGCCATATCGCCCTTGCCCATGACCCAGGCCACCGGGCCCAGAACCTGGCACAGGATCAGGGACAGGATGCCGAGGACCAGGATAATGACACCGCGGTGGGGCGTGAGCTGGGCGAGATTGTTCATGGTGTTGTGGGACCAGGGGAACGCGGGCGCTGGAGCGGCCATCCTGCCATACGGGCGGCTGCTCTAGCGCACTATTCGCGGCTTGGATCGAGGTGGCAGGCCACCAACGAGGACCCGCAGGCCAATAGGAGCGGGGCCTCCGAGACGCAGCGGCCTGCCGGGACCGCGTCGCGGTCGGGGCAGCGGCCTTGAAAAGCACAACCCGGAGGCGGGTGGAGGGGTGAGGGCACATCGCCCTCGAGCAGGATGCGCCGCCGTTGGCGCTCGGCGAGGGGGTCGGCCAGGGGCACCGCCGAGAGCAGGGCCCGGGTGTAGGGGTGTTGCGGCGCCTCGAAGAGGGTGTCGCAGGGCGCCATCTCGACCACCCGGCCGAGGTACATCACCGCTACCGTATCGGAGATGTGGCGCACCACCGCCAGGTCGTGGGCGATGAACAGATAGGCCAGGGAGAAGCGCTCTTTCAGCTCCACGAGAAGATTGATGATCTGCGCCTGGATCGAAACATCGAGGGCGCTCACTGGTTCGTCGCAAACGAGCACCTCGGGTTCGAGGGCCAGGGCGCGGGCAATGCCGATGCGTTGGCGTTGACCGCCGGAGAACTCGTGGGGGTAGCGGTTGATGTGACGGGGATTGAGTCCGACCACATCCAGCAGGGCCATGGCGCGCAGTTTGCGCTGCTTGGGTTTCCCGCGGCCGTGGATCGCGAGGGGCTCTGTTAGAATCGAGGCCACGGTCTGGCGCGGGTCGAGAGAGGCATAGGGATCCTGGAAGATCATCTGCACCCGTGTGCGGTAGGGCAGCCAGCCGCGCCTCCCAAGGCTCGTCAACTCGTGGCCGTCGAGGGTCACCGAACCTCCGCTGGCTTTTTCGAGGCCCATGATCGTGCGCGCCACCGTGGTCTTGCCACAGCCCGACTCGCCCACCAGCCCCAGGCATTGGCCACGCTCGAGGTCGAAGGACACGCCGTCCACGGCACGCAGAACATCATGGGAGCGTCCCAGGAAACTGCGCCGACCCGTGGGAAAGTGTTTCTTCAACTCGCGAACCGAAAGCAGGGACTCGCTCACAGCAGGCCTCCCGTTTCAAAGCCCGCATGGGCGCGCGGACAGGCCACGCGCCGCGGTCCGTGGGCTGCGGTGTCGTTCAAGTCCAGGGAATCCGGCGGGCCGCTCCGGCAGGCCTCTTCGACTTGCCCGCAGCGCGGGGCGAAGGCGCAGCCCGCTGGCAGTTCCACAAGGTCCGGCGGCGATCCGGGGATCGAGAACAGGTCCCCTTCGCGGTTGCCGCCGAGGTCGGGCACACTGGCCAGGAGCCCCTGGGTGTAGGGGTGCGCTGGCCGGGCGAACAGGTCCAGGGTCGACGCGCTCTCGACAAGACGACCGGCGTACATCACGGCGACCCGGTCGCTCATGCCCGCCACCACGCCCAGGTCGTGGGTGACCAGCACGATGGCCGTGCCGCGGCGCTCTTGTAGATCGCTCAGAAGCTCGAGAATCTGGGCCTGAATGGTCACATCCAGGGCGGTGGTCGGTTCGTCGGCCAGGAGGATTTGGGGATCACAGAGCAGAGCCATGGCGATCATCACCCGCTGACGCATGCCGCCGGAGAGTTCGTGGGGGAACTCGTCGAGGCGCCTCTCCGGCTCGGGGATGCCCACATCATCAAGGGCTGCGGCACACTGCTTGCGCGCTTGCCGTCGTGACAGGCCGCGGTGGACTTCGAGCACCTCGGAGAGTTGGCGCTCCACGCTGAGCAGGGGGTTCAGGCTGGTCATGGGGTCCTGGAAGATCATGGCCAGGGAATTGCCCCGCAGGGCGCGCAGTTCGGACTCGGGGAGCTGCAGGAGGTCGCGCCCTTCGAACCACACCTCGCCCGACTCGATCACTCCCGGCGGCCGGGGCACGAGTCCCATGAGCGCCAGGTTGCAGACGCTCTTGCCCGAGCCCGATTCGCCCACAAGTCCCAGAGTCTCGCCTTCATCGAGGGTGAAGGAGACATCGTCCACGGCGCGCAGGCTGCCGTGGTGCGTGTCGAAACGCACGGAGAGGTTGCGGACTTCCAGCAAGGCCATTAGCTCTGTCCCCGCAGTTTGGGGTCGAGGGCATCGCGCAAGCCGTCACCCACGAGGTTCAAAGCGAGCAGAGTCGCCCCCATGGCGGCTGCCGGGAAGACCACCAGCCACCAGTAGATACGCACGGGATTGACCATTTCGCTGCCGTCCACGGCCAATAAGCCCCAGGAGACCTTGGGCGGTTCGATGCCCAGGCCCAGGAACGACAGGAAGGCCTCGAAGAGCATCACGGCGGGGATCGTAAGGGTCAGGTAGACGATCACGATCGAGAGCACATTGGGAACGAGGTGCACAAAGACGATGCGCGCCGTGGAAGCGCCCAACTGTCGCGCCGCGTCGATGAACTCAGCGTGGCGCAGGCTCAGCACCTGGCCTCGTACTACCCGCGCCATGGTCAGCCAGTAGATAGCGCCGATGACGAGGTAGAAGATCACCTCGCGGTTGATCCCGTAGTGGTCTTCGAGCTCGGTGCGGTATTCGTTGACGATGGTGATCAGGAAGATCACCACGAAGATGAACGGGATCGAGTAGAGCACATCGACGATGCGCATCATCAAGTTGTCCACGGCACCGCCGAGGTAACCGGCCAGGGCGCCGTAGGTCACACCGATGGCCAGAGAACAAAGGGCCGCGGCCAGGGCCACCAGCATGGAAGTGCGGCTGCCCCAGACGATGCGCGAGAGAATGTCGCGGCCCTTGGCGTCAGTACCCAGCCAGGCTGCGGTCTGCCAGTCGTCGAAGATCGCCACTCGTCCTCGCACCATGGCCTGGTCCAACCCCGACAGTTCCCAATACTCGGGGCTGAAGCCGCCGCGGCCGAATTGCGACCAGGGCGCCACCGGCGGCTGCGGTTCGATTTGTAGGTCCAGGCTCACCGGTGAGGGCAGGGGTAGGAGCGGCGCCAGGAAAGCCACGCTCGTGAACAGCGCCAGAAAGCAGAGGCTGCACCAGGCCGTGCGATTAGCTTTCAGTCGGCGCCAGGCGTCCTGCCACAGGCTCTCGCCCTTGTGCTTCGCTGCTTCGGAAAGGATGCGCTCCAACTCCCCCGCGCCGAGGCCCCAGTCGCCCATCTTCTTGGTCGCCTGGTCAGCCATCAACTCTCCTCCAAGAGAATGCGCGGATCGAGTACGGTGTAGATCAGATCCACCAGGGCGTTCAGGGTGAAGACCAGCACCGTGTAGAGAATTGTCACGCCCATGGCCAGGGTGTAGTCGCGGTTGAGTGCGCTGTTGACGAAGTGCGAGCCCGTGCCCGGGATGGCGAAGATGCGTTCGATCACCAGGCTGCCGGTGAGAATCCCAGCGGTGGCCGGACCGAGGTAGCTGACGACGGGCAACAACCCACCGCGGATGGCGTGGCGCAGGATCACCGTGTGTCGTGGGAGGCCCTTGGCGTGTGCGGTGCGAATGTAGTCGTGGGACAGGACCTCAAGCATGCCCGTGCGCGTTAGGCGCGAGATGTAGGCCGCGAAGGGCGCGCCGAGGGCAAAGCCTGGCAGGACCAAGTGGCGCCAGGTGCCGTAACCCGCCACGGGCAGAAGGGGCATGAGGAACACGAACAGGATTACCATCATTCCGGCCACGGTGAAGTTCGGCAGAGCGATGCCGCCGGTGGCCGCCAGACGCAGGACCACATCGGTGCGCGAGCCGCGCCAGAGGGCCGAGGCGATTCCGGTGCTGAGTCCCAGGAGCAGCGCCCACAGGAGCGCGATGATGCCCAGGGAAGCCGAGATCGGTAAGGACTGGCCGATGATGTCGTTGACCGTGAAGTCGCGGTACTTGAACGAAGGACCGAAGTCTCCCACCAGGACACCCGAGAAGGGATCGCTAGCATCGCCGCCGAACACCTCGAGCCCCTGTTCATCGAGGTTGAAAGGGCCGATGTATTGCAGGTACTGCTTCCACTGGGGCCAGTCGAGGTGATAGCGGGCCTGGATGTTGCGCTCGATGGCCGGGTTGAGCACGCGCTCGCCGTCGAAGGGGCCGCCCCGTACGCCGCGCATGAGGAAGAACGAAATCGTCACCACCACCCACAGGGTGATGGCGAACCACATCAATCGACGCACGAGGAAACGCAGCATCAGGGTGCTCCGGTGCCGTTCCAGGAAGGTGGGTGGAGGCCAAGAGACGGCCCGCCGGCGGGGACCTGGAGCCAGTCCGCAGGCTGCGCGGCGCGTTTCTCCGCCAGTTCCTCGTCGCTCAGCCAGTACCAGAACTTGGGGAAGTGCTCGTCCTGCACATTTTCAAAGAAGCCTCCCAGGCGCGGGTTCACCAGATTGCGCGTGACATAGTAATAGAGCGGCATGATCGGCAATTCCTCGAGCAGTACGGTCTCGGCGGCCACGAAGTGTTCGAGTCGGTGGGCCTTGTCGGGCTCGGAGGCGGCCAGGCGGATCAACTCGTCGTAGCGCGGATTGCCCCAGCCCGTGCGGTTATTTTCGCCGCCGCTGACGAACATGTCGAGGAATGTGTTGGGATCGGCGTAGTCGCCAATCCAGGCCGAGCGTGAGACCTCGTAGTCCATGTTCTTCTGCGAGTCGAGGTAGACCTTCCATTCCTGGTTGAGCAACTTGACCTTGATGCCGAGATGCCGCTTCCAGTCGTTGGCCAGGACCTCGGCGATGTCCTTGTGGGTTTGGTCGGTGTTGTAGAGCACCTCGAAGGTGGGGAACTCCTTACCCTCGGGGCCAAAGCCGGCCTTGGCCAAGAGTTGCCTGGCTTCGCGCAGGTTCGCGGCCATGTCTTGCGCATGGGGGAATTCCACCATGGGGTAGGCGCCCATGCCCGGCGGGCAGAAGCCAAAGGCGGGTTTTTCACCCGCCTTGGTGATCTTCTGGGTCAAGGCTTCGCGGTCCACCGCCAGGGACAGGGCGCGGCGCACGCGGGCGTCGTCGAAGGGCGGCCGGGCGGTGTTGAAGCGGTAGAAGTAGACTCCCAGGTAGGCCGCTGGGTTGAAGTCCTCGCGGGGCATCAAGCGCGGGATGACCTGGGTCGTGGGGCGGTCTATCCAGTCCAGTTCCCCGGTCAGGTACAGGTTCAGGCTGGTGCCGAGGTGGTCCACGGCGAGGGCGTCGATGGTCTCGAGGGCCACCGAGTCGGCGTCCCAGTAGGTTTCATTCTTGCGCAGGCGAATGCGGTCGTTGATGCGCCGAAACTCGATTCTGTAGGGTCCGTTGGTGACGATGTTCTCGGGATGCAGCCACATCATCTCCCAGGAACCCGGCCAGCGGGCCTGGGCCTCCTCGATGTTGCGGCGGTTGACTGGGAAGACCGGATAGAAGGCGACGATGTCGAGGAAGTAGGGTGTGGCGGCGAGCAGCTTGACCTCGAACAGCTGCTCGCTCGTCGCCCGCAGTCCGAGGAGCTCGGGCTCGACCACTTCGCGCCGAAAGACATCGCCGGGAATGATCTCGCCGGCGGCGCGCAGGGCTGCGAGGGTCGCTTCGGAAGCCTGGCCTTCCATGAGCCAGGCGTCGCCGTAGGCGTATTCGGCCAGGTGCCCGGCGTCTTGCGGCGGAGACGGTTGCCAGCGCACATCCTCGAGGTCGAAGGGCAGGCTGAATTCCGCCGTGCCCAAGGAGCAGAAGGCTTGGTCCTTCTCGCAACGCGTGAGGCCTCGAAGTTCCAGCTCGGCTTCGCGCTCGGCAGCCTCGGCGGCATAGCCCGTGAGTCCCACCCGCAGGCGGCCCTCGCCGAGTTCCTCGAACCACAAGCCGCGGCGGTGGGAGCGGGTGTACAGGAACTCGTCAGCGAGCATGGTGTACTGGCGAGAGCCTTCGATGTACCACAACTGATAGGCGTACTCGGCCGCCGTGGCTGGGTGCAACATGCGCCGCCAGCTGTACTCGAAGTCGTCGGCTGTGACCGGGTCGCCGTTGGACCACAGGGCTCCGGCGCGGATCTTGAAGGTGTAGGTGCGCCGGTCATTGGAGATTTCCCAGGACTCGGCCATGCCTGGCAGGGCTGCGAGGGTGCGCGGGTGTTTGATGCATAGCCCCTCGAAGAGGGCCCGGATGATGCGCCCCTCGGGCACGCCGCTCACCGTCGCGGGATCGAGGGTGCTGACCTCGGTGCCGTTGTTGTAGGTCAGGTCCGCCGGGGCGAGGCCCGCTCGCCTGGCCAGGGACAAAAGCCCCGCTCCCAGGAGGCCCAGGCAGGCCAGGGCAAGGAGTTGGCGCGGGCTGGCGGAGGGGCGGAAGGAACTCACAGAGGGCAGGGTAGCCCCCGGTATGGAACGCTGCAAGTCTGGTCCCAGTAAGGATTTGTGTCTTTTTTTACCGGACTCCATGGGGCTGCTCCGCGGAGCCCAGGTTGATCTCTCCTCACGGCTCGTCACCGGCCCGCATCCAGAGGGCCCGGGCCAGTTCATGCATTGAGGGCCCACGGGAGCGAAACGCCTCGGCCAAAGCGTTATTCTGGTTCGCCTTGCCCGCTCCCCCAGACCCCCATGGGCCCACCATGAAGCTCTCCCTCCTGCGTCCTCTTGGCCTTTCCCTGGCCTTCCTGCTCGTCCTGCCGACCTTTGCCTCCAACGGTGACGAACTCAGCGACGGCCAGGTCCCCGTGGACGAGTTTCACCCCCAACGGGAGACCGCGGTGACTCCGGCCTACGGAGGCCGCGTGATCATGCACCTCTCTTCCATGCCCGAGAGTCTCAACCGCGTCATCGAGAATTCGGCCGTGACCAACTGGATTCTGTACGAGGCTCACGAGCGACTGGTGATGCAGAACTGGGAGACTTGGGAGATTGAACCGCGGCTTTGTACTCACTGGCACGCCGAGGACCAGTTGATCCTAAAACCCGGCGCTGCGTCGAAGTACGAGAGCGCCGTGCAGATCGGCACCGGCGACAAGTCGCGTTGGGTGATCTACGGCGAGTCGGAGTTGCAGGGCGCCAACTGGCAGGTCAAGCCCAGATCCAACCAGAACGCATCACTTGAGCCCCTCAGCGTTGCGGCGGAGGATTTGATCTCCAACGAACGCGCAACTGTCTTCACCTTCTACTTGAAGCCGGATGTCAAGTGGCACGACGGTCACACCCTCGATGCCGCAGATGTCTACTTCACCTGGAACCTCTACAACAATTCCCATGTCGATTGCGACGAGACGCGCTTTCAGTTCCAGAAAGTGCTCTCGGGCGAGGTTGTCGATGCGTTGACCGTGCGCTTCTTCTACGAGAAGCAGTACTTCAAGGCCCTCGAGTCAGTGGGGGATATGACCCTCCTGCCCCAGCACCTGTACGACCTGACCGACCCCGACAACAAGACCTACGATCCAGAGACTCACGCCGAATACGGCGCAGGCTACGAGTTCAGCGAGGAGGATCTAGGCGAGTATGTAAACAGCAACATCCACAACATCGAATTTGTGGGTCTGGGTCCCTACAAGATCACCCAGGTCACCTCGCAGTTCATCGAGGCCGAACGGAATCTAAACTACAACCCCCAGATATCCGACCGCTTGGGCTATTTCGACACGATCCGCTGGCGCTACATCGGCAACGATGGCACGGCCATGGAGGCGCTCTTGAATGGTGAGCTCGACTACTTCGCGCGGGTCAAGTCCGAGGACTACTTCGGTGCGGCGACGGCCACCGAGCATTTCACCAAGTCGTTCTACAAGGGTTACATGTACACCGGAACCTACGGCTACACGGGCTGGAACACCAAGCGCCCCCAGCTGGCCGATCCCATGGTGCGCCGGGCTCTGGCCCATGCCTTTGATGTGGAGACTTATCGTCGCACAAAGTACAAGGGGCTCGCGAAACAGGTCACCGGGCCGCAAAACTACTTTGGTCCGGGCTACGATTCTGAACTGAAGCCCCTGGCCTACGACCCCGATCTCGCCGAGGAACTCCTGGCCGAGGCCGGTTGGTACGACCGCGATGGCGATGGGCTGATCGACAAGGATGGCGTGGCTTTCGAGATCACCTTCATGATGCCCACGGGCAACGCCGCATCGCAGTCCTTCGGGCTCAAGTACATGGAGGCCCTGGGCAAGTTGGGCATCCGGCTCAAGATGGAGTCCTTCGAATGGGCCACCTTCCTGGAGAAGATCCTCGAACGCAACTTCGACTGCATCAACCTGGCTTGGGTGCCGCCCATCGAGAGTGACCCCGAACAGCTCTGGCACTCGAAGTGGGACAAGCCGCAGTCATCGAATCACTCCGGCGTCAACGACCCCGAGATCGACCGCTTGATCGAGGCCATTCAGATCGAACTCGACGGCGCCGCGCGAGGAGCGTTGATGAAGGAATTGCACCGCAAGATCTACGCCTTGCAGCCCTACTTTTTCCTGCTGAACTCGCCGCGCAAATTCGCTCTGAACAAGCGCGTTCGCGGCTTTCAGGGCTTCAAGATTGCGCCCGGTTACTCCCTGCGGCGCTGGTTCCTGCCCGCCGGTAGCGAAGGCACGCGAGCCACTGTGAAGTAGTTCAAAAAGACGCCTTCTCGTGCTCAACTACATCATTCGGCGGCTCCTGTGGATGATTCCAACGCTGTTTGGCATCACCCTCCTGGTCTTCGTCTCCATTCGACTGGCGCCCGGAGATCCCGCCACGGTCATGATGGGCGTGGGCAGCGGTGGGGAGATGTCCGAAGGCAGTGACTTTGCCAGTCGCATCGCGGCCTTCAAGCGGGAGAACGGCCTGGACCGCAATGTCTTCGTGCAATACCTCGGATTCATCGGCCCCTTCAACATCAAGCCCGACGGCCACGAACTCTTCGGCGGCAGCGGCAAGGATCCCTGGAGCGGGCTGTTGGCCCTGGACCTCGGCACTGAGTTGCAACGCAGCAATGTGCCCATCCTCGAGGAACTCGGGCGCAGGCTCAAGGTGACCTTGCTGCTCTCGTTCATCTCGATCCTCATCACCTATGCGCTCTCGATCCCCCTGGGGATCTTCTCGGCCACGCGCCAGGGCACGGTCCTCGACGGCGCCGTGACCGTGGTGTTGTTCCTGTTGTTTTCGATCCCCACTTTCTGGGCCGGCTTGATGTTGATCCTGGCCTTCGGGCAATCAGGTCTCGGCTGGTTGCCTGTGCTGGGCCTCGAAAGCAAGGACGCGGCGAACTTGAGTGGGCTCGAAGCCCTCTGGGATCGCGGGCTGCACTTGATTATGCCGGTCATGGTCTACACCTACGGCAGTTTCGCCTACCTGTCGCGCCAGATGCGCGTGGGTATGATGGATGTCATCCGCCAGGATTACATCCGCACGGCGCGCGCCAAGGGGCTCAGCGAGCGGGTGGTGATCTTCAAGCACGCCCTGCGCAACTCGCTGATCCCGGTGGTGACACTATTCGCCTCGGTGCTACCGATCCTGATCGGTGGCTCGGTGGTGGTGGAGTATGTCTTCGACATCCCCGGCATGGGGCGCTACGCCTACGAGGGGCTCGTGCAGCGCGACTACAACATCATCATGGCCACCACGACCTTTTCGGCCTTCGCCACGCTGATCGGCATTTTGCTTTCGGACATCACCTACGCCCTCGTGGACCCGAGGATCAGCTATGAGTGAGGTGCCAAAGATCAAGGATCCCGCAGGGCCGTCGGCTTACTCCAAGGACTACTGGGACATCGTCTTCGAGCAGCTCGGACGGCGGCGGTTGTTCCGTGCAGCTGTGGTGGTCTTGGCCCTGATTTATGCCAGCGCGATCTTTGCGCCACTCATCGCCAATGACCGTCCCTTGGTGCTCGAGGCGGCCAACTACGGGGAATACAACAAGGCCCACCGCACACTCCTGCCTGCGGCCCTGGGGCTGGGGCGCGTGGCGAAGACCAGCGCCGAGGACTACCTCGAGGGGCGCGCAAGAAGTTCGGACTTCAGCTATGCCCAGGCCCTCGAACAGGAGCGCCTGGCCATCGAGACCCAGGTCTTGACCTTGCAGAACTACCTCGCCCCGGACAGGCACGGGGCCCTGGATGAAGTGCTTGGCGCGGCCGAGGAGCTGGCTCGCCTCGGGCTCGCCGGAGACACAGAGAGCGCCAAGGAGCTGGCGAGCAAGTTCAAGGCCCAGGTCAAGGCCGTGCGGGCGGACTACGCTGCCGGGGATCCCGCGCACCCCGAGGAGGGCGGTCTGCAACTCCAAGGCGGCCGCACCAGCTATCCCCTGCTTGAATCCATCGGCCGGGGCGAGATGTTTTTCATGGTGCTGTGGGGACTCTTGCTCTCGTGGCCGCTCTGGAACCGCCTGACAAATCGCATTCTGGGCATGGATCGTGGGCGCATCCGCAGCGCGCGCAAGCCCAAGCTGGCCTGCGTGTTGACAATTTCCGTGGGGGCGGCGCTGCTCTGGGGCGCCACCATCGGCGGCGAGATGACCTTCGCCACGGCGCCCTACAAGGATGCCCTCACCGATGGCGAGATCGTGGCCACGCGGGTGGTATTCCCGCTGCTTTCCCAGGGCTTCGCCGAGAGCAACAACTCCGAGGACTTCCGCCCGCCGACCTGGGTGGAAGCCGCCATGATCGACGAGGACGGTTACTACGAACACGGTGCGCGGATGCCCCAGCCCGATCCGATCACCGGCTACATGCCACCGGCGGTTCCGGTGCGCGTGCGCTTCTCAGAAGCCGCGCGAAATGCTCCTAGTCGCCACCTGCTCGGCACCGACTCCATCGGGCGCGACATGCTCGTGCGGCTCTTGTGGGGAGGGCGCGTGAGTCTCTCGGTGGGACTTGTCTCGGCCTTTCTCTTGGTCCTGATCGGCACCGTCGTGGGCGCCATCGCCGGCTATGGGGGGGGCGCCGTGGACCTTGTGATCTCGCGCGTGATCGAGATCGTGCTCTGCTTTCCGGCTTTTTTCCTGATCCTGATGGTAGTGGCGTTCACCGATCCCGACAGCGTGCCGCCGATCATCGCCATCGTGGTGGTGATCGCTCTGGTGCGCTGGACCGGTGTGGCGCGCCTGGCGCGGGGCGAGTTTCTCAAACTGCGCGACCAGGAGTTCGTGGTGGCAGCAAGGGCCATGGGCTTCTCGCCCTGGCGCACGATCTTCCGCCACATCTTGCCCAACGCCATGGGGCCCATCCTGGTCTCGGGAGCCTTCGCCGTGGCGGCGGGCATCCTGACCGAGTCGGCTCTCTCGTTCCTGGGCTTTGGCATCCAACACCCGGTGCCTTCTTGGGGTTCTCTCGTGGTAGAGTCGCGCTCGGCCGAGCACTGGTGGATTCAGATCTTTCCCGGACTGGCCATCTTCGTCACGGTTCTTTGCTACAACCTCATCGGTGACGCCTTCCGCGACGCTCTCGATCCCAAGATGAAGAAGGAGTCGGAAGAATGAGCGCAGAAAAAGAACGCGACGGTGAGGTGCTGCTAGAAATCAAGGGACTGCGCACCCACTTTCGTGGCGACGAGGGCATTGCCCGGGCCGTCGATGGCGTGAGCTACAGCGTGCGCGCCGGAGAAACCCTGGGCATCGTGGGAGAGTCGGGCTGCGGCAAGAGCGTCAGCGCGCTTTCGATCATGGGGCTCGTGCCCCAGCCGCCGGGTTTTAACGCTGGTGGCGAGATTCTGTACCGCGGCGAGGATCTCCTGCAAGTTAGCGAAAACCGTCTGCGCGAGTTGCGTGGCAATGAGATCTCCATGATCTTTCAGGAACCCATGACAGCGCTCAACCCGGTCTTCACCGTGGGCAACCAGATCGGCGAGACGGTCTCGTTGCACCAGGGGCTCAACCGCGAGCAGGCCCGCGAGCACGCCGTGGTGATGCTCGACAAGGTGGGCATTCCCGCGCCGGAAAAGCGCGTGGACGAGTATCCCCACCAACTCTCCGGAGGCATGCGCCAGCGGGTCATGATTGCCATGGCCATGGCTTGTAAACCCGGCCTCTTGATCGCCGACGAGCCCACTACAGCCCTCGATGTCACCATCCAGGCCCAGGTCCTGGACCTGATACGGAGCCTCCAGGAGAGCGAGGGCATGAGTGTGCTCTTGATCACCCACGACTTGGCGGTGATCGCCGAGAATGCCCACCATGTGGCGGTCATGTACGCCGGCAAGGTGGTGGAGTACGCCGATGTCATGCAGCTCTACCGCGCACCGCGCCACCCCTACACCATCGGGCTCTTCCGCTCCTTGCCGGATCTCGCGCCCCGCGACCAACCTCTCGCCACAATCGAGGGCATCGTGCCCAGCGCCTTCCACTTCCCCGGAGGCTGCCGCTTCCGCACCCGCTGCTCCCTGGCCCAGGAGCGTTGCAGCGCCGAGGAGCCGCTCCTCGAACCCGTGTCCAGCGATGGAGGGCACACCGTGGCCTGTCATTTCATCGATGAGACCGACAGCCTTCGAGCCTGAATCGTTCATGAACACACCCGCTGCCGGCACTCCCCTGATCGAGGTTTCTGGGCTCAAGAAGTACTTCCCGGTCAAACGCGGAGTGCTCGCACGGCATGTGGCCGATGTGAAGGCTGTCGACGGCGTCTCGTTTGTCATTCAGCCCCAGGAGACCTTGAGCCTGGTGGGGGAGTCGGGTTGCGGCAAGACCACCTGTGGCCGTACCCTGCTCAGGCTGCTCGAGCCCACCGCCGGCAGCGTGCGCTACAGCCCCGAGAAAGGCCCGGCCCTGGACCTCTTTTCCCTCCCTCGTGCCGAGATGCGTCGGGTGCGGCGGGACTTGCAGATCATCTTTCAGGATCCCTACTCGAGCCTGAACCCGCGCATGACCGTGGGCAACATCGTTGGCGAGGCGCTCCTCGTACACAAGATCTGCACCAAGCACGATGTCGCCGACACCGTGGCCGATCTCCTGGTGCGGGTGGGCCTGCACGCGGATTCACGCAACCGCTTTCCCCACGAATTCTCCGGCGGCCAGCGCCAGCGCGTGGGCATCGCCCGGGCCCTGGCCCTGGGGCCGCGACTGGTGGTCTGCGACGAGGCTGTGAGCGCCCTCGATGTCTCGATCCAGGCCCAGGTGCTCAATCTCCTGAAGGACCTGCAGGAAGAGTTCAAGCTTGGTTACCTGTTCATCGCTCACGATCTCTCCGTGGTGCGCTACCTGTCGGATCGCATTGCGGTCATGTACCTCGGTCGCATCGTCGAGATCGGCACCACGGCCGAGATCTTCGAGAACCCCCAGCACCCCTACACCCAGGCCCTGCTCTCGGCCGTGCCCCACGCCGACCCGGGGGCCAAGAGCTGTCGTGTGCCTCTCAGTGGCGATGTGCCCTCACCCATGAACCCGCCCGCGGGCTGCCATTTTGCGCCGCGCTGTCCGGTTAGCGAAGCCCGCTGCACGCAGTCCTACCCCGAGCACCGCTCCGCCAGCGAGACCCACAGGGTAGCCTGCCACCTCTTCGATTGACTCAGAGGTCGAGGCCGTAGGTGTCCGCCAAGAGTACCCGCAGCTCGTCGAAGTTGGCGATTGAATGGTCGGCCTCGATTCCGGCCTGCGCCAAGCTCTGGCGCGCCGCCCGTGAACTCCAGGTGGCCACCATGCCCAAGCTGCGTGGCGGCGCGATGTCTTGCAGCGGGCTGTCGCCCACATACATGGTTCGCCCGGGAGCCAGGGTCAGCTCGGAGAGGGCCACCGAGTAGAGCTTGGGGTTGGGCTTGGAGATGCCCACCTGTTCGGAGATGAAGATCGCCTGGGGCGTCAGGTAGGGCACCAGTCCCAGGCGCTGGAGCTTCTCGGTCTGCTTGACGGTCCAGCCACGGGTGATGATGCCCACGGTGATCCCCGTGGCCTTCAAGTCGCTGAGGAGCGGCAGCACATCCTCGAAGGGCGCCATCTCGCGGAACTTCGTGTCGTGGTAGGCCGCCACCCCGGCCGCCACCACCAGAGTGTGGTTGAGGTTCTCGAAATGCGGTCGGCGCAAGCGCTTGAGCAGATGATCGAAGTGGTGCGAGTAGTTCGAAGTGAACTCGGCGATGACTTCTTCGAGTTCGTCCCAGACCACGCTCTCGGGCAGGTCCAGGCCAGCATCGATCATGGCTCGTACGGCGTTACGCCGCGCACTGCGCGCAAACTCGCTCGTGGGGTAGAGCGTGTCGTCGATGTCGAAGAGTACGGCGTCCAGAAGTGCCAAAGCAGAGCCTCCAGGGGGTCCCGGCAAGGTTCTGAGGATACGGAGGTGGGGGAGAGAATCCACGGAATTGTGGCCTCGGAAGCTCCCGGCGGGGCTGCGCGCCGGGCTGCTCCTCTGGCGCCGGGAATCCTGCGAGGCTTGCGCCGGATGGAACTCCAAGGAAAAGCCCGCGGGAGCGACCGAAAGGCCGCCCCCGCGGGCTTGATTTGTTTCCGTTATCGGGCCGGGCTAGTAAGCAGCTTCCAGCTTGCGGACTTCCTCGCGCACATCGGAGATGTTGGCCTTGATCAGGATCATCAGCGACTCATTCTCGTCGCTGTAGCCTTCTTGCTTGAAGAAGAAGCCAACCAGGGGGATCTTGGCGAGCCACGGCACTTCGGCGCGGCGCTCGACATTGCGCGTGTTGGTCAGCCCGCCCAGGAGGATCGAACCGCCGTCGGGGATCACCGCCGTGGTGAAGACGCTCTGGACTTGAAGCTCGGGGAGCTCGAACTCAACCGGCGAGGTGTTGCCACCCAGGGTCGAGCTGTAGGTGCGCATGTTGACGACCTTGGCCACCGTGGGCTGCACTTCGAGGGTCAGATAGCGGCGGTCGTGGTGGATCGTGGGGCGCACATCGAGGACCACGCCTTCGTTGAGCACATTGACCTGGGGGTCGGCAACGGCCTGAAAGGTGGCCACCTCGACATCGAAGTCCTGGATGTAGGCCCGTTGCTGGATAACCGTGACATAGGCCCGTTGGGTGTTGTGCACCGCCAGGACCTGGTCGTTGATCAACTCGAAGGTAGAACTCTTCTCCACCGCGCGCAGAATCATCGACAACTCGAGGTCATTGAGCAGGGTGTACTGGAAGGTCGCGCCACCGATGGTGCTCAGGGTCGAACCCAGGGCCGAGCCGAAAAAATTCTCGGTGCGGCCGCGGAAGTCTCCGTCCTGGCCGTCATCGTAGAAGAAGCCCGAGGAGGGCGCACCCGCAGCGTTGGAACCGTTGGCACCCGTGCCGCCGTTGTCCAGGCCGCGCGAGGCATTGTCCTCAAGGCCGTTGGTGACATCGGTCAGGGGGTTCTCATCCAGGCCGCGGAAGTCGACACCGATCTCCTGGATCCAGTTGTCGCCCACGGTCATGAACTTGGTCTCAATGGTCACCAGGGATGAGCTGAAGTTGCGCAGGTCCTCAAGGAACTCGCGCACCTTGGCCTGCACATCGGGGGTCTGCACGATGACGATGTGCCCTTCGTAGCTTTCGATCGTGGCGCCGTCGTCCCATGTGCGCGGCTCGACATTCTCTTGGATCAATGTTGCCAGGTCGTCAGGGTTGATCAGCTGTGGACTCTCGCCGATGCCGCCGAAGGGGCCGCCGCCGTCATCGTCCTCGAGCTCATCGAGGAGCCGGATGCGGTCGATGCGCGGGCCCATGAAGTCGGTCAGGCCGAAAACCAGGTCCTGCACATCGTGGTGCACGGGGATGCGTTTGCCGCGAGCCTTTTCCCGGGTGGTGACGAGCACGGCATCGTGGCGCACGGTCCAGGTGACCTCCTCGCCAGAAAATTCCGTGATCAGGTTCAGGGCCTGGGTCACAGTCAGATCGTTCTCGAAGGAGAAGCTGAAGACGATGCCCTCGTCGATGACGGCGTTCTCCGCAGCCGGGTCTACCACCAAGGGCAAGCCGGTCATGATGCGGATCAGGGCGATCACTTCCCGCAGGCTTTCGATTTCGTCCACCGGTGGCAGTTTGATCAGGGTGTTGCGCAGCTTCTGGTACAGGTCGCGCTCGCCCACGGAGATCAGTTGGTCATTGCCGAGACCCCGGCGCTTGGCGCGCAGAGCCGTGGTGGAGGCCCACTTGTCGGCGTCGGGTAGGGTGATCGTTGGGGTCCACGGAATCTTGTAGGACTCGAGCTCTTCCTGCCAGCGCTTGAACTGCTCGCGTTTGTTCTTGACATAATCTGAGCGGGTCTTGTCGAGGCCGGCCTTGAACGATGCCTCGCGCAGATCCTCGGCGCGTTGGTTGCGCGGATCCTTGCGCAGCACCTGGTCGGAGTAGTAAATGGCGTCCTCGTAGCGGGTCTTCTCAAAGGCTTCGATGGCCTGGCTGAGCATGTTGTCCACCACGGCCTGACGGCGCTGGACATCGGCGCCTTCCTGGGCTTGCAGGGCCTCGAAGGCTTGGCGTTGATGGGACAGCAGGCTGGCCTGTTCCACGCCCGACCGGTCGCCCTTGGCGCGCTCGAGAAGGGAGCCGATTTCGGAGTCGATGCCGCCCCAGTCGATGGAGTAGGGGGCAAAGCGCACGGTCTGGGAGGCGATGGTCAATTGGGCGATTGCGCCGGCGTAGTTGCCCTTGGCCAGCAAGAGCTTGCCGTCGCGCAAGAGTTCCCCGGCCTCGGCGCGCATCTCCTGGCTGCGCAGCTGCATCTCGTGGCTGAGCATGTCGGAGACAGTGATCGCCTCGGCGCTGTAGTCGTTGCCGAGCAGGGCGTTGATCTCGTCCAGGCTGCGCTTGACTGACAGGTTGTCCGAGTCCAGCGTCAAGGCCGCGAGCAGTTCGGCCTGGGCATCCTCGAGCCGCAACTGGTCGCGGAACGACTTGGCGTTGGCCATGTGCTGCTCGACGAGGAAGGCGCGTCGCTGCTCCTTGAGTTCCAGGAGCGCGGCGTCCTGGCGCAACAGTTCGTCCACCGAGGCATCTGTGTCCTGCGTAGGCAGGGAGGTAGGCGCCACCGGGGCCGCTGTGTTGGCTGTCCATGTGGCGTTGCTCATGGATGTCTCGCCTTCGAGGGCATCTTGGGCACCGTCAGGGCTAACACCCTGGGAGTTGCAGGCTGCGGCGGCGAAGGCTAGCGCGAGCGCAAGGCTCGTGAGTCGTGTGTGCTGGCGGGGGAGGCTCAAGTCGGACTTCCTGTGTTCGTCAAGTGCCCAGCTGGGAGGCACTCGAAAAGCGTATCGGGGATGGGGGGACGGAGGTGCTCGCTACTGTTCCAGGCCCTATCCACGGGAACGGGGTGGGTTATCGAGCGAGTACTTCGTAAATCAGTCAGATGGAAAATCAGTCAGATGGAATGCAGGATCAGATCAAGGGGCAGAAGCGATCAGCAGCAGCTGTGATGGTCCATTCCGCGCGGGAAGGGGCCCTCGGGAGACGCCGCGGCAGCCCGGTTCGAGGGCGAAAAGATACCAAGCTGGAGGGCTCCCGGTCAAAGACAAGCTGGAGGAGCTGAGGGCTCGAAACATGGGCACTGGTAGGGGCTCCAGGCTGCCCGGGGAAGGGCCTCGATGGGGCTCGCCCAGGCCCCCCTGGGGGCCTCGCGCCGGGCCCGAAGGGCCCAAGGCCCAGGCCGCCGCCAGAAAGCGCTCCAGCTGGCGCCTCTGGAAGGCTCAGGCACCCGCTAGCCGCGAAAAAACTTACTCGTAGGAGCCGACGAAGGTGACTTCCTTGAAGTCCACATTCATCACACAGTCGAGCACCCTGACCACATCGGCGTAGACGATGCCCTTGCGCGCGTCGATCGTCGCCGGCCTCTCTATGTCAGCCTTGATCAGTTCTCCGAGGCGCTTCTGCAACTCGTCGAGGTCCTGGGTCTTGCGCGGGCCGATGGCGTACTCGATCACCCGCGAGGCGTCGTACACATAGCGCTTGTTCTCATGGGTCACGGGGTCCCAATGCTCGGTGGGGGTCGAGTGGTCCAGCTTGGGCAGCATCTTGATGCCTTCGCGTTTGACCCTCAGGGTGATCTCGACCTTCTCGATAGGCTCGGCGTCGGATTGATTGACGCCCACATCCTTGGGCAGATAGGCGGAGAGTTTGCCCTCGAGGGTTTTGAACTTGAGCGTGCAGATGAAGAAGATCAGGAGCAGGAAGGTGACATCGATCATCGGCGTCATCTCCATATCACAGTCCTCTTCGGCGATTCTCTTTAGTTGGCTCATAATCTCTTTGGTTGGCTCATGACACAGGTGAGCGTCAGGGCTTGTCCTTCTTTGCCTCCGCGGCGGCGAGTTGCACTTTCCAGATCTGGATGCCTGCGTAGCCGCATTGCTCCATGACTTTCTGGATGTGCTTGAAGGAGGTGTTCTCGTCGGCGCGAATCAAGAGCGGTTCGTCGGGCAATCCGCTGGCCTTTTCTTTCTTCATCCGCCGGGCGACATCGGAGAGATACTCGCGCAGGACCTTGTAGTCGTCCTCGTTCTCCGGATCGAACAGAAGCTCGCGCTTGACCAGGATCGAACCGTCGATCTTGATGTTCACGATCGGGCGAAACTCATCCGGATTGGGCTTGTCCGCTGTGGCGTTTTGGGCCACGGGCAGCTTGAGATCCTCGAGGTCCGCCTGGGTCATGTCGGTGATGACCATGAAGAAGATGATCAGCAAGAACACGACATCGATCATCGGTGTCATGTCCATCTCCATCTCGGTCATGGGGTCGTGCTTGTTCAGATTCATGGCAGCTTGATTGAGGGCTCGCGCAAGGCCTCCGCGCCTAGCCCTGCTGGCCCGGGCGGAAGCGCTCGAACAGGTCTTCGATAATGGCGCCGACTTCGATCACGGTCTTCACCAGGCGGTTCCGCAGAAAGGCGAAAAAGGCGGTGGTGGGGATCGCGACGATCAAGCCGAGCATTGTGGTGAGTAGGGCTTCGGAAATACCGCCGGCGAGGGCGGCCGGGTCGGCCTGGCCACCAGAGGAGGAAATCTCATTGAAGGCCTTGATCATTCCGCCCACCGTGCCGAGCAGTCCCATCATGGGAGCCACATTGGCGATCAGCGAGAGCCAGCCGATCTTCTGGTGCAGGCGGATCGACTCTTCGTCGCCCATCTCGGCGATAGACTGTTCGATGACCTCGAAGTCGTGGCCGATCTTGGAGATACCGGCACCCGCGATGCGCGTGAAGAAGCACGGCTCGTTCTCGCAGAGCTCCATGGCTTCCTGATACTGGCTTTCGTCGAAGAGGGCTTGCACTTCGTCGATCAACTCAGGCGGAGCCAACTTGTCGCGCTTGAGTGTGACCATGTTCTCGATGATCACGGCCAAAGCAACGACTGAGAGAACGATGATCAGGATGCCGATGACTCCCGATTTGGTGAAGACATCGAGGGCCGAGTTTGTTTGGGCGAACAGCGGGGCTGTGCCGAAGCATGCCACCAGGGAGAGGGGCAAGACTCGCGCGGCAAGTGATGCCATGCGGTTGGAAGCCTGTCGGAGAATCATGACCTTAGAACTCCTTTGGAGTCGGAACGGGGAGGGAGTGGGGATCTCAAAAACGGGTGCCGCGCGGTGCGCTGGTGCCCGTTGGACTGGTTGGCAGCGAAGCTGGCACGAATCAAAGCGCCTTCAGAAGGGTTCGGGCCGTGGCGGCCGAGGGGGTGTCACCATACTCGTCGATGAGGGTCTGAAGCCGCAAGCGCACTTGCACGGCAGCATCACTATCCCCGAGCCTGGACAGGGTTTCTGCAAGACGCAGGAGAGCTTGGGCCGTGCGGTCGCGATCGGTGTAATCGAGGCCGGCCACCTGGGCGAAGTAGAGCGAGGCCTCGCGCAGCTTGGCGGGATCTTGCGCGCTCTGGGCGAGGGCGGCTTCGCCGAGGCCCAGGAGGGCGCCGAAGCGTTGGGCCGCGGGCGCGCCGTTGTTGGAATTTTGCAATTGGGCGCCGAAGAATGTTGCCGCTTGACGGGCCTGACCCGAGGCTAGAAACACGAAGCCCTCACCGAGCAAGGCCTCGGCCACCAGAGCCTCGAGCTTGGGGCGCTCCGGGCTGTCTTCTTCGGAGCTCGTCAGCAGGAGGCGTGACGCGGAAGTCAGGACTCCCAGAGTCTCCCGGGCGGGCAGGGTCTCTCCGGCCGAGATCAGGGCTCGCGCGGCGGCCAGACCGGCGTGCAGGCAGGATAACTGGTCGTAGCCCTTGGTGGGCGTCTCGCTATTGCCCTCCTCAAAGAGCGAGCGGTAGAGCTCGCCAGCGCGTTTTTCATCGCCCTCTTCGCCACGCAACAGGGTCGCTCGGGCTTGCAGGTCGCGGGCCCGGGGTAGGTCGCGGTTCGCGGAGTGGTCCGCGATGAAAATGTCGAACTGGTCGATGGCCAGGGCGAATCGGGAAGGGTTGCTGGAGCCCAGGAGCATCAGCGCCTCACCCGCAGCCAGGCGGGCCGCGGCCTGAATGACAGGGCGCTCATCCTCGTCAGTGGCCAGGATGAACTTGGCGGCAGCGTTCTCAAAGTCGCCCCGATCGAAGTAGGTCTGACCCTCGCGGAAAGCGGCCGAGACCTGACCCCAGATAATGCGGTCTACCCGGCCGTTATCGAAGGAGGCTTCTTTATCACCGCGCATGACGACGACCTTCTCCAGGCCGTTGGAGGTCACCGTGCCCGTGATTTGGCGCATGGCACCCTTGGTGTCCTGCACGAAGAGCTGATCGAGGCGCCCGCTCTGGGCTGAGGCCGGCGCCAGGAAGCCGAGGCTGGAGAAGAATAGGCCACCCCAGAGGAGGGTGGTCCGGAGACTCTGGGCTGCGCTGGGGAGGAGCATCATGGTCGGAAAGTGGGCGAGCAGTCTAGCCCGGATGGATCCTGATGGAGCACCCCAGTCGTCGCAAATCGCTTTTGGGCCCCGTACTTCGGCCAGATTCCTAGAGGCTCGGGGCCCCGCCAGGGCAGGTTTCGTGGGGTCTTGGTCGAGGGGGTGCATGGAATTGGAACTTATCGGGCAAGGCTCGCTCTAGGAAGACTTCTTCCAGAGCCAGACGAGGCGCCGGCGCAAGACATCCTGTCCCAGCTCCGCGGCGAACTCGGAATCATCACAACTCTGACCCACGCCCGGGACGCCAGCCTCGCCTTTGAATTGGGGACCCAGTTCCTGGAACAGCACATCGAGTTGGGACTTGAGGACCTCCAGCTTCTTGCTGTCCTGCGGTCCGCCTTCCGCGGTGGCCCAAGTGTAGTAGGCGTGGGCAGCGAGGAACTTGAAGAGGTACCACTCGCAGGTCCACTTTTCTTCCACGCTGGCGGCCAAGGCGTTGAGCTTGTCCACGGCATCCCGGAATTCTTCCTCGGTCGTGCCAGCCCCAGCCACCATGCGGATGTCGGTGGAGTCGCCTTCGACCCAGCCCGTGACGGCCCGGGCGTAATCGATCAGGGTGCGCTTGGAGGGCTTTTTGATCAGACTGGTGACGAGGTCCGCGAGGATCGCATGGCCTTCGGGCACCTTGTGCAGGGCGAGGTAGACATGGGCCAAGTCGGGCTTCACATAACGCACCATGTCCTGTTCGTGGTCGGGATCGGAGCCGAACTTGGTGATCAGCGTCTCGAGCACGCGTTGGGCCTGCTCCCATTCTTCGAGATCGAACCAGTGGGTCGACTCGGCGCGGGCGTTGCCGAAGCTCAGTTCCGAGGCAGCTTTGTTGCCAATGGCGAGGAGTTCCGCCATCTCGCGCAGGAGCACCTTCCGCTGTTCAGCGTCGGTCTCCAAATCGCGTTGGCGTTTGAGTTCCTTGTAGAAGCTGACCGCGAAGGCAGCGATGTGCTTGTTGTCGGGATAGGCTTCAAGAGCAACTTCCAGATAGGTCTTGGCTTTGGCGATCTGGCCCGAGAACATCATCGCTTCACCCACCATGCGCATGATCCAGGGGGCCATGCTGGTCTGGTCGGGATGTTCTTCGTAGTAGTCCTCGCCGTGCTCGATGACGCTCGAGTACTCCTGCTTGCTTGATTCGTGTAGTACGCGGTAGAAACGCGCCGTGGCCGTGGCGTCGATGCGCTTGGCTTCCTTGACCGGGCTATCCCCGGTGCTGTTGAGCGAGTTGGTGATGTAGTTGTCGAGGTAGTCGACAAACAGCTTATAGCCCTCGTCCTTGCGACCGAGGCGATACACGCAAACGGCTATATTGACCAGGGCCTTTTCGTAAACATTGGAGGCCTTCGAGATGAGTTTGTAGTACTCGATGGCCTTCTCAAAGTTCTTCCTGCGCCGCTCGCGGTCTCCCAGGTCAGCATTGATTTGGTCCGCATCGCCTGCGGACATCTCCGCCGCTAGTTTTTCCGCGCTCTCGAAGAGGTCCTTGATGGCGGCATCGCCAGGCGCCTTGTTGATCAACTCCTGCATGGACTTGTAGAAACCCTTGGAATTCGATCCGTCGTACTGCGGGTCACCGCGGTAAGTCGTGCAGCCTTCGCGGAAGGCCATGGCTGCCTCGAGGTGGCGGCCTTCGCGCTGGTAGGTACGGCCCATGCGGAAATAGGTACCCGGCGCGAATTCGAGGGCCGTGGCTTTGTCCTGGTCGTCGAGGGAGGCCAGGACCACGCGGAAGGCCTCCAGAGCACCTTGGTTCTCGCGGGCGTTGTACTTGCCCTCGGCGGCTTCGTAGAGCACAGAGGACTCGACTGTGATACCGGGTCGGCTGAGCACTGCGGCCATCAGTTTCTGGCCGTGGATCTGCAACACGCTGCCCTGGTTCTCGGCCACCACCTGCTGGCCGATTTTGAGGGTTATGTCGGTGGTGGGGACAATGTAGCGCTTGGAGACTCCGTCCTCTCGGGCGGCTTCCGGGTTGGGGAACCACTTGGCCGTTCCCCGGGCGGTATTGCCACCAATCACACCACCGGCGTCGAGCATCGCCGCGCCGGCGGTCAGGAGCGACTGGTAGCCCATCTTGGAGTACACAAAGCCCTCCTTTTTCTGGGTCATGTAGAGGTGCATGGCGTAACGCATGGCACCCTTGATATCGCCAGAGGCCATCTTGGCTTCCACCAGACCCTTGCTCGAGAGTTCGATGAAGAGCCAGCGCTGGTCCTTGTCCTGGGGGCTGAGTTCCAGTTCATTGACCATCTTGATCCAGAGTTCCGGGTCCGACGGTAGGGCCTGCTCAATGACGGCTTCGAAGTAGATCGCAGCATCGCTCCAGAGGGCCTGAGCCAGGTAGACCTTGCCGATCAAGTCGTAGGCGCGCAATGAGGCTGGTGTGCCCTCGCCCTGGTCGAAAACAGCCTCTTCCAGGATCTGGTGAGCGGTTTGGAACGAGTACTCACCGTCCTCCTCGGTGCGGCCCAATTCGAGCAGCATGCGGCCACGGGTGAGCATGACATTGCCTCGTTCACGCTTCTCCGCCTCGCCGGGCTCCTCGATGGACTTGAGGCTAGATATCAAGGCGCCGGTGCGGGCCACTGCGCCGGTGAGCACTTCGATGCGGCGCTGGCGCAATTCTTCGGCTTCCTGGCCCACGGCTTCTTCCATCGAGATCTCGAGGGAGCGCGAGAAGGACGAGGAAGTGTTGATGTAGTCCGCCTCGGCCGAGGCTGCGCTTTGCGAGTTGGGGTTTTCCTTGAGGAAATCCTCATAGGCCGCCATGGCGAACTCGAAGAGCTCGTTGCGCCGCTCGCGGTCGCGTTCGGCGAGGGCGGCTTGGGCGTAGATGTCACACTTGACAACGCCCAACAGTTCGCCGGTGCGGGCGGAGACTCCGCCGCGCTCGATCTCGCGGATGACTTCGCTGGCGAGGTCGACGAAGCCCCACTCCCGAGCGAGCCCCTTGGCGAACTCGATATCGTCCTGCACCTCGGCTTCGCCCTGCTGGGCGAGGCCGACGGCGCCCAGGGGGCCTGCCAGGCACAGCAGGGCCCAGAGGATCGGGGTCAGGATGCGTTGAATTGAAATGGGGGGGCGTCGGAGGAGACTCATGGGCTTGCTTCCGCCACCGCGGGGGGAGGCGATGGCGATGAGTGGTGGAGGGTCCGGGCTAGGCTGTAGAGAGAGGGGGGGGGCAACCTGTCGCCACACGACCTACCGTGGCGTGGCCGTGCGGCAACGCACTTTCTGAACAGATCCCGTGCGAGAACGCCCACGGGCGGCGCTTCTGATGGGAGCCCATGGCTAGCTAGGCACCTGCTTGTCAGGCACGGCGGGGTAGGTGGAGGTTCGCATGAAAAAAGGGAGACCTCGAGCTATTCGAGACCTCCCCAAGGCTGAGGCTCCCCCCCGCCATCAGGGCGCGCGTGGAGGATCGTGAGTTGGGGCTCTCTTCTGCGAGGGCGCTCAGACTCCCCTGAGCTGGGCCTCGGTGGGCTCGTGTTCCGCGGGGATCACGATGTCGGCCTTCAAGAGGATCAGGAGCTTGCGGTTGGAGATCGCCTTGCCTTTGCGCTCGAAGAGCATCGAGATCAGAGGGATCTTGTTCAGGATGGGTACACCCGAGCGGTGGTCTTTCTTGTCCGAGACCTTCAGGCCTCCGAGCATGACCGTGGCGCCGTCGGGCATGGGGATCGTGGTGCGCAAGCGCTGCAATTCCAGTTCCGGCAACTGGATCGTCACCGAGGCCTGGGAACCGAGCGTCGTGGACTTCTCGCGGATGGGCCGCGTGAGGGTCGCGATTGTGGGCCGCACCTCAAGGGTGATGAAGCGCCGATCTGCGGAGACCACCGGGCGCACATCGAGGATCACTCCGTCCTGCACCACATCGATGATGGGGTCCGCGATGGAGGCCGCTTGCGCGATCTCGACATCGAAGTCCTTCACATAGACGACTTGGTTGAGCACGGTCAGGTTGGCCCGACCGGTGTTGGTCACGAGCACCTTCGGGTTGCTGACGAGTTCGATGCGCTCGGACTTCTGCACGGCTCGCAGGATCAGCTCGAGCTGCACATCGTTCAGGTAGGTCCACTGGAACGAGAGGCCACCTGAGCCTTCCAGACCGCCCGGGCTCTCCAGGGCGTTGTCCCAAAGCTGCTCCACGCGGCCTTTGATGTCGCCGTCCTCACCCTCGTTGTAGAAGGCGCCCAGGCTAGGATCGGTACCGATCTCGCTGCCGAGCTCGGCCTGGGTGGTGGCGTCGCCAAAGTCGTCGAAGAATTCGTTGGTACCCAGGCCAGGCTGGCCCAAGCCGCGGAAGTCGACGCCGATGTCCTCGAGGAAGTTGTCCTCGACTTTGATGAAGCGGGCCTGAATATCGACCATGATGCCCGTGGCTTCGCGCAGGTCGGCCAGCAGGTTGGCGATCAGCTTGTGAACTTCCGGGGTCTGGTTGACCACCATCACGCCCATTTCGTTGATTTGCAGGTTGTTCGAGGGATCCGCTTCCCACGACTCGGGGGCGATGTTGTTACGAATCAGCTGGTCGAGCAGGTCGCTGGTGACGACATTCGACTCGCGCTCTTCGGGCTCTTCTTCCACGAGTTCGATGCCGCCCGAGGGCTGCACATTGATGTCGCGGCCGGGGAAATCCGGGATCGGGTGGATCAGGTCTCGCACCTCGTACATCCGCAGCACCTGGCCTCCGATCATCTCCTCGGAGGTGACGAACTTGACCACGCCGTCCTGCACTTTCCAGCGCAGGCTCTCATGGGTCTCGGCGATGATGTCGAGGATTTTCCGCACGCTGTACTCGGGCAGTTGCAGATTGACCATGGTCTCTTCTTCACCAAGGTCTTCGCGCACCATGGTGCTGATGACGAAGTTGACGCCGGTCAGGCTTTGCAGGAAGCTGGACACCTCCACCAGGGGCGCGCCTTCTCCATCTTCACCCACGAACTGCGGGGCGAAGCGCACATCTTCTAGTTTGGCGTAGACCACTGCGTCCTCGGCGTCGCCGCTGGCATCGGTGGGGGAGAATTCGCGCGGGTTGCGCTTCATCACTTCGGCCCAGCGCTCGAGGTCGTTGAACACGATGGTCTCGGTCTGGATCACATTCAGGGTGTCGAGGTCGGCGAAGGTACGCAGCCACTGTTCCTTGTAATCACGGCGGTTGCGTTCGGCGGTGCTGATGTGACGCGCGTGGCGCGAGTTCTCGCGCAGCATCGTGGCGGCTTCGTTGCCCGGGTCGTCCATCAGGATCAGGTCGCAGACGGCCTCGGCGTGTTTGAAATTCTCGTTGAGGAAAGCCTGGCTGGCCTCGCGGAAGAGCGTGATGAGTTTGTTCTCGTGGTATTCGCGCTCGCGGCGCTCGGACTCTGCACGGGCCATGCTCGCCGTGGCGCGCTGCTCCTCGTGGGCAGCCCTGCGGGCTTCTTCAGCCAGGTCAACGGCCGAATTGAGCTTGCCCGAGATGACGCGCTCGTCCAGGGATGCTGTGGCGATCAGGGGGTTGAAGCGCAGGATCAGCTCGGCCTGGCGGTACTCCCCGATGGCGCTGTCATAGTCCCCCCGGCGCAGGGCGGCATCGCCGAGGATCGCGAAGCGTTCGGCCTCGATGCGAGCCTGAGCGCGCTTGACCATGGACCTTTCGACCTCGTCCTCGAGGGCATCGGCGGCCACAGCATAGCGGTGACCCAACATGGCTTCGACCTTGCGCATGCGCACCCGGGCCTCCTGGTTGGAGGGGTCCACGGCGAGGGCTTCGGAGAAGGCCACGAGAGCCCCTTCGAGGTCGGCGCGATCGAGGAGGGCGTCGCCGTGGCGGATCGACTCGCCGGCGAGGAAGGCACGCTTGGTGCGGCGACGCGTAAGGGCGTCGCCGTCCTGGGCGAGGGCTTCGGCTGTGCTCTGGCCGTCGTCCGCTTGGGCGGGCGCGGGGGCACTGGCTTCCGCGGCCGGGACTTCCTCGGAAGTTTCGTCCTGGGCCAGGTCCTGAAGCTCGATGGGGATCGACCGGAGTCCCCCGGCCTCCCATTTGCTCTTGGAATTGGCCTCGCTGGCGGAGGGGGAGTTGCAGGCGACGGGGAGGGCCGCGAGGAGCGGCAGGAGGAGGAAGCGGAGACGCATGGGTTCTCGGACCTTCTTACGAGTGCTGGTGGGGGGATGGGGACGGCTCGGGTGCCGGCCGCAATCTAAGAAAACCTTGGGGGGGCACTACGGGTAGATTGGCCGGTCCGTGGCTCGCCGGCGCGCAGCGAGGTCGTCGGAGACCGGGGAGTCCCGCAGGAAACCCAGGAAAAGAGAGCGGGGAGGATAGCGGCCGTCGCCTGGAGGGTCAACTCCCGCGGGGGCAAGCGCAGCCGATGCCCAGCTCCGGGAATCGGCCCCGGTCCTCTCGGATGGGCGGGCTACCCCGCCACAGACGCTGGGTTACCGCCCTCTTGACCCAGGGATCGCCCCCTCTCAGCCATCTACCTCGGCCATGGCCCGTTGGATGTCCTTCCAGCAGTCCTTCTTGGCGCTCGGCGTGCGCAGGAGGTAGGCCGGATGGTAGGTGGGCACGATCTTGCGACCAGCCAGATGGTGGACCCTGGCGCGCATTTTGCCCATGGAATCGTCTCTTTGGAGGAGGTGCCCCGCTGCGTGGCGGCCCAGGGGGATCAGCACCTCGGGGTTCACCAGTTCGATCTGGCGCTGGAGCCAGCCCGTGCAGAGGGTTTTTTCGAGGGCCGAGGGGTCGCGGTTCTCCGGCGGGCGGCATTTCAGGATGTTGGCTATATAAAGGTCACCCCGGGCCAGGCCCATGCCCTTGGTGATGATTCTGTCGAGCATGCCCCCCGCGTCGCCCACGAAGGGACGCCCCAGGCGATCCTCGTGAAAACCCGGGGCTTCGCCCACGAACATCACCCGGGCCTTTGGGTGCCCCTCGCCAAAGACGGTTTGGGAGCGGGTCTGGCACAGGCTGCAGGCTTCGCAGCCAGCCACCAGGGTGGCCAGGCTCTCGAGGTCGCCGGCGGCTGAGGCCAGGCGGCGGATGCGCTCGTCAGGTCCTTCGGGAGCGGCGTGCCGTGGGGCTTGCGGGGTGGCGACGACCGCGCGGGGACCAGCGGAAACCGCGGGCGCCGGCCGGGCCGCGAGGCGTTTGACACCGCGGCGCCGGGCGCGGCTGAGGTGGGCTGCCAGTCCCGTGGCGAGTTGTCCGAGCTCAATCTCCTCATAGCTCGCCACTCGCTCTGTCTCGTCCATCGGCGTCATGTGCTGATCTCCACGGTCTTGAGCGGGGCTGGCTCTCTTGTTGAGGGCGTCGTCGTTGAAGGCGTCGTCGTTGAGGGGTTCGCTGACATGGGACCTGTCGGACGACCCTCCCGAACGAGGGGCCGGCCCAAGAGCCCCACGCTGCCAGGGTCATCGGCGAGGGGCTCGAGTTCGAGGCGCACATGACATAAGTCCGGCAACACGCCGGGCCAATCAGCGGGATCCAAGCGCACTCGATTGTAGCGTCCCGAGAGTCCACCGAAACCCTCGGGCACCACGCATTCGATGACGCCCTCCAGGCTGCGCCGGTAGCTATCGCCGACACTGCCGGCGACCTCGGAGAGGCGCGCTCGACGCTCGCGTACCTCATCCGCTGCCGGAGCGTCCGCGAGCGTTCCGGCCAGGGTGCCGGGGCGCGCTGAATAGGGGAAGACATGCAAACGAGCAAAGCCGGATACCTGCACCATTCGCACGGTATTGGCGAAATGGGACTCTTTTTCGCCTGGGAAGCCCACGATCACATCGGCCGTGAAAGCGGGCCGGTCGAGTTCCATGCGGATATTCTCCAGAGCCCTTTGATACTCATCAGGGCCGTACCAGCGGCCCATGCGCCTCAGGATCTCGCCGTCGCCCGATTGCAGGGGCAGGTGCAGGTGTGGCGCTACCCGCTCGGGGTGTGAGGCGATATTTTCGAGCAGGCGCGAGCTGACCTCGGTGGCTTCGATGGAGGAGAGCCGCAGGCGAAAGTCGGCCGGTGCGCCGGTGGGTCCCTTGGCGTCGATCTCCACCAGGGCGCCCATGAGATCGGCGAGGCCGAGCCCCAATTCGCGTCCCCAGTGACCGATGTGAATACCGCACAGCACGATCTCCACATGACCGGCGCTCACCAGTCGCCTAACTTCGGCCACGAGTTCCGCCAGGGGGCGCGAGCGGTTCTTGCCGCGCACCTTGGGAATGATGCAGAAGGTGCAGGCCATGTCGCAGCCGTCCTGGATTTTCAGGAAGGCTCGCGTGTGGCCCTGGAATTGCGAGATGCCGGCTGGAATGCCGAGCTCTTCGGGACCGACTTCGTGGCCCAGCTCGCGCAGGAAGTTGACCGGGACCTTGGCTTCGCCATTGCCCAGGACCCACTCGACTCCGGGCAGGTCGCGCAGGATCTCGGGCTCGCTCTCGGCCAGGCAACCCACCATCGCGATCTTGGTGTTGGGGCTCTCGCGGGCGATGCGACGCGCCAGCTTGCGGGCCTTGCTGCCGGCTGCCGCCGTGACCGTGCAGGTGTTGATTACCACCAGGTCGAGATCGCGTTCGGCCTCGCTCCAGCCCCGCCGCACCAGGGCCTCGCGCAGAACCTGGGTATCGTACTGGTTGGCCTTGCAACCAAAAGTGACGAAGCGGACCTTACCCATGGTTCGTATCCTATCGAGCTTTCCTCTCGGCTAAGATTGTTAGGTCATGGATCTCTCCCCCCGAAAGCTGGCCGGTGTCCTGTTGCTCGCTTGCGGCCTCGGCTGCTCCGAGGCGGAAACCGACGCCGTCACCCCTCCTACCGTGCAGGCCGGCTCTGGCGCCGCCAGGCGCGAGACCTTTCAACGGGATGAATCCCCCGGCGCTCGGGCTCTGCGCACGGCCCTCGATTTTGGGGACTTTGAGGTCGCCCGGGAGCTGCTCAAAAAGCTAGAGACCAAACTAGGTGTCGAGGGGCTGCTCTTGCAGGCTCGCCTGTCGGCACTCCAGGGCAAGCATCTCGAGGTCTTGCGCTGGGTGGAAAAGGCCCGCGCCCAGTCGCCCGCCGATCCGCGTGTCTATGCCACCGCTGCCGAGCTGTCCGCTGCCGCTGGACGCCTGGAGGGTGCTCGCGCGGAGTTGCAGCGTGGCCGCGAGGCTGCCGGCTTGACTCCGGAGATCCTGCGCACCCAGGGCATCATCGAGCTCTCCCGTCCCGGCGGCGCCCGGGCGGGCATGCGACTCTTGGAGCGCGCCTTGCAGTACGACGCAAGCCTGCCCTTCTGCGCCCGGGCCCTGGCCCAAGGCCATTTGCTGCTCGCCAAACGGGCCCTCTCCGAGTCGCGGCCCGCGAGTGCCCTCGAAGCCGTGCGGCGCTCCCTTGAACTCGATGCCGAGGACCCCGATGCGCGGCTCTTCCTGGCCGATGTGCTGGCAGCCAGGCGCGACTTCGCCGGGGCCGTGGTCCTGCTCGAGGAGCTTTGCGCCTCTGGCCATGGCCGCCCCGAGGAGTTGGCCATGATGTACAAGCGCGCCGCCCTCTCGGCCCTGATCCAGAAACAACGCGAACAGGCCATCGAGTACTTCCGTCTGGCCCGCGCGAAGGGGCTCAGCGCCGAGGCCCTCGGTTCGGGGGCGAACATCCTGGAAGATGCCGCCCTGAAAGAACTGCGAGCGGGCATCGAAGCCTACGGTGCCAGCGCCCCCCCCGACATCGAGTCGGCGCGCCAGCACTTTGAGCGGGCGCTCGAACTCGACGACGAGCTGCTGCTGGTGCACCACGAATTGGCGCGCATCCTGCTTGTCGCGGGCGATCCCCTCGCCGCCGCGACCCACTGGCGCTTCGTGCTCGAGCGAGCCCTCGACGAAGACCTCGTCTTGCCTGAGCCGGTGCACCTCTTGTTGGCCCGCGCCCTGCATGCCGCCCTGGAAACGCCGGCAGCCCGCGAGGTTCTCGAAGCCTATCTCGAGCGCGAACCCGAGGGAGCCTGGACGGCCGAGACTCGCTCTCTGTTGGCCGAAATCGGGCAGTAAACGACGATTCAGCCCTATTCCAAGCCGGCGCTCTTGTACACCTTGCCGGATCTCCTGGCTCGCGGCCCGAACGAAGTCTGGTCCCGGGATAACACGAAGCTGCGGGGGGCCCCGGAAGTGGAGCCGCTACTTCCTGTACATCATGCTCGACATCTTCGATGGAACTCGTTCGCCACTAAACCCAGCACGGATGTGTCTCAATGTTGTTGACAGGTTCCCTCAGAAAGCTCCGAAGATCACGCTGGTCATGGTGGAGATGGGCGCCGCTTCGCGGTATTCCTCGAGGGAACGGGTGAGCAGACCCACGGCTCTCAGCAGGCTGTTGTAGAGGTCCTCTTCCATGATCAGCCGGCCCACGCTGCCGCGGCCGTCGCGGACCTGGGCGATGATGTCCTTCAGGTCGACTGAAATCTGACGGGCGTTTTCATAGAACTCGTCTTCCTTCATGAACTTCCCGAGGGAGCCCTCGCCCTTGGCCAGGCGGTCCATGATCGTTTGCAGGTCCTTGCCGATCTCTTCCTTGCTGAGTAGCCGGCCGATCGTGCCCTTGCCTGCTGCCAGGTCCACCAGGATCGCCCGCAAGCGACTCATGGCGAGAGTGACATTCTCGCTGAGCTGCTCATCGACCAATATCGCGCCCAGGAGGCCCTTGCCCTCGCGCGCGTCGGCCATGACCGCGTTGCCCTCGTCCAGGAGCTGCTGGAGGCTGTCCGTAATCTCGCTAAATGTGGCCAGGAGGTCATCCTTCACGAGCAACTGCCCGAGGCTGCCTTCGCCTCGTTCCAGGCGCGCGGTGATGGTCTTTAGGTTCGCGGCTGTGTCGGCCGCGTCGTACACCAAGCTCTCCACACGATCCGCGAGTTGCTCATCTTTTAGGAACAAACCCACGGTGCCGCGGCCCTCGGAGACGCCTTCCACCAGGTCGCGCACGAAGGTTACGGTTTCGGACAGCGCGTCTCCGTTCTTGTCGATCCACTCACCTGCTGCTTCGACCACATTCAGCTGCAGCGTGCCGAATAGCACCTGATCAGCGGGCACCAGGGCCTCGCTGGCTGTACCCGGATCGATGCTGAGGTTCTTGCCGCCCAGCAGAGTTGCGTCCTCGATTCTGATCGTGTGGTCTTCGTGCAGAGCGACCGCGTCCTTGTCCAGGGAGAGCAGCACCGTGATGCGCTTGTTCTGAAGGGCGGCGCTGGGGTCATAGGTAATCGTGGTTACCTTGCCCCAGCGCACACCCGCCACAAGCACCGAGTCACCCTCGCGTAGCCCGCCGGCTTCGGGGAAGTGTACGGTTATCTGCTGCACATTGCCGAGGAACGAGAAGTCCGAGAGGAAGAAGGTGAAGTAGCCCAGGATCGACAGGGCGCCGACGAAGAGCAAGCCGAGCAGGAAGTGGTTGGTGGTGTTCATGGCGTCGGGGCGTTCTGCGTCTCGGGGTGGGTCCCGAAGAAGCGTTGCAAGCGCGGATGATCGGAGCTGAAGAACTCGTCGGGGGGCAGTTGAATGAGAGCCTTGCCTGCATGCAGGAAGAGCACCTCGTCCGCCACCCGGCGCACGCAATCGAGACGGTGCTCGACCACGATCGAGGTCACATTGAGGGTCTCGGACAGCTCGCGGATGGTGGAATTGATGGAGCGCGCGATCTCGGGGTCGAGACCAGCGTTGGGTTCGTCGTAGAGGATAATCTCGGGTTCGGTCACCAAAGCGCGGGCCAGTCCCACGCGCTTTTTCATGCCGCCCGAGATCTCGGAGGGCAACTTGTCCCAGGCGTCGGGGATGTGTACGGCATCGAGCTTGTCCTGCACCCGGGCGCGGATTTCCTCGTCACTCTTGTCCGTGTTTTCGCGCAGGGGCAGGGCGATGTTCTCGCCCACACTGAGCCAATTGATCAGGGCGCCCTCCTGGAAGACATAGCCCATGGTGCGGCGCATTTCTGAGAGCTCCCCGGCGTTCATTTCGGCCACGGCCCGGCCCTCCACCATGACCCGGCCACTGTCGGGCGCCAGCAAGCCGATGATGGTGCGCAGGGTGACCGACTTGCCCGAACCCGAGGCGCCCATGATGGCCAGGGTCTTGCCCCGGGGCACATCAAAGGAGAGCCCCGCGAGCACCGCTTGCTCGGCAAAGCTCTTGTAGACATCGTCGAAGCGAATGACGGGCTGGGCGGACATCGCTAGAGCTCGTACAGGAAGTAGGTCAGAAAGTAGTTGGCCACGATGATGGCGATGATCGAGTCGCGCACGGCGCCGCGTGTGGCGTGGCCTACGCCCAGGGCGCCGCCGCGTGCCTTGAGACCCTGGCTGCACGAGATGACCGCGATGATGATCCCGAAGAAGAACGACTTGAGCAGCCCCGAGTAGACATCGAAGGGCAGGTCGAAGACGCCCTTGACCGGCCGCAGGGCCTCGATGGCGGAGGACTGGTAGAGTTCCCAGCTCACTTGCAATTGCGTCGCCGCCACGAACCCTCCGCCGGCAATGCCCACGGCGTCGCAGAGGATCGTGAGCAGGGGACACATGATCGCCAGGGCCACCACGCGCGGCAGAACCAAGAGTTTGTGGCGGTCGATGGAGAGCACCTCAAGGGCTGCCAGTTCTTCGCTGACCGCCATGGTGCCGAGCTCGGCTGCGATCGAACTGCCCGCCGTGGCGGCCAGGATGATGGCCGTGATGAAGGGCCCCATCTCGCGCGCCATGCTGAGGGAGACGATGGTGCCGATCTGGTCCTGCTGGCCGATGCGCGCCAGTTCGATGCCGGTTTGCAAAGAGACGATCATGCCCATGAAGAGGCCCACCACCAGGACCACATGGACCACATGTAGGCCCAGGGAAATCATCGCCTGGGCGACCCATTTGCGTCGCGCGAAGGTATGCCCCAGGCGCCTGAAGGTCTGCCACAACAGGTCCACCCGGTAGCCGGAGTCTTCGACGAGCTTCCTGAGGAGCGTGGACGGCATCATGGCGAGGGGGGGGCGTTGGCGCGCAAGATCGGCCAACCGGGACCGGGCAGGGCCGGGGCCAGGAAGTCTAGAGGATCCGAGGGCGTGCTGCGCCAGCGCAGGAGCCCAAAGAAAACCGAGTGTTCAACCACGGCCTCGGTGCCATCGTGATACGCCCGCCGCGACCACAGGCCGCTGATGTAACTGCGCTCCTCGCCGCCGCCCTGCTCGCGCCTCCAGAGCCCCCACAGGCCGCGTTCCTGGCTGGTTTGGGCCCCGATTTCGGCCCGGTAGAGCTCATAGATCCACGAGTAGTGCTGGTCGAGGTCCGGCCAACGCCAGAGCGGGTTGAGCTGGGGGAAGAGGTAGCGCCGCAGCTCTTCGCCCGCGGAGTCGGTCTCGCGTTCCGCCTGGTAGAGCGGCCAGAGCTTCGAGTAGACCAGTCGCGAGCCATCAGCTTCCCGTCGATCGAAGGACTGCCACAGAGGCCAGATCGAGAATGTGTCGCGTTCGGCCTCGTAGTAGCTCTCGTGGCGCTTATTTACCAGGGGCCAGGCGTACCAGGTGGACTCAAGGCCATCGCCCTTGTAATGCGACCAGAAGGGCCAAAAGCGCGTGCGCCGTGCGTGGCTGGAATTCTGCGGCAGGGGCCCGAGGCTCTCGTCTCCCGGTCGCATCACCCGCACCAGGGGCCAGGGTCCATCCCAGGCCCAAAAACCCAGGGCCGGATCGTGGGCGTAGCCGAAGAAGGGCCACAACACCGTGGTCGAGGTGTAGCTGCCCTGGCGCGCTTGGCTAACGAGGGGAAAGACCGACCACTGGGTTTGCCTGTGGCGCGGACTCGACTTCAGGTTCTCCTGAGCGTAGCGGAGGATCGGCCAGAGGGCCCACCAGCGGTCGTAGCGGTCGTCGACCCAGGTGTGGCCGGCCAAGGGCCACACGCGCCAGCCGCCGCCGTCGGCGGCGCGGGTAAAGGAGAAGAAGGGAAAGAGAATGTGCTGGGTGACGCGGCCATCGCGCACGCTACGCATCCACAGGGGCCAGAGGGCGAAGTCGAGTCGGTCCCAGGTCATGAGTTCCTCGACCCGCCCGGCCACGGGGAACCAGGCCTGGGTGCTGCGGCCGTCGGGAAAACTCGCGAGGTAGACGCCCGGCAGGGACAAGAGGCTCCACTTGCGACCTTCAGGCGTGTTCTCCGAGCGGTAGTCGGCCAGAGGCAGCAACCACCAGTTGAACTCGCCGCCGCCGCGTACCACGCGCCCGAAGGGGTACAGAAACTGGGTCCGGCTGCGTTCTTCGCGATCAGGATAGTGCAGGAAGAAGGGCCGCAGGCCCCAGGTGCTCAAGGGCCCTGCGAGGGTCTCGCGCCGTGCGATCACCGCCCCCGCCAAGGCCTCGTGCTCCACACCTCCCTCGGCCAGGGAGATGTGGGTGTAGAGCGGCGCCAGGTGCTGTTCGCTGCCGGGGCCTGCGCAGCCCCCGGCAGCCAGCAGCGCGAGGCCAGCCCATACGAGCCGCGCGGCGGGCTGGCGGGAAATTCGACCTCGGCAGATACCCATGGGGGGATTGTCTGCGATGGGCAGCTCAAATCAAGACAGTGGTTCTTGCGTTGGATTGCAGATCGCCGTCTAAATTGTGGCCGATCCCGGTTAGCTTGCCCGGGGCTAGCGCCCATCCCGGCTCCTCGGCCATCCAAGTTTGGACCCTTCATGAATACCTTCCTGAGCGGACTGCAGTCCACCGGCCTCCTGCACCTCGGCAATTACTTCGGAGCCATCCGTCAGCACATCGCGGCCGTGGAGGAAGAGGGCGAGCACTTCTATTTCATCGCCGACTACCATGCCCTGACCACCGGACGCGATGCCGAGCTCATGCGCGAGCGCGTGCGCGAAGTGGCGATCTCCTATATGGCCCTGGGTCTCGACCTCGACCGCGCCACCCTCTTTCGCCAGAGCGATGTGCCCGAGGTCTGCGAGCTGGCCTGGATGCTCTCTTGCGTGACCGGCATGGGCCTCCTGGAGCGCGCCCATTCCTACAAGGACAAATTGGCCCAGGGCGTGCAACCCAGCGTGGGTCTGTTCACCTATCCGATCCTCATGGCCGCCGACATCCTGGCCTATGACTCGACCATCGTGCCGGTGGGCAAGGACCAGGTGCAGCATGTGGAGATGGCTCAGGATATGGGCGGCTACTTCAATGGCGCCTTCGGCGAGGTTTTCATGCGTCCCGAGCACCGCCTGGCCCAAGGCGGCCTGCACCAAAGGGTCCAGGGGATCGACGGCAAGAAGATGTCCAAGAGCTACGCCAACGACATCTGGATTTTCGAGAATGGCAAGCGCTTGAAGAAACGCTTTGGAAAAATAGTCACCGACAGCCGCGCGCCCGAGGAACCCAAGGACCCCGCGGAACTCCTGCCCTTCCGTTTTCTCGAGTTGTTCCTCGACTCCGCGGAGCTCGCTCAGTGGGAAGAGCGCGTGCGCGCCGGTGGTGCCGAGGCGCCCGGCTACGGGCACATGAAAATACGCGCCTTCGAAGCCATGGAGGAGTACTTCGCTCCTGCTCGGGCGCTCAGGGAAGAGTTTCTGGCTGACCCGGGCGAAGTCGATAGGGTCCTGGCCCTGGGCGCGGAGAAAGCCCGCACCCGCGCCGCCGCCACACGCGATCGCGCCCTCAAGGCCTGCGGCTTGCGATAGCCCCCTTGCAGCCGTCCCGCCTTCTCACCCGCGACCCTTCCACCAGGCACGATTCAGCCCTTGCGGGTCGCCCAACTTGTCCGAAACTCACCAGAGATGATCCACCCCAACACCACCAGGACCTCGATTCTGATGTTCCTCTGCCTGTGCGCCTGCTCTGCGCCGACCAAGAGTCGCCAGAGCGATACGCCCCAGCCATTGCAAGCGCCCGCGCCGGAGGTGCTGCCCTGGACCCGGAGCTTCGAGGCGTCGGCTCTCTTGATCGCCGATGAGGTGCGCATCGAAGGCCCTCGGGGACTGATGGATCACATTGCCACGCGCATCGAGCCCGAGTACCACAGTTACAGCGCCACGACCCTGCCCGAGGGCTTTCAGCAAGTTTTCGAGACCCGCGAGGAGGGCCGTGGCATGGACTTGCGCGCGTACCTCGATGGCCTCGAGGTCGTGGCCTTCGAGCGCCTGGTGCTCCTCGAACGACCGGGCGATGTACCCGTTGTGGTCGAGGCTTTGGGCGAAGCTTTCTGGCGCGAGGCCGCCACGGGCCGCGAGCAGCGCGCCGCGACCCTGCGCTTCGAAGGCCGGCGACCGGAGTGAGGGCCCTGACCCTCAGCACCGCCGCCCGCCGGGCGACTCTTGCATCCGTCCTCATGGCGGTCCTGTGCGTCGCTTGCGCCACGACCCAGAAACCCTGGGTCAGCGACGGGGCCTTCGGTCCGCAGCCCTACGAGGCCATCAGTGAGGGGCTCCTCGAAGAGGTCCTCGAGGGCCTGCACGAATTCGAACGGGGCCACTTCGCCCGGGCCGCCAGCGTCTTTGAAGCGGCCTGCCACGAAGCGCCCAATGACCTGCGTTTGGCGATTCTGTACCAGGAGGCACGCCTCGCTCGCAGCGAGGAGCGTGCGCGGCAACTGGGGCTTGCCCTCGACCAGAGCAGCAGCCCGCGCGCCCAACTGCGACGGATCTACCGCCGCGCCGCCGAGGAGAATCCCATGCCCGCGGCTTTCGTGCTGGCGGCGCGTCTCGAGCCCGATCGAAAAGCCGCCGAGCTGCTCCTCGGGAGAGCCCTCGAGCTGGACCCCCGCATGGCCTGGGCCCACTACGCCCTGGCCCATGTCGCCGCTAGCGATGGCGACTGGGGGGCGGTGCACAGCGAGCTCGAGCTGACCTTTGAACTCGATCCCCGCCACCTGCCCGCCCTGCGGCTCCTGGCGTGGGCGCGAGCCACGGCGGGGGAGCTCAAGAGCGCTGCCGAGGCCTACGAGGCCTGGCTCGAGCGGGCGGGCGAGGACTGGTTGGTCACCGAGCGCATGCAGAGCACCTTGGAGTTGGATCTGGCCCTCGTCTACCTCGCCGCCGGTGAGGCGCGGCGCGCCGAGGAGCTGCTCAAGGGCCTGCCAGGGGCCGATGTGGATTCCCGACGACTTAGCGCCTCGGTGATCGCTGCCCTTTGCGCCCGCGGCCAACCGGATCTGGCCCGCGCCGCCGCCGAGGCCGCAGGCCAGGCCGACCCCACAGCGCTCATGCCCGCCGTGCAGGAAGCTCTGCTCCTCGAGCTCTGGCTGAAAGATCCTTGGGCGGCTCGCGAGGCCTGGCGGCGCGTACTCGAAATCTCAGCCGGCCAAAGCGACCTGGCCTCGGGGCTGCAACGCTTCCGGGCCCAGTTGCACCTCGAGCGGTTGCTGGCCGAGGACACCGTCCCCCCTCGGTGAAGGCCGTCATCCAGCGCGTGAGCCGGGCAACCTGCGAGGTTGACGGCTGCCTGGTGGGGGAGGTGGGCCGTGGCTTGTTGGTGCTGGTCTGCGCCATGCGCGGCGACGAGTCCGATGGCGCCCGGAAGCTCGCCCGGCGCATCGCCGAGTTCCGCTGTTTTCCCGACGAAGAGGGCCGCATGAACCTCTCTCTCGTGGACGAGGGCCTCTCGCTCTTGGTGGTGAGCCAGTTCACCTTGGCCGCCGATGGTCGCCGCGGTCGCCGGCCTTCGTTTGTTTCCGCCGCGCCACCCGAAGAGGCTCAAGCTCTGCTCGAGGACTTCCTCGAAGAGTTCCGGGGCCTCGGTTTGGAGTGCGCTTGTGGTCGCTTTGGTGCGCACATGAAGGTCGAATTATTGAACGATGGTCCCGTGACCTTCGTCCTCGAAGTGCCCCCCAAGGCCCCGGGCTGAGCCTCGTGCCAGGGCTCCAAGGGGGGCCGGTCGAACTGTCGCAAATCCGTTCTTGACAAGAGGATGTGGCGCTTTGACAATCACAATCGAGGCCACCAACCCGATTATCGCCAGGCCTTCTCCCCACCCTCCCCTCCCCCGCCTTTCGCCGCCTGCTGCATGTCTGCCCCCAAGTCCTCGACGGTGACCAAGAAGGAATTGGTCCATCGGATCGCCGAGGAAACCGGTCATACCAAGGTGGTTGTCAAGGAGGTGGTGCAACTCCTGTTAGACACGATCATCGACGAGTTGGCCCGGGGCAAACGCATCGAGTTCCGCGAGTTTGGTGTCTTTGAAGTTCGTTCGCGCGCCGAGCGTCAGGCGCAGAATCCGCGCACCCTGGAGAAGGTGGTGGTGCCCGAGAAGCGCGTGGTGAAGTTCAAGGTCGGGCGCAAGATGCGCGACTGCGTTTGCAGCCCCATCGCTGACGAGCCCCGCCGCGAGGCCCCCAAGGCACCGCCCGAAACACTGCCGCCGACGCCGCCGCCCTCGCCGCCGCCGTCGAATTCGCCCTTCTGAGGCGGCCTTCTGAGCGCGCGCTGTTCAGGCGTCTGCGGTCTGCTCGCTGACTTGCGCCGCCTTCAGAAGAGCCACCTTGAGATCGCCGATCAGATCGTCGATGTGTTCGACGCCCACCGACAGGCGCACCAGCCCGTCCTCGAGGCCCGCGGCGTGTCGTTCGGCCGCGGGGATGGCCGCATGGGTCATGGAGGGCGGCGTTTCGATCAGGGACTCGACTCCACCGAGGGATTCCGCCAGGCAGAAGTAGCGCGTGGCTGAGGCGCAGGCCTCGCCCGCGGCCACACCGCCCTTGAGTTCAAAGGAAACCATGCCTCCAAAGGAGCGCATCTGGCTCTTGGCCAATTCGTGTTGGGGGAAGGATTCCAGGCCGGGGTAGTGCACCCGGGCCACCTGGGGCTGATCCTCGAGGAAGCGCGCGATGGCCATGGCGTTCTCACAGTGGCGCTGCATGCGCAGGGCCAGGGTCTTGGTGCCTCGCAGCACCAGAAAACTGCTCATGGGGTCCAGGCTGCCACCGCAGGAGTTTTGGAAGAAGGCGTAGGATTCAAAAAGCGCGGGATCGTTGCCCACCAGGGCTCCTGCGACCACATCGGAATGCCCGCCGAGGTACTTGGTCAGGGAGTGCAGCACCACATCGGCGCCCATCGCCAAGGGGTTTTGGAGGTAGGGCGAGGCGAAGGTGTTGTCCACCACGAGCAGCTTGCTGCGGGCCTTCGCCACTCGGCTGATGGCCTCGATGTCCGAGACCCGCAGCAGCGGGTTGGAGGGCGACTCGATGTAGACCAGTTTGGTGTCCTTTTCGATGGCGGCCTCGACATGGCGCGCCTCGGTGGTGTCCACGAAGCTGAAACGGATGCCGTAGCGCTCGAAGACCTGGCGGAAGATGCGGTGGGTGCCGCCGTAGAGGTCATTGCCCGCCACCACATGATCGCCGGGCACAAGCGAGTCGAGCAGGGCGTTGGTGGCGCCGAGTCCCGAGGCAAAGCACAGGCCCCACTGGCCCCCTTCGAGGGCGGCGAGGTTTTCTTCCAGAGCCAGGCGGGTGGGGTTCTTGGTGCGCGAATATTCGTATCCATCGCGCGGCTGCGCCGGCGCATCCTGCTCGAAGGTGCTGGTCAGGTAGACCGGAGTCATGACGGCCCCGTTTTGCGGATCGCTGGTTTGGCCAGCGTGAATGGCGCGGGTTTCGAACTCCCCGTGGTTGTTGCGGATCTTCATGGGCGGAGTGTACCCCGCTTTGCTTGCCCGAGGTCCATGAGCCTGAACCGTGGATCGCGAATCCACGGGCTGCCTAGCGGCAAGAAACGGCACAAGGAGCGCTACCTGGGGAACCCAACGGGGAGTTCTTGAGCTCTACTTGGTATCGCTCTTCAGGAGTTGCCTTTCAGACACCGCCCCCTGGAACACCCTTGCAGCCCTCTAACATGTCCCCGACCCAACGCCCCTTGCGTTTTTCTGCCTGCATCGTCCTCGCCGCCCTGGCCGCCCCCCTGGCGGCTCAAACCCAGGGACCGATTCGGCTCGTGTTCGATATGCACAGCGACCCGATCCCCAATGGGCTTTCGCTCCCGGGCAGGGTTGCTGTCTACCAGGAATGGGTGGGCAACATGAGTTGGGTTCTCGATCGCAGTGAGCCTCTGGGGGTTCAGGTTTAATACCTCAGCTGCGGGCAGTTCATGGAACTCCTGGTGGGCGAGGGCAGCGGGGGGTCCGATGGACTCTCGGCGGTGTTCTGTCCCTGAAGCGGGACCCGAGAGCCGCTTGCGGCTCCGCGCGAGGGTTTCCGGGGCCTGTTCTGCCTGACCTCGGGTGGCGCTACACTGCCCAGCCATGTCGATTGACCTCAAGGGAGTTCCCGGAGCCGCGCTCGTCGCCCTGCTGCTCTTCTGTTCTTGGGGCCTGAGTCTGCCCGCGAGTCCAGCCTGGGGTTGGGATGAGAGCATGCATGTCCAACTGCCGGCGGCGCGCATGTTGGTGGCCGCTGGCGAAGGGAGCTTTGACCTCGTCAGCGCGGCCTTCCTCGATTGCCAGCAGTACCCGCCGATGTGGCCGATGGTGCTGGCCTGCGTACAAGCGGTCTTCGGCCTCTCCGAACAGGTGGCGCGCCTGGCCAGCTTGGGCGCCTGGTGCCTGACGCTGTTTGGACTGTTCCTCTTGGGGCTGGAGCTCGCCCGGGCGCAGCGTTCGAGTCCCCTGCAAGCGGAGCGCTACGAGGGGACCCTGGCCTGGCTCTTGATGGGCTTTGGCGCCCTCTCGCCCCTCTGTCTGCACTACGCGGGCACCCTGTTTCTCGAAATCCCCTTTACCCTCTGCGCGGTCTTCAGTCTGCGCGCCTGGTTGCGCCGCGGTCCCCGCGCGGGCCGGCGCAATCTGGCCTGGCGCGAATTCGTGGCGGGCTTGTGGATCACCGCGGCGTGCTTTTCCAAGTTCAACTACGGCATCCTCTTGGCCTTCGGCCTGGGCCTCGATGCGACCTGTGATGCATGGCTCGAATTGCGCGCGGGGCGGCTGTCCGAGTACCTGCGGCGCTGCGCTTTCTTGATCCTGGCGCCCGCTGTGGCAATCGTCTTCTGGTTCGTCTTGCCCCTGCCCGAAGGCTTCGCCACGGGCGCCGAACACCGCGCGGCGTTGGCGGGTTTTTTGGGGGGCAACCGCGAAATCGCAGGCACTCCCTGGGACCAGCGCTTGCTCCAGGCCGCGGCCCATGGCGCCTTGAGCGTGCGCTTTTTCGTGCTGCTCTTGGTCTGCTGCCTGTACAGCTTGCGGGAGATCGGCCGCGACGGCGTGCGGCTCATGTGGTTGGTCTGGTTGGCGGCGGGCCTGCCGGTCTGGACCCACAACTTTCACCTCGATCGCTTTCTGATTCCCGGCGGCCCGGCCTTCTGGGCCCTGGCGGCCCTGGGACTCGTGGGCCTCTTGCCCGCCGCCCCGCGCCCACGAGCCCTGGTCCTCGTGGGGCTCGCGGCCCTGTGCTTTCTGGCCCCGGGGCGCGATGCGCCCTGGCTGGCCGAGCGCCTGGGTTTGCTCTCCCACGAGCCCGCCGTGCGCGCTCACCAGGAGCGCGCTCTGGCAGGCTGGTCGCGACTGGCAGCCCGGCGTCCCCTGCCCACCGCGGGCGCCAGCCGCCGTCTCCACGATGGGCTCTTGTCGCTCGCCGCCGCCGAGGCTGGGCCAAAGGAGCGCGTGGGTTGGCTCGGCACTTCCTCCGAGATGGCCCCCGCGGCGATCCAGCTCGGTCTTTTTTTCGCTGGTGGTTCACGACAGCGATTCTTGCGCGACGCCACCCGCGAGATGGACATTACCTTCGCGGCTCGCGATCCAGAGTGGTCCCTTGGCCGGTTGAGCACCTTCGCCGACGGGTTTGATCTGCTCTTCGCCACCGATCCCGTGGACCTCGGTGGCCGCACGGGCCGGGCCTTCGTGGCAGACTATTCCCGGCGTCTGGTGGAGGACCTCGGTTGGCGCATCAAACGCCTGGGCCTCGTGCAGGACGATTCTGGAAGCGCGCCGATCTCGAGGATCTACCTCTACGCCCTCAGGCCGCCAAAGTAGGGCGGCCACCCACGCAGAGCAGCGAGCCAAAAATTGCCCAGCGTGGTTGTTGTGAGCCGGGCCCGAGGGTCGGGCTCACCAAAGCGTACCAGGTACTTCGTCGCTGGTGCGCCTGGGCAACAGCGGGTGGCGCGAACTGGGCTGTTGGCACGAGCTTGGTTGTTGACAAGGGGGCGACGCGGGGCCTTGATGCGAGCCCCGCATTTTTTCGCGGGGCTGTCAGCCCATGAGTTCCCCTCCCGATCCCGACAGGCTCCCTGGCTCCTGCGCCAGGGACCGCGCGGCGCGCCTCGAGCGTTTTGCCGCGGGCGCGCTGGACCTGGCCGGGCTGATCGAGCTCTTGCTCGTCCACGCGGCCTCCTCCCTGGGCCAGAGGGTTCTGCGCGAACTCGCGCCCCTTCCGGACGACGAGGTGCGGTCTGCCCTGGAGCGCATGCTCGAGGTCGAGAGTATCGAGCGGGCGGGAAGCTCGATTTCCCTCGGGGGCGTGACCGATCCCCTGCCCATTCTCGCCGCTGCCCATGAGCGGCCCCTGGATGACGGCGAGCTCTCCCGCTTGCGCCACCTGCTCGGTGCTGTCGAGCGTCTGGCCCAGTGGTTTGGGACCCGTGACGAGTGGCCCGCTCTGCAACGGGTGGCCGCCGCCCTGCCCGACCTGTCCGTTCTGCGCGAGACCTTGATCTCCACGGTAGACGAGCGCGGTCGAGTGGTGGATACGGCTTCGTCCCTACTCGCCCGCTTGCGCCGCGAGGAGCGTACGATTGCCCAGCGAATCGAATCCAGTTTGCGACAACTCGCTGCACGCAGCGACCTTCGTCAGCACTTGACCGATGGCCGCGTCTACCTGCGTGGCGGCCGGCAATGTCTGGCGGTCAAGGCCAAGGCCTCGGGGCGCGTGCCGGGCATTATCCACGACCGCAGTCAGAGCGAGCAGACGGCGTTCATCGAGCCCAAGGAGGTGGTCGAGCCCGCCAACCGCCTGGGCGAGACGCGCCTGGAGGAGCGCCGCGAGGTGACTCGCATCTTGAGTGCCCTGTCCCGCACTCTGCTCGACCATGAGGGCGATTTGCGTGCCGCGGGGGAGGGTCTCGGGCGCATCGAGATGGCTCAGGTCGCGGCCGATTTCGGCGCCAAATTCGACGCCCGGGTGCCGCTCCTGGAGGGTCAGCCCGGAGCCCCCCGCGGGTTGCTCTTGCGTCAGGCGCGCCATCCCCTGCTCGTGGCCGAGGAACACGCCGGACGCTTGGACCGGGTGGTGCCCATCGATCTGCGTTTGGGCGCCGACTTCGACCTATTGATCCTCACCGGGCCCAACACCGGCGGCAAGACCCTGGCCCTCAAGACCGCCGGGCTCCTGGCTTTGATGGTGCGTTGTGGGTTGCCGATTCCCGTGGCCGAGGGCAGTTCCATGCCGCTCTACCGCGGGGTGACCGCCGACATCGGCGACGAGCAGGAGATCAGCCAGAGCCTGTCGACCTTTTCCTCTCATGTGCAGCGCATCAAGGCCGCGCTGGAGCGGGCCGACAGGGAAACCTTGGTGCTCCTCGACGAACTCGGCAGCGGCACCGATCCCGACGAGGGCGCGGCCTTGGGCGAGGCTCTGTTGGAGGAGTTTTTGAGCCGCGGCGCGCCCACCATGGTCTCGACTCATCTGGGTCGTTTGAAGGAGTTTGCCTACCGCAACGGTCGCGCCGAGAACGCCTGCACCGAGTTCGATGTGGCCACCCTCGAGCCGCGCTATTCGGTCCTGGTGGGTGTGCCCGGCGATTCCGCGGCCCTGGTCATCGCCGGCCGGTTGGGTCTCTCGGGCGAACTGCTCGAGCGCGCAAGTGCTTGCCTGGAGCGGCGCGACGGCGAGTTGGTCGAGTTGATGGCCGATGTGCGTGCGGTGCGCACACAGGCGGAGAAGACCCGTTTTGAAGCCGAGTCCAGTCTGGTCGCGGCCAGCGTCCGCGAGCGCGAGGTGGCGCAACGCTCCAGCGAGTTCGAGCGCAAGCACGAGTTGATCGAAGCCGAGGCGCAGCGCGGTTTGGAGGAGCGCTTGCGAGGAGCCCGATCTGCCCTGGAGCGGGCCCGTTCCCTGCTGCCCCAACTCGCTAGCTCCCAGCGGGACGAGATGCAAAAAGTCCTCGACGATCTTGACGCCGGCCTCTCCGGCGCCGGCCTGACGGAACGCCGCAGCCAGTTCTTGGCTTCGATGAAGAAAGGCGACTTGGTCTACCTACCCCGCTACAGGCAACGCTGCCAGATCCATCGCGTCCACCGCGACAAATCCACGGTCGTGGTCAAGCTGGGGTCGATGAAGCTCAGCGTGGACTTCGATGATGTGACGCTGTACGAGTCGTTGTAGCGCACGTCGAAGTCCCCACAACGAGCGACGAAGTACCAGGTACTTCGCCGCTGCTTGCCAGCTCCCAGCGGGACGAGATGAGCGACGAAGTACCTGGTACTGTTCAGCCGGTACCTTTCAGCATCGCCATGCCGTAGGATCTGCCCCATGGCCAAGATCATGCTCGTGGACAACGATGAGCGCCTCCTCGAACTCACCACATGGTGCCTGGAACGGGCGGGGCATGAGGTGGTCTCGGTGCTTTCCTATGCGGCGGCGCGGGAGGCCTTGGTGGGGGGACAACCGGATTTGCTCCTGGCGGACCTCGAGCTCGGGCTGGAGCGCGGCGTGGAGGAATTGCCGAAGATGGCGCAAGCGGGGATTCTGCCGCCGACTCTGGTGCTATCGGGCTTTCTCGATTCCGAGTTGAATGAGGCGTTGCTCGTGATTCCAGGGGTCCTGGGGACCCTGGCCAAGCCCGTGGGCATCGATGAATTGGTGCAGCGGGTGGACGAAGCCCTGGCGACTAGCGTTCTGCAACAGGGAGCGGAATTGCCCGCGGAAAGGGACCTGCCAGGCCAACCGGCCCCAGCTCACCCAGCCCCAGGCGGCTACGAAAGCGCCGTCGCGACGGTGACCCACACCTGCACAGACGACAGCGACACGGACGAAGACAAGGACGGCTGGGTGGAGATCCTGCCGGTAGGGCATCCCTCGGATCCCGAGGGGGACTCTTGAAGGGCCTCAGCTGGCGCTCGGCGGGGGAGTCCCACGGTCTGGCCTTGGTGGGGATCGTGGAAGGCATGCCGGCGGGATTGAAGTTGGATCTCGAAGCCGTGGATGGCCACCTGGCTCGGCGCCAGGGGGGCTATGGGCGGGGGGGGCGCATGAAGATCGAGAGCGATCACATGGAACTCCTCTCCGGCGTCAAGGGTGGCGAGACCATCGGCTCGCCACTGGCCTTTTGCCTACCCAACCGCGACAGCGTCATCGAACAACTGCCCGTGCCCAAAAACCCGCGGCCGGGCCACGCCGACCTCGCCGGTTGCCAGAAGGCCGGTCACCGCGATCCGCGGGCGGTGCTCGAGCGGGCCAGCGCCCGCGAGACCGCCGTGCGGGTGGCGGCAGCGGGGATCGCGCGCCAGGTGCTCGAGGCCCTGAGCATCGAGGTCTTCGCCCACACCCTGAGCCTCGGCGGCGTGGATGCCGATCCGGGGAACTACGCCAAATTGACCCCCATCGAGCGCCACGAACGCCGGGCTGCCAGCGACTTCGCCAGCCTGGACCCCGCGACCGAGGAGCCCATGCGGGCCGCCGTGGACGCCGCCAAGGAGGCTGGCGATACCCTGGGGGGCGTTTTTGAGGTTCTGGCCGAGGGCCTGCCGCCAGGGCTAGGGGGCTATGCCAGCGCCGAAGAACGGCTCACCGGGCGCATCGGCGGAGCCCTGTTCTCGATCCCCGCCATTAAAGGGGTCGAGTTCGGTCTCGGCTTTCCATGCGCCCGGGTGCGAGGGTCCGAGGTCCAGGATGCCATCCTATTGGCCCCCGAAGGGGCCTCTGAGACCCGCTGGGGGCGTTTTTCCCGGGCCACGAACCGCGCTGGGGGCCTCGAGGGCGGGATGACCAACGGCGAGACCCTGGTGGTGCGGGCGGCCATGAAACCCATCCCGACCCTGCGCCAGGGGGTCGCCAGCGTGGATTTTGAGACCGGCGAGGAGGTGCTTTGCACCTACCAGCGCTCGGATGTGACCTCGGTGCCGGCCGCTGGCGTGGTGGGGGAGGCCATGGTGATCTTGACCCTGGCCGATGCCGTGCTTTCCAAGTTCAGCAGCGATTCCGTGGGCGAACTTCTCGAGAGTGTGGCGACCTACCGCAGGCGCATGGCGGCGGTCTAAGCCGGTGCCTTTGCAAAAAAAACGAACGCTTTGGGGAGGAGGAGGCTTGACGGGGGCGTTGGCGGCCGTAACATACCGCGCTCCCATCCTCGACCGGGGTGTCCAGGGCAGCGTGCCCATCGGGCTCACGGCTCTCCTGGAAGGGCTCCGAGGCGGGATCTGTCGCCAGCGTAGCTCAGTTGGTAGAGCTCCTGATTTGTAATCAGGTGGTCGCGGGTTCGAGTCCCACCGCTGGCTCCATGGCCGCCTGCCCCCTGGGCAGCGCGCCATAGAGGCGCGCAAGGGGGTCAGGGCTGGTGCGCCGGCTCGGGATTGCTCCATGGCAACGAGAACAACTGGATGACACGGGAGCCGGGGTGCCCCCGCGACCCTGCGCGACGAGCGACTCGTTACGCAGGCTGCGCGCGGACAGGCCTCTCCGGCGCTGGTACCGAGACATCTCAGGAAGTGGAGGACACACCCCAGAGCTCGCTCGGCGAGCCTCGAGAGGTGCCGACGCCTCGATCACGAGGGCTTCGCTATGCTCCCCCGTCAACCCCCAACTCGCCGCTGACGAAAGTCGCCGGCGAGACCGCGAGGGGCCCGACGAGGGTCGCACTCGGGCGGGGAGATACTCAAGCGGCCAACGAGGTCAGACTGTAAATCTGATGGCACAGCCTTCGCAGGTTCGAATCCTGCTCTCCCCACCATCATCGCAAGCTGCGGGACACCGCGCGGCGCTGAACGGGCTACCTCACTTCCCCCGCCGGATTTTCCCGGCACTCGTCTCCTGCCCCCCCCCTGCGGCGCCAGCCCAGGCTGCCCTCGCCTCCCCCGAAGCTGAAACTGCGGGCCAATTTACGGGCGCAGTTCACTGCTTGCGGGCGTAGTTCAATGGTAGAACGGCAGCCTTCCAAGCTGCACACGTGGGTTCGATTCCCATCGCCCGCTCCACAGTCATCCAGGCGTAACGGCCGCCTCACCGCGGCCGCTGCTGCTGTAGCTCAGTGGTAGAGCACTTCCTTGGTAAGGAAGAGGTCATGGGTTCAAGTCCCATCAGCAGCTCCAATCCAACGGCAAACGGCCGATCCGCGCCGGCGAACGCGTGCGGGCATGCAGCCCGCAACTCTTTACTAAACAACCTCATCTTTCAACCAGAACACATGCCAGAGCGACTCTGTCGCCCTCGCATGCGAGCGAACTGACGCCTGGAGGCGTCGGATCATCCCACCCAACGGGCCCTGCCCACCGAAACCGAACAAGCGCAAAGCAAATGGCTAAGGAAGTTTTCCAGCGGACCAAGCCGCACGTGAATGTGGGCACCATCGGCCACGTCGACCACGGCAAAACCACACTGACCTCGGCAATCTGCCGCCACCAGGCCAGCAAGGGCCTGGCCAAGGAGATGGCCTTCGACGACATCGACAAGGCCCCCGAGGAGAAGGCTCGTGGCATCACGATCTCGACGGCCCATGTCGAGTACGAATCGGAGGCCCGGCACTACGCCCATGTGGACTGCCCCGGTCACGCCGACTATGTCAAGAACATGATCACCGGTGCCGCCCAGATGGACGGCGCGATTCTCGTGGTCTCCGCCGCGGACGGCCCCATGCCCCAGACCCGTGAGCACATCCTGCTCGCCCGGCAGGTCAATGTGCCCGCCATCGTGGTCTTCATGAACAAGGTCGACCAGGTGGACGACGAGGAACTGCTCGATCTCGTGGAGATGGAGATCCGGGAACTGCTCTGCAAGTACGACTTCCCCGGAGACGACATCCCGATCATCCGCGGCTCGGCCCTCGGTTGCGAGAACGCCCTCAACGACGCCAAGCCCAAAGATGATGAGGCCCTCAAGTGCATCGATGAACTGATCGCTGCGGTGGACGAGAGCATCCCGCTGCCCCCGCGCGACATCGACAAGCCCTTCCTGATGCCCGTCGAGGATGTCTTCTCGATCAAGGGCCGCGGTACCGTGGGCACCGGCCGTATCGAGCGCGGCAAGATCAACATGGGTGACTCCCTCGAGATCGTCGGCATGACCGACGAGATCGGCAAGACCACCTGCACCGGCGTGGAGATGTTCCAGAAGACCCTCGATTACGGCGAAGCTGGCGACAATGTCGGCATCCTCGTGCGTGGCGTCGACAAGAAGGACCTGATCCGCGGCCAAGTCTTGTCCCAGCCCGGCAGCATCACGCCGCACACCAAGTTCGAGGCCGAGGTCTATGTCCTTTCGAAGGAAGAGGGCGGCCGCCACACGCCGTTCTTCTCGGGCTATCGCCCGCAGTTCTACTTCCGGACCACGGATGTGACCGGCTCGGCCAACCTGCTCGGCGGAGCTGAAATGTGCATGCCTGGCGACAATGTCAAGCTTCAGATCACCCTGATCACCCCGGTCGCCATGGACGAGCAGTTGCGCTTCGCGATCCGCGAAGGTGGCCGCACCGTGGGCGCCGGCGTCGTGACCAAGATCATCGAGTAGCCCCCAGTACTCATTCATCCAACCGTCGGGGGAGGCACGGCCTCCTCCGGCGCTTCTTGCTGGAGCGTCGCCTGCTAGCGAGCAGCCAACGACTCTCCCCGCGTTCATCAAACCCCGTAGATCCGGTTCCCACCGATAGAGCAAAGACCCGAGCATGAAGATCAAGGAACGCTATGTCTTTCTCGAGTGCACCGAGTGCAAGAACCGCAACTACACGACGCACAAGCGTTTGAAAGCAGGCTACAAGCTCGAGAAGAAGAAATACTGCCGCTTCTGCCGCAAGCATCAGACACACAAGGAGAAGAAGCTCTAGCCCGCGACCTTCTCGCTCCAGGACCCTCTCCCGTCTCCCCAAGACCACAGAACTAAAGAACAATGGCCTACAAGCAAGATCAAGGAAGGCTGGCCCGTATGGCCGCGTTCTGGGCGCTGGCCGTTCTCATCTTCTACGGATGCGTCTCCCTGCGTGGTGAACTCGCAGGGCGCTTTGCCGAATCCATGGGCAGCGCCATCTGGACGGATGGGCGCATACCTATCCTGGGAGTTGTCGTCACTCCGGCGTTATTGATCGCCGCGATCGTCTTCGGCGGAGCCGTTTTGCTGCTCTACCGCTGGACCGAGTCGCCCAAGATCGCCGACGCCCTGATTGAAACCGAGTCCGAACTGCGAAAGGTCACCTGGCCCACCCTCAACGAGGCGATGGGCTCGTCGGTGGTGGTGATCGTGACCGTGCTGGTCTTGATGTCGATCCTGGCTGGCGCCGATTTTGTCCTTGGCTGGTGGGCCGAGAAGGTCCTCACCGGAGGCGCCGCCTAGCGCGGCTGAGAGGAGCACCCCATGACCTTGCGCTGGTATTTCATCCGCTGCCAATCTGGCCGCGAAGACAGCATCGCCCGCAACGCAGTGACGCGACTCAAGATCGCTGGCCTGCAAGATGTGGTGCCTCAGGTGCTCGTGCCTTTCGAGCGCGTGACCGATTTGAAGAAGGGCAAGAAGCGCACGGTCAACCAGAAACTGTATCCCGGCTACCTCATGGTGCAGGCCGAGATCGACGATCCCGAGGACGGCCGCACTCAGAATGTGCGTTCGACTCTGCGCGCCGTGGACGGCTTGCGCGAATTCCTCGGCCCCCGCGGTGATGCCACCGCACTCACAGAACAAGAAGTCTCGGCCATCCTTTCGCGTATGTCCGAGTCCGAGGCGCGCCCGCAGGTCAGCATTGGCATGCAGAAGGGCGACCTGGTCAAGATCAAGTCGGGTGCTTTCGACGGATTCGATGGATCCGTTGACGATGTGAACCCGGATAAGGGGACGGTTAAAGTCATCGTGACCATTTTCGGCCGTCCCACCCCCGTTGAACTCGAGTACTGGGAAGTGGAGGCCGTCTAACCGTGGCAAAAGAAGTCACCGGCAATATCAAACTGCAATGCCCCGCGGGGCAGGCAACACCGGCACCGCCCGTGGGGCCCGCCTTGGGTGCTCACGGCGTGAACATCTCGGAGTTTGTCAAGCAGTTCAACGATCGCACCCGCGATCAGATGGGGATGATTATCCCCGTCGAGATTTCGGTCTACGCCGACCGTACTTTCGACTTCATCCTGAAGTCACCACCCGCTTCGATCTTGCTGATGAAGGCCGCAGGCGTCGAGAAGGGCGCTGGCTGGATCGGCACCGAAATCGTGGGCAAGGTCACCAGGGCCGATCTCGAGGAAATCGTCAATATCAAGGAAAACGACCTCAACGCCAGGGATATGGACCAGGCTTGCCGCATCATCGCAGGCACGGCGCGTTCCATGGGGATTGAGGTAGAGGACTGATTCCATGGCAACCCATAGCAAAAGATACGAGAAGGCAGCCGCCCTGGTTGATCGCGACAAGACCTACGGGGTCAGCGATGCCATCGACCTGCTCAAAGAACTGCCCGCTGCAAAGTTTGACGAGTCTCTCGAGGTTGTCGTGCGTCTGGGCATCGACCCGCGCAAGACCGATCAGCTTGTTCGTGGCGCGGTTTCGCTCCCCAACGGCCTGGGCAAGACGATCCGCGTGGTGGTCTTCGCCGAGGGCGACAAGGCCGAAGCCGCTCTGGAAGCCGGGGCTGACGAGGTCGGCTCGGCGGACTTGGCCGAGAAGATCTCGGGTGGCTGGATGGACTTCGATGTCGTCATCACCAGCCCCGACATGATGAAACATGTGGGACGGCTCGGCAAGGTCCTCGGCCCCCAGGGCAAGATGCCCAGTCCCAAGTCGGGCACCGTGACACCGGATGTGGCCGGTGCAGTGACCGAATTCAAGGCCGGCAAGGTCGAGTTTCGCACCGACTCCGGTGGCAATGTCCACGCCGCGGTGGGCAAGCGCTCGTTCAGCACCGAAGCCCTGACCGAGAACCTCTCCACCTTCCTCAATCACCTTGGCGGTATGCGTCCCGCAGCTGTCAAGGGCAACTTCTTCACCAAGATCTGCCTCTCCACAAGCATGGGGCCGGGGATCTGGGTCACCTACGGAGGCTGAACCGTGCCGAACCTCGTCAATGAGTTGATCTCGAAGGAACTCGCCTCGGAGTTCGAGGGTCTCGACGGGCTCTTGATCGTGTCATTCGGCGGTCTGACCGTGGAAGAGACCGAGTCCCTGCGCGACAACATGGCCGAGAAGGGCGTCTCCTTCCGCATGGTGCCCAACAAACTCGCCCGCCGCATTCTGGCTGAGAAAGGCCTTGAGTTTGATCGGGTTGCCATGTCCGGCAACACCGCTGTGGCCTACGGCGACGCCGAGGCAGCCATCAACGCCGCAAAGATCCTCACCGAGCCCGAGGTCAAGAAGGCCGGCAAGGTGAAAATCAAGGGCGGCATGCTCGAGCAGATCATGCTCGATGCGGAGGGCGCCTTGCTGCTCGCCAACATCCCCGACCGCGACACCTTGCGGGCCAAGATCCTCGGCTGCCTGAGCGGCCCGGCCCGCGGCATTGTCGGAACCATCCACGCTGTGCCGAGCGGCTTGGCCCGTGTTCTCCAAGCTCACGCAGACCAGGAGGGGGACGAGTAGATTCAAGGATCAGCCTATTCCGAGCCTTGCTCGGGCGGGCCGGCCCCATACGCCCCCTCTTCCACCTAGTTTTTCCAACCTCTTTATCCCTCGTTACTCCCCCAGGAGCCCATCCCATGTCCGAAGAGGCAACCATCGAGCTCGAGTCCGAGCTCCAAACCATCGCCGATCAACTGGACGGCCTGACCTTGTTGCAGGCTTCCAAACTCGTCTCCTACCTCGAAGAGAAGTGGGGCGTTAGCGCCGCTGCTCCCGTTGCTGTGGCCGCCGCTGGCGGCGGCGGTGCCGCCGAGGAGGAAGAGCAGACCGCCTTCAGTGTCATGCTCAAGGAAGCTGGCGACAAGAAGATCCAGGTCATCAAAGAAGTCCGAGCCATCACCGGCTTGGGGCTGAAAGAGGCCAAGGCGGTCGTCGACGACGCCCCCAAGGCCGTCAAGGAAGGCTGCTCGAAGGAAGAGGCCGAGGAGCTCAAGACTCAGCTCGAAGCCGCTGGCGCAACCGTCGAGATCGTCTAGGACGATCTGCCCCCGCTGACCCGGCTCGCCGGGCCGGCCCTGCTCCTCTCCCGGTTTTCGTCCATTCTGGGGTTTTTTTTCACATCTCGTCCCATAAGTGGGCCAGAGAGGTGGGACCGAGCCTCGCGAATTGTTACTTTCTGACTTGACGACAGGCGCCCGAGGGGGCCGGAAGCGACCGCGCGCCTCCGATCCCAAGGGCTCTAATCCGAGGTTCGCTAGTGAGGTTGCGTGCCCGAGATGCTGAGCCGAGCGTTGGCGCTCTGCTCCTGCGTTACGCCCCTCATGGCGTTGCCCCACGAACCAAGCGTTGCCTCAAGTCTTTCTTGTGCCCGTCCCTGTGAGCATTTCCCTTAGTCCATGCCTTCTGGTCGGTAGCACTCGCGATGTGCTCTTCCTGCCCAGCTGGTAAGTGGTGTCCATGACTGAATCTACTGTTCCCGTCAAGACCTTCGGCCGTTACCCGTCGATCATCGATCTCCCGAATCTGGTTGAGATCCAAACCGAGTCCTGGCGGGCTTTCATCGCCAAGGATGTTCCCCAAGCGAACCGCGAGTCCCTCGGGCTCCAGCGGCTCTTGCAGGAGATCTTCCCGATCTACTCGTACGACAAGACCATGTGTCTTGAGTATGTGGGCTACGAACTCGGCCGACCGCGCTACACCATCGACGAGTGTCGCAAGCTGCGCCTGACCTACGGCTATCCGTTCAAGGTCCGGCTGCGCCTGATCAAGCCCGAGCCCGTCGAAGAAGAGGTCTACCTGGGCGAGATCCCGATCATGATCGGCGGGGGTGAGTTCATCATCAATGGCTCCGAGCGCGTGATCGTCAGCCAGCTCCACCGCTCGCCGGGCGTCGATTTTTCGTACGACCAGGCCAGCGCCTCGGACACCCGGCGCATGCACAGCTGTTGGATCATCCCCGAGCGCGGTTCGTGGGTTGAGCTGAATGTCACCAAGAAGGAACTCTTGACCGTGCGCATCGACCAGTCGGGCAAGTTCTCGGCGATCACCCTGCTGCGCGCCCTGGGCGAAGAACTCGGTAGCGACCGCGACCTCTTGCGCGAGTTCTACAAGACCAAGGTCGTCAAGAAGACGCCCAAGAAGACCGAGAACGCCTTTGCGAAGTCCATCACCGACAAGATCTCGGTGGGGGATGTGGTCGTGCTCAAGACTGGCGAAGTGCTCGTGCCCTCGGGCGAGATCATCTCCGAGGCCGTGGCCCAGGAGATCGCAGCCAGCGACCTGGCCGAGGTCGAGATTCTCGCCGGCGAGGTCGACACCCTCGACATGCTGATCGTCAACTCCATGCGAGACGATCCCACCGAGAGCTACGAGGAGGCCCTGCTCAAGATTTACAGCAGGTTGCGTCCGGGCAACCCGGTCCAGCTTGAGAAGGCCCGCGAGTTGTTTCACGAGAAGTTCTTTGACGAACAGCGCTATCGCCTCGGCCGCGTCGGCCGTTTCCGGCTCAACCGCAAGTTCGGCCAGACGATCCCCGAGACGACCCAGGTCCTGCAGCCCGAGGACATCATCAACTCGGTCAAGTATCTGCTGGCCCTGCGTGGCGGTGAAGGCACCGTGGACGATATCGACAACCTTGGTAATCGCCGGGTGCGCTCGATCGCCGAACTCGCGGGCGAGGAGTTTCGCAAGGGCCTGCTCAAGTTGCGGCGCACCGCTCAGGAGCGCATGAACATCGAGAACCCCGAGACCGTCTCGCCGCGGACTTTGATCAACTCGAAGACCTTTTCGAGCGCCGTGGATTACTTCTTCGGCCGCAGCGAACTCTCACAAGTCGTCGACCAGGCCAACCCCCTCAGCCAACTGGCCCACGAACGCCGCCTGTCGGCCCTGGGCCCGGGCGGCTTGAACCGCAAGCGCGCGGGCTTCGATGTGCGCGATGTACACCTCTCGCACTACGGTCGTCTGTGCCCGATCGAGACCCCCGAGGGGTCGAATATCGGCCTGATCTCCAGTTTGGCGCTCTACGCACGACTCGATAGCTACGGTTTCTTGGTCGCGCCCTACCGCAAGGTCAAGGCTGGCAAGCTGACCGACAAGGTGGTCTACCTGCGTGCCGACGAGGAAGCCGGTCGGGTCATCGCTCCGGCCGATGTGGAGATCGACGCGAATCTCAATCTCGTCTCCGATCGCGTGCTCTCACGCCTCGACGGCGACAATGTTGAAGTCCCGCCGAATGAGGTCGACATGGTCGATGTCTCCCCGGCGCAGATCATCGGCATCTCGGCTTCCCTGATCCCCTTCCTCGAGCACGACGATGCCAACCGGGCCTTGATGGGCTCGAACATGCAGCGTCAGGCCGTGCCGCTCCTGATTACCGAGACGCCCGTGGTGGGCACAGGTATGGAGAAGGTCGTGGCCCGCAACTCGAGCCTGTCGGTCTACGCCACCAAGTCGGGCACCGTCGAGTATGTGGACTCGGCCACCATCCTGATCGATGACGAGACCTACGAGCTGGCCAAGTTCCGCGGCCTCAACGATCGCACTACCCAGAACCACCGCCCCGTGGTGGTCGAGGGCGACGAGGTCGTGGCCGGCCAACTGATCGCCGACGGCGCCTCGACCAACAGGGGTGAATTGGCCCTCGGCAAGAACTTGCTGGTGGCCTTCATGACCTGGGACGGCTTCAACTACGAGGATGCGATCCTCGTCTCCGAGCGCTTGGTCCGCGAGGATGTTTTTACTTCGATTCACCTCGAGGAATACGATGTCGAGATCCGCGAGACCAAACTCGGCAAGGAAGAGTTCACCCGCGACATTCCCAATGTGGGGGAGAAGGCTCTCTCGAGTCTCGATGACCTGGGCGTCGTGCGCATCGGCACCTTCGTCAACTCCGGTGACATTCTGGTGGGCAAGGTTGCGCCGAAATCCAAGAGCGAGCTGACTCCCGAGGAGAAGCTCCTGCATGCGATCTTCGGCAAGGCCGGGGTCGATGTGAAGAATGCCTCGCTGACCATGCCTCCGGGCACCCGCGGTGTGGTGATCGACGCCCAGCGTTTCTCCCGGCGGGTAAACCTGACCGACGATGAGCGCGCCAAGGCGCTGACGGTCATCCGCGAAGCCGAAACGGAGTTCATCCGGGCTCTGGGGCACTTCAGCGCCAACATGCTGAAAGCCGTCAACGAAGCCCTGGGCACCTCGGTCATGGACGACTTGACCGGTCAGGCGGTGGAGCTCGATGACACTGCGACCTTCGACGAGTTGCGCCGCGTGCGCCTTTTGTGCGTCTCCTCGGCGGAGAACCACGGGCAACAAACCCAGCGCGATGCCGCTCTGGCCTTGATCAACGAGTACCAGGGCAAGATTGACGAAAAGGAAACCGAGAAGAACAAGGTCGTCAATCGCCTCAGCCGAGGCGACGAGCTGCCCACGGGCGTGCTCGAGATGGTCAAGGTCTACATCGCCACCAAGCGCAACCTCAAGGTTGGCGACAAGATGGCCGGCCGCCACGGCAACAAGGGAGTCATCTCCCGCATCTGCCCCATCGCGGATATGCCCTACCTCGAGGACGGCACGCCGATGGACATCGTGCTCAATCCTCTGGGCGTGCCCAGCCGCATGAATGTGGGTCAGATCCTTGAGACTCACCTCGGCCTGGCGTCGCGGACCCTTGGCATCCGTTCCTACACGCCGGCGTTTGATGGCGCCAAGGAGCACGAGATCGAGGAGATGTTGGTGGAAGCCGGGTTGCCCAAGACGGGCAAGTTCCGCCTCTACGACGGCCGCTCGGGAACCTCCTTTGAGCAGGATGTCACCGTGGGTGTGATGTATATGCTGAAGCTGCACCACTTGGTGGACGAAAAAGTGCACGCCCGGGCCACGGGGCCCTACAGCTTGATCACCCAGCAACCCCTCGGCGGAAAGGCGCGCTTCGGCGGCCAACGCTTCGGGGAGATGGAGGTCTGGGCACTCGAGGCCTATGGCGCCGCCGCCATCCTTCAGGAACAGTTGACCGTCAAGTCCGACGATGTGGACGGTCGCACCAAGATCTACGAATCGATGGTCAAGGGGCTGAACATCCTTGAGCCGGGCACGCCCGTCTCCTTCGAGGTGCTCACCAACGAGATCAAGGGCCTGGGGCTCAACATGGAACTCCACAAGAGCGCCACTCTCTAACGAGAGCTACTCAACAAACCTCGGGTCAAGACACGAACTCATTCATGGCTGAAACAATTTACAACCGCGTCAACGACTACGGCAGCGTGACCATCGCGCTGGCGTCCCCCGAAGACATCCGCTCTTGGTCCTTTGGCGAGGTCAAGAAGCCGGAAACGATCAACTACCGCACCTACCGCCCAGAGCGGGATGGTCTCTTCTGCGAGCGCATCTTTGGTCCCGAACGGGACTGGGAATGCTCCTGCGGCAAGTACAAGGGCATCAAGCACAAGGGCATCGTCTGCGACAAGTGCGGCGTGATGGTCACCCACAGCCGCGTGCGCCGCAAGCGCATGGGGCACATCAACCTGGCTGCGCCGGTGGCGCACATCTGGTTCTTCAAGGCCATGCCTTCGCGTTTGGGCAACCTGCTCGGCGTCAAGGTCGCCAGCCTCGAACGGGTCATCTATTTCCAGGACTACATCGTCGTGGATCCCGGTGACGCGCCCCTCGAGGAGTACCAGTTGCTCACCGAAGAGGAGTACCGTCAGGCGCGAGCCAAGTACGGTTCTGAGTTCGACGCCGACATGGGCGCCGAAGCGATTCGCAAGATGCTTCGCCGCATCGACCTCCAACAGGTTTCCGACGAGTTGCGCGAGGAACTGCTCTCGACCCGTTCCAAGCAGCGCCAGAAGGACATCATCAAGCGTCTGCGCACGGTGGAGATGCTGCGCGATTCGGGCAACTCCCCCGATTGGATGGTGCTCGATGTGATCCCTGTCATCCCGCCGGATCTGCGCCCGCTGGTCCTCTTGGATTCGGGCAACTTTGCCACCAGCGACCTGAACGACCTCTACCGCCGCCTGATCAACCGCAACAACCGGCTCAAGAAGCTGCTCGACCTCAACGCCCCCGAGGTCATCATCCGCAACGAGAAGCGCATGTTGCAGCAGTCCGTGGACGCGCTATTCGACAATGGCCGCTGCCGTCGCCCGGTGTTGGGCTCATCCAACCGCCCGCTGAAAGCTCTGACCGACATGATCAAGGGCAAGCAGGGTCGCTTCCGCGAGAACCTGCTCGGCAAGCGCGTGGACTACTCGGCGCGTTCGGTGATCATCGTTGGTCCCGAGCTCAAGCTGCACCAGTGCGGCATGCCCAAGACCATTGCCCTCGAACTCTTCCAGCCGTTCATTATCCGGCGCCTCAAGGAACTGGGCCTCGCCGACACCATCAAGTCGGCCAAGCGCATGCTCGAGCGTCGCGACGAAGATGTCTGGGACATCCTTGAGGAGGTCACCCGCGACCACCCCGTGATGCTCAACCGCGCGCCCACCCTGCACCGCATGGGCATCCAGGCCTTCGAGCCGGTCCTGATCGAGGGCAACGCCATCCGTCTGCACCCCCTGGTCTGCGGCGGTTTCAACGCGGACTTCGACGGCGACCAGATGGCTGTGCACCTGCCCCTCTCCTACGAGGCGCAAATCGAGGCTTCGACCTTGATGCTGGCCAGCAACAATGTGTTCTCGCCCTCCGACGGTTCGCCGATCATCGCTCCCTCCCAGGACATGGTGCTGGGCATCTACTACCTGACCAAGACTCCGGTGGGCAAGCGCGCCAAGGTCCACAAGATCTTCTCGTCGCTGCACGAACTGTTTTTGGCCTACAGCCACGGCGAAGCTCGCACCCACTTGGCGGTGCGCGTGCGCATGGAGCCGGGCACCCTGGTCAAACTCGGTGTCGACGATGACTCGCTGCATGTGGGTGACGACGGTCGCATCGAGATCGACGGCGAGCGTTGTTACCTCAAGACCACTATCGGCCGTGCCATCTTCAACGACATCCTTCCTCCGGGGATGCCGTTCTACAACTACGAGCTTTCCAAGGGCCGCATCAACTTACTGATTTCCGACTGCCACCGGCTGCTTGGACGCGATGCCACCTTGCAACTGCTCGACCGTCTCAAGGACCTGGGCTTCAAGTCCTCGACCCGCGCTGGCATATCCTTCGGCAAGAGCGACATCCAGATTCCCACGACCAAGCAAGCGATCCTGGACAAGACCCAGAAGCAGATCGACAAGGTCGAGGAAGCCTTCCTGAAGGGCACCATCACCGAGGGCGAACGCTACCTCAAGATCGTGGACATGTGGACCGAGGCCCGGGAAGAGGTCGGCGAGGATCTGATGGCCGTTCTGGCCGAGGACTTCGACGACGAGACAGGCTACATCAACCCGATTCACTGCATGGTGAGCTCGGGCGCCCGTGGTTCTGTGGACCAGGTGCGACAGCTCGGCGGGATGCGCGGCCTGATGGCCAAGCCCTCGGGCAAGATCATCGAGACGCCCATCAAGGCCAACTTCCGCGAAGGCCTGAAGGTGCTCGAGTACTTCTCGTCCACCCACGGCGCGCGTAAGGGTCTGGCCGACACGGCCCTCAAGACAGCCGACGCTGGTTATCTGACCCGCAAGCTGACCGATGTGGCCCAAAATGTGGTGGTCACCGTCGAGGACTGCGGCACGCCCAACGGCATGCTCAAGAGCGTGGTCTACAAGGGCGACAAGGTTGCCGTCTCCCTCGCCCAAGGCCTCTCGGGCCGAGTAGCGCGGGATACGATTATCGATGTGGTCACAGAAGACATCGTCGTACGCAAGGACGAGGTCATCACCGAGGAGATCGCAGCGCGCATCGAGGGCCTCGGCCACGAAAAGATCTGGGTTCGCAGCCCCCTGGCTTGCGAAGCCTCTCTGGGCGTTTGCGCCCGCTGCTACGGTATGGACCTTTCGCGCGGCAGCATGGCTGAACGCGGACTGGCCGTGGGCATCATCGCTGCCCAGTCGATCGGCGAGCCCGGCACCCAGTTGACCATGCGTACCTTCCACATCGGTGGTACGGCCAGTCGTTCGGTGGAGGACTCGGAGCGCCGCGTCAAACGCGAAGGCTTGGTGGCCTACGGCAACAACCTGAAAGTGGTCAAGAACGCCAAGGGCCAGTTGGTTGTGCTCTCGCGCAACGGCGAGGTTCAATTGCACGACGAGCGCGGTCGCGAGATCGACCGCTACGCCATCCCCGTGGGCTCGGAGCTCCTCTTCAGCGAGAAGGATGAGATCAAGGTTGGCGATGTCCTCTGTACCTGGGACCCGCACAATGTGCCCATCCTGGCCGAAACTGGCGGCAAGGTCCGTTACGAGGACCTGATCGAGAACAAAACGCTCAAGATCGAAAAGGACGCCCGGCGCGGCACCACCCGCGCCCAGGTCACCGAGCACAAAGGCGACCTGCACCCGCAGCTGGTGATCGAAAACAAGAAAGGCGAGACCCTGGCCCTCTACCCGATCCCCGAACGGGCCTACATCGAGGTCAGGGACGGCGACACGATCACGGCCGGCGAGGTCATCGCCAAGACGGCCCGTGACGCAGCTGGAACCCAGGACATCACCGGCGGCCTGCCGCGGGTGACCGAGCTGTTCGAGGCGCGTCAGCCCAAGGAACCCGCGATCCTCTCCGAGATCGATGGCGAGGTTGAGCTCGGTGACAAGAAGCGCGGCAAGCGCACGATCATCGTAAAGGCCAAGGGCGACGATGGTGAAGTGATCCAGGAGCATGAGCATTCCGTGCCCCAGGGCAAGCACCTGCGCGTCCACAAGGGCGACGAGGTGCGCGCTGGTGAGCCGCTCGTGGACGGACCCCTGCACCCCCAGGACATCCTGCGCATCCGTGGTGAGGAGCAATTGCTCGGCTATCTCCTTGAAGAGGTGCAGAGCGTTTACCGTTCCCAGGGCGTGACCATCGACGACAAGCACATCGAAACAATCCTGGCGCAAATGGTGCGCAAGGTTGAGGTGCGCGAGTCAGGCGACTCCGAATTCCTGCCCGGCGCGGTGGTGGAGAAGTTCCGCTTCCGCCGCTCGAATGATGCTCTGCGTCGCGACCGCAAGAAACCGGCCACCGGCCAGACTCTTCTGCTCGGCATCACCAAGGCTTCCTTGTCTTCGGACTCGTTCATCTCGGCGGCGTCCTTCCAGGAAACCACCAAGGTCTTGACCGAGGCCGCCATCGCCGGCCGGCGCGACTTCCTTGTGGGCCTCAAGGAGAATGTCATCCTCGGCCACATGGTGCCCACGGGCACGGGCTTCCGTGACCACTACCGCACGCGGGTCAAGAAGAACATCGACTTCGGCGAGATCGGCGTGGGCTCGGGCTTTACCCCGGCTGCCTTGGACTCGGACATGGAGGCCTTGTTCTCCGGCACCGCCGACCCCGATGTGGTCAGCGCCGTGCTTGCACCCACGGGCTCCGAAGGCGCTGGCATCCCCTCGATTCCGCCGGTTTCTCCCGTGGTTTCTCCCGCGGCGCCCGTACTTCCCGTACTCCCCGTGGCCTCGTCCACGGCTCCCATTGCCGCTCCCGCAGCTGCGGGAGCGGAGACTAGCGTGGCCGTTTCGGCCGATGAGATGATCCCCGAACCGGCACCCCCGGCAGCCGAATTCGCCACTCCGGAGGCTGTTCCGGCCCCCGAAGCTGTCCCTGCCCCGGAGGCTCCCGCAGCCTCCGAAGGCATGGCCCCTGAAGGCCCACGGGAGAGCGACGCCAGCGACTCCTCCGGGGACTGACGACTTCCTGGGGCTTGACCCTGGGGCCGTGAGCCCTAGAATATTTGACCCTCCAAGGTGGAGGGAACCCTCCACGACGATGCTCACGAGGGCCGCCCCAGCGCGGTCCACCTGAGAGCGCCCCACGCCGGGGTACCACAGACCTCCTTTTTTATGCCGACGATCAACCAGCTGATTCGCAAGGGCCGCAAGCCACCCAAGAAGCGCTCCAAGTCGCCCGTGCTTGACTCATGCCCCCACAAGCGCGGCGTGTGTCTGCAGGTGAAGACCCAGACTCCGAAGAAGCCCAACTCGGCCCTGCGCAAGATCGCGCGGGTGCGCCTGTCCAACGGCAAGGAAGTCACCGCTTACATTCCCGGTGAAGGCCACAACCTCCAGGAACACTCGGTGGTCCTGATCCGCGGCGGCCGCGTGCGCGACTTGCCCGGCGTTCGTTACCACATCCTGCGCGGCACCCTCGACACCTCGGGTGTCGACGATCGCGGCCAGGCCCGTTCGAAATACGGGACCAAGCGTCCCAAGAAGTAATCAGGGCCAACGCCCTCCTAGCGACAGCACCATTTAGGTCCTTCAAGGCGACCACGAAACAGAGCCAGTATGCCCCGGAACTACAAATCCACTTCCGTCCATGTGCGGCCTGACCCCAAGTTTGGGTCGATCCTGATCTCGAAGTTCATCAACCGCATGATGCTCGACGGCAAGAAGACCACCGCCCAGCGAATCTTCTACGAAGGCCTCAGCATGGCCGCCAAGAAGATCACCGACTGCGACGACGAGTTCGAGATCTTCAGCAAGGCCCTTGAGAATGTGCGACCGACGGTGGAAGTGCGCTCCAAGCGCGTCGGCGGTGCCAACTACCAGGTGCCGCGCGAGGTCAAGCGCCAGCGCCAGCAGAGTCTCGCCATCCGTTGGATGGTGGAGAACTCGCGCAAGAAGAAGGGCAAGCCCATGGCCGAACGGTTGGCCGAGGAACTGCTCGACGCCTACAACGGCACCGGCACCTCGGTACAGTGGAAGGAGAACATCCACAAGATGGCCGACGCCAACCGCGCCTACGCTCACTTCGCCTGAGCGCCATTCCAAAGCAACCAGCTCCGCCGCCCAGGGAGCATCGGATACAAGACAGCCACCTCATCTCTCCTCGAGACGGTGGCTGTTTTCTTGGGCTGGCAGCCGTTTTCGCCGGGGCCGACGGTCCGGGCCCTAGCTTCCATGGGCTATGCTGGCCGCCATGCGGCTCGATGTCCTGATTCTGCGCGATCCCCGGGAATCCACGCGCAAGTGTTCCCTGACGCCCCTGCGCCAGACGCCGGGGGTGCGCTTTGTGAGCTATGACCCCGATCGCCGCATCGACGCGGGCGGCCGCATCCTGCTGCACCCCGAGGCCGAGGTCCTTGGCCCGGCCGACCGCGGCGCGGGCCTGTTCCTCGTCGATTGCGCCTGGCGCCGCTTGCCCGCTCTCCTGCGCACCGTGGACGGCGAGCCACAGCGGCGCAGCCTGCCGGCCCTGGAGACCGCCTATCCCCGCAAGAGCCACTTGTTCGAGGATCCCCACGGGGGGCTCGCTTCGATCGAAGCCATTTACGCCGCCCTTGCGATCCTCGACGGCCCCCATCCTGAGCTGCTCGAGTCGTACCGCTGGGCGGTCGAGTTCCTGGAGAAGAACCCCGGGCTTACCTCTGATTCGGTCTGATGGATTTCTCCAAGCTGCGCAACTTTGGCATCGCCGCCCACATCGACGCGGGCAAGACCACGGTCTCCGAGCGCATGTTGGTGCACGCAGGAATCGAGCACCGCGTGGGCGCCGTCGATGAGGGCACCAGCGTCATGGACTGGATGACTGAGGAGCGCGAGCGCGGCATCACCATCACCTCGGCCGCCACGCGCCTGCCCTGGGAGGGCCACGAGCTGAACCTGATCGACACCCCCGGCCATGTGGATTTCACCGTGGAGGTCGAGCGCTGCATGCGCGTGCTCGACGGCGCGATCTTGGTGCTCGATGCGGTGGTTGGCGTGCAGGCCCAGTCGGAAACGGTCTGGCGCCAGATGACACGCCACCGAGTTCCCGCCATCGCATTCGTGAACAAGTGCGACCGCCCGGGTGCCAATTTTCTTGCGGCAGTGGCCAGCTTGCGCGAACGGCTGGGGGCTCCGGGCATTCCGGTGCAGTACCCGGTCTTCGAGGAGGGCGAGATCGTGGCCATCGTGGATCTTTGCGAGTTCACGGCCTTCGATGTGCGCGCCCGCGATGGTGTGGTCGAGCCCATGGAGGTGCCCGCCGAGGTCCGGGACGAAGCGGGCGTCTTGCGCTCGGAGCTGATCGATGCCCTCGCCGACGAGGACGAGGCCCTTTTCGAACGGGTCCTGGCCGACGAGGAGCCCACGGCGGAGGAGCTGCGAGCCGCCCTGCGCCAAAGAGTCATGGCGCGCACCCTGGTGCCTGCCTTGTGCGGCGCGGCCCTGCGCAACATCGGCGTGCGGCCCCTGCTCGACGCCGTGGTGGCGCTCCTGCCCAGCCCCCTGGATGTGCCCGCGGTGGAGGGCCGGGCGCTCAAGGATTCCTCCAAGATCAGCCTGGTCTCGGACCCCACTGGCCCGCCCTGTGCCCTGTGCTTCAAGCTCCACGCCGGCCCCCACGGCGACTTGACCTTTGCCCGAATCTACTCGGGCACCATCACGCCGGGCATGAACCTCTTCAACCCGCGCTCCAAGTCCCGCGAGCGGGTGGCTCGGGTGCTGCGTATCCATGCCGATTCCCAGGAGTCCCTGGAGCAAGCCCAGGCAGGCGACATCGTGGCCTTCACCGGGCTCAAGCACACCGGCACCGGCGACACCCTCTGCTCCGAGGGCGCCGCCCTGTCCCTCGAAGCGCTCACTTTCCCCGAGCCGGTGATCCAGATGGTGGTCGAACCCGAGAGCAGCGCCGAGCGCGTCAAACTGCGCGCGGCGCTCGAGCGCCTGGCCCACGAGGACCCCACTTTCCATGTCCGCGAGGACGAGAGCGGCCAGTGGACCGTGGGCGGCATGGGGGAGCTGCACCTCGAAGTCGCCTTGCACCGCCTCGAAGCGGAGTTCAAGCTCACTCCCCGGGTGGGTCAGCCGCGGGTGGCCTATCGCGAGGCCGTGATCACTCCCGGCGTGGGCCGCGGCGAGGTCGACCGAGTGGTGGCTGGCAAGGAGGCCCACGCCGTGGTGCGCCTCGAGCTCGAGCCCGATCCCGGCGCGGTCAACCCGCGGGTTGAATTCGCCTTGGACCCGCCCCTTAGTGAAACCAGTTGCGAAGCCGTGCGTCAGGCCGTGATCCAGGAGGCCCAGGTGGGGCCGCGTTTTGGCTATCCCATGGTGAGCGCCGCCGTGCGGGTGGTGGAGGCCCGGGCCCGGCAGGGCCAGGAGAGCGAGCAGGCTTTCGTGCAGGCCGCTGTGGCCGCCCTGCGCGAGGCCATGCCAGCCGACGGAGTGCAGCTTGAGGAGCCCCTGATGGAGTTCGAAATCCAGTCCCCGGCTGAGTTTTCGAGCGGCATCATCTCGGACTTGAACGGTCGCAAGGCCCTCTTGGCCGAGGTCACCGCCGAGGGCGAATCCCGCCTAATTCGCGGTTCTGTGCCCCTTCAGGCCATGTTCGGCTACTCCACCACTATCCGCTCCCTGTCCCAGGGCCGCGCCAGTTGCTCCATGAGCCCCGTGGGCTATCGCGCCGTACCCGAGGATGAGCTGGCGGCCCGTGGTCTGGTCTGGATCTAGGCGGATGAACTGAAACAGGCCACCAGGGCGGGCAATGGGCTCCATTGGCTGCCCTCCGCAGCCAGCCCCCGGCCCCCCCCCCCCGGTTTCGAGAGTCATTCGGCGCCGGTATCGAGAAATATCCAGAAAGGGCCCATCGCGGGCCCTCACGGTTGACTATGGCCCGCCTCGTTGCTATTTTCTTCGCCCCTCCATCGTGCTGAGCCCTCCTTCCAGAGGGGACCGGCGATGGGGATTCCCAGAACCAAATACCCCCACGAAGACGCGTTTCACAGCGGCGAGCCCGCAGTGGAACGCGCCCCTGTGAATGTTCCGCGCCCGGAGCGTGAAGGACTAGATGAAGGACAAGATTCAAATACGGATGGAGGCCTACGACCACGAGGCCCTTGACCAGTCTTGCGTTGATATCGTCGAGACGGCTCAGCGAACCGGCGCCCGCGTTGCCGGGCCCATCCCGCTGCCCACGCGCATCGAGCGCTACACGGTCCTGCGTTCGCCCTTCATCGACAAGAAGTCGCGCGAACAGTTCGAAATCCGCACGCACAAGCGGCTGATCTACATTTCAGAGTCGACCCCTCAAACCGTCGACTCGCTCTCAAGCCTGAACATGCCTGCTGGCGTGGATATTCGCATCAAGGCCTGAGCTCACACGACTTTCAAGAAAAACCGCCCACCTCCGCGTGGCCAGGCGTCAAGCCCCAACCTCTCGAGGCCCTAAAGGGCATCCAACTTGAGGCTGCTGGTCGAACCGGAAACGCAGTTTCTTCCATATACATTTCCAACAAAACTCACAGGACACCATGACGCTGATCCTAGGGCGAAAACGAGGCATGACTCAGCTGTTTGCTGAGGACGGCACAGTTGCAGGCGTGACTGTTGTCGAAGCCGGTCCCTGCGTAGCAGCGCAGATTCGGACTCAAGATCACGACGGCTACGACGCCGTGCAGTGGGCCTATGGCGAGATGCGCGACAAACTTGTCAAGAAGCCGCGCCGCGGCCACTTCAAGAAAGCCGATCTGGCCCCCAAGCGCTTCTTGCGCGAGGAACGCCTGGGTGCGGCTTCTGAGCTGTCAGTGGGGGATACGATCGCCGTGGGCGCCTTCGAGGTTGGTCGGCCAAAAGGTCGATGTGATCGGCACCACCAAGGGCCGCGGCTTTGCCGGCACGATCAAGCGCCACGGTTTCCACCGCGGCCCCAAGACTCACGGCTCGAAGAACTACCGCGCACCCGGTTCAATCGGTTGCTCGGCCTACCCCAGCCGTGTGTTCAAGGGCAAGCGCATGGGTGGCCAGTACGGCGACAAGCGCCAGACCACCAAGAACCTGACGATCATGCGCATCGACGAGGAGCGCAACCTGCTCTTCATCCGCGGCGCCGTACCGGGAGCCAATAATGGTTGGGTCCAGGTCCAGACGGCGCGCACGGGCACCCGTACTCCCAAGAAAAAGCAGGGCTGAGCGATGCAAGTCAAGAGCTACAAAGCCGGGTCTCTCGGCGAAGTCGAGGTCGAGGAGCAGGCCTTCGGCGAGAAGATCCTCTACCGCACCCTCAAGGACGCGGTGGTCATGTTCCAGGCCAACCAACGCCAGGGCACGGTCAAGACCAAGACCCGATCCATGGTGCGCGCCACCAACAAGAAGCCCTATCGCCAGAAGCACACCGGCCGGGCCCGCGCGGGGGATGTCAAGTCGCCCATCTGGCGCGGCGGCGGAGCGGCCCACGGCCCCAAGCCCCGGGACTACTCCTATCACATGCCCGCCAAGGCACGCCGGGTCGCGACCCGCAGCGCCATCGCAGGCAAGCTCAAGGACGGAGAGGTCGTGGTGGTGGAGTTGGGCGGCTTTTCGGCCCCCTCGGCCAAGGCAGCGCGCAGAGTGTTGGCGGATCTCGGTTCGCCGCGCCGCGCGCTCTTGGTTCTCGGCGAGCGCAACGAGGCCGTTTACAAGTCCTTCCGCAACTTCCCCGGCGTCACCATTCGGACCGCCGTTGAACTGTGCGCTTTCGATGTGGTCGCCGGCGGTCTGATGATCGCCGAGGCCGGCGTGCTCGAGCAGCTCGCCACGCGCGTCGGACAATTATCCAACGACCAGGGCAGCTGACCGCCCTACGCACGAGCGCTACCCATGAGCAACTCCGAACGCATGTACTCTGTGATCAAAAAGCCGGTGATCACCGAAAAGGCCACTAACGACCAGATCAACCGCAACGCGTATCAATTCCGCGTGCCGGTGAGCGCCAACAAGGTCGAGATTCGCCAAGCCGTCGAGCGCCTCTTCGAGGTCAAGGTCAACTCCGTCAACACCCTGCGCATGGTTGGCAAGAGCCGCCGTCGCGGCTGGCGCTCTGGCACCGCTTCCAACTGGAAAAAGGCCATGGTGACCCTGGCCGAAGGCAACACCATCGACCTGATTTAGCTCATCTAGCCATGGCCATAAAAAAATACAAACCGACCTCCGCCGGACGCCGCCACGGTAGCGTCCTGGACTATTCCGAGCTGACCAAGAAGAAGCCCGAGAAGTCGCTCTTGCGCCCACTCAAGAAGACCGGGGGCCGCAACAACCACGGACGCATCACCTGTCGTCACCGCGGAGGCGGCCACAAGCGCCGCTATCGCGTGATCGACTTCAAGCGCCGCAAGGAGAATGTCCCGGCCAGGGTCGCAGCGATCGAGTACGACCCCAACCGCTCGGCCAACATCGCGCTCTTGCACTACGCTGATGGTGAAAAGGCTTATATCCTCGCACCCCTGGGTGTGGAGGTCGGACAGACTCTTCAGTCGGGCGCCCAGGCTGACCCGAAGGCTGGCAACGCGATGTTCCTGGCCGATATTCCCATCGGCTTGCATATCCACAACATTGAGCTCCAGGCCGGCCGCGGAGGCCAGATCTGCCGCACCGCCGGTAGCTACTCCCAGCTCATGGCCCGCGAGGGCAAGTACGCCGTGGTGCTGTTGCCCTCGGGCGAACTGCGCCGCATCCACATCAAATGCCGCGCGACCATCGGCCGCGTGGGCAACACCGACCACCAGAATGTGAAGCTCGGCAAGGCCGGTCGTCGCCGTCACATGGGCCGTCGGCCCACCGTTCGAGGCACTGCCATGAACCCCGTCGATCACCCCATGGGTGGGGGCGAGGGGCGCACCGCTGGCGGGCGCCACCCTTGCGGACCGACCGCGGTCCTGTCCAAAGGCGGGCGCACCCGTAGCCGCAACAATCCCACGGACAAGTTCATCATCCGTCGCCGCAAGAAGAAGTAACCCCGGAAGCACTAGATGTCACGCAGTACAAAAAAGGGTCCCTACATCGACTTCAAGTTGGCCCGCAAGGTGGTCAAGATGGGCGAGAGCGGCAAAAAGGATCCGATCAAGACCTGGGCCCGCGCTTGCACGATCCCGCCGGACTTCATCGGCTTTACCTTTCTCGTCCACGACGGCCGCAAGCACAAGAAGGTCGCCATCACCGAGGACATGGTAGGGCACAAGCTTGGCGAGTTCGCTCCCACGCGGACCTTCCGTGGTCACACCAACAAGAAAGAAGGGATCAAGGCTCGCTAGTAATGACCACCACCGAAACGACTGAGTTCGTGGCGCGCCACCGCTACGCGCGCATCACCCAACGCAAGGCGCGCTTGATCGCGGACTTGATCCGCGGCTGTGGCGCCAACGAGGCCCTGGAGCTCTTGCAGTTCTCGCCCCAGCGCGCCGCTGCGTTCTACCTCAAGGTCCTGCGTTCGGCCATCGCCAACGCCGGTCAGGATGAGTCCGTCAATTTGAACCGGCTCTACATTTCAGACTGCCGTGCAGACGACGGTCCGATGCTGAACAACCGATTGCGCTTTCGTCCCGGCCCTCAAGGCCGCGCGATGCCTTTCGCCAAGAAGACAAGTCACTTGACAGTCAGAGTCCGCGAGATCCCCGCCACTGCGGGCACCGAGGTGAGCTAGAGATTATGGGTCAGAAGGTACATCCCACCGGTTTCCGCCTCGGCACCATCGAGCCCTGGCGTTCACGCTGGTACGCCAAGAAGAAGAACTTCGGCGAGTTGTTGCTCCAGGACATGGAAATCCGCAAGCACATTCAGAAGGAGTTCGGTTCGGCCGGCATCCCGCGCATCGAGATCGAGCGCACGGGCGAAGCCGTCAATGTCATCATCTACTCGGCTCGCCCGGGTGTTTTGGTGGGCCGCAAGGGAGTTCGCGTGGAGGCCCTCAAGCAGGAACTCCAAGCGATCTCCGGCAAGACCTGCCACCTGACCTTGCACGAGATCAAGCGCCCCGAACTCGAGGCTACCCTCGTGGCCGAGCAGATCGCCGAGGCTCTCGAGAAGCGCATGGCCTTCCGACGCGCGGTCAAGCGTTCGATCCAGACCACCATGCAGTCCGGCGCCAAGGGCATCAAAGTCGAGGTCTCCGGTCGTCTCGGCGGCGCTGAAATGGCCCGCACCACCAAGGAGCGCGAGGGACGCGTGCCGCTTTCCACGATTCAGGCCCATGTCGATTACGGCACGGCCCTGGGGCGCACGACCTACGGCATCATCGGTGTCAAGGTATGGATCTACAAGGGCGACATCCCGCGCGGCACCACCATTGACTTCCGTACCACTTCGAGCATGACCGGTCGTTCCGATAGCGGTCCTCGGCGTGGCCGCCGCGGTCGCGGACGAGGGGGGCGCTAGACATGGCCTTGATGCCCAAGCGCTCGAAGCACCGCAAGGTCTTCCGAGGCAAAATGAAGGGGTTTGCGACCCGTGGCAACCGAGTCAACTTCGGTGAATACGGACTCATGTCCCTCGACTATGGCTGGATTAATGGCCGACACATCGAGGCTGGCCGCGTGGCGGCCAACCGCGCCACCGGCGGCACCGCCAAGATCTGGATTCGGATCTTTCCCCACAAGCCTATTTCGTCCAAGCCGGCCGAGACCCGCATGGGCAAGGGCAAGGGCGATGTGGAGTACTGGGCCGCCCAGATCAAGCCCGGCACGATCCTCTTCGAGCTCGGCGGTGTGACCGAAGATGTCGCCAAGCTGGCCTTCAAGCGCGTCGCTCACAAGATGCCCGTGAAGGTCAAGCTCGTCCGCCGCGTACCCACTACTTGAGCCCAGAGCTTCCCCCTCGGGGAGCCCCGTCAGAGACAGTCAGATGAAGATCGAAGACATCCGCAGCAAGACAGATTCCGAGCTGGATTTCGAACTCGCCGAGGCGAGAAAGAAGCTGTTCGGTCTGCGCATGAAGGCCAGTACCGAGAGTCTCGCGGAAACCGCGAGCATCAACAGTCAGCGCCGAAGCATTGCGAGGATCATCACGGTCCTGCATGAACGCGAACACGAGATCCGGGGCCAAGAGAGCCGCTAGGTAGCGATAGATCATGGAAGCCAAAGCACAAGCAACAGAAACCGCCCGCAACTCCCGTCGCTCCGCTCAAGGAACTGTGACCAGTGCCGGGATGAACAAGTCTATCGGCGTGCGCGTCGAGCGAGTCGTCAAGCACCCTAAGTACAACAAGTACATCCGGCGTCATTCCAAGTTCATCGTCCACGACGAGGAGAATGCGGCCAATGTGGGGGACATCGTCGATATCGCCGAATGTCGCCCGCTTAGCAAAACCAAGCGCTGGCGCCTGCTCTCGGTGGTCAAGACGGCCGTCGATGATGGAGGTGCCCTGTGATCCAAATGCAAACCTACCTCGATGTCGCCGACAACACCGGCGCCAAGCGAGTCCAGTGCATCAAGGTGCTAGGTGGCACAAACCGTCACTACGCCAGCCTTGGTGACACGATTGTGTGCTCGGTCAAGAAAGCCATCCCCGGCTCCGAGGTCAAAACCGGCACTGTGGTCAAGGGCGTCATCGTCCGCGTCCGCAAGAACACCCGCCGCAAGGATGGGACCTATGTGCGCTTCGACCAGAACGCCCTGGTGCTGGTCGATCCCGAAGGCAACCCCCGCGGCACGCGCATCTTTGGTGCGGTGGCCCGTGAGCTGCGTGAGAAGAACTACATGAAGATCGTATCTCTCGCTCAGGAGGTCGTCTGATGCATGTCCGCAGCGGAGACCAGGTGATCGTCATCTCTGGCAACGACAAGGGCACCACGGGTGAGGTCAAGGTGGCTTTGCCCGAGACCCAGCGCGTGATCATCGAAGGAGTCAACCTGCGCTGGAAGCACAGGAAGCCCACCCAGCAAGACCCTCAGGGCGAGCGCATTCAGACCGAGTGCTCCATCCATGTGAGCAATGTGATGCACCTCGATCCCGAGACCAAGAAGGGCGTCCGCCGTCGCCCTGGCCAACGCCCCGAGAAGAGCAAGAGCTAGACTAGATGAGTACCACGACCAAAATACAGAAGCCCCGCCTCCAGGAGCGCTACGACAGCGAAGTCCATGCGGCGCTAAAAAAGCAGTTCAACATCACGAACGACATGGCCGTACCGCGGCTGGTTAAGGTGGTGATGAACATGGGTGTTACCGGTGCCGTCGAGAACAAAGCCCGGGTGGACACAGCCGCTGGCGAGATGGCCACCATTTCGGGGCAGCGACCCACGATCCGCAAGTCGAAGCGGGCAGTCTCGGGCTTCAAACTCCGCGAGGATATGCCCATCGCCTGCGCGGTGACCCTGCGGCGCGAGCGCATGTGGGAATTCGTCGACCGCCTGCTCACCGTTGCCTTGCCCCGTATTCGCGACTTTCGCGGCGTAAAGAGCAAGCTGGACGGCCGCGGCAACTACTCCCTGGGAGTCTCCGAACAGTCGATTTTTCCGGAGATCACATTCGACCGCATCCAGTTCCAACAGGGCATGGACATCACCTTCGTCACCACCGCCGAGACCGATGAGCGTGGCTACGCCCTGCTCAAGTTGCTCGGAATGCCGTTTGCTGACAAGCACAAGAATTAACCAGACGCATGGCCAAGACATCCCTGATTATCAAGTCGCAGCGCAAGCCCAAATTCAAGGTTAGGGCTTACCGACGCTGTCAAATTTGCGGCCGCGCACGCGCCGTCTATCGCAAGTTCCAAATTTGCCGTATCTGCCTTCGCGAGCACGCGCTCGTGGGCGAGATTCCCGGCATGCGCAAAGCTTCCTGGTAGGCGAGGAGGATACAACCATGATGACCGACCCGATCGCGGACATGCTCACACGCATCCGCAACGCCAATTCCATCAAACGCAAGCTCGTCCCGATTCCGGCTTCCCGGTTGAAGGTGGGCATTGCCGAGGTCCTGAAGACCGAAGGCTTCATCACTGGCTACGAAGTCAGTCAGGGTGAATCTTTCAGCACTCTGACGGTGGAGCTCAAGTACGGCCCCGATGGCGAGGAAGTGATCCGCTCCATCGACAGGGTGAGCAAGCCCGGTTGCCGCACCTATACCAGCGTCAAGACCATGCCCCACGCCCTGCGTGGGCTGGGCATCTTCGTGCTCTCGACTCCGCGGGGAATCTTGTCCGACCGTGCAGCCCGCAAAGAGAATGTGGGCGGCGAAATCCTCTGCAAGGTCTGCTGAGCCATGTCACGAATTGGAAAAGCACCCGTGGCCGTCCCCAGCGGCGTGACCATCGATGTCGCCGCCAGCCGTGAACTCACGGTCAAGGGCCCCGGCGGAACACTCAAGATGCCCCTGCGCCCCGAAGTCCAGGTCAAGGTCGATGGCAGCGAAGCCCTCGTCGAGCTCACTGGAACCGGTAGCGCTCGTCAGGCGCGCGCCTTCCACGGACTGACCCGTGCGCTCTTGAACAACATGGTCACGGGCGTGACTCGCGGTTTCGAGAAGAAGCTCGAGATCATCGGCGTGGGCTGGAACGCCAAGGCCAAGCGCCCGAACCAGATCGAACTGAACATCGGCTTCTGCCACCCGGTTGTCATCGACATGCCAGACGGCGTGACGGTCGAGACCCCCAAGCCGACCCAGATCACCATCAAGGGTGCCGACCGTCAGGCCGTGGGTCACATCACTGCCGTCATCCGCAAAGTCCGCCCGCCGGAGCCCTACAAGGGCAAGGGCATCCGCTACGAAGGCGAGTATGTGCGCCGCAAGGCCGGCAAGTCCTTCGGTAGCTAGCGCGGGTTAATCTAGCCCCTTTAGTCAACAGTCATGAAAGCGACCCTACTCAAGAACAAGCAACGGCTTCGGCGTCGGCGCTCGGTGCGACGCAAGTTGCGCAAGACCGGCACGCTTCCGCGGCTCTCGGTTCTGCGCACATTGAAGCACTTCTCGGCACAGATCATCGACGACACCCAGGGCCGCACCCTGGCTGCCGTGACATCGACGGCCAAGGGGCTCGCGGGCGATCTCGCGGGCAAGACCAAGTCCGAACGAGCTGCCCTCCTGGGCACCGAGATGGCGCGCCGCGCCAAGGATGCGGGCGTCGAGACCGTGGCCTTCGACCGCGGCCACTGCCGCTACCACGGCCGCGTCAAGGCCTTTGCCGATGCCGCCCGCGAAGCCGGCCTCAAGTTCTAGATCACAGACCAAGAAGTAAGAATGAAGCGCAAGATCGAATACATGGACTCCCTTTCGGTGGATGAGCTCGGCGAGCTCACCGAAACCCTGGTGAAGGTCAACCGATCCGCAGCCGTTGTGAAAGGCGGACGCCGGTTCTCCTTCTCCGCCCTCTCCGTGGTGGGGGACCGCAAGCACGCCGTGGGTTATGGCTTTGGCAAGGCCCGCCAGGTGCCCAACGCCATCGAGAAGGCAGGCAAGGATGGGCGCAAGCACTTGCAGCGCATCCCGGTCACCGAGAACGGCTCGATTCCCCACGAGGTCACCGGGCGCTTCTGCGGCGCTGTGATCCGCATGCTGCCGGCTTCTCCGGGTACGGGCATCATCGCCTGCTCCACAGTGCGCGCCGTGTGCGAGATGGCCGGGGTGACCAACATCCTGACCAAGTCCTACGGCTCGACCAACCCGATCAACCTGCTCAAGGCCACCCTGGATGCCATGGCCCAGCTTCGCACCCGCGAAGAATGCGCCTCGCTCCGTGGCGTGCAGCTGTAGACCAGGCTTTCCCACACACTCTTCCCCAGGCCAGTTTCGCCACCTATTCCCATGGACCTCAAAACAGTCTGCAGCAAAGGCACCAAGTACCAGAGCCGCCGCCGAATCGGCCGCGGCACAGGTAGTGGTTCGGGCAAGACCAGCGGCCGCGGCCACAAGGGCCAGGGCTCTCGTTCGGGCTACAGCCGCAAGCCCGGATTCGAGGGTGGCCAGATGCCCATCTACCGGCGCGTACCCAAACGAGGGTTCACAAACGCGCGCTTCAGGGTGGACTACACCATCATCAATGTTGGGGCCCTCGATGGCTTCGAAGCGGGCGCCACGGTGGACCTCAAGGCCGTGATCGACGCCGGCATCGCCAGCCTCAACACACCCCTGCTCAAAGTCCTCGGCAGTGGAGAGCTGACCCACAAGCTCACCGTCCGCGCCCAGAAATTCTCGAAGAGCGCTCAAGCGAAGATCGAAGCCGCCGGCGGCACGATCGAGCTGCTCGACTCTCGTGGCCGGGACGCCGCCCCCAACACCGAAGCCTGAGCCAGTGGAACAGTCCTTCTTCAATCTGTTTCGCATCGAGGAAACGCGCCGGAAGATGATCACCACGGTGCTCTTGCTCCTGTGCTATCGCCTCGGGTTCCAGGTGCCGATTCCAGGCATGAGCCCCGAGTTCCTCAAGACCACCGCCGAGCAGGGATCGATCTTCGGCATGATGAGCGCCTTCTCTGGAGGCGCCATCGGCGACACCACGATCTTTGCCCTGGGGATCATGCCCTACATCTCGGCCTCGATTATCTTCCAGATGCTCTCGAAGGTCTCGCCGACCCTCGAGGCTGTCGCCAAGGAAGGTGCCTCGGGCCAGAAGAAGATCAATCAGTGGACACGCCTGGCCGTTGTGCCCATCGCGCTCCTGCAGGCGACTTTCGTCTACACCGGCGTGTTCCTGCAACGGCCGCACATGATCGAGAGCCAGATGCGCGAAAACACCGCCGCCCTCGGAGTGGTGGTGATCATGTCGCTCCTCGCTGGCGCCCTGATCGTCATGTGGATCGGCGAGTTGATCACCGAGCACGGCGTTGGTAATGGAGCTTCACTGATCATCATGGCGGGCATCATCGCCAACATGCCCCAGGCCCTGCTGAGCATGTCCAGCGATGACGACTTCTGGCAGATCATGCTGCAAATCGCCGGCATCTGGGCCGTCACGGTCTTCTTCGTGGTCTTCATCCACAAGGGAGCCCGCCGCGTTCCAATTCAGTACGCGCGCCTCACCCGTGGCCGTCGCGTCTACGGCGGCCAGCGCCACTACCTGCCCTTGAAGATCAACATGGCTGGCGTCATGCCAATCATCTTCGCCTCTGTGATCTTCGTGGTGCCCGGCCTCATCTTCCAGTGGCTTGAAGCCCACGAGTTGACGCGCATTTTCAATGACAGCACGGGTTTCGTGTATGTCACCCTGTATATCGGCTTGGTCTTCGGCTTCTGCTTCTTCTGGAACCGCCTGATGTTCCAACCCGATGAGATCGCCGACAACCTGCGCGAGCACGGATCGTTCATCCCCGGCATACGCCCTGGCGCCAAGACGGCTGAGTACCTCTCCAATGTGTTGACGCGCATCACCATCGCCGGTGCGGCCTTCCTGGCCATCATCGCGGTCTTGCCGTCCTTCATCACGAAAGGCACCTCGCTCCCCATGAACATGCGCTACTTCCTCGGCGGCACCTCGGTGCTGATCGTGGTGGGGGTGGCCCTGGAATTGGTGGACCGCTTGCAGTCGCAGATGGTCATGCGCGGCGCCGATTCAGGCAGCGAACGCGGCACTTCCTCCGGCCCCGGCTGGACCAAGAAGGAGCGCGCATGACCGATCAACAGGTCATCTTGCTGCTCGGCCCCCCCGGGGCCGGCAAGGGCACCCAGGCCATCCGCCTAGCGGAGAGCCTGGAGCTGCCCCATGTAGCCACAGGTGACCTGTTCCGCGAGAACCTGGCTCAGGCCACGGACCTCGGCATGCGCGCCAAGGGCTTCATGGAGAGCGGCCAGTTGGTGCCCGATGAACTCGTGCTTGAGATGCTCTTTGAACGCGTATCACGGCCCGATTGCGCCTCTGGCTATCTTCTCGACGGCTTTCCCCGTACACTGCCCCAAGCCAAGGCCCTCACAGGCCAACTGGCTGACCAGCCCGTACAGACCCTGTTGCTCGAGGTTCCCGACGATCTGCTCGTGGACCGGGCTGGCGGTCGCCTTTTGTGCAGGGGCTGCAACCACATCCATCACGCCACCCACTCAGCGCCCAGGACCGAAGGAGTCTGCGACGCATGTGGTGGCGAGCTTTATCGGCGCAAGGATGACGCTCCCGAAGTCGTAACAGAGCGCCTCCTCGTCTTCCAAGAACAAACTCAACCGGTGATCGACTACTACCAAGAGCGAGGCTCGCTGGTGACGATCGACGGAACCCAATCGCCTGATGAAGTCTTCGCCGCGCTGCAAGCGCGGCTGAGCGCGGGCGCTTCTCCCCCAGGAGCGTCGGCCTGATGGCCAAAGAAGAACCCATTGTCGTGGAAGCTGTCGTTGAGGAGGTCCTCCCCAACGCGCGCTTCCGCGCCAGACTCGAGTCGGGCCATGAGATCATGGCCCATGTAAGCGGCAAGTTGCGGATGCACTACATCCGCATCATGGCCGGAGACAAGATCACCGTGGAGATGTCACCCTACGATTTGACGAAGGGCCGCATCACCTCCCGCGGGGACCGCAAGTACCGACGGAGACGCCGTAGATGAAAGTTCGAAGTAGCGTTCGCCGCATGTGCGTGAAGTGCAAGATCGTGCGTCGCCGCGGAGTCCTCCGGGTCATCTGCAGCGCCGATCCCCGCCACAAACAGCGCCAGGGCAAGTAACCACCACCGTTTTTAGAAATGCACAAACCCCTCACAGAGCAGGCGCCCCTTCAGGGTCCCTCCAAAGCAGGAGCAAGCTCATGCCGCGCGTAGTCGGTGTAGACATCCCCAATAACAAGCGGCTCGAGTACTCCCTCACCTACATTTTTGGTGTGGGGCGCACGACCGCCAAGAAGGTATGCGCCCACCTCGGTCTGGACCCGGCCATGCAGGCCAGGGACATGACCGAAGAACAGCTTACAGAGCTCGCCCACCACCTCGAGAAGACCTACGAGGTCGAGGGTGACCTGCGCCGCGCCACCGCCGCCGCCATCGCCCGTCTACGGGATATTGGCAGCTACCGTGGCCTGCGCCATCGCCGTGGCCTGCCCGTCCGCGGTCAACGCACACGCACCAACGCTCGCGGCCGCAAGGGAGCGAAGAAGACGGTGGCCGGCAAGAAGTCAGTCAAGGGCATGAAGTCCTAACCCTGTCTGGCCCACCCAGCAAGCAAGACAAGACCCTCTAGAATCATGGCAAAAAGCACCAAACGCAAGCCCAAGAAGAACATCGCCAAGGGCGTGGTTCACATCAAGGCGAGCTTCAATAACACGATCGTCACGATCACCGACGAGCACGGCGCTGCCGTCTCTGCGGGATCATCCGGCCGCATGGGCTTCAAGGGCACCCGCAAGAGCACGCCCTTCGCCGCCCAGCGCGCCTCGGATCACGCCGCCCAGGCTGCCGTTCGTCACGGCATGCGCGAGGTCTCGGTGCGAGTGAAAGGCGCCGGTTCGGGCCGCGAGTCCGCCATTCGTGCTCTCAATACCGCCGGGCTGCGGGTCACCTCGATTGAGGATGTCACGCCCCTCCCGCACAACGGTTGCCGCGCCAGCAAGCGCCGCCGCACCTAAATCAGAAACAGATATGGTTCGATACACAGGCAATAAATGCAAGCTCTGCCGCCGCGAGGGCATGAAGCTCTTTCTCAAGGGGCAGCGCTGCTTCGCGGACAAATGCGCCCTCTCTCGTCGGGACTACCCGCCGGGAGTACACGCTCAGAAACGCACCAAGGTCACCGAGTACGGTGTCCGTCTGCGTGAGAAACAAAAGCTCAAGCGCATCTACGGTGTCCAGGAAAAGCAGTTCAAGCTGTATTTCAAGGAAGCCGTGCGCCTCAAGGGCAACACCGGTGAGAACCTGCTCATGCTGCTCGAGCGACGCCTCGACAATGTGGTGCTCGCCAGTGGCTTTTCGCTCTCGCGCAACCATGCGCGACAGCTCATCAATCACGGCCATTTCCGCGTGAATGGCCGGCGCGTCGACATCGCATCGTTCCAGGTTCGTCCTGGCGACGCGATCGAACCGGGCACCAAAGAGAACACCCGCAAGATCGTTGCGGAGGCCGTTGAGGTCAACAAGTCACAGCCGGTTCCGGCATGGCTGGAGTCCAGTCATGACACTCTCAGCACCAAGGTGACCGGTGTTCCCAAGCGCGAAGATGTTCCCCACCCGATCCAAGAACAGCTCATCATCGAGCTTTGCTCGAAATAGCGAGAGACACCATGAGGATTCGTTGGCGTAATTTTGAACTGCCGAGCAAGGTAGTTCCCGAGAATGATTCTTTGACCGAGGAGTTTGGCCGGTTCGTAATCGAACCGTTCGAGCAAGGCTTCGGTCATACCATTGGCAATGGCCTGCGGCGTGTGCTCCTGTCCTCGATTGAGGGCACGGCCATCACTGCAGTCCGCATCGGCGGCGCATCGCACGAGTTTGAATCGCTCGATGGCGTCTACGAGGATGTGACCGACATCATCCTCAACCTGAAGCGCTTGCGCATTCAGTCCGAGGGCGACCAGCCGATCCAGGTCCGCATCAACAAGACCACCAAGGGCGAAGTCACCGGCGCTGATGTCGAGTGTGAAGGCGACGCCCATGTGGTCAACACTGACCTGCACATTGCGACCTTGACCATGGACACTGAGTTCACGGTCGACATGGATGTGCACCGCGGTCGGGGCTATGTGGCTTCCGAGGAAAACGCGGATCCCGGGCAGCCGCTCGGCACGATCCCCGTGGACTCGATTTACTCACCGGTGCACCGCGTGCGCTACTCGATCGAGGCCACCCGCGTAGGCAAGCTGACCAACTACGATCGCTTGATCCTCGAGATCTGGACCGATGGTACGGTGACGCCCGAGTTGGCGTTGATCGAGGCCGCCAAGATCTACCGCAAGCATCTCAATCCATTCGTCAACTTCGAAGAAAGCCGCGACACGGACCTCTTGTTCGACAATGTGGCCACTTCGGAGTACAACGAGACGAATCGCGAGACCTCGCAGTTGGTACAGACGCTGGAGGCACCGATTTCTGATCTTGAGCTCTCGGTGCGCGCTCGCAACTGCCTCGACGGAGCGAACATGCGCACTTTGCTTGACCTCGTCACGCTCTCCGAGAACGAAGTCATGAACCTCAAGAACCTGGGTAAGACCAGCCTGACCGAGATCATCACCAAGCTCGCCGAACGCGGTCTGAGTTTGGGTATGACGGTCTGAGTCCAGCGCTTCTTCAGGATTAGTCCAGGCAAGAGGCCCCCACGAACCCAAAATCGCTATGCGTCACAGAGTCGCCACCAAGAAGCTCGGCCGGACGGCCAGTCACCGCCGTGCCATGCGCAGAAACATGGCCTCGTCGATCATCGAGCACGAGCGCGTCACCACGACCACGGTCAAGGCAAAGGCCATCCGACCCTTCGTGGAGAAGCTCGTGACCTTGGCCAAGGTGGACAGCGTCCACAACCGCCGTCACGCCTTCGCGCTGCTGCGCAGCAAGGAAGCCGTGCTCAAGCTCTTCGAGACCCTCGGTCCGCGCTTCAATGAGCGCCCCGGCGGTTACACCCGCATCCTCAAGCTCTCGAAGCCGCGCTTGGGCGATGGGGGCGAGCGCTCGCTGATCGAATTCGTCGAGCGCACGGTGGAGGTTGACGAGACCCCCGCGGAAGACGCGCCCACCGAAGCCGCAGCGGCAGAGTAGGCGTTTTCGGCCGGGTTAGACCCGGGCCAACCCGGTGCGACCGGGCCCGAGGACCCGGTCCACCGTGCGGGCCAGATCCTGGCTGATGGCCACGGTCCATTCTGCTCCGGCCCGTACGCGACGGCTGTTGCCGTCGTCGCCCGTGACCTGAAAGTAGACCCGCTGCTTGCCGCGGTGCTCCTCCAGAGCCGTTTTCAGGGCGCCCAGGTTGTCGGCATCGGCTGGCGTGAGGTGAATCACCAGGCCGCCGTCGAAGCGCGCCAGAGCCTCCTCGATGTCGAGGACCTCCTCCAGGATCATGGCCGGCTCTTCGCTGCCGTCTTCGAGCTTGCCCCGCACCACGAGCACGCGGCCGTCCTCTAACTTGTCCCGGCACTCGGCGAAGGTGCGCGGGAAGACCGTGACGGGCACCGAACCCTGGAGGTCCTCCAGGCGGAAGCGAGCCATTTTCTGGCCTGCGAAGCGTCCTGATTTCACCTGATTCTCCTTGTAACCCATGAGCATGCCGGCCAGCGAGATCTTGGAGCCGCCAGCCTGTTCCTGGAGCTCGGCTGTATTGCCGCTGGAGAGCATGGCGATTAGACCCGCGCGCTCCTCGAGGGGGTGACCGCTGAGGTAGAACCCGAGTACCTCGAACTCGGCCTTGAGGGTCTCGCCCTTGGAAAAGCCGTGGGCATCGTTGATGCCGTCGCCCGCCTCGGCCACGCCGTCAGCGGTGTCGCCAGGGCCCGCCGGAGCGCCGCCAAAGAGGTCGCCCTGGCCCGACTTGCGGTTGGCCGCGGCTCGCACCCCATCGGCGAAGGCCGAATCCAGCGCGCAGAGCACCGCGCCGCGGTTGTGGCCGCCGGAGTCGAAGGCGCCGGCCATGATGACAGCTTCCCATGCGGCGCGGCCCACTAGGGCGGGGTCGATCTCCTCGCAGAGGTTGTGAAGACTGATGAGCCGGCCTGATTCTTGTAGCCGCTTGCGGCCATCGACCATGGCTCGCACGGCCTTGACCCCCGTGCCCTTGATGGCGCCGAAGCCGAATCGGATGGCGCTCTGGCCCTCGACCTCGAACTCCCAGTCGGAGTGCTCGATGTCGGGCAGGCGCACTTCGATGCCGGCTTGACGGGCATCGTCCAAGAGCACCTTGACCTTGTCCGACTCGTGCATCTCGCAAGAGAGGTTAGCAGCCAGGAAGGCGCAACGCGCATGGGCCTTGATGTAGGCTGTTTGATAGGAAACCAGGGCGTAGGCCGTGGAGTGCGACTTGTTGAAGCCATAGCCCCCGAACTTGACGATGTTGTCCCAGGTCTCCTTGGCCGTGGCGCGCGGGCAGCCGTTGCTCATGGCGCCCTCGATGAACTGCTCCGAGAACTTCTCCATGATCTCGGGCTTCTTCTTGCCCATGGCCTTGCGCAAGTTGTCCGCTTCGTTCAGCGAGAAGTTGGCCAGGGTGCTTGAGATCAGCATGACCTGTTCCTGGTAAACGATGCAGCCGTAGGTCTCGCGCAGGAGTTCTTCGAGGCTGGCGTGGGGGTAGGTGATCTCCTCTTTGCCGTGTTTGCGCCGCACGAACATCTCGGCCATGCCCGACTCCAGGGGGCCGGGTCGGTAGAGGGCCAGGATCGCGATCAGGTCTTCAAAGCAGTCGGGCTTGAGGCGCGCGATGAGCTTGCGCATGCCCTCCGATTCGAGTTGGAAGATGCCCTGGGTCTCGCCCGACATGAGCAGGGCGAAGGTCTTCTCGTCGTCGAGGCGAAGAGTCTCGAGGTCCGGCGGGGTGCCGCCCTGCTTGGCGATGTTCCCAAGGGCGCGGTCGATGATGGTCAGGGTGCGCAGCCCCAGGTAGTCCATCTTCAAGAGCCCCAGCTCCTCGAGTTGCGGCGCTGCCCACTGGGTCACGATGTCGTCCCCGTTCTTCGCCAGGGGAACATAGTTCATGATCGGCTTGTCGGCGATCACGACTCCCGCCGCATGGGTCGACATGTGCCGGGCAAGGCCCTCGAGGGGTAGGGAGAGCTCGAACAGCTCCTTCAGGGCCGGCTCTTCGAGGAGCGCTTTCAGGTCCGGGTCGCTCTCGAGGGAGTGTTTCAGCCCCTTGGAGCCCGGCCCCTGGGGGATCTTCTTGGCCAGGGCGTCAACAGCCTTGAGAGGCACATCGAGGACGCGCCCCACATCGCGCACCACCGTGCGCGAGGCCATGGTGCCAAAGGTCACGATTTGGGCCACATGGTCCTCGCCGTAGCGCTCGCGGGTGTACTCCATGACGCGCTCGCGGCCTTCCTTACAGAAGTCGATGTCGATGTCGGGCATGGACACCCGCGCGCTGTTGAGGAAGCGTTCGAACAGGAGCCCGTACTTGAGCGGGCAGACCTTGGTGATGTCGAGCAGGTAGGCCACCATCGAGCCCGCCGCCGAGCCGCGCCCCGGTCCCACGGGGATGGACTGTGCCCGCGCCCAGCGGATGAGGTCCCAAACGATCAGGAAATACGAAACGAAACCCAACTCGGAGATGACGCGCTTCTCGTACTCGAGTCGCTCGCGTGCCTGGGTGTTGGCGCTGCCGTATTTTCTCTCCAGGCCCTCTTCGAGCAGGCGCTCAAAGATGGCCTCGCTGGTCTCGCCGCTGTCGGCTTTGAAGATCGGCAGGTGGTAGTTGCCGAACTCGAGTGTTACATCGGTTTGATCGGCCACATCCATGGTGGCGGCGAGGGATTTGGGCAGGTCCCTGAACATGTGACCCATCTCTTCGCGGGTCTTGAAGAACAGGCTGTCGGTGTCGAAGCGAAAGCGCTTTTCGTCGGCTACCTTGGCCCCGGTATTGATGCACAGGAGCACATCTTGGGATTGGCAGTCCTCTGCCCTCAAATAGTGGATGTCGTTGGTGGCGATGAGCGGGATGGCTGTTTTTTGGTGCAATCGGTATAGCGCCTCGTTGGCGGTGTTCTGATCGTCGATGCCATTGCGTTGCAGCTCGAGCCAAAAGTGTTCGGGGCCAAAGATGTCGCGCAGCTCGGTGGCGGCCGCTGCGGCCTCGTCTTCCTTGCCCGTGAGGAAGAGTTGGTTGATCTCGCCTGCCAGACAACCAGACAGGCAGTTCAGGCCCTCGGCGTGTTGGAAAAGCAGTTCCTTGTCGATGCGCGGGCGAAAGTGATAGCCCTCGATATAGGCCAGGGAGGCCAGCCGGATCAGATTCTCATAGCCGGTCTTGTTGCGCGCGAGGAGGGTCAGGTGGTTGTAGCCGTTGCCCTTCTTCTTGCTGTGGGGTGCGTGGCGCGACTGGCGCGCGATGTACACCTCGCAGCCGATGATGGGGGTGACGGACCTTGCCTTGGCTTTTTGGTAGAGCTCGATGGCCCCGAACATGTTGCCGTGGTCGGTGAGGGCCAGTGCGCCCTGACCATCTTCAACGCAGGCCTCCACCAGGTCGCTGATGCGGTTGGCACCGTCCAGGAGGCTGTATTCCGAGTGGACATGCAGGTGGACGAATTCAGGAGCGCTCATACAAGAAGGGACGGGGCGAGGGAGCGGGAACGATCAGGGCGGGGAGGGTGGAGGGTGAAGAGGCGGATCAGCGGCCCAGAATTTCGAGCAGCAGGGCCTTCTGCGAGTGCAAGCGGTTTTCAGCCTGGAGATACATCAAGCTGCGCGGGCCATCGAGGACTTCGTCGGAGACTTCGAGATTGCGGCGCACGGGCATGGCGTGCATCAGGTGCGCTTCTGCTCCGCGGGCCATGAGGTCTTCGGTGATTTGCCATTCGCGGGTGCGGGCGCGGTGGCTGGCGGAGAGGGTTGGGTTGCCATAATCCGAGAGGGATTGCCACGAGCGCGCATAGACCACATGGGCGCCTTCGGCGGCGGCCTCGCGGTCGTAACCAATTTCCAGTTCACAGCCGCGGCTACCAGCGGTTTCGGCCGCTTGGTCCAGGACGATGCTATCGAGGTCATAGCCCCGCGGGTGGGCGATGCGCACATCCATGTCGTGGCGCAGGGCCGCGAGGAGCAGCGAATGCACCACCGCCGCGCTGGTCGTGGTGGGGGAGTGGGTCCAACAGATGGCCAGGCGTTTCTTCTTCAACTCGCCCAGGGTTTCGCGCAGGGTCAACAGATCGGCCAGGGCTTGCAGTGGATGCCACAGGGCGCTTTCCATGTTGATCACCGGCACGCCCGCGTGTTGCGCCCAGGCCCAGATGCCCTCATCCCGGCGGTCAGTTTGCCATGCCCTGCCTTCCACGGCGGGGCGAATGGCGAGCACATCGAGGTAGCGCGAGAGCACCGCGGCGGCGTCCTTGATGTGTTCGGGCGCGGGCCCGTCCATGATGGTTCCGGTGCGGGCTTCGAGTTCCCAGAAGTCCGAGCTGGCGTTGAGGTTGATGCTGTGCCCACCGAGTTGATTCACCGCGGCCTCGAAGGAGGTGCGCGTGCGCAACGAACGGCGGAAGAACAGCATGCCCGCCGAACGGCCCGCGAGGCTCGTGGGCTCGCCAATCTCTTTCAGGCGCAGGGAGCGCTCGAGAACGGCGGCGAGGCGCTCGTCGCTGATGTCTTGAAGCGAGATGAGGTGGCGGATCGAGTGGCTCTGAACCATGGAACGAAGGTTTGGATCTTGCGAGCAATAGACGATTCTCGCGGGAGGGGGCGCGAGCAGCAAAAACCCGCACGACTACAGGATACTCAGCCGACGGCAGGGATGCTCCCTCGGCGCCGACTTGGTGCGCGTGATTCCTGCATGCTGGAATCGCCCCGGGGCTCGCTTGTCCGTTGCCTGCCCCCTGTCCATGGCCCTCCAGAGGGGGACCGTCCGAGGCCGCCAAAAAGCAGGGCAGCCACCCCTGTCTAATGTGGGCCAGTGCTTGACAGGACCCCGGGCGAGGTCGTACAACCTTCGCCCTCCCGCGCACCCCTGGCTCAACTGGATAGAGCACCTGACTACGGATCAGGAGGTTGCAGGTTCGAATCCTGTGGGGTGTACCAACTACAACCTCGAGCCCCGCTCGAGCGCCCTCCCCCCCCGGGGAATCCCAGCATGGCCGGGCTCTAGCTCTGTGACACCTCGAGAAGATCCTGCCCCGCCCTCAGGGCGCTGCGATGCCGACGAGCGCTTCATGGCTGCCGCCCTGGACGAGGCGCGCCTGGCCCGCGACCTGGACGAGGTTCCCGTGGGTGCCGTGGTTGTCCTTGACGGCCACATCCTGGGCCGCGGTCACAACCAGACCCGCGGCCTCGCCGATCCCACAGCCCACGGCGAAATGCTCGCGATCCGCGCCGCCAGCCAAGCCCTGGGCACCCAGCGCTTGGTGGGGGCCAGCCTCTACACGACTCTCGAGCCGTGCTTCATGTGCGCCGGCGCCGCCTCCCATGCGCGCCTAGCTCGAGTCATCTTTGGTGCGCGAGATCCCAAGTTCGGGGCCTGCGTATCCCTTGGACGCGTGCTCTCCGACACCCGGCAGAACCACCAGGTCGAGATCACCGAGGGGGTTGCTGCCGCCGAGGCGCGCGACCTGCTCCAACTGTTCTTTCAAAGCAAACGAGGCGGAGGTCACTCCGCCGGCTGAACACGCGCTTTGCGTGGGCCCCAGGGATTGCCTCCCGGGACTCCGCGGAGCACGAGGAGAGGTGCCAGAGCGGCTGAATGGACTGGTTTCGAAAACCAGCGTGTCTTCACGGGCACCGGGGGTTCAAATCCCCCCCTCTCCGCCATCCCCGCGCCAGCCCAGCCCTGCCTCGCAGGCTTTGAGTCCCAGAAACCGATTCCATGAGTTAATCCCGTTCCGCCTGCAAGAGTGCCCTCAAGCAACAGTGCGCTCAAGCAACAGCAGAAAGGAGAGGCGGAAACAACAGTACAAAGGAGAGGTGTCCGAGTGGCTGAAGGAGCACGCTTGGAAAGCGTGTAAGTCGGCAACGGCTTCGGGGGTTCGAATCCCCCCCTCTCCGCCATCTTCAGCGCGGCCCCACGCGAGGGCGGCGTTGGTTTACACGAAAGGCGAGCCCGGCTGTGGGTTCGGTCCCCTGCAATGGGTCTTGTTCGAACCGGGTCAGGCCGGGAACGGAGCAGCCCTAAGGATGTAGATCCATGTGCGGGGTGCCCGGACCCACTGGCGGGCTCGCCTCTCTGGCTTCCACGGTGCGGGCGGCCCGGAACGGGCCTCCAGAGCCCCCGGGCCTCCTCCAGCGCCATTGGAAAGCCGCCTGTCTCCGCTTAGAATGCACCTCGCTGATTTCCTGCAATCCTTTCGTCAGCTGCCCCATGAGCTACCTCGTCCTGGCCCGAAAATACCGACCGCGTTTCTTTCGCGATGTCGTGGGTCAAGCCGTGGTCACGGGCACCTTGCAGGGTGCCATCGGGGAGGGCCGCATAGGCCATGCCTACCTCTTCAGCGGCGCGCGGGGCACGGGCAAGACCACCACGGCGCGGATTTTCGCCAAGGCTCTCAACTGCGAAACGGGCCCGGCTGTCGAGCCCTGCGGCACTTGCGAGCGCTGCCTCTGTGCTGACAACGGTTCCGAAGCCGACCTGATCGAGATCGACGCCGCATCCCACACCGGGGTGGACCATGTGCGCGACCTGCGCGACCAGGCGGCCTACGCGCCCATGTGCGCGCGCCACAAGATCTACCTCATCGACGAGGTGCACATGCTCTCGAAGCCGGCTTTCAATGCCCTGCTCAAGACCCTCGAAGAGCCGCCGCCCAGGGTCAAGTTCCTCTTCGCCACCACCGAGCTCCACAAGCTCCCCGACACCATCCGTTCGCGCTGCCAGATCTTGCAGTTGTCGACGCTTTCCGAGGACGAAATATCGGGCCACCTCGACGGGGTTTTTGAGAGCGAGAAGATCAGCGCCGAGGCGGGCGTTTCCGCCGCCATCGCCCGCCGTTCCCGGGGCGGCATGCGCGACGCCCTGTCCCTCACAGATCAGCTCCTGGCTCTCGTGGGGGACCAGCCCACCGTGGCCGACCTTGAGCGCCTCGCCGGCAGCATCGACCGTGCCGCCGTGGGCACCCTGGTGCGCAAGCTAGCCGACCATGATCCGGGAGGCGTGCTCGAAGCCCTCGCGGCCCTCTCTGGCAGCGAGGCCGATCTGGTCTCGGCCCTCTTGCAGTACCTGCGCAGTTGCCTCTTGGCCGCGCACTGCGGCGAGTCCAGCCCGCTCTTCGAGGCCAGCCCCGAAATGCGCGCCGAGATGCTGGCCATCGCCGGCGACCTCGGCGCCGAGCGCCTGGAGATCTTCCTGACCGAGCTGCTCCTGGCCCGCGAGGCGATTGCCAGGCTGCCCGCCGAGGCGCCCATCACCCTCGAGCTGTGCCTCCTGGAGCTGGCGCGCCCCGAGGCCGCCCTGGGCCTTGCCGAGATCGCCTCGCGCCTGGTGGCCCTGGAGGCCCGCCTGGGCGCCGCTGCCCCGCCCCCCCCGGCGATTTCCGCTCCCGCCCCCCCAGCGTCTCCTCCCAGGAGGGCTCCCGAGCCAGCCTCGACCGTCGCCTCTGCCGAGGACTCTACCGAGGCCCAGGCTCCTGCCCAGGCTCCTGCCCAGGCTCCTGCCCAGGCTCCTGCCCAGGCTCCTGCCCAGGCTCCTGCCCAGGCTCAAGCCCCGGTCCCTCCCCCCCGGGTCCAGCCCAAGTTCGCCGGGGCCGTGCACTCGAGCAACAAAGAAGCCTGGGAGCGCTTCCTGGAGCTCCTGACCGAGTCCGCCGGGGCCCTCTCCGAGGTCCTCGCGAGCCACGGCAAGTTGGTAGAATTGAGTTCTGACCGGGCGGTGGTGCGCTTTGAAAAACTACGTCAGGCCGATCGACCCTTGATCGAGGACTCGCGCAACCGAAAGCTCTGTTCGCGGGTGTTTTCCAAGCTACTCGATGCGAACATCGAGGTGCGTCTCGAGGACGCATCTAACCTCCCCTCGGGTACCGAGGACGAATTCACCCAGAGCGTCAAGGGGCTCTTCGGTGGTCGACTGGAGAACTCTGAATGAGCGGATCCCTGGGCGACATGGGCAACCTCTTGAAGCAAGCCCAACAGATGCAGCGCCAACTCGATCGCGTTCGTGGCGAGTTGAAGGAGACTATTCTCGTGGGTAGCGGTGGGGGCGGCAGCGTCTCGTTGCGCATCAATGGTGACTGCGAAGTGCAGGCACTCGAGATCGCCGACGAATTGATCAGCGCCGGTGACCGCGCTGCAATCGAGGAGTCGGTGCTTGAGGCCCTGCGAGACGGCATCGCGCAATCATCCGCCCTGCGCCGCGAGCGCATGTCCGAGATCACCGGTGGGCTCAACCTGCCGGGTATGTTCTGAGCCTGGCGTCGTTATCTCTCTTGGCCTACCCCGATCCCCTCGAAACCTTGATCGCCGCCTTTGAGGGCTTTCCCGGTGTAGGCCGTGTGACCGCCGAGCGCTTGGCTTTCCACATCCTGCGCGAGCCTCGGGCACGGCTCTTGGCACCGGCCATCGTCAGCGCCGCGGAGCAGACTTGCCGCTGTTCGGAGTGTGGCAACATCACCGAGCTCGATCCCTGCCCGATCTGTCGCGACCCGGCCCGCGACAGCCAGCAGATCGCGGTGGTCTCCGAGCCCCGGCATGTGGAGGCCATGGAACGCGCCCAGGTTTTTCGCGGCCGCTACCATGTGCTCATGGGCAGCTTCAACCCCGCCGAGGGCACCGAGATCGAGCACCTAGAAATCGCCGCCTTGATCGAGCGTGTGAAGGCCGGCGCCACCTTGGAAGTGATCCTGGCCACCGACCCCGACGCCGAGGGCGAGGCCACGGCCCTCTTCGTGGTGCAGGCCCTCGAATCCGCCTGCGACCCTACCCCCCTCATCACCCGCCTGGCCCGCGGCCTGCCCGCCGGCAGCGCCCTCGAATACCTCCACCGCGGCATCCTGGAAGACGCCCTCGAGGGCCGCCGCCCCATCCACAGCCGGCGCTCCGTGCAGGGGCGTGTGGCAGAGGACTGAGGGGCGCCCCTGGTTGAGGGCAGCGTGGGTGCCTTTGCCGCAGCGACCGCCAAAACTGTGGGGCGACATGATCTCCTCGAAGCTGGGTTCCAGGTCCGCCTTCAAAACAGCCCTTCCTCTCGCTGATTCTTGCCCCTTGAACTAGAACGGGGTCTTGCACTGGCCTCCACGCTCTTGCGCCAGCCGCCGATCAGTCGTCCGGGTTGACCGAAGGGCTTTTTTGTTGTGAACAGGCACTCCTGACCAGCCCAGCGCCCTTTCGCGGGCAATCCGGGCTCAGGGGCGGGTCTGGGCGCCGGGGGGCATTCAGTCCATGGGGAGGGCAGTCGATGAGGGCGGCAGAGCACCCGACTCAACCCCATGCCTGCCCCCAATCCCGGACTGGGTCTCACGACCCGCGTTGAACAAAGCCTGCGCCTTGAGCCGCGGCTCTTGCAGGCCATCGAGGTCTTGCAACTCGCGGCGGGGGACCTGGAAGGCTGGTTGGCCGAGGCGGCGGAGAAGAACCAGGCCCTCAAGGTCGAGGCGCCCGGGCGCGATGGGCCCGGAAGCGGCACGGCGGGTTGGGAAGCGACCGAACGCCACGACGAAATGCTGCGCAACCTGCCGGACTCCGGGGCCAGCGTGGTGGCCCAGCTCGAAGAACAAATCACCTGGCTCGACTTGCAAGAGTCACACGCAGAGGCCGTGCGTTTTTTGATCTCGTGCCTCGACGAGAGTGGCTACCTCTCGCCGAGCGACGACGAGCTGTTCGCCCTGGCGAAACAGGAAGGGTTGGAACTCGACGCCAGTTTGCTGGGACGCTCCATCGCAACCCTGCAAGCTCTCGAGCCCCGGGGCGTGGGCGGTCGCGACATGACCGAGGCCCTGCTCTTGCAACTCGATCCGCGCGCCAGCGACTACGGCTTGCTGTGCCGCTTGGTGGAAGAATTTCTCGACGAGTTGGCCTCGAACCGCATGCCCGGCGTGGCCCGGGCTCTGGGCGTTGAACTCGAAGAGTTGGCCGGGCTACTGGAGGAACTGCGCGGACTCGATCCGCGCCCAGCGGCGGAACTCTCCAGCGCAGGAGCGCCCGCCTTGCGCGCCGATGTCCTGGTCCTGCCGAATGAAGACGGCAAGTGGGAAGTGCGTGTGGACCGCTCCAACCTGCCCAGCGTCAGCCTCGACCCTGAACTTTGCGCCCACGCCCAGGACGCCAGCCAAACCAAGGCCTCCCGCGATTGGGCCCGCGAACGCATCGAACGCGCCCGCTGGGTGGTGGACGCCGTGCACCAACGGGCCGACACCCTCTTGCGCGTGGCCAGCGAGGTTTTTGCCGATCAACGGGCCTTCCTGGAAAACGGTCCGGGCCACCTGGTGCCCGCCACCATGAGCGCCTTGGCTGAAAGACTCGGTCTGCATGTGAGCACCATCAGCCGCACCGTGGCCGGCAAGTTCGTCCAGACACCCTTTGGCCTTTCGCCCCTGCGATACTTCTTCCAGAGCGCGACGCCCAGCTCGTCGGTGGCGGGGCCCGAGGGCACGGCCCGCGACGATCTGCGCGAGATAGTGCGCGCGATCTTCGCCGCTGAAAACTGCCGCGAACCGCTCTCTGACGATGATGTGGCCGCAGAACTCGCCCGCCGCGGTCACCCCGTGGCGCGCCGCACCGTGGCCAAGTACCGCGGGGAATTGGGGCTCAAGAGTTCGTACCGGAGGCGAGAATACCTGTAACTGGCGAGCTGTATGGACCGCGCGCCGCGGGCTGCGTAGACTCCCCGCGCCATGCGCAATGTACGAATGCAGATTGCCTACGACGGCTCGGAGTTCTTCGGCTGGCAACGCCAGGCGGGCTTCGAGACCGTTCAGGAAACCCTCGAAGCCGCCCTGCTCGCGGCCACGGGCGAAGATGTCGTGGTCCAGGGCTCGGGGCGCACAGACACCGGAGTGCACGCCCTGCGACAGGTAGGCAACTGCCATATCGCCACCGCCCTCGAAGACGATTCCCTGCGCCACGCCGTGAATGCCCATCTGCCGGCCAGCATCGTGGTGGGGCGGCTGGAGACCTGCGCCGATGATTTTCACGCACGCTTTTCCGCCTGCGGCAAGCGCTACCTCTACTTGACCGCCACCAGTCGCTTCCGGCCCCCCGTGGGCCAACGCTACGCGGCCTGGTCGCATTTCGTGCTCGACTTTCCCGCCATGCGCCAGGCAGCCGAGGCGCTCATCGGCGAGCACGATTTTAGCGGGCTTTCGAAGGCCGCGCCCGAGCGCAAGAGCAGCGTGCGCCGCGTGCGCAGCTTGCGCTGGATCCGGCACCGCAAGAGCCTGGCCTTCGTGATCGAGGCCGATGGGTTCCTCTACAACATGGTGCGCGCCATCGCCGGTACCCTCTTCGAAGTGGGCCGCGGACGGCTTTCGCCGGAGGTCGTGGCGCGGGCGCTCGCCGATGGTGATCGCTCGCGGGTGGGGGCCACGGCGGCGGCGGGGGGACTGTACCTCTTGCGGGTGCGCTACGATGAGCCGCTCTTCCGCGGCCGAGATCGCGGCCCTAGAGGCGTCCCCGGGGCCTTTGACTATTGAGCTTCCCCGGCGGGCGGGCTCGTGAATGAGCCCCGGCCCTTGGCTTGCCGGTATCCTTGGCCCCGAGAGCTTGATAGGATAGAGCTGCCGGCAAACTCCTCAGTTCCCCATTCCCTCCCCCCCAAAAAAAAACCGCCCACCCGGACGGAATACAGCGTCGATGAGCTTCTGGAAACAGTTCAAGCCCAAGAGTTGCAGCATCAATCTGAAGGCCTCCGAGAAGGCCGGCGCCGTTGATGAGATCGTCGAGAACATGATCAAGTTCGGCGTCCTCGACGAAGAGCTGCGCGAGACAGTCAGCGAGGCCTTGAGCAAGCGCGAACAACTCGCTTCCACTGGTGTGGGCATGGGCGTGGCGATCCCCCATGTGAAGATCCCCGGACTGAACCAGGTGGTTTGCACCCTTTCGATCCACAGCGAGGGCATCGAATGGGCCGCCGTTGATGGAGAGGTGGTGCACATCTTCTTCACCATTCTGCGCCCCGAGCAAGGCGTCGAGGACCACGATCCCGACCAGCACATCGAGCTTATGACCTGGATCGCGCGACTCTCCCGCGATGCTGACTTCCGCAGTTTCGCCCGGGCCACGAAGACCAAGACCGAACTGGTCAATCTCCTGCGCGAGATGTCCGCCGTCTGAGGCGGCCGTTCCTCGCCCCGATCCAGCCGCCACAAAACGGATGAGCTCTGGCCTGACCCGAACCGTCACGGTGGTCAACGCCGAGGGCCTGCACGCACGGCCTTCGGGGGCCCTGGTGGCTGTGGCCCAGGGTTTCCAAAGCGAGTTACGCATCTCCTGCGAGGACCGCGAGGTCAATGGCCGCTCGATCCTGGAATTGATTTCCCTGGGCGCCAAGTGCGGCACGGAACTCGAGCTATGCGCCACCGGAGATGACGCCGAAGCCCTCCTCGAACGCCTGGTAGCCATGGTGGCCTCGGGCTTCGAAGAACTCGTCTGAGACCCCTCAAGTAGGCCGAATCCCCCGGTTCCAGAGGCCCGCGGGACTCCTGCCACTCCAAAAAGGGCATTCGGGCTCAACCTCCTCTGTCCTTGTGGGCGAAGGAACCTCTTGAGTCGAGGATTTTGCATCGCCCAGGCACCCCGCCCAGGCGGCCTCAGGGCTCTGCATCCACCGGAGTCAAGATCAGCGCTGTGTTTCGTCCTTCCAAGAGCATCGTGGGCCTGGACCTCGGGAGTTCGGTCGTCAAGGCCGTCGAAATCTCCCTCGAAGGACCCGAACCCGTAGTAACCGGATTTTCCCGGGTTGAGATTCCGCCCGGCGGCACAACCTCCGAAGCCATTGCGGCCGTTTTCCGTGAGGGGCGTTTTCGCTCCAAGCGCGTGGTCACCTCGGTGGCCGGCCAGGATGTGGTCGTGCGCTATGTCTCGCTGGTCCAGATGACCGACAGCGAACTGAAAAGCGCCATCCGCTTCGAGGCTGACAAGTACCTGCCCTTCGAACTCGACGAAGTCGTGCTCGACTGCCAGGGACTGGGCTCGCTCGTCGGTGCCGAAGGCTCGGAAGCCGCGGACAACCAGATGAATGCCTTGCTCGCCGCGTGCAAGACCGAGGCCATTGAAAGCCAGGTGGAACTCGTCCACGACCAGGGCCTACAACTGGCCGCTATCGATGTGGACCTGTTCGCCCTGGCCAATGCCTGGGAGCTCTGCGGCGTGATGCCTGACGACCTTGAGGAAGAGGCCCGCGGCATCGCCCTGGTGGATGTGGGCGCCACGCGCACCTCGATCAATGTGCTCTTCGGCGGGCAGACCTGCTTCAGCCGCGAGATCAACATCGGCGGCAAGGACATGACCGAAGCCGTGGCCCGTCGCCTCTCGGTGGAGATCTTCGAGGCCGAAGCCATCAAGCGTGCCAGCGAGAGCCATGAGGCCGAAGTCAACAGCGCCATCGCACCGGTACTCGAAGATCTCGTGAGCGAGATCGCCCTATCCCTCGACTATGTCGAGCACCACTCGGGCTTCAGCGTGGAGGAGATCCTGCTCTCGGGCGGGGGTGTCCTGGCCCCCGGAGCCGCGGGCTACATCGAACAAGCAACCGCGCGCCGTGCGCGGACATGGAATCCCCTGGAAGGTCTTCGCGTGGACGCGCAACGCGTCGATGTCGAAGAGCTGGAAGCCTGGGCGCCGACCTTGGTTGTCGCCGTGGGCCTGGCCTCAAGAGTGCGCGCAGCATGATTCACATCAATCTTCTGCCCGAAGAATATCGGCGCAAAGCTCGTACACCGCTGAAGCTCATGCTGGCGGTGTCCCTGGCCGTCGCGGTCAACGCTTCCCTGGCCGCCTGGCTGGGTTGGATGGCCTTCGGGATTGGGACCCATGTGGAGAGCGAACATCAGGTGCTTTTGACCGAAGATGACGGCCTCCGGCCGCAGGTGGCTTACCACCGCGCCCTGACCGCCGAGAGCGGCCGGCACCAGGCGCGCGAGACGACCCTGGCGGAGATCACCCAGAGCCGCGTCTCCTGGACCCGCAAGCTCGACGAGTTCGTCGATGTGGTCAATCGCAACGACGAGCGACGGGAACACATGACCTGGTTCGACGATCTGCACATCAAACAGGGAGAAGATCCGCGCACGGGGAATGCGGGCACCTGGCGTGCCAAGGGGCACTCTGGATCGGCTAACTTCGGCCAGATCGGCAACTTCCTCGACGAGCTCAGCGTCTCGTCGTTCATGGATGACTTCCACGCGCCCGGCGACCCCGAGGGTTCAGAGGCCATCACCAATGATGAATTGATGCCGCCGGTCATCTGGGACTTCCCCCTGACAGTGGACTTGAAGAGCGTCGAGGACCGTCAAGAGGCCGGCCTTGCCCGCGACGAGGCCCGAGCGGCCGCGGCGCAAACAGGAGGCCAGAGATAGTGAAGAAAGAACGCAAGGTATTCCTGGGTGTTACTGCCGGCAGCTGCGCCCTGGCCCTGGGCCTCGGTATTTTTATCCACTTTGAGGCCCAGAGCATCGACGAGACGCGGCTCGAAGTCGAAGCGCTACGCCAGAAGATCGTCGCTTCGCGCAAGCTGATCGAGGGCACCAGCACCCTCGAACGCGATGTCATCGTCCAGCGCGAAATGTCCAAGCATCTCCGCACGATTCTGCCCGACGATAACGACATGAACAGCTGGATGCGCACCATCCAGGACTTCCAGCAGGACTCCGGCGTCCGCACTCGGATGCTGAAGAAGAAAGCCGTCGACCCCCGTGCTGAGGCGGGGGCCTTCGACAAGGTGGTCTACATCTGCTCCCTCGATGCTGATTCCTTTGAGTACCTCGATTTCCTGGACCGCATCGAGACCCACTCGCGCTTCATGCGCGTGGCCAAAATGGATATCGTCGCCGCCCGGCGCGGCTCGGTCGCGGAAGAGGGCATGGCCCTGCACAAGATCAGCCTGGACATCGAGACCTTTGTCTACGAGCCCAAGAATGAAGCCGCACCGGTGGATATCGACAGCTACGAGCGCAAGCGCGACTTGATGATGGGGGAGATCAACCGCCGTCGCGCCGCATTGAGCCTGTCCTCATTCACCTACCGCGGTGCCCGCGGCCGTCGCGACCCCTTCGTGGACCCGCGGGTTCCGGTGGACTCGGGCAGCGGCCTCTCGATGCGCGAGCAAATGGAACTCGTGGAGGAACTTTTCGGCCGCATGCAGGCAGCCAAGGCGCAGTACGCCCTGGTTCAGGCCGCGCAAAATGTGATCGAGGAGATGATGGCCCGGGATGACCTCGAGGTGATGATCGCGGGCATCGAAACCGATGTGCGCCGCCTACAGGCCGAGGGCTCGATCTCCTACATGCCTTCGCAGAAGCGCCTGCAACACGAGGTTATCGACGCTCTGGATGCTCTGCAAGGCTCCTTGGCCAGCGTCGACGGATCCCGCGGACCGAGCGTCAAACGCCTACGCGAGGTGTTGGGAGCCATGGATGGTCACCTGATCCGGGACGAGTTCGAATTGGCCCTCGACGCCTTCCGCCTGGTGGACGATCAACTCGACTTTATCGAGCATGACCCCCTGCGCAAACCCTTCGTCGTCAAACTGCGCCGCAAGGCGCTCATTGCCCGCATCGTGCGCGAATTCGACGAGTTCGAAATCGAGGTCTCGGGCGTGGCCACGATGAAGGGCGCTGCTTCGGTGGCCACGATCAACGGCAAGGCCTGTCAGGTTGGCGAAATGCTGACCCGGGACTTGCTGATTCACGAAATTCACACCGATGAGATTCGGTTCATCTATCGGGGAGTCGTGCTCGCGCGCCGCTTCTAATCAAGAGCATTTCTGACCAAGGATGCCGAGAAGCACCTCGCAGACCACCCACAAGGAATTCCAAGAGTTCAAACAAGCATGTTTCAGATCAAGAAAACCCTGATCCTCTGGCCTCTCATCGCCGCTCTCGTCTGCGCCACCAGCAACGCACAGGTCGCTAGTCGTGACGCTCGCGTCACCATGAATGTGGCCGAACGGACCCTCGAGAGCGTGATCGATTTTCTGCGTGAAAAATCAGGCGCGAACATCGAGATCATCGACACCGACGAGGAAACCATCTCCACCAGCGTCATCCGCAGCATGCAACTGCGTGATGTTCACTGGCAAATTGCCCTCGAGATCGCCGCCGAGAAGGTCGGTTGCATCGTGGAGGATCGTACCAATGGTGTGATCTTGGTCACGAAGCCCTGGCCGGTCACATTCGACTACTCCAACGCGGACATTCGGATCATCATTGATACGATCGCCAAGATCTCTGGCGCCAACATCATCATCGATGAACTCGTCTCGGGGAGCCTGACCGTGCATTTCAACGGCGTGCCCTGGCGGGATGCCCTGGATGTGGTAGCCAAGACCCGCGGCTACACAGTGCTCGAAGAGCGCGGTGGAGTCTTGCGCGTGGCTGATCCGCTCAAGCTGAAGGAGCAGTTGACCACCAAGAGCTATCAGTTGCGCTACCTGCGGCCCAAGAGCAACTATGTGCCGATCCTCAAGTCGGAGTTCGTCCAGGGCCAGGCCCAGGCTCCCTCGGGCAAGGTCAGTGAGCATTTCAGTGTGCTGACGGCTCTCACCAAGGCCCTCTCCACCGTTGGCCAACTCGACTACATCGAGCGCCAGAATGTGATCATCGTGCGCGATACCCAGCAGGCCCACTCCGAGGTGCGCGAAATCCTCGTTGCCCTGGACATCGAGCCCAAGCAGGTCTTCTGCGATGTCAAGTTCGTTTCGACATCCAACGGCGACCTGCTGAATCTGGGCGTGGACTACGGCGACAATGGCCCCGTGATCTCCATCAGTGGCGGGCAGATTCCCATCACCCTGCCCTTCGATCCCGGCCACGGAGGCATCGAGGACTCGATCATCGCCAACAACACCGGCGGTGGTCCCTGGTACTCGAGCGACGACTCTCTCGGGGCCGGCTTCAACAACGGCGCCACCTTCATCCCCGACACGATCTTCGGCGCGCTCTCGTTCACCGAAGTGTCGGCAGCTCTGCACCTCTTGCAGCGCGATACCTCGACCGAGGTGATCCAGGCACCCAAGCTAATCGCCCTCGACGGCCACGAAGCCACGATCTTCGTGGGCGAGACGATCCGCTACGCCGAGGCCAAGAGCGAACAGGGCCAGTCCGGTGGCTTGCAGCTCTCCGTGGCCGAGGCTACGGGCTCGCCGGTGGAGGTGGGCTTTCAGCTTTTGATCAAGCCCCACATCGTGCCCGGCTCGGAACGCATCATCATGGATGTGATTCCCAAGGAAACCAGCCTCTCGGGCCAGGGCAACACGGCCCTCGCGCCTCCCGGTTTCGATGTCTTTACTCTGGGAGCCTCGGGGCTCCAAGGTTCGATCGCCCTGCCGCGCACGCGCTCCTCGACCATCGTCACCACCATGATCATGGACTCGGGACAGACCGTCGTGATCGGCGGATTGACCACTGATTCGGATGTGGAGACTGAGACCCGCGTGCCGGGCCTGTGGCGTATCCCGCTCTTGGGCAAGCTGTTCCAGCACCGGGAGCACAGCGTCCAGAAGAAGACCCTCCTGGTCTTCTTGACCCCGACCCTCGTGCACTCCCGCCAGGACCAGGAGGCCGTGCTGCAGCGCGAGCTTGGCCGTCGCCGGGCCAAGCTGCGAGACGAGGTTGATGCCCTGGTGAGGGGCGCTGGCGACAGCGGCGAGGGGCAGTAGGCGCCCAGGCGGGCTGATCGGGCAGCGGTGCCATGGGCGCGGCAGGCAATTCCAGGCTCTTTTGGGTGAGAAATCCCGTTTGAGGATTGGCTTACTCATGGCGATACGGGAGGATGACACAGATGAGCAGCCCGCCGGGCTGCCAAGAATCGGTGAACGATCCCTCGCGGGCCGTTCCAGGGCCTTGGGCCCGGGGATGCCCTGCGAACGCATACCGATCTGGCCTCCCTCTGGCCCCTGGACATCTTGTGCAAGGGACCCCCGTCAGAGGCCAATCCAACCCAGGTCAGGAGAGCCCCACGGGCTACTCCAGCGCGGGATAGCCTCCCGCACCCTCACTTCCCACCAGCGCTAGACTGGCTCGCGCTCTTTCCAAGATCGCCCCTCTCTGAACGAGACCCGAGACCCTCACCCACGTGTGGGGGCAACCCTCGCGGCCCCTTTCGCCCAGCTCAACTCCTTGATTTTTGCGCCCGCGCCCCTCGGCCATGCCGATGACGCAGAGCAGCACGGGGCTTCGCGGGCGGATCCCAGAGATGCTTATTTTGAAGGTTCTTCTGAAAGAGTCTTCGAACAATCACCGGAAGCTTCAGCCCCTTGCAGCCAGAAGCGCCGGTGGCCTTTCCCGGGCTTTTCGAGCCGCGGGCTGGGAGCACCTTGAGAGGAGCGAACTGAAGAGTTGCGAACCACTGCGCGACCAGCCCAAAAAAACGGGCGCCAGGTTTACGACCCATGACAAATGAAAACACTTCGAGGCCCAAGCGGACCTCGAACTTCGGAGCCTTCATCGACACACCCACGGAAGACTCAGGCGGCGCGGCCAAGGATGCTGGCGCCACCCCTCGCACCGGCCGCTCCCGCGGCCGATCCACCAGCCGCCGCTCCTCGAAGGCCAGCGGCACATCCAGCGCCGACTCAGGCTCGGATTCCCAGGAAGGTACAGCCACCGCGGAAGGCGAAGAGCGCCGTTCGAGGCCTCGTCGCCGCGGAACGCGGGGAGGCCGCGGTCGCCGCAAGTCGGGCGCTGCTGCCCGAGACGGTGCTGCTGAGGGCGATGCCGTCAAAAGCGATGCCGTCAAGGGCGATGCCACCCAGGAAGTGGGCGCCAAGGGACAAATTCAGGGCGTGAAGGCTTCGAGCTCGGAAGAGAACTCCGACGAGGGCCAGAAGGCGCCGCGCAAGAAGCGCACCAGCCGCAAGCGCTCGCCGAGCCATCGCAGAAAGGCCAGTGCCAGCCGGAGCGACGCGGGCGAGTCCGCGGAGACCAAGGCGTCATCCGACGAGAACGCTGCCAGCCAGGCAGACGGCCCTGCCTCGGAGGCCACCAAAAAGCAAGGTCGGCGCGGCAAGCGCGGTGGCAAGAAACGCACCAAACGGGCCAGCACCCGTAGCACAGGCCGGTCCGAGAGGCCCACCGCAGCCGTGGTGGAGGGCATCCCCGGTGAACTCGATGACCTGCCCGAATTGCCCGAGCTGCCCGACGATGCCGAACTCTTGAGCGATGGCGGGACCCAAACACGCGGCCGCGGCCGGCGAGCCTCCTCGGATGCCGCCGAGGCCAAGCCCGCCCGTCGCACCAAGGCCAAGAAGGAGATCGTTCCCGATCGCCAGATCCTGGTCAACGCCGCTGACCGCGAGGAGACTCGCGTGGCGGTGGTGCGCAACAAGGTCATCCTCGACTTCCAGATGAATGTCGAGCGCGAACAGTCTCTGGTGAACGACATTTATCGCGGACGGGTGGTCAACCTCGAGGCCTCGATCGGCGCCGCCTTTATCGACTTCGGCCGCGGCCGCAACGGTTTCCTACACACCTCCGATGTCTTGCCGGCCTACGGCGAGAAGGGCTGGGACATAACCAAGCTGCTCAGCACTCGCATCGACGCCGATGAGTGGGATTCCGCTTCGAGCCAACCCGATATCGCCGACGAACTCGACGGCAAGGACGATGGTGACTCCGACAACAAGCAGGGCTCGCGCAAGGGCCGCGGTTCGGGGGGTGGATCTCAGCGCCGCCGAGCGCGACCGCGCAAGCCCATCAAGGACTTGCTGCGCGTGGGCGATCGCGTGATCGTGCAGGTCACCAAGGACGCCATTGGCGACAAGGGACCAACCCTGACCACCTACATCTCGATTCCAGGCCGCTACCATGTGCTGATGCCCTCCACCGATCACCGCGGCGTGAGTCGCAAGATCGAGGATGTGCGTGAGCGCAAACGGCTGAAGAAGATCCTCGACGCCCTCGAAGTGCCCGAGGGCATGGGCGTCATTGCCCGCACCGCTGCCAAGGGTTGCAACTCGGTCGAACTCAAGCGCGACCTGGTCTACCTGCTGGACGCCTGGAATCGGCTCTCCAACCGCGTCTCCCGGGGCAACGGCCCCGCGGCCCTCTACGAGGAATCCGATGTGGCCATTCGCACCGTGCGGGACCTCTTCAGTCCCGAGACCGAGTCGGTGGTGGTGGACGACGAGCAGACCTACAAGCGCGTGAAGGAATTCGCCGAGCTCCTGATGCCCGAGCATGTGGACTGCATCAAGCTCCACAAAGGGGAACGGCCGCTGTTTCACGACGCGGGCATCGAGCAGGATTTCGAGCGCATCTTCTCGCGCTCCATCGAACTGCCCTCGGGCGGCTCGATTGTGTTCGACCAGGCCGAGGCCCTGGTGGCCATCGATGTCAACTCGGGCAAAACCCGCACCAAGAGTCACGACTTCGAGGAGATCGCCCTCAAGACCAACCTGGACGCCGTGCCTGAAATCGCCCGCCAGATCCGCCTGCGAGACCTGGGCGGCATCCTGGTGGTGGACTTCATCGACATGATGAACCGGACCAACCGCGGCAAGGTGGAGAAAGCCTTTCGCGACCAGTTGGCCCAGGACCGCGCGCGCCACAAGCTGGGCAAGATCTCCCAGTTTGGCCTGCTCGAAATGACCCGTCAGCGCCTGGGGCCGGGTATGAGCACCAAGCTGTTCAATAATTGCACGGCCTGCCGCGGCCTCGGCAGGGTGCGTACGGCGGTCTCCCGGGCGGCGGGAATCCTGCGCCGTTTGGGCTCATCCATGACGCTCAAGGGCTTTTCGACCATCGAGGTGCGTGCCCATCAGGACGCCCTCGACTACCTCAAGCAGGCCCACAAAAGTGAGCTGGATGACCTCGAGAAGAAGCACAGCCGCAGCATCAAGCTCGTGGCCGCTCCCGAACAGTTCGAGGACAGCGTCCTACGCTACCTGCGATCCGACGGCAGCGAAGTGCGGCCCGGCGGGCGCCGCAAGCGCTAGGAGTCTGTCGGCGAAGCTGGGCCCCGAGGGACCCCCATGGCCCATCGAGGCCAGCCAAATAGGGGGCTCCAGGGGTCCTCGGCTGGGGCTCGTCTTCCGAGAACGAATTCCCAGCCGGGCCTTCCCTTGGCTCGGGCCAACGGCTAATCTATTCGCCCCTTGTTCCCCGTGCCCCTTCCAGGCCCGCGGGAGGCCTGTTCCTTCGTGGACCATCCAATTCCGGGGAACCAGCACCCGGGGAGACTAAGCGCGTGTACGCCATCATCAACGATTCGAATCAGCAGAGCACCGTCCGAGCGGGCGATGTGATCTTGTGCGACCTCAAGAGCGACTCCCAGGCGGGTGAGACGATCATCTTCGACCAGGTGCTGCTCGTGGGCGACGAAGGCACGGTCAAGGTCGGACAGCCCACCGTCGAGGGCGCCTCCGTGGTGGGGGAAGTGCTCGGTGAGGTCAAGGGACCCAAGCTGATCGCGTTCCGTTTCAAGCGCCGCAAGAATGTCCGCGTCAAGCGCGGTCATCGCCAGCGCTACACTCGCGTCCGTATCACCGAGATCAAAGCCTAGCCGGCTCTACTTCCATGGCACACAAGAAAGGACAGGGCTCGACCCGCAACGGCCGCGACTCCAACCCCCAGTTTCGGGGTGTCAAGCGCTACGGTGGCGAGAGCGTCACCGCCGGCACGATCATCGTGCGCCAGTGCGGCACGCGCTTCAAACCTGGACACAATGTCGGCATGGGCAAGGACTACACCCTGTTCGCCCTGATCCCTGGCACCGTGCGCTTCCAAACCGGCCGCCGGGTTCACATCGACCCCGTAGCGGCCAACTGAGCCCCCGGGTTCCGCGGCTTCGGCTTCGGTCTTGGAAGGGCAGACTCAAGCCCTCAGTTCTGCGCCATGTTCCGCGACGAAGCCAAGATTGAGGTCTCTGCCGGCAAGGGCGGAGATGGATTGGTGTCTTTTCGGCGCGAAAAGTACATCCCCCGCGGCGGCCCAGACGGTGGCGATGGTGGCCACGGCGGCTCCGTGGTGATGGTGGCTCGTGAGGAAGAATCGTCACTCCTGCGGCTGGCTCGACAATACCGCCACACGGCTCCCAAGGGCCGGCCCGGAGGCACCCAGTGTTGCAGCGGCAGGAGCGGTGAGGACACCCTGATCGCCGTGCCCGTGGGCACCCTGGTTTTCGATGCGGGCCGCGGCAATTTGCTGCGCGACCTGGCCAAGCCCGGTGCGCGCCTGGTGGTGGCCCAGGGCGGCAGGGGTGGCCGAGGCAATGTGCACTTCAAGACCTCGGTGCAGCAGGTGCCGCGCAAGGCGACCCAAGGTCAGCCCGGGGAAACCCGCGAGGTGCGCCTGGAACTCAAGATCTTTGCCGATGCAGGGCTGGTGGGCTTGCCCAATGCGGGCAAGAGCACCTTCCTGAGAGTCGTCACCGCTGCCCAGCCCAAGGTGGCCGACTATCCCTTCACAACCCTCGATCCCCAGGTGGGCATCGCCGACCTGGGGAGCGGCGACAGCCTCTGCATCGCGGACCTCCCCGGTCTGATCGAGGGTGCCGCCGAAGGCCAGGGCCTCGGCCATCGTTTCCTCAAGCATGTGGAACGTTGCCGGGTGCTCTTGCACCTCGTGGATGTCTCCGAGAGCGCCGAGACCGATCCGGCCCAGGCCTTTGAAGTCATCTCCACCGAGCTGATCGAGTTCTCTCCCGAGCTGGCCGCCAAGCCGCGCATCCTGGTGGCCACCAAGTGTGAAGGCAGCCCCGGCGAAGAGGAACGCATCGCGGCCCTTGAAGCCCGTGCCGGCCTGGCAGCGGTGCGGATTTCGTCCCTGCGCCACGAGGGCCTGGTACCGCTCCTGGGTGCGGCCCGCAAGTGCGTCCAGGAGGCCTGAGAGAGGCTTCTTTCGGGGGCCTGCCGAGGGCTCCGCAGGGTGCTGAATAGACAACTTCTCGGCCTGGATTCAAGCCAGGGGCCCGTTCCCGCCGATTCAAGAGGGGGGCCCGAGGGGCACCCGGGAGCTTTTCTTGCAGGAACCCAATGATTTGTCGGGCACCGATCCGGAGCCCAATTTTGATTCACCCGTCAACGCCGAGCGCCTGGCCCGCGAGGCCCCCGAGCATGGGCCCACGGTCGAGTTGGATCTCGACACCGAGAGCCTGCCGGAGGACCCGCCGGATGCTTCGCTGGCCATTCTCGAGGGACCGGGCTCGGTGGAGCGCCTGACCCAGGAGCACTCCTCACCGCGGCACATGGTCGAGTCCTGGTTGGCTGGCATGGTCAAGGCCGGGGCCAGCGATCTGATCCTGCGTTCCGGGGGTCGGCCGTCCCAACGAGTGGCGGGCAAGATCCACTTCCTGCCCGGGCGCGTGCCCGGACCCGGGCCGCTGCTCGAGGTCTTGCGCGGAGTCCTGGGCAAGCGGGCCATGGATGAATGGAGCCGTAACGGTTCGGCGGATGCCGCCCTGAGCCTCGACGGATTGGGGCGCTTTCGCCTCAACGCCTACAAGCAGATGGGCGAACCCGCCGTGGTCATCCGGCGCATCAATGAAGAAGCCCCCAACATCGACGAGTTGGGGCTGCCCGGTGATCAACTGAAACAGATGGCCCTGCGCAAACGCGGCCTGGTGCTGGTCACCGGCATCGCCGGCTCCGGCAAGTCGACCACCCTTAGTTCCATGATCCAGTACATGAACACCCAGGTCGAACGCCATGTGATCACCCTCGAGGATCCGGTCGAGCTGTTGTTCAAGGAGGACCGTTGCGTCATCAGCCAGCGCGAAGTCGGCACTGACTGCCGCGATTTTGGGGATGGCTTGCGCCACGCCCTACGCCAAAGTCCGGATGTAATTCTGATCGGCGAAATGCGCGACGCGGAAACCGTCAACGCAGCCCTCGACGCCACCGAAACCGGACATCTGGTGCTCTCCACCCTGCACACGGTGAACGCGCCCCAGACCGTCGAACGCATCCTCTCGTTCTTTCCGGCCGAACAACACGATTCCGTGCGCCAACGCCTGGCGGACAATCTGGTCTGCGTGCTCTCCCAGCGGCTCTTGCCGCGCCTGGCGGAAGGCGGCATGTTGCCCGCTTTTGAACTTCTCGTGTCCACGCCCCATGTGCGCGAGCTGCTGGCCGAACGCGGCAGCACAGCCAGTCTGGCGCGGGTCATCGAACAGGGCGCCGAGGAGGGCTTGATCTCGTTCAACGAGAGCCTGAGGCATCTCGTGACTTCGCGGCAGGTCGAACTGACCGAGGCACTGGCCGCCAGCGACCGTCCCGAAGAATTGGTGCTGCATCTACGCGGCATCACCGCCAGCAGCATCCGGGGCGAGCGCGAAGGGGCCGGGAACAACCCGAGCATTCCCCGCGATGAAGGACCCTCGGGTCTGCGCCTGGCCAGCGGCGGCTAACCCGGAGAGGCCCTTCCCCGGAGCGGGGCACCGGGACGCCCTGGCGTGAGGGTAAGTCCACTGCTTGTGGGAAGAATGGCCCCCGTCAGGCGTATCTGTAGCGCGGGGGCACTCCAAAAATTAGCCCTCGGGCATCGGAATGAGCGGTTGCGCCCTCTCCCAGGGCGCTCTAGGCTGCCTTTCACGCCACGCATGCCTTCCACGCCAGGCACCCTCGCGCCATCCGATTTCGGCACAGCCATGAACATCTTCCAAATCAAAGCCCTCTCCTGGGTCGTCTCCGCTGCTCTGGCAGCGTCCCTCCTGCTCTACGTCTTCGATTTTTACTCCCATCGAGGGGAGCTGCAGACCAGGAAGATCAGCGCCGCCGAAGCCCTTGAGATCCTCGAGAGCGCCCAGATCCCCGAGGGCCCGCGGCTTTCCTTCAACGATGCACGAGCCGTGGAGCGGGCTTTCTTGGAGTTGAATTGGTCTGGCGAGCGGCCTCCTGCTCCGGCCCCCGAGGTCGCGCCTATCGAAGGCCCCGCGGCACCGATCCACCGACCCATGAGCGAGATCCTCAGCATCCAGATGCTCATGGAGGACACCCTCAACCCTGACCGCGGCCGGGCTTTCATCGCCTATCTGCCGGCGGCCAATGTGACCCTGGTGAACAGCGATCTCTCGATCGAGATTCGAGTGGGCGAGAAGCTCACCAAGCCCCACGATTACGCCACGGTCATGGCCATCACCACCGCCGAGGGCGTCACCTTCAGCTTCGCCGACGAGGCACGCCCCAACGAGTCCCTGGCGCCCAAGGAGTTCGACGCCAGCATCTCGATCCATGTCGTCGGCCAGGGCCAGAATGCCATCGAGGCCATTCGGGTCAATGTGCCCCGGCTTCAGCGCGACCTCTGGCGTCCCCAGCACACGACCATGACCAGCGACAACACCTTTGTCATCGGCACCGAGGATGCCCAGAATTTCGCTGACGACTACGGCGGCATCCTGGCCCGCGAAGTGCGCCACTCGCGGCACCGCGATCCGCGCACGGGCAAGTACGATGGAATCGAGCTCAAAGAGGTCAAGTCCGGCGGCCGCGTCGCCGCCCACGGTGGTCAGTCGGGCGATATCATCAAGTCGATCAACGGCCATCCCGTGACCTCCACCGCCGAGGCCATCACCTATGTAAAGAACAACCAGGACAATTACTCCACCTGGGAGATCGTGGTCGAGAACAAGGGCCAGTTGCGCACGATCATCTACGAGTCGCCTCAGAACGATTGAGCGCGTAGATGGCGCCGAGTTCTTTCCATCGAGATGGCGGCCAGACCTGGTTGACTTTTGACCTCGGCAACAGCGCGCTCAAGCTGGCTCTCTTTGAGTCGACGCTGGAGGGACCAGCAACACTTCTCATGGATCGGCGCATCGCGTGGGGCAGCGACATCGCCCGGGCACTGCTCGAGTTGGGTGACCTGCGCGAATCTCGGGCCGGCCGCGGGGTGCTCCGGGCACTTTGTTCTTCAGTAGCGGGACCGGAACGGGTGGCGGAACTCGAGAGTGCTTGCAAAAACGCTGGCCTGCCTGCTCCCTGCGCCCCGGCCCCTGGCCTTTCCCTCGCCGCATGCCACAACACCGAGAGCATCGGCGCAGATCGGCTCTACGCCGCCCGTGGCGCCTGGGAATTGGTGGGCGGGCCGGTTCTTGTGCTCGATGCGGGCACGGCCCTGACCGTCGATGCCGTGGGCTGCGATTCCACCGGCGCTCCGGCCTTTCTGGGCGGCGCCATCGCTCCGGGACCAGGCCTGCTGGCCAGCGCCCTCGGCCGAGGTGCCCGGGCCCTGTTCGAAGTCTCGCCAAAGCCCGGCGCGCCGGCCCTGGGCCGCGACTCGGCAGGCGCCCTGCGCGCCGGAATCTCCCGGGGCTTTGTGGGTGCTGCCCGCGAACTCGCCCGCGAAGTGGCCCGCGAGGCGGGTCTCGAAGGGGCGCCCATCGCGCTCACCGGCGGCTCGGTGGACTACTTGCTGTCCGCCTTCGCCGACCAGGAGTTGCACCTGGAACCCCAGCTCGTGGGCTTCGGTCTCGTGGCTGCGGCGCGAGCAGGCGGTTTGGTCTGAGCATGGGCGACCTGGCCCTCTTTGAACTGAGTCCCAGGGGCAGCGGGGCCATCAGCGTCCTGCAACTCACCGGGCGCGGCGCCCTCCAGCGTGCTGGCGAGTTGTGTGGCAAGCCGCTCCTGGTGGGATCAGTGACCCTGGCGCGCCTGCGCTCCGGTGACGAAGATCTCGACGAAGCCCTGGTCGTGGTGCACGGGGAGGATGCGGTGGAATTGCACCTCCACGGCAGCCCGCCCCTCGTGGCGCGCATCTTTAGCGACATCGGCCTGAGCCGCGAGGAGCCCGAGGCGCGGACCCCCGAGGAGCGCGCCGAAGCCCTGCTCGAGAAGGCGCCCGGCGAGGACGGCGCGCGTATCCTGCTCGACCAGGTGGAGGGTGCCCTGCGCCGACGCCTGGAAGCCTGGGGGGGCATGGACGATGACGAATTGCAGGCCGAGTACGCGCTCCTCACGGAGGATTCGCGGGTGGCGCGCTACGCTCTGGAACCCCCTCGCGTGTTGCTCGCTGGACCGGTCAACGCGGGCAAGTCCACGCTCTTCAATGTGCTCGTGGGCAGCGAACGGGTGATCTGTAGCCCGCAGCATGGCACTACCCGCGACCTCGTGCTGCAACGCACCGAACTCGCTGGCTGGCCCGTGGACCTGTTGGACAGCGCGGGGCTCTGGGGCAGCGTCCGAGGCGCGGGCGCTGGCGGGCTGGATCCGGTCGAAGCCGAGGGCCGGCGCCTCGCTCGGCGCGCCCTGGAAGAGGCCGATATCGTCTTCCTGCTCGAGCCGCCTCTGGGCGGCCCGGCCGAAGCCTTGAGCGGGGCGGGGATCTGTTTGCCCCTCGCCACCAAGGGCGATCTTCCCGGCGCTGCCTCGGGAGCCTTGAGTGCCGCCGCCGATCCCGGCGCTGCCGCAGAGCTCTGCAGCGCCCGCTTCCGGGCAGCCCTCGCGCTTCCCGTGCGGGCCTGGTCGCCGGGGCGCGGAGTGCTCTTCGACCCCGCCTCGCGGAGCTGGTTGGAGGGCCTGGCCGCCGCCGATTTGCGCGCTGCGGCCGCCGCCCCGGGGTTTGTGGATCAGCTCTAAGGCCAGTTTTGGAGCCCCGGATTGCCGCTGCTGTGCTCCTCGGCTACGCTACCTCTTTGTATGACCGTTCCGCGCCATCTGGTTTCCATCGATGACCTCTCCCTGACGGAGATGGAAGCCCTGTTCGAGAAAGCTCGTCTGTACTCCGAGGACAGCCGAGCCTGGTCCCATGTGGCCCGCGGCAGCATCGTAGCGTCGCTTTTCTACGAACCCTCCACCCGCACGCGGCTGTCCTTTGAGTCGGCCATGTTGCGCCTCGGCGGGGGCGTTATCACGGCCGCCGACATGAGCTTTTCGAGCGCTTCGAAGGGCGAGTCCCTGGCCGACACGGTGCGCGTGGTGGCGGGCTACGCCGACGCCTTGATCTTGCGCCACCAAAGCGAGGGCGCCGCGCGCCTGGCCGCCGAGTACTCCGCCGTGCCGGTGATCAACGCCGGCGATGGCAGCCATGAACACCCCACCCAGACCCTCTGCGATCTGTACAGCCTGTGGATCGAACGCGGCCGTATCGAAGGTCTCGATGTGGTTTTCGCTGGCGACCTGCGCTACAGCCGCACGGTGCATTCCTTTGCCTATGCCCTGGCGCGCTTCCGGGCCAACATCGTCTGCGTGCCTCAACCCGGCTTCGAGATGCCAACCCATGTGGTCAAACGCTTGCGCGAGGAGTTCGGCGTCGAGCCCGTGCGCGCCGAGGCCGGCCGACTCGGTGAGTTGGCGGCCCAGAGCGATGTGGTCTACCTGACTCCGCAGAAGCCGCACCAGCTGAGCCTCTTCACCGACCCGCAAGGGCTATCCGTCGAGCATGTCGATGCGGTCTACATGACCCGGCCCCAGACCGAGCGCTTCGGCCAGGATGCGGTGCTTGACGAGACCAACTATGTGCAGCTCGGCAAGCGCCAGATGGCAGCCGAGTCCCTGCGCGACGCCGTGGTCATGCACCCGTTGCCGCGGCGCGAGGAAATCAACGCCGATCTCGACGGCGATCCGCGCTCGATCTACTTCAAGCAGGCCGCTCGCGGCGTGCCGATTCGCATGGCGATCCTGGCCAGCCTGCTGGGCGAGGCCGATTGTCTCGCGGGCCCAGGTACGGCCCGCCGCCCCGCCTGGAAGGCCCACGCCGAGGGCCTGGTCTGCGGCAGAGAGGCCTGCGTCTCCCGCACCGAGACGCGCCATGTCTCGCCCAAGTTCTGCCTGGCCTCGCGGGTGCCGCTGCTGGCCTCGTGCGCCTACTGCTCCCACGAGATCCCCTTCGGAGCCGTGGGCTGCTCCACCACGCGCAACTTCCACCTGCCCGGCTCGAGGGATCTGCGCAAAATCCGCCCCGACCACATGGTCTTCTTCAGCGATCCGGACGGCGCCCTGGCCGCCGGTTTCAGCGCCGCCGCCCGGGTGGGGCATTCCCGGTAGACCGAGTGGGGCTTGCGGCCGCCGGAATGGGCCCTCCTGGACGGATTCTGGGGCCCGCCGCGTGCGCTTGCGCTCGCTGGCTCGGGGGATAGCGGCCCATGCAGACCGAGTAATCCATGTAAGTGCTTTCAGAGAAGCGGTTTACACTAATTTGATGAGCATCGAGGCGGACGGCACGGGGTTTGTTCTACCGTGCTCTACAATAGTTCTCTTCCGGAGGCCTGGGGTTCTCTTCCGGACGCCTTGCGTGAGAGTTCCGGACCCAGCCGGGGAGTTCTGCCTCTTTCAAACTTCGTAAACGCTGACGCCTCTTCCATGGGCGGCCTGCGCTCCGCTACTGGGTCCGCTGTTGGGGCCGCAATTGGGGCAGGCAGCAGGCCCATTCGGGGGCCTAGGGAGTTGCGGTAAGGGACTTGCACCGGGGCCTCGGGGCCGCGAGAATGGTCGCCGCCTCCCCCCTGGGCTCCGTCATCGACTGTCTGTTGCCTTCCGTGCAGCCGCCAACCTTCCGGGTTTCCCCTGTGAGCCCGGTCACAAGCGGCAAACTGGAAGGTAGCTGCACTTGACTGGTTGCCGCTCCTTGAGCCTGCCCCTCTGCTTTGGCCCTCAGCGTCTGCCATCCCTAACTTTCGACACTCACGAGTTTCAACACTCCCGAGGCAGTCGACTTCACTGATTACTCTGCATCAAGCCATGAGACACTGCACGCTCGACTCTTCAAACCACGCTCTCGCGCGCACCCGCAGCACAGCCGCAGGCCTCGCTCTCTTCCTCGTCGCCGGGCTCCTCGGCGGTTGCGGGCAAACCAAGTCGGTCCAGGTGGGCAGCACGGCTGGTCTGGTGGGGGAATTGGTTGAGCAGCCCGCGCCGGGAATCGGCTCGAAAACCTTCGTGGTCGACGCCAACAGGCGAGGCGAAGCCAGTGATGTGCGTCTGCTCGGGACCTTCTGGGGCCGCTTGGTTGCGGTGGCTGACAATTCGGGGGAGATCCAGAACAGGGACTTCGTGGTGGGGGAGAACATCCGCACGAACTCGATCTACGATGTGAGCACCAACGCGGTCACGGACCAGACGGTGGTTACGATCAAATTTCCGGCCGGCTCCCAGGACTACCTGGACGCTTTCACCGGCCTCGACGCGAACTTGACGCCCATGCAGGCCACGGGCCTGGATGCCACCGGGAGCGTGACCTACTCCATGACTCCGCGCAACGCCGCGATCGTCCTGCGTTTTGACGACCTGCTCGATCCGCGCTTCGTGGACGGAGCCTGGAAGGACAGCTACGCGGGCGGCCTGGTCAACGCCGCCACGGGCCAACTCGCCAACCAGGTGATCCAGATTCGGACCGGCTATCCGCCGGAAAGTCCCTTCGAGGCGCGGGTGATCATAGACCGCAACCACGGTGACCTGGCCGACCATGACGGCGACGGCGTGCAGGAGTTCCACACCACCCGGGTGATCGTCGCCAGCATCGTCACGGCCCTGGACTCCCTGGTGGCCGACCCGCCCCTGCCCATCAACGCCTTGGGGTGGCCCGGCAGCGTCGTGACTACGGATCCGAACTTGGCCCTCTTCCTGCCCACCCGCCTGATGCCCTCCGTGGGTCAGACCCAGCTGTTGGTCAACGCCACGGGCCATGCGCTGTCCTTCAGCCAAAATGGTCCCACGGCCTCGGGCTCGGCCACCGATATTGTGGTGCGCTCCATGCGCGCCGGCGGCTCCAGCGACATCACCGGCGATTTGAACAACGGGTTCTTGGCCGATGAGGAGGCCCCGCGCCTGATCGGTACGATTTCGATCTTGGTGGTGGATGCCCCCGTTGCCGATCCCCAGGTAGCTGGCCGATTCACCCTGCCGATTCTGACCTACATTGTGCCGGCTTGTTCGCCGACGCCCAAGGTTGGCGATGTTGTCGCCCAGGGCGGTGTCCAGGCCCAGGTGATTCAGTTCGGCACCCAGGCCGGTACCACGGTGCTGAACATGGTGGTCGAAGTGATTTCCCCCATCGGCGCTGAGCTGTCCCAGGGCTCGGCACAACTTCTGACGCCGTTCAACCCGGTCCAGGATTCGCCGCCCTGTTTCGTGCGCTTCTCGCCCAACCCAGGCAGTCCGCCCAACCAGGATATTTCGAATGTGTCGCAGCTCGTGGTGCGTTTCAGCGAGCCCATGGATCCCGCGACCCTGACGGCTTTCGACAACTTCAGCGTGACGCGCGTGGCCGGCACCCCCACGGCCCACGACTATGTGATCGGCCGCGTCTTGCCTTCGCCGGACCTGCGCGTGTTCACCTTCGCGCACCCCGATGTGCCCTTCGCCCACGCGATCAGCTCTGCTGAGGAGTACTTCATGAACATGGCTTCGGGGGAGTTCGGGCCGACGGACCTCGCGGGCAACCCTCTCGAGCAAGCCTTGCCCCAGGTGTCCTTCAAGCTCAACCCCACCGAGGGCTCCGAGATCAACGGTGGCCTGGCCCTGCGCTTTGACGTTGTGGACGAGCTCTTCGACGACACCTTCTTCGAGTTGCGCAATGGCCAGCTCTTGTACCAGCTGCCCCAGGCGAATTTCCCCCGGGGACGGATTCGGCCCCGGCCCGTGACCCGCATCAATGTGGCCGCCGATGTCAATCAGCCGGTTCCCAGCGTGATGACGCCCTTCCCTGTGGGCGTAGCGACGCCGCTCTCGCCCCTGGGCTCGAAGTTGCACGCCCTCTGGCGCTACTGCGACCTGGGCATGTCGATCAGCGACGAGACCAATATGAACGTAGACATCGAGACCCTCTCGTGGGCCCCCGTGGGGGGCAATGTGGTGGCCGACAACTACCCCGAGTTTCGTGTCTCGCTCTCGACCTCGGCCTGGTTGCCCGACGAGATCCTGAACACCGCCCTGTTCCCGCAGTGGCCCCAGTCGGGACTCAAAATTGCCTACGCGTCGAACTTTGCCGACCCGAGTGTCATCGTCCACCCCCGCCAGTTGGGCTACACCGTCGACCCCTCCAACCTCTACCAGGCCAGCTCGCAGACCACGATGCTGCCCTATCCGCTAAACCAGACGATTCCCAAGGAACAGTTCCGCTACTACACCTGGCGTGACACGGCCCTGCTCGTCCTGGGCGGCCTGAGTGGCTCCGGCGCGCCGCCGGACCAGGAGATCGCGGTAGTTCCCCTGCCTCCGGGTAAGACCTATGGAGCTGGCTTGGTGCGCAGCGTCGCGTTGCCGCTCATGATGGAATTCCGCTGCTATCCCGAGAACAACGCCCTGGGTCTGAATGCTTTCACCATCGCCCTGGCGGCCAATTCGTCAGCCCGTCCCAACTTCCGGGCCTTCTCCACCGGCGGCTACAACACCTCCGGCAATCCCATAGTGAAGAACCCTGACACTCAAGACACGGCCACCGGTGGTTTCAACCCCGGCGCAGGTGGTCAGGTGACCATCGGCGCGGACAACAGCTTCTACATCGGCGAGGCGGGCCTGGTGACCCGCATCAGTCGTATCCACACGATCTGGTTCGATGTCAAGGAACAGGGCTCCTTCGTGACCACGGCCACCTTTGCCCAGCCTGTCGTGGAGCCCCCCCCCGCGGACCAGCCCTCTGGAACCGAAGTGGTTTTGGCTTTCCGTGGCGCGTCGAACATCGCTGGCCTGGATAACGGGAATCCTCCCGATGACATCACCACCAACGCCCTGAACCTCGACTTCTACGGCGACAAGGCCGGTCCGGGTACGCCCACCTTCCTCTCCGGTACGGATTGGAAGGCCGACATCACCAGCATCAACACCGCCCAGTACTTCCAGGTGCGTATCAGTTTTATCTCCAACACATCCACCGACCAGACGGCCGAACTGCGCTCTTTGGCCTTCGCCTACCGCCAGCTCTAGTCTGAAATCCCCCATGTCCATGAACAGCTCCGTTCGATCCGGCCGGATCCTCTGGCTCTCCCCGACGCTCCTGCTCCCCGCCATTTCGGCCGCTGCCCTGCTGGCTAGCTGCTCGCAGAGCTCGGTCGGTGCCTCCAGCGTGCCCGGTGGCGCTGGCAGCGCGAACTTCACCCTCGTGTCGGTTTCCGTCTCGGATCAGCAGGTCTGGCAGATCAACCGTGCGATCAGCTTCACCTTTTCCCAGGCGGTGGATTTTGGAACGGTCAACCTGAACACGATCAATTTGCAGGAGCTCAATGGAGCTCCGGCAGTGGGAGACTTCTTCGTGGACTCGCTGGACCCCCGCACTGTGGTCTTCCAACCCGTCTGTCCCAAGTCGTCGAGCCTCTCCGATGCGGGCTTTGTCCCTGGAGGCACGCGCTACAGGATCCATGTGCCCGATGAGGACACGGGCCCCACCACGGTGCGGTCCATGGAACAAGATACGTTGAAAATTGGCCGAACCCTGACTTTCGAGACGCCCACCTCGACCCAACTCGACGATCTGTTCCTCGACCCCGTGGCCGGCCCCCCGAGCCCGCTCTTGCTGCCGTTTTCCAGTACGGCCAGCTATGTCGAGCTCGGTGGTGACCCGCAGAATCGCCGGTTCTTCGAAGTGGGCTCGACGGGTACTGGTCACCTGCCCGCCGGCTTCCGTGTGCCGATCAACCTCTACAGCGATCAGACCACCCAAGTCGTGGTGGTGATCGAGTTCAATCAACCGGTGAGCCCCTCGGCCGAGAACATCAGCACCAACCGCATGTTCCTGCAGTACAAACTCGAGAGCGGCCTCTGGACAGGCGTCGCCACCGAGATCGAGTTGGCGGCCAACTGCACCGAGACAGGTTCCCAGGTGCGGCTCATTCCGGTGGGAGTTCTGCCCCAGGGCCGCGAGCTAAGGGTGGTCATCTCCCCCGAATTCGAAGACCTCGTGGGCGATCGCAATATCGTCCAACTCGACGATTTCGCCCGCATGGATTCGGACTTTGCACAGGACGGTGTCGGCGCCCCTGTGGAGACCGCCGACGAGTTCCTCGAGGGCTACCTGACCGGGGACTTTGAAGATCGGCTTTCGGCCTTCGACTCGCCCCGCGCGGATTGGGGCCCCACGGGTCTTTCGGCGTCCTTCGCCTTCGATGGCACCGGGGGACTGGGTGGCGAGTTTGACTTTCATATCCCGGACAACACGGACTTTGTCTTCGACACCAACACGACCGTGCTCCTGGGCGGGCCTGGAGGCGTGCACACCGGCCAGCAGACGGCAATCAACGGGCGCATGAATGTGCGCGACTTCTTCTTGCCGGCGTCTTCCTCCATGCGCATCCAGGGGCCCAACCGCGCGCTCATCCTCGCTTCGGGAACCGTTATCATCGAGGGGCACCTGTCGGTGAACGGCAGCAACGCGGCTCAAGTTTCCACCCTGAACACACCTCACCAACCCGAGCCCGGCGCTGCGGGCCAAGGCGGCGGTGGCTCGGGAGGCACGGCGAGCTTCTTGACCACCCAGGTGACGCCCAGGGGTGAGAATGGCTTCGGCGCGTTCAATGCCCCCAATGGCGGCGGTGAGGGCGGAGAAGGCGGCTGGAGTCCCACCTCAACGTCCACCAACCGCCGGGCGGGCGGCGGCGGTGGTGGAGTTTTCGGAGCGGATGTTCCGGCCTCGACTGTCCCTGATTGCCCGGATCAAAGCATTTACGGTCTCGACGCCGAGGCGGGTTTTGTGGGCGGCCCCAACGCCTTCTCTACCCAGGACACCTCGCGGCAACCGCCCTGGGGCGGCCACGAGGGCCCCTCGCCTTTCAGTGACTTCGGCGGCACCGACGACGACTTCTGGGGCACCAAGCGCAAGGAATTCGACACCAGCTCGGAGACCCTCGTCACCGGCGAGTTGCTCGCTGCCCACGCTGGCGCTGGTGGGGGCGGCGGCGGTGACGCCACCCGCATACCGGGAGGCTCGTACCCTCCGCCCAACCTGGTCTTTGGAGATTCGGATAAGGGCTGTGGCGGCGGTGGTGGCGCAGGCTCTCTGACCATCTTGGCCCTCGGCGATATCGTGGTGACATCCACAGGTGAGATCACTGCCATCGGCGGCCACGGTAGCGGCGGTGAAAACACCGGTGGCATCAACCGCATTGGCGGCGGTTCGGGGGGCGGATCTGGAGGGCACTTGGTCCTGCAGACTGCGGGCAAGATCGACCTGTCGGACATACCCACCACGATCAAGGGCATTGACGCCCGCGGTGGCGAGGGTGGCGCGGGCACGGGCAACACCGGCGGCGCAAACACTAGCGAGCTGAACAACATTCGCGCGGATGCCAAGCACTCGGGCTTTCCGTCTGGGCCCGTGGGCACCACCGGCGATGACAACCCGTGGATCCCCACGATCGCTCAGGAGTGCTTTGATTACAACGCCACGACGCCTACTACAGCGGGCACCACCAAGTATGTCGTCCGCGGCACTGGCGGAGATGGCGGCCCGGGGGTGATCCAAATGCATGTGGGCAACCTGAGCAGCCAAGCGCCCTTGACCCCCGACATCCTCTATCCGGGGGCTGGCTTTGAGTCCACCCTGGCCAGCATTGTGCGTCCCTACCCCCACGGCTATGACGGCACCAACAAACGCTGGGAAGACCAGCTGCTGCCCGTCTTCGGCCGCATCTCCAAGGCTCAGACCAAGTGGATTCCCCTGGGTGGCGTGACCGTGGCTCCTGGCACCGCCGTGAGCGATCCCTTGAGTTTCCTTTTCCAGGGCACCGACGCGATGACCGGATTAGTGCTCTCATCCGGCGGCGCGGTGGTGCCCCAGGCGGCGATCCTCGCTCCCGCGAGTGCCGTGGAAGATCCGGGCTTGCCCGAGATCACCGGCAGCCACACTCTGCGCTTTGACGCCAGTGAACTCGCCGATGACCTCTACAAGACCAACGCCAAGCTCCTGCGGCGTTTTGATCTCAAGGTGGGGCTGCGGTCCTTCACCGTGGCCTCGGCGGAGTATTCCACCGACGGCGCCGGCGAGTACATCGATGTCACCATCGAGAGCAGCGGCGTGGCCTTCGGATCGGAGTTCGGCCAGGTGGAGTTGATACCGCGCTACTTCCGAGTGACCACCGCGGGCACGGTTGACGCCATGCCCGACAGTGTGTCGATCAAGATTGAGTTCCAGGCCACGGTCAAGAACACCCTCGGCAACCCGTCCCTGGCCGACAACCCGAGCACCCCGGAAGACGAGACGCCCAGTCCCTGGAACACCGACATCACGGCCCTCGACACGGTGAGCGGCCAAGCCAAGACCTGGAGCTTCCTGCGCTACCGAGTGGCCTTTGACATCGGCGTCAACGGCGATCCCCTGAGCGCCGCCACCCCGCGGCCGTCCCTCGAGTTCCTACGCATGCCCTTCAGATTCTAGCTTTATCATTTCGAGCCTGGCACGAAATGACCATGGCTCGAAATGACAAAGCCGATACGGGCTGTCTTCGCTCCTCCGGGAGTGTTTCAATGGGGCCATGCGGACTTCTTGGCCCTCACTTTTTCGGCGCCCAGGTGGGCCGGGGTGGGTGCTCTTCCTCTGCTGCGTGGCCTGCGGCTTGCCCGGTTGTGAGCAGGCTGAGATCGAGGCAGCGCCGGTCTTGCGCCTCGAACAGGTCAGGCCCAGGCGCGGGCAGCGTGTGGGCGTATTCCTGAACGAGGCTCTCGTCTTCCACTTCTCGGCACCCATCGATCCCGTCTCTGTGACATGGGAGAGTCTTGCCGTGCGCACCCTGAAGAGCGGGATCAGCGCCCAAGGCCGTTTTGAGGTGCAGGGCCACCAGATACGCTTCCTGCCCGACCTGGGGCGCAAGCGCGACTTGACCGATGGCGGCTTGGTCCCCGGCCAGCGCTATGAGATTCTCCTGCGCGGCTTCCCCAGCCCCGACGGATTGCGTGCCGTGGATGGCCGCATGTTGGCGCGCTCTCACCGCATCGTGATCGAGACCGTGGCCCTCTCCGAACCCCGAGGGCAGCTCTTCGACGATCACTCGCCGCTCCTCGGCGAGCCACTCCTCGGCAGCTTGCGCCGGGTGGAGCGGGGGGGCTCGCTCATTCTGCGTTGCGCCGAACCCCTCGATCCCTCCACCCTCGCCGATGGAGAGTTCATCCTGCACTCAGGCACCCCGGGCCAGGAGCCGATCCCCCTCGATCTGGCCCTGCTCGAGAATTCCCACGAAGCAGGCGCGCGCCTGGAGTTGAAACCCCGTCGGCGACTGGCCGCCGGGCGGTTCGTCTTGGCCTCCAACCTGGATGTCAGCCTGCGGGACTTTGGCGGCAACCGCGTCTGGTACGCCAGCTCGCCGGGAGCGATGAGTTTCGAGGTCTTTGAACGCGGCGAGGCGAGGCCCGAGTACCACCAATCCTTCACCAAGACCGACCTCAGCCTGCCCTTCGCCGTGCCGGGCGTGGACGGCACAGCGACCTGGGCTGGCGATGGCCGCGTGACCCTGCGCCTGCCGCGGGCGGCGGGCAGCGGGGCTGATGGCGCCCTGGATCTCGTGGGCGCCGAGGGGCGCCGCGATGTGCAGGCCACCCGTCTCGACCTGGGCCCAGACGCCGTCTGCGAGCTGCTCTCGGTGCCCTCCCTGGTTGTCTTGCGCGCCCAGGGACGCATGACCATCGCCGGCAACTTGAGAAGGCGTTCGGGCGAGGCGCCCGCGATCCGATTCCGCCGCGGCGAGGACCTCTCGGCCTGGCTAGAGCGCGCCCGACAGAAGAACCATGCCTGGACGGTCCTGATCGCCGGCGGAGATCTGGTGATCGACGGCCACATCGATGTGGAAGGTCCACTGTTGCTCGTGGCCGGTGGTCGCCTACGGGTGGCGGGGGAGGTGCGCTCCCAGGAACACCAGTTGTACCGCCTGGGCGAGGGCGGCGGGCCGGGTCTGCGCGGCGCCAGCCCGGCTGCTCTGGTCCTCGACGATCCCTTCGAGAATCCTCTTCAGGAGCCCATGACCGTGGCCCTGGTGAGCGGCCCCATGCCCCCCGAAGGTGGCGTAGAGCGCTGGATCGGCGCCGAGGTCGAACTTCTGATGCGCGGCGGTCATGCGCGAGTGCGCTACATGCCCGAGGACTTTCCCCTGGACGCGCCGGTGGAGGAGTGGGGGGTGGTCGATGATCCCAGCGAACTGCTCTCGGCCGACGCCCTACGGCTTTTCATCGAATTGACCATGGAGCCAGCTCGAGACGGCGTGGGTGGCCGCTGGAGCCCGCCCCTCGTCGATGAGGTGCGGCTCTTCTGGGAGGCCCGCGAGCGTTGATTTTTGAACTCACGCCCGCGAGCGTCGCTCGCCAAGAACCAAGCCCCTAGCCCGCATGCATTTCGAAGTGTTCCTCTTGTGGATGGGATTGGCCGGCCTGTTCGTGGGGTCGTTCCTGAATGTAGTCATCTACCGTTACCCCCTCGAAGAGGTCACTGTTTCCAACCCGCGGCGTTCGCGCTGTCCCAAGTGCGAGCACTCGCTCGGTTGGTACGAGAACATCCCGCTGGTTTCGTGGACGATTCAGCTGGGGCGCTGCCGCCACTGCCAGGTGCGGATTCCCTGGCGCTATCCCCTGGTTGAGGGATTGACCTCGGGCCTCTGGGTCGCCGCGGCCTTCGCAGCCGGCAGTTCGGAGGAGTGGGCCCTGGCCATGGTTTGGGCCGTGGTTCTCTCGGGGTTGGTGGTGGCAACCTTCGTCGATTTCGACTGCCTGGAAATTCCAGACTCGGTCTCCATCGGTGGCATGCTGGCGGGTCCGCTGCTCTCGGCCCTGGTGCCCGCCTTGCACGGCGGCTCCTGGCTCGCCGTGCGCCTCTCGGAGGGCTCTTCACAGGTCACCTCCATGGGCGCTTTCACAGCTTCGATCGCGGGCCTTGTCCTGGGCTGGAGCATTCTGGCTGGCATCGGCTGGCTGGGGGCTCGGGCCTTCGGCAAGGAAGCCATGGGATTCGGCGATGTCAAGCTGCTCGCCGCCGGCGGGGCCTTCGTCGGTCCCGGCGGTGTGGCCCTGGCTCTGATGGCAGCCTCGGTCCTCGCTTCGGTCGCGGGGGTCCTGAACATCGCCCGTTTCTATTATTTGATCCGTTCCCGGGCGCGGCGCCGAGGAGTCCCCAAACCCGTCCGCAAGGCCCTCCATGTGGCACGAATCGTGGGCCGCTACATTCCCTTTGGACCATATCTGGCCGTGGGTATTGGAATCGCCCTCCTGTATTGGAATGATGTGATCAGCTGGCTGCTCTGAAAGTCCCGCAGGATGCGGGTTTTGCCCGGGCCCCAGGGGGCTCGCAAGGAGCGGCGGCAGCAGGCGCCACAGGCGCCGATTCTTACCAACCGACATTGGAGCCCAAACCCCCGACCCCGATACGCAGGGCGCCGCGACGCGCCCCGAGGAGTGACTAGCTTGGAGAAACAACATAAAACCCATCGGCGCCTGATTGCGCTGGGATTGTTCAGCCTCTGTTTGGGCGCGAGCGCCTGCACCAGCCCGGAGGCCTATCGCAAGGCGATGAACGAACGCGACGGCGAGATCGCCCAGCTCCGCGAGGAGCGTTCGCAACTCAAGAGTGATCGCCTCGGACTCCTGCAGGAGATCGACGATCTCGGCTCGCAGCTGCGCGACGCCAACTCACAGATTGATAACCACAAGGAAGTCCTCGAAGCCAGCAGCCAACCCGGCCTCGACAACCTCGGCATCGACTATCGCTACCGCAACGGCCTGGCGGTGATCACGATTCCGTCCTCGATCACCTTTGGCTCGGGCAAAGCCACCCTCTCGAAGGCTGGCAAGAACGCCATGCGCGAGGTTGCACTCGTGCTCAAGTCGCGGCACGGCGCGAGCATTTTCTCGATCGAAGGTCACACTGACACCGACCCGATCCGCAAGTCCAAGTTCAAGACCAACCGCAGCCTCTCCCTGGAGCGCGCCACGGCTGTGTTGACCTATCTTGTAGAGAGCTGCGATATCAGTGACGAGCAGTGCGTGGTCGTTGGCCACGGTCAGTACCGGCCTCTGAATGCCGCTGGCACCACGGCCGGCAAGGCACTCAACCGGCGCGTGGAAATCGTGGTCCGCGGCGCCGCCAGGTAGGGCCTTACCGAGCGCTTCCGCGCAGCAGTGCGGATAGCGGCCGAGAGGCGAATCTCACCCGGAGAAGGGGGATGGCACCATGCGATGCCCTCCCCCTTCTTTGGCGTGAATGGGTCGGGCTAGCCCCCGGGGACGAGAGGGTGCCGAAGACGGCCGTTTGCACAGTTTGGTGCGCGTTTGCATGAATAATCCGGGCTAGAATGGGCTCCCCGAAACCAGACCAGACCCTTTCCCGCGCCAGCCCTACCGGCGACCCGTCGCAGCAGCGGGCGCGGAATATTCCCTCACCCATGGATCCAGGAGAGCGGCTCAAAGATGAGTTCTACCGAGGCCAAGTCCATCCGCAACATCGCCTTCGTCGGTCACCCATCCTCTGGCAAGACGACCTTGATCGACGCCCTGGCCCACATCACTGGGGCCTCTAGCCGCAACGGCTCGGTGGCAGACGGTACGAGCATCTGTGACACCGAGCCCGAGGAGCAGGACAAGAAGCACACCTTGCAGTTGGCCGTGGTGCATGCCGAGCATGGTGACAAGCACTGGACCTTTCTCGACACTCCCGGCTATCCCGACTTCATCGCCGAGGCTCAGGGAGCCATGTTCGCGGCCGATCTTGTGGTGGCCGTGGTCTCGTGTACCTCGGGGATCACCTTCAACCTGCGCAAGAAGTTCGAGACCGCCAGCCAGCTTGCGCGGCCGCGGGCCATCGTGGTGACGCACCTCGATGCCGAGAATGCCGACTTCGACACTCTCGTGGAAGAGCTGCGCGATAGCCTCGGAGAAGTCTGCGTGCCGGTACTCCTGCCCGACGCCAGCGGCGCGGGCTTCTCTGCCTTGCAGCGCACTTTCGAGGTCGAGGACTCACCCTGGCGCCAGCGTTTGATGGACCGCGTCATGGACGCCTGCGAGGATGAAGACCTGCTGATGGAATACCTCGAGTCCCAGACCTTGACCGAGGACCAGCTTGACCAGTTCATGCCCCATGCGATCGAGAAGAACACCCTGGTGCCGGTACTGGTCTGCAATCCCGACTCGGGGCTTGGAGTCGAGAATATCTACAATTACCTCAAGCGTTTCTCGCCGCCGCCCACCGAGGCCGAGATCTTCAATGAAGTCGGCGAGCGTGTCACCCCCAAGGATGGTGGAGCCCTCGTCGGCACCATCTTCAATGTCAAGTCGGACCCCCATGTGGGCAAGGTCTGCATGGCGCGCATCTGGTCGGGCAGCATGACGGACCACGCCGTCTTACATGGCTGCAGCGACAAGAAGCCCGAGAAGATCGGCGGTTTGTTCCAGATGGTGGGCAAGAATCGCGTGCCGATCACCAAGGCTGGTCCCGGCGACATCGTGGCCTTCTCGAAGGTCGAACATATTGCGGTGGGACAGCCATTCACCGAAGGCGATGGCGAACTGCACTTCGTCGCCGCACCCGATCCGCCCGCGCCCACGGTCTCTTTGGCGATCTTTCCCAAGACACGCGCCGACGAACAGAAGATCGGCGAGGCCCTGCACAAGTTGGTGGACGAGGACCCGACCTTGCAGTTGTACAACGATGGGGTGACCCACGAACTCGTGGTCAGCGGCATGAGTGACCTGCACTTGCAGATCATGGAGAGCCGCCTCAAACGGCGCTATGGCGTCGAGGTCGAGACCAAGTTGCCGCGCATCGCCTATCGCGAGACGATCAAGAGGCCCGCCGAAGGCCACCACCGGCACAAGAAACAGTCCGGTGGCCGCGGTCAGTTCGGCGAGTGCTACATCCGCCTACGCCCCGTGGAGCGCGGAACTGGCAACGAGTTCCTCGACAAGGTCGTGGGCGGCTCGATTCCGCGCAACCTGATTCCCGCCGTGCAGAAGGGCATCGTCGAGGCTTGCGCCGAGGGCGTCATGACCAACAGCGTGGTGGTCGATGTCGCCGTGGAGCTCTATGACGGCAAATTTCACGCCGTTGACTCTGACGAGGCCTCGTTCAAGTCGGCGGCCAAGCGGGCTTTCCGCGAGGGCTTCGAAAAGGCTGGCCCCGTGTTGCTTGAGCCGGTGATGAATGTGGAGATCCATGTGCCTACCAGCCACGCGGGCATGATCTTCTCCGACATCACCAGTCAGCGCCGCGGCCATGTGATGGATCAGGACACGGAGGCCGATGGGGCCATCACCCTGATCAAGGCCCAGGTGCCGCTTTCCACCATGCAGACCTACCACCGTGATTTGAAATCACAGACCGCCGGTGAGGGCACCTACTCCATGGCCTTCGCCAACTACGCCAAGATGCCATCCGACGAGCAGGCCCGGGTCATGAAGACCGAGGGCAAGCACCACGAGGAAGAGTAAACGCTCAGGGCAACCCCCTGGAATGACGAAAAGCCCGCCACTTGGCGGGCTTTTCGTCATTCCAGGGGCCCCGGCCCTTGAAGCCCTCGCGCGCTCGGTGAAGGTACCTCCCGCCCCAAAAGGCCTCTTCCGGGGCGTCACCCCAGGGCTGTCCAAAGAGAGGCGTCTTCACTCCAGTTAGGACGCCACAGCACCCGATGAAAGGACTGCTACGAGTGCGCGACCGGTCTTCCGATGAGAATTCGGGGAGCTGTGGCTCTTCCATATCCGGAGGTTGCGCACCATTGACCTATCTACCCACGAGGTGCCCGCATGATCACGATGGAAGAATTGCTGCAGTTGTTGGTGCGCCAAGGGGGCTCCGACTTGCACCTGTCCGTGACCAGCCCGCCGCGCATTCGCCTGCACGGCATGTTGGTGCCGGTGGACACCGCTGCGCTGACCGGAGACGACACCCGGCGCCTGGCCACCAGCGTCCTGAATTCGGACCAGATCGCGACCCTCGACCGCGATCTGGAGCTCGACTGCTCCTTCGGTCTCGATGGATCGGGTCGCTTTCGCGCCAATATCTTCTTCCAGCAGGGATCGGTGGCCGCAGTGCTGCGTTCGATCCCCAGCGAGATTCCCAGCTTCGAGGACCTGGGGATGCCCCTCGATGTTTGCCATCGCATCTGCTCCATGCGCTCGGGGTTGATCCTGGTCACCGGCGCCACGGGCTCGGGCAAGTCCACTTCGCTGGCGGCCATGATCGACCATGTCAATACGAACCGCAAGAGCCACATTGTCACCATCGAGGACCCGGTCGAATTCACCCACACCCACAAGAATTGCCTCGTGACCCAGCGAGAGGTCGGCGGCGACACGCGCAGCTTCAAGAATGCCCTGCGCAGCGTGCTGCGCCAGGATCCCGACATCGTGCTCGTGGGCGAATTGCGCGACCACGAGACCATCGAGGCTGCCCTGACCCTGGCCGAGACAGGCCACCTGACTTTCGCCACCCTGCACACTTCCGATGCCGTGCAGACCATCAACCGCATCGTGGATGTCTTCCCCGCGCACCAGCAAGCCCAGGTGCGCACGCAGCTCTCGTTTTCCCTCGAAGCGGTCTTCTGCCAGCAGCTCTTGCCCAGCTCGAGCGGTAGCGGGCGGGTCATGGCGGCCGAGATCATGACTTGCACGCCGGGCATCCGAGCCCTGGTGCGCGAGGGCAAGACACACCAGCTCTATAGTCAGATCCAGACCGGCGGACGGATGGGCATGCGCACCATGGCTCAATCCCTGTCCGAGCTCGTGCACACAAGCCGAGTCAACCTCGTGGATGCAGAGATGTCTCTCAGCGATCCGTCCGAACTCCAGGGGCTTCTGAAGGCTGCCTGATGGTTCTCATTTCGGGCAAAATACGCAAGCTGCTCGTCGACGGTGGCTTGGCCACCCTCCAGGATTGGCGGCAGGCGCGCGAGCGTGGCGGCAACCTGCTCGAAACTCTGATCAGCGAGGGCAAGTTCACACCCGACGCTCTCCTGGACTCTCTCAGTCGCGCGTCAAACCTGCCTCCTGTCGAACTGTCGCGAGTGCAGCCCGATCCGTCGGCGCTCACGACGATCAGTGTGGAGACATGTCTCGAACATGTTCTCCTGCCGGTTTCGCTCAACCGACAAGTGCTCACGATTGTGGTCTCGGACCCCTTCGATGTGTTGCTCCTGGACGATTTGCGGCGCCGCACGGGCTGCCAGATCCAACAGATCCTGAGCCACCCGGCCGAGATCAAACAAGCCATCGAGAACGCCTTCAACGCCGGCACAAAACAGGTCGAGGAACTCATACAGGAGGTCTCCGGCGTGGCCGACCTCGAACTGCATGTGGAAGAGGAGGTTGCCGAACTCGACATTGCCCTGGGATCTGGCGATGACGCTCCGGCGGTCAAGCTGGTCAACATGCTGCTCGTGCGCGCGCTCAAGGCCAAGGCCTCGGACATCCACATCGAGCCCCTCGACCGCGGCATCGCAGTGCGTTTTCGCGTGGACGGCCGCCTCGATCTCGTCATGTCTCCGCCCAAGGCGCTCTTGCCGGCGATCAACTCGCGCCTCAAGATCCTGGCCCAACTCGACATCGCCGAGCGCTTCGCCCCTCAAGACGGCAAATTCCAGATCCGCTACGAAGGCCGCCAGATTGACTTTCGTCTCTCGATCCTGCCCGTGGTGGGGGGCGAAAAAGCCGTCATGCGGATCCTCGACACCGGCTCCCTGTCCATGCGCATCGACTCCATGGGCTATGAGCCCGTGTCCTTGTTGCACATCAAGGAGGCCATCAAGGCGCCCTACGGCATGCTGCTCATCACAGGTCCCACGGGCTCGGGAAAGTCCACCACGCTCTACTCATGCGTAAAGGAAGTCGCGACTCCCGAGGTCAATGTGACCACGGTTGAGGATCCCGTGGAGTACAGGATGGACGGCGTCAACCAGGTGGCCGTCAACCCAAAACGCGGCATGACCTTCGCCGGAGCCCTGCGTTCGATTCTGCGTCAAGACCCCGATGTCGTGCTCGTGGGGGAGATCCGCGATGGCGAAACCGCCGATATCGCGATCAAGGCGGCTCTCACAGGCCACCTGGTGCTCTCCACCTTGCACACCAACGATGCAGCCAGCACGGTCACCCGTCTGGTGGACATGGGCGTCGACCCCTTCATGGTTTCGAGTTCGCTCCTGTGCATCGGCGCCCAGCGGCTCGGTCGCAAACTGTGCGAGGGGTGCCGGCAACCCGTGGAGCTGCCCGAAGAGAAGCTGCTCAAGCTGGGCTTTTTGGAATCGGACCTCGAAGGGCGTGAACTCTTCGGTCCCAACCCCAAGGGCTGTGTGCGTTGCAACCTCGGCTACAAGGGCCGCTTTGCCGTCCTCGAGACCATGTTCTTCGAGGAAGAGTTGCGGCGCATGATCGTGGAAGGCGCGTCGGTACATGACCTGAAGCGCAAGGCGATAAAGCAGGGCATGCTCTCGCTGCGCCGCGTCGGAATCCTCAATGCGCTGCGTGGTAGAACCTCATTAGAGGAAATCCTGCGAATCACCCTCGGCGACGAATAACCTCAAGAGAGAAAATACAAAGTGACTAGCTTCAAGTACGCAGCCAAAGACCCCGGCGGAAAAACCATCGAAGGCACCATTGACGGCGCCGATCGCCAACAAGTTCTGACCGAACTGCGCGCCAAGAATCTGGTGGTGACGAGCATCGAAGAGGCCGCCAGCGGGGCGCGGCGCCCCAAGAAATACGGCAGCGTCAAGAGCGGCCGGGCAAAGCCCAATGCCAGCCGCACCGAGCGGGTGCTCTTCACCCGTCAATTGGCCACCATGGTGGGCGCCGGATTGGCGCTCCTGGAAGGCCTCGAAGTGCTGGCCGACCAGGCCGAGACGGCGGCTTTCAAGGCCACTTGCGAAACTCTCGTGCGTGAAGTCCGCAGCGGTTGCGACCTCTCGGCGGCCATGGAGATGTGTCCCAAGGCTTTCGATGAGCTGTATGTCAGCATGGTCAAGGCCGCCGAAATCTCCGGTCAGATGGATGTGATCCTGATCCGCCTGGCGGACTATCTCGAGGCCGCCGAGGAGCTGCGCTGCGAGATCAAGTCGGCCATGACCTATCCCGTGGTCTCGATGCTCCTGGTCACCGCCATCACGGCCTTCTTGATGATCGGCATCGTGCCCGACTTCCGCCAGGTTTTTGAATCTCTCGATAGTGAACTGCCCCCGCTAACCGAGTTCACCTTGGGCGTCTCGGACTTCATGGCGTCCTATTGGTACCTGGGCCTGGGCGCCATGGTGCTGATCCTGGGGGCGGCCAACATGTTCCGCAAGACCGAGCGCGGCGCCTTTCTGTTCGACCAGGCCTCTCTGAAAATTCCGGTCTTTGGCCCGCTCTACCGCAAGGTCGCCCTGGCGCGCTTTTCGCGAACCTTCGCCACGCTGATCCGCTCGGGCGTGCCCATCATGGGCACCCTGGACATCGTGGCCGAGACCGCGGGCAACCGCGTGGTGGCGAAAGCCGTGTTGGCTTCGCGCGATAGCGTGCGGGCCGGCAATATGCTCTCCGAACCCCTGGAGCACTCACCAGTCTTCCCGCCCCTGGTGGTGCGCATGATCGCCATCGGCGAACGCTCGGGAGCCCTCGAAACGCTCCTGGAAAAAATTGCCGAGTTCTATGACGCCCAGGTCAAGGCGGCGGTGAAGGGTCTCACATCCCTGATCGAACCGATTCTAATTACGGTCCTGGGCATCATGGTGGGGGGCGTCGTGCTTTCGGTCTTCCTGCCCATGATGGACATGGTGGGCAAGCTTTCCGGCCAGTAGTGGGATCCCTTGCAATCTCTTTCCAAGGATGAATTCAAGCCGGCTCCGACATGTTGACGATAGGTCCCGGTGAGACACCAAAGGGTGGGCGGCTTTCCGCGCACCCTGGGGCGTCCCTGGATGGAGAGAGACAAGCGCTTCTTCCTTTCAGGACTTTCATGGAGAGGCCAGTGGGCCGCTCCTGACTTCTAGGGAACAGGTTTTCAGGGCGCCCGAGCGCGGACCTGAGGCCGCGCAAGAGGGAATTGCACACCAAACAAACAAAAATGATCCGAAACCAAACAAAAGCGGGCTTCACGCTCATCGAACTCATGATCGTGGTGGCCATCATCGCCATCATCGCCTCCATCGCGATTCCGAAGTTGCTCAGCGCACGCTTGGCCGCCAACGAATCGGCCGCCATCGCCACCTTGCGTTCGATCTCTTCGGCGCAGGCTCAGATCCAATCCTCGGCAGCCGTGGATTGCGACTCGGACGGCGGCGGCGAGTACGCCTTCCTGGCCGAGCTGGCTGGCACGATCGCCATGCGCATCGACGACGGCGCGGGTTCTCCGACCCTCGGCGGTGCCACCGACACGCTCAACCCGTCGGTGCTCTCCTCGTTCTTCGGCAACCTGACCGCACAAGGCTTTGTGACCCGCTCGGGTTACAACTACATGGTCTTTCTGCCCGGCCCGGGAGCCGCTCCCGTGGGAATCACAGAACTCTTGCTCGGCGGCGGAGCCACAGGCCCCAACAACACCGAGATCCTGTGGTGTGCCTACGCCTGGCCGACCCAGGTGGGCCAGTCGGGCAACCGCGCGTTCTTCGTCAACCAAGAAGGCGACCTCTTGCAGATGAACAACCGCACCGTGGCTTCCCAGTACTCCGGCGTCACCTTGCCGGCTTACAGCGCCGCCTACTCCGGCGCCGGCACCATGAACCTGCCCATCGCCTCGGGCGCCGTGGGTTTCGACACCAACACCTGGGTTCCGGTCCAGTAGGTTTGAACGAAATCTGGACTGCGCTCCGTGCGGTCTGATGATAACAGGGCAGCGCCCCCCGGCCTTCGCGGCCGGGGGGCGCTGGCTTTGTTTGCAGGCCGAACGGCTACAGCCCGAAGAGCCGCGCCGCGTTGTCGCTCGTCTCACGGGCCAACTCGTCCAGGTCCATCCCGCGTACCTCGGCGATGGTCTCGAGCACCAGCTTGACGAGAGCCGGTTCGTTGCGCTTGCCGCGCCGGCCCTGGGGAGCCAGAAATGGGCAGTCGGTTTCCACCAGCAGGCGATCCAGGGGCACGGCGGCTGCCGCTTTGCGGTTGGCCTCGTTGCTCGGGTAGGTCACCACGCCGGAAAACGAGATGTAGAACCCGAGGTCGAGGTAGCCCTGGAGTTCTTCGGTGCCCATGGTGTAGCAATGCATCACCCCGCGCACCCCGCGGGCTTCGTTCAAGAGCTCCAGGGTGTCGATGTGGGCATCGCGGGAGTGGACGATGATCGGTTTGTCGAGTTTCTTCGCCAGGTCCAGGTGCCAGCGAAAGGCGCGCCGTTGGTCCGCACGCGGTGAAAACTCCTTGAAGTAGTCCAGGCCGGACTCGCCCACGGCCACGCACTCCTGGCGGCCACAAAGTTCAGCGATGGCGGCCAGAGTCTCAGGCGAGACATCCTTGGCGTCGTGGGGGTGCACGCCGGCGGTGGGGAAGAGTTGCGGGTCGTCGCGGCAGAGATCGAAACAGGCACGCGAGCTCTCGAGGTCGCAGCCCACAAAGATCATGCGTTCGACGCCGGCCGCGCGGGCGCGCTCGATGACCTCGCGGCGATCTTCGTCAAAGTCCTTCCAGAAGAGGTGCGCGTGGGTGTCGGTGATCACTCGCAGTTATCCCGGATCATGTCGGCGACGAAGAGCTTGAAGTTCAGATCCGCTTCTAACTGGGATATCTCGTGGAAGATCGCGCAGGCTTCTTCGCGGGGAAAGACCTTTCGTATGGACTGGGCTGCCTTGCGGCGCAGGTAGGCATTGCCGGTGGATTCGACCAGGATGGCGCGCAGGGCCTGCTGGGAGAGGCGCGTCTTGTGATCGCCAAGACGCTTGACGGCCTGGTGGCGAGCGGCTTGTTCCTTGAAGATGTTGGTGGCCACATCGACCAGCATGGGCACGGGGTCCACATCGGCACCGGCACAGCCCGTGGCGTAGGCCTTCAACATGAACTCGTCGGCGGGCATGGTGGAGGTGCGCTTGGTGGCGAGCAGCGGGCCTATCAACTCCACCGCCCGGGCGGGGGCCACTTGGCCCAAAAGCAACATGGCCTCGGTGCGGATGTCCATCTTGTGTCCGTACTCGAGGGTCAGGGTTTCGAGCAAGGGTTGCGTCTCAAGGGTGGCCGCGTGGGCGGCGACATCGAGCAGGTAGACCCGCACCAGGACGGGCGCTTCGGCGGGCGCTCCTTCGACTTGTCGAAAGCGGTCGAGGGCCTCAAGTCCCATGGCTCGCGAGGAGTGTCGCAGCTCTTCGAGCAAGGCTCGTCGCGCGTGCAACTGGCGGTCGTGGTGATCGCTGGTGAGGGTCGGGTCGAGGGGCGTGGAGAGCTCGACCAGGGAATCGATCATGATCGCCGCCGAGTCGCGGGCATCCGCTGCGCTCCCCGCCTGGCTTGTTCCGCCGGGTTCACAGCTCCCGGCCCCAAGGCACAACACGAGCACGCACAGCCCTCGCCAGGGCCAGCACAACGAAGGGCAAACAGTCTCTGGGGTCATCTTCATGGTGTTCCAGGCGCAGCAAGCAACGCGCCAATCGGCCCGGCATTCTACCCCCGAGGAGGACGCCAGGGGACCCACTTGAAGTGTGCGATTGCGCTCGGAGGGGTTGTGCTTTTGGGAGCCTCTCGGTGGGAAGGGGGCTGGCTTGCGAGGCGCCGAGAGGGTCCGGGAGGGCTGTGGGGCTGAAGCGCGGGGGGAGCCTCAAAAAAACCTGTCAACCGGGCCGCCGCGGCCTCTATATTGCTTGCCCCCTGGACCCACCCCCGACCCGTCCCAGGCCCCTCGTGGGCCAAGCGCTTCCAGGGGGTGGCACGGTCCCCCTTGTCGCCTCGGGCCCCTGCCCCTGGGTTCGCCCTTTTCCTTCGCATTGCCCCCCCCCTCCTTCGCATCGGTATGTCAAGAGCCTCGATCCTCCAGCAAGCACTGCTCCCCGGCCTGGCGGCCCTTCTGGGCTTCGGCCTTCTGCTCCCCGGCTGCTCCTCCGGTGGCTCTGGCTCCAGTGCTGGCGGCATCATGTTCGTTGAATCCTGCTCCCTCGGCTGTGGCAATGGTGTTGACGATCAGGTGGGTTGCTCCATTGTCAATGTGGGCCGCAACGCGGAGATCACCTTGCAGTTTTCCGAGGCGGTAGACCTCGCTTCGGTGACCTCGGGATCCTTCCAGGTGATCAACCTGAACAACGGCACCGTTCCGGTGGGGACCTATGGCATCGACTTGGGCAATCCAAGGCGCCTGATCTTTCGTCCCGGTCTCGACTTCGATGCTGTGGGCAATCCCGAGTTTGCCTTCGAGGAAGATGCCACCTATCAGATCCGAGTGCTCGGCGAGAGAGAGGGTGATCTTGGTCCATTCATCAAGAGTGCCACGGGAAGGAACAACCAGTCGCGGCTCTTGTGCTCGATTCTAACCTCGGAAGGCCTGATCGATCCGGTCCCTGGAGCGCCCAACGCCACGGTGTGGGTCCAACAGGACGATGGCAACGGCGGAGCCGTGACCGTGGCCGCCGATGGTGCAGGCGAGGTTCTGCTCTCGTCCACGATCGTGGTGATCTTTGACGACATCATGAACCCGGCCACCATCGCCAACCTTTCCACGGGGCAGTCGAACACGATCACGGTCAAGATCGACCCCGATGGCAATCTGGCCAACCCCAGCGACCAAGTCATCCAGGCCGGCTCCTGGGAGGTCGATGTGGACTTCGACCTTCTGCGCACCACGGCCGTGTTCACTCCTTCGGGGGGCTTTCCCTCGGCGGGCGGCGACCCCCAGAATCCGCGCCTGACCATTGTGGATCTGCCGGTTCAATTGCTCGACCTGGTGAGCATCGGCCTGGAGAACCCCAAGCAGCATGTTTTCTCCACCAAGGTCCTCAGCTTCCCCGAGATCTCCCTGCCGCAAGCCGGCGGCGAGACATTCGCGGACAGTTTGAACGAAGACAGCGCCGACAGTGGCGGCGATTGGGGATCTGGCCGCCTCTCCTGGAATATCGGCGGCGGCGCCGGGCGCCTGGGGCCCCTGGTGGTGCGCGCCGGCCAGGTCGTCACCCTCAACACGGACAGCCAAGCCTTCCCCCTGGTCAGCCAGGAGCGCTCGCTGCTCGACAACGAGCAGCCGGGCGTCGACTACGACCCCCTCGACAGCGGGACCTGGCCCGGAATCACGATCACGGACGGGCTCTTCGAGTTCTCGTCCGTGACCATCGAGCCCAATGCGACCCTGATCCTGGAGGGCTCGAACCCCGGGCGCATTTTTGTGCGCGGCGAACTCTTGCACAGCGGTGTGATCGACATCTCCGGCGAAACGCCCGATGCGCACGAGTCCAATTCGGGTACCAGTAGCAGCAACACATTCGCCCTTGATACCCGCTTCGGCGGATCCGGCGGCATGGGTGGGCCTAGCGCGGGCGCCGGCGGCCAGGGGGCGGATCGCCTCGACTCAACCGGAGCCGACAATCCGCTCGCGGCCACCGGCGGCGGTATTTCGTTCCCCATTGGAGAGGTGGCCGTCAATGACGGGCGCGGAGGCGAGGGAGTTGGCGGCAGCACAGCGACCGGCGGAATCGGCGGTATTCACTATCCTCCCACCATGCCGCGGAACTGGGCGTTGAACCACGTGAACTTTGGCGACGCCGAATATAGCATCCTGCCGGACGATGGTGCCCTGCATACCTGCGGCGTTGCCATGGTTGCCGGGCCTGGGAGCGGCGGCGCGTACTCCTTCTCCGGTGGAACCGGAGTGCCTGATTCGCCCTTCACTTCGATCAATCCCGGGCTCTTGCCGACCATTCCGGGCAGCACGCCCGGTGGAGATAACTCCTCCTTGAACATTGAGCCTCCGGGCACCGAGATTGGTCTCTTTCTCGTGCGGCACCTGGTCTTCGCCCTCGGCCACCTGCGCGGTGGTGCAGGCGGCGGCGGTGGTGGTACTTCGATCTACGGATCGAAAAGCAACAACACCGCTTCCAGCGCCAACTGCGGGGCACCCGATGCACACGTCTTCCCGCTCTTTGATCACAGCGCCGCTGGTGGCGGCGGTGGCGGAGGTGCCTTGCACCTTGTCGCGGGCCGGCGCATCTCCATGGGCGGTTCGATCGATTGCTCAGGAGGGCAGGGTGGCAGCGCCCTGGCGCCCAATGCGCCCCTCAGCAGCAACTGCACCAGCGCATCTGGGGCGGATGCCCCTCACAACTGCGACAAGTTTGCCGCCCCAGGCGGCGGTGGATCGGGCGGCGCTGTGAAACTGCAATCGGTGGCAATCAACCTCGGCGGGCAGTCGAATCAGATCAGTGTCCTTGGCGGCCTGGGCGGCACGGGTGCCGGCGGTTCCTTGGGCGGCGATGGCAGCCCCGGCTTGGTGCGCATCGAACATGCGGGCTTTGTGTCCAACATCATTGACGCCGACCTGTTTGCGCCCTTCGTGGCGCCGGCCGATCCCGCGACTCCCAGCTTCAATGATCCCTACACCTCCGCCGCAATCCTCTCGGTAGGCGACTGGGATAACCCGCAGTTCCGCCCCGAAACTTTCTCCGGCTCCCAGTCGTGCTGGATGAAGCCCGTGGGCAACTTCTTCGAGCTGGAATTTTCCGTGGACGATCCGGCCACGCCTGATGATCCCACCTCGAAGGGCTGGAACATGGACATCGTGTACAACACGGGAACCTCCATCAAAAAATTCCCCTACCGCGGTCTTTCCACAGAGGCAGACTTTCCGCTCATGGGTGGCCTGGATTTCGAGACCTTCCTCGGCTCGACCATGAACCACGACGAGATGAGCCCCAACGGCGGCTCCTTCCTCGTGGTGCGTTTCCAGGGCGCGCGGGCCACCGGCGAATTGGCGGACCCCTGCAATGTCGATCTGGTCTTGGGCATCGAGATCGAGCCCGGTTCCGTGACCCCCTGGGTGCGCTCGGCCGAGGAATTGAACCAGTTCTCGCCGAAGCCCAACATGGTGCGCTTCTGTGTGATCTTCGAACCGCGCCTTGCGAACCAGGGTACTATCCAGGCCAACATCCAGGGCATCACCAACCTGGAGATCAGGGTTCAGCCCAACTGATCGCGAGCTTGCGCCGAAGGAGGCATGACACCTCGCCGCTACTTGCATGCCGCGGGTGTCCTCGCGGGCGCGGATAGGTGGTGGCCGGACGGAGTGGTGGTGCTCGAGGGCCCACGCATCGTGTGCGTGGGCCCAGCTCGTTCCCTGGAAGCGCAGTGCGGCCCCCTCGATCAATGGCTGGATCTCGGGGATGCGGTGCTCACCCCGGGACTCGTGAATGCCCACGCACACCTCGAACTCGGCGCCCTACAGGGGCGCTGCCCGGGGTCGCGAGGCCTCTTGGTATGGATTAGCGCCGTCATCGAGGCCCTTGCCAGTTTGGAACCGGAGGACGCGGCTCGCGGGCTCGCCGAAGGATCGCGACGGCTCCTTGAGACCGGCACGACCTGCGTGGGCGACATCGACACGCTCGGAGCTTCGGCCGCGGGTCTCGCAGCCACGGGTCTTGCGGGGCGCGTCTACCGTGAAGTGCTCGACGGCCGGGACGCCACGCGCACGGGCGCCGCCAAGGAGCGCTTGGCCTTGAGGGTGGAGCCGGGACCCGCGGGGCGCGTTTTGCCCGGCGTTTCGCCCCACGGACCCCACACGGTAAGCCCGACGCTTCTGGATGCGGCCACGGCCCTCGCTCGCGACGAGGCGTCGGCCCTCAGCGTGCACTTCGCCGAAAGCGCCGCCGAAGTCGAGTGGCTAAACGAGGGCAGCGGGCCCCTGGCGGGTCTTCTGGGGTCGAGTCCCCACAAGGGCGCCCTCGAAATTCTCGAGGCGGGTGGTCTGGCGCGGGCGCCGTTTTCCTTGATCCATGCCGGGCATGCTTGCGAAGAGGAGATTGCTCGCATCGCCGACCTGGGCGGTGTGCTGGTGCATTGTCCGGGCAGTGCTGAGTTCTTCGGTCGCGAGCCCGCGCCCCTGGCCGCCTGGTTGGCGCGCGGCGCACGGGTGGCCTTGGGCAGCGACTCTCTCGCCAGCAATGAGGACCTCGACCTGCGCCGGGAGATGGCCCTGGTCTCCAGGAGCCATCCCGAGCTCTCGCCCCGCGAGGTCTTTCGCATGGCCACCGAAGCCGGGGCTGCGGCCCTCGACCTCGTGGGCCAGGTGGGCGTCCTCGCTCCCGGCGCCTTCGGCGATCTGGCGGCCTTCGAAGGGCCCAGCGAGAGCCCAGCGGCCTTTCTGGAGGTGCTGACCCACGAGCGGCCGGCCCTGCTGGGGGTTTGGGTGGGCGGCGAGGTGTGCTGAAGAAGCCTGAGCGACTGTTTTCCCAGATTGTGTGCTCTCCGGGACCGTGCAGTGCGGCAAGAGGTCGGGTACAGTTGCGGGCCGTGAAGGCACGGGCAGCCGCCTGCGCGCCCCTCGATGCGTCGGCGCAACCTCCGACAGCAACCTTCCCAAAAGGCCCTTTTCAGACGAGCTTGCTCTTCCCTTGACCCTCTCCAGCCCGCCCAAGCCCAGCCCCCAGCAACGCAGGGCCCTCGATCTTCTGCGCGAAGGTCGGCGCTTCGTACTCACCGGCCATGTGCGCCCCGATGGCGACTGCATCGGTGCCCAGGCCGCCTTGGCCAACATATTGACGGCCCTCGACAAGGATGTCTGGATCATCAACCCGGATCCGGTGGAGCCCCAGTTCGACTACCTCAGTCGGCAGTTCGGCTACGGCACCTACGAGGGCGGAGAATTGCCCCAGCACGATGTCACCGTGATGCTCGACTTCTGCGATTTCTCGCGCTGCGGGCGTATGGCTTCGGCCTTTGAGGAAGTGGCCTCGCAGAAGCTGATCATCGACCACCATGTGCAAGGCGATGATCCCTGGTGGGATGCCGCCTATGTCGACACCAGCGCCTCGGCCACCGGCATCTTGGTCTATCGCATCGCCAAGCAACTCGGCGTGGAACTCGACCGCGGCGGTGCCGAGGGAGTCTTCACCTCGATGGTCACCGACACCGGTTGGTTCAAGTACTCCAACACTGACGCCGAGACTCTGACCGCCGCCGGTGAGTTGGTGGCCCGGGGCGTGGATCCCGATGCGCTTTACCGCGCCATCTATCAGCGCAAGGGGCGTGCCCACCCCACAGAAACCGGTCGTGCCTTGTCCTCGACCGAGTACTTCATGGACGACCGCCTGGCGGTGGTCTGTCTGCCTGGCGAGAACGGCAACGCCTCCACGGCTCTCGAGGGCGACGAGGTCCTCGACATCTTGCGTTCGGTTAGCAGCGTTGAAGTGGTCTTGAGCCTGCGTGAGTTGGCGGATGGCGCGGTCAAGCTTTCGGCCCGCAGCAAGACCGATTTTGATGTGAATCTGCTCGCCCGGCAGTTCGATGGGGGCGGGCACAAGAAAGCCTCCGGTGCCGTGATTGAAGGCACCCTCGACGAGGTCAAGTCCCAACTCGTGGCGGCTACCGAGGCACTCTTGCGCGGAGCTAGCTGATCTTGAAGATCGCGCTGATTTCCGACCTGCACTCGAACCGCGAGGCCCTCGAAGCTGTGGGTCAGCACATAGAGAGGCAGGGGATTGAGCGCATATTTTGCCTGGGCGATGTTGTGGGCTACGCAGCCGAGCCCGAGTTCTGCATCGATTTTGTGCGCGAAAGGGCCGAGATCTGCCTCATGGGCAACCACGACGAGGCCGTCTTGCACGATGCGAGCGACTTCAATGCCCACGCCCGTGGTGCCATCGAATTTACCAAGAAGCGCATGAAGCCCGCCTGGTATTCGGGAGCCGAGAAAAAGGCGCGTTGGAATTGGCTGGCCAGCCTGCCCCTGAAACATCGACTGGGACGCTTTCTCTTCGTCCACGGTTCGCCTCGCGATCCGGTTCGCGAGTATGTGCTCTCCACCGATGGTTTTTTGAATCCCGACAAGCTGGTTGGAATCTTCAAGTCATTCGAATCCGTGGCCCTCGGCGGCCACACCCATCACCCCGGCATGCACGATGAGACCATGCGCTTTTCGGGGCTGGACGGGGCAGAGTGCCTATCGATGGAGATCCCGAGCAAGGGCAAGTCGTTCATCAATGTGGGCAGCGTGGGCCAGCCGCGCGATGGGGACAACCGCGCCTGCTATGCGGTGCTTGAAGAAGATGTCATCACCTGGCATCGCGTGGCCTATGACTTTACGGCCACGATGAAGAAGATCATGGACACCGGCAGTCTCTCCAAGATCCTGGCCAGTCGCCTGCAGATCGGCAAGTAACCGCCTTGCGGGGCGTCGCACTGCTTGCTAACAGCGCGGGGGAGGGCAATCATAAGGGCAACAGGTTGCGCAGCACCGCCTTGAATAGCGCTGGGTTCTTGCCCAATCGGCGCTGGCTGTAGGATCGCCACTCGGGGCCGAAAGGTACATACACGCGCACCGCGTGGCCTGCGCTGCGCCAGCGCTGCCAAAGCGGTTCCTGTACGCCCAAGAGAACTTGAAATTCGTAGGTGTCCGGCGCCAGACCGTGTTCCTGCACCAGGGCGATCAGCCGATCACCCAGGGCTCCGTCGTGGGTTGCAAAGCAGAGGCGCACGCCGCCGCGAGCGATCAGGTCCCGCGCGGCAGCGACGAATGCGTCGCTGATCTCGGCTGCTTGGGTGTGGGCAATGGCCTCGGGTTCGATGTAGATACCCTTGACCAGGCGTACATCGAGCTGCGTGGGAGACAGGTCGGCGATGTCCTGGGGCGTGCGCAGGAGCCGCGACTGGAGCACGATGCCCACGGCATCAAAACGGCCGCGCAGCTGTTCGAAGATGCGCAGGGTCCCATCGCAGGTGGTGTGGTCTTCCATCTCCACCCGCAGGAAGAGACCCAACTCGGCGCAGACCCGGGCGAGATGGCTGTAGAGTTCGAGCGCCAGGCTATCGTCGGTGGGGGTCAGCCCCATGTGCGTTGGCTTGATCGAGATGTAGGCGTCGAGGCCCGCCGCTGCGATGGCCCGTGCGCCGCTTTCATAATCGCGGGCGGCGTTGCGGGCGTGCTGTTCGCTGCCCGCTCCCTCACCGAGGATGTCGAAGATGCCGCTGTAGCCCTTGCCGGCCAGTTCGGTCAGCTTGGCTAGAGCTTCGTCCTGGGTCTCGCCAGCTATGTAGCGGCCCGCGATGCGGCGCATGATGGGCCTGGGTACGAGGGGCATGGCTCCGGCTAACAGCTCGCTCAGCATGGCTCCGATTCTACGAAGTATCGGCATCTATTCGAGCTACCATGCCGCCATGGTGGGGGCGAAAAACATGGCGGCGGGAGGGTCGGCACGGGTGGTCCTGATCACGGCCCCGGACACCGGCAGCGCGGCAGAGCTGGCTGACACCTTGGTGGGCGAGGGCCTGGCGGCCTGCGTCAACATCCTGCCTGGCGTGACCAGCGTCTACCGCTGGCAGGGCGAGGTCAAAACCGACGCCGAGGTCCTCCTGTGGGTCAAAACGGCCCAGGCGAGCCTTGAGGCCCTGGCGGCTCGGGTGGCCGAGGTGCATCCCTTTGATGTGCCTTGCATCGTCGCCCTCGAGCCCCAAGCCGTGGGGGTGGACTACCTGGCCTGGCTCCTGGAGTGCTGCGCCGGCGACTCTCGATGAGCGCGGACCGCCTGGGCTCGGGACCGGAACGCGGCTCACATCCAACACGGCCACCTGCGCCGTGCTCCTGCCCGTGGCCGCCCAGACCGTCGTGGCCAGCGGGATCAACCCACTCGTTCCGATGCTGCCGACCACCAGCGCGGCCTCGGCGGCCTTCATGTTGCCTGTGGCCACTCCCCCCAACGCCGTGGTCTTCGGCGGCCGCCTGGTGCCCCCAGCGGCCATGGCGCGCTGTGGCCTGGCCCTCAATCTGCTCGCCGTGGCGCTTTTGACCCTGATCTTCGAGCTTTGGATCACGCCCTGGCTCGCCATCGAGCCCGGCCTCGCTGCCTGGGCCGTGCCTTGAGGGGGGCTCGGTGAGTACACTCAGGCAGCTCACTAGCATGATGCCCTCCGACCGTTATCTCCTGGCTCTTCTGTGCGCGTTGCTCTGCTTTTGCACGGGCTGCCGACGCGAGCGACCGGGAACTCCGCCGCGCTGTCTATTGCTCCTCACTGTCGAGGGACTGCGCGCCGATCATGTGACGGCCTACGGCTATCCGCGCCAGACGACTCGTGTGCGCAAGGAGAGTTCCGAGCTGGTCCTCGACATTGACAGCTTGGCACAGACTGGTGTCGTCTTCCACAACGCCTACGCGCCCACGCCCGAGGCTTACGCCTCTCTGGCATCGCTCCAGAGCGGCGCCTTGGCCTCCGAGCACGGCGCGTTGACCGCGGGCCAGCCGCTCTCGGGGGAGGTCTTTACCCTGGCCGAGGACTTTGCTCGGGCGGGGTTTGCCACGGCGGCCTTTGTGGGTGGCGACAAGGAAATCCTCGCGGGGGGCTTGGACCGCGGCTTCGACCAAAGCGCGGTCTTCGACAGCGACCTGGAGGCCTTGAAGGCCGCCATGGCGTGGCTGCGCGGTCAGGACACGCGAGCGGGTCAGCTCTTCTTGTGGATGCACTTCGGCGACTTGCGCCAACCCTTCGGAGGCGATTCCCTCGCGGACCAGTACACGGCGCCCGTTGACCCCCTCGATGAGTTCCAACTCTCCAGCGATTGGCTGGCGGACCCCGAGCGGGGCGCTGCGCGGCAGCGCCAGTTGATCGATCGCTACGACGGCGCCATCGCACGCAGCACACTCCTCTTACACGCCTTCCTCGAGAACTATCGCTTTGGTTTTCTCGAGCAGGAACTCTTCGATGACAGCTTGATCGTCATTTGCGGCACCAACGGCCTGGAACTCGCGGAGCGCGAGGGGCGCTTCGGTGCCGGGCAGGCCCTCGTGGACGAAACTCTGCGCGTGCCCCTGGTCTTTTGCCATCCGCCCAGCCTGACTGGTCGGCGCATCTTTCTGGAACCGGTGACACCGGCCGACGCGGGCGCCACCCTGCGTGACTGGTTCGGCCTGGAACCGCCGGCTTTGGGGTCCGGGCGTAGCTTGCTCGCGATCTGTGACTCTTTCATCAAGCGCGAGTTCAGCTCCCGTCCCGCTCGATCGGAACTGGTGGCAGAGGGCGCTCTCGAAGCGCGCTCCTTGCGCGACCGCCGTTGGCGCGCCACCTCCCATGGCGCGGGCACCGCGCTCTTCGACTTGGCCCGCGACGGCAGAGGCCAGGTCGATGTGGCGGAGCGCTACCCCGAAGTGCTCGAGCTCTGGAGCGAGGCCCTCGAGTTGCCCTCAAGGGAGCCGCCCTCAAGGGAGCCGCCCTCAAAAGAAGAGGACCAGCCTTGAGCGCTGCCCACGAAAAGCCGCTCCCCATGGGCGAGTTCATCGGCATCATCGACCGACGGGTGGCCCTGGCCGTCTTCTTTCTGATCCTGGCTGTCTACACGGCCACCTTCAACGGCCCCGCCGCCAGCCCCGACGCGGAGGTCTCGTTCCAGACCACCAGCGCCCTCTGGCGCACGGGCTCTCTGGCCATCGGCGGGACCCCCGAAGCCGAAGCCTTGATCGATTACGCGCGCGGGGCAGCCCCCGGAAGCAGTTCCGTGCGCGCGGGAGTGGGGGCTTCTGACGAGGCTTCTTACTACGGCTGGTACGGCGTGGCCCAGGCGGTCTGCGCCTTGCCCTTCTACGCCTTGGGCCGTTTGGTGGGTCACTTCACGCCGGGCATCGAGGAGGCCTACGGCGCTACCCTGCGCCTGGGCGCGGGGCGCAGCGAGTACTTCGCGCACCTCTTTGTCGGTTGGCGCACGCCCTTGATGGGGGCCATGACAGCGCTCTTGGTGGCGCTGGCCTGCATTCGCCTGGGCTTGACCCGGCGCCAGAGCTTTATCGGTGGACTGGCCTACGGGCTCACGACCTTCGCCTGGCCCCAGGCCCTGGCCGACCTGAGTGATGTCCAGGCGACCTTTTTCGTGGCGCTGGCGAGCTATGCCCTGCTCGTCATGCGCCAACGGTACTCGCGCTCCGCAGCCCTGGTGCTGGGGTTCAGCGCGGGCTTGGGGCTGCTAACCCGCGTGGGTGTCGCGCCGCTCATCGTCTGCATCGATGTGGCTTTTGTGCTCGTGTGTTTGCAGGCCAAAGGTCGCGGCGCGCTCCAAGGTGCGCCACAGCAAGACCAGCGACTCGCGCTGCTCTTGCGCGGGCTGCTGCCCCAGGCCCTGGCCTTGGCGATCTTCTTCGCTCTCAACTATTTGCGTTTTGGCACCTTGCTCGACAGCGGCTATGGCGAGGCCTTGCGCGGCGGACTCTTCGGCGGCGATCCCCTGACGGCCGGCTTGGGACTCTTGATTTCACCGGGCAAGGGCCTCTTGTGGATGGCGCCAGCCTTGCTCCTGGTTTTTAGCGGAGCGCGCCGTGCGGGGCGGCATGGGCGCAGCGGTCTGGCACTATTTGCTCTCTGTATATTCCTGGGCGCCTTTCTGCCGGCGCTTATGATCCGCGGCTGGCACGGCGCCTGGTGCTACGGCCCGCGCTACCTGTTGCCCGCCCTGCCCATTCTTTGGGTCCTCGCGGTGGGGGGCTTTGCCCGTTCCGACATCGACGACACGCCGCGGCCGGTGGCTATCGCGCTGCTCTTGCTGAGTCTCTTGATCCAGGTGCCGGGAGTCTTGGTGGATTCCTTCTGCTACCACGAGATGGCGGTGCAAGCCGCCCGCGAACGCTTCGAGGTCTCATCCAGTCTGGCGCCGGCCGACGCCGAGGCCGAGCGCTTCGATGCCCTGCACTTCGACTTCGGCTTCGCCGCACCCTGGGCCCACTGGCGCATCCTGCGCCAACGGGTGGCGGACTTGGGCGAGGAGTTCGAGGCCCGGGAGATCTTCCGCTACGAGACTTCCCTGCGCTTGGTGCCCTCCGAGCGCCGTGAACATGGTTTCGGTCACCTGGCCTGGGTCCACCTGAACCGTGACCTGGGAGGCCGTATCTGGCCCGCCGTGGGCCTCATCCTGGCCCTCGCGGGGGCCGGCCTGGTCCTGACCAGCCGGGCCCTGGACCGCTCCTGAGCCAGGAGCGGGGGGCGCCCGCGGGCGCTCAAGCCCAGGGCTGCGCTCTTCCGATAAAGCCCTGGCAAGGGGCGCTCAAGACCCCTGGCGTTTTGTCATGGATCGTTTGCACAACAAGGCCTGGATGCTGGGCCTCCTGTTTCTGGGCTTTGCTCTTTCCGGCGTGGACGCACGCCAGCCCGGAGACTTGCCGAGCTTCTCCGAGGGAGCCGAGCACTTCGTTCTGGAGTGGCCTGCGGACCTCCCGCACCCCGCCAGAGAGAGCCACACCCCCCGTCCCCTCGCCGCCGCGCTGGCCGCTCGCCAGATCGGCCTGGTGGAGTTTCGTCGCAGTCGCGTGGAGGGCCAGCCGCAACTCGAAATGGAGATCCACTTTCCCTTCGAGGGCTTGCGGATCTTGGCCGTTGAGAGCTTGAGCCCCACGAACCCCCGCCTCGTCTGGCGCGAAATCTCCCGCGGCTCGGGCCGCACGGTCTTCGCCGAGTGGGCCCACCAGAGCGCGGAGCTGCGCGTCCTTTCCTGGGGCAGTGAAGGCGGCTTGCGCGAACAGTACAAACCCCGGGCGGGCGCCGTCATGCCCCACTACCTGTTCGAGTTGGCGCGCACGGGCCGCGCCACGGCGGGCACCTTCGAGGTCTTCGATCCTCACAGCGGCAAGCTCGAACCGTGGACCCTCACGACCCGCTACGAACGCGGCCTGAACGCTTCCGGGGAACTCAGCCGGCGGGCCGAGTTCCACCGCGCCGACGGCACCTTGGCCGGCAGTTACCGCTTCCTGAAGGGCCGCTTGCAGAGCTTCCACTGGCAGGCTGGCGGCGCCTGCGGTCGCCGCATCTCCGCCCGGGAATACGCCCGCTTGGTGGCTGACTGGGGCCTCACGCCGCCCGAGTGATTTCGCGGCCCGCGCCCGGGCTCGACAGCTTTGGCTCGCAACTGGCATTTTGCCGAGCTCCAGGCCCGCCGTATGTATGCCCTGGGTTCAGCCCGACATCCAGGGCTGCGCTTGGCGTGCAGGGACGCTACTCTGGTTGCCCCCTGACTTGCTGCCCCCTGACTTGCCCCTGCTGCACCCACTGCCTCCATGTCGTCTCGCCAGTCGCCGTTTTTCTATCTCGCCCTGGGTCTTGTGGCGTCCGCTTGCCAGAGCCCAGCGGAATACGCTGCGGAGGCTGACGATGAGGTGTATGCCCTGGTCAGCGAGCGTCGGGCGGCGCTCTTTGAGGATGCAGAAGCTCTGGACATCGAGCCCAATCCCCGGAGTTTGCGCCAGCGCGTCCTGGCCGGGGAAGTTGCGAGCTTGGAACAGCTCGGTCTCGCTCAGTGCCTGGAAATCGCCGCCGAGAACCAGCGCGACTTGCAGCGCCGTCAAGAGAGCCTCTACCTCGCGGCCCTCGATGTGACCCTCGAGCGCTGGCTGCTCGGACCGATCCTCGCCGCTGGAGCCGATGCTGAGCTCCTGGGCCTGGGAGCCGAAGCCCACACAGCTAGCGCGGACAGCTCCGCCAGCCTCACCGCAGTGCTCGGCAGCGGCGCCATTTTGGTGGGCCAGATAGGTCTGAATGTCTTTCGCGACCTCTTGAGTGGGGAGGGCTGGCAGGCCACTAGCAACTTCTCCCTGGCGTTGACCCAGCCGCTCCTGCGCGGCGCGGGCAAGTTGATCCTCTACGAGCCCCTGACCCAGGCCGAGCGCAGCCTGGTCTACGAGGTTCGCGAGTTCGAACGCTTTCGCCGCGAACTGGCGGTGAATATCGCGGGCCAGCTCCTGCGCATCTTGCAACAGGCCGACACCATCGAGAACGAGCGCAAGAACTTCGAGCGCGTGAGCGAAATCCGCAAGCGCAACGAGGCCCTGGCCGCCGCCGGCCGCCTGTCGGACATCCAGGTCGATCAAGCCTCCCAGGACGAGCTCTCGAGCGAGAACCGCCTGATCGATGTGCGCCAGGATTTCGAGTCCCAACTCGACGGCTTCAAGCTTTTCCTGGGTTTGCCGCCGGCTATCGAACTCACGGTGAATCCCGGCGAGTTGACGCGCCTGGCAGCGGTCGACCTCGGAGATGAGGCCGACTTCAGGGGCCTCGAAGCCACGGTTGCCATCGCCTTGGCGCGTCGACCGGATTTTCTAGTCGCCGTGGACCGTGTGCTCGACGCTGAACGCCAGGCGCAGGTTGCCGCCGACGCCCTGCGCTTGGGATTCGATCTCGTCTCCCAGATTGACGGCACTTCGGGGACCAACCAACCCCTGCGCTACAACTTCAATCAGGTGTCCTGGAGCCTCGGGCTGGCTCTCGACCTGCCGGTCAACCGGCTGCCCGAACGCAATGCCTATCGCTCGGCTTTGATCACCTGGCAGCGCAGCGCTCGCGATGCCGATCTGGCCCGCGACAACATTGAGGTGGCCTTGCGCGATGACCTGCGCAACCTGACGGCGCGCCGCGAATCCTTCGCGATTCAGGAAAACGCCGTGGCCCTCGCCGCGCAGCGCGTGGAGAGCTCGGAACTCAACCAGAAGGCCGGCCGGGCCAGCACCCGCGACCTGCTGGAAGCCCAGAGTGCCCTGGTTTCGTCGCAGAACGCTTTGACGCGGGCCCTGATAGACTACACCCTGGCGCGCTTGACCATGGTGCTCGACATGGGGCTCCTGCGCGTGACCGAGGACGGAATCAGTATCGAAAACTACACCGGGGCCGCCGTGTTCCCCTCAGAGATTTCCCTCCCCACGGGAGAGGCCATAACCGAATGAGTACAGCTAAGAGTCGTGGACCCAGGCTCGTCCTGGGGCTGGTGTGTGCGGCCCTCGTGGTCGTCGGTCTCTTGTGGAGATCGGGGCTGCTCGAGGCGGACGCTCCGGGCGCCATCGCAGGTGCCCCCGTGCGCCGCGGGCCGCTCGAGATCACGGTCACCGAGCGCGGAAACCTCGAGGCGCAGAACAGCCACAGCATGAAGAGCGAAGTGGAGGGCCGCTCGACCATTCTGTTTCTGGTGGAGGAGGGCACCCATGTTAGGGCGGGCGACTTGGTGGCCGAACTCGATGCCTCGCAGCTCATCGACAAGCGCGTGGGCCAAGAGATCAGCTTGGAGACCGCTCGCGCCAGCTCAACCAAGGCCACCGAGAATCTCAAGATCCAGGAGATCGAGAACGAGAGCCTGGTGGCTGGTGCCGAGCAGGAAGTGGTCTTCGCCACCACCGACCTTGAAAAGTTCCGCCAGGGCGACCGACCACAGCAGCTCGAGATGGCGCGCGAGAGCATCCTGCTTGCCGAGGAGGACAAAAAGCGCGCCGAGGACACTCTCGACTGGAGCCAGCAGCTCAATGCCAAGGGCTTCGTGGAGCGCACCGAACTCGAGCGCGACGAGTTGGCTTTCAAACGCGCCGGCATCTTGCTCGAACAGTCGCGGCGCGAGAAAACGCTGCTGGAGAGGTACGAGCACCCCAAGGAAGAAGCCCGACTGGCGGCCAACCTCGAAGAAGCCCAGCGCCAGCTCCGCAAGGCCAAGTTGCAGGCCGTGGCCCAACTGGCCGACTACCAGGCCGAGAAAAAATCAGCCTCCGTGCGCCTGACTCTGGAAGAGGAAAAACTGGCCAAGCTCGAACAGCAGATATCCAAGGCCCGCATCACCGCGCCCGTGGACGGCATGGTTGTCTACGGCCGGGAAGAGGGCAATCGCTACAGCGGCGGCGAGCCCGTGCAGGAAGGCGGTGAGGTGCGCGAGCGCCAGGAGATCGCCACCATCCCCAGCGCAGGGGGCATGATCGCCAAGGCCAGCATTCACGAATCCGTGCTCAAGCAAGTCAGCGAAGGTTTGCCCGCCATCGTGCGCGTTGACGCCCTGCCAGGCCGCGAGTTTCGGGGGTCTGTGGGCAAGGTTGCCGTGCTGCCCGACAAAAACTCGTGGTGGGCCAATCCTAATCTGCGCCTGTACCGCACCGACATCAAGATCGACGGGGGCAGCGCGGAGATGCGGCCGGGCATGTCGTGCAACATCGAGATTCTGGTAGAGATGATTGAAGACACCCTCTTCGTGCCCCTGCAGAGCGTTCATTTTTCCGGCGGGCGCAACATCGCCTGGGTCCAACAAGGCAGAAAGGTGGAAGAGCGCCAGGTCGAGGTGGGGTCTCACAACGAAAAGTGGGTGGCCATCGTCTCCGGTTTGACCGAAGGCGAGATCGTGCTGCTCAGTTCGCCCCCCGGTTTCAAGGCCGGGGAGGCAACCGCCGAGGGCGCGCCGCGCCCGGGCGGGCGCGAGGGTGCGGACGCCAAGGGCGGGGCTGGCAAGAGCGGGCGACCCAAGGCGGGGCGCCCCGGCGCTGGCACAAGCGCCGGCAACTCGGGTTCCGGGCGCAGCAGGCAGGCCGGGCAGTGAGCACTGCCAGCCCAGTCCAAGCGGCCGCGGAACTCGATTCCGTCAGCCGCGTCTACCCCATGGGCGGCACGGATGTGCGGGCCCTCGACGACTTCACCTTCAGCTTCGGTCAAGGTGAGTTCTGGGCCATCATGGGCAGTTCGGGCAGCGGCAAGTCGACCCTGCTCAACATCCTCGGCTGTATCGACCGCGTCACCTCGGGCACCTTTTCGCTGGCTGGCGAGGATGTCTCCTTGCTGGACGACAACGCCCTGAGCGATCTGCGCAGTCGCAAGCTGGGTTTCATCTTCCAGTCGTACAACTTGATCCCACAGCTCAACGTGCTCGAGAACATCCTCGTACCGCTCTTCTACCAGGACAATCCGCCCGAAGATGGCGAGCAGCGCGCGCGCGCCCTGGCCGAGCGCGTGGGCCTCTCGGATCGCCTCGACCACCGGCCCCAGGAACTCTCTGGCGGCCAGCAGCAGCGCGTGGCGATCGCGCGCTCCCTGGTCAATGACCCGACCCTGATCCTGGCCGATGAGGCCACGGGCAACCTCGACTCAAGCACCGCAGCCGAGATTCTCGACCTCTTCGATGAACTGCATGCCGAGGGCAAGTCGATCCTGCTCGTGACCCACGAACCAGAAATCGGCGCTAGAGCCGAACGAGTCCTGCGCCTCAAGGACGGGCGCATCGATGAAGTCTACGGCAACCAGCGTGGAGCGTTCTGATGCAAAGTACCCTGCTAAGAACCGTGCGGCTCGGCGTGCAGAGCCTTCTCTTGCACAAGTTGCGCAGCAGCCTGACCACGCTGGGCGTGCTCTTTGGCGTCAGCAGCGTGATCGCCATGCTGGCCATCGGCGAGGGCGCGAGCATCGAAGCCCAGAATCAGATCCGCCAGCTCGGTAGCCAGAATGTGATCTTGCGCGCGGTCAAACCGCCCGAGCAAGGCGTCAGCAATCAGCGCCAGCGGGTCCTCGCTTATGGCTTGCTCGACGACGACCTGGCGCGCATCGAAGAGACCTTTCCGGGGATCGAGCGGGTGGTTCCCCTGCGCGAGATATCCGAAGATGTGCGCTTTGGGTCCCGTTCCATGCGGCCACGCATCATCTCGACCCTGCCCGCGTACATCGAGGCCACGGGCCGGGTGGTGGACCGCGGGCGGTTCTTGGACGAATTCGACGAGGCCTCCCACGCCAATGTCTGCGTCCTCGGTTACGAGGTGGCGCGGTTCTTGTTTCCGCTCTCGAGCCCGCTGGGCGAGCGCATCAAGCTCGGCGCCGACTACTTCATTTGCGTTGGCACCCTCTTGCCGCGGGTGCTCTTGCAGAGCGACCGGCCGGCCCCCGGCAAGGACATCACCGGCGAGGTCTTCATTCCCCTCAACACCGGAGCCAAGTGGTTCGGGAAGATGCAGGTAAAGATGAGAGCGGGTTCCATGGACATGGAAGCGGTCGAGCTGCACGAGATCATAGTGGCCGTCAAGGAAGCGGAGAATGTGCCTCTGGTGGCGAGCGCTTGTCGCGAGATGCTGGCCCGCGAGCACTCGCAACGGGACTACGAGGTGGTGGTGCCCCTGGAGCTGCTCTTGAGGGCCGAGGAGACCAAACGCATCTTCAACATCGTGCTCGGGTCCATCGCCGGCATCAGCCTCTTGGTGGGGGGCATAGGCATCATGAATGTGATGCTCGCTACCGTCACCGAACGCACCCGCGAGATCGGTATTCGCCGAGCCCTGGGCGCAAAGCAGAGCCACATCATCACCCAGTTCCTGGTGGAGACCGTGGTGCTCTCGGCCGGCGGCGGTGTCCTGGGAGTCGCCCTGGGAATCGCTATCCCGAGCGCTGTCGAGCGCTTCGCCGACATGCGCACGGTTGTCACTCCTGGCGCGCCGCTCCTCGCCTTTGGCATTTCCGCGGGCATCGGCGTGATCTTCGGGCTCTACCCCGCCTGGCGTGCGGCCACCATGGACCCGGTGGAAGCCCTGCGCCACGAGTAGACGCAAGAGGAATTCAAAGGCTCGGGACGGTTTGCGCCTCGAGGGCGCCGCGCAATCCCACGGCTTGGGCGAGGTGTTCGACAGTCACCGCGGCTGTGCCGTCGAGGTCGGCCAAGGTGCGCGCCACGCGGCGTAGGGATTGGAGTCCCCGGGCCGAAAGCGCCGTGCGTTGGGCCACGCCTTCGAGGAGTTGGAGGCTCTTGGAGTCGAGGACGACGAAGCGGTCGAGTTGGGCCGCGGACAGGCCGCAGTTGGGTGTGGGGCCCTGGCGCTTGAAGGAACGTTCACGGGCCGAGGCTGCCGCGATGACCGAGGCGGCATGGCTCGGGGTGGGCACTCTACCAGCGTCTTGGGGGTCCTCGGCTGAGCCTTTTCCTCGCGGATAGCTGCGCCCCAGGAGTTCGTCAAACTCCGGCGGACGAATCTCCAGCCGCAGATCGATGCGATCGAGGAGCGGCCCGGAGATGCGGCGGCGGTAGCGTGCCACGGCCGCCTCGGTGCAATGACAGGTCACCCGGCCATGGCCGAGATAGCCGCAGGGGCAGGGGTTCATGGCCGCCACAAGTTGAAAGCGCGCCGGCAAATCGAGCCGCCCGCTGGCCCGCGAGATGGTGATTTGACCTGTTTCGAGGGGCTGCCGCAGGGCTTCGAGGGCTTCGCGGCGAAACTCGGGCAACTCGTCAAGAAACAGGACGCCGCGGTGGGCCAAGGTGATCTCCCCCGGCGCAGGCGTCGAGCCCCCGCCCACCAGCCCGGCGTAGCTGGTGGTGTGGTGCGGAGCGCGGAAGGGTCGCGCTCGAGCGAGGCCTCCAGGCCAGGTGCCAGCCGCCGACAGGACGCGCGTGATTTCGATGCGCTCCTCAACAGTCGGCGTTGGCAAGAGGCCTGGGAGGCGTCGCGCGAGCATCGACTTGCCCGCGCCCGGAGGTCCAACGAGCAGCAGCCCGTGGCCGCCGGCCGCTGCGATCTGCAAGGCGCGCTTGGCGAGTTCCTGGCCGCGCACCTCGTCGAGACTGGGGACCTCGATGCTGGTGGAATGGGACATTTCGCGGGGAACGATGGCTTCGGTTTTTCCGGCAACTCCCGAGATGATCTGCACTACCTGGCCCAGCGAGCTCGCGGCATGGGCCTCGATCTCGGGCAGCCACGCGGCTTCGCGGGCTGTGGCGGGCGGCGCCATGACTCGCGAGAGACCGCCATCGCGGGCCGCCGCTGCGGCCGCCAGGCCGCCGGGCACCGAGTGCAATCGACCGTCGATACCGAGCTCGCCCAAGAACAGGGTGCCCTCCAGCCACTTCGCGTCGAGGTGCCCCGAAGCCGCGGCGGCAGCGAGGGCCATGGCCAGGTCCAGGCTGCCGCCGCTCTTGCGCCTGGCCGAGGGCACCAGGTTCAGAAATAAATGTCCGGGCCGCAGCGCCAGACGCGATTCTTTCAGGGCGCACATCCAGCGGCCGCGGCTCTCGCGGATGACGGGATCGGGCAGGCCCGAGATCGAGACCTCGGTGGGTCCCGTGTCGCGGGACTCAAAGCGTGCTTCGACGCTCACCAAATCGGCGCCTGTACCCTGGAGCGAGATGCCTTGTACTCGAACGGCTTGCATGTGGGAATGGACGCCTGCTACGCCGGGGGAGTCACGCCCGGGGCAATATTTTTTTCCTCCTGGCGCCCACGGAGGTCCCAAGCACCTCCCGATCCCGTAGCCTTGGTGGGCGTCGCCTCTCCCCGCTCCTCTCCCAGGACCCGCCTATTCCATGGATAGCTATTACGATCCCGCCGATCTGTCGCACTTTGAAAAAATCGGCGACCATGCGGGGCCCCTGGCCGACAAGTTTTTTGAGTACTACGGAGCGGTCTTCGAGGACGGCGCGCTCACGGCCCGCGAGAAGGCTCTAATCGCCCTGGGGGTGGCCCACGCCGTTCAGTGCCCTTACTGCATCGAGGCCTACACCAAGGAATCTCTGGCCAAGGGCTCCGATGTCGAGCAGTTGACCGAGGTTGTTCATGTGGCCACGGCAATCAAGGGAGGCGCGGCTTTGGTGCACGGCATGCAGATGCGCCGCGTGGCGGACCACCTGGAGATGTAGGCATCGTGACTCTCCTTACACCTGTGCGCACAAGAGCCAGCCAGCTCGAACTTCTGACCCGTGCTCTCGATGCCAAGGGCTCCGGCGGCAGTTTCGAGGAGCACCTCGAAGGGGCTGGCCTCATGCCGCTGCGGGCAAGTGGCTTGGATGTGATGCAGATCAACCTGGGCCGTCTCTGCAATCAGACCTGCGCTCATTGTCATGTGGACGCTGGCCCCACGAGGAGCGAGATCATGACGCGTGAAACGGCCGAGCTGTGCATTGCAGCCCTGGCGAAGAGCGAGATCGGCACCGTGGACCTCACCGGCGGTGCGCCAGAGATGTGTCCGTCCTTCGAGTACCTCGTGCGCGAGGCGCGGCGTCTCGGACGCCATGTGATCGACCGTTCGAACCTGACCATCCTGACTGTTCCGCGCCACGCCGACCTGGCCCAGTTCCTGGCCGAGCATGAAGTTGAGGTGGCCGCGTCCTTGCCTCATTATCGCCAGCGTTCCACCGACAAACAGCGCGGCGAGGGAGTCTTTGAGCGATCGCTCGCGGGCCTGCGGCTGCTCAACGCGGCGGGCTATGGATGTGGCGATCCCGCGCGCCGACTCGCGCTGGTGACCAACCCGGTGGGGGCCTTCTTGCCCAGCGGCCAGGCCTCCCTCGAACAGGAATGGAAGCGCGAACTCCGGCGTCTGCATGGAATCGAGTTCGACGCCCTCTACACCATTACCAACATGCCCATTGCGCGCTATGCCGACTGGCTTCATGGCGGCGGCCACCTCGAGGACTACATGCAGGCCCTGCGGGCGGCGTTCAATCCAAAGGCCGCGGCCAAGGTCATGTGTCGCAACATGCTGAGCGTGGATTGGCGCGGTCAGCTCTTCGACTGCGACTTCAATCAGATGCTCGGCCTCGAACTCATAGCGGGCGCGCCCCGGCATATCTCTGATCTGGACCCCGCGAGCGCCTGCCAGCGCCGGATCGTGACCGGTCCCCATTGTTTTGGATGCAGCGCAGGTTCCGGTTCGTCCTGCGGCGGGACCACCGCATGAGCGCTTCGCGTTGGGCCGCGGGTCTCGCCCTCCTGGCGACTGGCGCCTGCCAGAGCCCGCCGCCCCTGGCGCCGGATGCCTTGGACTGGGCTGTGCGCGAAGCCAGCGCCACCATCGAGTGTGGCGAGGACATCATCATCGCGGGTCAGCGTTTTGCCGTGGGCCGACCTGTTGTCTTGTGGACCGACGAGGGCGGATACAACGCCTACCAGACATCCATTCGTCCCGGTAGCGAGCCGGCCTTTGTCGACGCAACCGGTCGGCGCTATAGCCCTGGCCGTCAGACCCCTTCGCAGTCCTCGCGGACGCTTGCTGGCCCTGTTTCCAGCGACCTCGCTGAACTCGGCCGCGCCGTCGACCAGTTCGTTGTGCATTACGATGTCTGTGGCATCAGCCGCACCTGTTTCGAAGTCTTGCACCATGGTCGCGGTTTGTCAGTGCACTTCTTGCTCGACATCGACGGCACGATCTACCAGACCCTGGATGTGCGCGAGACCGCCTGGCACGCCACCCGCTCGAACGCCCGTTCCATCGGCGTGGAGTTGGCCCACATCGGCGCCTATCCCCCTTCCGAGCGCGTGGCCATCGAGCGCTGGTACGCCCTCGACAGCGAGGGCCCGCGCATCACCTTGCCCGAGAGGCTCGGCGACGGCGGCGTCCGCACCCCTGGCTTCACGGGCCGCCCCGCCCGGCCTGAGTTGATCGAGGGCCGCATCAACGGCAGTTGGCTCGTGCAGTACGATTTCACCCCCGAGCAGTACGACTCCCTGGCCGCCCTGGCGGCGACCCTGTCAGGCGCGCTGCCAGGGATCCGCCTCGAGGTCCCCCGGGATCCCTCCGGTGCGATTATCCAAGACACCCTGAGCGACGAGGCCTGGCGCAGCTTTGCCGGTCTCCTCGGCCACCACCACATCCAGACCAACAAGCTCGACCCCGGCCCTGCCTTCGACTGGGAACGCCTGGCCGAGGCTCTATCTGGTCATTTCGAGCCTGGCACGAAATGACCAGATAGAGCCTCGCGCAGGGAATGCTGCTCGAGGGCAGCGCGGGCGGCGGCGGCAGAGAGTTGGCGGCGGGACATGAGAATGGCGACTTTGACTTGGCCGTCGGCGGCGGCCAGGCTGGCGCGGGCGCAGGCGAGGTCCACGCGGCCAAGTTCGCTCACCAGATGCAGACCGCGGCGTTCGAGCTTCGCGTTGCCGCGGGTGGCGACATCGACCATGCGGTTTCCATAGACGCGGCCGAGCTTGACCATGACCAGGGTGCTGATGGTGCCCAGGGCCATCTTGGTGGCCGTGCCGGCTTTTAGGCGGGTAGAGCCGGCCAGGACTTCGGGGCCGGTGTCGAGGCTGATGGTGACATCGAAAGCAGGAGACGCTTCGGCGGGGCAGCAGGTGACGAGAATCGTCGCAGCGGCCAGGTTGCGGGCGTGGGCCAGGCCGCCGAGAACAAAAGGCGTCGTGCCGCTGGCGCTGATACCCATGACCACATCGCCGCCGCTGAGAGCGCGGGCGTCGAGGTCCAGGGCTGCCGCTTGGGTGTCGTCCTCCGCACCTTCTTGCGAGCGGAACATGGCCTCGGGGCCACCGGCCAAAATGCCCTGCATCATTTCCGGGGGCGTCTGAAAGGTCGGCGGGCACTCCACGGCGTCGAGCACTCCCAGGCGCCCGCTGGTGCCTGCGCCGAGGTAGAAGAGCCTGCCGCCAGCCTCGAGGCGCGCGGCGATCAGACAGATGGCCGCTTCGATGGCCGGCGCTGATCCCTCGAGAGCCTCCAGAATTCGGGCGTCCTGCTCGCGGAAGAGGCGCACGGCGGCGGCGGTGGAAAGGGTGTCGAGGTCCGCCGTGGCGGCGTTGGGAGCCTCGCTGCTGGGCAGATTGGCGTCTTGCGAAGGGCTCCTGGATAGAGGTCCAGCCGGATGGCTGCGGTTCTTCTCTTCGGCGGGGTGCCCCATGGCGGCCCAGCTTGGCAGAAGGGGGCAGGCTTTGTGTAGCATGATCGCCCGAAACGCTCCCCTCGACCGATTCCCTATTCCCATGCAACGACTTTCCAGCTACGCCCTCGGTGCCTGGCACAGCGGGGGCAAGAACGCCGCCATCATCTCGAACCCCACTACCCTCGAGCCCGTGGCCGAGTGCAGTACCGAGGGCATCGACTTCGCAGCCGTGACACGCCACGGCCGTGAGAGTGGCGGGCCGGCCCTGCGAGCCATGACATTCGGGCAGCGGGGTGCGCTTCTGAAAGATCTCTCAGCCGCGATCCACGAACATCGGGAAGAGTTGATCGCCATCGGTTGTCAGGACGGAGGCAACACCCGCGGCGACGCCAAGTTCGACATCGACGGCGCCACCGGAACCCTGGCGGCCTACGCCCACCTGGCGCAGAGCCTCGGCGACCAGCCCTTTCTTCAAGCCGGAGACCAGATCCAACTCGGTCGCACCAAGCGCTTCGGCGGCCTGCACATTTCGGTTCCCCGCGAAGGCATTGCCGTGCACATCAACGCCTTTAACTTTCCCGCCTGGGGCATGGCCGAGAAGATGGCCTGCGCGATCCTGGCCGGTGTGCCGGTGATCGAAAAGCCTGGCACGCCCACGGCCGTCCTGGCCTGGAGCGTGGCCCAGATCATCGTGGAGAGCGGCATCCTGCCCGAGGGTGCGTTCCAGTTCCTGTGTGGCAGCGTGGGCGACCTCCTCGACCACCTCGGCCCCCAGGACGCCCTGGCCTTTACGGGCTCCGCGGCCACCGGTGCCAAGCTCAAGGCACACCCCGGACTCGTGGCTCGCAATGTGCGCGTCAACATCGAGGCCGACTCGCTCAACGCCGCCGTGCTGGCTCCCGATGTCGATCCGTCGAGTAACACCTACTCGCTATTCCTCTCCAACCTGGTCCTCGACCTGACCCAGAAGGCCGGGCAGAAGTGCACCGCCGTGCGCCGCATCTGCGTGCCCAGCGATAGGGTCGAGGAGGTCACCAGCGACCTCGTGGCGGCCCTCGGCCGAGTCGTGCAGGGCGACCCCGCCGACTCCAAATCACGCATGGGCCCCCTGGCCAGCGAAGCCGCCTTCGAGGGTGTGCGCGCCGGCATCGCGCGTCTCTCTGAACACGCAAGGATCGCCTGCGGAGGCCCCGAGCCCGCCGCGGACAGGGGTTGTTTCATCGCTCCCACCCTCTTGGTGGCCGAGGATCCGCGCACCGCGATCTTCCACGAGGAGGAAGTCTTTGGGCCCGTGGCCACGGTGCTCCCTTACGGCGGCAGCCCGGAAGAAGCCGTGGAACTTGTGGTGCTGGGCCAGGGCAGTTTGGTTGCGAGCCTCTACTCGAGTGATTCTGCCTGGACCCGCACCTTCGTTTTGGGCATCGCTCCCTGGCACGGCCGGGTCTGGATCGGTTCCGAGCGCTGCGCCGAACAAGCCCTGCCGCCGGGCATGGTGCTACCCTCCATGGTCCACGGCGGCCCTGGCCGGGCGGGCGGCGGCGAAGAACTCGGTGCCGAGCGCGGCCTCGATTTCTACCTCCAGCGCGTGGCGATTCAGGGCTTCAAGGGCCTGCTCGACAGCGAGTTCAGCCAGCCGCGTTAGCGCGCACCCGCCTGTGGCTCGGGGGCATCCTGGGCGGCTTGCGACTCGGCCCACCAAGCCTGCCAGTCCGCGGGCGCTGAACCCGGGTTGGCTCCGCTGAGTTTCTTGAGGGCCTCGCGCACGGTGCGGCGCTCCAAGGCGTAGGTGAAGCCAGAGATCCCGGCCAGGCGTGCGTCGAGCACCACCCCGGAGTCGCCGATTTTCACCATAGGATCGGCAATCGAGGCCGCCTGGGCGATCTCCACATCGAAATCGCCGAGATAGGCGAATTGCGTGCCGATGTAGATGTGTGCCGTGCTGGGCGAGACGCCGCCGCCACCGGACTGGGTGAGGCTCGCGAAGTGCGTTACCAGGGACGGGATCGCCAGGGGAAAGCCCACGGCGCCCAGGCTCTCGGCGGCGTTGGTGCGCACCGCCCGCGAGTCGCTTCCGAGCGCTCGCACCAGGGGCTCTATGACTCCCGCTTCGCCGCTTACGAAGAGCGCCAGGGCGGCCGACTCGCGCACGGGCCGCGAGGTGTCCAGGGCGCAGCGCCGCAAGAGATCTCGGATGCCTTCGCCGGGCAAGAGCCGTCGCAGAGCGTGGGCTGCGGTGGCGCGGCGCAGGACGCGCACGGCAAGCAGTTCGCGGCGCAGGAAGTCGAGCAGGAAGGCGCGGCCTGATTGCACGTCGCGCAGTTCGCCGAGGGCCAGGATGCACAGCTCGCGTTGCGCCGGGGCGGAGCTGATGGCCGCGGCGAACAAGCGCCGGGCGAAGGCCGCGGGATTCTCGCGCGGATTGCCGCCCTTGGGCCGCGGTATGGGCGCAGCGGCCAGGAGAGCTGTGGCTGCGCCGTGGTCGGGCTGTTTGGCCAACACCTGATTGAGTTCCCCGAGGGCTTCGCTCACGAGCCCCTCGTCGATCATCCAACTTGCCAGGGCCGCGCGCGCGGCGTGGTCCTGGGGTCCCACCTTGCGGGCGCGTAGGCGGCTCTCGCGGCGCGCTTCGGCGTCGTCGCGCATCGAACGCACCAAGCCCGCTCGCAGGCTGATCCATTTTCCATCACGAGCGATCTCCCAGTGGTCGCTGCGCCAGCGCGTGTTGCCTCGCAAGACCTCGCCGCTGTGCAACTTGAGCAGGCGCTTGCGCGGTGTGCTGCGGGCATCCTCAGGAATCGAGGCGTCCTGGCTGGCGCAGTTCGCTGAGCTTGCTTGCGCCGCCTGCGGGCCCATGCACAGGCAAGCGAAGAGCGCGCTCGCGCAGCCCAGGGCGCGGGGCAGGGGTTTCTTGAGAAAAGCGTCCATGGTGTGATTTTGGGGACTTTTCGCCGGGCGTCAAGGTAGGGGCGCTTGCTTACTCAGTACCTGGCTTCCACAGCACGATCCATAGCAGGATCCATGCCACTCCCCGGAAAGCGCCTGCTAAGCGGGCCTGCCTCTGCCGTTGAACTCCACTCCAGCCCGCGGCGATCCAATTCCCGCGCCACCGCCGGGCGTTCGCCGCTGCTGATCCAGATCTCAGTGGGCTGCGTTTCGGCCAGGATCTTCCCGAGCCAGGGCGTATGGGATCCGTGGTGGGGGAAGAGCAGGAGGTCGTAGGGCCCGCGCAGATGCCCGGCCTGCAAGCTGCGGGCGCGGCCGTGGCCTTCGGCGTCACCTGTGAGCAACACGCTCCGACCTTGCCAGCGCAACTCAAGGTCGCGGCTGCCCTCGTTGCCCTCGCCCGCGGCGCCCCGGATCAGGGTCGCGCTCAGGGCTCCTTCGCTTCTACCCAGATCTAACTCCAGGCGACCCGCCTCGAGGTCGAGGCGCGCTGTACCGTGCGGTAGTCGCTCAGCTAGCTGTGTGCTCAAGGCACCTGCCCAAAAGAGCGGCGGATAGCGTTCGACCAGCCAGGGCAGGGCTCCGGAATGGTCCGTGTCGTTGTGGGAAGAGACTACCACCAGGCGTCCCACATCGAGTTCTCGCAAGAGCGGCGCCAGCGCATCCCGCGCCACTCCGCGACGATCGCGAGAGCCGGCGTCGAAGAGCCAGGTGGGGCCGCCCGGCGTGCGCACCACCACAGCTGTGCCGTGGCCCACATCGAGGGCGTGCACTTCGAGTTCCCGTGCCGGTCCGTGCCAGGGCAGGATCAAGGCGCTCCAACCTGCCAGGGCCAGACGCGCCGCGCCCTTCTTGTGCACGGCCAGCATCGAAACCAAAGCCACAGCCAAGAGCGCCCAGAGAGGGCGCGAGGGCAAGTTGGTGGGCGTGCCCGGCAAGGCGTCGAAGCCCTTGAGCAGAGCGATCTGCAGGTCGCACAGCAGATCGAGCCAACCGGCGACGAGGGCGTTGGGCCACAGCACATAGGCCCAGGCGAGTCCGAGGAAGGCCGCCAAGAACGGCAAGAGCAAGAGGGTCGCCGGGGTACCCACCCAACTCCACTCGCCGAAGACGAACCAGACCACCGGCAAGGTGGCGAGGTTGGCGGCAAAAGAAGCCGCCAGGCCGCACAAGGCCCAGTCGAGAAGCCGCTGCGCCACGAGGCGCAGGGCCGCTGGCCGGGGATGGCCGAGCCGTCCAACCGCCGCCACGCGGCCGCCGCCCGGGGTGTGGCGCCGCAACCAGAAAAGGGCTGGTCGGGCGAAGAGCAAGAGCCCCAGGGTTGCGCCGTAGGAGAGCAGTACCGAGAGGGATGCGAGGCAGCGGGGATCGTTGAGCCATTCGAATAGCAGCGCCAGGGCCCAGAGCGAAAGGCCGTCGGCGCGTCGGCCGCCGACGAGCTTTCCATCGGCGTCTTGGTGCGGCCTGAAGATCGCCGCGAGTTGCGCCAGGCTCAGGGCCAGGGCCGCCCGCACCACCGGCGCGCCCGAACCGGCGAGGGGCACGAGCAGGGCCAGGATGCCAGCTCGCCAGAGTTCTGGTGCAGTCCACACGCTGTGCTTTTGGGTGCGCCGCCCCGAGCGGCTCGCGCCGATCACAAGCCCGACGAGCCAGGCGATCAAGCTGCCCATGGGCCAGATCCAGAGCGCCGCTACAAGGGCCACATGCAACCCACTCACCGCCAGGGCGTGGCGCGTGCCGGTGCGCGTGAAGAGATCGGCCAGGCCCCGGGGCAAGAGGCTCCTGTCGCCGAATAGAAGCGCCGCGGCCAGCCCCCGTGTGGTCCGATCTTCGAGTCGTTTGATCCGCGCCAGCCCCGCCCGCCGCAGGGCCAGGGCGGCGCGGCCCATGCGCGCCGCCGGGTTGGCTTCTGGCGGCGCCAGGCGTGTCACTTCGTCGAGGTCGACTTGTTGCGCGGGGGCGTAGCCTTGCCGTCGGCGCACGAAGTCGGGAGCGCGGGCGGAGGTCGCCGGCTCGCGGTGGGGGTTGAGGCGCAGCAGTTCGCCCTCGCGCGCCGCGCCCCTGGGCAACTCGAAGTGTCCACCGCCCTCCTCGAAGTGCCCGCGCACGCTTTCGGCATCCTGGGCGTCCTGTCGCCAGGTTCCTTCGAAGAGGCGGTGGGGGCGGCTCTGGGTGTGGGCGTGTAGGAGGGCCACGGCCAGCCAGGTCACCAGGACCCCGGCTCCGAGGCCGCCGGCGAGCCTGTCGACGAACCTGTCAATAAATGGCGGTCTCGTCACTCCGCGGGCCAGCCAGACCAGGGCCAGGGCCCACACCGCGAGACTCGCGAGGGCACCCGCCTGGGCGCAGAGCCCCGCCGCGAGGGCTATGCAAACTAGCGTCACCAGGGGGCGCCGTAGGGGCGCGGGGGGGTCATCTTCGATCATGCACGCCTCTGGACGCCTGTCAACCCGCGCGGGCGCGCTCTATTCCCATCGAATCCCATAGAACTCCTGGGCCCGGGCAACTCTTGCGCGGCGATCGCAAGCAGGAGGGGTAGAATGCTCCCCATGACCGCAGCCAAGGATTCATCCCGGGCGCTATTCCCCGGCAGTTTTGATCCCGTGACCCTGGGGCACGTCGATCTCATCACCCGGGCTCAAGTGCTCTTCGGCGAGGTGACGGTGCTGGTGGCGGCAGAGGCCTCGAAAGAGCCGCTCTTCAGTGTCGACGAGCGGGTGGAGCTCTTGCGCACGACCCTCGCGCACCTCACGGGCATCACGATCAGCGCCACCCGTGGCCTCTTGGTCGACGCCGCTCGCGAGGCCGATGCCCAAGTGGTGGTGCGCGGTCTGCGCGGCGGCGCGGACCTCGACTACGAGACCCAAATGGCCCACACCAACAGGAGCCTCCTGCCCGCTCTCGACACAGTCTTTCTCCTGGCCGCGCCCGAGGTGTCGTTCATCTCGAGCACTCTCGTGCGCCAGATCGCTTCCCTGGGCGGCGATGTCAGCGCCCTCGTGCCGCCAGCCGTGGCTGCGGCCCTTGTGCAGCGCTACTCCAACTGAGCTTCCATGACCGAACCGCGCGCCATCTCCACACCCCACGCTCCAGCGGCCATCGGTCCCTACAGCCAGGCCGTGGTGGCCGCGGGCCTCGTGCATTGTTCCGGCCAGATAGCTCTCGACGCCACCACCGGTGCTCTGGTTGAAGGCGATGTGACCGTACAGACTGAACAGATCTTCAAGAACCTCAGAGCCGTCCTGGAAGCGGCCGGCACTAGCTTCGCGAGGGTGGTGAAGTGCAATGTTTACCTCGTGGACATGTCCCATTTCACCCTGGTCAACGAGGTCTACGCCCGCCACTTCCCAGGCGCATCACCGCCCGCCCGGGCCACCGTGGCCGTGGCCGGCCTACCCAAAGATGTCGCCGTCGAGATCGACTGCGTGGCGTTGGTTTAGCACCTAGCCCGAGTGCGCAATCGGAGATGTCGAGCAAGTGCCTTACGCAAAAATTGCATCGCTGCTGCGGCTGGGAGCCTTCTGTCTCGCCCTCCTCGGCGTGGCCTCTCTCGGATTCAGCTTGCTTCAGCGTTGGTGGCCTGGCGCAACGGTCGAGTCGATCCCCGGCTGCACGGGCGACGAGCTTGCCCTCACATGGTCGCCATGAGTAACTTCGGCTTACTGGCGAGTCTCTGGATCTTTGCGATTGGAGCGGCCCTGTTCTTCGCAGCACCTTGGCTGGCCTCAAGAATCGGAGTTGACGATGTGACCTGCACCAAGATTCTCGAAGGAAAATGACCAGTTGGCCGGACCTTCCTTCCGATTGGGATGATTCCTGTGCTTCGTCACGAATAGGCCGGGCGAGCCCGGCCTAACGCTCACGCTGCAAACAACCCGGCCTGAGTTCCAGCTCGCGCAGGCAGGGCTCGGCGTCTTTCAACCAGCGGCGGCCATCGGTGGTGTAACCGGCGGTTGGTTTGAGGCCGGCGAGGAGGCCTGTGAAGAAATCGTTGAAGGCCGTCATGCCGAGCTCGCGGGCGTACTTCGCAAAGCACGAGGCGAGGGCCACGGTAAAGGCGCGGTCCTCGGCTTTCTCGGCGAAGGTCAGGCGCATTTGACGCCGCTCGCCCTGGGCTTCGAGGCGGACTTGGTACTCCGATTGCGCCGGGCTCTCAAAGCCCACGACGATGCGCGCCTTCGGGAAACAACTGGCCAGGAGCCGACCGTAACGGAAGCGGCCGCCCTGGCGGTCCACGATGATGTGCAGTGGCTCGAGGCTGAACTCGTCCCAGAGGTGGCGCAGAATGGCGGCCACGATCTCCCACACCGAGAGGCTCTTGTTGGCGGTGCGGGCGAAGGACCGGTTTAGTTCTCTCGCCGGCACCACGCGCACACCGGCAGCCACCACGGCGATGCCGCAACTCTTCAGTTCGCGGCGCAGAAGTTCTCGGCGCAGCTCCATACGGCCGGCGTCCACCCACAGGGGCAAGGCAAAGCCGATTTCGCCGTACCAGGGGCTCTCTAGGATGTCCTGGGCCCGCGGGCGCAGGGACCGGGGCATCGAGCGCAGAAGTTCGGTTCCCGAACTCGGCGCACCGCCGGGCCGGGCTCCCAGGAAGGCCAGGGCCGTGGTTTCCAGGCGCTTTTCGCCCCGCGGGTTGCGAGCAAAGACGCGCTTGGAATCGGCCACAACGATGTGATCTTCGCCGAGCTTGGGATCGCGGGAAACCACGGCCTCCAGCGCTTCCCAGAGGTTTATCTTCTCCGGTGGGAGACGCATGGCGGCATAGCCCAGGGTCAAGGGCCCGAGCAGGGGACCCAGGCCAGCCTCGTCGATGCCGGCCACGATGTGCCCGCGCCGCGTGCCGTCATTGGCCCCGCGCTCCGTCATGCCCGTGCGGCTTCCGATGGCGGGTCGCTGCGACGGCGATTCATGAAGATGAGGACGAGGGCCAGGCTGCCGGCAACAGCTGAGATCAGTTGCGAGGTGCTCATGGCTCCGTCGAACCACAGCCCGCGGATCGAGTCACCGCGGAAGGCCTCGATGGCGTAGCGCCCCAGGGCGTACAGGGCCACCGTCCAAAGCAGTACCTGGCCCGTGTAGCGCCGCCGCTTCAATATGAAAAAGGCCACGCCGGAAAGGGCCAGGGCGTTCAAGCTCATCCAGGTCTGGGTGGCCCACAAAATCTCACCGGCATTCTGCGAGCCGAAGAGACTGCCCTCGGGCAGCGGGTCGGGGACCCGGATCACCAGGGGGAAGGGCAGATCGGCGTACTTCTCTGGCACGACCCGGCCGTAGTCGTCGCCCACCATCAAGCAACCGATGCGTCCGATGGCCTGGGCGAAGAAGGCCGCCACCATGGCCATGTCCACGGCATTCAACCAACGCACGCCCAGCTTGCGCGCCTTGTGAATGCCCGCCAGGACGCCGCCGAGAAAGCCGCCGTACATCACCAGGCCGCCTTGCCAGAAAAAGAACATGGTCCAGGGCTGTTGAATGTAGCCCTCTCCCGTGGGCGAGCCGCGCAGCATCTCCACGGCCACATACATCAAGCGCGCTCCGCCGAAGACCCCGAACAGGACCCACATGATGATCTGGGCGAAGTGATCCTCGTCGTGCTCGGGATCGTCGCCGTACCTGGCGGCGAGGCGTTGCAGGACATGGGCGCCGGCCAGGAATCCGAGGGCCACAAGGGCACCGAAGGAACGCACATGGAAGGGCGCGTCTAGCCAGGGCAGGGGCAGGGAGAATAGGTAGGGATGCATATTGGCCGATGAGCCTACGGACTCGCCCTCAAGATTGCGATTCTCGCCTCTGTGGTTTGCATTCCTTGGTGCCTTCCGCCCGGCGCGTTATGCTCTTCGCCGCTCTCGCTGGGACCCGTGCCCGGCGCGAACCGACTTTTTACCGCACCCGTTTTGGTAGGGAGGGGCGTTCCAGTCGCCCCGGGGGCCGCGGGCCTCTGTAAACCAGGAGTTATCGAACCACACATGGCTGACATGCCCCAGGGAAAGGTCTTCATCGAAGGCCGTTACCGCAAGCTCACTCGCGATCTGCCCCAGACCGTTTTTTTCTGCCCGGTCTGCAAGGGCCACCCCCGGCGGCGCAAGAAGTGCGACCACTGTGAGGGCTTCGGCAAGCTCACCCGCGATTCGGTCCAGGAACTTTTGACCTGGGTCCTGGGCGCGGCGCTCAAGACTCGCAAGAACAAGTTTCACGGTGCGGGCCGCGAAGACATTGATGTGCGCATGCTGGGCGACGGTAGGCCCTTCGTGGTGGAGTTCCAGAACCCCAAGGAACTCAAGGTGAACCTGGCGGAGATTGAAGCCGAGATCAATCGCCGCAACGCAGGCCGCCTCGAGATCGAGGGCCTGCACTGGTCCGAGAAGGCGCGCATCCGCATCCTCAAGGAAACCAAACACGCCAAGGACTATTCCGCTCTAGTCGAAGTCGAAGGCGCCGCCACCGCGGACCTCTTCGAGCCCCTCGTGGGCCGGCGCTACCAGATCGCCCAGAAAACTCCACAGCGCGTGGCCCACAGGCGCGCCGATCTGGTTCGGGAACGCTGGATGGAAATCCGCGGCGCCGAAGCCATAGCCGAGCCTGGACGCTACCAGGTCCAGATCCGCACCCAACACGGAACCTATGTCAAGGAAGCCGTGACCGGCGAAGACGGTCGCTCCGAGCCTTCCCTCGCATCCCTTTTGGATCGCACCTGCCGCTGTGTGGAGCTTGATGTCCTGGGCCTGCTCGAGGAGCACGGAGAGAAAATCGAATTGCGCCGCGCGCCGTTGACTTTTGGGGACGGCGTATAGAGGTCCGGGCTAACCCTTGACCACGCCACCTCCGGCGCTCCAGTAGATATCGACGGTGCGTGAACGGTACATATCCGGTCGGCGGTAGAGGGTGAAGGGGAGTGCTGTTGCGCGGCCCTCACCAGCCAGTCGCTCGCAGAGCAGGACCTCCGCCTCAAACGAGATCACATCGAAGTCATCTTCGGTGACGCAGAAGGTGCAGTCCATGTTGCACTCCGGCTGGAGGAACCGGACAGCAACCCGCGGGCTAGCCAATGGCCTTACAGCACAACGCCCATGATCTCCGATTCGAAGACCATTTTGTCGCGGTAGAAGCCCTGGGCGTAGTAGGTGAAAAGAGAGCGACGGATGCGCTTGACGCGGCCCACGAAGTACATGCGCCCGTCGGGCTCCACCGGGCCGCGGAAGCGCGTGGCGTCGACGCCGCCAAAGCCGATGAACTTCGTGGGATCGGCGGTGCCGCGCAAGAGGTAATCGTAGGTACACAGCTGAGCGCTGGCCTCGATCATCATGGCGCCGGGAAACAGGGGTCGACCGGGGATGTGGTCCGGCGCCCACCAGTCGTCGGAACGGATGTCCTTGTAGCCCACGATTAATTCCGCTTCCGGGTCGCGGTAGCAGACCCCGCCGAGCATCTCGAAGGTGCCGCGCTGGGAGAGTTTGGAGAGCAGTTCGTCGCGGTCGGCGACGATCTTGTCGAGGTCGATGGTGGAGATGTCGAGGAGTAGCTGGGTGGCCATGGGAGGATCGTATAGGCAGGGTTCGTCAACGCAATACCAGCCAACACTCTTGGCCGGCTTCGAGGGTCAGCACGAAGGTTTGACGGGTGCGGCGGTTGTCCGGGGCCTTGGCTTGCAGGCGATAGCGCCCCGGCGGCAGGTTGCGTGCCCAGGCCTTGCCATTGAGGTCGGTGAGGGCCTCGATGCGACCGCCCTTGTTGCCAAAACCGGAAATGCTCACTCCAGTCAACACGGCGCCATTTTTATCCTGTGAATACAGGAGCAGGTCAGCGGTGGGTGGCAGACGGATCTCCCTGAAGCGCAGGGAGGGGGCGCGAAAGAAGAGTTCGGTGGAGTCCACCAAGGGAGTCTCGGCGGGACCGAAGTGCATGCGGTAGGGACCGTCGGCTACAGAATCAAAACGGTAGGAGCCATCGGGGTTCGTGCGCATCTCGCGGCGGGCAGTTCCTTGGGGCTCGGCTGCCAAGGCCACGAGCACGCCCTCGGCGGCTGCGCCGTCGGCGCGAAAGACAAACCCGTCGATGAAACCCATGGGCGCGAAACGCAGCTTGACGAAGGGCGTCGAGGAGCCGCGGGTGAGGAGCACCGCGCGTTTGGGCGTGCGTAGCCCGGGGGCCTCGCCCCAGATGTCGTATCCTCCGAGAGGCAGGCCATCGACCATGAATAGAGAACCCTCGGCGGGGCCCGCGACCCCGCGCGAGACGGCGCGCCTGCGGCCGCGCAGGGTGCGCGAGGGCGCCACGCGCAGGGACCACGAGGCGGGTAGCTCCACACCCGGAGCCAAGAGCATCTCCCCCCGGATCGAGCCCAGGCCGTCGAATTCGCCCTCGCGTCCGTCGGGGTTGGTGGGGTCGCTTGGAACGGCATCGCCTTGAACGGCATCGCCTTGGCGCGCAGCCTCAGCGCTGTTCACCGATTCGAGGTCCGCTGACCTGTTCAAGTTCGCCGCGCCGCCCTCTGAGGGGTTCAGGGGAGCAAAGCCCCTCTGCAAGTCGTGGCTGCGCCAGAAGAGAAACACCAGGGCTGCGAGGCTCAAGGCCGCGACTGCCACGAGGAGCCCTTTGCCGCTGGCCCTCTGGCTCTGGTGGGGGATGTGAATCATCATGGGGAGAACAATCGCGCAGCATCCTACCTTCTTCGGCCCTCCCAAACCCCTCGCCCTTCTCGTAAGATCGGCTTGACATGCACCACTCCGCTGGACCCGGGCCCGACCCCGCGATCTCGATCATTCTTTGCGCTCGAGCTGGGGAAGAGTGCCTCGCGGGGCTCTTGGACGAATTGGCTCGCGATGCTCCGCAAGCCGAAGTCATCGTGGCCGCGCCCGAGATCGACGAGGGCCTTGCAGCGCGCCATCGGGGGGTAATCTGGGTGCGGGCCGCGGGCGGTCGTGCGCGCCAGCTCAACGGGGGCGCGCGGGCAGCCACGGGCGAGGTGCTGCTCTTCCTGCACGCCGACAGCAGCCTCTGTCCCGGAGCTCTGCAAGCCGTGGGCCGCGCCCTAAAGAGCGAGGATTGCGTGGGCGGCGCCTTTGCCCTACGCCTCGCTGGAAGAGGGATTTCCCTGCGTCTGATCGAAACCGCCGTGGCCCTGCGCGTGCGTTTCTTGGGGCGCGTATTCGGCGACCAGGGCATCTTCCTTTTGCGCCAGACATGGGAAGCCCTGGGGGGCTACCGCGAGTTGGAGATCATGGAGGATGCGGACCTCGTCAGCCGCGCGCGACGCATGGGGCGTTTCGCTCGCTTGCCCGAGACAATTTCCACTTCGACCCGGCGCTGGCGCAAGAATGGCGTGCTGCGCACCACGGCGGTCAACGGATTGACCCAATTGGGACACGGTTTGGGCGTCAGCTCGACTCGTCTGCGGAGGTTTTACGATCGCTGGCTCGGCTGCGGCGGCAGCGAGGAGAGTTCGCGGGCCGGCCGGGGGGGAATCGAGGCTCTGGTCCTGTGCGGCTGCGCCATCATGCTCGGTAGTTTGCTCCTGCGCCCATCGATCCTGACGCGCTTCTTCGGTCCGTCGCAAGTCACCGCGGAGGAGCTCTACCAGAACGACCCCCAGAGCCCGCGCTTCGACCACAAGGTCTGGGACAATCAAGTGGCCAGGATTGTGGACGCCGCCGGCATGGTGGACTACGAATCCCTGCGGCGAGATCCCACCGGCCTCGACCTGTACATCGAGCAACTCGCCGTGGCGCCGTTCGAGCAACTCGACCGCGATCAGAAGCTGGCCCTTTTGATCAATGCCTACAACGCTTTCACCCTGCGCTTGATCCTCGACCACTACACGGACTCCGGGCCGTCGCTGGAAGAGCCCCTCGCGCCGCGCAGCCTCAAGTCGATTCGCCACATCCCCAAGGCCCAGCGCTGGGCAGCCAAACGCTGGTCCATTGGATCCCTGCGCTTGAGCTTGGAGGAGATCGAGAACGACTACCTGCGCAAGCGTTTCGTGGAAGCGCGCATCCACTTCGCCATCAACTGCGCCAGCCGCGATTGCCCCGCCCTGCGACCGCGGGCTTTCCTGGCCGAGAAAATCGGCGCCCAGCTCGAGGCCCAGGCCCTCGCTGTACACAGCGCCGGGCGCTTCGCCAACTTCGACGCCGCCACGGGCAAATTGCACCTGAATTCGATCTATGACTGGTACCGCGGCGACTTTCTGGCCCAGGCAGAGAGCCTCGAAGCCTACGCCGCCCGCTTCATGCCCAAGTTGAGAGCCGCCCTGGCGCGGGGGCAGAGGATCGAAATCGTCTGGAAGGATTACGACTGGAGCCTGAACGCCTCCGACTGAAAGGCCCGCTCCAGGCTTGCACCCGGCCTCGCGGGAATCCAATCTGCTGCCCGCGCCGCCTCCTCGCTCCCCCTGCACCACATCCCTCAACCTGAAGCATTCCATGCCCCGCTCTCTCTTCCTGGTTCTCTTCGCCCTGGCCGGCACCCTGTTCTATTGGTCCGTGTCGAACGCGACCGCTGCGCCCGCCAGCTCCCAGGGGCGGGTGGTGGTGCTCGGCTTCGATGGAGGCGACCACGACACGGCGGAGCGGCTCATGGCCGAGGGCCGCATGCCGAACCTCGCGGCCCTTCAGAAGAGCGGCACCTTCGCGCCCCTGGGCACCACCTGGTCGGCCGAGTCGCCGGTGGCCTGGGCGGCTCTGAACACAGGCCAGAATCCCTCCAAGACTGGCGTACCGGGATTTGTCAAGCGCTCGCTTTTTGACTCGAACGGTGAGGAAGTGATCAGCGGCGGCCGGCCGCGCCCCACGGTTGGGCACCAACGCATCGAGACCCGCCCCTTGAGCTCCATGGATGCCGGGCCCTTGATCAATTTTCTGGCCGACTTCGAGATCAACCTGCTCTCGGCCCTGGTGCTGCTCATCGTCTTCGCTGGGTTCTTCTTCGTCTTCAAGGTGCTCTTGCGCCTGAAGCCGGCCCTCTCCATCGTCATGTCCCTGTCCCTGGGACTCGTGGGAGGCTGGGGCGTGCGCGCCGCCAAACAGATGTTGCCAGACGAAGTGCCCGGCGTGGTGGCCAATCCGGTGGAGGTGAACAGCTTCTGGGAAACTGCTGGCGCAGAAGGCAAGCGCGCTCTTGTGATCGACGCCGCCATGGCCTGGGACCGTCCCCAGCCTCCGGGCACCCAGGTTCTGGGCGGCCTCGGCTTGCCGGACTGCCGCGGCGAAAACGGGCAGTGGTTTATCTACACCACTGATGAGTTCGAGTTCGAGAAGGCACCCGGCGGTCGCTCATCGCCCACGGCGGGCACGATCTTTCGCCTCAACGACTGGCGTGACGACAAGACCGCCAGCGAGGTGTTCGGACCGAAGAACTTCTACGAAATGGGTCTCGTGCGCCAGGAGATCGCCGACCTCGAAGCCCAGTTGGCGCCGGAGAATGATGTGGGTTGGCAGGAGGGCAACCGCTTGCGCGAGCGCAAGAAGGACCTCGAAGTCCGGGCGGCAGATGGCGCCCGCACCGCTGTCGCCATGGAGCTCGAACGCAAGGCAGATGGCCTTGTGAGTGTCAAGATCGGCGGCCAGAGCCAGGACCTCTCCGAAGGCGAGTGGTCCGACTGGTACCGCATCACCTTCGAGCTGAACCCCCTGATCAAGGCCCAGGCTGTGACGCGGGTCAAGATCCTGAACCTGAAGGAGCCCTTCACGCTGTTCGTAAACACCCTCGACATCGACCCCGAGAAGCCCCAGTTCTGGCAGCCGGTCAGTCAACCGCGGGAGTTCTCGGCCGAGCTCGTGTCGCGCACGGGAGGCGTCTTTGAGACCTTCGGCTGGGCCTGCGCCACAATGCCCTTCAAGGACAAGATCATCGACGCGCCCACCATGTTGGAAGACATCGAGTTCACCATGAAGTGGCGCGAGCGTTTGACCCGCGACGCTCTGGAACGAGACGACTGGGAGGTGCTCATGAGTGTCTTCAGCACGCCCGACCGCGTGCAGCACATGTGCTATCAGTTCTACGACCGCGAGCACCCGCTCTACGACGAAGAGTTGGCTTCCACCAAGATAACTTTCTTCGGCCAGGAGATCGAGCTGCGCGAAGCGATCCCAGCTATCTACGAGCAGATCGACCGCATCATCGGAGATGTACTCGCGTCTCTCGGGGAGGGCGACACCCTCTTGGTTTGCGCCGACCACGGCTTCAAGAGCTTTCGCCACCAAGTGAACCTGAACAACTGGCTCGTCAAGGAGGGCTACCTCGCTCTGAAGAGCGACCTGGCGAGCACATCGATCAATTTCGGCCTGGAGTTTGTGGACTGGAAGAACACCCGCGCCTACGCATTGGGCCTGGGCATGATCTACCTCAATCTCGAGGGCCGCGAGTCTGCTGGCATCGTCACGGCCGAAGAGGCCCGCCCGCTCCTCGATGAGATGCGCGCGGGCTTGCTTCTGCTGCGCGACAGCCGCGAGGGTTACGGCGAAAAGGTTGTCGAAGTGGTGACCTACATCGACGATGTTCACGACGGCCCCTATCGCTATCGCGAGGGCGACTTGATGGTGGGTTTCAAGCCGACCTACCGCGTGTCCTGGGGCACGACTTCGGGGGGGCTGCGGTTGGTCAAGGACGACCAGGGCAGCGTCGTGGCTGGGCCGATATTTCAGCCCAACAAGAGCAACTGGTCTGGCGGCCATGTCTCCGTGGCGCCGGTGCATGTGGCTGGCATCTTCGCCAGCAACAAGGTCGTGTCCCTGCCCGCAGGCGGCGCCCATCTCCTGCACATCGCGCCCACCGCCCTGAGACTCCTGGGTGTCGAGGCTCCCGCGGAGTTGGACCGCGGCGCCCTTGAAATCGGCGAGTAGGTCGGGCCGTAGGTCTGTCTCTCTTTTGGGCAGGGGTTACTAGAGGCCTGGTCCGGATTTTTTATGCAAACCCTTACAAGATTTCGCAAGCGGCCACCTCTCGTCTCCTGACGGCACTGTTCAAATTCTGCCGTCCTCAAAAAGGACACGCTCTCCATCAAAGGAGTCTTGCCGTGCTCACCGATTGACTCTCTCTGCTCTCCACTTTGCAATCCGAACGGTTCCACGCTTCGGGATGGCAGCCTCTTCACCACGGAGGCTGGCCTGGAGCATCATCCCGTGAATCTTGTCACATGGCACGGCGCCTGCGATTACGCCAGCGACTGTTACGCCAACGACCAGAGCCGTGAGGCAGGACTCATTCCCTGCTACAACGAGGTGAACCTTGGCTGTGAACTCACACCCAACGGCATGCGTCTGCCCACCGAGGCGGAGTGAGAATGTGCGGCCCGTTTCTCCTGAGTTTCTAGACCGACCTAGAGTTCATTGTCCGCGCCTGCGTTCGGCGCGGGCAGAAGTTTGGTCTTTGGGCCGAATATTTGTTCTCCAAGTGCGTCATGGCGAGGGCGGACTCGTCCTCGTCGGTGCCTTTCGAGCAGGGTTAGACCTCCTGGTTCAGACGCCGAAGCTCGAAGGAAAGCTCCGCCATCGGCGCCCACGCTTTGGGCCTCGATGCGTACAAGACTCGTCAGCAGAGTTCGGAGAATCACCGCAGAGCCCATGGACCACAACAAGCACACCGCTCATACACAGCCCGCGGAGCATCTGCGGAGCACGCGCCTGGTCTGGACCGACGCCAAGACAAAGGAGCAGTTTCTGGTGGATGTCTCGGGCTCGGCGGCCTTCATCGCGGAGCTCGTCCCACTCGGCTTCGAACGGCCTGATAGCGATCGAGGCTGCGGCAGCGAGCCCCTTCGGCGCATTTCTCTGGGGGTGCGCTAAGAGCCCCTGCCGATTAGATTGCGTCCTGCAGATTGCGTCCTGCGCACGGGCAGCGTACAACCGCTTGAGATCTCCCTTCCGATTCGGCCCCCGCCCCCAGTTCCAATGGCTCGAATGCGTATCTCTCGCCGCAGTTTCCTTAGGACATCTCTGAAGACATCTCTGAAGACATCCCTGGCAGCATCTCTCGCCGGCGGATCCCTGCTGCCGCGCTTGGCTCGCGCCCAGTCGGGGAGCCCCAAGGATCTTCTGCGGGTGGCTCTTGTCGGTTGCGGTGGGCGCGGCAGTGGCGCCGCGAGCCAGGCCCTTGCCACACGCGGTGAGGTGCAACTCGTGGCTGTGGCCGACGCCTTTTCGGACCGTCTCGACTCTTGCCTGGAACACCTGGCAGCAATTCACGGCGAGCGGGTGGCAGTGCCCGAAGAGCGCAAGTTTGTTGGCTTCGACGCCTATCGCCAGGCCATCGACGCGGATGTCGATGTGGTTATCCTCGCCACGCCACCGGGCTTTCGCCCTTTGCACTTCGAGTACGCCGTGAACGCCGGCCGGCATGTGTTCATGGAAAAGCCCGTGGCCGTGGACGGTCCTGGCATCCGGCGCGTGCTGGCCGCCGCGGAGGTGGCCAGGTCCCGCGACCTGAAGATCGGCGTGGGGCTCCAGCGGCACCACGATGCGCGTTACCTCGAAACCATCGAACGCATCAGGCAGGGCGCCATCGGCGAGATCGTTCTCTTGCGCGCCTACTGGGACTCCGGCGGAGTCTGGACTCGGCCGCGCGAGGCAGGCCAGACCGAAATGGAGTACCAGATGCGCAACTGGTACTACTTCAACTGGCTCTGCGGAGACCACATCGTAGAGCAGCACATCCACAACCTCGATGTGTGCAACTGGGTCATGGGGGCCACGCCAGTTTCGGCCCAGGGCCAGGGCGGGCGCCAGGTGCGCAGCGGCATCGAGCATGGCGAGATCTTCGACCACCACGCTGTGGAGTTCACCTACGCGAACGGCACCAAACTCATGAGCCAGTGCCGTCACATCCCAGGCACTTGGACCAGCGTTTCTGAACACGCCAGCGGCAGCGAAGGCACGGCCAACATCAGCGCCGGTCGCATCGAGGGCCGGGGCGGTTGGAATTGGCGCTGGCGCGGCGATGTGCCCGATGCTTACCAGGTCGAGCACGATGTGCTCTTCGCGGCCATTCGCGAGGGCCACGAGCACAACGAAGCGCGACGCGGCGCCGAGGCCACCATGACTGCCATCCTGGGGCGCATGGCGACCTATTCCGGCCAGCAGGTCTCGTGGAATGATGCTCTCGGGTCGGAACTCTCCCTTTCGCCCGAAAGCTACGCCTGGGACGCCGCTCCGCCCACCTCGCCCGATGCCGAGGGCCGCTATCCGATCCCCATGCCCGGCGTGACCCGCGCTTTCTAGGCACTGCTCGCGTCTGCCCTGGAGATAAGCCACCCGCCGCCCTGCCAGCGGGGTCCCTCTGGTTGTAGGGTCTGGGTATGCAATTTCACTGGAAGGTCCTTGCGTGGATGGTCGCCGGCGCCCTGGTGGGAGTCGGCATGCAGTACAGCCTTGACGCTCCGGCCTGGAGCGGCGCGAGTTGGGCGCCCGTCGAGGGCGGCATCGAGGTTGTTTCGACCGCCAAGCCGAGTGCTCGGCTTGAGGTGGGCGAGGTCTACGACCGCGCCATCCGCGATCGCGGCAAGCCCACGGAATCGATCCTGAGTCTCGATTCCACCGCTGCGGTGAAGGCCGTGGTGGAGCAGTCGAAAAACGGCGAGGTGCTCTGGTTCGTGCGTGCGAGCGACGCCCAGGCCGACCAGCCCGATCCCGTGGCCCTCGCGCTCCTGCCCAGTTCGCCGCGGGCCCGCTGGATCGCGCCCTTCGCCTTTTTTGCCGACATCTTCCTGGCGCTCTTGAAGATGCTGATCGTGCCCCTGGTGTTCGCGTCAATCGTGAGCGGCGTGGCCAGCGTGGGCACCATGGGGGACTTGCGTCGCATGGGGCTCAAGACCTTTGGCTATTACGCCATCACGAGCTTGATGGCCGTGCTCGTGGGCCAGGTGCTCGTCAACCTGATCGCACCGGGCACGGGAGCGGCCCTGGGGCTCTCGGCCAACGCAGAGGCGGGCGACCGCGAGGAGAACTTCGCCGAGGTCCTGCGGCGCATGGTGCCCGAGAATGTGATCGATTCCATGACCTCCAACGCCGCCATGTTGCAGGTGATCTTCTTCGCCCTGTTGCTTGGCTATTTCATCACGCGCGCCGCCGAGCCCCACTCGAGCCGCGTGCGCGACCTGTTCGAGGCCATCTTTCATGTGATGATGCGCATGGCCGAAGGCGTGCTTTCACTCTTGCCCTACGGCGTCTTTGCCCTGATCGTGAAGGTCGTGGCCACCACGGGCTTTGAGCCCTTCCGGGCCCTGTTGCTGTACATGCTCACCGTGACCCTGGCCCTGGTCCTGCACGCCTGCGTGACCTTGCCGGCCTTCCTGGCCCTCGTCGGTCGCATCAACCCCTTGCGCTGGGCGAAGGCCATGTCGCCGGCCTTGATGACCGCCTTCAGCACGAGTTCGTCGAGCATGACCCTGCCCGTGACCATGCGCACGGTGGAGGGCCGCGGCCATGTGAGCAACAAGGTGACCTCCTTCACCTTGCCCCTGGGCGCCACGATCAATATGGATGGCACGGCGCTTTACGAGTGCATCGGCGTGATTTTCCTCGCCCAGTACTACGCCGGGATGGGCGGCGTGCCCTTGACCTATGGCGACCAGGCCCTGGTGGTCATGATGGCCCTGCTGGCCAGCGTGGGGGCAGCGGGGATCCCCTCCGCTGGCCTGGTGATGATGCTCACCATCCTCTCGGCCTTGAAATTGCCCGTGGAGGGCGCGGCCCTGTTGCTCGCCGTGGACCGGCCCCTCGACATGTTGCGAACCACGGTCAATGTCTGGTCCGACTCATGCGGAGCGGCGGTGATCGCCCGCAGCGAGGGAGAGGAGGGTCCCTTGGGGGCCGGCGCAGTCAAGGACGAGCCAGCCTGACGGGTTCCCGGCTGGACTCGGAGCCTCCCGGAACGCCTGTCAGGGTGCATAGACTTGCGCCCGGGACTCCCGTATCATGCCGCCCATAACCTCCTAGTGGCAGACCCCTCCATGGGGCCCCGCTTCAGCGCCCCGACGAGCCGTGTCGGCTCGCCTTCCCGAATCCCACGAGGACCGGCTCGTTCCCACGAGCACCAGCCAGATCCCACGCGGACCGCCAAAAACAAACAGATGCCTACCGAGATGAACCACTCTTTCGATGTCGAGCAGATCACCCGTTCCTTGGCCTACATGCTCCGCCACAAGCCGGAAGAATTCGACCTCGAGCTCGACGCCTTTGGCGCCGCAGAAATCGAGGATGTCCTGGAGGCTCTAGGCGAGCGCCTGGAGGGCCCCATAGACGAAGACGCTCTCCACGATGCCGTGCACGCCGGTGACCGGCTGCGCTACGACATCGCCGATGGCCGCATCCGAGCCCTCTATGGCCACTCGATCAAGGTCGACCCCGGCGAGAACTGCAAACCACCGGAGCTCTTGTATGTGGGCCTCGGTAGCCGCGACGCCGAGCGCGCCGAGCGTTACGGATTACGAGCGGGACGGCGCAGTTTCCTGCACCTCGCCTGCGAAAACTCAGACGCCATAGAGACCGGCCGCTTTCAGGCCCGTTCGTACAGCGTGGTGACTGTCTACGCCCTCGATGCCTGGGAACAGGGCATCAACTTTTACGACCGCGTTTCGCTCTACCTGTCCGATCCGATCCCCACCGAGTTCCTCGAAGTGGGCGAGACCCACAACGATGGCCGAGACCCGGTGCAACGCGGTGGCCGTGATCGGGATCGTGGCCGCAGCAGGGATCGTGACGGTTCCCGTGGAGGTCGTGACCGCGGAGACTCCCGTAGAGGCCATGACCGTGATCGCAGCCGTGAAGACTCCCGAGGAGACCGCGACCGCGGCCGTGGCGAGGATTCAGGCAAGAACCGCGGCCGCGATGATCGTGACAACCTCCGCGGCGACCGTCCCGAGCGGGAAGAGCGCCCGGCGCGCGCCGACCGCGGAGACTCTCGTCCCCGCCGTGAGCGTCAGGCTCGCAGCGACGAGGCAGCCCCCCGCGAAGAACGCCAGCCCCGCGCAGAACGCCAGCCCCGCGAGGAACGCCAGCCCCGCGAGGAGCGCCAGCCCCGCGAGGAGCGCCAGCCCCGCGAGGAGCGCCAGCCCCGCGAGGAGCGCCAGCCCCGGGCGGACGCTCCCGCCCGCCGTTCCGCGGCGCCCTCCTCGGGCTTCGGCGACGGCCTGTCGGCCCCCCGGGCCCCCGAGCCCAGGCAGCGTCCGGCCGCCGCACCGCCGACACCGCCGCCGACACCGCCGCCGACACCGCCGTCCGCTCCCGAGCCCCGCGCACCCAAGTCCCCCCCCGGTCCTGGATTCGGAGAAGGACTCTAGGCTCTGCCTGGAATCCAGGTCAGGGATTTCATGGCCGCCAGCCTGCCGATCCTTGATGACCTGCCCTCGGGTTACTTCGTGGACGAAGGCCCGCAGGGCATCTTGGCCTTGCATACGGATGTGGCCCGGACCTTTCACGAGGCGGGTTACGGGCCGGAGAGCGACGGCAGCATCGAGCCCGGCGACCTGAGCGGTCGTCAGCCGCTCCTGGCCCTCGACACCGAGGACGAGCGTTTCGTCGTGCGGCGTTTCAGCCACGGCGGCCTCTTGCGTTGGCTCACCGGAGCGCGCTACTCCGACCCTGGCCGCCCCTTCCGGGAACTCGTCTTGAGCGCTTCCCTGCGCCAAGCCGGGATCCAGACGCCCCAGGTGGTGGGGGCTCGGGCACGCATGGCTCCGGGGTGGGGTTGGTACATCGATCTCGTCACCCGGCGCCTCGAGGACGCCACCGATCTCGGCTTTCTCCTGGCCCAGGCCCGCGCCGGCGAACTTTCCGGGCCGCGCTGGAGGCGGCTTGTGGGGGCCACGGGTCAACTCGTGCGCCGCTTGCACCGTCACGGTTGTCGCCACGCCGACCTGACTCCCACAAACATCGTGTTGCAGAAGAGCGCGGACCCCGAGGCCGAACCGAGCCTCTGGATCATCGACCTGGACCAATCGGATCTATTCGCGAACCTCTCGAAGGCCGAGCGCCTGGGCAACCTGCGGCGTCTACACCGCCATGTGGCTCGGCGCGATGCGCGCCTGGGCACGAGCCTCACGGGCACCGACTTGATGCGTTTCCTCGTGGGCTACGAAAAGGACCGTTCCATGCGCCACGCCATTTGGCGTGACGTGGCCACGGCTCACCGACGGCGCAGCCTGTTCCACGGCTTGGGATGGCTCGCCGAGGCCTGGTTTGGCAAGCACGAGGATCCCCGAGACGAGGTGCCTCGTAGTCAGCCCCTAGCTGCGGCGCAGCAAGGGGTGAATCACTCCAAAGAGCAACCACACGAGTGATGTCGCGAGGTGCACAAAGATCCAGATCTCGCGCCAGGTTTCTGTGGCGCTGATCTGCAAAGCGTACCCCGAGACCAGCATGGGAAAGAACAGGAGCGCCAGGGCCAGACCGCTCTTGCGGTGGGTCTTGTGGCCGTTTGAGTAGCGCTTCCAGATGTGGCCGCTCCAGACGAGTCCCACGCTAAACACGAGTAGGGGCGCGAGGAGCACATGGGCGTGTTGCCAGGCCGGTTGCCAGGGGTGGTTGACCACCGAGAACTCATCCTGCGCCTGGGCGAAGTAGCGCATCCAGCCGTAGATCAGGCCGCTGACGCCCACGAGCAGATTCGAGGCGTGGATAGCCCAGGCTTGCGCGCGAGTCAAACGCGGGGGCCCCCCCCAGTCGCTCGGGGGACGCCGCTCCGCCCTCTCTCTTCTTTGCGTCGCTCGGCTGCTTTGCGTTGCTTGCGCTCTAGTTTTTCCGCTTTCAAACGCGCCAGGGTTAGGTGCAGGGCCAGGATGCGGCGGGCGCTCGATGTGGTGGCCTTGGCGGTCAGGCTAGCGCCGGTTACGGCCTTGATGTCGCGTTTCAGGCGCAGCTGGTGGTCGAGCTGCTTGCCTTTGAATTGAGCGTACCAGGCCGCTCGTGGGATGTACTCCCGGGGTTCGGCGAAGGCCAAGAGTTCCACCCGACCGAGCTTGCCGGCGGCCGTCACCACCACCATCAGCGTCTGGCGCATGGTGCGCACGCGGTGGGTGTCGAAGTAGGCCGTGCCCACGATCAGGCCATCCTTGCGGGCCACATAGGGGTGCACCACGCCGGAGACGAACTTGACCCCGGCCAACTTGGCCACGGCCGCTTGCTCCGGTTTCTTGAGAAAGGCGCTCCCGCGTTCGATCTCGCAGCCGGGGAAGGCCAAGGTCAGGGCCTCGTCGCGGGTCAAGAGGATGCGCGCACCGGCAATGGCAGGCTGGATCAGCGGGGCGCCGTGGGCCTGGGCCGGCGCGCTGCCCAGAGCGGCAGCGCACAACATCCCCAGGCCCCAGACAAACCCGATGCTTCGCGGCATGAGGGGCCTAGAAGACATATCCCAGGCTGAGTTGGAAGCGGTCAGCGCCCCTGTCGAAGTCCTGATAGCTGGCCTTGAAGACGATGTTCTGGATCGGTAGCCAGTTCAGCCCCATGGTCACGATGTCATCTTCCTGGTCTGGGTCTGCGGTCAGGCTGGAAGCCACTTGGGCGTGGGTGTCGATGTGTTCGTAGCGCACGAAGGGGATGAGCTGCTGCTCGCTTTTCTGCGAGCCCAGGCTGAAGAGATCGTAACCGGCTTCGAGGTAGTAGCCCTGCATCTCTGCGCCGACCACCATCATCTTCGCAGCGAAGATCTGCTCCGTATCGTCGAGTTCGGCCTGGACGAAGAGCCCGCGCAGGCGCAGTCCCCGCCACTGGTACTCGCCGTGCAGGTCATAGATCGTGGTGGATATATCGCCAAGGCTCGCGTCGCCCTGTCCCGAATCTCCGAAGTAGGCCGATGCCCCGACGACAAGCCCCGGAGTGGCGCTGTAGTCCAGCCGTCCCACCAGGGCGATGTCCTCGGCCAGAGCCTTGCTGCCCTTTTGCCGTCCGCCGCGCAGGCCCTCGGCGCTAAAGCCTGCTCCGTCGAGGCCGCCCATGGCGTACAGTTTGTAGTCCAGCCCACTCAAACTGCCGTGGATCCCAAAGCCGTTCTCGCGCCAGGTGCTGGGCAATATGCGTCGCTCGATCTCGGGCCGCGAGGCGCCGTAGTAGGTCGTGGGTTCGTGCATCTCGTTCAGCCAACCCATGGGCGCCAGCAAAAGTCCGGCGCGGGCGTTCAGGGCGTCGCTTTGGTGGTATTCGAGATAGGCAAACTCCACCGAGGCCGAACCGTTCTCGCCGGTCGAGGCGTGTTCGAACTCGATCTCCGAGTTGTAAACCCAGCGCTCATCGAACTTGTAGCCGAAGTAGAGCACGGCACGCACAAAGTCCGCCTTGGCCGGGCTGTTCGTGGAGTCGTTGGTGTAGGTCGCTTCGCCGTAGCCGCCCACAGAAAGGCCCTGCTCCCTGGCATAGACCTTGGACGCCGCCGGGCCCATGCCAAAGCGAGACTCGCCCACCTCGGGCATGATGTCGCGCATCTCGAAGCGTTCCACTTCGCTGGCCAGGGCTTCGATTTGATCGTGGAGTTTTTCGTTTTCCGCCTCGAGGGTGTCGAGGCGTCGGAGGGTGGAGTCTTGGGCTTGGCCCAGGCCTGCCAGGAGGGCCAGGGCGCAGATTGCTGAGGGGTGGTGCATCACGGAGAAGCGTTCAGGAGCCCACTTGGGTACTTGGGATGGAAAAAGAGGGCTGGTACCACTCGATGGTGAGTCCTGCAAGAAGGACGGTCAGTCGGCCGCGCAAGCCGCTCGTGGCGCGCACACGCACCTCGCTGGGCCCGCGCAGGATGGCCACGACATCGATGCCGGGGCGCTGGTGGGCGAATTTCAGGGCTGCTTCGGGGCCCAGGACGAACAGGGCTGTGGATAGGCAGTCGGCGTCGGTGGCGCTCGCAGCGCAGACCGTCAAGCTGCCGAAGTCCGCAGCGGGCGCGCCGCTTCTCGGATCGAGGAGATGACTCAGGGCTGCGCCGTCGACTGCGAGTTCCTGTTCGCTGTTGCCCGAGGTGGCGCACGAACCAGAGCGCAAGGAAAGGCTCAGGACAGGCCGTCGGCGCTGATCAGGATCGGCCAGGGCGATGGTCGTTCCGGCGACAGCGCCGAATAGCAGGGTCTGCCCGCCGAAGTTGAAGAAGGCTCGCTGGACACCTTGGCTCTCCAGGGCCGCCGCTGCGCGGTCGAGGGCCACGCCCTTGCCGAAGCCGCCGGTGGCGAGGCCCGCTGCCCGATCTCGGCGCACGATGGCCGCGGGGAGTGAGAAGGCGATGGCCCCTCTCGAACTGGCGGCTCGGGCCCGTTCCAGAGGCCTAGCCTCCGGCCGCGCGCCCCCATTTTCCAAGCCCCAGGCTCGAACCAGGGGGAGCACGGTGGGGGAAAAGGCCCCGCCGGTTTGGTTGCGCCAGTGGAGGGCGCGCTCCAGGTCCTCGCAGAGTTCTTGCGAAGGCGCGAACTCCACCCCCGGCGCGGTGCGATTCAGGCGGGAGACCTCGGAGTCCGCCCGCCAGGTGGAGAGTCGCGCCTCGGTGTCCTCGATGGCGCACAGGGCCAATTCGCTCGCGGCCAAGGCCTTGGCGCGGTCCTCGGCCACGACTTCGAGCACCAAGCTGGTGCCCATGGCCGCCACCCGCCGTTCGATCAGTGCGCTCTGACGCCCCTCGGCGACTCCCCCCAGAACCAGGCCGCCCACGAGGAGGGCCAGGAGACGGGGAGGGGCTTGGAGGAGGAGGGTCATGGTTTGGGGTTTGCGGGGGACCCCGCTTGCGGAGAGGAGGGAAGTTGTATTGAGATCTCGTCTCAATAGCTAGTGTAAATTGAGAATGATTCGCAAGAAATCCAAGATAAAGGCCTCCATGGCCAAAAAACAGACAAAAGAGAGCGAGAAACAAGAGGCCTCTATCGGCTTATTGGCCTCGCCCGACACCCGGCCGCTGTTCTCAACACGCTTCAGGGCTCCCCGCGCCGCGCCTTCCAGGACGCTCTGCTCGAGCCGTAGCCGCTCGGCCCTGGAAGAGCTGCTGCGTTCCAGTTCCTGCACCAGGGCGAGCCTGCGAGGGTTCCGTGGCGTTTCTCCCAGGGTATCTCTCGGGGGGCGTTTCAGAGGGCCGGCACCAGAAGAAGCACTGGCGCGGATTCCCAAGGGACCCATGCGGCAGGTTAGGCTCTCCAGCGGAACCATCCCCCTGGCGATCCCCGCACTCCCCCCATGCCGCTCCAGGAAAACCCCGACACCTTGCTGCTGCTCCACAATCCCCTCTGCTCCAAGAGTCGGGCGGTGGAGGCTATTTTGGAACAGTCGGGGCACGAGTTTGTGGTGCGTTGCTATTTGGACGAACCCCTCGACGAGCAGGAGCTCCGCGAACTCGAAGAACTCCTCGGCCGGCCCGTGGGGGAGTGGGTGCGCCGGGGGGAGTCGAGCTTTGCAGAGGCGGGGCTGAGGGCGGATTCGGATGCTGGTGCCCTGCGCGCTGCCATGGTTCGCTGCCCCATCCTCATGGAGCGGCCCATAGCCCTGCGCGCTGGGCGGGCTGTGGTCGGGCGGCCTCCGGAGGCGGTGCGGGGGCTGTTCTGATGGGGAGTTGGGAGGCCCGCGCGCCTGACGCCTCAACCCGGAGATCCCCATGGCTGTTGACGACATGAATAGCGAGCCCGCCACCCCCAAGCATGCGCGGATCGTGGGGCTTCCGGCCCTCGCATGGGGCGCTCCACGTCCGGCGAAAAACGATGAGCAAAGGGCAGGCTACACACCAGAGCCGTGGGAGTTTATCCAGTGCCTTCCCATCTGGCTTGTTTCCGTCTGGGGCCTTGCGGTGCTCGCCGGGTTGTTGGACCCGATCGACTCACCAACACCAAAACTCCCCCTTGCCTGACACGCTGCACAAAGCAAGCGCGAAATCGCTGCCGCGCACAGGGATCTGGCTCGTGGCCCTCTTCCTCTGGGCCTGCTCCGATGCCAGCGAGGCCCCCAAGTTGGGAACCCAGGCCTTTACCCGCGTGCTGCACCGGATCGCTTTCGAGCCGGAGTTGTGGGAGACCGTCTCCCACGGCCCGGGGGGCGCTGCCGAGGTCAGAGTCATCACGCCCTCGATGGCGACAGAAGAAGATGGGGCGGACCTCGCAGGGCTGCTCTTGCCGCCGCCCTGCACCGTGCGTTTGATTGTGCCCGACGATGGCGGCCCCGTTTGGCTCAAGGGTCGCACGGGCCTGGACCTCTCGGCGCGGGCGGCCTTGCCGGCCGATACTCTCGGGGTTGAGATCACCCTGGCGGTTTCGGTGGACGGCGAGGAAGTCTGGAGCAATGCCCACATTCTGCGCCGCCAACCTGCTCCTGACGAAGGGTTCTTGTGGCAGGACCTGCCGCCGATTCCCCTGCGCCCGGGCCAGGAGCTGCTCTTCTCCAGCCGCATCAGCCTGCCCCTGGGGCAAGCCGACTTGCCGCGCTTGCCCGTGGGCTTCGGCCAGCTCGAAATCGTTCAAGATGGTGAGCAGGAGCTGGCGGCTGCCACGGCCGCCAGGCCGAGCATTGTCTTGATCGTCATGGACACCCTGCGTCAGGATCATCTGAGTTGCTATGGCTACAAGGCGGGCACCACTCCAGCCCTCGACTCCCTCGCCGAGCGCGGAATTCTCTTTGAAAACGCCTACGCCACGGCGAGTTGGACCTGGCCCGCGACGGCCTCGATCCTGACCGGCCTGGCCCCAGAGGCCCACGGTGTGGTGAGCGCGAGCGAGTGCCTCTTGAACCCCTCGGTGGAGACCCTGCCCGAGCTTCTGGCCGAGCGCGGTCTAGTCACCGGTGCGATCACCTGCAATCCCCTGATCGTGGCCGACAAGAACTTCGACCAGGGTTTTGACTACTTCGACTCGGCCCACAAGTTCCGGCGCAGCACCCTGGTGATCGGTGCTGCCCGCGACTGGCTGCGCCTGCACGCCGGCGTGCGTTTCTTCTTGTATGTACAACTCGTCGACACCCACGAGCTATACCACCCGCTGAGCAGCGCCACCCTGCGCGTTGGTGGCCATCTGCCAGCAGACTATCCAAAGAGCGGCATGGATGCCTACCACCAGGATCTGCTCGATGGTCGCGGTCACGACGCCCTGGGCCATTCGAGATTGGAGGAGTTGGTGCCTCCCGCGCACCTCGAGTGGATGGCGCTTAGCTACGAAGCGGCGGTGATCTCGGCCGATCATTTCGTCGGCCAGTTGCTCATCGAACTCGAGGCCCTGGGGCTGGAGGAGTCCACGGTGGTGGCTTTCACCAGCGACCACGGCGAGGAATTGGGTGACCACGGTCTCTTGATCCACGGCCATAGCCTCTACCCTGAGCTTCTGCGCGTGCCGCTGATCCTGGCCGGTCCTGGTTTGCCGCGGGGAGCGCGCGTGGACACTCCCGTTTCCAACCGACACCTCGCTCCCAGCCTGGCCGCCCTCGCCGGGGCCTCCTTCGAGAACCTCACCGGCAGCATCGATCTCCTGACGCCCGCCGCTGTCACTGCACAGCCCGTGTACTTTTCGACCCAGACAGGTTTTTGGAACGGCCGCCGCGAAGTCGCTCTCTTTGGTTTGCGAGAAGGCGGCTGGGAATTGCACTGGGCGCCTGAGGGCGCCGCCTGGGGCGCGACGGAAACCGGGGCCGAGGGAGATGTACGGCTTTTTTGCGTGAGCGAAGACCCAGAGCAGCACGACGACCTCGCCGCCGAACAACCCAAGCGCGTGGCTGAGATGCTCCGTACTCTCCGCCAAGAGCTGGCGCGCAATCAGGCCCTGCACCCAGGCCAATCCCTGGGCGCAGGCAAGCGCAGCATCCAGGCCTTGATCGACATCGGCTACCTCGGCACCGATTCAGAGACCGAAGAGGACGCGGACTAAGAGGATTGGCCTCGGTGCGGCAGGAGCCCAGCTTTCAGGTCCACTCAAGGCGCACGCGGCGGTAGACCGGGCCATCGAGGGTCAGCGCCGCTTCCAGGAGGCGCGTGGTGGCCAGGCGTTGGCGGCGCTTGAGGAGCGCTGAGCCGATGGCTGCATTTTCTCGGGCCATGCGCTTGCGCAGGGCGCGCACCATCTCCTTGGCCCGGGTGGACTGGCCCTGGCGCTCGAGGATCACAGCAGCGGTGCCCAAGATGACCACCCGGTCGATCAACTCGGCGCCGTATTGTTCGAGGAGTTCGAGGGCCACGGTCGCCGCGGCGAGGGCCCGCGGAGCGTCACCGGTGCATTGACGCCGGGCGCTGAGGGCCAAGCCCACGGCGCGCACGCGGTGCAGGCCCAATTCGCGGGCCAAGAGGGTTGAGCGGGCCAGTTCGCGGTCCGCGGCGGGGTCATCCTGCTCCGCCAGGAGCAATCCCAAGAACAGCGCCGCGATGGCTTCGCCGCGCCGGTCTTCGATCTCGGTGGCCGAGAGGAGGGCCTCGCGTAGGGTGCTCGTGGCGGCATCCACACGGTCGATGTCGAGCAGATGACAGCCCAGGCGCGCCCGCAGTTCGATCTCCAAGCGCAGGTCGCCCGATTGCTGGGCCAGACGCAGGGCGCGTTGGGCCGAAACCAGGGCGCGCCGCGGCCGCCCGGCGCCGCGGTAGATGCGCGCGCGCAAACTGTTGGCCCGCGCCCGCGCTGCCGCCGCCACAAATCCGGGCACGCGGCGCAAGAGGATCAAACAGCGGTCGGCTCGATGCAGGCTGGCCTCGATGCGATCCTCGAGGAGTTCCACAACCCCCAGAGCCAGCTCTGCCTGGGCACGCGAGTAATCGTCGGCCGCCAGGGCCAGGGCGCGCTTGCCTACCCGCCGTGCGGCTACGAGTTCACCCACATGGCCGTGGATGGCGGCCAAGCGCCGCCAGGCGTCGCTCTCCAGACTGCGCGCGCCCGCCCGCTCGAATGCCTCGGCGGCGGCGCGCAGCATGCCCCGGGCGGGACCGTATTGGCCGGTGCTGATGGAAAATCGTGCGTGCAGGAGGTAGACCTCGCCGATTTCTTCCGGGGCCGTGGCGGGATCGAGGTCGAGCTCGGCCAATTGATCGAGGAAGCTGCGCTGGCGTTGGCGTTGGCCCAACAGGTCAGCGGCGTGGGCGCCCGCGAGCAGAAAGCCCACGGCCAGGGATGGGTGGCGGGCGCTCTTGGCGCTGGAACTCTTGAGTTCTTCCAGGGCCTCCACACCCCAGACGGCCAGGGTCGAGACGCGCCTGTGCTGGCCGCGCTTTAGCAACTCTTCGAGGAGCGGCCGCAAGACCCGCAGAAGCTCGGCGCTCGCTCCCGCTGCGTGCAGGTGGAAAGCGCGCTGCAGGGCTGCGGCCAGGGTCAGTTCGTTTCCGGCAGCCGGCGCCAAGGCGTTGGCCACCTCGTGGTGCAGACTCCGGCGCCGATCGTGGGAGAGGGTTGAGTAGACCGCCGCGCGCAGGGCGGGTCGGCGAAAACGGTAACGGTCCGCCAGGGGCGAGAGCCAGCCCGCGCGAGTCAGGTGCTCGAGTGTCTGTTCCAGGAGCGCGCTATCCTCGCGCGGCCAGGCGCGGGCCAGGAAGGCGCTCTGGATCAGTCCACCGGCCACCGAGAGGCGCCGCAACCAGAGGCGCTCAAGGGGTTCGAGGCGGCGGTAGTTGGCGGCGATTTCATCGCCCAGGGATCCGGGCAGGGGCAAGTCGCCTGGGTGCACGGTGAGGGTCAAGGCACCAGGCTGACCCGTGGTCAGGCCGCGCTCGTGGGCCTGGCGCAGAATCTCCGAGATCAATCCTGGGTTGCCGCGGCTGCGTTTCCACAAGACCTGGGCCAGACGGCGGCGAGCCGTCGCAGCGCTGAAGAGTTGGTCCACCAGCTCGTCCAGGTCCGACTGATCGAGTGGCTCGAGCTCCAAGCAACTGTAAGAGTTCACCTTGCGGGCACGCTGAAGGAGCCGTGCCAGGCTCTTCGGGTGGTGGGTGCGCGCTTCGGGGCACCTGCCGAGGATCAGCAACAGGGCCAGGCCCGGTAGCGCTTCGATCAGGGCGGCGAGGACATCGAGGGTGCCGCCATCGGCCCAGGAGATGTCGTCGAGGAACAAGACCAAGGGCGCGCGGCCGGAAAGAGCCACCAAGAACTGCCCCAGGCAGTGGGGCACTGGTAGGGGGAAGCTCCCTGCGAAGGCCGGGTCGAGGGCGGTCATCAAGGTGTCGCGCTCATCGGGTGTGAGGAGCTCGGCCAGCAGAGCGTCCTCCCGGGGGCCCGCTGCCTTGTGGCTTGCCAGGCCCAGGTAGCGCCTCGCCAGGGCCAGAATCGGCTCGCAGGGTCGCGCTCCCTCGAACTCGAGGCAGTGACCGTTGAGGAAGAGGGGCGGGCCTGGCCGCCGTCGCGCGAGATGTGCGAACTCGAGCACGAGGCGCGACTGTCCGCCACCGCTGGCGCCCACTAGCTCCACCACGCAGCCGCTGGCGGGAGCCTGGTCGGTTCCCGAAAGCGTGGCGTGTGTTGCTGCGCGTAGGCTGGCGAGGCTCGTCTCGCGGCCCACGAAGGGCAGGTCGCCGGAGGTATGTCGGGCACTTTGCCCGGTGCCATCGAGGTCCTGCATGGAGCGCCACCAGGCGCTGTCTTCTTGTTCCCGGAAGCGGCGCCGGGCCTCGGCCGCCGTGGGGCGCCGCCGGGGATCGGGATCGAGCATCTCGGCCAGAGCCAGGTCAAAAAATGGCGAGAGGGTCGCCACCAGGAGCGAGGGAGCCTGGAAGCCCGCCGACGCAAGGCGTCGCAGGCATTCTTCGCTGCCGGGAGTCGCGCCCGTCGCCAGGAAGGGATGCTCGCCGGTGGCGAGCTCGAACAAGAGCAGCCCCAGGGAAAACACCTCCGAGGCGGCGTTGCCCGTCTTGCCGCGAGCCTCTTCGGGAGAGAGGTAGGCCAGGCTGCCGCCCACCCGCGCGCGCTCTTCGGCGTCCGCGTCGAGGGGTCGCACGAAACCCAGGTCGATCAAGACGGCCTGGCCGTCGCCGTCGAGGCGCACATTCTTCAAGCTCAGGTCGCCATGGATGTAGCCCCTGGCCTCGAGGGCCGCGAGGGCCCCGGCGAGTCGGCTGGCCATGGCCCGCACCTCTTGCTCGGGGAACGGACCCGTGCGGCGCAGTTCCGCCGCGAGCTCCGGGCCCTGCACCAGTTCCATGGCCAGCCAGGGACCCTCCTGCCCCTCGCCCGTGGCGTAGCCAGAGAGGAGGCCCGGGCTCTTCTGGCCCATGAGCACCTGCGCCTCGCGCTCGAAGGCCCGGCGCAGGAGAGGATCGCGGGCCGCCTCGGCGCTCAGAAACTTGACCGCTATACTCTGCCCCTTGGCCAGCCCTTGCCAGGGGGATTTCAGCAGGGCACGCCGCACCTTCCCGCTCGTTCCCGAGCCGAGCTCTTCGTGCAGACTGAAGGGGAGGGCGGGGGAGTCCATGGGCGGCAGGGTATTCTGTAGGCTCTCCAGCCGCCAGAGTCCGCTCCCTTCCCGTGCCGTCAGAACACCTCTCCGATGAGCTTCCAGGTCTACAACTCACTCACCCGCAAGAAGCAGCCCTTCGAACCCATCGATGCCGGCCAGGTGCGTATGTACAACTGCGGGCCCACGGTCTACGGCCGGGCGCACATCGGCAACCTGCGTTCCTTCCTGTTCGCTGACACCCTGCGGCGCTGGCTCGAACATGAGGGCCTGGAGGTCAAGCAGGTGATGAACATCACCGATGTGGGGCACATCACCGCCGACGCAGACCAGGGTGAGGACAAGCTCGATGCCCAGGCCAGAAAGGAAGGCCGCGATCCCTGGAAGATCTCCGAGCAGCACACCGAGGAGTTCCTCGCTGACCTCGCCGCCCTCGACTTTCTCGAAGCTTCGATCTATCCCCGAGCCACGGCCCACATCGAGGAGATGCTCGAGATGATCGACGGGCTCCTGGAGAAGGGCCACGCCTATCGCGCTGGTGACAATGTCTACTTCGATGTGTCCAGCTTCGCCGAGTACGGCAAGCTTTCGGGCAACAAGGTCGAGGACCTCGCCGCCGGCGCGCGCATCGATGTGCTCGAGGAGAAGCGCGCGCCGGCAGATTTTGCGCTCTGGAAGAGCGACCCGGCGCACCTGATGAAGTGGGAGAGTCACTTCGGTCCTCACGGGTTTCCCGGCTGGCACATCGAATGTTCAGCCATGGCGCGCACGCACCTTGGCGACCGCATCGACATCCACACCGGCGGTGAGGATAATATCTTCCCGCACCACGAGTGCGAGATCGCCCAGAGCGAAGCCTTCACCGGCGAGCCCTTCGCCAACTACTGGATGCACGCCAAGTTTCTACAGGTCGATGGCGGCAAGATGAGCAAGTCCCTGGGCAATGTGTACACCCTGAGCGATGTGGAGAGCCGTGGCTTTCGGCCTCGTGACTTGCGCTTCACCCTCTTGCGTGGGCACTACCGTCAGCCTCTCAACTTCACCTGGGCGATCATGGCCGACTCGGCCCGAGCTCTGGCCAAGCTCGACGACCTCGTGACGCGCCTCAAACGCATTGCAGACGGTCAGGAGGGGGCGGCAGAGGCTACAGCGGGCGAGGATTTGGTGCGGGCCGCCAAGCAGGCATTCCGGGCCGCCATGAACGACGACCTGAACACCCCGCCTGCCATCGCCCAGCTCTTCGGCTTGCGCGACCACGCCGTGCAGGAGTGCTTGGGCAGCGCGGCGGCGGCTCTCGCCCTGGAATTCCTGGCCGGGGTGCAGGGGGCCCTGGGGATCCTCGACATGCAGGAAGAGAGCCTGGACCAAGAGACCCAGGACATCTTCAATGAACGCATCAGGGCACGCGAGAACAAGGAGTGGGCCCGCTCGGACAAGCTGCGCGACGAACTCCTCGAGCGAGGCATCGTGGTGGAAGACACCGGCGGCCGCACGGTCTGGCGCAAGAGGTAGCGCGGGCGCCTATTCCTCGGGTGGCGGGGCCGCCTCTTCGGGCGGGCGGATCTTGGAGTCGCGGTCCTGGGCTTCCTGGATCAGCCGATCCATTTCGGCGGCTCGGGCGATGGAGGGGTCGTACTCCCAGGAGAGGTGGGGGACATTGCGGGTCTCGAGTATCCGGGCCACCTGGCGCTGGATGAAGCCCGCGGCGCCCTGGATCATGGCGTCGGTCTTGCTCCGGTCGGCATCGCTGCCGAGGCAGGAGTAAAAAATCGTGCCGCGGGCGATGTCCTCGGCCAATTCCACCCGCGTGATGGTCACAAAGGTCGAGCGCGGGTCGTTGATCTCAAATTGCAGGCAATACGCGGCGCGTTCCTGGATGCGAGCTTCCAGGCGCCTAATCGTACGCGGATTGACCATGGCCCGCGTTCAGGAACTCAAGGGCGCCGAATCCAGGGTGCGCTTGGTCTCTACGGTCTTGAAGGACTCGATCACATCGCCTTCGCGAATATCGCCGTAGTTGTGCACCACCAAGCCGCACTCGAAGCCCTCGCGGACTTCCTTCGCGTCGTCTGCCTCGCGGCGTAGGGAGGCCAGCTTGCCGGTGAAGATGACCGTGTCATCCCGCAGCACGCGCAGCTTGCAGTTCCGTGCGATGCTGCCGTCCAGCACCATGCAGCCGGCGATGTTGCCGATTTTCGAGGACTTGAAGAGCTTGCGCACCTCGGTGTGGCCGGTGATTTCCTCGGCGACCGCGGGAGCCAGACAGCCCTCCATGATCTCGTGCACGGCATTGATCACATCGTAGAGCACGCTGAAGTTCTGGATGGTCACATTCTCGCGCTCGGCCGTCTGGCGGGCCTTGGAGCCCACGCCCACATTGAAGGCGATCACCAGGGCGTCGCCCGTGGAAGCGAGCAGTACATCGTTCTCGGTCACAGCGCCCACACCCGATTGCAGGATGCGGGTTTCGACTTCCTCGTGTACAGCCTCGGAGAGCGCCGAGCGCAGGACCTCGGCCGAGCCCTGGACATCGGCGCGGATGACCAAGTTGACCTGTGAGGCCCTGGGACCGGCTACTTGCTGCAAGAGTGCAGCGTTGTCGAGGGTGCGGCGCTCCACCATGGACGAGGCGCGGTTCTTGCGTGCGCGCTCCTCGGCGACCTTCTTGGCCTCGTCGAGCTTCTTGACCACATGGAAGGGCTCACCGATGCCCGGCAGGGCGGAGAGTCCCGAGACCTCGACGGGCACCGAGGGGCCGCCAGTCTGGATCTCATTGCCGAAATCGTCGTGGATCGAGCGCACCCTGCCGTAGCCCTCACCGGCGAGGATGACATCCCCGCGGCAAAGGGTGCCGTCTTGTACGAGTAGGTGAGCCACGATGCCCTTGCCCTGTTGAATTTCGGCTTCGAGTACGACACCCGAGGCGGGGCCGTCGGCGTGGCAGTTGAGTTCGAGGATTTCGGACTCGAGGAAAATGCGTTCGAGCAATCCCTGTAGGCCCTCGCCGGTGATGCCGCTGACCGGCATCACGGCGGTCTCGCCTCCCCAGTCCTCGGGGATCAGGTTGAGGCCGGCCAGTTGTTCGAGGGCCTTCTGGGGATTGGCTTCGGCGCGGTCGATCTTGTTCAGGGCCACCACGATGGGCACCTCGGCGGCTCGGGCGTGGTTGAGCGCTTCTTCGGTCTGGGGCTGCACGCCGGCGTCGGCGGCCACCACCAGCACAACCACATCGACGGCCTGGGCACCGCGGGCGCGCATGCTGGTGAAGGCAGCGTGGCCGGGGGTGTCGATGATTGTTACACGGTGACCGAGCTCGGTGGTGACGCGGTAGGCGCCAATGTGCTGGGTGATGCCGCCGGACTCGCCTTCGGCCACCTGCGAGCTTCGGATCTTGTCGATCAGCGTGGTCTTGCCGTGGTCCACATGGCCCAGGAAGGCCACGGTGGGGTTGCGCACCTCGAGGTGCTCATCATCAATCTTGGCGCGACTGGCCTTGAGGGCTTCAATCAAGGCCTCCTCAGCCTCGACTTCGCGGACGAATTTGAGTTCGACCTCGAACTCCTGGGCCAGCAGGCTGGCCGTGTCCTCGTCGATCACCGAGGTGATGGTCACGGTTCCAAAGCCGAGTTCGCGGAAGGCCACTTTCATCAACTGGTTGCCCTTGATTGCCATCCCCTCGGCCAGCTTCTTTATGGTCACGGGAACATCGACTGCGATAGTCGTGCCGGCGTGGGGGGAACCCTCAAAGGCCGTACGGGACGAAAAGCCTCCAGCACGGCCACCGCGGCCTCCACGACCTCCGCCACTGGGGCGTTGATGGCGGCGATAGCGGCCGGCTTCCCGCTCGCGAAGCTGGGCGGCGGTGAGAGAGTCCCGGGAACCGCGATCACCGCGCAGCATCGAGCGCTTTGAATCGTGGCGTAGGGTCGGGTGCACATCGGGCAGCACATCGTCGCGGGAGCGCAGCTTGCGCGACTCGCTCTTCTTGGGTGCGGCCTGGATTTTGGATAGGTCGATGAAGCCCACCACATTGCCCGCGGGCTTGGCGACTTTGGGAGCGATTTTTTCGGTGGTTTCCGCGACCTCCGCCACTTGCGTGGCACCCTCCGCTTCGGGAGCGGCCTCGGCCTCTGGCGAGGCGGGACCCTCAGCGCCAACGAGCTCGGTGGGCTCGGCGGTGTCGGTGCCCGTGTTGCTCGTTGCGTCGGTCACTTGCGAGGCGGCTTCGCGAGAGACCTCGGCCGGGGCAGCGGTGTCTTCCGCGGCCTCGGTGTCCTCAGCCTGGGGGGGCGCCGTCGCGGGAATTGTCGCCTGGGGCTCGGCTTCGACTCTTTCCGGGGCTTGGGGCGTAGCCTTCTTTGGAGCGGTCTGCTTGGCCGGTGCTTCAACGGCGGCGCTGGTGGTGGTGTCCGTTCCGCCCGCGGCCTTGCGCTTCTTCTTGCGCTTGATCAAGCCTCCGGAGAGAGTTTCGAGGTCGTCCTCTTCCACGCTCTCACTCTTGGGCTGCTTGGCCACCAAGCCGTGGGCCTCGAGGACACCTTGAGCCTGCAACCACTCGAAATCGTCGAGGGCCGTCATGTGGCTCTTGATGTGACTGAAACCGAGGTCGCGCAACTTGGCGGCAAGATCCTTGCCGCTCATGTCGTATGACTTGGCCAGTTCGTGAATGCGCTTCTTGCTCAAAATCCTTACTTGGGCTCGGCGGTGGGGGCGTCGGCGGGTGCTTCTTCTGCAACCTCGGCGACGGGTTCGGTGGGGGGGTCCCCGCCTTCTTTGGGAATGGAGGCCTCGGAAAAGACGGCCTCGGGAGCAATTGCTGCGGGGATGACTTGCTCCTCGGCACCAGAGCTCTCGGATTCTGGATCGAGGGCTTCCTCTCCCGGCTCTATGCCAGCGACGCGCAGGGCGCCCGCTTCGAATTGTGCGCGGGTCTGAATGTCGATGTCCCAGCCGCAAAGCTTGCTCGCGAGGCGCACATTCTGGCCTTTCTTGCCGATGGCGAGGGATTGCTGATCCTCGTCGACGATCACGATGGCTCGACGGTTCTCGACATCGGGGAAGATGTTGTCGATGTGGATCGTGGCCGGCTTGAGGCCGTTCATGATCAAGGTCTCGAGGGAGTCGCTCCAGCGGATGATGTCGATGCGCTCGCCGCGCAGCTCGTCGATGACGGCCTTGATGCGTGAACCACGCACGCCCACGCAGGCGCCGATGCAGTCGATTTTGGGGTCGGCGGAAAGCACGGCCATCTTGGTGCGGTAGCCAGGTTCGCGCACGACGCGTTTGATCTCGATGATCTCGTCGGCGATTTCCGGCACCTCGAGCTCGAAGAGTCGTCGCACCAGGTCGGGATGGGTGCGGCTCACGAAGAGCTTGACCCGTGAGCCGTCCTTGCGGACTTCCACCAGAAGGCCACGCACGCGGTCGCCGGGGGTGTAGGTTTCGCCACGCACGCGGTCTTCCTTGCCCAGGAGCGCTTCGACGCGGCCCAGGTTGATGACCACGAAGTCGCCCTCGAAGCGTTGAACCACGCCATTGACGAACTGGCCCACGCGCTCCTCATACTCCTCGTAGAGCACATCGCGCTCGGCCTCGCGTACTTTTTGAGTGAAACCCTGCTTGACGGCCTGGGCTACGATGCGGCCGAGGACCGAGAGGTCAAACTCGTACTCTTCCTCATCGTCCTCCATGGTCACTTCGCCGGTTTCGCGGTCGATGGAGACCACCAGGTCCTCACCAACGCCCAGGCGCTTGCGCACGCCAGTGGCCAAGGCTTCCTCCAACCCGCGGAAGATCACTTCCTTGGGGATGTCCTTGTCCATGTGGATGACGTCGATCATCCGCAAGAGGGCTTGTTGTTCCATTACGAAGAAGAAGGGGGAGGCGCCAAGGGCTGCGGCAGCGGAAAAACGGGCGTACTGTGAGGGACCGTCGCGCGCGCGGCGGTTGTCAAAAAAAAAGAAGTGGGAAACCCCACTTCGCTGTCGTTGGAAGCCCCACAGGCGGGCCCTCCTGGACTGGAGTCCCTCGAGCTGGGGTCAGGCAAGGGCCTTACTTCAGGAAGAGGGACCGAACAGTTTGGTATATCCCTCCAATCGAGTCAACCTGTAGGCCCCTCCCGGGCCGAAATCTCCAGCCACTCCCGCCCCCTCCAACCCTTATTCATGCCCCAAGGCCCCCCTGATTCCCAGGCCCATCCCCGGGGAAGCCCGCTCCGGCTGGCGGACGGGGGTAGCTTCGTGGCCGCCACCAGCGGGCCGGGCAGGGACTTTTTGGAGGACCTGGCCCGGGTGGCGGCCTCGCCCGCCACGGTCCTCCTGGCTGGTGAGAGCGGCAGCGGCAAGAGCGCGGCCGCCCGCTGGTTGCACGCCGCGGGCCCACGGGCCGCGGAGCCCTTTGTCGAGGTTCATCTGGCCGCCCTCTCGGCGAGTCTGGTGGAGTCCGAGCTTTTTGGCCACGCCGAGGGAGCCTTCACCGGCGCCCACCGCGATCGCACGGGACGCTTCGTGCGCGCCCATGGTGGGACCCTGGTGCTCGACGCCGTGGAAAGTCTGGCCGAGGAATTGCAGGTCAAGCTCCTGCGCGTGCTTCAGGAACAGATCGTCGAGCCCGTGGGCGGCGATCCGCGTGAGATCGATGTGCGCGTTATCGCCACCACCTCTGGCGACCTGCGCGCCGTGTGCGAGGCTGGCCGTTTTCGCAAGGACCTCTACTATCGCCTGGCCGTGATCTGTCTCGACCTGCCGCCCCTGCGCGCGCGTCCCGCGGACCTGCCGCTCTTCGTGGAAGAATTCGCCGCGCGCGCCGCGCGCCGTGCGCGAGTCGAACCGCGGCCCTTCGAGGACGAGGCCCTGGCCGTTCTGAGTGCACACTCCTGGCCCGGCAATCTGCGCGAGTTGGAGAACGCCATCGAACGCGTTTTGGTGCTCGCGCCACCCGCTGGCGGCCCCGTGGCTGCAGAGGAATTGGAGTTCCTGCGAGTCGAGGCGCAGAGCGAGTGCCAAGCCCTGGCCCAGCGCGCCCTGGCCGCTGGATTTGGCGTCGACGAACTGACCCTGGCGCTGATCGAGGAAGCCGTGGCCAGCCAGCGCGGAAACCTCAGCGCGGCTGCCCGCCAGGTGGGCCTTTCGCGCCGCGCCCTCGAGTACCGGCTCAAACGCGGATTGGAGGAAGGGGACCAGTGAATGGCTCAGGCTTGTGTTTCTCTGCTTGCCTGGTGATCGCGCTGAGCGTTTCGGAGGCGGCCTACGGCCAGGGCGAAAAGGCCGGCCCGCGCCTGGATGCAGACTTCTCGCAGGCACCTCTCGCCGAGCGCCGGGACCTTGCCCGGGCCGCCCGCGAGGCGCCTCTCGCGGAGCACTTTCGAGGGGTGCGCGCGGCCCTCTCCGACCCGGATGCGGAAGTGCGTGTCGAGTTGCTCGGGTTGTGCGCGGCCCTCGACCTAACGGACGCTGAGAGCGCCCTGCGCCTGGCTCTGTTCCGGGGTCTAGCGCAGGACGATGAGGCCCTCTCCGTACGCCGCGCGGCCCTCATGAGTTTGGCGGGATTGGATAGTTCTGAAGCTGCCCGCGCCCTGGCCGATCTGGTCCTTGAGTTGGCGCCCTCGGAACGCGCTCAGGCCGCCCGCGAACAGGTGAGCTTTGCCCGCGGTCGCGAACTGGCCTTCGACACCGTGCGCGACAGCTTTGCCAGCCCGCGTGCCATGCAGGCCCTGCCCAGCGATGTCTTGACGGTCTTGTTCTCGGTCTACGGCACGACTCTCGCCGAACGACCAGGCGGCGGCGACCTGGCCCTCGAACGGGCACCCTTCGTCCTGGGCCTGACCCACAACCAACCCATGCTGCGGGCGGCGGCGGCTGCGGCCTTGGACGATTGCCTCCTGCGCCTGCGCGAACTCGAACGCTCGAGCCGCGCCGCGCGCCTCCTGGAAGCTCTGGCCAATGACGGCGTCGAGGCCCGCGCCATTCTGTACCTGCGCTTGCGCAGCGCCCTCGCCGAGGGCGGCGGCAACCCCGAGGAGGTCATTGCCCAGGCCCGCGATCTGAGGCGAACCCGGGGCGGTCCCGACACCTGGATCGCCCAGCGCTGGCGTTTTCGAGCCCTCTACCTCGAAGGCATGGCGCTCCTGGCCCTGGACCGTACAGGTGAGGCGCGCGAACTGTTCTCCCGGGCGGGTGACCTTCAGGACGGTCTACTCGAGGCACGCGTGGACCTCGCCGGACAGGGTGGGGCCATCGAGCAGCGCGACCTCTTGCACGAGCGCTCACTCCTGGTCTTTGCCCGGGCTTTCGCAAAACAGAGCGGCGGCACCCCGGCCCGCGACCTGGGCCTCCTCGAAGACCTGCGCCTCGCCCACGAGCTGCAACTCGAGGCTCAACTCGTGGCTACCGCGGGCGATGCGCCCATCTTCGCCAGCCTGGGCACCCTGTACGACTCCCAGCTCGGGCCCTACCAGCTGATCTTCGCCCTGCGGCCCCACGCAGCCTGGCCGCCGAGTCGCTGCCTCGAACTCGAGTCCGCCCTGGGCCGCGGCCTCGCCAGCGTCAGCGCCCGCGAGGTGCCGGGCTTCAACGCCTTCGCGGACTTGCCGGATCGCGTGCGCGATCCGCTCCTGGATTCCCGGCGGCGAACTCTGCTGGGTGAGATTGCCGTGGCCGAGGTGCAGGCCTTGCAGCGCCGCATCGATGCCTTGCACCGGCGCATGGACGGCGGGGGCGATGACGCAGCTCTGGAAAACGAGGCCATCCAGTTGGCCTTGGGGTTGCGCATGCGAGCGCAGGATCTGCGCGAGAAGAGCCTTGAGCAGCGCTTCTTCGACCTGCGCATGGTCGCTGCCCTGGCCCTGCGCCATTGCGGCGGTCTGCGCCGCGAGGGGGACACCGAGGCCTGCCGCGCCCTGGCTGCGGGATTCGTGGCCGAATTGGACCAGGGCAATCTGCCGGCCCAGTACCCTTGGGCCGTGCGCCTTGTGGCTCAGGGGCATCTGCTTCTGGGGGGGACCTGGAGCGACGATGACGAGGCCCAAGAGGCCGAGACCGAAATGCTCGCCGCCCTCGAGTTGTTCAAGGGCCTCGAGACCTACTACAAGGACCGCGGAGCCCCCGCCGCCGCGGCCCAGGCCACGGCCAGCATGGCCGACGCCCTGGTTTCCTTGGCGGTCAACGCCAATGTCAAACAGCGCGATGCAGAAGCCGCCTTGGCCTACTTTGAGCGGGCCTTCAGCCTCCAGGAGGATGACTTCATGCGCATCCTGCTCGCCTGCTATCGCGCCCGTTCGGGGCGGGTTGAAGAGGCCCATGCGCTCCTGGCCGAGATCCCCGTCTCGCCCCGGGGCTACTACAACCTGGCTTGCACCTACGCGCTCCTGGGCGAGGGGACGCGGGCCCTGGAACTGCTCGCCCAGGACTTCCGGGAGAACCGCCGCTCACCGGCGGCCCTGGCACGCCAACAGGCCTGGGCCCGGGCGGACCCCGACCTCGCTTCCCTGCGGGGCGATGCGCGCTTCGAAAGTTTGACCGAGATCGCTCCGGAGGCGGGAACGGGAGAGCGTTAGGCCGGGCCAGGCCGGGCCAGATCGCCCCGACGCGGCGGCTCCTGCTATACTCCGCGCCTGGAGCTTCCATGCCAAAGCGGCCCGCGGCCTGGTGGGGGAGCGAGATCTGAACCGGCACCGCGGACCCGGTTCGAAGTTGCGTCAGGCTGAATGACGGGTCTCTTGGGCCAAGCTCAAGCGGCGTTGTCCAAAACGGCCACCGGCGAATGAGTAACGAAGAGTTACGCAGAGGATAAACGAGTTATGGGTAAGGCCACTTTGTCCGGCAAGGGCCGGCGCTGGGTGCTTGGTGGGCACCCCTGGATCTATCGCGACGACATCGCCGGCGGCGAAGCTGAATCCGGCGAGTTGATTCAAGTCGAGGACCCCGCTGGCAACAGTTTGGGCTGGGGGCTATTCAGTTCGACTTCGAAGATTGCCCTGCGACTGGTCACTCGTCAGCCCGTGCAGCCCAAGCGTGAGTTCTGGCTTGAGCGCGTGCAACGCGCGGTGCAAGCTCGCGAGAGAATGGGTTTTTTGAACCCGCGCGGCGCCTGCCGTTTGATCGCAGCGGACGCCGATCGCATACCGGGCTGGATCGTTGACCTCTACGGCACGACCGCCGTGGTGCAGAGCTCGATTCAAGGTAGCGACCGCATGCGCGACTTTTTGGTGGAGCTCTTGGAAGCGGCCCTGCCCTTCAAGCTCGACTGCATCGTCGATCGCAGCGACTCTTCAGTGCGGCGCTTCGAGGACCTCGATTCGCGGGTCGAAATCCTCAAGGGCCAGGTCACGGAAGGCCTCGAAGTTCACGAAGACGATCTCGTCTACGAAGTCGATGTGCTCAATGGGCACAAAACCGGCCACTACCTCGATCAACGGCTGAATCGCCAGTTGGCGGCCCGCGAGGCCCAGGGCAAGCGCGTTCTCGATGCCTTCTGCTACGACGGCCTGTTCGGCGTGCGCGCGGCCATGGCTGGCGCCGAAGATGTGCTCTGTCTCGACCAATCGGGACCGGCCGGTGAGCGCGTTCTGCGCAACGCCGAACGCAACGGCGTGGCGCACAAGCTGCGCTTTGAGAAGGCCAACTGCATGCAAGCCCTGCGCAACCTCAAGAGCGAAGGCCATAGCTTTGATATTGCGATCGTCGACCCGCCGGCCTTCGCCCGCAATCGGCGCGAGATTTCCGGCGCCGAGCGAGGCTATGTTGAACTCAACCGCCGTGCCCTGGCCCTCTTGGAAGCGGGCGGCCTCCTGGTCTCCGCCTCGTGCTCGTACAATGTGCGCGCGAGTGCCTTCGTCAAGTTCCTGGCCTCGGCGGGGCGACTGGCTGAACGCGATGTGTGGCTCGAAGAGCTGCGCGGAGCCTCTCCCGACCATCCCCAGCTGCTGGCCGTGCCCGAGACGGCCTATTTGAAGTGCGCTTTCCTGCGCGCCCTGTAGCCCCGGCCCAGCAACTTTTGCAAGAATGGCCGCCCGGCGCAGCCCTCACAGAATCCACTCCCATGCAGATCACCATCAATGGCAAGGCCCGCGCTGTGCGCCCGGGCCTGACCGTGACCGAGCTGGTCGAAGAGCTCGAGTTGCGCCCCCAAGAGGTTGCGGTGGAGCTCAACCAAAGCCTGGTGAATCGCGCCAAGCGGGACGCCACGGTCCTCGCGGAAGGTGACTCACTGGAGCTCGTGACCCTGGTGGGTGGCGGCTGACTTGGCGATCTGACGCACCACTTCTTCTGCCTCTGAGTATGTCCAGTTCCATGGCCCACAACGAATCCCAGGGCGACAGCTTGCAGGTCGGCTCGACCACCTTGCAGTCGCGCCTCCTGGTAGGCACCGGCAAGTACGCCAGCTTCGAAGAAACCGCCCGAGCGCTCGCGATCAGCGGCACCGACTGCGTCACGGTGGCGGTGCGGCGGGTCAATCTAGACAGCAAACAAGGTCCCTCGTTGCTCGAGTTCATCGACCGCGAGCGCTACAAGATTCTGCCCAACACCGCCGGCTGCTTCGACGCCGCGAGCGCCATTCGCACCGCCTGCTTGGCCCGCGATGTGCTCGATACGAACCTGGTCAAGCTCGAGGTCCTGGGCGACAAGCGCACCCTCCTGCCCGATCCCCTGGGTACCCTGGAAGCGGCCCGCGAACTCGTGCGCCAGGACTTTGAGGTCATGGTCTACTCATCCGATGACCCGCGCATGTGCGTGCATCTCGCCGAAGCGGGGGTCAAGAGTGTCATGCCTGCTGGCTCGCCCATCGGCTCGGGCCAGGGCGTTTTGAACCCGAATGCCATACGCATCCTCCTGGAACTGCTCGAGGGTGAAGTCCCGGTGATCGTCGACGCGGGTGTTGGCACGGCTTCGGATGTGGCCCTTGCCATGGAACTTGGAGTGGCGGGCGTCTTGCTCAACAGCGCCATCGCCCAGGCCCGAGAGCCGCTCACCATGGCCCTGGCCATGAAGCGCGCCTGCGAGGCCGGCCGCGGGGCCTTCCTGGCCGGGCGCATACCAAAGAAGCTCTACGCCAGCGCTTCTTCGCCCTCCGCGGGCAACATCGTCTAGCCCGGAACGGCACCGCCCTTGCTGCAAAGCGCGAACATTCCCGCAGAGGGATCCGAGGCTGCGGTCTTTGGTGCTGTCTTGGCTACGGCGGGCTTGGCCCTGGTGCCCTTCGCCTTGGCCCTGGCCCGCAGTTGGTGGCCCGAGCGACGGGTATTTTTTGCCCGCTGGGGGTTTGGGCACCTGGCTCTGCTCGTGATCTGTGCCTTTGTGGCTTCGAGCTTGGTGGCCATCGCCTGGCCCCTGGAGAGCCCAGACGAAGATCTCGCACTCCCCGCGCTGCTCTGGCGCATGGGTCTCATCTACGCGCTGCTCTCCCTCGCTCTCGTGCGCATCGTCCAGCGCGTGGAGCCCAACCCTCGGCTGGCCCTGGGTTGCGTGTCCGGCGGCACCCTGCGCGCCATGGGCGGCGCGCTGCTCTTGTACCTGATCCTGTTGCCGGGGCTGATGGGCGTTACCTTCTTCTGGCCGGCGCTCTTGCAGAGCCTGGGCCACGATGTTCTGGCCCAGGATGTGCTCTTGGGGCTTCTGAAACTCGAAGGCGCGGAGCTCTGGTTGTGTTTCGTAGCAGCGACTTGCGTCATGCCTTTTTTTGAAGAGCTGCTCTTTCGTGGCTTCTTGCAGCCGCTCCTCGTGCAGAACTTCAACGACAAGGGCGGCGTGGTGCTGACTTCCATCGCCTTCGCGGCCCTCCACGGTGCCACGGCCTTCCTGCCGATCTTTGCCTTGAGCTTGATCCTGGGGGGTGTGATGCTGCGCACGCGGCGTTTGGCCTGCGCCTGGGCCGTGCACGCCGCCCACAACGCCTTGATGATCCTGCTGGCCCTGAATCTTCCGATCTCCTAGCAGCCTGCCAGGGCTGCCCTCCATTCCATGACCAAGTTCAAAATGCGCGGCTTGATGCAGTCGGTGGAAGGTGGTGCCTGGGTGGCCCAGGGCGCTACGGTCACCGGCGATGTGAGCTTTGGAAAAGACGCCAACATCTGGTTTGGTTGCGTCCTGCGCGGCGATGACGCGCCCATCGAAATCGGTGCCGGCACGAACATTCAGGACCTCACCATGGTGCACTGCGATCCAGGTGTGCCCAACATCATCGGTGAGCGAGTCACCGTGGGGCACGGCTGTGTTCTACACGGCGCCGAAGTGGGGGACGGCTGCTTGATCGGCATGGGGGCGATCCTCCTGGCGGGTTCGAACATTGGCGCTGGTTCAATCATTGGGGCCGGGGCTGTAGTCACCGAGGGCGCCCAGATTCCGCCGCGCTCCCTGGTTCTGGGACTACCGGGGAGGGTCGTGCGCGAAGTGACTGACGACGAGCTGACCTCGATCCAGGAGAGCGCCCAGGGCTACATCGAGAATGCCCGCCTTTACGCGGAATGAGCCTGTGAACTACGCACGCAAACGCGCGGCGCTCGTCGCCTCCCTGGCCCGCCTTGATTCGGTGGCCGTGGCTTTTTCAGGCGGCGTGGACTCGGCCGTGCTTCTACACGCGGGCATTGAGGCTCTGGGAGCGCGCTGCGTGGGCCTTGTCGCCGATTCGCCCTCCTTGCCCCGGGCTGAATTGTCCGCGGCCCGCGAACTGGCCGCGGCATTGGGTGCCGAGTTGGTGGAACTCTCCACCGCCGAACTCGACGATCCGCGCTACCAACAGAACGCCGCGGACCGTTGCTACTGGTGCAAGTCGGAGCTGTTCCATGCCATGGCCGCCTGGGCCCAGGGGGCGGGACACAGCCACCTGGCCTTTGGCGAGATCGTGGACGACGCCCTCGATGATCGCCCCGGAGCCCGGGCCGCTGCGGAACTGGGCGTAATCGCGCCCCTTGCCGCGGCGGGTTTTTGCAAACGCGATGTGCGTCGCTACGCCCGCGAGGCTGGGCTCAGCGTGGCCGACAAACCCTCCTCGGCCTGTCTCGCCTCGCGCCTGCCCCGGGGCACCCCTGTGACCCGCACGCGCCTGGCGCAGGTGGAAGCCGCCGAAGCTGAACTCAAGGCCCGCGGCCTGCGGGTCTTGCGCGTGCGTCACCACGGAACGCGCGCCATCCTGGAGGTGGGTGCCGACGAATTCGACGCGGCCCTCGAACGCCGGGACGAATGGAGCGCTGCGCTCGCCGCCTTCGGCTATGCAACCGTCGAATTGGGTCTCTACGTACCGCCTGAAAAACGGCTTCTGTGAGCATTCTATGAGCAACAAGACATCCCCTACAGCCCGCCGACAGGCCGATTCCTACTTTGTCACCTGCGCGCCGGGTGTGGAAGCGCTCTTGCACGCAGAGCTGCGGGCACTCAAGCTCGGGCGCGTGGAGCGCCAGGTGGGTGGCGTATATTTCGAGGGGAGCGAGCGAGACTGCATGCGGGCCAATCTACACCTGCGCACGGCGGTGCGCGTCCTGCGCCGGCTGGCGCGCTTTCAAGCCTCGGGCTCCGACGAGCTATACGACTGCGCCAGTCAGGTCGCCTGGGAGAATTGGTTGCCGATAGGCGCCACCTTGCTGGTGGCAGCGCACACGAAGGATTCCACCCTCGACCATTCGCATTTCATCGAGCAACGCGTCAAGGACGCCATTTGCGATGCCCTGCTCGAACGCCGCGGAGCGCGCCCCACGGTGGACAAACAGAGACCCGATCTGCGTGTGCACGCGCATTTTTACCGCGATCGCTGCACGCTGCTCGTCGACACTTCGGGCGAGTCCTTGGCCCGGCGCGGCTGGCGGCGCTTCACAGGCCGCGCTCCCATGGCTGAAACCCTGGCGGCTGCGGTGCTCATGCATTCGGGCTGGGACTGTCGCTCACCCTTGATCGATCCCTTCTGCGGCTCGGGGACGCTCTTCGTGGAGGCCCTCTTGCTCGCCACGGGCAAGGCACCCGGCTCCCTGCGTGAGCGCTTTGCCTTCGAGAGCTTCCCGGACTTCGATGCCCGACTCTGGCGGCGCCTCCTGGACGAAGCCCGGGGCCTGGAGCGGCCCCTGGGCAAGCTGCGCATCGTGGGTTCCGACCTCGATGGGGCCACCCTCGAGGGCGCAGCCAAGAACCTGGCTGCGGCTGGTTTCGAGGGAGCGGTGCAACTGGAGGTCAGGGATGCCGCCCACTTCGCTCCCAAGCGCGGCTGGAATGGTTGGGTGGTGACCAACCCGCCCTACGGCGAGCGCCTGGGGCGTTCCGAGGATCTCTTGGGGCTCTACCGAGCCTTTGGCGAGCGCCTGCGCGCTTCCTGCGAGGGCTACTCCTTGGCCCTGCTCTCGGGCGCTGAGGACCTCTCCGCGGCCCTTGAGTTGGGCAATGCAGAACGCCACAGGATTACAAACGGCGCCCTGGAGTGCGAATTGCTCTGCGCCAAATTGTGAGAGCGCGGTCTCAGACGCCCTGGGTTTCGAGCTGATCTTTTTTGTCCTTCTCGCGGCCCTGCTGTTCCAGCTTGCGCTTGCGTTCATCGCGACGGGCGCGACGGCTCTTGATTTTTTCGCGCCGCGGGGCTGTGGCTTCCCAGACAGCGGCTTCGAGGATTGCGGCGTTCCATTCGACTTCGTCGGCCTGCAACACACCATCACGCACGAGCTGATCGAAGAGCAGCACGCAGAAGATGGCCGTGCCCTTGACCGTGGGGTGCAGGAGATCGGCTTGCATGACGGCGCTCTTCATCTCGGGCCCTAGCTTGTTGCCGCGAATCTCAAAGGGCTTCGGCGAGAGCAGTTCATTGACGAAACGAGACATGCGGAAGATGTGCACATTCTCACGGTCCTTGGCCCAGGCCATGATGCACGCGTTGAGTTGTTCCAGGTGTTCGGCCGAGGGCACTTGGGCGGCGCTGATGATCGGCCCGCCTCCTGTGAGAGGACTCGTGCCAGCGAGCGCAGCGCGCATGTTGGGCAGGTCGCCGATGAGGATTGGGCACTCGACCTGTTCGAGGAGCGCCAGGCCATGGCCCAGGCTCTGCATGCGCGAATCGAGGGTGCCGCCGAACCCGTAGCCAAACCAGAACAGAAAATCGGCCGCGATTATCAGGGTGGGCTTCGAGGCCAGGGCTCGTTCGAGTTGTTGCGTGCCCCGGCGCAAGGTCCCGGAGAACATCATGCCGCTGCCGAGGTTGAGCGTCTCGTCGTGGGGGATCTTCAGAGCCGCATCGACGAAGGGCGTCAGGTTGCAGGCCGACTCGAGTTCGAGGGAGAGGCCGAAGCCCTCGGACACGCTGGCGCCAATGATGGCGATGTGTGCGGTGGGCGGAAGCGCGGGCTCTGCGGCCTGGGGACTGGCGAGCAGCAGCAGCGGCAAGAGCTTGAACATGGTTCCTGGGAGGGTGAGGGGCGGTGGCAAGAGGCCCTACCGTTGTACCACTCCAGCGTCCTCGCGAGCCAGTCGTCAGGGCGTGATCGTCCAGAGCGGGTAGCCAGAGGCGTTGGCTTCCTGCAAGGTGACCGCTTCGGTTACGGCATTCCATGACCAGGCGGCCGTGGTTTGCGGGCCCCGGCTCACCGAGGTTGGGGGGGTGGGATAGCCCGAGAGGGTGACTTCCTCGGGCAGCCCATCGCTGGTGCCAATCACGACCTCGGTGACCACTTGGGTGTGCAATCCCAGGGAGGCACTGTCGATTACGATGCGCTTCAGGTTCTCGGTCTGGTCAATAACTACGCGGTTGAGGCTGTCGAGCATGGTCCAGCGGAAGGGCGTGAAGGCGCCGGGCGCGTCCTGCTCGATATAGAAGTGGTGCCAAGTGCCCTCGCGGTCAGCGAGCACCCGGTGGGTGCCGGCGCGCGGCATGGTGAGGGTTTGCTGGCGCAGGAATTCAAGGGTCGTGACTGGATCGAGGTGGATCCACTCGTGGGTGTTCCCCGTGATCTCCTGCCAATTGCCGTTCGAAGAGAAGCCCAGCATCCAGTTGAAGAGTGCGAGGGTCTGGGTGCGTAGATAGGCCGTGGCCGCGGGTTCGCTGGCGATGGTGAACGAGCGCAGGGGAATGTGGGCCACATTTCGGGCCATGTCGGTAGCCGCATTAATGGTGCCCGTGGCGCCATCGATGTCCATAACGGACGCTTGGGCGTATTTGAACGGGACCAAGCTCGGGGGGCCGCCGAACATGGAGGCGTCTTCCAGTACGCTGGGATTTACCGTGTTCTCGTGGGTATTGGCGATCGAGACGCCACCGGTGTGATGGACCACCGCTGCAAAGCGCGGGTGGGCCGGATCGAGGTGGCGCGCCATGTAACTGGTCACTCCTCCGCCTCCCATGGAAAAGCCCACGCCGTAGATGCGATTGGGATCGACGGGGAAGGTCATCATCGTCCAGTCGAGCACGGCTTCGATGTTGGCCTGCGAGTAGGGAATCGAGAAGTTGACCTGATGGGCGCCGAGGGGTGCGATGACATACCAGCCGCGTTCAAGAGCCAGCTTGAAAATCGGCGTGTTCAAGTAACAGTCCCACTCGCTGACATTGTAGCTATGGAACATGACCAGGAGCGGCGGGTTGGCGATGGGCATCGCCGGGATGCCCAAGATCGCGCTCTCGTTCCATCCCGTACCCGCCGGATCGTTGAAGCTGATCTGCATGACGGAATGGCTGAGCATGCCCGTGATGCTCGCCATGGGCCCGCCGATACGCGTCGGCGTGCCGCCGAAGACGGCTCCGATTTGCCCTCCGTTGCTCGTGGGCAGGCGCTCGCCGTAGATCCCGCGGGTGGGCAACGGTGGGGCCTGCCAGGTGGTCCTTGGCTTCCGCGCGCCTGGTACCTGGGAAGAGCGCAGCCGTGCCGAGGGTGCCGGCGTGGTTGTCACAGGACCCTGCACGGCCGGGGCGCCGAGGGCTAGATACAATAAGGTCGAGATCAACATGGAGTTCGAGTTGCGGGAAGCGGGGTGCCGTTGCCTGTTAGGGGATCAGGAACGGAGTGCAACTCGTATCCTCAAGTCTACCTGAGGATCAGAGCACCGGCGGGCACTCGACAGCATTCAACCATCCCCAGGACTCTACTAGCCCCAAGGGAACCCCTTTCCAGCCCCCCAATTCCGATTAGAAGCCTCTCCAGGCCTCTTTAGCGTTGAAAAATAGGCAATAGCTGGTCGGGTAGCGCCAGCACGAGCACATTGACCGCTGTGGCGTAGCAGTCGCCGTAGGGCGAGTCGCCCCACGATCCGTCCTCTCCCTGGTGCTTCAGGATCTCGCGACGCTCGCCTTTCGCCCAGGTTCTGAAGACCCCTTGATCGGGGTTCTGCCAGAAGGCTTGGGCCAGGTACAGGCGCTCGTAGTAGGGGAAGTGCGGTCCCTCGCTGTCGAGAATGCCGCGCTCACCGGGGAGCTCCCGCGAGCGCAGTTTGCGCTGGATGTAATCGTAGGCCTGTACGATGGAACTGCCGTGGTACTTGCCCGTGGCATGCAAGGTAGAGAGGGCCGCGGCGGTGAGGGCCACCGAAGTAATTTCCGAGCCCAGGGAATAGCGGAAGGAGCCATCTTCTTTTTGCGAGCGCTCTACATAGTCCACGGCTTTGGCGATTACCGCAGGATTCACGCGCACGCCTACATTCTTGGCGGCGCGTAGGGCTTGAACCATGGCGATAGTCACCGAGCCCTCGTGTTCGAGTCCGGCCACGGGGTCGTAGAACCATCCGCCTTCGAGGCCTTGGCTGCTTTCGATGCAAGCCACCGCCAGGGTAAGGGCTTCTGCAATCTGCGCGCCGCGGGAAGAGCCTGGCGAATTGCCGTGGGCCTGGGCCAGGGCCAGGGTGGCAAACCCGTGGCCGTGGGTGCGGGAGACTTCGTCACGGCCGGCGAAAATGTAGCCGCGTCGTTTGGAGTCCGGTGCGCGGTCCACTTGAGCGAGCAGGAAATCAATGGCGCGTGCGAGTTCTTTTTCCCGCGGTCCGCGCCGCTGCGAACTGCCCGTGGACATGAAGGCCAGGGCAGCGAGGGCTGTGACCGCTACGGGTGCGTGCTTCGTGGCCTGGGTCGGCGGGAACGAACCGTCCTGTTCATCCCGTTGGCGCGCCGCCAAAAAATCGAGGCCCCGCTCGATGGCTGCGCGCACCGCCAGGCGGTCACCGAAGGGATCACCCTCCGGCATGGCTTCGCGGCTGCCTTGCGAGACATCGCTGCGCCCGTCCAAGGGAGTCACCCCAGGATCTTGGCCGCCGTGATCATCCAGCCCTTCCGCGAAGGAGACCAGGGCCGCGCCAAGGAGCGCGGCGAGACCCAGCAGAAAGGTCCTGGGCAGGCCCACGGGCATCGCTCTAGCGTCCTCCGCTCTGGCGGTTGAGCTTGTGGTAGTAGGAGTCGATCCAGTCGCGGTAGCGCGTGGGCAGGCCGCTCGAATTCTCGGCCCGGAAAGTGTCGCGCAGGTGTTCGGGCAGATTGCCCCAGCCCCTGTCGGAGGGGTCGCCGTGGCCGGCCCGGCCGGTGGCCTTGCTTTCTACCTCGTCGCCGCTCTGGTTCTTGCCCAGGGCCTCGGAGCCCCTTGGGCTATCGGGTTTTTGGCCGTCGCTCGCTTCTTGATTGCCCTCCTGCTCGCCGCCGGGTTGGTCAGCTCCGGGCTGTTCGCCGCTGGATTGTTCTGCACCGGCGTTCTCTTCGGGCATCGAAGGCGTGGCCTCGTTCGATTGACTGTCCTGACCACTTTGCGAGCCGCCCGGCGACGAACTTTGACTCGACGGGCTCTGGCTCTGGGAAGAGCTTGAGGAGCCGGGGGGCGGTTGGCCGAGTTCTTGGGCGATGCGGATGATCTCCTCGATGTCGCGCTGTGCGGCCCGTCCGGCTTCCACCGAGTTGCGCAGCAAGGCGTCAATGCCGGCGTGCTCTAGCCCTGCAAGCCGCGCTGTGTCACCGGCGGCGGCATCGAAGAGCAGCCCGTCGATGCTCTCAAGACCGCGCTCCACCTGGGCGAACAATTCAGCGATGCGTTCCTGCGGGTTCATGGTCGGGCCTCTTGCGCCAGCGCCCGGAGTTTGGGTGCGCGGGGGCTCGATGCCGATGTCGGGGCTCCTCTCTTGGGGCTCTTGCAGGGCTGCGCTGCAGAGCGCGCTGGCGGCCAGGAGGCAGGCGAGGATGTGTATGCGTTTGGTCATGGTGTTAGTCCTCCTCTTCAGGATTGTCTTCAGGCTTGTCGGGCCCCGCGGGTTCGTCGGGCGCGCTGAAGTGCGAGGGATCGAGGCCCGGAGCGGGTAGTCCCAGGCGGCTGCGGAAGAGTTTGAACAGCTCGCTGGCGCGCTCGTGGCGCACCGCCAAGCGCTGAATGTCCTCGAGTAGCAAGGCGTCGATATCCTCGGATCCCGAGAGTTCGGGGTAGAGCACAAGCAATTCTTCGATGGTGTCGATGACCTCCCGCTCCATGCGCGCCAGGAGGCGCATTTCGGCCACATCAGGCACCAGGCGGTTTTCGTCATCGGATTCCTGTTCGCTGCCTGGGGGCTGCTCGGCGGAGTCCTGATCTTCCTCATCGCGGCGATCGAGTTCTTCGTTGAGGGCTTCGAGCAACCAGGTCAGGTGCATACTGACATCGCTTTGCAGGGCCTGGACCCGCAGGCCGCTCTTGTAGCCGCCGCTCTCGCCGGTCTCGCGGGCCACGCGCAAGAGATCGCGCTCGGCGCGGGCCAGGAGTTCGGCGAAGACCAGGCTGCCCTCGGCTTCGATGGCCGTGCGCAATTCACTTGAGCGCGCTGCAAGGGCCGTCTCTTCGCGGCTGATTTTGCGCAGGCGCAAGCGCGCACCGCGACTCGCGCGGCCCGTGGGCGTGCGCCCGGCGTCCACTTCGAGGGTCAATTCGACGAGCTCGGCATGGGCGGCGAGGAGGGCTGTAACTTCTTCGGTGATCTGGAACAGCAGCTCTTCATCGCGCAGTTGTTGGTACTGCTCTTGCTCCTCCGCAAGATTCGCCAGGGCTTCATCGATCTGGCGTTGAGTTTCCTCTTCCGATGCCTGGGCCGAGGAGAGATCGCCTTGCTCAAGGGACTCCTGGGCGGCCTGGGCCGAGGACTGCGCGCCCGCCAGGGAGGGCAGTGGGGGGGCTTCGTCGCGCTCTGCGTGGCGTTCGAGGAACTCGAAGAGCTCCTTGGCGATTTCCTCCTGGCGCTGGGCCAAATCGGCCGCCTGTTTTTCCTGCTGGGCCGTTTGGGGCCTGACACCGGCGTCTGCTTCGGCGGCGGCCTTGCTCAGGGCTTCGCTGGCCTCGCGTTGGGAGCTGGCGGCCGCTCCGCGCTGTCCGGCGCCGAGTTCAGCTTGGGCCTGGTCCATGGCTTGAGCGGCCTCCTCGAGGGCTTTTGAAACTGCGCTTTCGGCTTTCTCGGAGAGCGACGCGGACCGGGCTGCGCTCTCGAGCTCGCGGACTTCGCGGGCGAGATCCTGTTGGCGCTTGGCGAGGGCCTGGGCGTCTGCCTGGGAACCGGAGCTCGCCGCGCGCAAGGCGCTGATCTCTTCAAGAGCGCGCAGTAACTCGGCCTCGGCCGCTTCGGCCTGGCTGTGGGCTTCGGCGGCATCTTGTTCGCTGGCGGATCGAGCGGCCTGTTCCTGAGCAGTCTTGGCGTTTTCGAGGGCGGCGCTGGCGCGTTCGGCGCCGGGACTTTGGGCCTGGGGTGTGCGCTGGAGTCCCTGGCGCAGCTGCTCGGCGCGCTCGGCGTTCTGCGCTTGGCTAGCGGCGAGGGCCTGGCCCAAGAAACGCAACTCCTGTTCTTCACGGCGCAGGCCCTGGTCGGCAGCGTGAGCGGCTTGGGCGGTGGCGGCGGGATCCCCGGCGCGCCCGAGGGCTTGTAGAGCCTGGCGGGCCGCTTCTCGGGACACGCTCTGGGGATCGGACTCGACAGCTTCGAGGGCCTCGCGCGCCGCGCTTAGAGCCTCGGCCGCGGCCTGTGCCTCGCGGCTGCCCTCCTGCGCGAGGTCTTCTGCCAACCGTTCCAACTCGTTCGCGGCCTGGGCCCGCTGCTCTTCGTTGTCAGCGGCTCCGCGCAACTCTTCGGCAGCCCGAGCGAGGGCGTCCGCCGCACTCGAAGCGGCCTCATCGTCGGCGGCTCGGGCGTCGCGTTCGCCCCGCTCAGCCTGCTCTTGCAAGTCGCGAGCAAGGGCGTCGAGGTCCGTACGCGGGTCGCGGGCTTCGGCGGCGGCGCCTCGCAGTGCTTCGGCGTCATCCGCCAGGCGTTCGGCCCGGGCGGCCACCTGACGCACCCGCGCCAACTCGCCCAGGGGTGCTGACAATTTCTCCACGGCCAGGGGCTGCCAGCTTTCCAGAACGGAGCTATCGACGCGTTGGTCCTCGAGTAGTTGCACCAGGGCGGCTTCAAGCTGTTCCAGGTCGAGGGCTCCGCTCTGGCGAGCTTGCGCTTCGTTCTCGGCCAGAAGCTGTCGTTGCTTCTGGAGGGCGGCGTCGAGGCTTGCTTCGAGGTGGCGCTGAGATTCGTTCTTTGACTCTTCGTGCAGGGCTTCTGTGTCGCGTTTGAGTTCTCCTTCGGCTGCCGACAGATCACAAAGCTCGGCGCCGAGCTGTTTGAGCTCCGCGAGGGACTCCTCGAGCTGGTCGAGGTCGGGCCGGTCCATGAGAATCGCGAGCAGGCGCTCGAGGTCGGCGATGACTTCTTCCTGGGTGACGATGGCCTGCATGCTCTGGCCCGCCCGCAGCTTCTCGTAGGAGCTGCTCATCATGTGCTCGACATTGGTCTCGCTGAGGTCCGTACCGGCCGACAGGTGGGTCAGGCCATCGCGCAAGAGCCGCGCGGCGTGGACGCGTCCCTCGGCGTCAAAGCGCCGGACGAGGTGTTCCATGGAATCCCGCAGGCGCGCCAGTTTGCGCGTCAGGAGTTCCTGTTCTTCCACCAGAGAGGCCTGTTCGCGGCTGGTGAGAGAATTGTCCTGGGCTCCCGCTGGCGCGCTGAGAGGGAACCAGAGGGTCCCCAGGCAGAGAGCGCTGATGAATGTTTGAACGGCCATTTCAGTGATCCTTGTAGTACTGGCGGGTGCGGTCGAGGAGGTTTTTCTGGCGCTTCAACAGGTCGCGGGTGGAGCTCAGGATGGATTGATAACTGTCCCACTCCGAGAGCAGGGCCAGAAGTTCCTCGATGCGTGTGGCGGCTGCGGTTTCCTGGGCCTGGACTTCGAGCAGGGTGTCGTATGCCAGGCTCAGGTCGCTCTCGTCCTGGGCTGCACGCAGGCCGCTGATGATGTTCTCTGCATGGACCTCCGACACTCTCAGGGCCACCCCGGTGATTTTGAGGAGCTTGTCGGCGAAGTCCGCTTCGCCCAACTCGCCGGCCGCTTGCATGCGCGCCAGTTCGCTCCACATTGCGGGTTGGAAGCTGCGCGTTTCCAGTGTCGAGCTGCTCGCAAAGAGCGCGTCGAGCATGGGGCCCGCGCGCTGGTCGAGTCGCGAGTAGATCATGGATTCAGAGACCGCGGCCAGTTCGCGGGCCAGGGCCCGCGAGTCGCCTTGTACGCGGCGTGCGCCACTGAGAGCCGTGCCGATGGAGGAGGCATCCAGGGCGGCCAACTCGTCACTCTCTAGGCCGGCCAAGATGTCGCGGGTGTAGTCGCGCTTCTTGGACAGGAGATCCGCGAGGGCGTCGGCCTTGATGCGCACGCGGCCCAGGCGATCCTGGATGCGCCGCAGGAACTCGTCCGAGGAGATCACCCGCAGGCGGACCGCTGCAGATTGGCCCCGTTGCGCCTGGGGTTCGCGGTTGTCCTCGGCCACCAACAGCAGTTCGAAGGCCTCGCCTTCGGCCAGCAGGTCGGCGCCGAAGAGGGCGTTGACATCGATCAAGGCTGAGGCCAGGAGCGTGGCACGTACCCGCTCCGAGGCGGCATGCGAGGAAGAGGTGGTGGGCAGAGTGTGCAGCTCGTGCACGAGTGCCATGGCTTCGGCGCTTGTGGCCTGGGTGGACCAGGTCACTCTGCCTAGACCGAAGTCGTCGGAAACCAGGGCGCGCAGGGGCAGGCTGCCCCCCAACACGGTCTCTACATCCCCGCGGGCTGGCGCGAGGAGTTCAATGGCCGGTTGGCGGTCGAGGTCCACATGGATGGCGAAGAGACCGGGGTTGGGGTTCTCCAGGCCATCCTCGTCGCGCAGCTCAAAGCGGTAGCGCAGGCTCTTCTTGGCAATGAGCTCAAAACCGAGGCCAGAGCCTGCAGCGGCTTGTGTCGGGTTGTCCGCGCTGCTGCGCGCCGGGAACTCCAGCGGCACGAGGTCGAGCACTCGGTCCTCGGGCAGCAGGCGTGCCTCGCCCTGTTGCAGAACAGGCTGGCTCTGCATGGCCACAGTGATGCGTGAACCGGCAAGCACCGCGACATCGCGGTCGAACTCGAGGCGCGTCTCCAAGCCGCTGTAGGCCGGAGGTTCGATGGTCACGGCGATCGCGGTCACATCGGGGGGTTGCAGGACGAGAATCTCGACCCGCGGCGTGCCGTCGTTGTCGTCGCCGCCGGTGACGAAGAACGAGATGTCTTCCTGCACCGACCGTAAGAGGGTGCGGTAGACCGCCTTGCCTGCGCTACCGAGGTGCACATCCTGGGCGTCCTCGAAGTGCAGGCTGACATCGCTCGGGATTTTACCGTGGGCGCGCACCAAAATAGGAACATCGCTGCCGCGGGCCACGGCCAGGGAAACCAATTCCAAGGAAACATGGATGCTGCCGCCGTGGGGGATTTCCACCGCCAGGTGTGTGCGTTGTGGCCAGGGCGTGTTGCCGCCGATCAAGCGCGCAAAGAACACCAGGGCGGCGGCCGGTTGCCAGAGGAAGACTGTCGCCGTCAAGGCGCTGGCCGCCACACCGAGCAGGAACGCTTGCCGCGCAGGCTTGGTGTCGCTCACTCTGGTGAGTTCCAGGGAGAGGGCCGCGCGCTCGGCAGCGCTGACAGTCCCGGCCACCAGTTCAGGGTTGCTACCAGGAGCTGGGGCGCCAGCCGAGAGCTGCACGGCACTCACCAGGAGTTCGTGGAGGCTGGGGTGGGCGCGCTCAATGAGCACCGCGAGGCCGACACGATCCGGGATGCAGCGCAGACGCACGATGAGTTCGCGCCAGAGCACTACCAGAGGAATCGTGACGAGACCTGCGAAGTGCAGGATGCGCACGCCCGCGGGTACATGCAGGCCCCAATCCACAAGGAAGATGAAGAGCAACCAGGCGCCCAGGGCCAAGCACAAGCGCCCCACGCCGTGCAGCCAGACCGCCAGCTGCAAACGCCTCCGCAGGCGCTTCAAAAGTTGGTCGATGCTCGGCGTCGCGTGCTGCGCGCCCTGCGATTGGGTGCTGGTCAAGGCTGGTTCTCTCAGCGTTGGAAGATGGGCAGGAAACGGTAAGGGATCTCGAGGATCAAAACACCGAGCGCCGTGCCGAAGGCCTGTCCCGGTCCGATGCGATTGGGCCAGGAGCCGTCCTCGTGTTGCATCGAAAGCAAGAGGCTGCGGACTTCTTCGAAGTAGGGCTTCCAGTAAGGGGCGCCCACGGTGTACATGGCTTGCACGCCGTAGTAGTGGCCGTACCAGAAAAAGTAGTGGCCACCCTTGTGCAGCCCTTGGGTGCGATTGAAGCGCGCGAGCTCCCTGTTGAGGAACTCGATGCCATTCTCGATGGATTCATCGGAATAGATCCCCAGGCCGTGAAGTGCCGTCACACCGGCAGCGGTGAGCGGGAAGGAGGAGCGCGAGTAGACATCCTTTTGGTAGTGGAAGGTGCCCACCTCGACGCTGCTCGAAAAGGCCGGATGGCCAAATCTGCGACCGGAATCACGGGTCACAGCGGAATCGACGACATACTGCGCCGCGCGGTCCACCGTGGCCTTGGGTACGCGAATTCCGATGTTGCGCGCCGCCCGCAGGGCCAGGACCTGACAGACCACGATCGACATGTCCGATTCATTGGCGTAGGGCTCGTAGCGCCAACCGCCTTCACGGTTCTGCGACTCGACGATGTAATCGATGGCCTTCTGCAGCTTTTGTTTGACATCCTCACGGCGGGTCGTGCCGTAGATCTCGGCCAGGAACAGGGTGGCGAAGGCATGGCTGTACATGCGCGTGCGGTGACGCGTGATGTAGCCGTCCTCTTGCACGCTGCCGAGGATGAAGCCCAGGCCACGCTCCACGACTTCGCCGTACTCTCCTCGGCCGGGCAGGTGGCCGCCCGCCAGGAAGGCCATGCAGGCCAGGGAAGTGACGCCCACATGGCCGCGGTCTGCCGAGATGTAGTTGTAGTCGTTGTTCAGCTTGTAGCCGATCTTGGCCGTCCAACTGCCATCGGTGTTTTGGTGCTGGGCGAGCCAGGCCAGGCCGCGCTTGACCGCTCCCGCCTGGGCCGGTGTGACGACCAGGGGCTCGTTGTGGTCGCTGGGCGGCAGGCCAGGTGCGGCGCGGGGTTCGCTCTGGGTCGGGAGGGCCATGCCGAAAGAGGAAACCAAGACTAGCGCCGCGCCCAGGCGTGTCAGGGAGATGGTGTGGATGGTTTTCATCGCATGACTTCCATAGTGTCCTTACCAGCTATGAGCAGCGCACTGCCCAAGCCATGCAGCGATATCGTATCGCTGCTTCCCAGCTTGGCGTCCAGCCGTTGCCTGGAGAGCAACTCGCCCGTCGCCGTGTTGAATAGAAACAGGTACCCTTCGGGTAGACCGAAGCGCCGAGCACCCTGTTTGACGCTGAGCGCCAGGGCCAAGGCCTGTCCACCGGTGGCAGGCAGCCGCAATTCGGAATTGTACAGTTCTTCGCGGGTGATACCGATATGTTGGGTCCAGCCCAGACCGCCCTGGTTGAGTAGCACTTGCTGGATGCGCAGGGGACCGCCGCCTTCGACGAAAGAGCGCACATACAGGTACGGATGCTCGAGTTCTACCCGACGCTCGGAGCCGATACCCAGGATGCGTTGTTCGCGTCCCAGGCGCAGGCCGCCCACCTGGGCCGTGGCGCCCAGGCCCGAGTGCAGTTTTACGAGCAGTCCGGTGACTCCCTCGTCCTCGCTCTGGCTCTGGGCTTGCAGTAGGAGATAGGTCGTGCCGTCGTACTGCAGGATCGAGCGCAGCTCGCGACGCCCTCCGTGAAGTTCGTCGAAGGAGAGGTTCCAGACGACTTTGGCACTGGAGAGATCCAGGGCGCAGATGCGGTTGCGGGCGGGGTTGCGTCCACTCAGGAACCAGGGCACGATCAATTTGCCGTCCTCGATCCAGGCCGTCGAGATGGAGGCGTGCAGCATGCTCTCGGGCAGGGTGTAACGCAGTTGCTCGCGGCCGCTGAAGGCATCGAGCACGCGGCCGCTGCGGCGGCTGTGACGGGGCAGGAAGACCACCCGACCCGAGCCGCAGATGGGGCGCGAATCGAGGGTCAAGCGTTCGAAGTTGGTGCTCCACAGTTCTGCTCCCGTAACCGCGCAGATCCCTGAGAGTCCGTCGAGGGTTCCGGGTCGGCGGTGGGTTGTGGCGTAGACCAGACCGTCGGCGAGTTGGATCGATTCGATGTCGCCATCGATTGCCGTCCAGGTCCAGCGCCATTCGCCGCTATTGCGTTCGAGAGCGTAGATTTCCTCGCCGCTGGAGATGATTACGAGACCGTTCGTGATGCAAATGGCGTTCTGCCAGGAAGCCGGTGCTTCGCGCAGGGGCACGGAGACTTCCCACAGGCGTTGCGGTTTGAGGGCGGTCAGCGATTGGGCCGAGTAGGCCACCAGGGAGATGGATTGTCCGCGTCGGCCCAAGCTGCGGGCGAAGAGCAGCACCTCGCCGGTGTACTCGTCGCTGCCATCCTTGACGGGGATGCGTCCCAGGAAGGTATGTTCACCCTGGACCTGGAGCTCGGGAAATAGCCGCCCGGGAAACTCTGCGGGGGATGGTTGCGTCGCCATGGGAATCGCAGCCCGTCGGCGGGCTAGCTCTCCCAGGGTCAGGCCTCCGTCGCCCACAGCGGGTGAGACCAGCCCCGGCGCGGTGTCTGCCAACTTGAGAGCCAGGGCCAAGGCGGCGTCGAGGTTGCCGGCTCTGGCGAGGGCGCTGCCCAGGTGGGCCAGCAGACCCAGTTGACGATCCGTGGCCGTGCCCGGTCCCCAGTTCGCCGGAAGTTCAGCCAGGGCGAAGCGCGCCACGGCGGCCAGATCGCCCCGCTCGCTGGCCCAAACCAGGAGAGCATCGGCCGCTTCGCGGGCCGCCAGGGAGTGGGGGAACTGCGCTCCCACATCGATCAAGAGTTGTTCGTCCTGCGCGAGTTGCGCCCGCTGCAAGAGTTCTCTCGCGGCCTTTTCAAAATCGCCGTAGATGCCGCGGCCGTGGCGTTCGAGCAGGTCGCTGATAGTGCCGCGGGCGTGGTTGCCCAGGCTTCCCTGGCGCAAGGGGAATGCAGGCCATTTCGCGAGCATGCGTTGCAGTTGGTCCAGTTCACCTCGCGGATCGTGGGCTCGCGCGGCCAACTCGCGGCGCTCGAAGGTTGTCCAGAGCGGCACCGGTACATCGACGGAGCTGAAATCCTTGGTGCTGCCCGCCTTGAGTGGCACATATCGCCAACCGCAAGAACGGGCCTCTTGAGCGCTGAGGCGCGTGGCTACCGCGTGGTCAGGGGCGTGCAACTCAAGAGCTTCGAGGACCTCCGACTGCGCTGCGACATCGACCCCGCGCAGGAGTTCAAACTCCTCGATCAAGGTGTCGCGCAGATCGGCTGCGAGGGGCGCGAACTGTCGCGCTCGGCGCAACTCGCGCAGGGCGCTGGGGCCATCGGCGAGGTCGGCGAAGACCTGGGCGCGGGCGCGCAGGATTGCGTGCATTTCGGCCTCGATCTCTGCGGACGGGTCCGCAAGGGCTAGGCTGTCCTCAAGCAGATCGCCAGCATCGCGTAGCCAATCGCGGGCTTCTGTGGTGTGGCCCGCATCGCGCTCGCTGCGGCCGCGGCCCGCACAGAGCCGCGCCAATAGCAGGGTGGCTTCTTCGTCGTCGGGGGCGTTGGCCCAATCGCTCCGAGCGCGCTCGATCAAGAGGTCCCATTGGAAGTAACCATCGAGCAGACGCGGTCCGAGGGTGTAGAGGGTGCCGCCTTCGGCCAGGAGGTTGCCGCCGCCTCCAGTTTGCCAGGGCACCGATTTGCTGCGCCGCCGGCCGCCGAGGAGTTCGATCTCGACCCGCTCGCTGCGCCACGGAATCACCATGCGGTCGGCCAACAGGATCGGTCGTGCGGCGGTGGACTCGTCGGTTGTGACATCGCCGGCGGGGAAACGCCAGGCCAGGCTGCGCGGCGCCTGATGCGCCAAACCGGCGTCGGCTTTCAACGCCAGCACAGGCCAACTGCCGAGGTACACGACGCGTTCGTCGGCGCCCACGAGCACATCGATTTTGGCTGCCCTTCCGCCGGCCAGGTGTTGGATCCAGGTGTGTTGCACGGTCCACAGGGGCTCGCCGCTCTGAAGGTCGCAGCCGATAAGGTCGCGGCTGTCGAAGGGCGCGGCGATCACCACTCCAGCGGCCACCACGGGCGGCGCGTTGCGCCACTTGTTGTTGATGCGTTGGGCGCTAAAGTTTGACCGTTGGGGTGGCGGAATCTGGTCGTAGAGGGTCTCCCACAGGATGGCCCCCGAGAAGAGGTCGAGGGCCGCGAGGGCGCCGAGTTGGGTCAGGGCAATGATGCGGTCGCCTTCCACGCGCAGGGGCGGTGCCGTGAACTCGGTCTCGGCCCGGGCGAACATGTTGAGGCTGCGTTGCCCGCTGACGAGTTGGGTGGACCACAAAAGCTCACCGCTCTCCAGGTCACAGCAAGCCACATAGAACTCGATGCGACCGTACATGCGGTGCATGGGCACGAAGATGCGCGAGGCGCTGACCACCGGCGGTCCGGCCACGCTCATACGTTCGGTGAAACCTCCCGATTCGCCATCCCAGAAGGGTGGGGGCGCGTGATTCCAAAGCATTTCACCGCTCTCGATGTCGAAGGCGAATAGCCGACGATCGGGGATGATGGTGGTGATGGCGATGTTGCGGAAGGTCTCGTTGGAAATGTCGGTGATGGGCACCTGCAAGGCGGCCACCGCCACGCGCTCCGAGGCTGCCGGGGCGATCATGGCGTCGCGGATGTCGACACCCTCGAAGAATTCGCGGGCTTGGTTATCGCTCAGGCGATCCCAACCGTCCGGTCGCTCGCTCTTCCAGCGCAGTGCGCCGGAGAAGGCGTTGATCGAAAACAACTGCAGCGAGTTGGAGACCAGGACGCTATCACCCACGCGCACCGGGAACAGGTTGCTATATCCGCTGCGGTCGAAGGGGTGGGGCGTGGGCACGCGGAAGGGTTTGGGCCAGGCGCTGGTCTTTTCGCCAGGGGTTCCCGGTGGCGCTTCGCCTGGGCCGGGCAGACGCAAGCTACCCCTTGCCGCAGCGCGGGTGAGGGCCGCCGCGGCAAGGGGGTTCTCGTCGTGGAGCGTGCTGATAGCCAACTCGACACGAGCCTCCTCGCTCGGCGTGAGGGCGGCACCCAGATCGCTAAGCTCGCTGCGAGCCGCGTTCCATTCCTCGATGCTGTGCTGGCGAGGTGCTGTGGGTGACCGGTCACCAAGCGTGGAAGTCGTGCGGGCCAGCCGGGCACCGAGGGCGCGGGTCCAGGCTTCGCGGGCCAACACCAGGTTGCCGAGTTCGAGTTCCAGGTCGCCCACGGTCCACCAGACCCAGGCCGCCACATCGCAAAGGGGCCAGCGCAGGGCCACGGCGCACAGGGCTCGTCGATCGCCTCGTGAGCGGGCGAGGTCGAAGGCCCCGCGCGCCTTGCCATCGAAGCGTCGGCGGTAGATGTCGCGTGCCGCGGGGGGCAGGGCCATGAGGTGCGCTGTGGCCACTTTGGACACGCCGTGGTGCACTCTCGCGCCGGAGGCCGCGAGGTCCTCTGCTTGCACTACGTCTGCACCGTGAACTTCGAGCAGGCCCTGCAAATCGGCGATAGCTTCGTTCCAGCGCTCGGCTGCGATGTGTTCTTGAGCGCGCTCCAAGAGCACCCGCGCCGCGCGCGTTGTGGGGATCGAGAAGCCACGGATTTCCTCCGCCAGATCCGGCTCCTGGGCGCTAGCGGCCGCGAGGACGGGCGCGCAAAAGAGCGCCAGACAGGCCCAGCGGCGCAGCGCTGCGTTCGAGTTGTCGTGGAAAGTGCTCATGGCGTGTGCTGCAGGTGCTCCTTAGACCAATTCGAAGCGCTTGCGCAGGATCCACTCGCAGGAAAGTAGTGCCAGCACCAGGGCCAGGCTGTACCAGTTGTCCCAGGCGTCCTGAAGGCGCGACGAAATCGGCTCGTGGCGCTCTTCGCCGCCAGGGAAGGCCGCGGCCAATTCGCCGAGGTGGGCCAGGTCCACGCTGCGGCCACCGGCCACGCGCGCCACGGCGGCCAGCAATTCAGGATCGGGCGCGGGGTTCGAGTTCTCTCGCGAAGGCAGGCGCACATCGATGTCGGTGCTTGCCAGGCGTTGGCCCTCGACTTCGATGGCGGCGCTGAAAATTCCTGGCTGGCCGACTTCGAAGGTCGTGCGGTAACGGCCATCCTGACCCGAAACTCGCTGCAGGGTCAACTCGCGCACTTTGCCGTCGGGGGCCACGAGGCGCACATCCCACGAGGGTTGGTCGCTGGGCGAGTAGTCCTCGTCGAGCACGCGCGCTTCGAGGGTGATCGTCTCATCCAGGCTGTAGCTCTCGCGCAGGCTGTCGAGGGAGAAGCGCCGGTCGCCGCCCTTCAATCGGCCCAGAGCCAGCCAGCGAATGGCGTTGCGCCAAAAGCGGCCGTGGTAGCGATCGCCAAAGCGATAGCGCCACATCCAAGTCGAGTCCAGGGCCATGAACAGGCTGCGACCTGCGGGGTAGTAGCCCACCACGAGCAAGGGGTGGCGTCCGAAGGGGCCGGCTTCGGTGGGGTGCCGCAGGAGCACGCCGCTGCCGGGCTTGGCGCGGTTGACCGCCGAGTACCAGAAGTGTCCGCGCAGACCACCGGGCTCTTCCCAAAGCACGCGATTGACCTCGTTGTCGGCGTGCAAGCGCACGACGCTGTGGGGTGTGGCCGGGTCCTCAAGCGTCGGCCGAAATTCGCGCGAGGTGTCACCGCGGTAGGGTAGGCCGCTGGACGAGTCGAGCACCACTGGCAGCAATTGTTCGAGCTCTGTGTCGCGCAAACTGCGCGGATTCTCGTACTCGCCAGCCTGGAACAACACGCCGCCGCCACTACGCACGAAATCAACCAGAGACTCGGCGAACTCCTCACAACGCTTGGGGTCGGGGGAAATGGCTGCGGGGTTGATGTCGCCCAGGATGATCACATCGTAGTTGTCGAGCAGTTCCTTGCGTCCCGAGGGCACGCGGCTCAGGGATTCCAGTCCACTTGAGTGCTCTTGGGGAAAATCAGGCGTGGCCGAGAGCAGGTATATCTGAGCTGAGATATTCTGGTCGGAGCGCTTCAAGAGTTCCTTGAGGAAGCGGTACTCCCAGCGCGGGTAGCCGTCGATGTAGAGCACGCGAATCTTCTCGGGCATGATGCGCACGGAGAACTCCACGCTGTTGTCATCGAGCAGGGTCTCGTCGCGCAGCGGGGCGACCGTGATGCGGAAGCGCCGCACGCGGACGCCGGCCACCAGGCTTTCTGGCGGCGCGATAAAGTTCACCCGTTCACCGGACTCGTCGGCTGCGGCGTTTTCTTCCGCCAGCAGTCGAGCCGGTTGACCTTCGCTATCGAGTTCTTCGAGTTGCACCTGCGTGGAGCCTGCGCCATTCGTGCCGCGGCCGGCCACGCGCACGGAGATGGCGATCTCATCGCCCTCGAGCACGGCGCTCGGCACGCCCGCGAGTTCCACCAGCAGATTGCGTTCGGGGCGCGTGTCGCCCACCACCACGGTGTGGATGGCGATTCCCTCGGCAGCGGCCGCCCGGGCGGCGTCGAGGGGTGCAGTACCTCCGTTGGAGCGGCCATCGGTGACCACCACGAGGGCCGTCACATGGCGTCCGCGGGTGGTCTTGAGGCCGCGCCGGATGGCGTCGCCGATGTGCGTGCCGCGGCCGCGGGCAGAGAGGCTGGAATCCGTTGCGAAGGGTGTGGCGTCTTCGGCAAAGCGCATGCGGCGGACTTCGTACTGGCCCTTTTCGAGCAGTGGTACGAGTTCGTTCTCCACGGCCCTGCGCGCGAGGTGCAAACGTTGTTCGTCGCGCAGGGGACCCTGGGCGTGGCGCTCGAGAAGTTTTGCGCTGGCGGCGTCTCCCTGGTATGCGTCCTGGCGTCGCATGGAGGCCGAGTCGTCCAGGAGCACCAAAACCTCGGCCGGGCGCACTTCTTCGCTGCGTTCCACGAAGACGGGGCGGAAGAGGATCAGGGCCAGGACCGAAAAGGCAGCCAAGCGCAAGCCGGAGAGGACGAGGCGCACCGTGCCGGGCAGGGACTCTCGGGCGTAACTGCCCCAGGCTGCCAGGGCGCCCAGGGGTACGAGCACCAGGACCACGATCCAGAGCTCGGGCATGTCCAAGAGCCGCAGGTTGGTGGATGTGCCCAGGTCCTGAGCGCTGGTGGGGTTGATGAGCGAGATCACGCGCGGCCTCCACGCTTGCGACCGATCCAGGCCGCCACCAGGGATTCGAGGACCAGGGCGCAGAGTGCTGCGATGGCCAGGGGCCGCCACAACTCGCCGCGGCGCAGGAGCGCTTGCTCCGGATCAACTTGCGCGCCGGGCTTGTGCAGCACGAAGGCCTCGTGCAAGCCCTCGACCTCACTGGGCGCGAGTCGTTCGAGGTTGCTCTCGCTCTTCGCGAGTTGCACCGCGAAGGCGATTGGTTCTGAGCTCTCCGTGGTGATTCGATAGAGACCGACCTTGGCCGTGTCTTCGTCACTCACGGCGGGCAGTCGCCACAGGTCGCGGCCGATCTTCTCGGGTTCGCCGCTGAGTACACGGGCTGTTCCGTCGGGACCCACGAGCTCGACCCGGCGAGGGAACTCGGCCACCTCGGCTTGCAGGGCAGCGCCGGGGGCCAGGGAGCGTTCCGGTTTGCGCGGCGTGCCGGCGAAGCTCACCAGGTCATAGACGAAGGGCACCAGGAATGGACCCCAGGATGGCAGGGCGGTCCAGGATTCGTCGATGCTGCTGGTCCACAGGTAGACCGAGCCGCGGCCGTAGGTACGACTCAGGAAGAGGGCGCTGCCAGAGGGGTCATCGAGTTGGCACAGGATCTCGGCGTTGTCGTGGGGGCGCGTGGCGACGAACTCCCAGACCGGCGCTTCGGTCAGGAGCGCGCGCCAGCGTTCCTCGGCGAAGAGTTCCAGAGCCGGGTGCTCTCGCTCGAAAGCCTTTACGCGCCAGTAGTCGGTTTGGCGCGAAGCTACGGCCACGGGTCCGAGCAATTCGGCGGGGGACAAGCCCGCGCCGTCGGCTGAATAGAAGCGCGCGTTAAAGGCGTCCACCAGGACTTCGTCACCGAGGCTGATCACCAGTGCCGCGCCCTCGGCCACACGCTCCTCGAGGGCTGCCACCGCGCGCGGAGTCAGGCTGTCCACATTGGCCAGCCAGATGAGATCAAAATCGTCGAGGTCTACATCTCCGCTCTCGAGATCGCGGGGGCGCAGTTCCTTGGGTCGGAAGGGCGACACCAACTGACCGTCATCGCCTTGGGGGTCGAGCACCGCGAATAGCAGGCCGGCGGCGTCGCGTTCGATTTCGGGCGCTGGCTTGCCGTTGATGATGGCCACGCGCACGGGCTCAGGCACGCGCAGAATGCGCACCCGCTCGTCGTCGAGGGCCAGGCGGTCGCCTTCGAGCAGGGCCCGCACCACATGCTCACCAGAGTCTTCGAAGATCAGGGGAAAGATGGCTTCGGCGCTAGAGCGAGCCGGCAGGTGTAGGACCTGGCTGGGTCGGCGCACGCCGTCCACTTCGAGGGCCACGCGCACGCCGCTCTTGGTCACCGTTCCGTGATTGAAGACGCGCACGCCGAGGTCGAGCGGTTCGCCAGGACCAAGGTTGGCCGATTGGGTTTTAAGGGTGCCGACCGCCAGGTTGGGCGGCGTGGACTCCTCGGCCCCTAGGTCTTCAATGAAGATCTTGAGACCCAGGGCGGCCAAGCTGTCAGCCACCTTGAGGTAGTCAGGATCGCCGAGTTCGTCGGCCAGGAAGGTGCTGCGTTGCAAGTCCGTGAGGACCCAGATCTCCACGCGGCTTTGGCTTGCGCCGGCGGCTTCTTCCTTGGCGAAGGCCAGGACCTCGGCCAGGGCGGCGGCGAGGTCGAAGTGTTCGTCGCTGGGCTCGGGTCCGTCTGCAAGGATAGCCAGGGCTGCCGCTGGATCGCCCCAGGCCGCCAGGCGCGCCCAGGCGCCGCCAATGACGAGGTGCGCTCGGTCGCCGCGGGCGCCGTCGAGTTCCGCCAGAAGATCGCCGGCGCGGGCAGTGATGCGTTCGAAGATCGTCTCGACTTCCGTGCGGTAGCCGGTGGAGGCCGATGCGTCGATAATGATGGCTACATCGCGGCGGCTCTCGGTCAAGCCGGCCAGGGGGCCTTGGGATCCGGTGAAGGGCCGCGCCACGGCCAGGGCCAGGAGTGCGATGGCGGCCATGCGCAGTAGCAACAGCAACCAGTTTTCCATTTGCACCCGGCGCCTCGTGCGCCGGTGCGCGGCCAGCACGAAACGCATGGCTGCCCAGGCCACGGGCTTGTGCCGTTGGCGATTGAAGAGGTGAATGATGAGCGGCACGGCGGCCAACAAGCCGCCCGCCACCAGGGCCGGATTTACAAAGCCCTCGAACATCAGCGTTTGCCTCCGCGAACCCTGGCCATGCGGCGCGCGAGGTAGGTCGAGAGCACTTCTTCTACGCCTCGGTTGGTTGTGATCTGGAGGCAGTCGATGGAGAGCGCCTGGGCGTGTCGCGCGAGTTCTTGGTTGTGGTTAGCGATCTCGAGTCGGTAGGCCTCGCGCAGGGCCTTTGGGTCGATGCGCTGGGTTCCCAGGCCTTCGAGTCCCTCGAAGCGCGTCAGGCGTTTGAAATCGAACTCGAGCTCGCGCGAGTCGAGGATCTGAAACAGGATTGGTTCATGCCCGGCGAACACCAGTCGCCTCAGGCCTTCGAGCACCGTGGGGATGTCATCGAAGAAGTCGGAGAAAATGGCGACGATGCCCTTGCGCGAGAGGCGTGTGCCCAGCCAGTTGAGGGTCGCGCCGATGCCCGTGGGGCCTGCTGGTTCCGCGGCTTCGAGTTGTTCGATGATCGAGGCGCGCTGGTGCGCGCCGTTGCCCGGGGGGACCTTCGTGCGCCCACCGTCGTCGAACAGGATTAGGCCCACGGTGTCGCGCTGGGCCAGGGTCAGGTGCGCCAGGGCGGCGGCGCTCCAGCGCGCGTAGTCGAACTTGGTCCAGTCGAGGGAGCCGTAGGCCATGGACTCCGAGGCGTCGAGCAGGATGTGCAGGGCCAGGTTTGTTTCGGCCACGAACTCCTTGACCACCAGGCGGTCGGACTTGGCGAAGACCTTCCAGTCGATGCGCTTGATTTCGTCCCCAGGCACATACTCGCGGTGTTGCTGGAACTCCACCGAGCTGCCGCGGTGGGGCGAGCGGTGTTGACCTGCCATGAAGCCTTCCACCACCGTTCGCGCCACGAGCGAAAGGCTGGACAGCCGGTCGAGGACGGCCGGGTCGAGGCTGGTTTCTGCCTGGGCCAAGGTGCTTTCAGGCGCTCTGGTCAGCGGAGTTCGTCACGCCTGGCAGGCCAGCGCCGACGCTCTCGCCGGGCACGACTTCGTCGAGCAGGCGATCGATCAGGTGGTCGGAGGTGATGCCTTCGGCGGCGGCGGAAAAGTTGGTCACGATGCGGTGTCGCAGAACAGGGTGGGCCACCCGTTTGACATCTTCGATAGCCACATGTGTTCTTCCCGCAAGGGCGGCGCAGGCTTTGGCGCCCAGCACCAGGAACTGGCTGGCTCTCGGCCCGGCTCCCCATGTGACCCATTCGGTGAGGAAGGGCAGGGGATCATCCGAACGCACGCGCGTGCCGCGGGTCAGGGCCAGGCAATAGTCGTAGATGTGGTCGGCCACGGGGATGCCGCGTACGGCTTCCTGGATCGCGAGCAGTTCTTGGGCGCCCAAGACGCTATTCGGTTCAGTCGCTGTGCCTCCGGTGGTGCGGCGCAGGATCTCGCGCTCTTCTTCGAGGGACGGATAGCCCACATGCACTTCGAACATGAAGCGGTCGAGCTGGGCTTCGGGCAGGGGGTAGGTGCCTTCCTGCTCGATGGGATTTTGTGTGGCCAGGACGAAGAACGGGTTGGGCAATTCGTGTCGTTTGCCTGCTGAGGTCACCTGGCGTTCCACCATGGCTTCCAACAGAGCCGCCTGTGTCTTGGGCGGTGTGCGATTGATCTCGTCGGCCAGAACCACGCTGGCGAAGAGCGGCCCCTCCTCGAAACGGAATGAGCGCGCGCTGGTCTCGGGATCAATGTACAGGAGCTCGGTTCCCGTGATATCGCTGGGCATCATGTCCGGCGTGAACTGGATGCGGTTGAAGCCCAGGTCGAGGGTTTTCGCCAGGCTCGAGATCATCAGCGTCTTGGCCAGTCCCGGCACGCCCACGAGCAGGCAGTGGCCGCGGGTGATGATGGCAATCAGGAGTTGGTCGAGGACTTCGTCCTGTCCGACGATCACGCGGTGCAACTCGGCCTTCATCTGGGCGTGAACTTCACGCAGGCGCTCCAGGCTTACTTCGGTCATCGAGGCTGTGGGGGTAAGGTCAGGGAGAGCCGCTGAGGGCTCCCGTGGAGGGAAAGGCTGGGACTTCGGGGCCGGCAGGGCTCCTTGCCGCCCCTATTCCTTCGGGCTTTCAGCCCCTCAGATAGAGGGTCGCGCCTTGAGAACAAGCCTAATAGTAGGGAGACCCCAACTTGGGGACACCCACCCTACGCGGCAACCCCCCAAACTGATGGCCCCAACGCAAATCTGACAGTCCCCGAGCAGCACTGCCCCCCCCCAAAAAGCAACATCCAACCGATCGACAATTCACCGAAGCGTACCAGGTACTCTGCCGCTGCTCATGCGTACCTGGTACGCATGAGCAGCGGCAGAGTACCTGGTACGCTTCGGCTCACCTCACTCCAAATACCATCAAGCCGCCATTGGCCAGGGCCCATAGGCGCTCCCCTCGAAACCAGAGTCCGCTGGCGCTCCAGATGCTTTCGAAGGCCTGGGCCTGGCTGAATTCGAGGTAGAGTTCGCGCTGGCGGTCGAAGCGGTAGAGCGCGCGGTTGGAGAGGCAGAGGATCTTGTTGGGGCCGACCAGGGCGCGGCCGAGGAAGCGTTCTTCGCGGCCGAGGAAGATGGAGTCGTAGCGCCTACCGCTCTGGAGGTTGTGGGCACTTAGGGTGCGGCGGGATGCGGAACGACCGTAGGTGAAGACGAGGGTCAGGTCGCCACCCAGGAGCCGCTCCGACTCGCCGATGGCGAGGGGCTGCCGGGCGAGCAGAGGACCCGCACCAGCGTCGAAGTCGAGGGTGGCTTCGAGGGCGTAGAGCTCAGGCGCGTCGGCGGGGGTCCAGAGCAGTGTGGGCTGCGAGCCAGAGGGGGAGGCGACGAAGGCACCGCCAGGGCCCTGCCAGCCGGATACCTCAGGCTCGCGGCGGCGGTTAAGAAAGCTCCAGGCCAAACGACCGTCGGCCAGGTCGAGGAGGGCGCCAGCTCCCAGGTTGGTTCCCACGAACACCCGGCCCGCCACGGGCACCGGCGGCTCAGCGGGCGTGCGGATCATCTCGCGCCGGCCGAAACGATTGCCGATGTCGTGCAGGACATCCGTGCCGCGGCAGATTTGATAGCGCCAGCGCGGTCGGCCCGTGGCGCTCTCGAGGGCCAGAAGCCAGGACCGAGCCTCACCCGGGGCGCTCGCCTGAGGCACGCCGTTCTGTTCGGTCTGACTCCACTGGCGGGCCTGGACCAGGAGCAGGTCGTCCACGAGAACCGGTCCGGGCTGAAACTCCCACAAACCCGGGCCAAGCACCTCGTCAAGGGGACGATACGGGCCAGTTGAGCCGTACAAACCGTCGCCGCCGAGACTCCAGAGCACCAGGGGCAGGTCGAGATCTCGCGGCGGCACCAATTTTTGGACGAAATTCGAGGTGCTCCCGTCCGCCCGCCCGGCCACCACGAAAATGTGCCGGCCGTCCGTGGTGGGCAACAGGGGCCAATCGCGACCCGGTCGGTCGGGGTTTCGGGGCACCCGCGAGCCCAGTTCGCGGGCCAGAACCCAGCACTCGAAGGCACGCTCCTCCTGGCCCTGCGCAAGGATCCAGACGCGGTTGGAAGTCTGCACCACCAATCGTCCGTCCGCGAGGTGCGCGAGGCCCGCGGGGCCGTCGATGCGGGCGAAGGCGCGGGGCCTGGAGAAGCCGGGCAACATGAGCGTGTGCACGGCGCCGGGCTCGAAGGCAGTAGCGTCGGCCCAGGCTGCTTGGCTCCGGTCATCCGCACTTGCGAGTTCTGTGGCTGAAGCGAGGGCCGCTCGACGGGTGGCGCAGGCGCGGGCGAGCTCTGGCACCGCTGCCAGGGCTGTGTGACGCGCGGCGCGCTCGAGCCAACTGCGGGCCACAGCGCTGCGGCCGCGTTCAAAAGACAACTCGAAAAGTTCGAGGCAAGCGCGGGCCGCGGCACGGGAAGCGGGGAATATTTGTTCGATGCGCGCGAGATCTTCTTCGCGCGCTGGTAGGTCCGGGGCCGCGTCGTCCAGCCGGGCTTGGGCGCGGGGTTCCTGGCGCGTGACCCAGGCGGCGCGCAGGGCAGGGGAGAGACCGCTGAGTCGCCGCAGGATCGCGTACTCCAGGGACTCGTGACGGCGCGAAAAAGTCCCATCGCGATCGGGCCAGATGTCGTGTAGAGCGGGCTCGACTTCACCCCGGTCGTTTCGCGCGCCAGTTTTCACAACGCTGCCCGCAGAGCCCTTGGCCAGAGCACTGGACCAGGCTTGGAAGGCGCGCTCCCAGGCGAGGGGCGCCGAACGCCCGCCTTCCAGAGCCTTGCGCGCGCTCTCGTCGCCGCTGGCGAGGAAAGCCTCGGCGCCTGCATCGATGCTGACGAAGGTGTCGGTTTGAAACTCCTCTGCCGCCATCGGCGCGAGGGCCAGGGCGGCCACCAGCGAGACCGATGCGAGCATCGCGTCAGCGCGTGGCTGTCGGGAGCTCGTCCTCGTTCGAGAACTCAAGCGTCAGCGTGTTGTGCTGTACGGTGGCGCGCGCATCATCGCGAAACAGGCGCAAGAGCCGTTCATGGTAGATCTCGTCGTCGAGGGCTTCGAGGGTGAGATCGAGTTCGCCAGCGCGTGCGCTATCGGTGTCCAAACGCTCCGCCAAGGTCCCGGCATGGAGCGCCAGACGGCGCTGTTCCTCGAGCGCCGGCAGGAGTCCCCGAGAGTAGATCTGAGCGAGCAGGATGAACGGGATCCAGACCGGAACCCAGTACGCCAGGACCTCTGCTGAACGGCATGCGTAGCCCCACGCAAAGCCCCAACCTGCGGCCCAATCGGGCTTTTGGCGGCTTTCTTGCATTTGGGGCTGGCTGGCCATCTGTGTTCTTTGGGGTGCTCCTTGGATCTCTCGTGAGGTGCTCTCTAACGCTCCAGCGCGCGGGCTCCAAAGCGCGCCGCGGAACCGAGTTCTTCCTCGATGCGCAGGAGTTGGTTGTACTTCGCCACACGGTCGCTGCGGCATGGCGCGCCGGTCTTGATCTGACCGCACGAGAGGGCCACCGCGAGGTCGGCAATGGTGGTGTCCTCGGTCTCGCCCGAGCGGTGGCTCATGACCGTGGTGAAGCCGCCGCGGTGGGCCATGGATATGGCTTCGAGTGTTTCAGTCAGGGTGCCTATCTGGTTGACCTTGATCAGGATCGAGTTGGCCGAGCACTCTTCGAGGCCGCGCTTGAGGCGTTTGACATTGGTGACAAAGAGGTCGTCGCCTACAAGTTGCACGCGACTGCCCAGGGCTTCGGTGAGAGCTTGCCAGCCCGTCCAGTCGTCTTCATCCAAGCCGTCCTCGATGGAGAAGATGGGGTACTTCTCACACAGGTCGGTGTAGTAAGCGATCATCTCGTCTGTGCTGCGGGTCCTGCCTTCCATGCGGTACTTACCGTCTTGGTGGAACTCGGATGCGGCGGCGTCGATGGCGATGCGAATGTCGCGTTCGGGTTGCAGACCAGTGATTTCCACCGCTTGCAGGATGAGTTGGATGGCCTCTTCGTTCGACTTCAGGTTGGGAGCAAAACCGCCCTCGTCACCCACGGCGGTGGACAGGCCGCGCTCGCGGCAGACGGACTTGAGTGCGTGAAAAACCTCGGTTCCCATGCGCAGGCTCTCGCCAAAGTCCGTGGCGCCGAAGGGCATGATCATGAACTCCTGCAAGTCCACATTGTTGTCCGCGTGCTCGCCGCCGTTGAGGATGTTCATCATGGGCACCGGCAACTCGCGGGCGGACACGCCTCCGAGGTAACGGAAGAGAGACAGGCCCGACTCGTTAGCGGCTGCCTTGGCCGCCGCGAGGGAAACACCCAGGATGGCGTTGGCCCCCAGGCGGCTCTTGTTCTCGGTGCCGTCGAGGTCAATCATGGTCTGATCGAGGGCGGCCTGGCGGGTGGCGTCGGCGCCCATGAGGGCCTCGGCGATCTCGTCGTTGACAGACTGCACGGCCTTGAGCGTGCCCTTGCCGCCGTAGCGGCCCTCGCCGTCACGCAATTCGTGGGCCTCGTGGATGCCGGTACTGGCGCCCGAGGGCACCGCCGCGCGGCCAAAGGCGCCGCCTGTCAACATGACCTCGACCTCCACGGTAGGGTTGCCGCGGGAGTCCAGGATCTCACGGCCGTGGATACTGGCGATTTCGTTCATCGTGGGTCGGATCCTACCGTTCCCGCCGCAAGGGCACTACGCTGGGGGGCGCTCAGCCGCTTTTTTCTGGAGAGCCCGGTTTTTTTTCTGGAGAGCCCGGGCCGCTTCCAGAGTTGCGGCCTCGCCTGCCGCGCCCCGGCACCTGCCCTTTCACTCAGGAAGCCCACAAGAAGTAGCCCCGATTCGTTCCAGAAGCGCGACTCCTCCAACCACGACCCATGAAAAACCTCAGCTTGATCCTATCGGGGGCCGCCTTGGCCACCCTCGCCCTGCTCTCGACCGCGGCCGGTGGTGCTCAGCCAGCACAGGAACAGTCCTTTCGGGCTGGCGCCACGATCTTCGGCCTGAACCTGGTGGCCGGCACCGCGAATCCCCTGGCGGGCAGCAGCACCAACACCCCAATTTCGGTCCGCGAGATCAAGGGCGATTGGATCCGGATCGATTTTCCCAACATGAAGACCAGTCCGACCTGGGTCAGCATCAACAACATCATCTCGTTCCGCAAGAATCGCTGAGCTCCGATGCCGTTCGTTGCTCGGCACCTCGCGCAATCATGAAACCCGTCGCGATGCTCCCGAACCTGTTGACCCTGGCCAACTCGGCTTGCGGTCTGCTCGCCATTTCGAAGGGCGTGGATGCTCTGGCCCATTCCGGGGAGAGTCCCGAGACCTTCTATCTGAAGATGGAAGCCGCCTGCGGATTGATCTTCCTCGGCATGGTCTTCGACGCCCTCGATGGCAAGGTGGCGCGCTTGACGAAGAGCTTCAGCGACTTTGGTGCAGAGCTCGATTCCCTCGCGGATCTTCTGAGCTTCGGTGTGGCCCCGGCGATCCTGGCCAAGGTCATGATTGAGCACGAGGGACCCCTGGTGGGCTACGAGGGTTCGCCGCGCGTGCACTTCATCGCCGCGGCGTGTTTTGCCCTCATGGCGATTCTGCGCCTGGCGCGCTTCAACCTCGAAACCGAGCACAACGAATCAGCCCACCGGGAGTTCCGCGGTTTGCCCTCGCCGGCGGCCGCTGGCGCCGTGACCTCGACGCTGCTGATCTATCTCCTGTTCAAGAAACCCGCCCTCGAAGTGGACGCGGGCACCCCCACGCCGGTGGGGCGGGCTATGGGCTGGGTCCAGGATATCGACTGGGAGCCACTACTCTCGTGGGTGCCGGTTTATCTCGTGGTCGCCCTGCCGGTGTTCGGGCTCTTGATGGTCAGCCGCGTGCGCTTCGTCCATGCCACTGCGCTCCTGACCCGCGACCGCAGCACATTTTGGACCCTGGTGTGTGTGGTCTTCGCCGGCATGGGCCTGTACATCGCGCCAGTGCCTTTCATGTTCTTGCTCTTCAATGGCTATGCGGCGTGGGGTCTGGTGGGGTGGCTCTTCGCGCAGGCACGGCGGCAGCCTAGGCCTCCCGCGAGCGGTTCAGCCTCATGACCAGCGCGCGAGCTTTCGTGGCCCTCGGCAGCAACCTGGGGCAGCCCGCCGAACGCCTCGATGCCGCCTGCCGAGCCCTCGCTGAAACGCCGGGGCTGACCCTGGTGGCCACTTCGACCTACCACGAAACCCGCGCCGTGGGCGGCCCCCCCGATCAGCCCGATTATCACAACGCCGTTTGCGAACTCGAGTCTGAACTAGGCCCGCGCGAACTCCTGGCGTGCCTCTTGGAGATCGAAAGAGCCGAGGGCCGCGAGCGCGCCAGCGAGGAGCGCTGGGGAGCGCGGCGCCTGGACCTGGATCTGCTCTTCTTCGGCAGCGAGCGTATCGCGAGCGATGAGTTGCAGTTGCCCCATCCACGCCTCGAAGAGCGCATCTTCGTCCTCGCGCCTCTTTGCGAGCTGGCTCCCGAGCGGGTGCTCGCGGGCTGTGGCTTGTCGGTGCGCGAGCGGCTGCGCGAGTTGCGCGCCCCAGGCCGTCTTGCTCGCCTGGACAGCGTCGGCGCGGCCCGCGAGTGGTGCCGCTCCGTGCGCGCCGAGGGCCGCAGCCTGGGTTTCGTGGCCACCATGGGAGCTCTGCACGAAGGCCACCTCGCTCTTGTGCGCCGAGCTCTCGCCGAGAACGACGCGGTTTGTGTCAGCGTATTCGTCAACCCGTTGCAGTTTGACGAAGCGGGCGACCTGGCAAACTACCCGCGGGATTTCGCCGGCGACGCGGCCCTGCTCGCGCAAGCCCGGGTGGACATGGTCTTCCAAGGCACCCTGGAGCAGTTCTTCGAGGGCCAGCTCGATGGCGAGGGCAGCCTGCAATCCCAATACATCCTCGATCCAGGCCCTTGCGCCGTGGGCCTCGAGGGCGCTTACCGAGAGGGGCACTTCGCCGGCGTAGCCACCATCGTGGCGCGCCTGTTCGAAGTCATCGAGCCCGAGCGCGCCTACTTCGGACAGAAGGACTACCAGCAAGCGCGCGTGGTCATGGATCTCGCCCGCAAGCTGGGCAGGCCCGCCGTGGTGGTCTGCCCCACGGTGCGGGAGGCGTCGGGCCTGGCCCTTTCTTCGCGCAACGAGCGACTCTCCAGGGATCAACGCGCCAAGGCCGCGGGACTTTCGCGGGCGCTCTTCGCCACGGCCGAAGCCTGGCGCGCGGGAGAGCGCGGGGTGGCTGCCCTGGGGGCAGTCTTGCGCTCGGGCCTCGAGCCAACCGGCCTCGAGATCGAGTACGCCGCCCTGCGTTCGCTCGAGAAGTGGACGCATGAGGAACCCACCGGCGACTTACAAGCGGGGGTGGCTTTGGTGGCGGCGCGGGTTGGACCGGTGCGTTTGATCGACAGTTTTATCCTCTCCGATCCCGTGCCATCAGCTCACGCTCCAGAGTCATGACCGGGCCCGAGCTCTGGATCGAACACGCGCCGGCCAAGGTCAACCTCGACCTCCACATCCTGGGCCCTCGCGAGGATGGCTACCACGAACTCGACAGTTTGATCATGGCCCTCGAGTGGGGCGACGAGCTGCGCGCTTTGGAGACTTCGACGGGGACGGTGGAGCTGCTCGTGGGCGGTCCCGCGGCGAGCGCGGATGTTCCAAAGGGCGAGGCCAATCTGGTCTGGCGCATGGCCCGAGCGGCCCTCGGACGGGGCCGAGAATTGGGGCTCCTGGATGAGTCTCAAGGGCTCTCTTTGCACCTCGAGAAGCGCATCCCCAGTCGCGCCGGCCTGGGCGGCGGCAGCTCCGATGCCGCGGCTTGTCTGCGCGCTGTGGAAGGGCTCTGGCAGTTGGACCTCGGCGCCGAGTGGGCCCGCCGGGAACTTGCCGCCGCCGGTGCCGACTGTGTCTTCTTCCTTGATCCGGGACCTGCGGCCGTGGCGCGCTGCCGGGGAATTGGCGCGTGTGTCGAGGCCCTGCCGGGCCAGGCGCCGCCGTGGAGCGTGTTGCTCGTGACTCCCGAGGTGACCTGTTCCACACCGGAAGTTTTTCGCGCCTGGCAGGGCTCCTCGTCGGCGGCGCCCGAGCGCGGGCCGGGCCTCGATGGGGGACTCTTGCGGGACTCGTTGGCGGATGTGCGTCGGCGCTTGGTGAACGATCTCGAAGCCGCGGCTTTGAGGGTGGAGCCGTCCCTGGCTGAGTGGCGAGCTCTCTTCGATGACGAGGACCTCGGTCACGCCCGGCTGTGCGGCAGTGGCTCGAGCTTCTTCGCTCTGTTCAGCGACGAGTCCCAAGCCGCGCGAGAGCTCGAGGGTCTCAAGCGTGCCGCTGCCGCCCGCGGACTCGCCACGCGCCTCGCTTGCGTGACGGCACCGAAGTCCACGCGCGCCCGCTGATTTTCCGGGGCAATCAACGACCACGCAGCAGTTGCCAGGAGATTGCAATACTCCACAGGAATGTTTCGCGAGGATTCCTGCTCCGAGATCTTCAGAATTTTCGGATTGCTTCTAGAGGGAGATTGCTGCCAGAGGGAATCGCCTCCAAGGGGAATCGCCTGAATGGGGGCAGCGCCCTCATGCGACCATGGGCTCCTCAACTGTGAAGATCACCGAGATCCGAATCAAGCTTGTGCCCGGCGGGCGCGACAAGCTGCGCGCTTTTGCCAGCGTGACTCTGAACGGGGCGCTTGTGATCCGTGATATCAAGGTGATCGACGGCGGCGAGCGGCTCTTCGTTGCCATGCCCAGCCGCAAGCTGTGCGACCGCTGCTCGAGCTGTGGCGGCAAGAACTATGTGCGCGCCCGCTATTGCAACGACTGCGGCACGCGCCTCGCGCGGGATCGCGCCGAGGAAGACGAGCGTGGGCGCCCGCGGCTCTACTCGGATATCGCCCACCCGATCCACCAGGGCGCGCGCAACCTGTTTCAGGACGCCATACTGGCGGCCTACAAGACCGAAGCCGAGGCCTCCCGCAAGGATGGATACATCGCCACCACAATCGACGGCATGGACTACGATCAGTGGGGCGAGACCGCGGCTGATTGAGGGCTGGCCCCTCGCTCGGTGGGAGCAGCGCTTCAGGGAGAGAAACTGATCTTGACTCCGTTGGTCAAGTTGAACCCCGAACCACAGGGACTGCCCGAGGGGTCCTGGTACCAGACCTGGAAAGTGCGCGTCTCACCGGCGCCGAAGCCAGCAGTCGAAGCGATCTGAGGTCCAAAGTTGGCGATCCCCGTGGAGTTGGGCATTTGCACTCCCAGGCGCTGTACCTGATTGCCCGCGCAGCGTAGGCCGTCGCCGAAGAGCATGCCCATGCCGCCGTTGACCTCGAGGGTGCCCGCGAAGAGCAGCGCTGCCCCGCCGGGCACGAGGCCCGTGGCAGTGAGGGACAGGTTGTCGGCAAGGACTCCAGGCGATCCTCCGCCCACCAAGGTGGCCCCGACTCCTGAACTGTTGGCGCAGCCTTCTTCGATGCCAGCGATGTTGAGGCAGGGGCAGAACTGTCCCGAGCCATCGCCGTAGCAGTAGGTAACGCCCACGGCGCTGGTGTAGTACACCGTGCCGTTCCACGTGCGTGGGGAGTAAGTGGCCCCGAATGGATACTGGACACCGAGGCCCTCGTACAACTCCAGGTGACTGTTGGAGTAGATGATTGCCGTGCCGTTGGTGTAGTTGATGCCCGGCACTCCCGTACCGGTCACATAGAAGCCCATGGTCTGTCCCGCGAGGATGGTGATATCGAGAACGAAGGGCAGGGGAGTGGGCAAATTCAGTCCGGGCGAATTCGCCAAGCCGCTGCCCTGAAGGGTCCAGGCTCCAGCGTTACTTTCGTGGCCCGAGTACCCGCCAGGTACGGTGTGGACCTCGATCGTGGGCGTGCCAGCGTCGAAATGGCAGTCGAGGGACACAACATGAATTTCGACCGTGGCCTTGATGTCGAACATATTGCCCGCTTGGCCATTGCCCCGGGCGAAGGTCGTGTTGAGCGAATGGACCTGGGCTTTGGCGTGCAATGGGGCAGCCATCGTGAGGCCCAGGGCGAGGACCAGCCATGAGCGCAGGCTGGTTTGGAAACAGGTTTGACTCATCAGTTGTGAAGCCGGACAGGCTGACGGGGGAAGCAGCAAGCCACAAGCGATCCTATCCCATGCTGAGGTCTATGGATCCTAGTAGTGGCCCAACACCATTCGTACCATGGAGACGGGATCTCTGGGGGTTGAGTTCCTTTTAGTCTTCCACAAGTGCTGTCCGGAGCGTCTATTAGCCACTGAACGGGATTCGGCTGCCCCATTTCCCCGTCCCGCACAGGAGCAACCCTCCAAGAGAACCATGGCCATCGTTGTTTCCCTACTCGAGGACAGCCTCGAGGCCCTCGCGGCTTCGGCGCGCCGACAGGAACCCCTGGCGGATTTGATCGAATTGCGCCTCGATGCTATTCGGGGGGTGTCCGAGGACGCTCTGCGGGATGTTATCGGGTCCATTTCGCGCCCGGTGATCGTCACGCTCCACGGCCCCGAAGCCTTCGGCGCATTCTCCGGGAGCACGGCGGAGCGCTGCGAGATCTTGCACATGGCGGCCCGGGCCGGGGCATCCTTCGTGGACATCGATTGGCAGCTCTCCCTCGAGCTCGGCGAAGTGGCGGGTAAGTGCCACCGCATCGTCTCCCGTCACGAGACCCAGGGCACGCCGCAAAACCTGACCGAGTTGCTGGGCGAAGTCGAGGCTGTTGTCTACGAAGGCGATGTGATCAAGTTCGTCACCCAGGCCCAAACCTGCGAAGACGGTCTGCGCGTTTTGCGACTCCTGCGCGAGCGGGGTGGAGGCCTGGTGGCTTTTGCGTCGGGAGATGCCGGCAGTTTTACACGCATCCTGGCGCCGATTTTCGGTTCGCCCTTCACCTACGCGGCGCCGGCTGTGCATTCGGCCAAGGAACCATCCCGGCCCACGGCCCCGGGTCAGTTGCGCCTGGGTGACATGTTGGCTTTGGCGCCTCCCGGAGGCCTGGGCCCGGAGACTGCGGTTTTTGGCGTGGTGGGCAATCCCGCCCGGCACTCGTGGTCACCGCGGCTCTTTGGCATGGCCCTCAAGGGCGCGCGCCTCGACGCCCTCTATCTGGCCTTCGAGCCCGAGGACTTCGAGACCTTCCTCGACCTCGCCGACGACGAGAATTTCCGCGGCTTCTCGGTCACGGCGCCCTTCAAGGCTGCCGCCATGGCTCGCGCCGCCCACTCGGAAGCCACCTGCGAGAGCGTCGGCGCGGCCAACACCCTGGTGCGCAACGGCAAGGGCTGGAGCGCCTTCAACACGGATGTGGAGGGCGTGCGCGAAACCCTGCGGCGCGGTTTTTTAGCCCACGCCCAACGCGGGCTCGAACCCGAGACGGCGGCCTCCGCACGCATTCTCGTGGTGGGCGCCGGCGGCGCGGCGCGGGCGGCGGCGCGGGCCACCTCGGAACTCGGAGCGAGCTTGCTCTGCGCCGCCCGGCGCGACGAAGCCGCCCAGGATCTCGCCCGCGATTTTGGCGGACAGGCGCTGGCCTGGGACAGCCTTGCGGATGCCGAGTACGACGGCCTGGTCCACTGCACACCGGCCGGTTCCCTGGCCCAGCCTGGGGTCTTGCCCTTTGATTCCGGCGCTCTGCGGCCAAGAACCGTGGTGCTCGATGCCGTCTACCGTCCGCTCAAGACGCCTCTCCTCGCGGCTGCCATGCAAAAAGGCTGCACCGCCATCCCCGGGGGCGAGTGGTTCGTGCGCCAGGCCCTGCGCCAGTTCGAACATTTCACCAGTCAAGCTCCAAACGAGGAGCTGATGCGTGCCACCTTCGCCCATGCCTTCGAGAAGGGCGCCGCCGAGGAGTCGGAGGCGCAGGGGTGAATCCGCCCGCGGAACGCATCGCGCTGATCGGTTTGCGCGGCGCCGGCAAGACCAGCGTGGGCCGCGCCCTCGCGCAACTTCTGGGCTGGAGCTTCGTCGACCTTGACGAGCTACTCAGCTCGCCCGTCGCCGGCGCGGGGCCGCCTCTCACGGCGGGCGAGATTCTGAAGGACCTTGGCGAGGAGCGTTTCCGCGACCTCGAGAGCGCGGCCCTCGAACAGGCTCTGGCCGCTCCCGGTCCCCTGGTGCTTGCCACAGGCGGGGGGGTGGTGTTGCGTGAGCGGAACCGCGAGCGACTTGCCGCTTGTCGTTGCGTCTGGCTTGAGGTCACCCCCGAACAGCTCTTGGAGCGCATTGAGGCCGAGCCGCGAGGTTTGCGACCGCCCCTGACCAAACTCGAACCCCTGGCTGAATTGCGTCAGCAGGAAAGCGAGCGCCGGGATCTGTACCGCGACCTGGCCGAGTTCTCCCTCGACGGCGAAAAAGATGGCGTGCTGGCGCTCGCCAAGAAGATCGCCGCTCGTACAGGTGCCAGCTCGGGCTAGATCTGTGGCGCACAGTCAGTAGACTGGCAGGGTGAGCATGGAGAATGACGAATGACGACGAGCAAGAAACCCTCCCGGGGATGGCTTCGCTGCGTTGTCTTGGTCCTCTGTTTCTGCCCGGCCCTTGGGCTTCAGGCCCGCGGCCATTCGGCGCACGCCAAGCGCCCCCCCGAAGCCCGCCGTTGGCTCGATCTCGATCTCCTGCTCAAGGAGGAGCTGCACGCCAACGCTGACGCCCTGTGGGGCGAGTATCCGGCTCTGGCTTTACAGGTCATGATCTTGCGCGCTGGCCGCGAGTTGCCCGCTACCCTCTCCGCAGCGCGTCGAGCGGAACGCCAGGAGTCCCGCGCGGAGGCTCTCGACTGGCTGGGCGAACACATCGCCCGCGACCCGACTTTTGGCGAGTTGTGGACGGTGGTGACCGGCGCGCTCCTGGCTGACTTTGATCGGGCCACCATGTGGAACGCCACGGCGCGTACCCTCGGCCGCTTGGAACAATACGACTGGGCCGAAGAGATCGCCCGCGGTTTGGCTTCCGAGCGCCCCGAGATCGCCCAGGCAGCGCGGGCGGCCCTGTTCGACCTCTACTTGCAATGGTTCGAGGGCCGCGAGACATTCCAGAGTTTCCACAGCAAAGCCGATGGGGCCGGCGACGGCCCGTTCTTCCGGCAGCGGGCGCGGGACTTCGAACAGAGTGAGCGGGAGTTGCGCATCGAACTCCTCGAACACGAACCGCAACGGGCCCTGGTTTTCTTCGGGGGACTCGATCCACGCCTGCGCGCCGCCGCCGCCGGTGCCTTGTCTTCGGCCGATCTGGGCGAGGACGGTGAAGCTGGCGCCTTGCTCTTGGCGCAACTCACCGTCGAGGTGGACGCTGCAGCCTTCCACGCCATGGTCGAGGCCCTACTCGAACTCCAATCCTCTGCCGCGGCCGATGCGCCGCAGTTGGCGGCCCTGCGCGCGACTCTGGCCCGGATTCTCGCCGGCGGCCCTGCCGACCTGCAAGGCCCAGCGGCCCACGCCTTGGCGCGGGTGCCCTGGGGCGAGGACGGCGCGCTATTGAAGGACGCCGCGGGTGTTTTGGCCGCGCAACTCGAACGCTTGACTGCCCCCGGCGTTCTCACCGACCGGGATGTCTTGGTCACTTCGTTGCAGTCCCTTTGGACCCTGGGCGAAGGCGCCAGCGACCTTGGCCTCGATTTGCAGGAGCCCCTGGCGCCGGTGCGCGCAGTCGTCCTCGGAGTCCTTTCCGCTGAAGAGGAGTTCGAGGGCGTGCGCGTGGCCGCGGCCCGTCTCCTGCCGGTCGTCGGCCATCTCGGCGACCTTGCTCTGGCCATTTCGGTGCTCGACGCCGCGGGGACCTCGGATGAATTGCGCTTCACCCTCCTGGCCGATGTGGGCGAGATGGCCCGGGGATTGGAACCGACCGAGCCCATCGCGCAGAAGGTGCTCGACACTCTCCTCACGCGGCTCTCCATGGACGACGCCGACCTGCGCCGGCGAGCGCTGGCCTATCTCAGCGACGACGACCTGGCGGCCCTCGCCAGCCGCGCCGACCCGGCTCGTTTCGTCAAGAGTCTGGCCGCCGAAACCCTTCCGGACCTGCAAGCGCAACTGCTCGCTCTGGTGTCTGCTCACGGTAACGCGGACCATGTGGCGCCCTTGCTCGCGCTCTCGAACTTCGATGCCCTGGCGAGCAGCGGCCCGGCGGGGATGGCCCAGTTGGTCGAGACCTTGCGCGGCCTCGCCGCGGGTGACGCCGAGTTGATTCTCGGCACGGCCGCGCGTCTCCTGGCTGTGGACGATCCGCTCACGAGGGTAGCGCGGCTGCGCGAGGCTCTGGTTTCTGTGGCCGGTTTGGATCCCACTCCTGCCCGTTCGCTGTCCCCAACCCAGCACGCTGCCATCGTGACTTGGGCCCGCGAGTTGCGCCAGTCGGCGGGCGCCGTCTCCGGAGGACAGGAGTTCCTGCGCCGCTTGGTCGAGTGGCACATTCCTTCCTGTGCCCACGATGCTCTGGAAGACAAGCCCAACCTCGCTCACCTCCAGGCTCTGTTCCTTTCGGACTCCGCCGGTCTTGATCCCGAGGACGGTGACGCGGCAGCCGTCCTGACGCACTTCGCCTCCGCCCTCGAGTTCGCCCTCGAACATGACAGCGGAGTCGAGTACGCTCGCATCTTGCGCGACCGCGGGCGCTTCCTTCTGGAGGAAGGCCAGGAAGCTGCAGCCCTGGCTGATCTCTCGGCCGTCTTTGTCAGCGAGCAGGCTTGGGCCCGCGAGACTCTGGGAAACGAGCCGGCGGAAACCGTGCTGGGCCTCTCCGACTTGAGGCGCGGAGCCGAGCTGCTCGCCGGTGGTGACGAGTCCGCCGTGCTGGCTCCAAAGCGCGCCCGCGAGGCTTGCGTCGTTTCCATGGCTCTCGTGCGTCGCGCAGCCTGGCCCCGAGAACCCACCGCGGTGCGTGTGCAAGATCTGCGCGATCTTGTGCAGCGCGCCACCCTCGCCCGAAACCCTGCCTACTGCGACCGAGCCGCCACTTTCTTGGCCGGCCTGCCTGCTCTCCCGCCGCCCCCCGGCGATGGCGACAGCGCCACTCCCGCCCTGCCCTCCGCGCCCCCTGGCGCCGCCTGGACCGACCTCCTGGCTGACTCCGCCGTCCACGCCGAACTCCTGACCCTGGCCGCCGACCTCCTCTCCCTGGGTCTCGAACTCGAGCACGCCCCCACGCCAGGGGAGCCCGAACCGGAGCCGGAGCCGCCCGCCGAACTGCCCAGCGACACGCAGGGCGAGCCCGAAGAGGCGCCCCAGAAGAACATTCACCCTGGCCAAGAGAATCTCCCCTCAGGGGTTGACCTCTCGCCGCCAGAGTCCCACTCTGGTCCCACGAAACACCGCGGGGTGGAGCAGTCAGGCAGCTCGTCGGGCTCATAACCCGGAGGTCGCAGGTTCGAATCCTGCCCCCGCTACCAACCAATAGAGAAGGCCGCCCGTTTGGGCGGCCTTCTCTATTGGTTGGTAGCCATTTTTTTGGCCCAACGGCTGACGCCGTTGGAGCAGTCACTTCCAAGAGAGGACTCGGCCTTTCCCGGCTGGGTCCTCCCTTTGTTGGCCCGCGAGCCCCGTCGGGTCGCCTGAGTGCAGTGGACCGCGCACCAATCGGGGGGGGGGCTCCTGTTCGGCGAGGAGGCCGTTGCCCGTGCTGGCGCTCCCTCCTAGGCGAGGTCAGTCGTCGACCTGGGAAGAAGCGCTCTCCGGGACAGCGTCCAGTGTCCCGTGGGCGAGCCAGCGAGCGCACTCCGGCCCCAGCTCCGCCACGGTTCGGCGCTCGTAGACCTCGGACTCCTCGGCAGTGAGGACCTCGGTCCAACGCCCGTTGACACCCTTGTTGATGAAGACTTCGGCGCCAGCGTCCCAGAAGGCGCCGCCGAGTGGGACGCTCTTGACGGCGTTCTTCTTCATCCACTGGAACGAGCAGTGCTCCAGGATCGCGGGCCAGATGGCCTCGTCGATGGGGATCTCGAGGAAGCCAGCAATGCGGCGGATCTCGGCCGACATATCCCGCTTGAGGTCGGCGAAGTGCACGAAGAGCACGTTCGGGAGCTCGCGGATCTCCCACCAGCTGCGGATGTTCTCCCAGAACGGCCAGAAGGGGAAGCCGTCCCGCTCAAACCAGTCCAGCCAGTATTGCCGGATGTCGGCGGGGGGCGGCACGATGGGGGGGCCGACACGTCCCGGCGTGTCGTTCAGCACCTCATACCAGAGCTGGTTGGCGTTCGAGTGGTGGTTGTAGAGGCTCCAGACCACGTCGCGGGCGTCGCGCCCGATGTAGATGTACTTCGCCTTCTCGGAGACCCGCAGGGCGTCAACCGGGAGGTGTGTCTTCAGGAAGCGGCGGTGGGATTGTGCCTCGACCAGAGCGAGCTTGACCTCCTTGGGGGGGACCCGCAGGTCCATCCAGGGCGACATCTCCGCCACCTCGAGGTCAGGGGCACCGTCAAACAGGAGCTGGCCGATGATCTGCTGCATCCAGGTGGTGCCGGCCTTCGCGTAGGTCGCGATGATGATGTCGTCGTTCCGGAACTCGAGGTCGTTCCAGATCGTCGAATCGAAGTGGTGGTTGTGGAGCTCGCGTTCCTTCCGGGGCAGGTTTGGGTGGCTCATGGGGTATCGCGTGTTTCTGGGGTGGGGATGGGGGGCAGGGCCATCGAAGGAGCGCGGTCAGTTGGTAGGCATCTCGCTCAGCTCGTGGCTCGCCGAGGCTTTCTTCAGGATCCGCACGAGGGCGGCTCGCCCGGACTTCGCCAGGCACGAGAAGAAGTCGTCGTCATTGCCTTGGGCGAGCCCCTGCAGCCTCGGCACGAGCTTGTTTCCCTTCGCCGTGAGCTGGATCTCCTGGTAGCGACGGTCCTCCCTGGACTCGGTCCGGAGGAGGACGAACTCTGCGATCTTGACATCACTTTCGCGGAGCAGGCGCGCGCAAGACTGCGACACGGCGTTCGAGACGACCCCTAGCCACCCGCCAATGAATTTCTCAAACTCTCGGCGATTCCGAAGCACTGGCTTCAGCATGGTTGCCATGGCAACAGATGTCAAGGCAACGACTGGCAGAGCCAAGCCCTCGCCCACGGGGTCGTTTTGTCCACTCACTCGGCCCCCGAGTTGCCCTCTCCCGCCGAGCCAAGCGGGGGCAGGATTGCCGTTCTTGGTTCGGGCGGCCAAGGCGCCGGAGCATTTGCCCCTGCCCTTGGCAATGGCGATAGGTCGGGCCGCAGGGGCGCCTTCTTCGGCTCTGCCCGATACAGCGAGCGCGGGCTTGCGCGTACCATGATCCCCATGACTTCTTGGACGGGCGTTATGCGGCTTGGCGCCCTGCTGTTCTTGGCGGGGTGTGGGGAGGAGTTGCCTGTGGAGTCAGTAGAGCCAGCGGAATCAGCGGAGCCGGTTTCGGAACTCGACAGGTTGCGGGCGTTGGGGTATGCGGGGTTGAGTTCGGAGACGGTGGGGGAGGGGTTGAGCGGGGTGCTGGTTTTTGATCAGGCGCGTAGCCAGCCGGGGTACAACCTGTATTCGGTGCGGCTGCTGTGCCGAGTCGTGTTGATGAATGCTGTGGGGCAGGAGGTGCGGCGCTGGGAGCGGCCGCAGGATCGGGCTTGGAGCCATGCGCAACTCGTCGACAACGGCGATTTGCTAGTCATCGGCCAGGAGCACAGTCGCCCCTATCTCGGTGCTGTGGACGAGCATCGCTACTTGTTGCGGCTTTCGTGGAACGGCGAGGAGCTTTGGAAGGTGGACCTGAATGCTCACCACGATCTGGAGGTCGCGCCAGGGGGCGAAATCTGCGTCTTGAGCTTTGCGCGGACCCTCGGGAGCGAGTTGACAGAGGAAGGGGTGGAGTTGCGCGAGGATGAGCTACTGCTCCTGAACTCCGAGGGCGAACGGATCGGGCGGCGTTCGCTGGTGACGGCGCTTTCTGGCGGCGTGTACGAATGGGGCGCAGTGCGGCCGAACGAGTCGGGAGGTGTGCGCTATCTGGACCTGATCCACGCCAATTCATTGGAGTTTTTGCAGCGCGCGGAACTCTTCGGTAGGGGGGATATGTACGCGGAGGGCTGCGTGCTGGTCACGGCGCGGCACCAGGATTGCGTGCTCGTGATGGACTGGGAGAGCGGCGAGCTGATTTGGAGTTGGGGGCACGGCGAGCTCCTCGGACCGCATGGTGCCTCATGGCTCGCCAGCGGCAACCTGCTCATCTTTGACAACGGATTGAGCCGCGGCTGGAGCCGCGTGATCGAGCTCGACCCGCGCACGGAACAAATCGTATGGGAATACAAGAGCGATTTCCCCGAAGACTTCTACAGCCCCAGCCGCGGTTCCTGCCAACGCCTCGCCAATGGCAACACCTTGGTCGCAGCATCCACCAGTGGACGGGCCTTTGAGATCACGCCTGGGGGCGAAATAGTCTGGTCCTGGATCAACCCCGCCCGCGAGGAAGGGGGCCAGGTCGCCACCGTGGTGCGCATGACGCGCTTGGACCTCGACTTTGTCGACAGGTTGCGCGGCGGGCGTTAGCGCTGCATTCAGGGCTGGCGCCAGTCAAAGCGTCGGAAGCTGCCCGTGTGGGAGGGATCGAGGATCCAGACCTGGGCGTTGGAGTTGCGGGCGCGCAATTGAGCGCTGAGAATTTTGCGCACACGGGGGCGAAAGCTGGTGGCGTGGATGACCAGAGCGCTGCGGATGGAAGTTTGGTCGCCCTCGAGGAGTTGCGCGAGCTTGCTTCCGCAGTCGGTGATGTTGTCGACGGGGACGCTGAGGAAGTAGACCGAGGTGAGCGGGGTCTGGCGGTTGTCGTAGATATCGGCCGGCCAGAAGCCCAAGGTGCGCAGGCTATTGATGCCACCTGTGGTGAGGGTTCGCGCCAGATTGGCGGCGGGCGAGGTCCAGCCGGTGGGCACTTGGGACACGGTCCAAAGCGCCGGTGCGAGGGCGAGTCCAGCGAGAACCAGGCTCACCGCTCCCGCCCGGGAACGCAGGGGACGCCAATAGAGGGCGCAGGCGAGCAGCAGGGCGCCGATGGCCAGAGCCCAGGCCGCGGGGGCAGCGCCGCCAGAGTCGAATTCAAGCAGTTGCGAATGCAGCGGCCAGAGGCGCGACTGGCGCGCGGCGGGCGTGTAACCCGTGTTTACTTGCACGGCTACGAGGCGCAAGAAAGCGAGCAGCGCCAGGATGGCGGGTACGGCGGGACGCCAGGAACTCCTGTGCAATCTCACCAGCTGTACGCTCCCGAGAACCGCCAGGGCCGGGTAGGCGGGCAGGCCGTACCAGGGCCACTTGGACTTGATGAACGAGAAAAACACCATCACGAAGAGGGCGTAGCCGGCGAGCAGGCGCAGGCTGCGAGTTTCGTCGCTGGATGCGGTGCGGGGCCAGCACAAGAGGGCGCAAGCGGCTGCCAGGAAGAGCCAGGGGCCGAAGGGCATCCAGCTCTGCCAGAAGGCCAGGAAGTGCGTCCACCAGGTAGCGTCGGTGTCGAGTACTGCGTCACCCGTGCGGGCGAAGATCTCGTAGAGAAAGTACACCTCCCAGAACTTCGTGCCGTGTTCGATGAAGGCCCACAGGTGCCAGGGCAGGACGATCACGCAACCGCAGAGGGCCGCAGCCTTGAGCCAGCGCCAGGCGGCGGGACGATCAAAGCTCACAAGGTGCAGGAACAGAACCGGCACAAGGAACACGGCCAGGGGCAGTTTGACCATCATCACCAGAGCCGTGCACACGCCCGAGAGCCAGAGGTATCTTCGGCAGGCGTGGGCCCGGGATCCGAACACGATGGCGGCGAACATCAATGTCACCAGCCCCGAGTCGAGGTTGGCCGAGCGTGCGCAGTGCTCGAACAGCCACTGGTGGTTGGCGAGCATCAGGAGCGCGGCTCCCGCCCCGCACCAAGCGCCGCCCAGCCGTCGCGCCATTCCGTAGACCAGAACCAGTAATCCCAAGCCAAAGAGCGCCGAGGGCAGTCGCATTTGCGCTTCGAAGTTCCCCGGAGCGAGCTCGCCCGAGACGGTCATGAGCCAATACAACAGCGGCGGCTTGTTGAGTAGCGGATCGCCCCAATAGGTCGGCGTCAACAGGTCGCCCGAGGCTGCCATCTCCCGAGCAACCGAGGCATAGAGCGCCTCGTCCCCATCGTGAAAACTGGCGTCACCCAAGTCCCGCAGCATGAGCCATCCCGCCAGAAGAGCCAGGACAGCGAGCCCCAGGAGCTCAAAGCGCGAAGGGCGGGCTAGGAGAGTGTTGTGCATAGACGCATGTGCGCTCTGTCGAGCATCGGGCCCAGATTAGCAGCAGCGTACCTGGTACTCCATCGCTGTACCAGCGACGGAGTACCAGGTACGCTGCTAATGGTTCGTCTGGCACAAGGCTTGCTCCGAGGGCCTCCAGCGGCTACCCAGAGGGCATGAAATGGTCTTCCCCTCCCCCGCTACGCTTGCTGGCGAGCCTGGCCCTGGTGCTCACGGGCTGCGGCGGGGGGCAGGAGCCGGCGAGCGGTGCTCTGGACTTGCTCGAGTGCAGCGAGGCTATTTTTCGCCCCAGCGAGCAGGGCGCCACCTTGCACTGGGTTGGGAGCGAACCGTTCTTGGCTCGGGTGCGCTGGGGCCTGGATGGAGAGGATCTTGAGTTCTCCGCGGAGCTCGCCAGCGATGGCGCCACCGAGTTCGAGCTCTCGCGCTGCACACCGAGCAGCCGGATCTTTGTCGAGCTTGCCTTGCGGCGCAGCAGAACGGATCCATACCTCGTACGGCCCCTGCGTACTTTCCGCACTCGCGCCGCCGCCGGTACGGAGTTCCGCGTGGGGCTCATCGCCGACACCCATGTCAACGCCCTCGCCTTGCACCCCGGAGCAAGGGAGAACCTCGACTCCACAGTGGCTCGCTGCCTCGCTGACGACCTCGACTTCGTGGTCTTTCTGGGCGACGAAGCGGGCGTGCACTTCTACGGCGACAGCACGGAGAACATGAACGCAAAGACCGCCGTTGCACGCTGGCGCTTGTGGCGCCAGACCTACACGCCGCTCCTCGAGCAGGTGCCAGGCTTCATGGCCCTCGGCAATCACGAGGGCGAGGCGGGCTACTACGCTGAACTCAAGACTCCTTCGGGGCCGCTCTTCTTGCAGCGCTGGGGCACCGCTGCGCGGCTGCGTTACCTGCTAAACCCAACCGGCGAGACCTATTCCGAGGGCGGCGAAAGCGTCGATCCGGGGGAGCCTCTGCAAAACTACTTTGCCTGGACCTGGGGCGACGCGCTCTTCATCGTCCTCGATGTCCAGCGCTACACCACCGGCCAACCCCTCCTCGCCCAGCCCGACGCGCCGGCTTCCGAGGTGCGCTTGGCCGTGGAGGATTGGACCCTGGGCGCGGAGCAACTTGCTTGGCTCGAAAAGACCCTGAAAGAGAGCAAGGCCCGCCACAAGTTGCTCTTTGCCCACCACCTCGTGGGCGGCTGGGACTATGACCTCGAAGGCCTCGACCGCGAGGCGCCTTATAAGTACGGTCGTGGAGGTGCGCGCTACGCCCGCGCCGGGCAGCAGGCCCTGATCTGCGACCTGATGGTTCGCCACGGCGCGCGCTTTTTCTTCTACGGCCACGACCACATCTTCGCCCACCAAGCTGCCGAGTCCGTGGAGTTCATCTGCTGCGGCCGGCCGTCCTTCCTGCAACCCAGGTGGTGGCGCGCACCGGGTTGGCGCGAAGCCTACGGCCGCTTCAAGGACAAATCCGCCCGCTCCTTCCTGGCCACCGTGGGCTACACCCGCCTGACCCTTTCGCCCGAGCGCGTTGTGATCGAGTACATCCGTACCGCCCCGCGCCCCCTACGCGGCGAAAATGTCAGCCCCACCTCGGACGGCGTCGTCTACCGCTGGGACAGCACCCAGGCCTCGCCGGAAGTGGAGTTAGTGCGCTAGAGGTCCGGTTAAAAAAAAAGCGACAAGCTCCGGATTCTGAGCCGAAAGAGGGTAACTCCAACGCAGGGAATTCCGTTCGGCTGACGGATTGGCGTCGTCAAGCCAAGGACTACGGTTGGATCTACATTTTCTCCCCGAAAGAATGCACGGGGTGCCCGCGGCGATCCGAGTGCACGACATCCGCGATCAGCGCACGAACGATCACAGCCCTGGACAACTACAAGGAGCGCGGCAGACTGCTCAAGCGTCAGATGACGAGGGCTTTGGGCAGGAGATACCGCAAGCAAGTGATCTCCGAGCACGCCTTCGGAAGCTTGCGAAGACACGGGATTCGGCAAGCGAAGTACTTCGGTGCGCGAAAGGCCGCGATGCAACTGGCTTTCGCGGCAATGGCTGCCAACCCTAACCTGGCTGTTTTGGGTCTTGGCATTGGACGACCTGTGCGCGCTCTACTCGCCACTGTGCTTCTGCCCCGCCCTGCGGAGACCCTACTCGTCCTCCTCTTCCGCCGGCTGTTCATCCCGACCCGTGTAGCCGAGGGATTGGAGGCTCGCTTCCATGCGGGCGATACGCCGCGGGTGGATGTTTTGGAGTTCGGGGGTGGAGAGCTGGGTGGCGCGAGCCGTGAGGTTGTCGTGGAAGCGGCGTAGGTCGCCGAAGAGGCTCTGGGTGAGCTTGGGTTGGCTGGGGGCCAGGTCGTTCTGTTCGGTGGGATCGGCTGTCCAGTCGTAGAGCTCGAGGGCGCGGGTGGCCGTGGGGGAGCGGTCGAAGAGCAGGTGGTATCGCTCGGTGCGCCACGAGAGGCGGTCGGAACCGTAGAGGGTGCCCTCGCTGAAGGCGATGCGTGGCTCCTCCGACTCGCCATGGAGCAGGGGCTGGAGCGGGCGACCGGCGAAGGTTGGCGGGGTCTCAAGACCGGCGATGTCGAACAGGGTAGGCAACACATCGAGCACACGCACCTGATCGGAGACCCGGCGGCCAGCTTCAGAGCCATCCGCCTGGCGCAGGATCAAGGGTACGCGGATCAACTCGTCGTAGAGCGTGTGACCGTGCTCGAAACCGTCATGGTCCCAAAACTCCTCGCCGTGGTCGGAGGTCAGGACGAAAGTGGTTTGGTCCCACAGGCCGAGCTCTTCGAGTCCATCGACCAAGCGCCCCACGGCGCGGTCCATGAAGGACACTTCCCCGCGGTAGAGGCCGCGGACATAGTCGGCGTCCGCCTGGAGCGGCGTGTCGCCCATGGCGCGCACGCTGTGCATGCCCAGGGGGATCGGCGGCGATTGGCGACCCGCGGTGAATTGGTAACTGTGGGGCTCGGGGGCGTCGTAGTCGAGGTGCGCGTCGAAGATGTGCACCAGGACGAAGAGTCGCTTGCCGCGGCGCTGGCTTATCGCGCCCAGGGCGGCATCCACCGTTTCGTCGGCGCGGCGGATTTCCTTGTTGTAGGCGTGGCGGTGATCGAAGACATCGAAACCACGGTCAAGGCCGAGGAGCGGCGAGAGGAAAGCCGCGTTGACAAAGGCCAGGGTTTCAAAGCCACCATCGCGAAAAACCTCGGCCGCCACGGGCAGGTCGGGGGTGATGGGCGTCATGCGCGTGATCTTGCCTGTTGCCTTGTGCAGGGTGGGCCAGGTGCCGGTGAGCAGCGAGGCCACCGCCGGCAGGGTCCAACCCGAGGCCGAGATGGCCTGATCGAAGACCACTCCCTCGCGGGCCAGTTCGTCCATACGCGGCGTGTCGGCGTCGGGACTGCCGTAGGCGCCCAGTGAGTCGCGGCGCAGGGTGTCGATCAAGAGCACCACCAGCACCTCGCCCTCGCCGTCGGCACCGCTGCCGCCCGTGCAACTCGTGAGCAAGGCCGCGAGCAAGAGCGGGCCGAGCCCGAGGAATGTGGCAAGAGAATAGCGGCGGTAGGACATGGGGGTCAGCTAACTACTCCTTGGCCTTCGCTGTCGGGGCGGGCCGAACAATCAGCACGGATGCGTTGGCGGGATCGAGAAATTGGGCGGCCAGCTTGGAGAGGGCTTCGTGGGAGAGCGACTCGTAGAAAGGCACCAGGCCGCGGTACTCGTCGAGCGAATCAGGATCGCCCTGGGCACGGTCGATGGCGGTCATCCAATAGCCGTTCTTACGCTGCAAGTCGCGCAGTTGATTGAGCAAGGGCTCGGTCAAACGCTGCACTTCCTCGGCCGTCACGCCGCTGTTCGCGATGGTTGCGGCCACATCCTTGCAGGCCTTGACCAACTCCTCCGTCCTGTCCGGCGAGGCACTGGCCTGGATCATGAGAGCGCCCAGTCCGGCGAAGATGCGGCTGGCTTGGGATGCAGCGTAAGGCGCATAGGCCGCGCCAAGCCGTTCACGCACCTCCAGTCGCAAACGATCGCTGACGATCTGGCCCAGGAAGAAGAGGTGGCGCCGCGTGGCATGGTCGTAGCCGTCGGTGGTGGGGTAGAAGACCCTCACCTGCACCTTCGCGTCTTGAGTGTCGATGGTGCTCTCGATTTTCAGGCCAGCGGCGAGCCGCGCGCCTTCGCGGGCGCCTTCGGTCTCGAGCGAGGCACCCCGCGTGGCCAGGGTTCCCAGGGTTTGCGCGGCCAGGAGAATGGCCTCTTGCGGGTCGAAGTCGCCCACCAGGCTGACTTCGAGAGGGCCGCTCTCCAACTGCGGGCCGAGGATGGTCCGTACGCGGTTCATGGTCACAGCTTGCAGGGCCTCGAGGCTCGGCGAACAGGACATGCCGAGCAAGGTGAGGCGCGGATTGCCCTGGAGGAAGGCGGGCAGGAACTCGAAGGTCAAGGGGCCCTCGGGAGTGTGCTTGAATTGCTCGAAGACCAAGGGCAGTTGGTTTTGGACCACAACCATGCCGTCGGTCCGATAGCCCGGGTGGGCGATGTAGGCGCACAGGAGTTCGAGTTCGAGCAAGAGGTCATCGGCGGTGGTGCTGCCGTTGAATTCCAGGTGGTCGTCCTCGATGCCGAGGGCCAAGCCCACTTGCTTGCCCGCCAGAATGCGGCGCAGGTCAAGGGAACTGTGGTCCTCGAGGCCGCCACCCGAGAGGGCCGCGTCGGCCAGCACACCCACAGCCAGGCCCTCTTCGTCCAGGGCCAGCCGGCCGCCAGCGATCTGCGCGCGCACGAGTATCTGGCGTTCCGTGAAATCTGTGGGCTTGAGATTCAGACGCACGCCGTTGGCGAACTCCACGAGCCACAGATTGAGGTCCTCGATGTGTTCAGACGAGACGATCTCGCCGACGCGATCGGGGTCTGAGGTGTAGGCGAAGGGCTGGGACTTGATCTCCTCAGACGCCTCGATTTCCTTGGCGTAGGCCGCGACGCAGGTTTGCCGAAAGGCCGTCTCGGGGTCCTTGAGGTCCAGGGAGCCGGTGGAGATGACGCTGGTGGCACCTCGCGACCAATCATCGCGCAAAAGATCGAGGCAATGCTCCACGGTCAACTCGTCAAAGAGCGGTGCGAGGACCGCGCGGTCGGTGGCGGCATCAGTGGGCACGATGCCGTCTTCGATGGCGTTCAGAATGGCTTCGCGCAGGAGCGCGCTGGGCGCGCTGGCTTCGCGTTCCACGGCCTCGTCAAGGCTGCGCAAGATCTCGGCTCGCACCTCGGCCAGTTCGGCTTCCTGGAAGCCGTATTCGAGAGCCCGACGCAACTCGTGGATGGCGGCGGAGAGGGCTTCTTCCCAGCGCTCGGGTTCGCACTGCACCGTCAAGTCACCGCCGTCGAAGATTTCCAGGCCTCCCGCGGAACTGATCTTGGCCTGGAGGAAGGGGGTTTCTGGGAGCTTGACCAGTTCGGTGAAGCGCAGGTTGAGCATGCTTTGGGCCACATCCCGGGCGAGGTCCTTGCGGCGCTTCTCGATGCAGTCAGGCTCGTCGATGTAGGGCCGCAACTGCGACATGGACACCTCCACTCCGGAGATCTCGGGCTCATGAATGGCAAAGGTCAATTCCCCCATGTCCGGCTTGCCGTGTTTTGGTTCGAGGGCAACAGGTGTGCCCGGTCCACTCATGCTGCCGAAGCTTTCCTCGATGAGCGCCACGGGATTCCTCTCACCCAGGTCGCCGACCATCACCAGGGTCATGTTCTCGGGGCGGTACCAGCGACGGTAGAAGGTGCGCACGCTCTGCCCGTCGAACTCATCGCGCACGGGCTTGGTGCCGATGGGTAAGCGCGAGGGGTAGAGGGTGCCGGCATAGAGTCGGTCGAGGACCTTGAGGAAGGTGCGGTAGCCCACCGAGTCGCGTTCGCGTTGTTCGCCATCGATAACTCCTTTTTCTGCCTGGACCTCCTCGTTGTCGATCAACAGGCCGTCGGCGAAGTCGCGCAGCACCAGCAAGCCCTCGCGCAAGGTGACTTCGTCGTTGTGGGGCAGGTCGAGCTTGTAAACCGTCTCCGAAAAACCGGTGTGGGCGTTGGTGTCGGCACCAAAGGCCATGCCGTGTTCCTGGAACCACTCGACCAGGGTGCCCGCCGCGAAGTGCTCCGAACCATTGAAAGCCATGTGCTCGAGAAAGTGTGCCATGCCCGCCTCGCTGTCGCTCTCGGCGAGCGAGCCCACATCGACATGCAGCCTGATGTAGACACGATCCCTTGGCTCGGAGTTCTTGGCCCAGGCGTAGCGCAAACCATTCTCGAAGGCGCCGAAGTGAATGCGCTCATCCACAGGGATGTCCGAGGACTCGTGGGCCCAGGGCGCGACGCTGTTCGCCGCCCGGGTTTCGGTCTGCGCGGAGGCGAGGGGCGCGAGGAGCGCGGCGACGAGGATCGGTTGAAGGAGTTGCATCAATGTAAGGGGAAAAAGGGTTCTGGAAATCTGCGTGATGGCTGGGCGCGAAGCGGACCATGGTGCCGCTCTGCGCCCAGCAGCACAATCAGCAGCCTCGTTCCAGGCTCCCACGGGCTCCTCGCCATGAATCTTCTTTCTTTGGTTTGCCCGTCCCCGCCAGGGCCACCCATCGTAGGGAGCTTCCATTGGCACCCAATCCAGAGCGTTCGGCTCTCCTCCCCTCGACCCCTGCCTAATCATGCAAAACCCCTCCAATCGACCTCTGCTTGTCCTCGTTGGCGCCTGCGCCACCGTGGCTCTTCTCGCCGCCTGCGCCTCTCTGGGATCCCCGAAGGACCAGCAGTCGGCGTCCTTGCTCTGGCAAAAAATAGACGGCCATCGCCAGTGGGGTTTCTTCGATAGCCATGTGGGCATCGAGGATGGCCACGGCCCCCACGGCAAATTCGTGGCGACTTTCCTTAGTGCCAGCGCCCACGCCAACCAGGCCAAGCCGCCCTTCGGCTCGATCCTGGTCAAGGAGAACTACACCAAGAACGACGCATCGGCCCTCGATAGTTTCACAGTCATGCAACGCATCGAAGGCTACGATCCCGAGAATGGCGATTGGTTCTGGGCTCGCTTCACCCCGGCGGGCAAACTGACCCACTCTGGCAAGGTTGCCATGTGCTTCGATTGCCACTTTGATGCCGATGGGGATGATTTTGTTTTTCTGAACGATTGAGCCTGAACGGCGCATTCCCTATTCCCAACCACCCAGCCCCCAACTCATGCGCAAGTCGCTGTTGCTTCTGCCTCTCCTCTGCGTCCCCTTCCTCAACTCCGGCGTGGATGCTTGGGCGCCAACTAGCGCTGGCGAGGAACGGGTTGGAGACTCGCGCCTCGAAGAGGCCATGGGCGTCTTGAAGAAGGGCCAGCGAAGTTTGAAGAAGCTGATTCGCGAGCCCGAGGCCAACGCAGTCGCCCTGACCGCCTTGCTCGCCAAGCTGGAAGCCGCAGTCGTTGTGGCCTTGGGCGAAAGACCGCCTCTTCCCGAAGGCCTCGACGACAAGCAAAGCGCGCTTTTCATGGTGGGCTACAAGCGCGAGATTGCCGGCCTCCTTGTCGCCGTTCTGGCGTTGGAGAGCGCTGCTATTGAACAGGACCCCGAGGCTTTGCAGGCGGGCTACCAAGCCCTCACAGCCGCCAAGAAGTCGGGCCACGAGGGCTATCGCGAATCTTGAAATGCTTTCGAGCCCTCGTCGCAGGCGCCTTGCTGGTGCCTACCCTTGCCGGCGCCGGCAGCGCTCAGGACGGAAACACCGAAGTTGTTGCCCGGCTCCTCGAAGAACGCTGCGCGAGTTGCCACAGCCCTGAGAGCGACGAACCCAAGGCGCGCAAAAAATGGCCCAACGCCCGCGACCTTGGCGCCACCGCGGGCGACCCCGAACTTGTCATCCCCGGCGATCCCGAAGAGTCCGAGCTCTACCTCGCCGTGGACTTTGATGACATGCCGCCGCCGGATTCCGATTCGGCGCCCCTCGCTGCGAGTGAGAAGGAACTGATCGCTGAGTGGATTCGAGGCGGCGCTCCGGCGGGGGACCCGAATGCAGGCGCCGCGTCCTCCGAAGCAGGCGGCAGGAGTGCAATCATCAGTTGGATCAGTCACTTCCATCCGCTGCTCGTGCACTTTCCCCTGGCTCTTTTGAGCGCGGCGTTCCTGGCCCAGGTTCTGGTGCATCTGCGTCCCGCCTGGAAGACCGAAGCTGCTGCCTCGTTCTGTCTGGCCCTGGGCGCCCTCTGCGCTCCACCCACTGCCGCCCTCGGCTGGCTCCTGGCGGCCGACCTTTCCCACCGCGGCAGCGACCTTCTGACCCACCGCATCCTGGGCACGCTCACCGCGGTCCTGGCCCTCGCCGTTTGGGGCGCTGATCGCCGCTGGCCGGGCCGGCGACTCTTGTTGCTCGCCGGCCTGGCCGCCCTCGTGAGCGCCACCGGGCACACTGGCGCCCTGCTCTCTTACGGCGCCGCTTGGTTGAAGCCGCCCTTCTGAGAAATTGGGGTGGGCGAGGGGGGTGGCTCTTGCCTCTTGCCCCCTGGGAGCGCTGCTCTCCCTGGAGATCTACGACCTTTGCCTATAGACGCCAGGAGGGACCTGGGCGAAGGTGGGGGTGCAAATCCTTGCTGTTCCTGTCCAGCGCGTCCTTTTTCGTTTCACCTTGCTGCATGAAGACCATCATCGAACCCTTTCGGATCAAGAGCGTCGAACCGATTCACATGACCTCGAGGGAAACTCGGGAGCGCCTGATTCAAGAGGCTGACCTGAACCTGTTCGCGCTCAAGTCGGATGATGTGATCATCGACCTTCTCACCGATAGCGGCACCGGAGCCATGTCGAGCGAGCAGTGGGCAGCGCTCATGCGTGGCGATGAATCCTACGCGGGTTCGCCCAGCTATCAGCGCTTCGAAGCAGTTGTGCGTGAGGTCTTCGGCATCAAAAATGTGATACCGACCCATCAAGGGCGCGCAGCGGAGCACCTCTTGTTTGGAGCCGTGGGTGGAGCGGGCAAGACGGTGCCCGGCAACACACATTTCGACACCACCCGCGCCAATGTCGAGGCTTCGGGGGCCAAGGCTGTGGACTATTGCTGCGCGGAATCGTTGGACACTTCCAGCAACTCGCCCTTCAAGGGCAACATGGACATCGGTCGCCTACGCGATTGTCTCGCTCGCGAGGGCCAGAATGTGCCCTTGGTGCTCGTCACCGTGACCAATAACGCCGGCGGCGGCCAACCCGTCAGTCTGGCTAATTTGCGCGCTGTACGTGCCTTGTGCGATGAATTCGGCGTGCCGCTTTTCATCGACGCCTGCCGTTTTGCGGAGAACGCATTTCTCATCAGCAAGCGCGAAGATTCCGAAAAGGGCCGACCCCTTGAGGACATCGTGCACGATATGTTTCGCCTCGCCGACGGCTGCACCATGAGCGCCAAGAAAGACGGCCTGGCCAACATCGGCGGATTCATCGCTGTGCGCAACGGCGAACTGGCCCGCATCCTGCGCGAGCGTCTGGTGGTGACCGAGGGCTTTGCCACCTACGGCGGCATGGCCGGGCGGGACCTCGAAGCGGTGGCTCAGGGGCTTCGCGAAGTCCTTTCGCCCGAGTACCAGGAGTACCGCCACGCATCCATCCAATATGTCGTCGAGCGCCTGGCGGGAATTGGCATTCCGGTGGTCCAGCCTGCGGGCGGGCATGCGATTTTCCTCGACGCGGCGCGCTTTCTGCCTCAGATTCCGTGGAACGAGTTTCCCGGCCAGGCACTGGCCATCGAGCTGTACATCGAGGGTGGTGTGCGCTCTTGCGAGATAGGCAGCTTGATGCTGGCCGGTGTGGATCCCGAGACCGGCGCGGAGATCCCGGCCGAGCGGGAGCTGGTGCGCCTGGCGATTCCCCGGCGCACTTACACCCAGAGTCACATGGACTACCTGCTCGAGGTGATCGAGGCGGTCTGGCTGCGGCGCGAGCAGATCGGTGGGGTGGAGATCACCTCCGCGCCCCCGGTACTGCGGCACTTCACCGGCAAGTACCGCCGCCGGCAGCCCGCCCCACGCACCGCAGTTTCCTAGCCTCAGAGGGGCAGAGTGCCTCCTGATCGCTGATTGGCGGCCACCAATCAGTGGCAGAGTACCTGGCAGAGTACCTGGTACTCCGCTGTCAATGCGGCCACCAATCAGCGGCAGAGTACCTGGTACTCTGCCGTCGGTACTCTGCCGTCAATGGACGCGGCTGCGGGGGTCGGGGCGCAGGATGGAGGAGAGCCAGATTTGGGCGGTGGCGAGGGGGACGCCGCGGCGGCGGGCGTAGTCTTCGGCCTGGTCGGGGCCGATGGCGCCGATGTGGAAATAGTGGGCGGCGGGGTGGGCAAAGTAGAGGCCGCTGACGCTGGCGGCAGGGAGCATGGCGAAGCTCGAAGTCAGAGTCAGGTCGATTTCGTCGGCGCGCAAGAGGCTCAGGAGGTCCTGCTTGGGAGAATGGTCGGGGCAGGCGGGGTAACCGAAGGCGGGGCGGATGCCGCGGTGCTTTTCGGAGGTCAGACTCTCGGGGTCGAGGTCCTCCTTGCCACCAAAACCCCACTCGCGACGCACCCGCTGGTGCATGAGGCTGGCGTAGGCCTCAGCCAGACGGTCGGCCAGAGCCTTGGCCATGATCGCGTTGTAGTCGTCGCCGGCAGACTCGAATTCGGCCACCAAAACATCGAGGCCGTGACCACAAGTGACCGCGAAAGCACCGATGAAGTCCTCCAGGCCGCTCTCGAGGGGAGCGAGGAAGTCGGCCAGGGATCTGTTGGGCGTGCCGTCGGTGTGGGCCGTCTGCTGGCGAAGCATAGGAAAGCGCGCTGCATACTCCCGCCGCGTGGCGTCCTCGAATAAGACGACATCGTCTCCCTCGGAAGCGGCCGGCCAGAATCCGTAGACCGCCCGAGGCTGGAGCAGTTGCTCATCACAGATGCGCCGCAAAAGATCGCGGGCGTTGTGATACAGGTCGCGGGCAGCATCGCCATAGGTCGGATCGTCGAGAATTGCGGGGAAGGTGCCCTTCAGTTCCCAGGTGGTGAAGAGAAAAGTCCAGTCGATGTAGCGCGCGATGTCCTGGAGAGAATCGTCCAGGAGTTGGCGCTGGCCGGTGAACGACGGCCGGGCGATGTCATCCAAAGACCAGTCGATTTTCACGCCTCTCGCGCGAGCTTCGGCGAAGGGGCGTAGGGGCTTCTTGGTCTTCCCCCGAAACTCGACGCGCAGTTTTTCCTGGTCGGCGCTGTTCTGTAGGGCGAAGGCACGGCGACTTTCAGGCTTGAGCAGAGCCGAGACCGTGCCCACCGAACGCGATGCGTCGAGCACATAGGCCACTTCGTGATCGTAGGCCGGAGCGATTTTGACCGCGGTGTGCTGGCGACTGCATGTGGCGCCACCGATCAAGAGCGGCAGGTCCAAACCCAGGCGCTTCATCTCGCTGGCCACATGCACCATCTCGTCCAGGGAAGGGGTGATCAAGCCGGAGATTCCCACCATGTCCACGCCTTCCTCGAGGGCCGTGGCGATGATCTTCTCACAGGGCACCATGACGCCGAGATCGATGATCTCGTAATTGTTGCAGGCGAGTACCACGCCCACGATGTTCTTGCCGATGTCGTGCACATCGCCCTTGACCGTGGCCAGGAGGATCTTGGCTGCCGATCGAGACGCTGAACCGGAGAATTCCCTTTCCTGCTCCATGTAGGGCTCCAACCAGGCCACCGACTGCTTCATCACCCGCGCGCTCTTGACCACCTGGGGCAGGAACATCTTGCCCGCGCCAAAGAGGTCGCCGACGATCTTCATGCCGTCCATCAAGGGGCCTTCGATGACTCCGATCGGCTTGCCAAGGGCTTCCAGGGCCTCGGCGGTGTCCTGCTCGATGTAGTCGCCGATGCCGTGGACCAGGGCGTGGGCCAGGCGGTCCGCCACGGACTCGTCGCGCCAGGCGAGGTCTACATGGGTCACGGAGGTTTTTTGGCTCACCGTGGCGGCGAAATCCACAAGGCGTTCGGTGGCGTCCTCGCGGCGGTTGAAGATCAGGTCCTCGACATGCTGGAGGAGGTCGGGAGCGATGTCCTCATAGACCTCGAGCTGACCGGCGTTGACGATGCCCATGTCCATGCCGGCGCGGATAGCGTGGTACAGGAAGGCCGAGTGAATGGCCTCGCGCACGCGGTTGTTGCCGCGGAACGAGAAGGACAGGTTGGATACGCCGCCGGATATCTTGACGCCAGGGCAGCGTTGCTTGATCTCCCGCGTGGCCTCCATGAAGGCCACAGCGTAGTCGGCGTGCTCCGCCATACCCGTGCCGATGGCCAGAATGTTGGGATCGAAGATGATGTCCTCGGCCGGGAAGCCGATTCCCTCCACCAAGAGCTTGTAGGCGCGACACGAAATATCGACCTTGCGCTTGGCCGTGTCAGCCTGACCGCTCTCGTCGAAGGCCATCACCACCACGCCGGCGCCAAAGCTCTTGATCAGCCGCGCCCGGTCAAGGAACTCCTCTTCGCCCTCCTTGAGCGAGATCGAGTTGACGATGCCCTTGCCCTGGACGCACTTCAAGCCGGCAAGCAGGACCGACCACTTGGACGAGTCGATCATGATCGGGATGCGCGCCACCTCGGGCTCGGAGGCGACGAGGTTGAGGAAGACCGTCATGCACTCCTCGCCCTCGAGCATCCCGTCATCCATGTTGACATCGAGGATGTTGGCGCCGCCGCGCACCTGGGAGAGGGCTACGCTGATGGCCTCTTCGTACTGCTCTTCGCGGATCAGACGACGGAAGCGCGCCGAACCAGAAACATTGGTGCGCTCGCCCACCATCTGAAAATTCGAGTCGGCGTGTACCGAGAGGGTCTCGAGTCCAGAAAAATGGCTGACCCTGGTTTCGAATTCGGGCAGGGCCCGGGGGGCAAGGCCCTGGACGGCATCAGCGATGGCTCGGATGTGATCGGGTCTCGTGCCGCAGCAGCCGCCGACGATGTTGACCAGACCGCTCTCTGCAAACTCCTTGAGCAGGCCAGCGGTCTCGGCGGGAGTTTCTTCGTATTCGCCAAAAGCATTGGGCAGGCCCGCATTGGGGTAGCACGAGATGAAGGTACCGGAAATCTTCGAGAGCTCGGCCACATAGGGCCGCATGTCGCGGGCGCCCAGGGAACAGTTGACGCCCACCGAGAGCGGCTTGACATGGTCCACCGAGTGCAGGAAGGCATCCACCGTTTGGCCCGACAGGGTGCGGCCGCTGGCGTCAGTGATGGCCACCGAGATCATCACCGGTAGATCGATTTCGAGTTCACCGAGCACTTGATGGATGGCCACCAGAGCGGCCTTCGAGTTGAGCGTGTCGAAGATCGTCTCCACCAGGAGGAGATCCACGCCACCTTCGATGAGGGCCCGCGCCTGGCTGGCGTAGGCGGCTTGGAGGTCATCGAAGCAGAGAGCCCGGAAGGCCGGGTCGTTCACATCGGGCGAGAGCGAGAGGGTCTTGGATGTGGGGCCCATGGCGCCGGCGACAAAGCGCGGCTTGTGGGGATCCTTGTTGGTCCAAAGGTCCGCCGCGAGGCGTGCGAGGCGCGCGGCTTCGAGATTCAACTCACGCACCAGATGGGTCGTGCCGTAGTCGCTCTGCGCCACGGAGGTTGCGTTGAAAGTGTTGGTCTCGATCAGGTCCGCGCCGGCTTCGAGGAAGGCCTCGTGGATTTCCGTGACCACATCGGGCCGGGTCAGGACCAATAGATCGTTGTTGCCCTTGAGCGGGGAGGGATGATCCTTGAAGCGCTCGCCGCGGAAGTCGGCCTCATCCAGGTCCCGGGCCTGGATCATGGTTCCGGTGGCGCCGTCTAGAATCAGGATGCGCGTGCTGCACAAGCCCTCCAGGCGCTGGCGGATGTTGGAGTGCTGGCCACGCATGGGGCGTTCGGGGGGAGGGGGCGGCATGGAGTAGATTCTATCGTCCAGGGTGGGGCACTCCTGGAGACCTCTTCTTTCAGGTCAGGGAATCTTCAATTCCAGGTCAGGGAGTCTTCAATGCCTCGGCCAGGCTGATCAGGTGGATGTCGCTGCGCCGACGGAAGAGCTCCCGCAAACGGTGCTTGTGCCAGGCTCCAAAAAGTACCACCACCCGCAGCCCGTCGCCGCTGCAACGGTCGAGGGCGGCATCGATCAATTCGGCGTGAGCGCGGTTGATCTGGGTCCAGCTTCCCTGGCCAAGATCGGCGCCAAAGAGTCGCTCCCCAGGTTCCATGGCCGCGGCGACGATTTGGTCGAAGCGCGCGCTGTGCACGGACTCGGCCGAGTCCGTCAGGGCGAGGCGCTTGAGCTCGCGTCGACCGCGCTCCTCGGCGGCCTGGACTGTGCGCGAATCGCGCGGCCGTGAAGTCTCCCATTGGGCCAGGAGTTCCTCGCGGCGCCGCAGCTCCGAAGCAGTCCAGGCCGAAACAGGCTTCACTGTCACGCGCCCTTCGAGGGCCAGGGGAAAAAGCACTTCGGTGACTTCTGGGTAGAGCGCCGTCGGTTCCCGGCTGACCTTGCCCGTGGCCACGAACTCACCCCAGGCTTTTTCGTAGCGCCCGGGGGGCACCTCGCACAAGACCAGGCCGGGGTTGATCTCGCGCAAGAGGGCTTCGAGGGCCTCGAGGTCATAACCCGCCGAAGAGCTGTGTTCCTCGTGCAAGCTGCCCAGGAAGAGCACCTCGTTGATGGTGGCGTGGGCGGGCTTGCCGGCGAAGATCTTGCAGCCGGGCAGTCCCGTCAGGAGGAGCAAGGGACCCGTCAGCAGGAACAAGGGCAGGGCCCGCCGGAGGGCGGCGGTGGGGGCTGAGGGGGTCCGCATGGCCGCTGAGAATGCCAAACCGGCCGCGAAGAGTCGGCACCCCAATCGGGCGGCAAACAAAAGAAGTGCCTGACCCGAGGGGCTTTTTCGCCCCGTTTGGATCTCTGCGGGCGACACTTGAATTCCTGGAGGCGGTACGGGGGGCGGGGATCGCAGAAAAAAGCCTGCATTGGTTCCTCTACGGGCGACGAATAGGCCGTATCACTGAGGACTCCAGGGCCGAGCAGGCCCCAGCAAGCGGATCCAAGGGCCCTACTCCCTGCTGCAGAGCGACACCTGCAAGGCGCTACCTGACGCCCCGGCCTCTATCACGCTGCAACTTCACCCTTCAACTGCCACCGTGCAACACCCCAGCCCCAGCCTCCAGAGGACGGCCTCGTTGCGAACCCGGACCCTCCGGGCGCGGATGGTGTGGATCATCCTCTTCGCCCTGGTGCAGCTCGTGCTGCAACCGGCGGGGGCCTTGGCCTGGTGTGCGCTGAAGTCCGCGGCGGGTTCGGACTGTTGCTGCATGGACCCTGCGATGCAAGTCGCGGGAGACAGCGGTTGCTGCGCCGAGGAAGAAGAGGGCGAGCCCTCGGTTCCTCCCACGGAACCGAGCTTTGACTTCTCCCCACCCACTGATTGCGCTTGCGCGCCCATCGGGGATCCCCTGCCCGCCACAACTCCTGGGCTGGTCGAATTCCTGGCCCTCGCGCCACGGCCTCGGGCGGTTTTGCGTTTATCGAAAGACCAGGCTGATGCAGGACGCGGCTTTCGCCTGGAGCGTCGCGAGCCAGGCTGGCAACGGCCACCCTTGCGGCTCTTGCTGCAAGTCTTTCGGCTCTGAGAGAGAGTGTGCGCTCGCTTTGAGCCGCGCCCTTCTTGGTTCGTGACTTCGCGCCCTTTTCTTCGGCGCAGCTCGAGCCACGCGTAGCTCCGAGTGAGTTCCTCCGTGCAGAGTTTTTGCGGGCTGCCCCTGTGGCGCCAGCGAATTCTTTAGCTCTTGGTTCACTCACAGGTCAGGCGATTTCCTGGCCCCCGCATTCGCCCCTTCCATGCAGACCACTCATCGGCTGTCCGCCCTCTATGCGGCAGCCACTCTGGCCCTTTCGAGTTGCGCCTCCTCGCCCGCCGCGGTAGAGCTGAGCCAAGGCACACGCAGGCCGCTTCAGTTTTCCCAAAGAGCGGTAGCCCCTGCGTTCGCCCCGGTGACGCCGGCCCAGCATGCTTTCACGCCCGCCGATCTCGACTCCTATCTCTCCCAGGGTCTCGAACACCACCCGCTCATCCTGGCCGCCCGGGCGGACTGGCAGGCCAGCCACGAGCGCGCTGCCCAGGTCACGGCCTGGCCCGAACCAAAGCTGCGCTACTCTGAGTTCCTGGAGTCGGTGGAGACCCGCACCGGCCCCCAAGAGCGCCGTTTCGCCCTCTCCCAGGCGATTCCCTTCCCCGGCCGACTGTCCGCGGCCGGGCGTGTGCAGGAGAGTAGCGCCCTGGCAATGAAGGAGCGCGTGGGCGTCGCGCGCCTTGAGATTGCGCAACGCATCGAGTCGGCCTATTACGGCTACGCCTTCCTGGCCCGAGAAATCGAAACCGTCGAAGGCTTGCTCGAGCTCATGCGCGGCCTCGAACCAGTGATTCAGGGCCGCGTGCGCACCGGTGCCGGGCAGGAGGATCTGCTGCGCATGCAAGTCGAGATCGGTCGCCTCGAAGACGACCTCGCCAGTCACCAGCATCGGCGCCGGGCCCTCTCGGCGCGACTCGCTGAAGCTGCACACCTCCCGCCCACGAGCGGCCTCCTGCCTCTGGCGGTCCTCGAAGTGCCAGAGACCCTGCCCGTGGACAGCGCTCGGCTCTTGACTCGCGCCCTCGACGAGAGCCCGGCCCTCGGCGAACTTGCGGCGCGACTGCAAGCCGCAGGGCAAGCGGAGGAACTCGCGAGTTACAACAAGAAACCCGGCTTCAGCGTGAGCCTGGACTACATCCAGACCGGTGATGCGCGCTCGCCCTCGACACTCGGCAGCGGCGAAGACCCCCTGGCCGTGGGCCTATCTATCAGCCTGCCCGTGTGGACATCGAGCTACGCCGCAGCTGAACGCGAGGCGCGCCAGCGCGCCCGCGCCGCCCGCGAACGGTTGGACGCCGGGCGCCGCGTGCTGGAAGCCGACCTCGCCGAGGAGATTTTTCGCGTGGACGATGCAGCCCGGCGCATCGTGCTCTTCCGCGACTCGCTCCTGCCCCGCGCCCGCGAGTCCTTCAAATTGACTCTCTCAAGCTATCGCACCGCCCGCGCCGGGGTGCTCGACCTGATCGACGCCGAACGCGCCCTGTTTGAACTCGAGCTTTCCATGTGGCGCGCCTGTCGCGATTACTACCAGGGGCGCGCGCGCCTCAAGGCACTGGTTGGAGGAAATTCAAGATGACTCTCAGCACAAAAACTGCCGGGCTCGTGGCCCTGGGACTGCTTTGTTTTCTCGCGGGGCGCTGCACGGCGCCCGCGCCTGGTGCCCACGAAAACGGAACCGCGAGCGAAGAAACCACGGCGCAGACCGAGAAGCCGAGCCTCTGGATCTGTCCGATGCATCCCACGATCCAGTTGCCCGAAGCAGGGGATTGCCCCCTGTGCGGCATGGACCTCGTGCCCCAAGCCCAGGACACGGGCGAGGATCCCCGCCACTTGAGCATGTCAGCGGCGGCCGTGGAGCTCGCCGGTGTGGTCACCGCCCCCGTGGAGCGTTCGCACCTGACACGGCCCGTGCGCCTGGTGGGCAAGGTGGCTTTTGACGAGACCCTGGTGAAGTCCATCTCGGCCTGGGTACCCGGCCGTCTCGACCGTTTGTTCGTGGACTTCACAGGCCTGCGCGTGCGCCTCGGCGATCACCTGGTCAAGCTCTACAGCCCCGAGCTCTTCAGCGCCCAGGAAGAGTTGCTTTCCGCCCGCGGCCGATTGACCGAAACGGCGGGGGAGGCCTCGGAGTTTCTGGCCGCGAGCAATCGGCGCGCTTTTGCAGCCGCCCGTGAAAAACTGATCCTGATGGGTTTGACCGAGGACCAGGTGCAGGCCATCTTGAAACGCGGCGCGGCTCAAGACCATGTGATCATGACCTCGCCCGCCGCCGGAGTGGTGATCGAAAAACTGGTGGAGGAGGGCTCCTATGTCCAGACGGGCACGGTGATCTACAAAATCGCCGACCTCGATCACCTCTGGGTGCGACTCGACGCCTACGAGAAGGACCTCGCGTGGTTGCGCTACGGCCAGGAGGTCGCCATCGAAGCCGAGGCCCTGCCGGGCCAGTTGATCGAGGGACGCATCTCATTCATCGATGACATCATCAACGAGCACACGCGCACGGCCATGGTGCGCGTCAATGTGGACAACCGGGATGGCCAGCTCAAGCCTGGCATGTTCGTACGGGCCGTGGCTGCCGCCCGCGTGGGCGCCGAGGGTCGCTTGATCGACACCTACCTCGCCGGCAAGTGGGTCAGCCCCATGCACCCCGAAATCGTCAAGGACGGACCGGGAGCTTGCGATGTGTGCGGCATGGATCTCGTACCTGCTGAAGAGCTGGGACTCGTGGCGGGCGTTGGGGAATCTTCCGCAGCGCCCCTGGTGCTGCCCGCCAGCGCCGTGCTGCTAACCGGCAAGCGCGCCGTGGTCTACATCCAGGTGCCCGGGGCTCAGCGTCCCACCTTCGAGGGCCGCGAAGTGCGTCTGGGTCCCCGGGCCGGGGATCGCTACATCGTGCTCGAAGGCGTCGAAGAAGGCGAAGAAGTCGTGGTGCAGGGCGCCTTCCGCATCGACAGCTCGATGCAGATCCGCGCCAAACCATCGATGATGGGAGTTCCCGGTGAGACACCGCGCCTGACGGCGCCGGTGGCGCGCTGGTTTTTGAAGTCGCTGGAGAATCTCTACGCAACTTACGGCGACTTGCACAGGGCTCTCAGCGGAGATCGGTTGGAAGTGGCCTTGCTGGCCCTGGGCGAGTTTCCAGGCGCTCTTTCGCATGTGCGTGGCGAGGGCTTGCCCGACGCGGCCAAGCAAACTTGGCGAGCCGCGCGCCTGGACCTCGAAAGCGGCTTGCGCGAAGCCCGTGCGGCAGAGGACATCGAAGTTGTGCGGGCGGCCTTCGAAGCCATTTCCCGGGGCATGTTGGTCCTCGAACGCGAGTTCGGTCACACAGGCAGCGAACAACGCTTCGAGGCCTATTGCCCCATGGCTTTCGACGACACTGGAGCCAGTTGGTTGCAGGTGGGAGACGGCATTCTGAACCCCTACTTCGGCAGCTCGATGCTCACCTGCGGTGAGTTACGCGAGGAGTTTCAACCCAGCGCGCCGTCAGGGGATGACGCCGAGGCCGCCCCGGAAGAACCCTCCTCCAAGGGCGCTGAAGACGAGCACGCCGGCCACGACCACGACGCCGCTTCGGGAGGCGACCAGTGATGGATCCCGTGGCGGACAAGCACTCGCTGCTCGACCGCGGGCTCCTGTTCTGCTTGCAGAACAAGCTGGTGGTCACTCTGCTGACGCTCTTCTGCATCTCCTGGGGCATCCTCGTGGCGCCCTTCGATTGGCAGTTTCTCGGTCTGCCGCGCGATCCGGTGGCGGTGGATGCGATTCCCGACACCGGCGAGAACCAGCAAATCCTGTTCAGCGCCTGGCCGGGCCGTTCGCCTCAGGACATCGAGGACCAGGTCACCTATCCCTTGACCGTTGCGCTCCTGGGCGTACCTGGCGTCAAGAGCATTCGCTCCAGTTCGATGTTCGGCTTCTCGTCGATCTTCGTCATCTTCGACGAGGATGTGGAGTTCTACTGGTCGCGCAGTCGGCTGCTTGAAAAACTGAGCAGCCTGCCCGCAGGCACCCTGCCCGACGGGGTGCAGCCTGCCCTCGGTCCCGACGCCACACCCCTCGGCCAGGTCTTCTGGTACACCCTCGAAGGGCGCGATGAAGACGGCCAGGCCGCCAGCGGCTGGGACTTGCACGAGCTGCGCAGTTTGCAGGACTGGTTCGTGCGCTACGCCCTCGCGAGCGTGGAGGGAGTGGCCGAAGTGGCCTCCATCGGCGGCTTTGTGCGCGAGTACCAGATCGATGTGGACCCCGACGCCATGCGCGCCCACTCGGTCACCCTCGACGATGTCTTCCGGGCCGTGAGCGCATCGAATGTGGATGTGGGCGCGCGCACCATCGAGGTCAACCGCGTGGAGTATGTGGTGCGCGGCTTGGGCTTCCTCGAATCCATTGAAGACATCGAGCAGACGGTGGTGGCCGTAAACGAGGATGTGCCCATCACCATCGGACACATCGCCCACGTAAACCTGGGTCCGGCCCTGCGCCGGGGTGCGCTGGACAAGGGCGGCGCCGAGGCCGTGGGGGGCGTGGTTGTGGTGCGCTACGGCGCGAACCCCCTGGAGGTCATCGAACGGGTCAAGCAGAAGATTGCCGAACTCTCCGCCGGTCTCCCCAATCGCGAGCTTGCGGATGGGCGCACCTCGCAGGTCACGGTGGTGCCCTTCTACGACCGCTCCGGTCTGATCCACGAGACCCTTGGCACCCTGCGCTCGGCTCTCGAAGAGGAGATTCTGGTGACCATCATCGTGGTGCTCATGATGGTGGGGCACCTGCGCAGCGCGGGCCTGATCTCGGGGCTGCTGCCCCTGTCAGTCTTGATGTGCTTCATCGCCATGAAGCAATTCGGCGTGGACGCCAACATCGTGGCCCTCTCGGGAATCGCCATCGCCATCGGCACCATGGTGGACATGGGCATCGTGCTCACCGAGAACATCCTGGTGCACACGAGGCCGGGCGAGGGTGCCCGTGCTCGCATGGAAAGTGTCTTCCGTGGCGCGTCTGAGGTCAGCGGTGCAGTCATGACGGCGGTGCTCACTACCGTGGTGAGTTTCCTGCCGGTGTTCACCATGGAGGGCGCCGAGGGCAAATTGTTCAAGCCCCTCGCTTACACCAAGACCTTCGCCCTGCTCGCTTCGATTGTGGTGGCTCTCGTGATCATCCCGCCCGCGGCGCACTTGCTCCTGGGCCGTGGCGAGGAGCGCGGTACGGCGCGGCGCAGGGCCTGGGCTGCGATTTGTTTCGCCCTGGCCCTGGCGGCAGGGATTTGGTGGCGTTGGTGGATGGTGCCGGTGATGCTGGCCCTGGGGGTTTGGCAGATCCTCGAGCCGCGACTCTCAAAGCGCACCCGCGAACGATTGGCCGGGCGCACCAAATTGTTCGGCATGCCCATCGCAGCGCCGCTCTTGGCGCTCTTGGTGGGGGCTATCCTGGCAAAGCGTTGGGAGCCCGTGGGCCCCGGCGCAACCGTGGGCAACTTCCTCTTCACAGTGGCGGTTCTGGGGTCGGTCCTGTTTCTCTTCCAGGTGGTGATCTGGTCCTACGAATCGATCCTGCGTTGGTGCCTCCGGCACAAGCTTCTGTTCCTATCGGCTCCCCTGGGGCTGCTCTGTTTTGGCGCCCTCTCCTGGGTGGGCTTTGCATCACTGGCGCGGCCCTTCGCCGGCCCCCTGACGGGTGCCGTCGGCGCCGTGCGCACGGTCTTGCCCGCCGCTCTTCTCGATTCGGATGAGTTCACCCAAACCGACTTGGAGCACTGGGGACCCTGGCGCGCAGCCTCGCGGCTGTTCCCCGGGCTCGGTAGGGAATTCATGCCGGCCCTCGACGAGGGTTCATTCCTGTTGATGCCAGTGACCATGGCCCACGCGTCCATCGGCGAGGCTTTCGACCTCCTGCAACAACAGGACATGCTGATCGGGCAGATCCCCGAGGTGAGCGAGGTGGTGGGCAAAATCGGTCGCGTGGACAGCCCCCTCGATCCCGCACCGGTGTCCATGGTTGAAACGGTCATCAACTACAAGCCCGAGTACAAGATCGACGCTGCGGGAGAACGTCTGCTCTTCGCTTTCGACGAGACCCGGGACGAGTTCCTGCGCGACAGCGAGGGCCAGTTGATCCCCGACGAGGAGGGCCGAGTTTTCCGCCAGTGGCGCGACAAAATCGAGACGCCGCGCGACATCTGGGATGAGATCGAACGGGCCGCCAGCGTGCCCGGCATGACCACTGCATCCATGTTGCAACCCATCGAGACCCGGCGCATCATGCTGCAAACCGGCATGCGCGCTCCCATGGGCATCAAGGTCTACGGCCCCGACCTCGAGACCATCGAGCAGGTAGCGTTGGATTTCGAAAAACTCCTGCGCCAGGTGCCGGCTCTGAATCCAGCCACAGTGCTGGCCGACCGCGTGATCGGTAAGCCCTACCTCGAGATCGACATCGACCGGGCGGCCATCGCTCGTTACGGATTGTCGGTGCGCGCCGTTCAGGATGTGATCGAGGTGGCCATCGGCGGGCGCACCCTGACCCACACGGTGGAAGGCCGCGAGCGTTACCCCGTGCGTGTGCGTTACCCCCGCGACCTGCGCGATCAGGTCGAGGAGTTGGGCAACATCCTGGTGCCGGCCCACGTCGGCGTGCAGGTGCCCCTGGGCCAGTTGGCCAACCTGCGTTACACCCGAGGTCCGCAGGTCATCAAGAGCGAGGAGACTTTTCTGGTGGCCTATGTGCTCTTCGACAAGCGCCCGGGAGTGGCCGAAGTCGACGCGGTGCAGGAAACCCAGCGCTTCTTGAGCAAACGCATCGAGTCCGGTGACTACACCCTGCCCGCCGGAGTCTCGTACCGCTTTGCGGGGAACTTCGAAAACCAACAGCGGGCTGCCTCTCGTCTGCGAATCGTCCTGCCCCTGGCGTTGTTCCTGATCTTCATGATCCTCTACTTGCAGTTCCGCTCCACCGTCACCACGGGCATCGTTTTCAGCGCGGTCTTCGTGGCCTGGTCAGGGGGGCTCATCATGCTCTGGCTCTACGGCCAGGACTGGTTCCTCAACTTCAGCTTCGGCGGCGTGGACTTGCGCGAGCTCTTCCAGATCAAGGCGCTCAACCTGAGCGTGGCCGTCTGGGTCGGCTTCCTGGCGCTGTTTGGCATCGCCACCGACGATGGTGTGATCATGGCGACCTACCTCAAGCAGAGTTTCGAGTCCAAACCTCCCGCCGACCGTCAGGCGGTGCGCGACGCCGTGGTGCAGGCTGGCCGGCGACGCATCCGGCCTTGCCTGATGACCACTGCCACCACCTGCCTGGCCCTGCTCCCGGTGCTCTCCTCCACGGGCCGCGGTTCGGATGTGATGGTGCCCATGGCGATCCCCTCCATCGGTGGCATGGCCGTGGCCCTGATCACAATCTTTGTCGTGCCGACCCTCTATTGTCAGGTCGAAGAATGGAAGCTCGCCCGTAGGGCTTCCCGTACCGAGTAGAGCGGGGCTGACCGTCCCGCCGACTTCGGTCTCTGTTCCAATATTTTCTTTCGTCTGCCCTTTCCGCGAGGACTAGCCGTGAAACTCACCAGCCTACTTTTCCTTATTTCTGCACCCGCCCTGGCTCTTGCCTGGGACGCCCAGGAAGGCGCACGCGACCCGTCCACACCCACGCCCACAGAGGAACGCATCGGCGATCCGTACCCCCTTGCAACCTGTCCTGTCAGCGGCGAAGAGCTGGGCTCCATGGGCGCTGCCATCAAACACCTCGTGGGCGGCCGCGAGGTCCGACTGTGCTGCAAGAGTTGCATCAGAAAGATCAAGAAGGACCCGGCCAAGTACTTCGTCAAGCTCGAGGCCGACATCGCGACCTACATCAAGCGCTTCGACGGGACCTGGGACGAAGCCTGCAAGCTGGCTCCGAAGAAGGACGCCTGACCCTACAAAAACTCCATCTTCCCATCGGGCAGGAGGTACACGATCAGCATCGTGCCGCCTTCTACCGTGGGGGTATGAACAGAGTCGGGGGGCAGAACCACCCAGCCCGGCGCCTGGCCGTCGAAGAGCGGCTCGCCGTCTATGGCGATCGCAAAACTGGCTTCGCCGGTGGGGTGGCGGTGGCGCGGGCCGGGACCGCACATGAGCACCGTGTCCACCGAGAGCTGAGAGGTCTCCAAGCTGGCCTTGGCCGCTCGGCTGTAGCGCACGGGGGCTTCGCCGCGGTCGCAGATCTTGCCCTCTTCGAGTAGGGCTTTGAGTGCATCAGCGAGGGCCAGGCCTGCGGGTCCCGCGGGATCCAGGCGGCGCGTTAGTTCGGCGCAGGCGGCTTGGGGGTCATCGAGGGCAACGCCGTGCACGGCGTCGACCAGGGGCTGAAAAGTGTCGAGCATGGTTGTCCTTGAAAAAGAAAGAGACTGGCGTCAGCGCCTGTAACGCAGGAGTCGCAGTTCCCATCCCGGTTGGCCGCCGTCGGAGGGCAGCAGTGGATAGTGCTCCATGGTCACGATTCGGCTGAAGGGATGCTGATCCCAGTTGGCGAATAGGTCGTATCCGGTCGGTGCATCCATGGGGGCCAGGAGACTGCCGGCATAAGTTGGTTTGAGGGGTGTGAAGAAGGTCGTGTCCACGCGCAGATCGTGGCCCGGCGAGGCGCTTTCGCGGGGAATCGCCGCTGCGATCACCATGGGCGTCACCAGGCCGTAGTGGTCATAGATTTCCAGGTGCGAATAGTAGCCCAGGGCGCCGATGGCTCCGGCGCTCATGGTTTCGCCGGGGGAAGTCACCCGCGCGAGGGCACGGCCCTCGATGGACCATTCCTGGGCCCGTTGGGCCATGCCCGCGCGCATGGAGAGTTCACTCTCCCACTGGCGGTCCTGGCGAAAGTGAAAGCGCGAGCGCCACGAGTCGGGCAGCAGGTTGTAGTCGAAGGCGGCGCCGATGTTGCTGGCGAGGGCCAGCAGGGGAATAGCTGGCCAGAGGAACTTGGTGCTCTTGCCTGATTCCGAAAACTGGGCCCACAAGCCAGCGAAGAGGAGCGCGCTGAAGGGCACCGCGGGCATGAGAAAGCGCCCCATGGGCATGAAGTCTCCGCCGACCCAGCAGGCGTAGGCAAGGCTGCCTACGATGACCAGAGCGGAGGGCAGCCAGAGGTTCGCGAGCCTCCGGGGCCAGCGCCGCAAGGAAAAGAGCAGCACGCCCAAGATGGCCGGCAACCCCAACAAGAAGGCCACGATGTAGTCGAAGCCTCGGAACAGGCGATGGAGCGAAAAGCCCGCCTTGACCCGCGCGGTGTTCGGCAACCAGTCACCGTAGTAGCTCTGGCGCCAGGCGATGTGCAGGACCACGACCACGGCCAAGACCAGAGCCGTCTGCCAAAGGGCGCGGCACAAGTTTCGCGGCCTGTTGCTCAAGAGCCACAAGAGGCCCCCGGCCACGAGCAACATGGCGATCCAGACGGCCGCGTCGGCGCGCAGCAGGGCCGCCAAACCGGCCCACACACCGGCTTGCAGGCCGCGGGGATTGTTCTCTTCGCCGAGCAGCCGATCGTAGCAGGCGAAGATGCAGAGCGCTGTGGGCAGGGTGGCCAGTCCGCCCGTGGCCCACAGACAAACCGGCGGCAAGCTGGCGAAGAAGAGTCCGCTGGTGACGGCGCCCAGGGTTCCGATGCCGGCCAGGAGCGCGGCGCGGCGCGTCACTAGCCAGACCAAGAGTGCGCCGGCGAGAGCCGATGCCAGGGGCGCGACCGCGGTGCTGGAGAAACCCAACTTGTTGGCCAGGGCCAAGCCCACGACCCACAAGAAGTTCGAGTAGCCCTCCACCGGAGGACCCAGGGTGAGGTTGTAGCGGAGGCCCTCGCCGGCGGCGAAGTTCTTCGCGTAGCGGAACGAGATGAAGGCGTCGTCGCACAGAAACTCGAGCTTCCAGGCGAGTAGCAGGAAGATGACCAGGGCGGGCAGGTAGACCAGGGCGCGTGTCGAGGAGGTGGGGGGCACGGCGGCCGAGGGTAGCCACCCCGTCGGCGTAGTGCAGTCAATTTCTTCGTGACCAGCTTGCCCCCGAAGAATTAGATTGACCCACACCGCCGCGGGGGGTTGGCTCCCTTTATGGATCTCCAAGCGCGCCAGAAGAGTCTGAGTCGGCTGCGTGCATGGTGGCTCTTGATCGTGCTGCTCATGGTGGTGGTCTTCCAACCACTTTTTGGCGGCACGGCGGTCGGTGCAGACTACCTTTCCCTGGCGGAAGCCTCGCGGCTCCTGCAGCCCTCCCTGGACGGTGCGCGGGCGCAGCCGGTTGACTTTTTTCTCAACTCGGGGGGCAGTGCCGGCCGGCCCCTGGCTGCCCTGTCCCTGGCGGTTTCCAGTTGGATTTGGACCGCCGGAGGAGTTTGGACGCCGGTGGCCCTGGGCGCACTGCGCATGGAGAACATGATTCTCCTCTTGGTCTGCGCGTACCTCTTGGGGCGCTTTGTGCGGCGCCTGGTGGCTGCTTGGACCGGTCCCGAAGAAGCGGCGGCGGCGGGCCACGCGGCCTGGCTCTTTCTCTGCATCCATCCCCTCTCGGTTTCGGCGGTGGCTTCGCCGGCAGCCCGCGGCGATCTCTTGGGCGGGCTCTGCGCCGTGGCCGCCGGCACGGCCTTCTTGCGCGGGCGTCAAGAGGGCAGCTATCGCTTCGTGGTGTTGGCGGCGGTCTGCACCCTCGCTTGCAGCCTGGCTTCTGAACTCGGCTATCTCGTGCCGTTTTGGTTGGCCTTGATCGAGTACTACTCGTCCCGTCGTTATCGCCGCGGCGCGGTGCGCATGCGCACGGCCTTTTCCACCTTGCTGGCTTTCAGCGCCGCCGCCAGCGCGGACATTGTCTTGCGCGCCTTCCAAGGTCTGCCCGCCGCACCCCCGGACCTCAATCGTTCGTTGTGGATGTTCCTCGACCTGGGCGACATGTGGTTGGCGGGTTTTCACGCCCTGGAAAAGCTGGGCGTGCTGATGGTGCCGGTGAACCAGGCCGGTGCGGGCGGCATCGGCTACATCTTGGCGGTCTTGGTGCTCGTGGGCGTTCTGCGTCCGGCGCTGCACGCCGGCCGGTCGGCGCCGCGTTTTTGGGCCACGGTGCTCCTGGCCTGGCTGGTGGTGGTGCTTCTGACGGCTTCCATGCGCGCTTTCACCACGGTAGTGCAGGCGGAGTTCAGCCAGGCCGCGGGACTCTTCCCGGCGGTGCTGGTCATGGTCATCGGCATGGGGTTGGCCGCCACCGCGGTGAGCGGCAGGCGGCGCTATGGGATACCCCTTGTGGTGGCGCTGATGTTGGCCGTGCTGGCCCGCTCGAATGCCGTGAGTTGGCGCAAGAGCGCCGACGAGGCTCGCGACTTTCAGGAGCAGGTTGGCGAGGTCATCGCAAAGGGCGGCGCGGCTCAGCGCTACCTCGTGGTCGATGCGCCGGGGCTCACCAGCGGCTACCGAGCGCTGCCCGAGGCACTTGACGAGATCTTCAGCCGGCCTTTTGGCTTTCGGGACGGCGCGCCGAACTGGCTGCGGCTGATCGACTCGTCGGCGCTGGTGGCCTTTGCCCGCGAGAGGGAGTTCGACCATCTGCGACGCGAGGGGTTGGTGATCGTGCTGCGCCGTTCGAGTTCTTCAGCGCAGAATGCGAGCGCCGCCGAAGAGCCCGACGAAGCCGAGCCCCAGGGTTTTGGGCGTTGGCGCGGCCAGGCCCTTGAGATCGCGGGGCTGGCGCCCTCGGTGCTGGCCTGGCGCAACGCCGATCCCGATTCCGAGGATGAGCAGAGCGTCTTCAGCCGCGGCCACTGGGTGGGTGTGGCGGGGGATGTGCCCTACTTCGCCGACTCTTCCTCCATCGAACAGATCACCGTCGCCGTGGCTGGCAGCGAACCCACTGAATTCGACGATCCGCCGCAGATTTTTTGGCGCGCGCGGGGTGGCCTGATGGGGGGGGGCGATCTGCGCGGCGTCTGGTTGCGCTCGGGCGAGGGTCGGCGGGCTGTCTTTGATCCCGGCGGCCGCCTGGAGTGGCTGCTCGGCCCGCGCCTGGACAGTCTGCTCTTGATCGGCAGTCTGGCCGAAGCCCAGGACGCCGAGGTCTGGCCCACGCCGCCGCGGGTGCAGGGGGTGGTGGGCTTTGGCATGCGCGGCGAGGACTGGACTTTTCTGCCCCGAATCAGCGATGAGGAGCTCTTGTTCGAAGGCACCTCCGAGTGGGTCGTGACCCTTTTCGACCTCGTCGATTGGAGCTACCTCGAAATTCCCTGCGAGGTCGACGTTGAGGAGCGCGTGCTGGCGCCCGAAGTCGAGGATTTCTTGCGCCATGTCTGGAGTGGCCGCGGGCACCTGGCCTGGTCCCTGGAGCGGCGGGTGGAAGGGCTCGTCGTGGCCCGCAGCAAGGGACGGCTCTGAGGCGAGGTTTCCCGGACCCCTTGCAGAGAATCCCCACGAAACAAGTTCCGCGCTGCTCCCGCTGAGCATCGGGTAGGATGCCATGGCAATCATGAGTACACAGCCCACTCGCAGCCTTGAGACCTTTCCCAATCCGCACCCGCAGCGCGACTTTGAGATTCGCTTTGAGTGCCCCGAGTTCACCTGCCTGTGCCCCAAGACGGGCCAGCCGGATTTCGCCACCTTTCGTATCCGTTACAGGCCCGACGAGTTGTGCGTCGAGCTGAAGAGTTTCAAGCTCTACCTGTGGTCCTTCCGCGATGAAGGCCACTTCCACGAAGCGGTGACCGGCACGATCCTTGAGGACTTGGTGGCCGCCATGGCACCCCGGCAGCTTGTGGTCGAAGGTGACTTCATGGTGCGCGGTGGCATTCACACCACGGTGGAGATGAGCCACGAGGGCTGAGCCCCGCCACACTGAGCCGTATGCGTATCGCCGATATTTTTGTGGTCCTGATCTTGGGAGGCGGCCTGGGCGTTTCGCGCAACAACTCTGCAATGGCCGAGAGAGCACTTACCGCAAGAGAACAAGCCGTAGAAGAGGATCAGCGGCCGCCCCTGACCCGTCCCCTGGCCCAGCACGAGAACATCGCCGAGCCTTCGGGGGTCATGCTTCTCGCCGACGGCCGGCTGCTCGTGTCGCAGCTCTTCGAAGGCAGTATCCTGGTCATCGCCGAGGATGGCAGCCGCGAAGTCTTGGTGGAGGGTTTGGACGGCCCGCGGGACCTGTGCGCCGAGGCTCCCAGCCAGGAGGGCGCAGCGGTTCTTCACCTCTGGGTCGTGGAGTCGTTCGGCCGCCGAGTGCGCCGCATCGGGCTCGATGGAAGTCTCGGGATCTCATTGGGGGCCGAGTTGCTCGTGCGCCCCATGGGCCTGGCTTGCACTGCGGGCCGCGTCTTCGTGGCCGACGCGGGCTCGCACTGCGTGCAGGTGTTCGGTACGGGCGGAGAACACCTCCTCCGCATGGGAGAACACGGCAGCGGGCTGGGGCAGTTGATCGCGCCCGGTGATGTGGCCGTGTCCGCCGCCGGGCGGATTTTCGTTTCGGACCACGGCAACAGTCGCATCGAGGTCTTCGACCGCGACGGCGAGCCTGAAGTGTACGAAGAAGACTCTTGGGGCTGGCGGTTCGGTGGCGGCTGGGGGCCTTACCCGGGGCTCTTCATGGGACCGGCCGGACTAGAAATTCGCGGGGAGGAGGTGTTCGTGGTGGACGAGCGCAACCACCGCGTGCAGGTCTTCGACCTATTTGGAGAGCCAAAGGGCCAATTCGGCTTGCACGCCATCCGTCCCCGGGAGGGCGCTGGCAAGTTGCACTACCCGCGAGCCCTGGGTCTCAGCCCCGATGGCGAACGGGCGGCCCTCACCGAACCCTTGCTCGACCGCGTGCAGATCTTCGCCCGCGAAGGCGGCGCCGAGGAGGATCTGCTGCGCAAGCGCGTGACTCAATTGGCGCGGCCTAGCGCGCACTTTGGCACGCGAATATCCATCTCCGGTCCGCTGCTAGCCATCGGCGAACCCGAGAGCCACAGCGTACTGATCCACGAGAACACCTGGAAGGAGCCCCGGCGCATCACCCGCGTGGCGGGGCTGGGCACCAAGACCGGCTTGCTGTCCTCTGTGGCCGGTGTCGATCTCGCCCACGCGGATCGCAGCCTGTTGGTGGTGGATTCGGTCCTGCGGCGGCTCTCCTCGTACCGCTTGCGCGGCGGGGATAGCGAAGAGGTGCTCTTCGATCCCTTGATGGCGCGCTTCGTAAAGTCCTATGACTTCAAGTCGGCCTGGCACGAGGAACTCGCGGGTGCCGACCTGGGCGCCGTGCCCGAGCCCATTGCCGTGGACCGCGGACCTCTGGGACGCATCTACTTGCTCGACCGCCGCAACCGGGGTGTGTTGGTTTTAGAGCCCGACTTCAGCGCGCGTAGCGAGTGGTGTTCCCAGGGAGTTCTGGGCGAGCCCCGAGATCTCGCCGTGGATCCCTCCGGGGAGCGCTACGCCGTGAGCGACGCGGGCGCTGGTTGTGTGCTCGTGTTCCGGGCCGGGGCCCCGCCGGGCAAAGCCCAACGCTTTGGCGCAGACCTGGACCTTATCGAGCCCCATGGCGTGGTCTTCGACTCTCGAGGGCGCCTGTTTGTCAGCGACGCGGGACGCCACGAGGTGCTCTGCTTTGCCGCGGATGGCGAGTTGCTCAGGCGCTGGGGCCGATCCGGCCTGGGGCGCGGGGAGTTCCTCGAACCCCGCGGCCTCGCCATCGACCACGAAGGTCGCGTGGTGGTCATGGACCACGGCAACCACCGCGGCCAGGTCTTTACTGCCGAGGGCGAGTACCTGTCCGTATTCGGCTCGCGGCTCTACACCAAACCGGCGCGCTTTCCTGCGCATCCTGAGATGGATGACGGCGAATGAAGACCTTCCTCGGCGGCTTGACGGTTGTGTGCCTCGCGCTCTTTGTGTGGGCGGGGCCCGACGCGGCGAACGGTGGGGAGGATCCGCTCGTGAAGACGCTCCTGAGCAATGACGGCACCTACCGCTTGACCCTGGAGTTCAGCGGGGCCGAGCTGGTGGTGCGCGACCTGTTCGAGGTCGGCGTGCGTATGGAGCGCAGTGATGGTGGGAAGGCTGACTTGCAGCTCGCCTTCGATGCGCGCATGCCCGAACACGGCCACGGCATGAATCGCGAGGCCGAAGTCAGCTCCGAGGGCGGCGGCACATTCGCTGTGAGCAACTTGCTCTTGCATATGCCGGGACTCTGGGAGCTGTACTTCGATGTCACCGAGGGCGCCATTTGCGAGCGGGCCCAGTTCTCCATCGACCTCGATTGAAGTTCTTCGGCGCACTTCTCCTGAGCACCCTGGCCGTCGCTGCCTTGGGTCAGGGGGATTTGCCGGGCCCCGAGTTCAGTGCCCGCGACCTGCAGCGGATCGCCAGCCTCTCGCCCCTCGGCCCCGTTCCCGGGGACGAAACCAATCGCTTTGCCCTGGATCCGCGGGCGGCGCTTCTCGGCCAGCGCTTATTTTTTGAGCCGGGCCTCTCGGCCAACGGCAAGACGGCCTGCGCCACATGCCACGATCCCGAGCAGAGTTTCGGCGACGGCTTGCCCCGGGCCGTGGCTCTGGCGGAGGGGCCGCGGCGCACACCTTCGCTTTGGAATCTGGCCTACGCACGCTGGTACTTTTACGATGGGCGTGCCGACAGCCTCTGGGCCCAGGCTCTACAACCCATGGAGAACGAGATCGAGATGGGCAGCGACCGCTTGGCGATCCTGCGCGCGGTGCAGTCGCGGCCCCTTTTGCGCTCGGAGTTCGAGGCTTTGCGCGGCGCCCTGCCCGAGCTCTCCGATAGCGAGCGCTTTCCCGAACACGCACGGCCCCGGCCCGATGCTCCTGGTTCCGCAGAGGCTGTGGCCTGGCTCGCCATGGCTCCCGAAGATCGCGAGGCCGTCAACCGGGCCTTCGCCGATCTGGGCAAGATGTTGGCCGCTTACGAACGCCTCCTTGTGAGTCGCGATTCGGCCTTCGACCGATTCGCCGAGGGCTTGCGCGAGGACGATGCCGAAAAAAAAGCGGCGCTTTCCGTGGACGCCCAACGCGGACTCAAACTGTTCCTCGGCAAGGGGCGCTGTCGGCTGTGCCACAACGGGCCGAATTTTTCCGACGGCGAGTTTCACGGCTTGGGCCTCGCGCCGCCGGGTGGCGGAATGCCCACCGATGCGGGTCGCTACAACGGCCTGCCCGCGCTGCTCGCCGATCCCTTCAACGCCCGCGGCGCCTACAGTGACGCACCCGCCGGAGTCCGCGCCCGGATCCTAAAAGGCTTGCGCCGAAGCACCTCCAACTGGGGCGAGTTCAAGACCCCCAGCCTGCGCGAGGTCAGCCGCCGCGGCCCCTTCATGCACGCCGGTCAGTTTGCCACCCTCGAGGTCGTGCTCGAGTTCTATTCGACCCTCGAGGGCGCCGCGGCCTTGCACCAGCACCAGGAGCAGATCCTGGCCCCGCGCAACTTCAGTGCCGGGGAACGGGCCGATCTCCTGGCCTTTCTCGAGAGCCTCGAGGGTGCTCCTCTGCCTGCAACCCTGCTCAAGGCCCCCTGAGTGCGCCTGAGGGCGGGCCGTGGCGCCCAAAGTAAGGCCTGCCTCTTGGAGAAATGGGGAACCTGAGAGGTGGTAGAATGGGTCCAAGGGTGGTGCGCTGCGTTCCTCTGCCTGCCCCCCGATCCCCCGATCCTGTTTCAAGAAAAGCCCCATGCTGCATCGATTGCGCCCTGCTCTGCTGCTCTTCCTCACCCTTTCGGCCCTCGGCGCCCTGGGTCTGGCCCACGAAGACGATCCCAAGATCCTCGACCGCATGGGTCCCTACAACGGGCCCGGTTTCCGGCGCGCCAACTTGAACCAACCGGGGCAGCTCGCTCTGGGCGGCACGCCCTTCTCGTCGAGCGGCGTGAGCCTGCTTTCCTGGGTCACCCTGGCCGAGATGGGCAGCCCCCAATCCGGCGCCGATTGTTGGGGCTACACCTCGCCCAGCGGACGGGAATTTGTGCTCATGGGCCACTCCCTGGGATTCGCGGTGGTGGACATCAGCGTGCCCACAAACGCCCAGGTCATCGCCAACCTGTCCGGGCCCTCAAGCTTGTGGCGCGACATCAAGGTCTACGGCAACCACGCTTATGTGGTCAGCGAAGGCGGCGGCGGCATTCATATTTTTAGCCTGGCGCAGATCGACAGCGGCGTGGTGACCCAGGTGGGCTCGGTGATCACGGGTGGTTCGACCTCGACCCACAACGTGGCCATCAACGAAGCTTCGGGCTATCTCTATCGACTGGGCGGCGCATCGAACGGGATGCGCATCTACGACCTGGGCGCAGATCCTGTCAACCCGCCCCTGGTGGGGAGCTGGTCCTCGCGTTACATCCACGATGCACAGGTGGTCTCCTACACCAGTGGACCGAACGCGGGCAAGGAGATCGTCTTCGCCTGTTCGGGGCTCAATGGCGGGTTTAGCAACACCGGCCTGGACATCATCGATGTCACCAACAAGAACAACATCAGCGTCCTGGGCAACACCAGTTACAACAATCCAGCCTACTCGCACCAGGGCTGGCTGTCGCCGGATCGGCAGTACTTCTATCTCGGCGATGAGCTCGACGAGAATGGTTCTCTGCCCACCACGACTCATGTGATCGCTGTTTCAAACCTCTCCAACCCTCAGTCACTAACGAGCTTCACCAACGGCAACCAGGCCGTGGGGCACAACCTCTATACCGAGGGCAATTTGATCTACGAGGCCAACTACCGCAGTGGATTGCGCATCTTTGATGCGAGTAACCCGACATCTCCGGTGGAAGTGGCCTTCTTCGACACCTACCCCGACAATGACCTCGACGGCTTCAATGGCCTTTGGAGTGTCTATCCGTATTTCCAAAGCGGTACGGTGGTGGGCAGCGACTTGGAGCGCGGCTTGTTCGTGTGGTGGACGGGCCCCAATCCTCTGGTCCTCGACCTGCCCGCCGGTCCCCTGAGCTTGGTGAATCCCGGTGGCGACAGCATGGCCGTGACCATCACCGAGGCCACTCCCGGCGACCTGGTCCCCGGTTCGGCCCTGCTGCACATCAACGACGGCGCGGGCTGGGTCTCCCTGCCTCTCACGGCTTTGGGCGGCGCCAACTTTCAGGCCGACTTCCCGGCCTTCGCCTGCGGCACGGCCTTGCAGTACTACCTGACGGCCGACGCCACTTCCGGCAGCACCTGGTCCTTGCCCACCGGCGCTCCCTTCGACTTGTATGCAGCCTCTGCGGCCCTGGGCCAGACGACGATGGTTAGCCATGATTTTGAAGCCGCCAGCGGCTGGACCGTGGGGGCTGCCGGCGATTCGGCTTCCACGGGCATCTGGACGCGGGTCAATCCCCGTGGTACCGCCGCCCAGCCCGAGGACGATCACACGGTCGCGGGTTCCGAGTGCTTTGTCACAGGTCAGGGATCGGTGGGCGGCTCGCTGGGTGAGAACGATGTGGATGGCGGCAACACGACCCTGGTCTCGCCGGTCTTCGACCTCTCCAGTTCTTCTTCGCCGCGGGTCAGTTACTGGCGTTGGTTCTCCAACGACCAGGGGTCTTCGTCTGCCGAGGATGTACTCGAGGTCGAGATCACAGGCGACGGCGCGAACTGGATCCTGGTGGAGACTGTGGGGCCTACGGGCGCCCAGTCATCCGGGGGATGGTTCGAACACTCGCTCCTCGTGAGCGACTTCGTGGCCCTCTCGAGTCAAGTGCGGTTGCGTTTCCGCACCGGCGACCTGGGCGCGGGCTCGATCGTCGAGGCGGCCATCGACGACCTCGAGATTTCCGACATCGATTGCGGAACGGGCTGCGGAGCCTCGAGTTATTGCGTTGCCACGGCCAACTCCGCCGGGGGCGGCGCGCTGCTTACTGCGCTGGGCAGCAGCAGTCTGGCGGCCAACGATCTCGTGCTTTCCATTGGCGGCGCGCCGGTCAACCAGCCGGGGCTTTTCTACTACGGCTCGACCCAGATCTCAACGCCCTTTGGTGACGGCGTGCGTTGCGTGGGCGGCGGAATTTCGCGTTTCAACCCGGCGTTGATCAGTGATGCTGGTGGCCAGGTCAGCCGCTCCATCGACCTCACCCTGCCGCCGGCTTCATCGGGCGTCGGTCAAATCTCCGCCGGCGACACCTGGAACTTCCAGTTCTGGTACCGCGACCCGTCAGCGGGAGCATCGGGCTTCAACCTGTCCGACGGTTTGAGCATCGTGTTTTGCCCCTGAGTAGTTGAAGCGTACCAGGTACTCCGCCACTACTCTTCGGCGAGGGCAGTGCCGGAGTACCTGGTACGCTTCAATGCGCCGAAGAGTAGTGGCGGAGTACCTGGTACGCTTCAACTACTCAGGGGCAGGCGCAGGCGGAAGCAGGCGCCTGGTTGGGTGCCGGGGAGGAGTTCTAGCTCTCCGCCCAGATCGCGGGCCAGGCCGCGCGAGAGGGCCAGGCCCAGGCCGATCCCGGGGCGCGGGTCCGCCGCTTGCACGCGGCCGCGATCGAAGGGCTTGAAGATCGCGCCCCCGAGGTTCGCCGGAACTCCGGGGCCATTATCCGAGACCAGGATCACAAGCTCCGAGTCCGTCACGCGCGCGCTGAGCTCCACCAGCGGCAGGCCAGCGCCGCGGCCGTACTTGCAGGCGTTATCCACCAAGTTGAAGAGGATCTGCTCCACGGCACCGGCGTCGGTTTCCAGCCAAGCCTCGGGGAGAGCTGAGAGGTTCACACCTAGCTCGGCACTGAAGTCCTGGGCGCGCTTGCCAGGCGTCTCGCTGGCGCGCTCGATCAAGTCAGCCGCCAACATCCGCTCCCGGGCGAGCTGCGCACGGCCATCTTCCAGGCGCGCATAGGTGAGCACGCTCTCCACGAGATGGGAGAGCCGGTTAGACTCGCTGTGCAAGGTCTTGAAGTACTCCTGGCGCTTCTCCTCGGGCACCATGCCCTGGGCCAACATCTCGGTGTACATCCGAAAGGTGGTCAGGGGCGTGCGCAGTTCGTGGGTCACCGAACTGGCGAAGCGGCTGCGCTTCTCCCCGTAGGTGATGGATGCGTGCAGAGAAAAGGCAAGGCCGGCGAGGCCCAGCAAGGCCGCCAGCCAGGTGATCCCGAGAGTGGCCCGCGCCGGCGTCCAACGGCCACTTTGGGCCAGGGCTGGAAAGCTCACTTCTAGCTCGGCTGGTAGGGTGGCCAACAGTCTGGACATGTTCTGGGGGTTTGCGAGGGTGGCACGGGCGAGTTGCAGCTGCGCCGCGGGGAAGAGCCCAGTGACTTGCCCGAGGAGCGTCTCGCGCAGAAGCTCCCAGTTGCACGCAAAACCCTGTAAGAGAGAGCCAGTGCCGACCTCCACCCGGCGCACGAAGCAGATCTCAAGGGGCCCGGTGCCGGCGTCCTCCGCCAGCCAAACTGGCAAGAGCGGTCCCACCAGGATCTGCGCGCCGGCAACTCGACCGACTGAGTAGGTGTTCAACTCGTGCGAGATCTCGGCCAGCGCTTGCGGACTGTTCCCGGCCAGTTTCAGTCTGGGGTTGTTGAGGAAGTTCTGGGTGGCGATGTTCGTGGCGACGCGCTGGGAAAGTTCCTCCTTGGCTTGTGCTTGCCAGCCCTTCGCGCTCTCCGCTGTCCAGTCCTCGCCCGCGGTCTCTGCCGGCAAAATGAGATCGTTGAGGCCCTCGACGCGACAGTCCATGGCACCCAGGAGTTCTGTGGGCGAAATCGCCTTGCGCACTTTGCTGAAGAGCGCGCTCTTATTCGCGATCACCAAGTCATCCACCAAGCCAGCCTGGGCCAGGTCGAGCAGGTTGCCGGTGGGCACTTGCGGTGAGCTCCAGGTTCCTTGCTCGTCCAGTTGGAAGTGGATGGGAAACAGGTCCGATTCAAAGGTCAAGAGTGGCGAGGGTTGCAGCACTTCGCCGGCTTCGATGCTATGGAGAAGTCGCGTGTAGGCCCGCTCGTTGGGCACGAAGGCGCGGTATTCAAAGTAGGGACGGGCGGCTTCGCGGGCGAGTTGGGGTCCTAACCAGGAGTCCATGCGCCAAAGGGCCAGGCGCACGGCGCTGGCCTGGTCGGCCTCGTGTTGGGCGACATGTTTCTCGGCTTCGAGGCCGAGCAGGACCCCCGAAATCCAACCCAGGGCCGCCAGGGACAGGAGCGCGCCCACGGCGTAGAGGGTCCACCAGAGCTTTCGCGAGCGTCTCACGCGAGTTCGACCTCCACATCCTCACCGAGCATGTAGCCCTTGGAGCGGACGGTCACGATGACCTTGCTCTGGGCTTCGGCGTCACCGACCTTTTCACGCAGGCGCGCGATGTGCATGTCCACGGTGCGCGTTTCGATGCCGCGGATATCGAGGCCCCAAACCCGTTGCAGGAGTTCCTCGCGGGAAATCGCGCGCCCGCTGGAGGTCGCCAGGTAGCGCAGGATCTCGACTTCTTTTTCAGAGAGCTGGCGCGTCGCGCCTGCTGAGTCACGGACCTCGCGACGCTCGAACTCGATGCGGCGCGTGCCGACCGTGAGAGCTTGCACATCGGTAGGTCGCTCCGCGGAACGACGCAGCACGGCTCCCACCCGGGCCAGGAGTTCGCTCGAGCTGAAGGGCTTGACGACATAGTCATCAGCGCCATCGCGCAGGCCCTTGACGCGGTCTTCTTCCGTACCGCGGGCTGTAACCATGATGACCGGCAGTCGCGGTCGGTTGCGACGCAGTTCGGGAAGGATTTCAAAACCGTTCTTGCCGGGCAGGACAACATCGAGCAGGACCAGATCCAACTGTGTGCCGCGCAGGAGGCGCTGAGCCTCAAGGCCATCACAGCACTCGATCACCTGATAGCCCGAGAACTCGAGGCTGTCGGTCAGACCGCGGCGGATGGCAGGATCGTCTTCGACGACCAGGATGACGGGCTTGCTCATGGTTCGGCCCCGGGCGGGTCCCAGCGCTCGATGCTCATAGTACGCTACTCCTGGCAGCCGGGTGCAAGCGACTGCGAGCCCTGTGCGGGCTGAGTAGCGGGGGCATCGGCGCCCTTATAAAGGAATCCGCGGCTCGCTGCCTGATTGCGAATCGAGTCGCGCAGGACCCTATCGAAGGCCTTGGAATCGTCCACTTGCAGCCTTTCTCGCTCAGTCATGAGCCAGGCGTCCCGCTTGACACCCACGGCGCTGATGTGGGCCTGGATCTTCATGCGCTCCGCGGCTTTGGACTCCACGAAGGCCGTGAGTTCTAGTGAGGAGAGGGCTTGCAGTTCGTTGGGCAGGTCCTCGGGTTTCACATCTTCCAGCTTGAGCGTGCCGATCCGGCAGGCATCCACAAGGTCCCAGCCGCAGACATACAGTTGACCATTCTTGGTCATGGCTCGAGAGGCTCCCGCTGCTTCGCTCAGGGCGGCGTTGTTCGCGTCCTGAGTGCGCTGGTTGGCCCAGCCCTCGCGGCCGCTCGCGCCCATGGGGATGTAGGTCAGGTTGACCTTGGCGGTCAGGGCCTGCAACTCAGCATCAAAGGGCGTGCTGATTACCACCGTGCCGTTGTTGGCATCTATCGATGCGAACTGGCCGTCCGCGAGTTTGGAGACCTCGCGCCAGTCGGGGGCAAATTCGTCGAGGGGATCGCCGCAGTAGATCGCGTTGACCATGATGCCCTGGGCGATGGCCCGGCGGGATGCGTCGCGGAAACCGAATTGGGCGTCCTGGTCAGCAGACTCGTTGCCCGCCACGATCAAGAGCTTGAGGGCTTTGGGGTCGTTGCTCCACTCGAGTTCGCTTGTGGCCGTGTTCACCACGCGACCGACGAGTTCCGTTCCGCCGTTCGTGGTCAGAGCGAATAACCGCTGCGAGATCAGATCGAGGTCCCCCGTGAGCGGAGCGTCCACCCGCACCCAGCCGTTCTCTTCCGAGTGACCATCATTGCCGAAGGTCAACAAGGCCACGCGCAGGACGGGCACGGGATCCACCAGGGCGAAGTCATTCACCACCGCCCAGAGTTTTTGCTTCGCGGACTCGATCAAGCCGTCCATGCTTCCGCTCGTGTCCAGGCAGATCGCGAGGTCGATCACACCCCGTGGCCGGAAAGTCGTGGGGGTCGCCGAACCCAGGGGGGCGGTCGGACCGACGAGTACTTCGGTCATGTCGAGCACTTCCTCAAGCGCGTCGTTGGACTCGGGCTCCATGTGGCAGGCCTGGGTGGCCGGCAGGCAGGCCAGCGCCAGGGCCGGAACGAGATACAGGGAGTTTTTTGTTTTTTGTTTGATTGGGTTCATTGGAAGTTCTCTCGGCCCCCAAGGGGGTGCTGGTTGGTTTAGTGATTGGTGTGATCAGGGTGAGGTTGAGGCGCGGGCTCGTAAGAGCTAGTGAACCGAGTTCTGAATCAGGATGTTCTTGCCTCGGACGCGTAGCAAGATGTCCCCTGGGAGTGAGAGCAGTCCCTGGCGGCCTTGACTCACCAGGTGGCTTAGGATCTCTTGGTGCTCCGCGCTGCCGAAACTGTAAGTCTCCGCAGGGAGGAGCTCCGCGCCGCTGGCGATGAGGTTCGAGTCCACCCACTGACCGTTCTGGTTGAAGAAAGCCCGGTCGCAGATCTGTTGCACATTGGTGAACGATGCCCGCTCGCCTGCTGCGGTCCAGAAACCGTTGGAGTAGTCGAGCTTGACTTGCTGCTTGCGCTCGTTGAAGTTGCGTCCCTGGTGGACCGCGCTCGGGCCGGAACGGTCGTGAACAGCGCGCCTGTTCAGTTCCATGCGACACGAGGTGGCGAGCATCTCCCAGTCGTCGAGGCGTGTGCCCTCGGTGGCCAGGAAGGATGTGTACTCGCTCAAAATCCCAAAACGGGTGGAGAGGCGCAGGATCTCATCGGCCAGCTCCCGGAAGCGTGGGTCGCTGAAGATGTCCACTCCGGTCAGGCTGCCGCTGTTGTCCGCGGCGCTCCCTTGGCGGATCTGATCCACCAGGAAAGTGATCTTGCGTCCCGCCCAGAGGCGCGGCACAAAGGCGTTCTGGAAGCTGGCCTGGGCCAGGTCAAAGCTGAATCGGAAGCTGCGCTTGTGGCCCAGGTAGTTGCCCGTGAGCTGAAAACTGAGCTTCTCTTCAGTCTTGTATTGACCCAGGAGGACCAACTGATCGCCTTCGAAGAGGTCGGGTAGTCGGCTGGGCAAGAGCTCGCGAAGGGCGCGCGTAGTTGGGACACCGGCTGCGTCGCGCACTTCGAGGGCCAGATCGCTCAACAACGGACCGCCCAGCCTGCGGAAGACCGCCGCGACCTTGACTTCCACATCCTCTCCAGGCAGCACATAGGTGCCCATGGCTCGAGTCTCGTCGGAGATCGCATCGAGTAGGGGCACATTCACATCGTGGCCCACGCCGAAGGTGAAGATGCGCTTGCCGCCCGTGTTGGCCTTCTTGACCATCTCGCGGATTTCGCTCTCGCCTGTGCGACCCACCGTGGGCAGGCCATCGGTAAGAAACAGGATGATCGAGAGTTGGCCGGGCGTTTCCTTTTGCCGCACGCTGGCCAGCAGGGCATCGTGGATGTTGGTGCCACCGGTGGGCCGGATGCTCGCCAGGTAGTGGCGGGCGGCGAGTACATTTTCGCGGGTCTTGGGCACGGGCTGTGCCGCGAAGGAGGCGACATCGCTGGCGTAGTCGATGATGTTGAAGCTTTCTTTCGGCTCGAGGGCTTCGATCACCTGGACCGCCGCTGCGAGGGTTTGTTCCAGCTTCTCGCCGGCCATGCTGCCGGAACGATCGATGACGATGGTGACCGCCCGCGGCACGCGCTGCTCCTCGCTGGCGGCCTTGACGGGCAGGCCTGCCATCAAGAGAAAGTAGCCGCCGCCGATGCTCGGGTCGGGATAGGCGAGGAGCGACGCGCTCATGCCTACTCGCTCGAGCAGGTACGAGAGTCGAAACGCGCCGGGATCGCTGGAGCGTGCGCAGTGGAGCCTGATGACCTTGCCTGCGGTGTCCAGGCGCGTCTGGACCAGGCTGTGGCTTGGCGAGTAGACGACCGAGATCGGACGGGCCTCCTCGATGCGCACATCCAGCGACCAGGGCACCATATTGGCCAGGGCTTCGCTGCGGGGCAGGATGTAGTCCACCCGATCGCCATCGACTTTTAGGATGTGATCGTAGGAGATCCGTAGGTGTTGCTGGCCGCCGGCTGGAATGGGGAAGACGCTCGATCGAATCAGGTTGTAACCCGCGAACTCCAGCAGGGCCGGGTCCTTCAAGCGCCGCACAATGTCGTCGTAGGTGCGTCGTGCTTCATCCCGCGGCAAAAGCCTCGCCGTGGGCTCCGCGGTCTCGCCATCGAAGGCGAAGGAGCTCACCACCGCCTGGCCAGGAACGGGCAGGAGCAGTACGGCTTCGGCCTGTTGTGAGCCGGGGTTCAGGAGGTGGATGTCGAGGGTCGTGCGCGCTGTGCGTTCACGAATCACAACCCGCGCATCGATCGAGGTCAGCTCCACCGCAGCCCCACCCCGAGCGAAGGAGTAGGCCCGGGCCTGGGGCACGATCACATGGGAGGATATGCTGGAAAAGGTCTCCTGGAAGGGCCGTGCCTGGCTCCAGGCGCGGGGGCTTCCGAATTGGAGCGCCCCAATAAGCAGGGCCCCCAGCACTCCAGGCCGGGCTCGCCGCAAGAACTCTTGGGCCGCGTTCCTGTGTGTCTCTTTCCGTGCTGTCGATACCATGTTCCTGTCGCTCCGTTCTTGCCGCGTCGGGGCTGAGTCCGATGCGGTGCCTGGTTTCTTCGGGTCCAGGTCAACTTACGACGGGTGCGCTGGGAACTTGGTAACAGGGAGGTAACGGGGTCTTGGGTGCGCTGGTAGGGGTGCTGCGGCCGAAAAGAGTTGACGAGTACCAGGTACTTTGCCGCTGCCTTCGCCGAAAAATAGCGACGAAGTACCAGGTACTTCGTCGCTATTTTTCGGCGAAGGCAGCGGCAAAGTACCTGGTACTCGTCAACTAGCCAGCAAGCGCAGCGATCATGGACGGTAGGATGTGCTGGTAGCGGTGGTTTATGTCGAAGTGGCCGCCTGCAAATTCCCCGCCGCGGTGGGGGATTTCGAGGCGTTCGAGGGCCTGGCCCAGGATGCGCAGGCCGAATTGCAGGTGGAATTCGTCGGACTGGCCGGCTTCGAGGTGCAGGAAGTCGAGGGAGCGCCAGGCGGGGGCGCAACTTTCCACGAGATAGACGGGGTCGAACTCGAGCCAGCGTTGCCAGACGGATTCGTTGCGTCTGCCCGTGTGGCAATCGAAGGGCAACTCAAAGCCCAGGTCCTGATCCAGGGCCGGCGAGTAGCAGGCCGACATGGCCAGGGTGTTCAGCAGCGCGTGGTCGTCGCCCTTCAAAATGGGGCGCTTGTAGAAACCGTCGAGAAAGCCCTGCGGGCTTCCGCCGCTGGCCTGCAAACAACGCAGGGCGGCCAGGAACTCCAAGGCATAGCCGTACTCGAAGTGACAGTCGCCACTGATCGAGGCCGCGGCCGAGAAAATCTCGGGGTAGCGCATGGAGAGCGACATGGCGCCGAAGCCTCCCGAGGACTTGCCGATCACCCCACGCCGGCCGGGCAGGGTGGGGTAGGTCTCGTCCACGAAGCTCACCAACTCGCCCATGATGTAGTCCTCGTAGCGGCCCATGAAGGCGCTGTTGATGTACTGCCCGCCACCCATGGCCGTGAAGCAGTCGGGCATCACCAGGATGGCCGGCGGGCACGCACCCCGGGCCACGGCGCGGTCGAAGGTCTGCACCACGCTGCCCTTCCAGGGGTGCGATCCAAGAAAATTCTGACCACGGCCGGTGAAACCCGCCAGCATGAAAATTACCGGGAACTGGGCGCCGACCTCATCCCAGCCCGGCGGCAGGTAGACCGGCACCTCACGCTCGGTGGGGTCCTCGAGCCGGTTGCTCGCAAGGACGCGGCTCTTTTGGGGCCGCATCTCCACCCGCCCTTTGTAGGAGAAGGGGTCGTGGACGAAGCGTGTCCCTTCCATGCTCAGGATTCCCCATCCCAGTAGCTGTTGCGCGGCTGGGGCAGGTCGTGCTCGCGACGCAATTCGGCAAAACGAGGCTTGATGCGACCGAAGATCGTCGAGACGCGCTCTGCATAGGGAGCGAAGGATGACTTGGCAGCATTAATCGAGAGCTTCTCGAGGTCATTGAATTCCAGGCCGTAGTGCTCCACCGCAATCTGGTACTCGTCGGTCATGGTGGTGCCACTCATGAGCCGGTTGTCGGTGGAGAGGGTCACGCGGTAGTCCGCGGCCCAGAAGTACGGGAAGGGGTGACTTTCGAGCGACTCTGTCGCGCCGGTGTGCACATTGCTTGAGAGGCAAATCTCGATGGGGATGCGGTGGTCGAGCATGTACTGGGCCAGCTCGCCCACGCGCACGACCTTCTTGTCATAAATAACAATGTCCTCCACCAAACGCACGCCGTGGCCGATGCGGTGGGCGCCGCAGTATTGCAGGGCCTGCCAGATGCTCTCGGGGCCGAAGCTCTCGCCGGCGTGGACGGTGATACTGAAGTTGCTGCGCTTGGCGAATTGAAAAGCCGCCAGGTGGTGGTTGGCGGGGTGGCCAGCCTCCTCGCCGGCGAGGTCGAAGCCCACGCAGCCCTGGTTGCGATAGGAAACGGCCAACTCGGCCAGGCGCAAGGAGAGGTCAGCGTCTTCGTTGCGCATGGCGCAGACGATCAGGCCATAGCCCACCTCAAATTCAGCTGCCGCGCGACGCAAGCCGCGCAGTACGGCGGTCATGACTCCGTCGAGGCCGAGACCTTCGGCTGTGTGAAAGTGCGGCGCGAAGCGCACCTCGGCGTAGACCACGCTGTCGGCGGCCATGTCCTCGATGAACTCATAGCCCACACGCTCGAGGGCGGCGCTGGTCTGCATGATCGCGATGGTGTGGCGGAAACCCTCGAGGTATTCGGCCAGGCTCCCGCGGGCGGCGCCGGCGCAGAACCAACGGCCCAGCTCCTCGGGATCCGTGCAGGGCAGTTGCTCGTAGCCACACTCCTGGGCCAACTCCAGCACGGTTGCGGGCCGCAGGCCGCCGTCGAGGTGTTCGTGGAGCAGCACCTTGGGCACCTTTTGGACCAGGCTGCGGGGGATATTGGTTTTGGCTGTCATTGTCTGTCTTTAGAGAACCTGTCTTTGGAGGACCCATGCTTCACGCGGATCAGTTGTGGACTGGAGAGCAAATCTAGAACCCAAACCGCCCATGTCCACCAAGCGGGCGGGAAAGTCTCGCCGCGCGGCGATTGCCGACTCCCCATGGTCTACGTATCCTGCATCTCCTGCCAGCGCTTCGTGGCCCATTTTTACCGATGAAATCACCCGAGCATATCCCCTCCGAGCCAATTCGCGTTCGCATCGCCCCCAGCCCCACCGGCACGATTCACCTCGGCTTGGCGCGCACCACCCTCTACAACTGGGCCTTCGCCAAGCGTCACGGGGGCAAGCTGATCCTGCGTGTGGAGGACACCGACCGCGCGCGCTCCACAGCCGAGTCCGAGCACGCTATCCTCGAGGGCCTGCACTGGCTGGGGACCGATTGGGACGAAGGGCCCGTGGTGGGTGGGCCCCACGCTCCCTACCACCAATCCGAACGGGTGCAGGAACACCTCGCCGTGGCTCGGCGCTTGCTCGAGAGCGGCGACGCTTACCGTTGCTTTTGCACCAAGGAGCGTCTGGACGATTTGCGCCAGGAGCAGGAGGCCAAAAAGGAAACGCCGCGCTACGACCGCCTGTGTTCCCAGCTTGCTTCCGACCAGAGCGCGGCGCGCGCTGTCGATGAACCTTTTACCTTGCGCTTTCGTGTGCCCGAGGGGCAGACGGCTGTTGACGACCTGGTGCGCGGACGAGTCGAGTTCCAAAATGCCGAGATCGACGATTGGGTCATGGTGCGCCAGGGTGGACAGCCGACCTACAACTTCGTGGTGGTTTGCGACGATGCGGCCATGGAGATTAGCCATGTCTTCCGTGGTGAAGAGCATCTAGTCAATACCCCCAAACAGATCCTGGTCTACCGCGCCCTGGGCCTTGAGCCCCCCGCTTTCGGCCACTTGCCCCTGATGTTGGGTCAGGACGGCAGGAAGCTCTCGAAGCGCCACGGCGCGGTCTCGCTCTCCAAGTACATCGCCGAGGGCTACTCCCGCGACGCCTTAGTTAACTTTCTCTGTCGCCAGGGTTGGGCGCTCGATGGCGAGACTGAGATCTTCTCGGTGGAGCAGTTCATCGCCAGCTTCGATCCCGGCGATGTGTCCCGCGCCGGCGCCGTGTTCGACTTTGACAAGCTCAGGTGGATGTCGGGGGAGTACATCCACGCCGAATCTCCCGATGAGTTAGCCTTGCACTGCGCGCCGCACATGACAGCCGCTGGCTTGATGACTGCCGAGGAGCTCGTGCAGCGCGGCGATTGGTACCGCGAGGCGCTTTGCCTCGGGCAGGAGCGGGTGCGCTTGTACTCGGAGATGCCGGGCGTTCTGGGTTTTCTCTTCGCCGCCGACGCGAGCCTCGAATACGACGCCAAGGCTGAGAAGAACGCTCGCAAGCACAGCGAGCGGGTGGCCGAACTCAGCGCCTACCACGAACACCTGCACCCCATGATCGAGTTGGGTGTGGACGCAGAGGTCCTGCGCGATGACGCCAAGGCTTGGGTCGCGGAGCGTAATCTCAAATTTCCCCAACTCTTCCAGCCCCTGCGCTGCGCCCTGACCGGGGCGGCGGGGGGGCCCGATCTGTTCAGCGTCATGGCCCTTCTGGGCCCCGAGGCCAGCCTGGCTCGCTTGGCTGCGGGGATTGAGCGCCTGGCCTGAGGGCTCTCCTGTCCCATTTCGAGACAGGAGCGGCCTGCCCGCTCAAGGCCATTCCCCAGGAGCGTCGATCCATGGGCAGGGGACCGCCTGCTGCGGCTCTCCAGCCATGGCCTGCCAGCATCCCAAGACGCCCGAGCCTCTCACTTGCGAGGAAACCCGGGAGCAGATGCCCGAGTACATTTCGTGCTGCCTCGAGCACGATCTCGCCGCCCGCCTGCGCGAGCACCTAGCTGGTTGCTTGGACTGCTCACGAGCCTACCGCGAGTCCGTGGGTACGATGGCCGCCCTCTCGCGCATGACCACCGCCGAGCGCGATAAGCGCATGCTCGAACGCCAACGCAACGCGCGTCACGCAAAGGCTTTTGAGCACGGCGAAGAGCCCAAGCCCGAACCCAGGCGGCGCAACTTCCGCCTGCGTATGGTGCTGATCCCTGCTGTAGTCATCTACGCCGTTATCGGTCTCTGCAACCTGCCCCCCGAAGCGGGTCGCGTGCAGATCACCGAGGCTTCGGGAACTGTGCATATCGACGCCCGCGAGGTGAATCTCGAGCTCGGCCCAGCCCTGGTACTGCCCGGGCGCTGGATCCTCACCGATCGCTTCGCCAAGGCCTGCGTTGACGCCCGCTTCTGCGAATTGCGCGTGGGCAGTGGCACCGATCTCCTGGTGGAGTCTGCGCGCCCCCTACGCTTGCGTCTGCGCGCTGGCAGCCTGAGCCTCGTGGGCTCGGCGCTCTTCGTCACCGTGCTGGGCATCGTCGAGGTGGAAGAGGGCCGCGGCACGCTGCGGCTCACGGACCACGGCCTGGAGGTCGAACCCGAGTCGGGCAGTTGGCGCTTGATCGACAAGGACGGCAGCTCCGAGCTCGACCTCGGCCGCGCCCAGTCCTTCACCATGGAACTCTGACGACGAGTTGGAGGGGGGGCTGCGTGGTGGAGGAGCCAGCTTGGAGGAGTAACCTGTAGCGTGGGCTGCGCCGCAGGATAGGCTGTGCTGCATGAGGATCGGCGCCCATAGCTTCTTCGGGGAATTCCTTGGCGAAGAACCCACCAGGGCGCTCCTCGACGCGCAGGGTTCGCCATGAGGGGGTCACTCGCCATTCACGAGGGAGTCGTTTATGTCGGCGCTGAGGAACGCACGGCTCATGTGCGCGCCTACGACCTCGACGGCGCGCCCCTCGAAGCCGGCTTTAAATTCCGCGGCGCAAAGGACGGCGCGGCTGCCGTGGATGGACTGGCCGTGGACAACGACCACCGCATCTGGGTCGCCGACGGTGTGGGCGGGCGGGTGCTCGGGTTTTCTCTCGTGGGCACGCCCCTCGTCGAAGTTCCCGGTCAACAGAGCGGCAGTCACGACGGCGCGGGAGTCCTGGGGCGCCCGGTGGGCGTGCAGAGCCTGGGCGAAGACGACGAGCAGGTCTTGATCGTGGCTTCGGGGGGCCAACGCCGCCACGGCCTGCATGTGCTGCCTTGCGTTGCAGAGCGGCGTGCGCTCTCCCTGCGACCCCTGGGCGAACAGGACGGCAAGTTTCACGACCTGCGCGGCCTGGCCCTGGGCGTAGACAACGGTGATGTCCTGGTTTGCGAGGCTGGCCGGGCTCGCTTGCAGGTCTTTCGCAACTGGGACTATCACCGCGCGATCGAAGTCCAACCCGGCCGAGCCGTCTTCGAGCCCAACGCCCTGGCGGTCTGCGAGGATGGGCGCCTGGTGATCGCCCAGGGAGGCGAGCGGTCCGGGCTGCTCTTGTGCGGGCCGGATGGGCGCCTCTTGCGGGTCCTGGCCCAGGGCGGCGAGGGCGAAGGGCGGGTGCAGGACCCCGGCGATGTGGTCCTCGAAGCGGGCCAGGATGACCGCCACACCCGGATCCTCGTCATCGATCGAGACGGCCTGCGTATGCAGGTCTTCAACCTCGCCGGGGACTGCTGGGGCACCTTTCCAGGCCGGGGAGCCTGGCTGGCGGACCCGCCTGGCGGCTCTTGAGCGCCTGGGGATCCTGATCTTCGGAAGAGACTCCGTCCATGGGGCCCCAGCCCGGTCAGGGACTCAACCTGGGCCCCGGAGGGGGTCGATAGATCCCCCGTCCGGTCCACTTCTAGCGTCCCCGCACCATGGCTCACTCCACCGCGCTCCGGCGCTTCCTCACCACAGCCCTCCTGGGGGCAACTCTGGCCTCGGCACTCGTTGCTGTTCCGCAACAGCCCGGGCCATCCGGCGCGCAAGGATTCACCTGGACCCAGCGCGTGAGCGATCTGGGGAGTGTGGAGGTGCCCGCCCTTGAAAGCCTGGCCACCCACGCCAGGAGCGGTGGCTGGTTCCAGGGCCCCCTTGGAACGCGCTACCGCTCGGTGCCGAGCTACACCGGCGATCCGACCTTCGAGGTCGTGATCAGTCCGCCCTACTCGGGCAACCGGGCCCTGCCCGAGCGCATCCTGATTCAGATTCCCGTGGGCTTTTACGATCAGCCCTGGTCCAACCGCGCGATGGTGGTGGGCTTTCACTCCTTCAGCGTCAGCGAGAAGGACATCTTCATCCACAGTTCGCTGCCCTGGGAGTGTTCTCAGCGCAAGTGGCTTTTGGTGGCACCCTACGGCTTGACCGACACGAACTTCGCCAATCCCAGGAGTCAGGCCTCGATCGCCGCCATCGGCCAGATCCTGTACTCGCTGATCCCCTTCAACTATCGCCGGGTGTACGGCGTGGGCTTTTCCATGGGCGGGCTCTCGGCCCTGTCCTACGCCATGCGCCACCTCGATCCCTGGCAGTTGCAGTTCGCCGGCGTGGTGGCTCACACGGCACCCTTGGATATGCGCCGCGAGGTTCAGAATTCGCCCATCATCAGCCAGCTTCTGCTCTCGGGTTGGGAGCACTTTGGTGCCGACTATGCCACGGTTCCCTTTGAGTATGAGCGCGTTTCACCTGTGCGCTTCGCCCCCGATGGCCTGGTGGACAGCACGCAGGCTCCGGTAATCAACCTCGCCCATCGTCCGGTCTACTTGCACGCCAACCTGGCCGATTCCGACACCCTGCTCGTGGCGGGCATGAGCGAGTTGGCGAGCTTTCTCACATCGCGCGGTGCTCTGGTGCAGGAGCATCTGGTCTTTGATCCCGTGGCCGGCCACTCGTGGAGCACCCTGCCGGTGGGCTCTGCCCTGGATTTCGTGGCTCAGTACCAGTTGCCAGCCCTCGAACCGCCCCTGGTTGAGGTTTTTAGCGACCGCGCCACCCGCTGGCCCCATGTGGATGTGATCGAGCAGTCGCCGGAGGCTTTTGCGCGCTACGAACTGGAACTTCATCCGGCTGCGGCCTCGATCACCAACAGCTTCGCCCTGCGCGCGACCCACGAAATGGAGCGCGTTCTGTTCAACCTCGAGTTCCTCGGCCTGGATCCGAACCAGGCTCTCGAGTGCCTGCATTCCAGCGCCGACTCCACCGCCGACATCCTGGTTTTTAGCGGCTACGCGACCTCGCCCAAGACCGTCACCGTGAACGGCCAGCCAGCGGATCACTGGAGCTTCGAGGCGAGCTTGCAGGAACTCACCGTGCGACCCTCGGCGGATGGGCAGCCGACGGTGGTCTTGATCACGCCCTGACCGGAAATTCGAGTCCGTGCCCTGCAGAACCCAGACAGGGCACTTCCAGAAGGGTACTCTGTTCGCCTCCGAATGGGAGTGGATCCGTGCTGGTGTGCGGCCCGGTCTTCAAAGCCGGTTGGGCTCCGTGAACAGCGGGGCCGGTGGGTTCGATTCCCATGCACTCCCGCCACATCCGAGGGGCGAGATCCTTGTACCCATCCGTGACAACGACCCGCGTGACGATGATTCGTGACTACAGGCCCGGGGACGAAAGGGCCATCCTGGCGGCTCACAACGCTGCCTTTGGGGAAGTGAACGCGGGTCTCGCGCCGCGCAGCCTGGCCCTCTGGCGTTGGCAGTACCTTCAAAACCCAGGGGGGGCGCGCATCAAGTTGGCTCTCGATGATGAGGGCAGGGTTCTGGCTCACTACGCCGGACAGTCGCGCTTCGTGCTCGCGGGTGGCGAACGCCTGCGCACCTCGCACTGCGCCGATTCATTCATCCAAAGCCGCGAGCGTGGGCTCGCCAAGGCCGGGCTCTTTGTGCGCACGGGCATCGAGTTCGCCCGCGACTTTGGCGGCAGCGACGCAGACAGCGATCGTTGGATGTGGGGCTTTCCCGTGGCCACGGCCCAGCGCATCGGCGAGCGTTCGCTCGGCTACAGGACGCTGCGTGCGCAGGTGGCGCTTCAGCTGGAAGGCCCTGTTGAGGTGAGCGATGACGCCCAGGAAGTCCAGGAGCTCCGGGAAGTCGGCCCCGAGTTCACGGCCTTCAGTGAGGCCTATGCCGAGGGTCTGGGGGCCCTGGGTGTGCGCGATGCGGCCTATCTCACCTGGCGTTACTGCGAGCATCCCGAAGCGGATTACCACATTTTCGCAGCCCGCGATCGCGCCGGCGAATTGTCGGGCTATTGCGTGGGGCGACGCGCTCTCTTCGAGGGTGTCGAGTCCTTCATCCTGTGCGACTGGCTGGCTCGCCAGGAGGCCTGGACCGGGCTCATGCGCGCCGCCAGGGCCGCGGCGCGGGACTTGCCGATCGTGTTGGTGCTGGCGCCCTGGTGCCCTGACTTTGTGGGCTTGCAGACCCTGGGAATGCGAGTGCGGCCCACGGGACTGCTCATGGTGGGTCGCTCCTACGATTCCAACTTCGAGCATGCCTTTTGGTCGAGGCGCTGGTACTACACCCTGGGTGACAGCGACCTCGTATGACTTCCATCGAAATCCGGCCCCTCGTTCAGGAGGACTTGCCCGCCCTGGCGCGCTGCCACGAACGCGTCTTCGGGGCGGCCGAAGCCCATGCCGAGGAGACCCTCGCCTGGGGGACCTGCGCCGTGCCGGCGGGGCCGCGGGCCTTTGTGGCCCAGGCCGACGGGCGCATCGTGGGGGCCTACCTGGGCCGGGCCCAGGCCACCTGGATCGGCGGCGAGTTGCGCGCCATGGTGCAGTCGGTGGATTCCATGATCGACCCCGAATACCGCGCCGGGCTCAAGCGCCCCGGGCTCTTCGTCAACCTGGCCCGGGCCTATTTTGACGAATACGGAGTGCGCGGCGAGGATCTCGTGCATTACGGCTGGCCCCTGGAAAAGGCCTGGCGCATCGGCGAGCGTTTCCTGGAGTACCGGCTCCTGCGCGAGGAGTTGGTGCTTGTGCGCGAGGTGGGGGCGAGCGTTTCGAGGCCGCCTGGAGTCGAGCGCCTGGAGGAGTTTGGCCCCGACCTCAAGTGGCTCTGGGATCGCTGCGCCACGAGCTTTGGCGCCGCTGCCGTGCGCGATGCGGCTTGGGCGCGCTGGCGCTTCCTCGACCATCCCACCAACATCTACACTCCCCTCGGCCTGAGAGATGATGACGGTCACTTGCGCGGCATGTGCGTCATGCGCGAGGGGGCCTGGGCCTGGCCCGGAGCAGCGGCGGTCTGCGATTGGCTGGTGCCCGATACAGAGCCCGAGGTCTTCAGCGCCCTCGAGGCCGCAGCCTGTGCCCACGCCCGGGAGCAGGGTGCCGAGCGCCTGGTGATCCTCGTACCTTGCTGGAGCGACGCCTTCGCCCGTTTCCAGGCCTGCGGTTGGCGCGTGCAGCCCAGCCCCTATCGCTGCGTGGCGCGCAGCTTCGACAAAAGGTTCGATCTCGCCTGGTTGCGTCAGCGGTGGTGGACTACCCTGGCGGACTCCGACTTGGCCTGAGTTTTTTGTTCCGGTCGCCCGGGGGCTCTGGCCCAGAACACCTTTTCAAGCCTTGCCATGTCCAAGCAACCCCACTATTGGCTCGTCAAGTCCGAACCCGGAGCCTTCTCGTGGGATGACCTGTGCGCGTGCCCTGGCCGTCGCACCCACTGGGACGGCATCCGCAATTACCAGGCGCGCAACTTCATCCGCGATGACATCAAGCGCGGAGACCAGATCCTCTTCTACCACTCGAACGCCAAGCCAGCGGGCATCGTGGGGCTGGCCGAGGTGCTGCGCGAGGCCTACCCCGATCCGACTCAGTTCGACCCCGAGGACGGGCACTACGATGCCAAGAGCGATCCCGCAGCGCCCCGCTGGCTCATGTTCGACCTGGGTGCCAGGCGCGCCCTGGCGAACTTCGTCAGCCTCGAAGACCTCAAGCAAGCTCCTGCTCTGGCCTCCATGGCGGTGGTTCAGCGGGGCCAGAGGCTCTCCATCCAACCCGTGACCTCCACGGAATGGGCCCAAGTGCTCGACATGGGAAAGGCTCAACCGAAGGCGAAAAAATAACCTAAGTGGCTTTGTGGTAGTCACTTGCAGCAATTAAGGGTATCCTGACCCGGTCCCACAAATACAGTCCACCCGCATTTTTTGGCCGTTCCTGCCGGGGGCTGTCTTGATCGGAGGGCCATAATGTGGCCTATGGAGGCCGTCAGGGAGCCCAGAGGAGGCTCTCCGGCCACGCAAGACACCCACTCACCCCCCAACCAGAAGGCTAGAGACTTTACTGCCATGAGCGAAAACTTCGACAAGCTCAACACCATCCTTGAGAGCACCCGCGACGATGTGGAGAAGGCCGAATCTGGCAACAAGGCGGCCACCTCGCGCGTCCGCAAGGCCATGCAAGCGATCAAGGCCGTGGCGCAGGACATCCGCAAGGAGATGCTTGAGCTGCGCGACTCGGCTGGCAACTAGCCTGGACTATTCCTGTGCTTTTGCATGAATAGACCGAGCTAGCCCGCGCCGGTACCCCTGAGAATCCAATGCAGCAGCCCCCCCGGCTAGCCAGCCGGGGGGGCTGTTTTGTTGCTGCGAGGCTGCTTCAATTGCCGTTGCCCGCTGCGGAGCCCTCCAGGCCAAAGATCTCCAGGGACCTTGAGCCCGGGGCCACGAGTCCCGCGGCTCGGGCGCGCTGTTCCAGGGTGCGACAGGCGGCTTGCGCGCGGAGCCCGAGGCGCCGGGTGTCGTCGTTCACATACAGCTCGACATGGCCCATGAGGACCTCGTCGGAGAGCTCGGTGGCGTGGCGGCGCATGGTGACGAGGGCCTCTTCGGGGTGGGCGTGGGCGTAGTCAATGGACTCCAAGATGGCATCCTCCAAGGCGAGCAGGACCTCGCTGCCCAGGCGCTTGCGGCCAAAAATGCCGCCCAGGGGTAGTGGCGCGCCGGTGTCGGCTTCCCACGTCTGGCCGAGGTCTTCGAGGCACACGAGCCCGCGCTCGGCGTGGGTGAAGCGCCCTTCGTGAATGCACAGACCCACATCGGCCCGGCGCTCCTCCAAAGCCGGCATGATCTCGGAGAAGATCACATGCTCGGGCTCGGGATCGTCACCGTGGTAGAGCGCGTAGAGCAGGGCGGCGGTGGTTTGAGCGCCGGGTCCCAGGACCCTCGCAGCCTTCAAGTCGGCGCGCGCCTCGCGAGCGAGGAGCAGGGGTCCCGCTGAAAAACCGAGGGCTGCACCGCTGCGCAGGAGGTACACCTCGTGGCCCAATTGCAGCGCCGCGAGGAAGCTCGCCTTGGCCGCGTCGTATTCACCGCGCGCCAGGCTCTCGTTGAGTTCCTGCACATCGGCCAGCCGGATCTCGAGCTCGATGCCCCGCGCTCGCACCTTTCCAGTCAGGAGCCCGTGGAAGGCAAAGGTATCGTTGGGGCAGGTCGAGATGCCCAGTTGCAGCCGCGCACTCACGATCCGTCCCGCCAGTCCTGTTCAATGAGGGTATTGGCCAGGCAGCGAGCCGCGTCGAGGGCCGCCGGAATGCGCCAGTGAGCCGGGTCGCGGTCGCCAACTTCGTTCGAGACGCCGCGCACGATGCGCAGAGGAACGCAGGCGAGGGCGCAGGCGAGGGCCACGCCGAAGCCTTCCATGTCCTCGCAAAAAGGCCCCTGTTTGGAATCGCCGTCGAAGGCTGCCCGGCGCCTGGCCAACACGGCCTCGTTGGCCGTGGCCGCACAACTCGTGAGCAAGAGGCCGATCTTCTCCGGGGCGGCGAGAGTGAGGCTCTCCACCACGGGATGGGGGGTGGTCGAGGGCGAGCCGGGCCACTGAGCAAAACCCAGGGCCGGCGGTCCCTGAAAGTGCATGCCCTCGCCGGCGCCCACCCCGGTCAAGGCCACGGTGCCGAATTCGTGGGCGCTCTCAAGGGCGGCTCGAGAGCTGTCGAAGGTGCCCGCAATTCCCACCAGGAGCACGCGCTCGGGTTGCCACTCGGCACACAACTGGGCCGTGCGCGCCGCGGCGGCGATCGGGCCAAAGCCACACAGGCAAACCCGGGCCGGCCCACGCGTGAAACCGCCCTGGTCCTCGAGGCGGCGCAGTTCGAGTTCGGTGGGAACGAGCAGCAGGGTGGGGCAGTCGTTGGAGGCAGGCATCGTTGGTGGGGTCATCGCCATAAGGAAAGTGCCGCCGGGGAGTTTCGGGGCCCATGGGCCTCGTTGCAAGGAAAGCTCACACGGCGTGTGGAACTGCTGTAAGAGAGGGCTGCGGGTTGTGCCGTTTTGATCGAGCAGCTGGCGGCGATCTGCTAACCTTCGTATCTTCCCTCCCTGCTTGTTTTGCCTGCCCCCTCCCCGATGCAGATACCTCAGTTTGCGCGCTTCCTTGCGATCCTCACGGCCTTGGCCCTCGCCGCGGCGCCCCTCGCCGCGCGGCAGGATTCGCAACCTGAGGCCGCAGCACCCGCAGCGCCAGCAAGCGGGCAAGACGCTTCCAAAGAGGCCGCGGAGTCCCTGTCCCCGGGACTCTCCGCCGAGGGCCAGAGCCTGGTGCGCGAGAGCCAGTCAAACGGCAAGTCGCAACTGTACATTAGCGTCATCACCAGGCACTTCCCCCGGCGCTTGACGGGCTCGACCGGCATCAAGCTGGCCCAGGACTGGGCCCGCCAGACCTTCGAGGACATGGGCCTCGATGCGCGCCTTGAGGCCTGGGGCGAGGTGCCCGTGGGCTTTGACCGCGGCGCGTTCAAGGGGCGCATGCTGGCCCCCGATGAGGTGCCCCTGACCTTTATCACTCCGGCCTGGACGCCGGGCACACAGGGCCCCCTGCGAGGCCCGGCCATGCTCGAGCCCGCTACTCGCGAGGAGGCTCTGGAGTTGGGCGAGGAGTTGCGCGGCAAGTGGATCGTGCGCAACCGCAAGTTGCGTGGCCGCGGGCGCAGTGCTCTGCATGACCACTACAGCGAACAGGGCGCCCTGGGAATCGTGGCAGCCGGTACCCGCGACGGTCGCCTCGTGATGAGCGGCAATTGGGATGTGGACTACGACGACCTGCCGACCTTGGTGCGGCCGACTTTGCTCTACGACCAGTACATCGAGTTGGTTCGGGCCCTCGAGGAGGCCCAAGTCGACGGCTCGGAGGTGGAACTCGAGTTCGACATCGCGGTGGAGTTCCTGCACGGTCCCATCACCCAGTTCAATGTCGTGGCCGACCTGCACGGTTCCGAGCTCTCCGACGAGTTTGTCATCGTGCAGGGGCACATCGACGCTTGGGACGGAGCCCAGGGGGCCTGCGACAACGGCACAGGTGTGGCGACAACCCTCGAAGCCGCGCGTCTCCTGGCCTCCCTGGGAATCACGCCGCGACGCACCCTGCGCTTTGTTCTGTACAGCGGCGAGGAACAGGGGCTCTTGGGTTCGCGGGGTTTTGTCTCCAGTCATGAGGACGAACTCGAGCGCATCAGCATCGTGCTCAACCATGACAACGGCACGAACTTCCTGCGCGGCCTCCGGCCCACCGAAGCCATGCTGCCGGCCTTCGAGGAAGTCTTTGCTTCGATCTTGACTCTGGACCCCGAGCGCCTCTTCGAGATTCGCACGAGCCCAGGTCTCGGCCCGGGTCCCAGCGACCACTCACCCTTCATCACCAAAGGCGTGCCGGCCTTTCACTGGAACCAGTCGAGCGCGGGCTACAGGCGCTTGCACCACACCCAGCACGACACCCTGGCCGAGGTCGACGCCGACGACCAACGCCACAGTTCGCTAGTGATCGCTCTGGCTGCCTGGGGGTTTGCGAACCTCGACGAATCCGTCGATCGCACTCGCATGCGTCTGCCCGAGCCGCGGCGCATGGGCGTCTATCTCGACCAGGACGATGGGCGTCTCGTGGAGCGCGTGATCTCCGGCACTCTGGCCGAAAGCGCAGGCTGGCAAGCGGGGGACTTGATCCTGGCCATCGATGGTGTCGAGGTCTCGAATCGACGTGAAATCGTGGCCGAGTTGCAACTCGCGGGGCCGCGCAAGGAGATCTCCCTCGAGCGCGCTGGCGAACGGGTCGAGACCGTCCTCGACTACTCCGACGATCCCATGGAAAAGGAGCGTGCCAATCGGGATCGCGCAGACGAGGAGCAGCCCGAGCCCGAGCCCGAGCCGAAGAGCGTCGGGGGCTGAATCGGGCCGGGGGACCCCGGAATAGGGCTCAGCGGCGGGCTTTCTCCTCCGCCAGGCGGGATTTTTTGCCCCGCAGAGGCCCCGGAGAGCGGATGGGGGCGGGATGACAAGGTCCGGCAGCCAAAGGGCCTGAACAGTCCCAGCACCCCATGCAAACCCCCCAAGAACATCGCCCCCGAGAACATCGCTCCAAGGGTCTCTCAAAGCTCATGAGGACCCTGGCCCTTCCTCTGACCCTTTACCTGGCCCTTGGCCTAACTCTGGCAGGCTGCGGAGGAGCTGGTGGCTCTGGCTCCCAGGTCGCCGCAGATTCGCCGGGCGCCGACCTGTTCTTGCAGTCCCTCGACTTCAGCCCGCTCACGGCCAGCACCGGTGACACGATCCATGTGGTGGATGTGGTGCGCAACGGTGGCGATGAGAGCGCCATGGGTTTCCAGGTGTCCATCTACCTCTCGGCCGACGCTTTTGTGAACAGCGCTGACATCCTGATCGGCGTGCGCAACATCGGCGTGCTGGCCGGTGCCAGCACCTCCAGTGGCGGAGGCTTCTTGACCGTGCCCGCCAGCGTGGCCGATGGCGACTGGTTCGTGGGCGCTATCGTGGACAGTGCCGGGACCGTGGCGGAAGTCACGGAGACCAACAACGCCCTGCTGGCTGCGGCGCTGCTCGCCGTGAGCGAGACGCCTCTGCCCGACATCGTGCCGAGCTCGGTGAGCTTCAGTCCGGCCGCCGTCGAGGCGGGCCAGACCATCGAGGTGAGCGATACGGCAAGCAACCTTGGGCTCGGCCAGGCCGCTTCATTTCAGGTGGCCATCTACCTCTCGAGCGACCCCAACATCACCAGCGGCGACATCCTCGTCGGCCTGCGTAGCGTGGCCTCGTTGGGCCCCGGCGAGCTGTCGTTCCTGAGCGCGCCCTTGACCGTGCCAGCGAGTCTAGTGGCGGGTTCCTGGTACCTGGGTGTCCTGGCCGACAGCGGCGGCACGCTGCTCGAGAGCGACGAGTTCAACAACGCCCTGGTGGCCGCCGGAGACCTCCAGGTGAGCCACCCTCCGCGGCCCGACTTGATCGTGGCTGAGCTGGAGTTTTCTCCGAGCCAGGTGGATGCGGGCCAGGCCATCCATGTCTCCGAGCGCGCACTCAACCAGGGCCTCGTGGCCGCCGGGCCCTTCCGTGTGGGAATCTACCTGTCGGAGGACAGCGATATCACCAGCGCGGACCGACGCATCGGCTTTCGTTCCCTGGCCGGCCTCGAAGTCGGGGCGAGTTCCCTGGCGGCGGCGCCGCTCACGGTGCCCGGCGATGTGGGTGGGGGGCTCTTCCATGTGGGCGCCATTGCCGACGACGAAGGGGATATCGTGGAAGAGAGCGAAGAGAACAACGCTGTCCTGGCCTTGGGGCTCGTCGAAGTATTCGTGCCGCCCATGCCCGATTTGAAGCCCGTGGCCGTCAGCTTCGGTCCCACGGTGGTACTCGGGGGGGAAGTCCTGACCGTGGTGGAGCGCGTGGTCAACCAGGGGGTGGTGACGGCGAGTGGTTTTCGCGTGGGGGTCTACCTCTCGCCCAACCCTGTCGTCTCCACCAGTGACCTGCTGCTCGGTTCCCGTCTGGTCGCTAATCTGGAGCCGGGATCCGAGGACGAATCGGTCAATCAGTACAGTCTGCCCGCGGGGCTCGCGGCGGGCTCCTATACCCTGGCGGTGATCGCCGACGACCAGGATGCGCTCCTCGAACCCGACGAGGGGGACAATCTCCTGATCGCCGCGGGGGGCCTCGATATCACGGCTTCCGCCGACCCCCATCCCGATCTCGAGGTGCAGAACATCTCCTTCAGCCCCAACTTGGTGCTGGCCGGCGGCCAACTCACCGTGCAGAGCACCGTTCGCAATGTGGGCGACCTCTCGGCAACTCAATTTCAGATGGGCTTCTACCTTTCGGACGATGATTTGATCGAAGTCACGGACCATTTTGTGGGTCTGCGCACGATTTTCAATCTGGGCATCGACCAGGGATCGGCTTCGAGCTTCCCCTACACCCTCGACGCCTCGCTACCCCTGGGCGACTACTACTTTGGCGCCATCGCTGACTACACCGATGCCATTCTCGAGTCCGACGAAGACAACAACGCGAGCCTCGCCCTGGGCATCCTTGAGATCTACATCCCGCCCCCGCCGGCGCCCGATTTGATATTGACCAGTCTGATTTTCGACCTTTCCAGCGCCGCACCCGGCGACAACTTGCACATCGATGATGTGGTCAAGAACAGCGGCAACCTGGACGCCTCGAGTTTTCATGTGACCTACTGGTTGTCGCAAGATTCGGAGCTGAACAGTACCGACACCATGTTGGGCGAAGGGCTCACGGTGCCCTCCCTTGCCGCCGGAGCCGAGGCACCGGGGTCGTTGCAGTTCGACCTGCCCGCGAGCCTCGCGCCGGGCACTTGGCATGTGGGCGCGGCGGTGACCCTCGACGCCGGCGTGGCTGAGTCGGACACGACCAACAATTCCCTGATGGCGAGCTCTACTCTGGAGGTGACGCCTTGAAGAACAGAAGTAGCACGAATCAGCCCGCAGCCGATGCCGCGGGGATCTCACGCATTGCCAAGGCGGCCCGGTACCTGGTGCCTCTGACATGCGCTTGCGGGGTCGCTCTGGCAGCGGCCTCGAGTATTCTGGCGCCAACGAAGCTGACGCCCGAGGAGTTGCCGATCTCGGTGCCCGAGGACGCGTACCTGGACCTTGGAGCGCCCCCTGGCGTAGCGCCTGCCAGGGCCTACAGCCGCCCCCTGCACCCCTGGCAGGCAGGAGTTCGGGGCGTCAGCGACGACGAGCTACGCTATGTCGATGTGACGCGGCGCTAGAGGTCCGCGGCCCATTCCTGACCAGGCACATGCATGGGCCGGCTAGTTTTTGAATCCAGAGGCTAGCTTTTGAATCCAGTCCGGGGGGCGTTCCGCAAGCCGCAGCACGAAAAAGGCGGGACGCGCCAAGCGCACCCCGCCTTCAAGAATTTCGGGCCGGTCTAGGGCACGAACGTCACGCTGACGCCGTTGGTCAGGCTAAACGCCGAGCCGCAGGGGCCACCGGGATCGCGATACCAGCCCTGGAAGTGGCGTGTGTCGCCGGCTCCGTAGGCACCGGGCACCGAGAGGGCCGGGCCCCAGGAGGCCTGGCCGAGGGCGCTGGGAACTCGGACGCCCAGGCGCTTGAGGCCGCCACCGGCGCAGCGCAGGCCGTCGCCGAAGGTGTTGCCGTTGCCAGCGTTGACCTGGTTGATACCGCTGAAAAGCAGGGCGGGCTGGCCAGGTAGGAGGTTCGCTGCGTTGAGCTGCAGGTCGTCGCTGCCCACGCTGGTGGTGCCAGAAGCGAAGAGTTGACCGCCAGTCCCGGTGGAGTTGGCGCAGCCCTCGCCGGGGCCACCAGCGTTAAGGCAGGGGCAAGCGGTGCCGCTGCCATCGCCGAAGCAGTAGGCCGTGCCCGACCCGCACTCATCCGGGATGCCGTCGGTGTCTCCATCGCTGGATGTGCCGTCGAGGATATCGAGATCGTCGGGGACGCCGTTGCCGTTGCAGTCCATGGCCGAAGTGATGTAGAGCAGCACATTGTAGTCCTGGTCCAGCGAGGCCGGGTTGGAACTCAAGAGGTCGAAGGAACCATCGCCATTGACATCGTAGATGATGCCAGCCGAGATCACGATTCCGCCCACTGCCTCGGTGCTACCTGCAGCGAGGGTGGCGGCGTTGGCCGTGTTGTAGGCGCTCTGGTTCATCGAGTGCGACCAGGGAGCCGTGGGGCTGGAGCCGCTGGTGCCGGATACGGTCAGGAAGGTGACCTGGTAGTCGAGGCCGCTGTTGCCGCCCTTGACCACATCACCCTCGGTCACAACGAGTTCGAGCTTGTAGCTGAAGCTGGCGGCGTCGTAAACCGCACGCACCAGGGCATTGCGGAAGAAACCGGCTCCGGTCATCTGCACGCGACCATTGAAGTAGATGTTGCCCACCGAATCGAGCATGGGTGAGGAGAGCGCCGGGCCGCCCAGGAGGCCCGAGGCGTCGGTGCCCACCAGGTTGCCAATCACGCTCGAGCCGAAGGCGCCGTAGACGGCCTTGCCACTGTTGCCACTGGTGTGGGCGGCGACCGTCCACTCGGTGGTGGTGCCGTTGTAGCGGGCGACCGCGATCAGGTTGTCGGCGCTCGTGGTAGAGATGAAACCGGGGTGGTGGACTTGTGCCGAAACAAGCAGGCGACCCTGCTGGTCCTTGCCGATGGCCACCGGACCGTTGCCGCCGCGGAAAGCCGTGGCGGAGAAGTAGTTGCCGAACTGCAGGGTGCCGGGGGCGCCGCCGAAGTCAGACGAGAAGCCGTCGGTCGAATCGGTCAGGACCGCGGGCAGGGTGAATTGGATGGCGCTTTGGGGGCCGCCATTCGCTGCCAGGCCGAAGATGACCGCGGTGTCGGTCGCGGTTCCACCGGCCTTCATCAACTGCGCTCCAGTGCCCAGGACGGAGCCCGTCAGGAAGCCGGGGAAGTTGTGCTGGGAGTTCGAGACCGTTCCGCGAGTCGAGGCGCCACCCGCATGCGCGGTGGTGCTGATGGGGGTCGTGGTGCCGTAGACATATTGGCCGTTGAAGTTGCTGCCCATGAAGATGGGCGCTCCGCCGGTGATGTCGCCAGAGAGGATGGAGGCCGGCGAGTGGGTCGTAAGACTGTTCGCCAGGGGCTGGATCGTGGCGACCGGGTCATCCGAGCCCAAACCATGCAGGGTATTCACCAGGCTGGCATTACGGGCGAGCAGATCCACGCGGTAGTAGTTGTTGCCCGTCTGCCCGAGCAGCGGCAAGCAATCGAGGGTCTGGAAGTTGTCCGCACGAATGATCGTGACGCCGTCGTTGGTCACGCCGCCAAGACCAAACTGGGACAAGTTGCAGAACCAATCGGGCGAGTTCGTCGCGCCCACGACGCGCGAGACGAACAGGCGTGAGGGGCTCGACGAGTCGTAGTTGATCGTGCCGCCAACGACCTGGTTGTAGTTGTTGAAGGCGGTGACGGGGTCGTCCACCGAGAACTCCGAAAAGACGAAGCCAAACTGGTTGCCAGCCATTGCCGAGGTGTCGATGCTCGCGCCGGGGGTGTTGACCGCGATATCACCGTTGATGCCAAAGCCCGCTCCGTTCCAGGAGGAGTAGCTGTTGCGGGCAAAGGGCACGCCGAAGCGGGTGCTGTTGCTGATCGAGTGGGCGCTCATGGCAGCGCCGTAGAAGAAGGATGTCGGAGCGTGGTCCATCGAAGTCTTGGCGATGGGGGCCAGGCCCCAGACGCGGCCGGAGCTCGATTGCAGGACGGCCACATCTACGACGAAGTCGTTGACTTGCTCGGCCGTATCGTGGGGGTCGAGGGAGTCACCGGGGTACTGGGAGACGAGAGATGTGCTGTCCTGGGCGAAGGCTGTGGCCGCGAGGGCGCAGAGGCCGAACAGGGTGGCCGTAAGCAGAGGGGTCTGGGTCGCTTGCTTCATAACGCGGGGTTCGATTGCTGGATCCATGGGGATAAGACGAAACCAGCCGCCCCCACGACGGGAATACCGTGGTTCTAGGGGATTGGGGAAGAGGGCACTTCGGGGAGGTGCTCCTGGACGGCAGGCGGAACTCCTCAAAGTCTAGCCTGAATTGCCCGGGATGGGGCGCTTCAGATGAGGCGCTTGGCTTGGAAAACATCAGCTCTTCAGCCCGGGAGCCCCTGCTTGGGGCGCGGGTTCGCGTGCCCTGACGGATTCTGCGCAGATTGCGTACGAGCCCCCTTGACAGTTCGCGCTCTCTGGATTGAAGTATCCTACAGATTGAAATATCCTATGGATTGAAAAGTCCTATTGGAGTGAGCGTCGGCCCGGCTGGCGCCCCGGTGGCCTGGTCAGGGTCGCGGCCCTTTCGCCGCGCTGCCCTTGAAGGCCCGTCGAGAGGAGGAGGGGTAGTGCGGGCCTTGCGGGGCTTGCCCGGCCCGCTGCCCGTGGGGCAGGAAGGTGTATCTGGCGTGGTTAGCGCGTCAGTCACGGTTCTCAACTCTCACACCTCGGGGCCCTCTCCGAGCCCGTTCCCCGCTGGCGGCGCCTCGCATTCCTCGGCCCGCCAGGGGCCAATGTAGCTGGAGAGAGACTCTGGAGAGAGACACCATGAACCGCACCACGATCCGCCAGCTTGGCTGGCGCGCCGCCACATCCGTTTCCCGCCCGCTGCTTGTCGTAGGCACCTGCTGTGGTCTGATCCTCGCGGCGACGGCCCAGGACAGGACTTACACCACCGATGCGGATTTTGACCTCGGCACCTACCTCGAGATCGAGCACCCCAACGCGTCCCCGGGCCAACTGGAACTCGTCTCAAAGGATCGTCCCCTGCCCTTCGTCAGCGTGGCCAACGCCGGCAACGGCACCCTGGTGCGCATCGACAGTCTCACTGGGCAGATCGTGGGTGAGTACCGCTCGGCCCCCGAGGGTGAGGCCCAGGACCCCTCTCGGGCCACGGTGGCCCCCGATGGCAACACCTGGATGGGCAACCGGTCCGAGGACATCGCGGGCATAGAGGGCTCTCTGGTGAAGGTCGGCCTGGTAGTGGGCGGCACGCGGGTGGATGCCTCGGGCTCACCCGATTCCCAGGGCCAATTCCTGGCGCCCCCTTACTGTTACAGCACAGCCGTGGACCGTGACGGCGACGGCTTGATTCGCACCTCAAGGGGCCTGGGAGATGTCCTGTCCTGGCCTCCTGGCAGCGATGGCGCAGGCGGGGCTTGCGGCTCTGCCCTGGTGCAGGACGCCCTGGACGAGTGCCTGCTCGTCTTCCAGAAGACCCCCAGCGTGCCGAATGTGCGCGGGATCGCCATCGACGCCGCGGGGGATGTGTGGGCGGCGGGCTATTCGATCACCCCGGTCTGTCTGCGCAAGCTCAACGGCAATGATGGCGCCTGTCGCGGTGCGCTGGTCTGTGAACCCTGCGGCGGCTACGGCAGCGTGATCGACTCCGGCGTGCTGTGGTCGGTGTCGCCCAACCAGCGCTCCTTGCTGCGCTTCGACGGGGCGGCCACTCCTCCTGGCACATGCATCAACTTCAGTCCCACGAGCTTTACACCGCGAGGGGTGGCCGTGGATGCGGGCGGCACCGTGTGGGTCGCCGGTGGGGGCGAAGTGCGGCGCTTGAATGCTTCGGGCAGCGAGACCGGCCAATTTCCGGTCGCCGGCGCCAGCAACCTGCACGGTCTCACCATTCTGCCTTCGGACCAGTCGATTTGGGTGGCCGGTTTTGCCAGCAACACCGTCTACCGCCTCGACAACAGCGGCGCGTTGATCGCGGTCATCAGCGTGGGGGTCAAGCCCAATGGTGTGGCCGTGGACGGCCAAGGGAAGATATGGGTTTCGAACCAGGGCAGTGACGATGTCAGTCGCATCAACCCGCTGACCAACAGCGTCGACTTTAGCGTTGCTCTGGGCGGCGGATCGCAACCCTTCAACCCCAGCGACATGACCGGCAGTGGCAGCTACCAGGGCATCGCCGATGGCGGCAACTGGAGCGTGGTCACCGATGGTGGCGAGGCCGGCGTGCAGTGGAACCGAGTTTCCTGGAATGCGGGCGCTCCCACGGGTACTGCTTTGGTCGTGGAAGTGCGCGCTTCCGAGACTGAAGTGGGGCTCGCCTCCGAGTCCTTCGCTGGTACGGGTAATGGCAGCGGAGTGGCCATTGGGGGCCGTTTCCTGGAGGTACGCGTGACCTTCCAGGGTTCCTCCACGAGTTGCGAGTCGCCGGCGCTGTTCGACTTGACGGTGGAGGGCGACAGCGGCAGCGAGCCCAATGCCTGCAACCCCATCGACCGCCGGACGGCTGGCAGCTTGCTGCTCTTCCCGGAATTCGACAATGCGCCTGGCATCCTGACGCTCCTGACCGTGACCCATGTGGATTGCGACTCCGCTGGCGATATCGCCGTGGAGTTCGTCTACATTGACGGCAACAATTGCCAGGAGTTCAACCGCACCGAAGTCCTGAGCGCCTGCGATACCCTGGCCCTGTTGACCTGCGCTCACAATCCGAACGGCGACCGCGGCTTTGTTTACGCCTTCGCGAAAGACGCCACTACTGGGGAGCCCGTGGCGCACAACGCGCTGATTGGAGCTGCCTTGCAATTGGACGGGTTGGAGGCTTTCGAGTACTCGACGAACGCCGTGGCCTTCGAGGGTCTGGGCGGAACGAGCGGGACCGACTTGGACGGCGACGGGTTGCTCGACCTGAATGGCCTGGAGTATTCTCAGGCTCCCGAGTCGTTGCTCGTGCCGCGTTTCTTGGGGCAGGACGGCGCAGCCTCTGGCGTCGCCGGCGAGTTGGTGATGATCGCGCTCTCGGGCGGGTCACAATTCATCACCACCCTTGACTTCGCCATCTACAACGACAATGAGGAACGCTTTTCGGCCGAGCACAGCTTCCACTGTTGGGAGAAGTGCTCCCTGTTGGACATCTCGGGCGCTTTTGGCAACTCGTTCCTAGCGGGCCTCACGAATCACAGTCAGAACGAGATCCTCGGAGCCCCGGCGCGCGAGTCGGGCTGGTTTCAAATCGACGGCGCCGTGGCGCACTCGCAGACCACCAGCATCGAGAATCCGGCCTTCTACGCCGTTCTGATCGAGCGGGTGGGGGCCTACGCCGCGGCCGATTTGCCCTTTGAACTCTGCTCGCAGTCCGGTGGCGTACTGCTCCCGCACAGCTTGAGCGGTCAGTGAGCCAGGGCGCGAGGGGCCCTGGGCCGTACATCTTCATATTCTCCCCGGGAATTGACTCCCGCGCCGAATCTGTGTCCCGTAGGACTCTTGCCACCCAACGGTTTGGCGGGGCCGCGTGTGAAGGCCTCGCAGCCCGGCCCGGCCCCTCGCCCTCAACCCCCTCGTATTCGATGAAGATCAGCCTGCTCCCTCTCCTTTTGTTGTTGGTCCTGCTCGGTGGCTGCGGCAGCGGCGCCGAGGGCGGCGCTGTGGTTGACGCGGATGCCGCCAACGCCGGCCAGCGGGAAACCGCGGAGCGCATGGCGCGCTTCATGGCCGGCGGACAGTTTGACCAGATCGTGGCGGAGCTCGGGCCCCGGGCCGAGGTCATGGATCTCGACGCCGAAGACTGGCTGTGGCTCGCCAAGGCGCGTCTCGGCCAGAACGAGGTCCCCAAGGCAGTCAGCGTCCTGCGCAAAGGGCTCGAGGCCTTCCCCGCTGATCTCGAGCAGTCGCTTGTGCTCTCGGACGTCTATCAGCGCCTGAATCTCGTCTCGAAGGCGTTGGAGATCCTGGACGATGCCGCGGCTGAAGGTGCCGAAAGCTCCGCGTACCAGCTCTCGCTCGGCGTGGCCTTGGGCCGCCAGAATCGGCTCAAGGATGCGACCCTGGCTTTTCAGAGGGCCGCCGACCTGGGTGCGGACCTCGGCGATGTGGAATACAACCTGGGCTTGATCCGCGCCGCTGGCGGAGACCACGAAGGGGCCCTTGGAAACTTCGAAGCGGCCCTTTCCTACGACCTGAGCAACATCCACGCCAAGCGCGAAAAAGCCCACACCCTCTTGCGCTTGACGGTGCCGGGCGAGGAACTTGATGCAGGCCTGCTGCCCATGGTGGAAGAGGTCCTCGAAGTCGCCCCGCAGGACTGGCGTGCTTGGCGCCTGGGCGCAGAGCTCCTCCTGCTCCTGGGCGATCCCGTGGCTGCGCAGATGTACGCCACCCGGGCCCTCGAATTCAGCGGCAACGAAGCGACCGTCGAGGCCCTCTATGTACAGGCGGCCAGGGCAGCCAAGAAGCAGCTCGAATCCGAGGGAATCTTGGATCCCGACCAGGGCTCCCGCCGCCGGGGGGGCCCCCCGATTCCGGCATCGGTGAGAGAGCGGGCCAAGGCCGCCCGGAAGGAAGCAGCAAAAAAGCAAGCTGATTCCCCCTAGCCCCGGCTGCTATCCGCACCAGGCACCCTTGCGGTCCGCCTTAGAAAACCCATGCAGGGGCCTTGGAAAGAGGGCTCGTTGGGCCCAGGAGGGGGCTAGCCGGGCCCTCCAGGCCGGTGAGGGCTCCTGTGAGAAATAATAAAACATCGTACATTAGGTGCCCACAGTTGGGCCGGATCATGCTACTTTCAGCCCGTGTTCGACTGTGTTCGACTGAAGGTTGAGATCCCGACTGGGGGCAAAAACCGGCAGAAGCACCGTCTCTCGCTCCTTCAAGGCGCCATCCGGTGCCAATTCAAGAAGATTCGGTGGGCTCTAGGAGCCCCTCTCCAAGTTCAGAGCTGCGTGGCCTTCAACATGACCTTCAAGGTCTCCACGGTGCCCGGGACGACAACCCCAAAACTATTCAGATGAGAACCTCGATGCGCTACCAGCGAGGATCGCGACGGAGTCAGCGGCACCTCGCCATTATTTGTTCAACGGCTTGCCTGACCTTCGGGTTCAGCTGCGGCGGTGGAACTGACACGAGTTCCGGCGGCGGCTCTGGAACCGGATCCACGCAGAATATCACCAGTGACCTGAACGACGACGGCATCCCCGACATCGTTGTCTCGGCAGCCTACGACGACAGCAACGGCGACTACTCCGGGTCGGTCTATGTCTTCTTCGGAAACGAGTCCATGCCGGGCCCGACTGTCTCGGCTGCTGCTGCCAGCGTCAAACTTATGGGCAGTGGTGACGACGAGCAATTTGGTTCAGCTGTGGCCACCGGTGATGTAAACGGTGACGGCGTGGACGACTTGCTCGTCAGTTCGCCGCGTTGGGATTTGCCGGTTGCTGACGCGGGGGCGGTCCTTATTTTCCTCGGCCCCCTGAGCGATAATGCAGTCCTGGTTTCCAGCGAAGCGGACATCACCCTCACTGGAGCAGGTACCGTGGCGGGCAGCCCATACGGCAGCATGGGCGATCACTTCGGTGATTCCATGGACCTCGGCGACATCAACGGTGACGGCGCGCTGGACCTGCTCGTTGGTGCGCCTGGCGCCGACTTCGACCCCGGCACTCCCGACGAGATTGAGGATGCGGGCTGCGTCTATGTTTTCCTTGGCGGCAACTCCCTCGCCGATCGCGGTGCTGCCGACGCAAACACGATCCTCTGGGGCGAAGTCGACTCCGAGAAATTCGGTTCGGCGGTCTGCGCTGCCGACATCGACGGTGACGGCAAGGCTGATCTGGCCATCGCCGGCGAGGTGGACTCGCCGCTGCTCTACATTGGCGGATTCGTGCACATCTTTCGGGGCCAGGGCCTCGCCTCTGGTTTGCGCTCGAGCGCCGACCTGCGTCTTGACAGCGAGGAGGGGACGGATGAATTCGGTACCTCGATCGCCTGTGGCCTGATCAACAGCGATGGAATCCCGGACCTGGTCATTGGCGCACCCAAGACGGATACCCTGGGAACAGAAACCGGCCGAGTCTATGTGTTCTTTGGTTCCAGCGGTTTCGGCGGCGGCGACGCCTCCCTGGCCGATGCCATCTACTCAGGCTACACCAGCAAGTCTGGTTTTGGTGTGGAGTCGGCCGTGGCGGACCTCAACGGTGACGGCTTTGATGATGTCCTCATCGGTTCGCCGCGCAGCTCCTTCGGTGCCCAGAAGAACGGCCGCGTGTTTGTCTTCTACGGAGGTGATGCGCTCAGCGACGAGTTGGCCTCCTACAGTGACATCATCTACACCGGCGAACCCTACGACTACGGGCGCTTCGGCAGTGCCATCGAAGTCCTCGACTGCGACGGAGACGGGATTGCGGACCTCATGTCCTCTGCCCCTGCGGCTCCGCTCAGCGCCGATGTCTCCGAGAAAGTAGGCCGCGTCTACCTCTTCCGTGGCTCTCCGGTACTCAGCGATACTGCAGCCGCCGACGACGACTTTACGCTTACTGGCGAGAGCGAGGGTGGGAACTTCGGTTTCTCTATCTCTCGCGGGAACTAGACTCCGCTAGCCTCAACAAGAGGGCCCGGGGCGCGCAAGCGTCCCGGGCCCTCTGTGCGTTGTTGGCGGAAGCCCTCTGCGTTGCGGGAGGGTTGTCTGCTTACTCTTCGAAAGCGACGGCTCTGTTCAAGAAAACCTTGATCCCGCCGGCATCGGGGCGGCGCTTGGTGGCACCGTTCGAGATGGCGATGTCCGGGCGGCCATCTTGGTCCACATCGCCGATGGAACAGTTACCGCCAGCTCCGGTGTTCTGGAACTGTCCCTGGGCCTTGAACATGCCCGCTCCGTCGCCGAGGAACAGGACCACACCTTGCCCGGGCCCCGAGAGCACCAGGTCGCCGTGGCCGTCGGCGTTAAAGTCGGCCGAGAGGATGTCGCGGAAGGCCCTCTGGCTGGGAAGACCCTGGTCGAACTGTTCCCAACCCTCGCCCGTCCAACGGTAGGCGCCGGCATTGTTGTGCTCTCCCTCGGGGATGGCGGGGTCCGCCAAGCCGCAGAAGGCCACTTCCAGGGGAGCTGTGCCAGTCAACTCGCAGGCCACGAAAGAGTACAGGCTGTTGCCGATGTTCTCGGGAACCTTGAGGCCCTGGGAGCGTTCCTCGAAGCGCACCGCGCCTGTGGGCGTGTCGCGGCGCGCGAAGAACACCTGTAGGCCCCACTCGGCGGCCACGAGTATGTCATCGAGGCCATCGCCATCGAGATCGGTACACTCGACCTGGTGACCGCAGCGACTACGGCCGAGCAGGGTGGAGTGTTCGGTCTGGCGCTCGAAGGTCCCGTCCCCGCGGCCAAAGTACACGGCCAGGCCGCCGGTGGCGCGGTCCATGGCGAACTGGGAGATGATCACAGCGTCGCTGAATCCGTCGCCGTTCAGATTGCCGAGGGCCACATCCAGCCCCAGGAAGGTGCACTCAAGAGCGCCGGGCACCTCTTCCCACCGAATGCCGTCCGGATTGCCATCCAGGGGTTTGTTGAGAAAGACCCGGGCGTGCAGCTTGTGGGCGGCGAAGATCAGGTCGCGGCGCCCATCGCCGTCGAGGTCGGCGGCTTCGCTGCCGCCGTACATCAGGTCGCGAGGCAGGCCATCGAGGCTGGGCTCCCAGCTGCCTGCGGCGGTTCGCAGCCAGACATGGAGGCCTTCTTCTTCTCGATTGGAGGCCACCAAATCGTCCAGGCCGTCGCCGTTGAGGTCCGTCAGGAGCGGGTGCTCGCGCCAGGTGCCTGTGGCGGGCAGGACGCCGGAGATCTCCTCGAAGTCGAGGTCGGGATGCCCGGTGGACCGTTCGGGGGCCACATCGCCCGGGCTCCCGAACAGCTCCTTGAGGGTTCGCTGGGTGAGGGGGTTCCCGATGCCGGTAACCTCGTCTTGCTTCGGCTGCCCTGAGTCGGCGGAAGGGCCTCCAGGAGGCTCCACAGGAGTGCGGGAGCAGGCGGGGAGCAAAAGCCCCAGGCCCAGGATACAGGGGGTCAGGCGGGCCTTGGAGGAGGTCTTCATGGTGGAGTCTAGGCGATGGGTGCGTGGGCAGCGGCGGGACCGAGGGGAGCGTAGCACGGGCGGGAATGGCTCCTGCCCCGTTTTCCTGTCTCCCTACGGCCCGCAGCTGCCAGAAATGGACCAGGCGCCGAGGGGAACCAGGCGCGCCTGTGAGGGCCAGGTTTCGACCGGAGGAGGTTGGTTCCACCGGGAGAAGTACGCCTGGGCTGCATATAGTTGAAGAAAAGGTGGAAACCCGGGGCATTTGAACGAAATTGCACTTGCGCCCAAGGCGGATCTGGGTTGCAATGCGTCTTCCTGTTGAGAAGGAGTCAAGGGAGACTTGGTCCTTCCCGGTTGGGAATCTTTAGAAACCCACAGCTTCAGGGTTTTCTTTGAAGAAGCCATGTTCGCACGGAGAGAGAGTCGCACGCTGTGCGTCCTTTGAACCGCACGCGTCTTGGAAGCTTGTTCCTTGAGCCTGTCATTCCCGACGGTTCATCTCTTAACTAATTAGTGCTTCGTCACTCATCTCCTAGAGAGGGAGAATTATGACTTTTACAAAATGTATTCTGACCGGCCTTACGGCCATCGCGGCTGTGGGCATGGCTTCTGAAGCCATGGCCGACGGCCGGAACCCCGGCAGCCT
>DUCM01000005.1 GCA_012959785.1 Planctomycetota bacterium | reverse complement strand
GAGATGTGGGAGAGGGTCAAGCCCGCCGCGGAAACAGAGTTGCCTCCGGGGGGGTTGCAGTAGGCCGTGGGGCCACCTCCGCCGTTACACGAGAGGGTCGAAGCCTCGAAGGCGTCGAGGCCCGCCTCGACGATGCTCTGGACGCCGTCGTCGTTGGCGGTGAAGCGCAAGCGCGTGTCGGCCGAAGCCGCAACACCCAAGAGCGCCAGCTCGTCGGCAGTGATGGCGTGATTGCGCCAAGCGGTGCCACCATCGCTGGTGTGGGCCACCACCTGGGTCCAGGGGCCGGCGTTGCCATTGGTGCTAATTTCAACGAGCAAGCGGTCGACGCCATCCTCATTGGTGAGCAGCAGGTAGTAGGCGTAGGTGATCAACGCCGGGCCGCCGGAGAGGTCCAGGCTGGGTGACAACAAGCGCACGGCGCCGCCATCGACATCGGTGTTGCCCACCTGGTTCATGGTCAGGTAGCACGAGCCGCTGCCGTCATGGTCGGAGGCGGGATCGTAGGCCCAGCCGCCGTCATCGACAGGCACGCCCCGTTCCCAGTCGCCAGTGCTTGCGCCGAGGTTCGAGCTCGACCAGCCCGTGGCCGACTCAAAGTTGTCGTTGAGGGCGAACTGCTGGTTGCCCACCGTGGCTGTGTAAACATTGCCGGGGGCTCCCGAGGGCGAGGTGATGGGGCCGCAGGAGGCATCGGTGAAGGCCACATAGAACTCCGGCGAGTCGCCGCAACCCGCTGCCGGCAGGTTGCCCTGGTACTGGTTGCCACCGAGGCTCGTCATGGGCACCGACGTGTAGGAACCGCCCTGGTAGCGATACCAGAGGTTCACCGTGCCCGAAGGCGTGCCAGCAATCTGGGCGATGACCGGGGTCGTCGCGCTGGAGCTGAGCACGATGGGAGGATCGACGGCCACGCCGCTGTAGAGCGGCAGGCAATTCGCGGCTCCGTTCTGCATGACCGCCGCCGCCGAGGGGTGGAAGAAGGTCGTGACATTGGCCGTGCCGCCGCTGCACAGGTGGCAGTAGCTCATGATTGTGCCCGAGGAGGTGCAGGTCTGCTGGCTCTGGCAGGAGCCGAAGAAGCCAGAGGGTGCGCACTCGTCGAGGGGCGGGCAAAAGTCGTGGGTGTGGGGTGTGCCGAAGTTGTGACCGATCTCGTGGGTGAAGACGATGAAGTCCCAGTTGTTGGGCTGTTGTTGGATCGGGAAGCTGACCTGCCCGTTGATGTTGCCGCTGACCGCGAAGTTGAACTGATTGTTGCAGAGCACATCCAACCAGGCCACACCGCCACCGAGGCCCGCGCCCGAGAGAAAGTGGGCCAAGACCGCGCTGGTGGGGATGCTGCCAGCCCATGCGCCCTGGAATTCATTGAGCATGTCGATGCTCGATCCGCCGCCCTCGGGCGAGGCCCAGGGGTCTCCAGAGTTCGTGTAGAACTGCAAGTAGGGGTAGGTCAGCACAGTGTCGATCTGGGTTTCGTAGCGATCGCTGGCGTAGGTCAAGAGCGTGGTGACATAGGCCGTTAGCGCGTTCAGATCCGCGAACTGCTGGAAGAGCTGGAAATCGGTCTCGACAGCCACGGTGCATTCGCGTGTGGCGCAGACGCCAGCGGCGATCGTGCCCGGGCCTCCGGGGTGTTGGGTGGGCACCTGGGACTCGCCGCGCATTCCGTTGGCTACATCGTATTTGCAGAAACCTCCGAGCGTCATTCCCATGCGGCCCAGGGTGCTCTCGGCCACGAACACAGCTTCGCTGTTTTGCCAATCGCCCGAGGCGTTGGGTTGCGGGCAGAGGTGGATGACGTCGTTTGCGCGCTGAATCCAACCCCGGCAGCCAGAGTTCGAGAAGGACAGGTAAACTTGCGAAGCCACCTCGCCAGGCACCGTTCCGCGCCAGATGCTGAGGTCGAGGCCCACGGTCAAATCGCCCACAGCTGCGCCGTCAACCTGGAAGCCAAAGCGCCGGCGCTCGACGCTGAGCCGGTAGAGCTCCACATCGATCAATTCGCCGCCGGGCAGGTAGATGTCGGTGAGCAGCACATGGGACTCGGCTGTCAGGCCTGCGATGGCTGCGCCTTCGGGGGCCAGAGTGACCGTGCCGAGGGCTGTATCCGTGGCGCTGACGGTGAACGGGAAGGGTTGGCGCGCCTGGCTGAAGGCAGGCGCGGAGAGGACCGCCGCTGTCGCCAGAATGGCGAGGGATCGAGAGAGCATGGGGATCTCCTGCTGTGTCGAGGTTGTGAAGGGCGCAGCGGCGTGGGCCGCCCGCGCGGGGGATCGAAGCTCGGTGAGGGAATTCGCCGAGGCCTTCGCTAATACAAAATAGGACTAATTTGGGGGCTACGGGGTTCCCCCCTTCTCGCTGAGCACGATCGTACCTGCGATCTCGATTTTTGGGGGCTCCTGGGGGCGCCCAGAGGCTCTTCATGGGGGTTTTCAAGGGGCAAACACCCGCGGGGCGCCAGCCTCGGAGGAGATCCGGCGCCCCGCGCAGCAGGGTATTGGACGCTCCCACGCGGGAGCGCCCACGAGGGCAGGCGGCCTACGGCAGCCAGTTGATCTCCAAACCGTTGGTCAGGTTGAAGCCGTTCACGCAGGGGCTGAACACCGGATCGCGGTACCAGAGTTGGTAGCGCACGACATCGCCGGCACTGGCCAGGCCAGCCACCGACAGGATGACGCTGGAGCTAACGGAGCCTGCGGAATCGGGGAAGACCACTTCGAGGCGCCGCACATTGCCGCCGGTGCAGCGCAATCCGTCGCCGAAGGCGATGCCATTGCCACCATTGATCGCCGTCGATCCCTGGAACAGGAGTCCCGGTTGACTGGCCAGGGCATTGGTAACAGTGAGTTGCAGGGTGTCGGCCGAGACGCTGGCGTCACCCATGGCGGTCAGGCCGGCGCCGAGGCCGGTCGAGTTCTGGCAGCCATTGTTGGTGCCACCGTGGTTGTTGCAGGGGCAGCTCGTACCCGTGCCATCGCCTTTGCAGAAGATCGTGCCGGTGGTGGTGGAGTTGCCCGAGGGAGCCCGGACATCGACAAGTACCAGGGAACCGCTGCCCACCTGGTGCAGCCCAATCTGAGCCTGAGCGGCGATGGGCGAGGCCGTGACATCAAATCCGAAGGAGTAGGTCGTGGACCAGCGAATGGCGTTGTCGGAACCGGGGGCCACGCTCCATGTGAACATGCCGCCGGCTTGTTGGGTGACCCAATCCGTGCCGTCCTGGGTTTCGCCCGAGTGGTAGTCCACATCGTTGAAGTAGAGATTCGTGATTGCCAGGCCATCGGCCATGGGTACGCTCCAGGAGCCGCAAGCCTGCTCGGAGGTCAGGTTCTCCACCACATAGTTGTAGCGCCAGATTCCGCCGCCGAGGTCGGTAACACGATAGCCCACCGAAAAGTGGCCGTGAACGCCAGCGCCGCCTTCGTTAGGGTTGTTGACATCGTTGACAACGACTGCCGGATCCACCGATCGCCAGGCGTGGGGGGCGGCCTTGCCCACGACAGTGCCGCCGTTGGAGGTGATCGATGTGGCCGAGCTGACATTCAGGCGGCGGTACGAAACCGAGTTCTTGCCGTTGCCCGCCATGGCCTCGTGGGCCGAGATGTACTGCGACTCGGCGAACCAAACCGCGCCGGGGTTCTGCGCGGGTTCGATGTCGGCCGCGGCGACTTGGAGGCGGCCGCGGGTGGTGGCGTTGCCCGAGGGGCTCGGGAAGGAGTGGGTGTGGGCTCCGGTGAGGGCATTGACCGCGTACTTGGGTCCACCGAATTTGCCGTCGTTGAGACCCGATCCGTAGGTGTCGGCGCAGCCGAGGCCGAGGGTGTCGCAGCTCGTGCTTTGGCATGTGCCGCAGCCTGCCTCATTGACCGCACAGAACCCGTGCTTCAGCCAGCTCTGACCGATGTGCTCGAAGCGACCGTCTTTCAAGCGAAAAAAGTTTTGCGAGATGACCGGGTGGTCGGCGTTCGTCCATTGCACGACCTGGGTGCCGGGGTTGCACGAGGTTGTGGCGAAGGAGTAGGCGTAGATGCCACCCGATTGGCCGTATTCGGCGATGTCTGTGCCGGAGTTGGCGATTTTCAGGACCGTGAGGTCGGGCCCTGTCTGCGCCAAGGCGCTTCCGGAGAGCAGCAGGAAGCTGCCCAATCCGAGGGGTGCAAGGATGTGTTTCATGGAACTTGAGGGAGATAAGATCTCGGGCGATGCTTGGGAACGGGTTGGAGCGAAGAAAATACTGGGGCTCAAGACGGGATCCTGGTGAGGGGCCACACCGCCGTCGAGGCCCCACGATCCGCACCAAACTCTACCACGATTCTGGGCCCTGTGGGGGAGGTCCGGCGGGGGGGTGGGTGGGTGGGGGAGGCTCTGCGGGTGCATGAAGATCCCCAGGGAGCCCCACGGGCTACGGCCCGTGCTCGGGAGCGCATGGATCTGCACAGAGCTCGTGCCGGGCGGCTCGCCTGCGGAATCAGCTTCCTTGGGGTATCCTCAAGGGGTACTGGGCTCCTTTCCCCACCCTATGGTCCCCGCCCTATGGTCCCCGCCATCTCCCGAAGCCTGGCCGTCCGGCACGGCTTTCAGACCCATCCAGTTTGTCATGCAGAACACCCTCCGTTTCCTTGGCTGCTTCCTTCTCAGTTTTTCCTTGAGTGGTTCCACCAACGCCCAGGGCAGCGACGCTTGCGCCAGCGCCACGGCCATCAGTGGTCTGGGCAGCTTTGCCTTCGACAACACCCTCGCCACCCTCGACGGCACGCCCGACCCCATCTGTCTGGCCTTCGGCTCGTCGGATGTGGAACAGGATGTCTGGTTCAGTTGGAGCGCCCCAGCGGACGGGCTTTTTACCATGGACACCTGCGGCACCACATTGGTGGACACCAAGGTGGCCGTTCTCGACGCCTCCTGCACCGGCCCTGTGCTGGCCTGCAACGATGACTCCTGCGGCTTGCAATCGGAGGTTTTGTTTCTGGGCGTTACGGGCCAGACCTATCTCCTGCGTGTGGGCACCTTTCCCGGCGCAGGCGGAGGCACAGGCACGATCAACATCAGCGACGGTTCGCCGGCTCAGGATCCCGCCACCGGCCACCGCTATCTGGTGGTGGACCAGCCGGGTATCACCTGGGACCAGGCTCGACTGGATGCGGCCACCCTCGTCTTCGAGGGTGTCAACGGACACCTGGTGACGATCAGCGACGCCTCGGAGGACAGTTTTGTCGAGTCCCTTGGCGGCACGCACTACCGCTGGATCGGTGGTTTCCAGAACGCCGCAGCACCCGGCTATGCCGAGCCCGCCGGCGGCTGGGAGTGGATCACGGGTGAGCCCATGGCCTACACCAACTGGAACGCGGCCATCCCCGAGCCCAACAACAACGGCGGTCCGGGGGTGACTGAGGAGCACATGGAGATCATCCAGAACATCGCCGGCGTGGCCTACGGTTGGAATGATGCGAACAATCTGGCCCACGGCGGCGGTTACATCGTGGAGTTTGAAACCGGCAGCGGCGCGGCCTATTGCTTTGGCGATGGGACGGGCACTGCCTGCCCTTGCGCTAACAACGGAGGGACGGGCCAGGGCTGCACCAACTCGGGGGGAACGGGAGCGACCCTTGCTTCCACCGGCTCGACCAGCGTGGCGGCCGATGATCTCGGTTTTCAGGGCGGTAATTTCGTGCCGACCCAACCGGTTCTCCTCTTCAGCGGCTTGAACGCTGTCAATAGCGGAGCGGGGATCTTCTTCGGCGATGGTTTGCGTTGCGCCGGCGGGGCCGTGGCACGCCTGGGCGTGCGCGTGCCCGACGCGGCGGGCTCGGCATCCTGGGGATCGGGGCTGGCCGCCGCGGGCGGCTGGGTCTCGGGCGACACCCGGCGCTTCCAAACCTGGTATCGCGATCCGGTCTCAAGCCCCTGTGGTTCGGGCTTCAACCTGAGCCACGGCGTGGAACTGGTCTTCGGCCCCTGAGGTTCTTCAAAATGAGAGGGCGCCGCGTCGCCTCGGGGTAGAGTGTTCAGCCCGGTAGGAGCCCTTATCCTCAAATGACTACCTCAAACAACCGCCATGCTCACCCGCCGATTGCTTTCCATACCCCTCGCCGCCGCGCTGCTTTTTTGCCTCAGCGCGGGCCTCTGCTCCTGCGTCGGTGACCGCGAGGTACGCAACAGCGCCGCACTCGTAGCCCAGGCCGCAATCCTCCAGATCAAGAATCCCTCCTCGCCAGAGCCTGGGCTCCTGTGTTCGGGCATGTTGACCGAGACGCAGTTCCGCGAGCTCAGCCAGGAAGGCTACGCGACCTTCATCAACCTGCGCCCAACGAGCGAAGAGGGCACCGGCTGGGAGTCGGATTTCATCAAGGGCCTCGGTGGCACCTACATCAATCTGCCCATCTCCGGAGCCGCGGGGATCTCCGAGGCCAACGCCCGCAAATTGGCGGCCATTCTGGACGAAGCTCAACGCCCGGCGGCGCTTTACTGCGGGAGTTCCAACCGCGTGGGGGCGCTGCTCGGCCTGGCCAAGTTCCACCTCGAAGGGGCCAGCGCCGATGAAGCCGTGATCTACGCCAAGCAAGCGGGAATGACCCGCCTCGAACCGGTCCTGCGCAAGCTGACCGCGACGGCGAAAAACTAGAGCCCGCCCCCGCCGCTGCCCGCCCTCGTCGCAAATCTAGAGCAGGGGCTCAATGAGCGATCCCCCCGAGAACTCCACGGGCCAGGCGCTCGATGCCTCGGCAAAATCCTCGGTCGCACCGATGAACTGCCAGAAGGGCGCCAGGACCGTCTCGGTCAGCTCGTCGTAGACGCTCCGGCTCGTGCAGAAGGACCCAGGCAGGGTGCGAGCCTTCGAGATTTCAGGTTGAAGCGGGAGGCGGTGGGCCTTTGTTCGTCGGCGAAGCACTCGGGTGGGGCTGGTTGGGCGGCACTCCGGTCAAACAAGCATGCTTGCGGAGGGTCTTCGCGGTGGCCGAGATGCGTGAATCTAGCTTGGGTCCCGCGCGGTCTTTTTGGAGATTGGCGATCCCCACTCCGACTTGGATAGGGTAGACATCACCCCGTGCGGAAGTGCCTGATTGCCCGCCGCGCTCCTAACCCGCCCCGACCGCGCCGCTGGCACTGGTCCCCCTGCCTACACCCTTCAAGGGAAGAGCCCTAGCAATGTCCGAGTACTCCGAGCAGTTGATGGCCGATGTAGTCGCCAAGAACCCCTCCGAGCCCGAGTTTCACCAAGCCGTGCAAGAGGTTGTGGATTCTCTCGAATTGGTCTTCGAACAACACCCCGAGTACAAGAGCGCGCGTGTGCTCGAACGCGCCATCGAGCCCGAGCGGGTGATCATGTTTCGCGTGCCGTGGATGGATGATCGCGGCGCTGTGCAGGTCAACCGGGGCTTCCGCATCGAGATGAACAGCGCCATCGGCCCTTACAAGGGCGGCCTGCGTTTTCACCCCTCGGTCAACCTGGGCATCCTGAAGTTTCTGGCCTTCGAACAGGTTTTCAAGAACGCCTTGACAACCCTGCCCATGGGCGGCGGCAAGGGCGGTTCGGATTTCAACCCCAAGGGCCGCAGCGACGCCGAGGTGATGCGCTTCTGCCAGAGCTTCATGACCGAGCTGCAACGACACATTGGTCCCAACACCGACATTCCCGCCGGCGACATCGGCGTGGGTGGCCGAGAAATTGGCTATATGTTCGGCCAGTACAAGCGCCTTGCCAATGAGTTCTCGGGCGTTTTGACCGGCAAGGGCCGCAACTGGGGCGGCTCGCTGATCCGCCCCGAGGCTACCGGCTATGGAGCTGTCTACTTCGCCCAGGAGATGGTCAAGACCCGCGGCCAGGAACTCGCCGGTCGTACCTGTCTCGTTTCGGGCAGCGGCAATGTGGCTCAATACACCGTGCAAAAGCTCAACGAGCTAGGCGCCACCGCGGTCACCATGTCGGACTCGAGTGGTTACATCCACGATCCCGAGGGCATCACACCTGAAAAGCTCGAGTGGATCATGGAGCTCAAGAATGTCCGACGCGGCCGTATCTCCGAGTACGCCGAGTGGATGCGCGGATCGGTTTACACCCCCTTCGACGCCAGCGCGAGCCAAAACCCGCTCTGGGCGCACGAAGCCGATTGCGCTTTCCCCAGCGCGACTCAGAACGAGATCAATGCAGAGGACGCCAAGAACATGATCAAGGGCGGCGTGACCGTGGTCAGCGAAGGCGCCAACATGCCCACCACTGCGGACGGCGTGGGCGTCTTCATGCAGGCCAAGATTCTGTACGCCCCGGGCAAGGCCGCCAACGCCGGCGGTGTGGCGGTCTCGGGGCTCGAGATGGCCCAGAACAGCATGCGCTACAGCTGGACCCGGGAAGAGGTGGACAACCGCCTGCAGATGATCATGGCCGATGTGCACAGCTCCTGTGTCGAGGCTGCCGAGCGCTTCGGGACGCCCGGCAACTATGTCAATGGAGCCAACATCGCCGGGTTCCTGAAGGTCGCCGACTCGATGATCGATCAGGGACTGGTGTAGGCCCGCCTACTCGGATTCGAGCCTCTTCTGGAGGTCTCGATTGAGCCTCTGGAGGCGGCCTTGGAGCTCGCCACAGGAGGCCGCTGCCCGTCTCACTGGCCCGGATTATTCATGCAAACGGGCTCCAAACACTGCAACTCGTTTCCTGGCTCTGTCCTACAGCTTTCTGCTGGAGGTCGAGGACCTCGGGCGTTCCAATGGGGCCCATGAGCGCTTCCGCGTCGGATCCAGACGAGCCCGCGCCGTACAGCGCGCCGCAGAGCTTCCAGACCCTCATGCGGCGACGCGTGAGTCGCATCCTGCTGGTGTCCAGCCTGTATGACTCCTTCATCATGTCGGAGGAGGGGCAGTTGCAGGAAACGCTGCTGACGCACTTCCTGGCCCTCAACCTGAGTCATTTCCCCGACATCCTGCGGGTCTCCACGGGTGCCGAGGCGCTCGAGCTTCTGGCAGACGACTCCAACTTCGATCTAGTGGTCGCGAGCCTTGATCTGGGCGGCCAGAGTGCGGTGCAGCTGGCTCTCACCATGGCGGAGCGCGGCTACCTACAGCCCGTGATCGCTCTCGCCTACTCGGGTCACGAGTTGCGCAGTTTTCAGGCGCACAACGACACCAGTGTCCTCGAGCGCGTTTTCCTCTGGCAGGGCGATGTACGCATCTTCCTGGCCATGGTGAAAAGTGTCGAGGACCGCATGAATGTTGCCACCGACACGGGTCTGGCGGGGGTGCCTGTGATCCTCTTGGTTGAGGACAATGTGCGCTACTACTCGTCATTCTTGCCAGCCATCTACGCCGAGCTATTGCGCCACACCCTGGCGCTCTTGTCCGAGGACCTCTCGCTCTCGCAGAAGATGATGCGCATGCGGGCGCGACCCAAGGTCTTGCTCTCGGAGAACTACGAGGATGCTTGGGATGACTTCATTAGCTACGAGAGTCAGACCCTGGGGATCATCTCGGATTTTGAGTTTCCAAGCGAGGGCCAGCTGGACAAGCATGCCGGCCTGACCCTCTGCGGCGAGGTTCTCAAACGGCGCAGCGACATCCGCATCGTGATGCAGTCGAGCGTGCCCGAGAACCGTGCCCTGGCGGCGGAGATTCGAGCCTCGTTCCTGCTCAAGGGGTCGCCCACCTTGCTCAGCGACTTGCGCGAAATCTTGACCCGGCGCTTTGGCTTCGGGGATTTCACTTTCCGCATGCCCGATGGCCCGGTGATCGCCAAGGCCCGCGACCTGCGCGAGTTGGCCGAGCGCATTCTGGATGTGCCCGAAGCCAGCCTGGTCCACCATGCTAGTCGCAATCACTTCTCTCTGTGGCTCAAGGCGCGCACGGAACTCGAGCTGGCTGCGGGTTTGCGTTCCAAGAGCGTGGGGGATTTCGAGGATGTCGATGCCTTGCGGCGCTTCGCCAGCGAGGCCATCCGCGACTCTCGCGAACAGCGCAACCGCACCGTAATCGCCGAGTTCGACCGTGGCAATTTCGACCCCAGCGTGGGGCTGACGCGGGTGGGCGAGGGGTCCCTGGGGGGCAAGGCCCGCGGCCTGGCCTTTGGCAACCGCCTCTTGCGGGCCACGGGCATCGACAAGACATTTCCTTCCGTGGAAATCCATGTGCCGCCTTCAGTCGTCTTCGGCACGGGCACCTACGACGAGTTCTTGCAGTACGAGTGGATCCAGGAATTCGCCGTGGGTGAGAACCCCGACGAGAAAATCCTGGAGATGTTTCTGGCGGCGCCCTTTCCCCGGGCGGCCGTGGCGGACTTGCGCTCGTTCCTGCAACGGGTCAAGTATCCCCTGGCGGTGCGCTCCTCGAGCTTGCTCGAGGACTCCTTGGCGCAACCCTTCGCCGGGGTCTATCGCACCCATTTCCTGGCCAACAACGACGGCAATGCGGATGTGCGCCTGGAGCGGGTCAAGAACGCGATCAAGAGCGTCTACGCCTCGACCTTCTCGGCCAAGGCCAAGGACTTCCTCTCCATGACTTCCTTCCGGCTCGAGGAAGAGAAGATGGCGGTCATGGTGCAGGCTCTGGTGGGGCGCCAACATGGCGAGCGCTTCTACCCGGATTTTTCTGGCGTGGCGCGTTCCTACAACCACTACCCCGAGCCCGGCCACGCCCCCGAGGATGGCGTGGTGGCTGTGGCTCTCGGCATGGGCCGCACGGTGGTGGACGGCAGCCCCTGCTTGCGTTTCTGTCCGCGCTACCCCCGCGGACAGGTCAGCTTCTCCTCGGTGGAGGCGGCGCTCCAAAACTCACAGCGGGCCTTCTGGGCCCTGGACCTCGACCCTCGCAAGCGTGTCACCGACTTGGTGGGCCTGCGCCACTACCCCCTCGAAGTGGCCGAGCAGGATGGCACCTTGACCTTCTTGGGGTCGACCTACCTGCCCGAGGACGACCGCATCGTAGACGGCCTCTCTCGGGCGGGTGTGCGCCTGGTGAGCTTCGCAGAGATTCTCAAGCACGAGTCCTACCCCCTGGCCGAGATCCTGCGCGTCTTGCTCGAGCGCTGCCAGCAGGGAACCGGCGCTCCCGTGGAGATCGAATTTGCCGGTTGTCTGGGTCGCGGGGGCAAACGACCGCAGTTTTCGTTCCTGCAAATGCGGCCCCTGGCGGTCAGTTCCGAACGCGAGGCGGTGGAATTGGGGGACCTCGCTGGCGAGACCCTCCTGTGCCAGAGCGGGCGCGTTTTGGGCAACGGCCGCATCGAGGGCCTGGCGGATATCGTGGTGGTGGATGTCGAGTCTTTCGAGCGCAGCCGCAGCGTGGAGATCGCCGCCGAGGTGGCGCGCTTCGATGCCGCCCTGCGCGCCGAGGGCAGGCCCTACGCCTTGATAGGAGTGGGGCGCTGGGGTTCGGCGGATCACTTTCTGGGCATCCCCGTGACCTGGAACCAAATCAGCGGCGCGCGGGTGATCGTCGAGTCAGGCTTCAAGGACCTGCGCGTCGATCCCTCCCAGGGCACGCACTTCTTCCAGAACCTCTCCTCAAGCGGCGTGGGTTACTTCACGGTCAACCCCGATGCCGAGGGTGAGAGCGTGGACTGGAACTGGCTGCGCCAGCAGCCCGCGGCCGAGGCCACCGAGTTCACCCGCCACATCACCCTCAAGGCGCCCCTGGATGTGCGCATATCAGCCAGCGAGCGACGCGGCGTGATTGTGAAACCGGGCTAAATCATCTCGCGGAACAATTCCGGCGCGGGGCGCGGAATGACCACGCGGCTCACCAGCAGGCCGCGCTTCGCGATTTCTGCGGCGCCGGCCGAGATGGCTGCTTCCACATCGGAGAGGCTGCCAGTGAGCAAGAGGAAGCCCTTACCGCCGATGGCCATGGCCACATGGATCGAAAAGAGGGTGACATCCGCGGCTTTCACGGCGCTGTCGGCGCCCTCGATGATGGCGGTCACCGAGAAGGCCTCGAGGATGCCCAGTGCATCGCGGTCGTCTTCGCTGAGTTCAACCGTGCTCGAAATGGCCGGGAACAGCCGCGGGTCGACATGGGGGATCACGAGATCGTCGATCAAGGCTTCCTGGGAGTGCTCACGCCCGGCGGCGACGCTCGCTTCCACCGCGGCCGTATCGCCGCCTACCATGACGATGTACTTGCCACTGCAAATCGTACGGGCCACGAGCAGCGTTACGGGGGCGGCTTTGAGCATGGCGTCCTCGACTCGGTAGGCGATACCGATGGAGGAGAGCTCGAGCATGCCGAGGGATGTGGGCGGGGGGGGCATGGGATTCAGTAGAGGGGGTGCAACTCGATGCTGGTCCCGACGGCGTGGACGCTGGCGTTGCAGGGGGCATGGATGGGGACGCCGAGCTGATCCGCGGGCGGGCGAGCGATGACATCGCCACGGGCCACTTGTGCCCCGGGTTTGACTATGGCCTCGGCAGCGACGCCGATGTGCATCTTCAGGGGCACGCGCAACAAGTCGGGAGTCCAATCGACATCGACCAAAGGTCCTGCGTTTTCGAAGTCGCTGAGGCCGAGCTTCTTGATCAGGCTCGAGACCGGGATGCGGCGGAAGTCACGCATGCTGTGGGGCTTCAGCTGTGAGTTGCCCTTCAAGGGGTGCTCGATGCCCGCGGCGCGGATGCGTGGCTTGTCGTCGCGGCAGGCATTCATGGGGAACAGGTCCTCGGGGCAGGCGTAGAGCGAACACAAGTTGCACTCGCAACAAAAAGCGTTGCCCAAAAGTTGGGACTCACCGAGTTCTTGGAAACCGAGAGCGCGCATGGCGCGGTGGGGCTCGATGGGGTGGCCGAGGAGATAGCGCGGGCACATCTCGGTGCAGAAGCTGCATTGATCGCAGGCCGAGCGCCCGATGCGTGCCTTGATCGGGTCCGGCGTGGCGTAGCGCCCAGGTGCCGAGTGGCCCTTTGGGAAACACAAGAGGGCGCCGGTTGTGCGGGTCACCACCTCGCTGAAGCTCTCCATCAAGTGGCCCATCATCACGCCGCCCACGAGCACATGGCCGACCTGCTTGGGATCCACACCTGTGCCGCGCAGAAGATCGCCAAAGGAGAGCCCTACGGGCGCGTGCACTGTCACCGGCCGGGGCACATCGCCCGCCACCGAGAGGTACTTGTGGGTCACCGGCTGGTCCAGGGCGATGTTGAGCACGGTCTCCACATTGACCACTACGCAGCCCACATCGAGGGGCAGGCCCCCTGGCGGAATGACCTGGCCGGTGACCTCGAAGACGGTGACGAACTCGTCCCCGGCGGGATAGAAGTCCCCCAGGGGGAAGATCTCCAGAGGACAACTCTCCAGAAGGCCACCCGTTTGGGATCCAGCGCTGCTGAGCTTGAGCTCCTCGATCAACGCGCCGTGCTTTTCCTTGATGGCGATCACCGCCCGCGTGGCACCGAGATGGGCGGCGACCCGCAGGAGGCCCAAGATGATCTCGGGGCCGAAGCGCACCAGCAGTTCCTTGTCCTTGTGCAGGAGGGGCTCGCACTCAGCCGCGTTGAGGATCACGACATCTGCCTTGCCGCTCAGCTTCTGGTAGGTGGGAAAACCCGCACCGCCAGCGCCCACGATGCCGTGGCTCTGGATGGATTCGAGACTGAGGCCGACGGTCATGGGGGCAGAGGATAGTCATTGGCCGCCATACTTTCGAGGGCGCCGTGCCTCACTCGGGCTTTTGAGCGCGAGGCCTGCTCGGGGGCAGCTTTGGAAAGGAGGCCCGATTGCCTCGCCGATTCCGGACTCTCCAGTACTCATTGAGTGACGGCTTGGGTTAGGCTGCTGGGCGCCGCAGCTTGCAGGCGAAGCCTTCCGTCCCAGCCAATCGGCGCCCACTTTCACCTCCTCCCCACTCTATTTTTTATTGGTTTCGACGAAGAGTCATATGGGCGGGCAGGACAAGACACACGGGCAGGCGCAATCGGGCTTCAAGACTTTTGGTCTGGGGTCCAAGCTATTGCGGGGCATCAGCGAGGCGGGCTTTGTGGATCCCCGGCCGATCCAGGCCCAGGCCATCGGCCCGGCTGTGGAGGGGCGCGACATCCTGGGTTTGGCCCAGACAGGAACGGGCAAGACCGCGGCCTTTGCGCTGCCTCTGGCCGAAAGACTCATGCACAGCCGCGGCGGCGGAGCGGGACCGCGAGTATTGATCCTGGCTCCCACCCGGGAACTCGCGGCGCAGATCCACAAGGAGATCGAACTGCTTGTGAAGTACACCGGGCTGCGAGCCGTGACGGTCTTCGGCGGCGTGCCCGCCAACAAACAGATTCGCGCCCTGAAAGCGCGGCCGGAAATTGTGGTGGCCTGCCCCGGCAGACTGCTCGACCTTCACAGCCAGCGCCGGGTGGACCTCTCACGGGTCGAGGCCCTGGTTCTTGACGAAGCCGATCACATGCTCGACATGGGCTTCTTGCCTGCGATCAAGAAGATCCTGGCCGTGCTCCCCGAGCGGCGCCAGAACCTGCTCTTCTCCGCGACCATGCCGCGCGAGATCAATCATCTCGCGGATTCGATCCTGCGCCGGCCGAAACGCATCGAGCTGGCGCACTCGATGCCCGCCGAGACCATCGAGCACGCCCTCTACCCCGTGGAGAGCGCCCAGAAGACGCGGCTTTTGATTCATGTGCTCGAAGGCGACGATTTTCGTTCGGGGATCGTTTTCCTGCGCACCAAGCACCGCGCAAAGCAACTGGCGAAGAAGCTCACGAGCAATGGCCACAACGCCGTGGCGCTCCAGGGCAACATGTCCCAGGCCCAGCGTGTGCGGGCCATGGAGGGTTTTCGTGTGGGCACGTACGATGTGCTCGTGGCCACCGACATCGCCGCCCGTGGCATCGATGTGGCCCATGTGAGCCATGTGGTCAACTACGATGTGCCCGGCACGCCCGATGCTTACACCCACCGCATCGGCCGCACCGGCCGCTCCGAGATGAGCGGCAAGGCCTTGACCTTCGTGACCCACGAGGACTTCCCCATGGTGCGGGACATCGAGCGCCGCATCGGCTCGAGTATCCCCCGGGTGCGCTTGCGCTCCTTCGGCGGCGAGGAGGCAGAGCCCCTGAGCACAGCTCGCGGACGGGGTCGAGGGCGCGGCCGTGGACGCCGCGGTCGCGGCGGCAGCTCGGGTGTTGAGAGCGCTAGCGATGGTTGTCGTAGTCGTGACAGCGGTAGCAGCCTTGGCACCGGCAGCGGCGGCAGCAGCGGTAGAGGCCGAGGCAGAGGCCGTGGCGGCCCTGGTTCTGCTGGCCGCACGGGCAGCGGCCGAGGCCGCGCTCGGCGAGGTCGCGGCCGCCGGGGCGGCGGCCGACGGTCCCGTTAGACGCTCATGAGCGAACTCGGACTCAAGGACATCTGCCACTCGTGGGGCGGTCCGCAACTCTTGGAGGGCGTCCAGCTAGAGGTCGAGCGGGGCGAACGGATCGGGCTCGTGGGTCGCAACGGCACGGGCAAGTCGACCCTGCTCCAAATCCTCGCTGGCACCCTCAAGGCCGATTCAGGAGTTATCCGGCGGCGCAGCGGTTTGGTCCTTGCCACCCTCGAACAGAACCTCCCCGGCAACCTCAGCGGTTCGGTCAAGAGCCACCTGTCGGCGGCTCTTTGCGAACTCGATCTCGAACACGGTTGGCAGGAGGCGGAACGCATCGAGCGCGTGCTGGGGGACCTCGGTTTGGACCCCGGCGCCTCCGTGGAGAACCTCTCGGCTGGCGCCCAACGGAGGGTCGCCCTGGCTCGCGCGCTGGTGCTCGAACCCGATCTCCTGATCCTCGATGAGCCCACCAACCACCTCGACATAGAGGCCGTGTTGCAACTCGAGGAACATCTGCTGCGTCGTCAGGGTGCACTAGTCTTCGTGACCCACGACCGCGTCTTTCTGAGGCGTCTGGCCACCCGTATCCTGGATCTCGACCGCGGCCGGCTGGCGAGCTACTCCTTGGGCTGGAGCGCCTACCTTGAGCGCCGCGAGGCCGAACTTCTGGCGGAGGAAAACCAGAACGCCCAGTTCGACAAACACCTGGCCAGCGAGGAGGCCTGGTTGCGACGGGGCGTCAAGGCTCGGCGCACCCGCAACCAGGGACGCGTGCGGGCCTTGAAGGCCATGCGTATCGATCGCGCCGCGCGCCGCGATGTGGTGGCGCGCACCAAGGCCGAGGTCAACCAGGCCGGTCGCAGCGGCCGGCTCGTCCTGCGCGCCAAGGACATCTCGGTCTCCTACGGGGACTTGAAAGTCCTCGACGGCGTGACTCTCGATGTTCAACGCGGCGACCGCATTGGCATCGTGGGGCCCAATGGTGCGGGCAAGTCGACTCTCCTGAGTGTGCTCCTCGGAGAACTCGAACCGGACGCTGGCACAGTCGCCACCGGGACCGGGGTGCGGGTGGGGCGCTTCGATCAACTGCACTCGACCCTGGATGAGAACAAGACCGTCCAGGAAAATGTCGCCGACCACGCCGACACGATCACAGTGGCCGGCCACTCGCGCCACATTCTTGGCTACCTCTCCGACTTTCTCTTCTCGCCGGAAGTTGCCCGTGGCCCCATCACCGCGCTCTCGGGTGGTGAACGCAACCGCTTGCAACTGGCGCGGCTTCTGGCTCGGCCGTGCAACCTGCTGGTCCTCGACGAGCCTACCAACGACCTCGATGTGGAGACCCTCGAACTCCTGGAGGAGCTCCTGGTGGAGTTTGATGGCACCCTGCTCGTTGTCAGCCACGACCGTGAGTTTCTCGACCGCGTGGTCACCTCCACCCTGGTTTTCGAAGGAGACGGGCGCTGTAGAGAATATGTGGGCGGCTACTCCGACTGGCGCCGGACGCTGCGCGAGGAGAGCGAGGCCGTGGCGCCGCGCGCCGTGCCCAAGGCCAAACGGGTGCGCAACGAGCGGGCCGGACCACGGCGCAGAACCTTCAAGGAAAAGCACGAACTGGCGGGCTTGCCCGAACGCATCGAGGAACTGGAAACCTCCCGCGCCGAAATAGAGCAGGCCATGACCGCGCCGGAGTTCTACCGCCGCGAAGGCACGGAGATCGCCGCCGACACAGCCGTGTTTGAGGCCCTCGGCGATGACCTCGAAGAGGCCTACCGCCGCTGGGAAGAGTTAGAGGAACTCGCCGAGTAGACTCGCGCCCGTGCGGCTGGCCCCTCTATCTGCGGCGGTAGGTGAACTCCATCACCCGGAACTCCGAGCCATCGGGCAGGGAGTCGTACATTTCCGCGCGCAGGGTGTTCGCGCCCTCATGCCACGACACATGGCGGAAGAGGCGACCTTTGGGGGTGCTCACATCGCGCATCTGACCGGCGAGGTGTACCACGCCCTCGTCATCCAAGGGACCTTCGGAGATGGCGGGCCAGGTGCTGAAGTTGTCCAGCCAGATGCTCCAGTACTCTCCCTTGAGGTTGTCGAAGCCCATGATCAACAGGCCCTCCATGGGCATGGCCTCGAATTTGGAGTGGTACTCCTGAATCAGGATGCGGCCACCGAGGGCCATGCGCGTGGTGGCCGTGGCCTTGGCCGGAATGCCCTCGGCATCCGGGGTCATGTACATCACGAGGTCAACATCCCAGTCGCCCACATCCTCGGCGAGCTTGGCATGGGCCTCGGTGGGTGCGGCGGAGGACATCCAGGCCTCCGTGAAGGCCGGGTTCTGCATGGGGTTCTCGCCCCAATCCGTCCAGACCGGCGTGTCGTTGTGGGGGGCATGACAGCTGGCAACTGCGACCAGGGCCAGTGCGGAAAGCATTGAACGGGTTTTCATTTATTGCTGTTGTTTGGTGGAAGATGGGGGGCTGATAGCCCTACGCGTAGGAGCTGTGGTAGCAGTAGTGGAACTCGTCGACGACTTCTTCAGCGCGCAGCACCTGGCCCTCGAGGAAGTAGACCGGCTTACGCGAGTCCACGACTTGGTCGCGCTGGGCGCGGAACTTGATTTCGAGTCGGTCGCCGCACCTCAATTCGCGTTCCTGGAGCGGGAACCAGGACTGGCGCCAGTGGGTCAGGGGCAGTTCGTGGGAGGTGGAAAGCATGACCTCTTCCGAGAGGCGCGCGTCAAAGTGTCCCAAAAAACCGTGGCAGGGTCCGTCGCAATCTACTTCGAGGGTGAACTCCGTCTTGAACCAGTAACTCTCCGCCGGCGTTGTGTAGGCGTCAAAGAGAGCCACAACAGCGCCGCGCCCGAGAGCCTTTGCGTGGCTCCCGTCCACGGTGTTGGTCTCGAGGTCGCAGATTTCGTGGCCCACCATGGCCGAGTAGTCGAATCCGTACATGTCGTTTTGCCAAAAACCGAGACCGTGTTCGTGGTAGAGCTTGTCGTCCCGAATAGGTACGAGATGCAAGCTCAGGGCCGCCGGGATGACCTGGCCGTCGAGGCGCAGGTGTTTGTGCGTCGCCGCCACCACGCTCTCGAACATGGCCTCGGTCAAGGCGTAGAGCCCCATCCACTCGGAGACGATGATATCAACCTTCTGGGGCAGCTGGATGTCCTCGGCGCAGCCATCGATGCACTCGATGATGTCGCCGAAGCCGTTGGCCTGGGCGAGTTCGCGGGTCGTGTCGAGGATGTCGGAGTTGTCCACGGCGTAGACCTTTGCGGCCCCGGCGCGCGCGGCGAAGAAGCTCAGGATGCCCGTGCCCGCGCCCACATCTAGCACCACCATGCCAGGCTTGACCACAGCTTCGATGGCGTCGCGGTAAGCCTCTGTGCGCACGCGGTCGCCCAGCATCATGCGGTGGACTTCGGCGCCGGAGTAGCTGTCGAAGTAGTCGGTATCGTCGGAGAACATTACGGCAGGGGCGGGGTAGGGGGACAAAAACAGGCTGTAGAGGGTAGCAATTCCTCGGGCACGAGCGTTCAGGAGTCGCGGCCCTGGCGGCCGGGCCTTCTTCACTCGTCAGGACGCCAGCCATAGCGTTCGAGGTCAACCCGCCCGCGGTCGTCGCACTCGACGCCCTCCGCCAAGAGGCGCGCCCGCTGTTCGTGCCAGGCGGGGCGTTCCCTGGGCAGGCTGATTTGGCCGCCGGCTCCCAAGACGCGGTGCCAACAGAGGTCGCTATCGGTTTCGAGGTTTGCGAGAAGCTGGCCCACCCTGCGGGCGCGGCCCGGCAGGCCCGCCTCGGTGGCGATCTGACCGTAGGTCGCCACGCGGCCTGTGGGCAGGGAATCCACCGTGGCGCGCAGGCGCTGGTCGGCTTGGTCTCGATTCCTGGAATGGTGGGGCATGGTCGAAAAGCTGGAAAACGGGCTCGGGGGCGCTGTGCAGGGTGCTTGCACCGGGCTGCGTCGAGCCTGATTAGGTAGCCACGAATTTGACGAAATCGGGGCGAACAATCCAGGGGGCCCGTGCGCCTAAGCCTTAACTGGCGTGGGTCTTCCTTCTGCTGCGGGCGGACCCTCGAAGAGATCTATTGAGATCGCTTCACGCGCTGGAGAGTACAGGGGCAAGGGCCCCTCGAACTGAGGGGAGGCACCCGGGGGGGGCGCCTCCCCTCGCTCTTTTGAGCGCCTTTCTTCAGGGCAGCTGTCGGGGGGCTGCGGTCCACGGGAGTGATGCAGGGCCGCGGGCCCTCCCTCTGGTAGGCTCCTTGAGTACGGTGCAACCGCCGCCGCGAGCCGCCCCTTTGCCCTCCACTGCATGCGCTTCCTGCTCTTCCTCTACGCCCTCTCGGGTCTCTTCAGCCTGGGCTACCAGGTCATCTGGTTGCGGCACTTCGTGGACCGCTTTGGGTCGAGCACCCTGACCTTCATGCTCGTGATTTCGTGCTTCATCGGCGGCCTGGGAGCGGGGGCCCTGGCGTCGCGGCGGGTGGTGGCCTGGTTGCGCCGGCGCCTGGGGGGCCTGGCCGACCTGTCGCTTTACGGAGTGGTGGAGGTGCTCGTGGCGCTGCTGGCCCTCTTGGTCTTTACCGAAGCCCTGGTGCCCGTGACCCTGCTCGGTCACTTTCCCTACAGCGAACGCGATGGCATCTTCGAGCCGACCCTGGCGCACCACCTGATCAAGTTGCCGCTGGCCGCCGGAACGGTGTTCCTGCCGTGCTTCTTCATGGGCGTGACCTTCCCCTTGCTCACCAGCGTGTTCCGCAGCCAGGATCGCTTTCCCTCGCGGCTCTACGCCTGGAACACGGCGGGAGCTTGCGCCTCGGTGCTGCTCTCCGAGTGGATCTTCCTGCGTTACGCCGGCCACGACTTGACCTTGTTGGCCTTGGTGGCGGGAAACCTCGTTCTGGGGATCTACTTCGTCGTGCGCGGCAAGGCCTTGCAGAACAAGTTGGGAGGCATGGACGCTCTCGAGACCAGTTCCGCCGCGCCCGAGGGCGAGCCCGGCAAAGGCGCGGAGTTACCCCGCGGTGCGCTCCTGGCGGGCGCCGTGGTGAGCGGCTTCCTGGCCGGCGGCATCGAAGCCGACGCTTTCCGGCGCATCCACTTCATCCAGATATTCAACGGCGCCTCCATGGCATTTGTCTCCTTCTGGGCGATCCTGGCCATCTTCCTCGCTAGCTGGACGATCAGCACCTGGCGTTCGGCAACCTTTCAGAAGATCAAACGGGTCTACCTGGGGGGCCTCTTGCTCTTTGTCGCCACGGTTTCAGCTTGGATCCTGCCCTTGCGCCAGTGGCTGGCTGATTTCATCGCCGGTGCCACCGAATTCAGCGCCCTCGATCCCGAGGGCACCGGGACGATCCTCTTGGGCGTCTTCGTGGTGGTGGGGCTCTTGGTCTTCCCGGTCTACTTCTGCGTGTCGCTGCTCTTGCCCCTGCTCTGCAACCAGGCCCAGGCGCGGGGCATGCACCTCGGGCGGCTCTACGGCTTGAACACCGTGGCCTTCCTGGCGGGCATGTTCGTCTTCTCGTGGACGGCACCCCAGGTCAACATGTTCTACGCCTTCAAGCTGATCGTGTTCGTCTTCGGCATCTTGGTGGCGTTTCTGTTCTGCATCGACCCCGCCCGGCCTCTCAAGCGCCTACACATCAGCCTGCTCGGGGCAGCTCTTGTCGCGGCGGCGATCTTGACACCCACGGACTTCGATCATTCTTTCCTGCCTGACAACAATCCGGTCAAGGGCCAGCGCATCGTTGCCATGCAGGGCAGCGCGGGCTGGACCGTGTTCATCGCGGAACAGCCCCTGGGCAACGCCATCTTCCTCGACACGGCGAAAATGTCCGACACCGGTACCGAGGTCAAGCGCTACATGAAAGTCATGGCGCACTTCCCGCTGCTCTCGCTGAAGGATCCCAAGCGCGCGCTCTTGATCTGTTTTGGCGTTGGCAACACGGCGGCTTCCATCGCAGCCCACCGGTCCCTCGAAGAGATCGACATCGTGGACCTCAACCGTTCGATTTTCGAGCTGGCGCCGCACTTTGCATTCCACAACAACGAAGTCTACAGCGACCGAAGAGTGCGCCTCATTCACGACGATGGCCGCAGTTTCCTCAACTTGACTGACCGGCGCTACGACCTGATCACAAGCGAGCCGCCGCCGCCCTTGATGCACGGCATCAGTCGGCTCTACAGCTTTGAGTACTACGAGTCGGTCTTGGAGCATTTGACGCCAGCGGGCTGCATGTCGCAGTGGTTACCGATCTACCAGATGCCGCCCCGGGCGGCCGAATTGATCGTGCAAACCTTTGTGCAGGCCTTTCCCCATAGCATTCTGATCACCGGCACCAACAAGGAGTTCCTGCTCATCGGCTCGCGGCACGAGATCGACTTCGCCAGCCTGGTGGAACGCTACGACGACGATCCGCGGGTGCGCGGCGATCTGCTCGATGTGGATGTTTGTTCGGGGGTGGATCTGGCTTCGCGGCTCGTCATGAGCCACAACCAATTGCTGGCGGCCTACGGTACGGGGGCCATTGTGACCGACCAGCAGAACCGGCTCTCGGCCTACTGGCCCACGGGCGATGTGGAGGTCTTTCCCTTCGGCGGTTCGACTGCCTTGGCGAGCTTGCCCCAGGAACTCGTGGCCGTGCAAGGTGGGTTGGCCATGTCCTTCTCGGACCCCGCCGTGCTGCTCTCCCGGGTGCCCGACTTTCCCCTGGAGAGCCTGGCCGCGGGCCGCGAAAGCCACGCCCAGCTCGATTGGCGTGCCCTCCAGGGGATCAACGCGCGGAGTTCGAGAGCCTTTGCCGCGGGCCAGGTGGAGAGCGGTCTCGAGCTAACCCTGGAATCCTTGCAGTGCTTTCCCACCCAGCTCCAGGTCCACTACCAACGCGCCCAGGCTCTCGCCGGGGTCGGGCGCGCCGAAGAGGCTCTCTTCTGCCTGGGCCAGGCCGCCGAGGCCTTTGGCCATGTGCCGCGGGTGCATTTTCTCACCGGCGCCATGTTGGCCGACATGGGGCGCCGCGAAAAAGCCCTGGAAGCCTTTCGCCGGGCTCTCGAGTTGCACCCGCGCTACTTCGAGGCCCAGTTCCAGACAGGCATGTTGGAAGGTCAGCTCAAGCGGCGCGACGCGGCCGTGCGGCACCTCAAGCGTGCGCAAGCGCTCAAGCCCACCGACGCAAAGGTCAACGAGGTGCTCGGAAAGCTCGGCTTCTAAAGGAGCCTAACCCGCGAACCCGGCACCAGATCGACTTCGCCGCTGTCCTCGAAGCGCACCTGGCATTTGGTCCCGCCGTCATAGTCGCGGGCCTGGATGAGCAGCTTCGCGGGCCGCCCGAAAGCCGTGCAGCTCTGGTCGCCGAGATCGCCGCGGCCTGTCCAGCAGCGGATGAAGGGGTTCTCTTCCCACTCGCGGCTGATGGTGGTGGCTTGCATGTGACCGGGCAGTACCTCGGTTTCTCCCGGCAGCTTCATCAAGACCTCGAGTACCGATCGTTTGAGCTCGTCGAAGGTCGTGTGCCCCGGGCCACGGGTCCCACCCACCGATCCGCAAAAGAGCGTGTCGCCGGAGAAGAGCACTCGCTCGTTGACCAGAAAGGCGAGCTGCCCCGCTGTGTGTCCGGGGATGTGCAGAGCCCTCAGGGAGAGGCCGCCGGAGGTGATTTCCTCATCGCTTTCGAGTTCGCAGTCGAGGTCAGAAAAGTACTCGGCCTCGGCGCGGTGGCCGCAGACCGGACAGCCGAACTGCGCGCGGTAGTCGGCGTTGTGCAGTACATGGTCGTGGTGGTGGTGGGTGCACAGGATGTGAGTCAGGGTCAGGCGGTTCTCCCGCAGGCAATCGAGAATCGGCTGCATGGGGGCACCTGTGTCCACCAAGACCGCGCTGCCCCCCGATTCATCGCCAACGAGATAACTGTTGGAGAGCCAATCGGTGCTCTGCGAGCGAGCGATGATCAAGACTTCACAAGACCGCTGTGACGCAGAAGGGCAGCGGTGCTCGGCTCGCGGCCGCGGAAGGCCTTGAAGACATCCATGGGTGCCACGCTGCCGCCGAGGGCCAGGACCGTTTCGCGGAAGCGGCGGCCGGTTTTGGCGATGGCCACCTCGTCATCGAGACCTGCTTCCTCGAAGGCGGCGAAGGCGTCGGCCGAAAGCACCTCGGCCCACTTGTACGAGTAGTAGCCCGCCGAGTAGCCGCCGGCGAAGATGTGGCCGAACGCGCACAGAAAACGGTCGCCCTCAAAGGTGGGTCCCACCGAAGTCTTGGCCCGCATGCGCACGCTCACATCCGTGGGCGTCTCGCCGCCTTCGGGATCGTAGCGATGGTGCAGTTCGAGGTCGGTGAGGGAAAAATCGATCTGCCTCAACATGCCGCTGCCCTCGCGGAAGGTGCGCGCGGCGTCCAGTTTTGCGAAGAGTTCGTCGGGCAGGGGGTCGCCGGTTTCAAAGTGGCCCGAAAAGCCAGCCAGGCTGGGCTTGTGGTAGCACCAGTTCTCCATGAACTGGCTGGGCAGTTCCACGGCGTCCCAGTCCACATTCGAGATACCCGCCACCATGCCGTGGTCCACGCCTGTGAGCATGTGTTGCAAGCCGTGGCCGAACTCGTGGAAGAGGGTCAGGACTTCATCGAAGGCCAGGAGCGCCGGCTTGCCGTCGATGGGGGGAGTGAAGTTGCAGGTCAGGTAGGCCACGGGCAGGCGCAACTCGCCGTGGGCCGTGGTGCGTCCCAGGCAGGTGTCCATCCAGGCGCCGGAACGCTTGTCCTCGCTGCGCGCGTAGCAGTCGAGGAAGAAGGCCGCGAGGGGCTCGCCGCCCTCGTCCTTGACCTCGAAATATTGCACATCGGGGTGCCAGGCCTCGGCCTTGCCGGAGGCCTCTTCGATCTGAATCCCAAACAGTCGTTGCGCCAGGGCGAAGAGCCCTGTCAGCACCTTGGGCTGGGGGAAGTAGGGGCGCAGATCCTCCTCGCTGAAATCAAACAGCTCCTCGCGCATGCGCTCGGCCCAAAAGGTGAGGTCCCAGCGTTCCACGGGCTCGCTCTGGCCGTGGGCCGCGGCGAAGGCGGCCAAGTCGGCCTGGTCCTTTTCCGCTGCGGGGTAAGAGACCACGCGCAACTCTTCGAGCAGGGTCTCGACGGCCTGGATGTTGGGTGCCATCTTGCTCGCCAGGCTGAGATCGGCGTAGGTGTCGAAGCCGAGCAGGGCGGCGACCTCGCGCTTCAGGCGCAGGGTTTCCACGATCACATCGGAGTTGTCGAACTCGCCCTCGCTGGCGCGGGTGACGAAGGCCTTGAAGACCACCTCGCGCAGGTCGCGCCGCTCTGCGTGCTTGAGGAAGGGCCCGAAACTCGGAAAGGCCAGGGTGATGCGCCAGGGGCCGGCTTCGGCCGTGGCCTTTTCGTCGGGGTGTTGGTTGGCCGCCAGAGCGCGGGCGCTGGTGGGCAGGCCGGCGACATCGGCCGCTTCGGTCAGGTCGAGTTTGAAGGCCTTGGTGGAGTCGAGCACATGGTTTTCGAAGCGCGTGGAGAGATCGGCGAGCTGCGTTTGGAGGGTGTTGAAGCGTTCCTTGTCCTGGCCTTCGAGGGCGACTCCGTTGAGGCGTGCGTCGCGCAGGATGCACTCCACTGTGCGCTTTTGGCCCGCGTCGAGCTCCTGAAACTGCGCACCTTCCTTGAGGCCCGAAATGGCCGCGTGGATTTTCAGGCTCTGCTCCAGGGCCATGTGGAATTCCACCAGCTTGGGCTGCATGGCCTCGTGGGCTTCGCGCAGCTCGGGGCTGTTCTTGACGCCCATGAGGTGCGAGACCTGACCCCAGACGAAGCTGATGCGATCGTGGATGCGTTCGAGGGGCAGCACCACGGCTTCCCAGGTGGGTTCCGCCGACTGCTCCAGGGCCTCGAAGTCCCGTCGCCCCTGGTCGAGCATCTCCTGTACGCCGGGGACCACATGCAGAGGAGCGAAGCTGGCAAACCCCGGCAGGCCGGTGGGGGCGAGGAGCGGGTTCTCTTGTGTCGCGGAGGATTTGTGCATCGAGGGCAGTTCGAATGAGGTTGGAGCTGTGCTTGGAAGCCCCGCATCCTAACCCGGCCCCGTGCCCAAGTACGAACGCCATCCCAAATGGCCAGACTTACCGTCAGGTCAACCCCGCTTGCACTTGGCTAGCCCGGATTATCCATGACGAGGTAGACGCAAGTGCGTCGTATGGAGGTTTGAAACAGAAACTCCCGACACACGCAGTATCACTCGCACTTCTGTCTCTACCCCGGGTCGTCTCTTTTCGAGGGGAATGCCAACAAGCCCGTACTTTCCAGGTTCGATGCAGAGCTGCGCCCGCATGGCCCGTCGAAACGCTCGAGCGCTCGCTGCCCTACGGCGAAAGAGGCGCGGCTTGCAGGGAGTCGAGCATGCGCAGGACGAGGCGCACGGTGCGGCTGAGCTTTTCGTACTCGATCAGGTCGGCGGTGTCGCTCGGCTCGTGGTAGTCGGGGTGGTCGCCGGAGGACAGGAAGACTACGGGGATCCCGAGCTCGTCGTGGAAGTTCATGTGGTCCGAGCGGCGCCAGTACTCATCCTGGCTCTGGAGTTCGGGGAAACCTTCGAGGTGGGAGAGCTCGTAGGCCAGGCGTGCCACCTCGTTGAAGTTCGAGTGCTCGCGGCTGGGGGTGATGTAGAGTTCCTCTGGAGCGTTGCGCCCAATCATGTCGATGTTGATGTCGAGCACGGCGCGACAGCCCTCGGGCAGCCACGGGTCGCGGGTCCAGGCCGCCGAGCCCCAAAGGTTCTTCTCCTCCCCCGAGACCCACAGCAGCAACACCGAGCGCTGCAAGGGACCGCCCGCCACGAGGGCCTCGGCCAGGGCGAGGAGTCCCGAAGTGCCCGAAGCGTTGTCATCGGCGCCGTTGAAGATTTCTCCGCCTCGTTCGCCCACATGGTCGTAGTGGGCCGACACGATCATCACTTCGCGGGCCAGGGTCTCGTGGCTGCCGGGCCAGAAGGCACATACATTGTGCACGGGCTCCATGGGCGTGAGCCGCCGGCGGACTTCGTGGAGCGAGAGGTCGAGGACCTCCCCGGCTGCGGGAAAACCCCCGTCCACAGCCCGACCCGCGGCGCGCAAGAGCCTCTCTGCGGAGCCTTCGGTGAGCATCACCTGAGGCAGGAGGACCTTCGGTTCAAAGGCGTTGGGCGTGGCGCGGCCCACCAACAGGAAGGCCGTTTGCTTGGCATATTTTTCCGCGTAGGGCGTCCGGGAGTAGTCCGCCCGGGGCGTGGCCACGAGCCCGCGGGCTCCCGCCGCTTCGGCCCGCCGCAAAACGGGCCCCAAGGGACGGCCGCCGTGGGCCAAGAGGGCCCAATTGCCCTGGAGGACGCCGCCCTGGAGGACGCCGCCCTCCGAGGCGAGGGCCTCAAAGTCCTTTTTCGAGCCGTTGCCCACGCTGACCAAGGGTGCATTGAGATCCACATCGAAGAGGTGCGTGGCCCGTTGAAGGAAGTAGTCGCGGCCAAAGGCAAAATCCACATCGCCGGCGGGGCCGCTGGCTTTCAAAAACGACTGTTCAACATCGAAGTGGGGGCGAAAAAGCGGGTAGTCGTACAGCCAGCCACCTTCGGCGCCCGGTGCAAGACCCAAGCGCTGCACGCGGTTTTGCAGGTAGAGCGCGGCGAGTTTGAGTTCCGGGCTGGGTGTGTTGCGGCCGCGCAGGGCGTCGCTGGCCAAGAAGCGCAGGTCGGCGGCGATGGAACCCGGGGAGACGCTGTCGAGGGCGCGCTGCAAGGCCGCCGATGGTTTCGCGGGCGGTGCTTGCGCTCTGTTTTCTTGAGCTCGTGCCTGGGCGCAACAAAGGCCCAGACCCATCAACGTAGCCGCGAGGGTCCGCCGGCGCGTCCCGCTCAAGGGGCTCCGATGGGTGCTGCCTTGGGCACCAGGAAAAAACGCCCGATCTTGGTCTCGAAAACATCGCCGTCGTCGCGCAGCCACTGGTAGGAGCCCTCCATGGTGCCCCACTCGGTGGGCATTTGGCAGCCGCTGACATACTCGAAGCTCTCACCCGGCTCGAGGCGGGGTTGTTCACCCACCACGCCCTCACCGTGGACTTCGCGGCGCTCGTTGTGGGCGTCGAGGATGATCCAGTGGCGGGTAAGCAACTGGGCGCGTTCGTCGCCCAAATTGGTCATGCGCACCTTGTATGCGAAGGTGTATTTCTTGTGGTCAGGGTCCGACCGCTCGGGCAGATATTGGGCTCCCACACGGATGCGGATGCCTTTGCTGGTCACATCGGAATGGCCCTTGTGCTCGTCCTCTTCGCTCTCGATCATGGTGTCATTCTACCGTTCGCGCAGGACTTCCATGAGGGCCGCGGTCAAAAAGTAGGGATCCTGGCTGCCGCAAGTCTCGCGCGCCGAGTGCATGGCCCACTGGGGGTTGCCCACATCCACCGTGGCCAGCCCCAGTTTCTGGGCGGTAACCGGTCCGATGGTCGAACCGCAGGCGAGATCGCTGCGCATGACCCACTTCTGAAAGGGCACAGCGGCCCGCTCACAGGCCAGTTGAAAGCGCGCCACGGTCTCGCTCTCGCTGGCGTAGCACATGTTGGCGTTGATCTTGATCACAGGGCCCTGGTTCATGAACAGGGAGTGTTCGGGGTCGTGGCGCTCGGCGTAGTTGGGGTGGGTGGCGTGGGCCATGTCGATGGAAACACAGAGCGAGTCGGCCAGGGCCCGGTGGTAGTCCTCCCGTGAGCCTCCACGGGCCAGGACGCTGCGCTCAAGCAGGTCGCCGAGGAGTGGGCTAGCCGCACCGGCCGCGGAACCGCTGCCGACTTCTTCGTGGTCGAAAAGGGTCACCACCGGCACCTTGGCGAGACGGTTTTCACCCTGGTGGACTTCGGTCAGGGCGGCCAGGGCGCAGAAGGACGAGCACAGATTGTCCAGGCGCGCGGCGCTCACGAATTCGTCGTGTTGGCCGAAGAGCGCCGCGGGTTGGGTGTCGTGGAGCATGGCGTCCCAGGCCAAAATATCCGCGGGGTCGAGATCGAGTTCTGTCCCGAGCCACTCCAAGAAACCCGACTCCGAGCCATCGGTCAGGTTCCAGATGGGGGACATGTGCGCCTGCTTGTCGAGCTTGAGTCCCTTCTGCCTGATCTCGCGGTCGAGATGGATGGCGAGTTGGGGGATCTTGAGCAGGGGCCTATTGGCGAGGAAGAGGAGTTCTCGCGGTCCGTCTTCGCCGCGCACCTGCACGCGCCCCGAGAGCCCCAGGTCGCGGTCGATCCAGGAGTTCAAAAGCACCCCGCCGTAGACTTCAACGCCCAGTTGCAAACAGCCAGAGCGGCGGCGATCCGGTTTGGGTTTCAGACGCAGGTTGGGACTATCGCTGTGAGCTCCCAGGATGCGAAAGCCGGCGCAGCTATCCTGGCCCGGCGCGAGGACCCAGGCCACCAAGCTTCCGCCGCGGCGCACATACCAGGCCCCTGGAGCAGCCTCCCATCCATCCTGCTCCGCTAGCTGCTTGAAACCCGCCGCCGCGAGCATTTCCGCTGCGCTATTGCAGGCGTGATAGGGCGAGGGCGAGGCGTCGATGAACTCGTTCATGCGCGAGACGAAAGCGAGGGCGGGGTTGCTCATGGCCAGATGCTAGCATTTGGTCATGCAGACTCTCATTGCCATCGCGTGGCTGGGTTTTGCGGCAAGCGCTGCGGGGGCGCCGCCGGGGGGTGAGGGGTACGGGTTGGAGAGCGTGGAGCAGGTGCAGTTGGCGCCTGAGTTCTGGTGGGAACGCGTGCGACTTGTGCAGCAACGCAGCTTGCCCGCGCTCTACAGTCATCTCGAAGCGATGGGCTACCTGGCGAACTTCCGCGTGGCGGCTGGGGCCGAGGGGCAGCACAACGGGCGGCCCGAGGCGGACGGCGAGGTCTATGGCTGGATCGAAGCGGCGGCCTTGACCCTCGACAGCCATCCCGACCCGGGGCTCCGGTCCCAGGTTTCGGCGCTGATCGAGGAGATCGCCGCGGCCCAAGGCGAGGACGGTTACCTGAACACCTGCATGCAGCTTCTGCGACCCAAACGACGCTACCGGGAACTGCAGGGCAGCCTCGAGTTGTATTCCACTGGACGGTTGATCCGGGCCGGACTGGCCTGGCGGCGGACGACGGGAGAGGCGCGACTCTTTGAAGTCGGCCTCGCCGCGGCCCGCGAAGTGGCAGGAAAATTCGGTCCAGGAAAAATCGCCGATCCGCCGGGGCGCAGTTCCATCGAGGGCGCCCTCGTAAAACTCGCCGACGCCACCGGCGACGAACACTGGGCCGACCTGGCGCTCTACTTCATCGAGGCTCGGGGCGACGCCCGGCGCAAGAAACGCTACGGCGGCGAGTTGCAGGACGAGATGCGGATTCTGGAGGAGCGCCTGGCCGTGGGCTTCGCCGAGGGCGGGCTGGCGCTCTACGGCGCCGTGGCCGAGGTGGCGCGCACCCGGGGTTACGAGGACTTCTGGGACTCGGCCCAGACCATCTGGGACGACATCGCGGGGCGCAAGATGTACATCACCGGCGGGGTGGGGAGCCGCGGCCCTAGAGGCAGCTTTGGCTCGGCCTACGACCTGCCGTTGGAGACGGCCTACTGTTCCAGCGCGGCGGCGGCGGGGTTCTTGGACCTGAACCAGAGCCTGCTCCTGGCCACCGGCCACGCCGTGGGGGCTGACCTCGTGGAACTCGTGCTTTACAATTCACTCATCGCGGGACTCAGCCTCGACGGCACGAGTTGTTCGCAACGCAACCCCCTCGTCTCCGGCGGCGAGTGGCAGCGGCAGCCGATTCTCGAAGAGCTGTCCTCGGTGGGCGCCGTGGCCCGCTGTCTGGCCTCGCTGGACACTTTGGTTTACGCCCACACCGAGGACCGCGTGTACTTGAACCAGTACATAGCTTCATCGGCAACCATCTCCCTCGCAGGGGGAGACCTGGAGTTGGTCATGGAAACCGATTACCCGGAGAGCGGTTTCGTTCAACTGGAGTTCGAGCCGGCGCGCCGCTTGTCGTTCACCCTCTGCGTGCGCGTGCCCGGTTGGTGTTCCGAGGCTGTGACTCTGGGCGTCAACGATGTGCTCCACGAGGTGCGCGTCAGCCACGGCCACGACCGCGGCACCTGGCTGGAGTTCGAACGCGAGTGGATTGCGGGCGACACCTTCACGATCCAGTTCCCCATGCTGCCGCGGCGGGTGACTGCGCCCCGGCGAGTTTCCCGCGAGGGTCTCGTGGCCTTGGGCCGCGGACCGGAGATCTATTGTTTCGAGGAGCAAGATTGTGGCGTGCCCCTTGCTCAAGCTTTCTTGCCGGCCACGGGCAAGCTCGAATGCCGTTGGGAGGGAGCGCTCCTCGGAGGCGTGCACATCATCGAGGCCCAGGGCCAGCGCCGGGTGCCGCGCGGGGCTGTACCCCTCGCCGCGGACGGCGAGCAGGTGCCCACGGATGCCGAGCAGGCTGGCGTGCCTCTGGAAGCGGCCAGCGAGTCAGCTCTGCCCTCCGTGCCCCAACTTCTGCGCGCCGTGCCCTACGCCCGTTGGGGCAATCGCACCCCGGGCTCCATGGCCGTCTGGTTGGCCGCCACGGCCGAAGTAGCTCTACCTCCCGCTCCGGAGGAGGAGTAGCGCGCGCCCTTCCGCTCTCTCCCCCCGAGGGCCAAGGGACTCCGGGGGACCGCCTGAGGGGGGGAATGGTGGGCGATATTGGACTTGAACCAACGACCTCCTCGATGTCAACGAGGCGCTCTACCAGCTGAGCTAATCGCCCGGTGCCTTGTGGCTGCAGGGTCTCTTCTGGGCCCCGATATCCTGTCGGCCCGCTCCAGAAGGTCCGCGAGATCATAGGGACCGGGGCTCTGTGTGCAAAGCCCGAACCCGAAGGGAATGCGCCTTGGGGCTTTCTCCGGCGCTACCCTTCTCCCCCGGGTGTTCCGCGGCATAGAATCTCGCGCCCCTCGAGGCCCGGAGCTGCAAGGATTGGCTTCGATGGATCCCTCCGATCCCGGCCCAGCATTTCCCCAAGACCCCGCGCAGAGGATTCTTCCCTTGAAGATAGGTGTTGCCAAAGAAATCAAGGTTCACGAGAACCGTGTTGCTCTGACCCCCGCGGGGGCGGATAGCCTCACGGCCGCCGGCCATCAGGTGCTGGTGGAGACCATGGCCGGGGTGGGCAGTGGGCAATCCGATGCCGATTACACCGCGGCCGGGGCGCAGATCGGCGCAGACGCGGCTGAGGTCTTCGGTGGCAGTGACCTGATCCTCAAGGTCAAGGAACCCCTGGCAGTGGAGTGGCCCATGATCCGTGCCGGGCAGACTCTTTTCACCTACTTTCACCTCGCAGCGGACCGCGAGTTGACTGAAGCCATGATGAGCTCAAGAGCCCATTGCTTCGCCTACGAAACTCTCGAGGTTGCAGGACAGTTGCCGCTCCTGACTCCCATGAGCGAAGTCGCCGGGCGCATGTCGATCCAGGCCGGTGCCCATTGCCTCGAAAGACACAACGGCGGTTTGGGAGCCTTGCTCGGTGGTGTGCCCGGTGTGCGACCGGCGCGAGTCTTGATTCTCGGCGGGGGAGTGGTGGGCACCCAGGCGGCGCGCATGGCCGCGGGCCTCGGCGCCGATGTGACCATCCTCGATGTCTCCCTCGACCGTATGCGCTACCTCGACGAGATGCTGCCGCCCAACTGCACCACCCAATACTCGAGTCGCCATGCTCTCTGTGAACTTCTGTCCGAGGTGGATCTCGTCATCGGCGCGGTGTTGATCCCCGGCGCCGCCGCACCCAAGTTGATCCGCCGCGAGGACCTGGCGCTCATGAAAAAGGGCTCGGTGATTGTGGATGTGGCCGTGGACCAGGGCGGCTGCATTGAGACCTGCAAGCCCACGACCCACGCCGATCCGACCTTTGTGGTGGACGGCGTACTGCACTACTGCGTGGCCAATATGCCCGGCGCCGTGCCCCGCACGAGCACCTTCGCCCTCTGCAACGCGACCCTGCCCTACACCTTGGAGCTCGCTGGGCTCGGCCCTCGCGGCGCGATTTTGAACAGCTCGGCGCTTTCGAGCGCGGCCAACACCGTGGCCGGCAAGCTCACCTGCGAGCCCGTGGCAAGCGCATTTGAGATGGATTGGACGCCCGCCGCGGAAGCCGCAAGCCTCATCGACTGAGGCACCGAGGACTTCCATGGAATGGTGGCAAGCTGTGTTTTTGGGTGTGGTAGAGGGATTCACCGAATACCTTCCCGTGAGTTCCACCGGTCATTTGATCCTGGCCCAACGCGCCCTCGGCATCGAGGAAGGTGGGGCGGCCAACGCCTACGCGATCTGCATCCAGGCCGGTGCCATCGTGGCCGTCCTTGGGCTTTACGCCGGTCGCCTGCGAGAGATGTTGCGCGGCATCATGGGCCGCGATGCCGACGGCGCGCGCCTGGCCCTGGCTGTGGTGGTGGCTTTCTTGCCCGCGGCTTGCGTGGGACTCCTGGCGGCGGACGCCATCGACGATTTGCTCTTTGGCTTGCCCCCCGTGGTGGGCGCCTGGCTGGTGGGGGGCCTTGGGATCCTGGCCGTGGCCCGCTGGCAGCGGGGACGGGGATCCGAGAGCGGCGCGAGTCTGGTGGAGCTGGGCCTGCGCGGCGCCCTTGTCATCGGCCTCTGCCAGTGCCTGGCCCTCTGGCCGGGAACGAGCCGCAGCCTCGTGACCATCGTAGGGGGACTTCTCGTGGGCCTCTCGCTCTCCGCCGCGGTGGAATTCTCCTTTCTGCTGGGAGTCGTGACCCTGCTTGCCGCCACGGCTTACAAGGGCTTCGATGCTGGACCCCAGATGATGCAGAGCTACGGCCCTCTAGCGCTCGTCCTCGGCACCCTGGCGGCCTGGGCGGCTGCGGTGGTGTCTGTGCGCCTGATGGTGAGCTGGCTCTCGGAACATGGCTTGCAGATCTTCGGCTGGTACCGAATAGCCCTGGCTCTGGTGGTGGCGGCGCTCTTGGTACAGGGCGTCCTGTGAGCGCGCGCTAACGAACGCTCGTTGGATCGAGCGAGAGCGCGCGCCCTGCATTGCCGCGGGCCGAGCCCGAAGCGGTTTGCAGGCGCACCTGGCCGCCGGTCAGATTGGCCAACTTGGGGCCGGCGCGGCGGTAGCGCCGAGTCCAAGCGGCCAGATGGGCGCCGGGGCAGACCGTGGACTTGAGTTCGCGGTGGCAGACGACGCCCTTGCGCGGGATGCGGTGTCGGCCGCGCAACTCGGCCAGGATTTTGTCGAGGGCTGCCAAGGCCCGCGGCGAGGGCCGACCGTGTTCGAAGTTGCCCAAGAGGCACACGCCGATGTTTTGACGGTTGCGCACGCCGCCAGCGTGGGCTCCCTGGTAGACGAGATCGCGACCTGCAAAACAGCGGCCCGCTGCGTCGATCATGAAGTGGTAGCCGATGTCGCCGTAGCCGCGACCGTCCATGTGTTCGCCCTGGACGCGTCGGACGGTGGACGTGGAGTCGGAGAAGCTGCCGTTGAAGAGCGCGCCGGGAACGTCCGCCGTGTGGTGCACGGTGATGCGCGTGTAGGGTCCAGAGTTGCGGGTCAAGCGACTGGGCGCCGGCCTTGAAGCGCGCCAACTCGAGCGCGGCAGGTAGCTGGCGTTCGAGGCTGTGACCTCGCCGCCGGTCTGAGAGTCAGCAGGGGGGCTGAACAGCGCCAACGCCTTGAGGCCGTGGCGGGCCTGCAGGAGTTGGTCGTCGCTCGCGCCGGGATGTTCGAGAACGGTTTGAAAGCCGATCCGGGCCGATCGGCTGCGGGCACGCCGTTGGAGCGCCGTGGCGTCATTTCCCGCATAGGCCAGACGACCTTCGGCCAGGGCCAGGTGGCCCTGCACCTGCCAGTAGTCGGAAAAGCCCGCCGCCGCACCTGCCAGCCAGGATTCGATCCATTCCAGTCGGCCCCAACCCGGGGGAGCGCCCAACCAGGCCGGTGCGCCGGGGTTTGCGGCTGCGGGTCCCTTGGGGGGCGCCGCGCAGCCTGCCAGCAGCACGCAACAGCACGCCAGGGCCAGCAGTACGCGCGCCGGCTTCTCCATAGGTGGCCTCATTCTGACTGGCCTGCCCTCGTTTATATCCTGCATGGGGTCCTGGCTTACTCCATCGACAGGGTGGTAGCAAGGCTCAAGCGAGACCTCCGGCTCTTCCGCGACTCTCCTCTCCCGATCCTCCCCGTGGACCGTATAGCATCGGGGCCTGCGGACCGTAGCATCGCAGGCTCCCACCCCTTCCGCCCGTAGCCCCCGTGAACCGCATCTTCCTCCTCTGCCTCCTGCTGCTCGCTCCCGGATACGCCGGCGCGCCTGCGATTCCGCAAGACGATGGCCTGCTCGAAATTCTCGAGGAGGAGCGCGGCGAAGCCCGGCGCCTCAGACGCAGGGGCAATTATGCCGCTGCCCGGCAACTCCTCGGTGCTCACCTGCGCGACGAACCCGAGGACGCGAACAGCCGGGCTCTCCTGGCCCAAGTACTCTTCGACGAGGCCGATTGGAAGGCGGCCGAGCGCCACGCCAGGCGGGCCCTGGCCGATGCCGAGGGCGCTGAATTACAAATCCTGGCTGGCGCAACCTTGGTGGAACTGCTGCTCGAATTGGGCCGCGTGGTGGAAGCCGGGGAAGCCCTGGCCGAGTTCGAGGAGCACCTCGACCCCGGCGAAGACGCGCGTCACGCCTGGCTCGCGGGCCGCGTGAGCGCAGCGGGCGGCGACCCAGGCGGAGCTCCAAGTCTCTGGCGCTTGGGCGCGCGGGGCACGGGCGCCAGGGATTGGCGCGAGCACCTGGCGCGGGCCCGCTGCCTGAGGGCTCTGGGCAGCGTCGAGGACGCGGGGCGCGCCCTCGTGGCCGCCGACCGTTTGGCGCGCGAGGGCGAGGGCGAACAAGCCGATGTGTTGGCGGAACTCGGCTCGCTCTACTTCGAAGCCGACCGCGAAGTTGCCGAGGGAGCCTCGCGCTCGGCAGCGGGACTCTTCGACGCCGCCCTGGCCCTCAATCCCCACCACGAGGCGGCGCTCCTGGGGCTCTTCGAGATCCACCGCACCAACTACCACCGCCGCAATCGCTCGGCACAGGAGTTTCTGGAGCGTGCCCTGAAGGCGCGGCCCGACTCCATCGACGCCCAGGTGGCGGCCATCTCCAGTCACTTGAGCGTGGGCAAGTTGCCCGCCGTGCGGGCGGCGCTCGGGCGGGCGGAGAGTCTGGCGCCAGAGCGCCGCGATGTGCGCAGCCTGCGGGCGGCTCTGGCGTGGGTGCAACACGAAAAAGCACGCTGCCGCGAGATTCTGGCCCAGCTCTTGCGCGAGAAACCAGGGGACAGCGCTCCCGAACGGGTGTTGGGGGAACACCTGATCCTGCTCTACCGCTTTGGCGAAGCCCGGCCCTTCCTCGAGGCTGCCGTGGGCCGCGACAGTTCGGACTACCTGGCCTGGACACTGCTTGGTCGGGCGCTAGCCAACACCGGCGACGAGCCCGGTGCCCTCGTTGCTCTGCGGCGCTCGAAAGCCGAGGGTGGATTGCGCCAGGACGCCTGGCGCAAAAACATGACCCTGGTGCTCGAGCGCTTGGAGAAGAACTACACCCAGCTTGATTTTGGCGAGCTGTCTTTCTCCATGCTGCCCGAATCCGCGGCGGTCTTGCAGGTCTACCTCGAACCCTTCTATCGCGAAGCCCGCGAGGAACTCAGTGGGCGCTACGGCTTCACCCCCGAGCCATGCCACATCGAGGTCTTTCGCAGGCACGAGGACTTTTCCGTGCGTTCGACGGGCTTCGGGGGCTTTCCGGCCCTGGGTGTGTGCTTTGGGCCGGTGGTGACCGCGCTCTCGCCCCTCTCGGAGATGCGCGGTTCGTTCTCCTGGGCGCGCACTTCCTTCCACGAGTTCACCCATGTGATCCACCTGGGGCTGTCGCACAACCGCTGCCCGCGTTGGATCACCGAGGGCCTTGCCACCTGGGAGGAGAAGACCGCAAACCCGGCTTGGGATCGCAACATGCGCCGCGACTTGATCGACGCCCGGGCCAACAACGAGATCATCCCCGTGCGCGACTTGAACGCAGCCTTTCGCGGGCCGCGCATTATCTTCGGCTATTACCAGGGTGGCTTGACCTGCCAGATGCTCATCGAGCGTTACGGCTTCACCCCCATGATTCGGCTGCTAGAGGCGTTTGACGCTGGCCTTGACCTCGACCAGGCTTTGTTGGATGTGTTTGGGCTAACTCCCGAGGAACTCGACGCAGAGCTCTTGGCCTTCATCGATCGCACCCTCGCACCGCTCTCCCTCGAGCCGCGTTGGAGTCGCAGGCAACTCTTGCGGTTGGCGATCTCCATGCCCGCCGAGTTGCCTCCCGAATCCGCTCGAGCGGAGCGTGCGGACTGGCAACGGGATTGGTGCACGCGGGCCTATGGGAACTGGCAGCAGGGCCGCGATGTGGACGCCACTGAAGCCCTGCGCCAGGTGCGGCGGGCTGGCGAGGATCCACCCCGGGCACTTTTCCTGCGGGGCGAAATGGCCCTCGCAGCGGGCGAACACCAAGAGGCACGCAAATTCACCGCCGCCGGTTTGGCTGCCGGAGGCGAGGACTTCAGGGCGCGGGTGACCTTGGGGGCACTGCTGCTTTCAGAGGGGCAAGTGGCCGAGGCGGAGGAGCAACTCCTGGCGGCCGAGAGGGCCTTCCCGGGCTTCTCGGACAAGGACCTCTGCGCCGAACTCCGGCTCGCCGCGCTGTACCTCGACGCAGACCGCGACGACGAGGGCATGGCCGCCGCCGAGCGTTGGCTGGCACACGACGCGGGCGATCTCGCCTGGCGTCGACAGGTGGCCGACTGGCACGCGCTCAACGAGCGCTGGCCGGAAGCGGCGGGCCATCTCCGGCACGCCAATCAGGTCGATCCCTTCTCGTCCTCCCTGCACATTCAGTGGGGCGCGGCCCTCGAAGCTCAGGGTCTTTGGGAAGAGGCTCTAAGGGAGTACACCGTGGCCTTGCTCGTGCCCGCAAAGCTCGACAGCGACGAGACGCCCACGGGCGAGGAGCGCACCAGGCTAACCCTGGCCGAAGGGCGTTGCCTTGCAGAACTGGGCCGCCTTGGGGAGGCTCGCGAAAAACTTGACGCCAGCCGCAGTAAGGGCGGCGAGTTGGACGAGTGGCGCGCCCTCGAGCAGCGCCTGCAAGGCGACGGCTAGGCGTCAGGGCTTGCGCAGCACCACCAGGAGCCAGCCGCGCAAGAAGCGCAGGGCGTGGAAACGGCTGATGAGTTTCTCGTAGCCCGTACCCAGCAGGAACAGGGCCGCGTTGAATTGCAGGTAGGCGGGGTACTGACCCAAGTATTCGCAGCTCTCGAGTACGAGCCCGCTAGATTCGCACAGCCGCTCGATGGTGCCGCGGGTGTTGCAGCGGAAGAAGGCCGGGAAAGTGTCCTCGAGTTCGCGGCCCTCAACGCGCTTGACGATGTCCGCGTGGAAACGGTTGGGGGTCAGCCAGGCCAGAATCGAACCGTAGTCGCCAAGGTTGGGGGCCAGGAAAATGTAGTGCCCGCCGGCCTTGAGGACGCGTTGCATTTCCTCCAGGGCGCGGCCCGGGTCGCGCACATGTTCCATGAGCGCGCGCGAGATGGCGAGGTCCACCGAAGCGGACTCGAGGGTGGTGTGGGCCATGTCGCCGCTCACCAACTCGATCTCGCCCTGCAGTTCTGGGGCGAGTTCAAAGGTCACCGGGTCCACGCCCACCAGGCGCCGGGTGCGGCCGCGAAACTTGGAGAGCACCGGTGCCGTGCGCCCGCAGCCCACTTCGAGGAGCAGGTCGTCAGGGCGCAGTTTTTCTTCGATGGCCCGCTCGAGCAGCCGGTAGGGGTGCTGGTCCTCATTGAAGTAGCGCGCACGCAGGTCCAGGGTGCGTTGGGAGATGGTTGACACGCTGAGCAGGATAGCAGGCAGAGTCGGCCGTTTCGATTCGCCCGGCCCTGAATCATGGCCTCGGCGGCAACCTTTGGAGGTAGGATGGCAGGCATGCTGGATGGGACGCAAGAATTTGAAGCAGGGCAGTCTTCCTCGAAACGGGGACGCTTCATCGTTATTGATGGAGTCGACGGTTGCGGCAAGAGCACCCAGGCCGAACTCTTGAGGCGCGCTCTGGGCGTGCCCGCAGAATTGCACCTGCGCGAACCGGGTAGCACCCTGCTCGGCGAGGCCGTGCGCGAGATCCTGCTCAGCCAGCGCTTCGAGATCGGTGCCGAGGTTGAAACCCTGCTGTTCGCGGCCTCCCGGCGGCAGATGTTGGACCAACTCGTGAGTCCGGCCCTCAAGGGCGGCGCGGATGTGGTCTGCGAGCGATTCAACTCATCGACTTTCGCCTACCAGGCCGTGGCCGGCGATCTGGACCCGGCGCTGGTGGTACAACTCTTGAGAGACTGGGCTTCGCAGCCCGGGCCGGATCTGGTGCTGATCCTTGATGTCGATGTCGAGCTTGCGGCGAGCCGCCGCGGTGAACCAGGTGACCGCATCGAAGCCAAGGGCCTCGAATTTCAGCGCAGAGTGGCTCTAGGGTATCGGCGCTACGCCGAGGAGTTCGAAGCGGCCCGCTTGATCGATGGCTCGGGATCCAGTGCCGAAGTGCACGACCGAATTCTCGCGGAGGTGCAGCGTGTGGGCGTCTGAGCCCTTGGGGCACCGCTCCGTCGTGGAGGGTTTATGGCGTGCGCACACCCAGGGCCGCCTCTCCCACGCCCTGCTCTTTCAGGGAGCTGCGGGTATCGGCAAATTCATGGCCGCTCGCTGGTTCGTCCAGGGCCTGGCCTGCGCCGCGGGCCCCGCTGCGCCCTGCGGCGACTGTGGTCCGTGTAAACGCCTGGCGGCTGGATCCTTCGCCGATATCTTCATCATCGATGCCCTCGCCGATGGCGAGGATGTCTTGAAGGTGGGCTACATCAGTCCCCGTGATGGGGGGCCGGAGAAGACCATCGAGAGTTTCTTGGCTCTGCGTTCAGCCGAAGGCGGATTGCGGGCGGTGATCGTGCGTGAATTCGAGCGCGCCAACGAGTCCGCTCAGAATGCCCTCTTGAAGACCCTCGAAGAACCAGGCCGGAACACTCTTCTGATCTTGGAGAGCGCGCACCCCGATGTCTTGCTCGCTACCGTGCGCAGCCGTTGCATCTGCGTGGACTTTGGCGCCCTCAGCCGGGCCGATACCGCCCTGATCCTGGCCCGCGCTGGTTTCGAGGGCGCCGCCGCCGAGCAATGCTCGCGCTGGAGCGGGGGCTCGCCGGGGCTTGCTCTGGAGCTTCAGCGCGGATCCGCGCTGGAGGTGCGCGAGATCCTGGCCCGCGTCCTCTCGGGCCAGACCGACCCCCTGCTCGCCAGCACCGAAGTCTTGGGTCTGAAGGCCGAATTTGCTGGCAAGACACCCGCCGCCCAGACCCGCACCCAGGCTCGCGCAGCCTTGCGACTGGTGTTGGGGATCCTGCATGATGTCCTGGCCCTGCACGCGGGCGCCGATCCAGAATCCCTGGCCCACGGCGACCTCGCCAGGGGGCGCAAATGGAGTCCCGCTTGCACCGCCATGACTCTGCGCTGCGTCCTCGATCTATGCGCCGAGTCGAACCGCAACATCGCCGCCGAGAGCCTCCTCGACCGCGCCTTCCTGGCCTTGCGGGAGGCCGAACGCATGAGCCGTCCGCGCAAGGCGGCAGGAGCTTCCCGATGAGTGAAGAACGCGATTCCATCAGCCGTCTGGCCCGCGAGGACGGCCGCTATTCCCGGGAGGCCTACGCCTTCCTTTTCGAAGCCTTGCAGGCCGCGATGGTCCTCGCTGGTCGCGACGAGGCCGAGGGCAGCGACCGGCACCTCACCGGCCAGGAACTCGTGGCCGGCTTGCGCCTTGAGGCGCGCCGCAAGTTCGGTCCCATGGGTGCCACGGTTTGGCGCCGCTGGGGAATTCACTCGACCCTCGATTGGGGTCGGATCGTGTTCCTCCTGGTGGACGCCGGTATGATCAAGCGCCGTGAGGAGGACACTGTGGACGACTTTCGCGAGGGTTTCGATTTCGACGAGTACTTCGTAGAGGGCTACGAGGCCGAACTGCCCGCCGAGATCGGCCCGTCACCCACGGCGTGACGTAGCAACCTGTCAGCGGTCGAGTTCGGAGAGGATCTTCTGTAGCCGTTCGAGGGCCTCACTGGAGAATTTGCCGTCTCCGCGGCGGGCTTCGGCAATCAGCCCCAGGGCGGTGCGCACGTCCTGCCGTGAAGCTGGGTCGGTGTCGGCGCTGGCGATCAATTCGCCTCCGGTGAGGCTCTCGCGGGCGTCGAATGTGCGGCGGTAGGCTTCGATTTCGTAGGGATCGCGGCCGAGTTCGGAGAGGGCAACTTGCAGAGCCTTTTGGAGCTGTATGTCCTCCTCGTAGTCGCCCCGAGGGAAAGAAGCTCCGCGCTCGTCCTGCACCAGGCGGCGCACTTCGCGGCGCACCATGAAGCGCACATCTTCCCGGGGCAAGGCGGTCTCCAGGGAATCATAAAACTCATCAAAACCGGGGTAGCGGTCGGGATCCTTGGCGTCGTCCTGGGCTAGACGACCGAAGAGTTCCGCGTGGCCCGCGAACTTTTCGCGGGTCCAGGCGCGCACAGTGCCTTGGCTCTGCAAGTCGAACATCTCCTCGAGGCGCCAGGCTTCCCAACGCTTGGGGGCCACGATGAATTCGGGCGAGACTCCACCGAAGCTCTCGATGTTGCCTTCATCGTCGAGTTCGCGGTGGATCGATCGGCCCGAGGGCAAAAGATAGCGGGCGATGGTCAGTTTGGCGCGGCCAGAGAAATCGAACTCTCCGTTTTTGTTGCGGTCCACGGTGAGCTCTTCCCAGTTGTCGTGCTTGCCGTTGTGGTTTGCGTCGCGGTACTGATCGTCGGCGCCCATGCGCATGAGGTTCTGGACCGAGCCCTTGCCGAAGGAGCGCTGACCCACGAGGGTCGCGCGTCCGTGGTCTTGCAGGGCGCCGGAGACGATTTCCGATGCCGAGGCGCTGAAGCGGTTGATCAGGACCACCACCGGCATGTCGGCGGGCACTACGGAGCGCCGACGGGTATCGAGATTGTCGGGGGCCGCGATGCGACTCTCGGTCGTGACCACACGCTTGCCCTTGGCGAGGAAGAGATCGACCACGGCGCGCGCTTCGGAGAGCAGTCCGCCAGGGTTCGAGCGCAGGTCGAGGACTATCGATTCGGCGCCCGCTTCCAAAAGTTCGTTGAGCGCCCGGCGCAGTTCCTTGGAAGCCACACTACTGAATTGCGAAAGTTCCACCAGGGCGACCTGTCCCGGCAGCATTGCTGACTTGACCGTGGGGATCGTGATGAAGCCGCGGGTGATGGTCACGGCCATGTCCTCGGTGGGGCGGTCGATCAACTCGGTCGGCATGCCTCGGCGCCAAATGTAGAGTTTGATGTCGGTGCCGGGCTCTCCCTTGAGGCGCCGGATAATCTCGTTCTGGTCCTTGCTGATGCCGTGGTCGTGGGTGGGCCAGATGCCGATCTGCACGATCTTGTCATCGGTGCGCAGGTCGGCCTTGTAAGCCGGTCCCGAGTAGATCGGTTGGGTGATAGTGAACAGGCTGTCGCCGGGATCCACGGCCACATACGCGCCGATGCCGCCGTACTCGCCCGAGAGCTCCTGTTGGAACTTCGCGTAGGCGGCGGGGTTCATGTAGCTTGAGTGTTGGTCTAGGCTGCCCAACATGCCGTCGAGGGCCGCGTCGAGGAGGTCCTCCTGGTCGTGCACATCGCCCTCGATGTGGGTGTGCTGAATCAAGTCCATCATGCGCTGGACGCGCTCGAGGCCCCGGGCCGGAGCTTCGTCGTCGCGGCCTTCGGTCAAGCTCTCGCGCTGGGCGCGCAGACGCGACTCGTAATAGGTCTTGAGCAGTTCATTCTTGAGGAAGGCCCCCGCCAAACGGCCGTCGCTGCCAGGCAGTTGGGAGAGGGACTCGAGTTCGCCGCGGGCGGTTTCGATGTCGCCGATCTGGGCCAAGGCCAGGGCGCCGCGGGAGCGCAGGGCAGGCCGGCTCGAATTCATGAAGTCCAGCATGACGCGGCGCGCGCTGCGTTGGGTCGAACCACCGCCGCGTTCGTGGGCCACCAGGGCGAAGGCGATGCGCGTGTCCGGCGGGTTGTCCGAGTCCTCGGCCACGGCCAGGAGGCTCTTCACCAAGGGCTCGCCGCGGGTCAATTCGAGTTGGGCGAAACCGGGGTCGGCGAAAAGGCCGGCAGCGGCGCTGCGCACGCCCTCGTCCTCGTCTTCGAATAGCGGGAGAAGGGCGTCGGTGAGCAGGGCGAAGTCGGGGTTGTCGCTGGAGAGCCGCAGGCTGACGAGGAGCAGCAGTCCGTGGGAGCCGAGTTCAGCGGGAGAGCGCAAAAGTCCGTCGAGGGCACTCTCCAGATCATCACTCGCGAGTTCGAGGAAGAGCGAGTCGAGGCTGGCGGCATTGCGCCAGAGTTCATCGATGCTGAGATTGCTGGCACTCTCGGCCTGGGCTTGCAAAAGCTCGCGGGTGTCCTGGGCGTGGCGGCTCGCGTTGCCCGTGGCCAGGAGGGGCAAGCAGCAGGCGAGGGCGAGGGAGCAGGTGGCGCTGAGTTGGCGGAGTCGATGCATGAATAAATTAGGTCGCTTGGAATTCTCGTCGGTGCCCCGGGGAAGCCGGGTTCGGTCTGGCCCCCTCAGCTTGTTTTGCGGAAACAAAAAGTAAGGGGGCAGGCTGCTTATGTCTTTCGGGGTTCGGGCCCGTGCCCCGTGACCCTAATATGCAATATGCCACGAAGATCGCGGCACACCTCGATTTGGCTCACGGTACACTCAGAATTGGCTCAGATAGGCCCCCCAGCCCCGATCATGGGCTGTTGCGGGGCCGCGCACCAGTCCCGGCGAGGAGCGCATGGTGTGATTTTTTGCGGCGGGGACTAAGATGGTCGCCTGCTGGGCTCTCAGGCCCAGAACCCACCGCCATGATCGACGAATCCGACACAACTCCTACATCAACGGGCTCGGGTTCCAGAGCCCAGGGGGTGGGAGCTTCCGCCCTGACCCACATCCAGGGTACCGATGGTGCGCGGGAGTCGCAGATGGTGGATGTGGGCACCAAGGAGCACACAGCCCGTGAAGCCCGAGCGGAGGCAGAGGTGCGCTTCCCCCCCGGGCTGCTGGAGGAACTCATGGCCCACGGCGGTCCCAAGGGCCCCCTGACCGAGATGGCGCGGGCCGCGGGCATCCTGGCCGCCAAGCGCACCGGGGACCTGATCCCCATGTGCCATCCCCTGGGTTTGGAGGCCCTCGACATCGAATTCGAGCGCGAGGCGAGCGAGCCCGATGTTCTGCGCATCCTCACCCGGGCGGCCTGCACTGGTCCCACGGGGGTCGAAATGGAAGCCCTCACCGCAGCGGCCGTGGCGGCCCTGACGGTCTACGACATGACCAAGGCCGCCGCCCGAGGCATCGAGATCCAGCGCGTGCGCCTCGTGAGCAAGCGCGGAGGCAAATCAGGCTTCTGGCAGGCGGACTAGGCGCCTTTTGGCTGTTTGCGGCCGATTTGGCCTCGAAGTGAGCCCAATCTCCTCGATTTGAGCCCAAAAGGGTGCGCTGGTGCGGATGGCCTTGGCATGATTTGGCACCGAACCCAGGCTTCCTCCCCGCGTTCCCCATTGGTTCCCCCATGCTGGACCCCAAACTGATCCGCCGCCTCGCTCGCATCATGACCAGCGAGGGCGTCACCGAACTCTCCTACGAAGAACCGGATGGTGGTTTCAAGTTGGCCCTCAAACGCGGGCACCCGAGTGCCGATGCGGTCGCCGGCCCGGTGGTTCTGGTGCCCGGTGCCGGGGCACCCGCGGTGCTTTCCGCCGCGCCCGCGCCGCTCGCCGCGAGTCCCGAACTCGAGACCGAGGAAGCTGGCCTGGCGCCCGGCGTGGTGGCGCTCGAGAGTCCCATGGTGGGCACCTTCTATCGCTCCGCTTCGCCGGAGAGTGATCCTTTCGCCTCGGCAGGCAAGCAGGTCGAGGCCGACACGGTGGTCTGTATCATCGAGGCCATGAAGGTCATGAACGAGATCCCGGCCGAGATGGTCGGCAAAATCGTTGAGGTCCTTGTGGAGAACGGTGACCCCGTTGAGTTCGGCCAGCCTCTGTTTCTGATCAAGAAGGGCTGATGTTCCGACGCATCCTGGTCGCGAACCGTGGCGAGATTGCGCAGCGCATCATCCGTGCCTGTCGCGAGCTGGGTGTGGAGACTGTGGCGGTCTATTCCGAAGCCGACGCCGATGCGCTCTACCTGCGCCAGGCGGACGAGACGATCTGCATTGGGCCGGCACCGGGAGCTCAATCCTACCTGAACATCCCCGCCATCATCTCCGCTGCCGAAGTGGCCGATGTCGAGGCTATTCACCCTGGCTACGGCTTTCTGGCGGAGAACGCCCACTTTGCCGAAGTCTGCCAGTCCTGCAAGATTCACTTCATCGGCCCCGACCCGGCCACGATTCAATCCGTGGGCAATAAGGCCAATGCCCGCGAGATGGCCCTCAGCGCCGAAGTGCCGGTGGTGCCCGGCTCCGATGGCGCTGTGGATGACGAGCGTGAAGCGGTGCGGGTTGCGGGGAAACTCGGCTACCCGGTCATGGTCAAGGCTGCCTCCGGCGGAGGCGGCCGTGGCATGCGCGTGGCGCGCAACGAGCCGAGTCTCGTGAGTGGTTTTCACGCGGCGCGCAGCGAGGCCCAGGCGGCATTTGGCGACGCCACGGTCTACATCGAGAAGTTCGTTGAGAATCCGCGCCATGTGGAGATGCAGATCCTCGGCGATCGAGCGGGTGGAATCGTCTTCCTCGGCGAACGAGACTGCAGCGTGCAGCGCCGCCATCAGAAGTTGATCGAAGAGACGCCCTCGCCCTCGGTGACCCCCAAGTTGCGCGCAGAGATGGGCGCCGCCGCCGTGCGCATGGCCCGCGCAGCGGACTATCACAACGCCGGCACGGTTGAGTTCCTCCTGGATTCCCAGGGCGACTTCTACTTCATCGAGGTCAATGCCCGCATCCAGGTCGAGCACACGGTGACCGAGATGGCCACTGGCATCGACTTGATCAAGGAACAGATCCGCCTGGCAGCGGGAGAGGAGTTGGGCTATAGCCAGGCTGACATTTCTTGCCGCGGCCATGTGATCGAGTGCCGCATCAATGCCGAGGACCCTGAAAGGAACTTCCAACCCTCGCCGGGCCTGATCGAGACCTTTGTGCCACCGGGGGGACCGGGGGTGCGAGTCGACAGTCATTGCTTCAGTGGCTACCGCATCCCGCCGAACTACGACTCGATGATCGGGAAACTCCTGGTGCACCGCGACACCCGCGAACAGGCCGTGGCGACGATGCAGAGGGCCCTCTCCGAGTTCATCATCGAGGGCCCCAAGACCACCCTCTCGGTCCTCCAGGCTATCATCAGCCATTCCGACTTCCTTGCTGGAGAGCACGATACGGGCTTCATGGAACGTTACTTCAGCCAGTAACCCCAGGGGGTCATTCCTTCCAGAACAGCGCCTTGAACATTGCCTAGAACATTGCAATTCACACCCAAGACCACCTCTCTGCTCGCACGAGCCTCGTTTGCCCTGGGCCTCGCTTCCCTCGCGGCCTGCGCCGGGCGCAGTCGCTGGCCGAACTTTTCGACCCAGCAAGTGCCCGCTCCCATGGTTTCCGCCGTTACGCCCCTGCCTCCGGGTGCCGAGGCGGCCTATCCGCCTGGGCCCGAGGAGGTTTTGGTGGCGCGCCTCGCCGATCCGGTGCAGTTGCAGCCGGCGGGGGAACCCTCGCCCTCGCCCCTGCGTTTCTTCGACAAGCGCCGGCGCGCCAATGCCGGCGCCTGGGTCTTTTCCGCAGCCGGTGGCCGGGCAGAGATCCTCTGGCCCAATGGCACCCAAGTGCTTCTATATGACAACTGCGTGGCGATCGTGGGTTCGCCCAGTCGCGGTGAGCCCAACTTGATCATGCGCGCCCTCGACCGCATGGTGCTGAACCTCAGCTCCGGCGATCAGATCCAACTCGTGGGCGGCGCCCAACTGGCTGCCGACTCGGGACCCTGGCTCGTGGAGCGGCAACTGTTCGACATCCTGCGGGTGAAGAACCAGTCCAAGGAAGCAGGCCAGGTGGCCTTCCGCGAGGAGGTCTTCAGCCTGGCCCCCGGGGAAACCATCGACCTGGCCCTGCTATCCGCGGGCGGTCGGCCGATTCGCCAGGCTCCGGGGCAAGAGAGCTTCGACGGTCCCGGCTTCGCCGTGGAACTAGCGGGTGCTGCGAAGGCCCATGCGGTCGTGGGCGGTGTACGCGTGGATGTCACCGGCGAACACGCCATCTCAGGGCTCGGTGTGCATCTCGCCCTGGCACCGGGCGAAAGCGCGACTTTCTCGGGTTTGGCGCGGGGAGCCTCCGCGGCCATTCCAGCGGTCACTTCAGAAGAGCCCCTCCAAGACGGAGCCGAACTGAACCAAGATGGGGCAGCGGATGACTCAGAAGGCGCCCACTCAGAAGGCGCCGAGAAAAGAGACGCTTGAGTCCCGCGCTACTCGTCACGCCATGACCAAGTCCCGACTCCTGATCACCGGCGGCGCAGGCTTCCTGGGCAGTCACCTTTGCGAACGCTTTCTGGCCGAGGGCTACGAGGTGATTTGCATGGACAACCTGATCACCGGTGACCTGGCCAATGTGGAGCACCTGTTTCGGAACCGTGACTTCCACTTCGAGGAGCGCGATGTCACCGAGTACATCCATGTGACCGGTCAGCTCGACGCCGTCCTGCACTTCGCCTCGCCCGCCAGCCCGATTGACTACCTTGAGTTGCCGATTCAGACCCTCAAGGTCGGCTCGCTGGGAACCCACAAGGCCCTGGGCCTGGCGCATGCCAAGGGCGCCCGTTTCTTGTTGGCCTCCACCTCGGAATGCTATGGCGATCCCCTGGTGCACCCCCAATCCGAGGACTACTGGGGCAATGTCAATCCCGTGGGGCCTCGCGGTGTCTACGACGAGGCCAAGCGCTTCGCCGAGGCCATCACCATGGCCTACCAGCGCTACCACGGTCTCGAGACGCGCATCGTGCGCATCTTCAACACCTACGGCCCGCGGATGCGCCTGAACGATGGCCGCGTCTTGCCGGCCTTCATGCCTCAAGCCCTGCGCGGCGAACCCCTGACGGTTTTTGGCAACGGATCGCAAACCCGCTCGTTCTGCTATGTGGACGACCTCGTCGATGGCATTTACGCGCTGCTGCACTCCGACGAGAAACTGCCCACCAACATCGGCAATCCGTCCGAGATGACGATCCTGGAGTTCGCCCGCGAGGTGATCGATATCACCGGCTCGAACTCGGATATTTGCTTCCAACCCCTGCCCGAGGACGACCCCAAGGTTCGCCAGCCCGACATCACCAAGGCCCGCCGGGTCCTGGGTTGGGAGCCGCGCGTGCTGCTGCGCGACGGGCTCAAGATGGCCTTGGCTTCGTTCAAGGAACGCCTGCAAGCTGCTGGCGAATTACCCCCGGACGCGGGATTCTGAAATGTGCGGCATAGTCGGAGCGCTCCTGAATCGCGGTCAGGTGCTAGCGGGCATGATCGAAGGATTGCGGGTCCTCGAATACCGCGGCTATGACAGCTCCGGTGTGGCTCTCGCCGGATCCGATGGTCTAGCCATAGCCAAGTGCGCCGGGCGCCTCGAAGCCCTCGAGTGCCACCTGGAAGCCTCCCCCGCGCCGCCGGCCAGGGCAGGCATCGGTCACACGCGCTGGGCCACCCACGGTCCAGCCACCGATCGCAACGCCCACCCCCACAAGGACGGCACGGGCCGCCTGGCCCTGGTTCACAACGGCATCATCGAGAATTACCTCGAATTGCGCGCAGAGCTCGCCGAACAGGGCCACGAGTTTCTGTCCGAAACGGACAGCGAGGTCTGCGCCCATCTGATTGGCCGCGAACTTGAGCTTGGCGGAACTCTCGTGGAGGCCGTGGCACGGGCCTTGAAGCTCGTGCGCGGCTACTACGCCATCGCTGTTCTTTACGCCGGCGACGAGCCCGAGTTGGTCTGCGCCCGCCAGGGCCCGCCGCTCTGCGTGGGACTGGCCCGCGATGGCACCTGGATTGGTTCGGATGTTCTGGCGCTGATCCCGCACACCCGCGATGTGATCTACCTCGAAGATGGCGATCTGGCCGAGCTCTCCACCAGCGGAGTCGTGGTGCGCGACGCCACGGGAGCTCTGGTGGAGCGGGAGCTGCAGAGGGTGGATTGGGATGTGAACGACGCCAGCAAGGGCTCCTACGCCCACCACATGCAAAAGGAAATCCACGAACAGGCGGATGTCCTGGCACGCACGGCCTTTCACCGCCTGGACGAAGAGCACGGCGATGTGCGCTTCGACGAGAGCGGCTGGAGCGATGCGGAATTGAGCGGCGTGTCGCGCATCAAGATCGTGGCCTGCGGCACAGCCTGGCACGCGGGACTCGTGGCGCGCTACATGATCGAGGGCTTGGCCCGGATTCCGGTCGAGGTCGAATACGCTAGCGAGTTCCGCTACCGCCAACCCCTGTGTGAGCCGGGCACCCTGGCCGTGGCCATCTCTCAGTCGGGCGAGACCGCCGACACCTTGGCCGCCCTGCGCCTGGCCGCCGACCTTGGTGCACGCACGGCTTGCATTTGCAATGTGGCTGGCAGCACCATGGTGCGTGAGGTGCAGTCTCACATCCTGACCCAGGCCGGCCCCGAGATTGGTGTCGCCAGCACCAAGGCCTTCGTGGCCCAGGTGGTGGTGGCCTACATGTTGGCTGTGCGACTCGGCCGCGCCCAGGGCGTGATCGACGCAGAGCAAGGGCGCCGCCTGGTGCGCGACCTGCGACTCCTACGGCCGGGGCTGGAGCGCTTGCTCTCGGACGAGATGGTGCAAAAAATCCAGGCCATCAGCCAGCGCCACAAGGGCGTCAAGGGCTTTCTCTTCCTGGGCCGCGGGGTTAATTTTCCCATCGCCCTCGAAGGCGCCTTGAAGCTCAAGGAGATCTCCTACATGCACGCCGAGGGCTACGCGGCGGGAGAGATGAAGCACGGGCCGATTGCCATGATCGAGGCCTGGATGACCAGCGTGGTCATCACCGGCCACGGCGCCATGGCCGAGAAGGTGCGCTCCAACATCGAGCAAATCCGCGCCCGCGGTGGCCCGGTGATTGCCGTGGGTGCTGACCAAGCCAGCTTGAATCTGGCCGATGAAGCCATCGAGGTTCCCGCGAGCAGCGTGTGGCTGTCGCCCATCTTGAACGTCATTCCCTTGCAGATGCTCTCCTACGAGATCGCCCGCATGCGCGGCTGTGACATCGACAAACCTCGCAACCTGGCCAAGAGTGTGACCGTCGAATGAGCCGCATCCTGGTGACTGGCGGGGCGGGCTTTATTGGCTCGCACCTGTGTGAACGCTTGCTCGAGCGCGGGGACAGGGTGACCGTGCTCGACAACTTCAACGACTTCTACGACCCCACCATCAAGCGCGCCAATGCCGAGGTACTGGCCCAGGCCGGCGCGCGGGTGGTGACTGGCGACTTCCGCGATGCGGAGCTGGTGGCAGGGCTATTCGACGAGGGCGCCTTCGAGGCGATTGTGCACCTCGGTGCCATGGCGGGTGTGCGGCCTTCGTTGCTTGATCCGCTGCTCTACGAAGATGTGAATGTGCGCGGCACCCTGGTGCTCCTGGAAGCTGTGCGCAAGCGAGACCCGGGCCTGCGTTTCATCTTCGCTTCGTCGTCGAGCGTCTACGGATCCAACGAGAATGTACCTTTCAAAGAGGCTGATGATATCCATCATCCGGTTTCGCCCTACGCCGCGACCAAGCGGGCGGGGGAGCTCATGTGCTACACCTTCCATCACCTGTACCAGATCCCCATAACCTGCCTGCGCTTCTTCACGGTCTACGGACCCAGGCAGCGGCCGGAAATGGCGATCCACAAGTTTGTGCGCATGACCTTGCGGGGCGAGCCGATCCCGTTTTTCGGGGACGGTTCGACGCGCCGCGACTACACCTATGTTGACGACATTACGAGCGGCGTGGTGCGCGCCATCGACCGCTGCCGGGGCTACGATATTTTCAACCTGGGCGAGTCCGAGACAACTTCCCTGGCGGATCTCGTCACGCAGGTAGGCGAGGCCTGCGGCCGCGAGCCGCAGATCGATCGCCAGCCCATGCAACCCGGTGATGTGCTCTTGACCCATGCCGACATCAGCCGCGCCCGAGAGCACTTGGGTTACGCACCCAGCACCTTGATCCCCGAGGGCTTGGCCCGCTTCGTGGCCTGGTATCGCGAGCAGGGGCTGGATGGGCCAGCCCAGTAGTTGCAGGCCCTGCAACAGTTGAAGCATGGCCTCGCTCGGTCTATCCTGTGCGCCTCGAAAACTCCCCTGCCAGAGAGCCCGGTCCCGTCCGGTGCCCCCGGGTTTCCCAGATCCACCGTCCGCTTCCTTGTCGTCCCCCTCGGGGGCAGGCCTCGTTTTTAGCCATGAAGGGCATCATTCTCGCCGGAGGCCTGGGCAGTCGCCTGCACCCTCTGACCAAGATCACCAACAAGCACCTCCTGCCGGTTTACGACCGGCCGATGATCTACTACCCCATCGAGGCCCTGGTGAACGCTGGCATCGACGACATCATGATCGTCACCGGTGGCAAGAAGTCCGGGGACTTCCTGAGTCTCCTGGGCAACGGTAGTGACTTCGGCCTGAAACACCTGAACTACACCTACCAGGAAGGCGAGGGCGGTATCGCCGAAGCTCTGGGCCTCTGCGAGCATTGGGCCTCGGATGACGATATCTGCGTGATCCTGGGCGACAACCTGATCGAGCGCAACATCAAGAAGGCCGTGACGGACTTTTGCGAGCAGGAGCGCGGCGCCAAGATCATGCTCAAGGAAGTCCACGACCCCGAGCGCTTTGGTGTGGCCACCCTCTCGGGCGACTCGGTGGTGGAGATCGTCGAGAAGCCCAGCGAGCCCGTGTCCAACCTGGCGGTGATCGGCATCTACATGTACGACAACCGCGTCTTCGAAATCATCAAGACCCTGGTGCCCTCGGACCGCGGCGAGTTGGAGATCACCGATGTCAACAACTGGTACATCGAGGACAAGTCCATGACCTTCGAGGTGCTTGAAGGTTGGTGGACCGACGCGGGGACCTTCAGCTCTCTCCATCGCTCTGCCAGCCTCGTGGCCGAGGGCGGCGCCAACCGGCGCGACTGAACGGCAAAACAAGTGCGGGAATTCCAACAACAGCGGGTGCTCGTCAGCGGAGGCGCCGGCATGCTCGGCAGCCAGGTGCTGCTCTCGGTGCCCGACAGCATCACGGCCATCGGCACGGACCTCAAGGAGGCTCCGGGCGTGGAGGCGGTGGGGGTGGACCTGACCAGGCAGGCTGCTGTAGAGGCCATGTTCGCCGAGCACGGCCCCTTCACCGGGGTGATTCACTGTGCTGCTTTCACGGCCGTGGACCTGGCGGAGGACAAGCCCGAGTTGGCCATGGATGTCAATGCCCATGCCTGCGGGCTCTTGGCCACGGCCTGCGCCCTGCTCGAGATACCACTGGTGATAGTCTCCACCGACTTTGTCTTCGATGGAAATGGCCAGCGCCCCTACCGCGAGGACGATCCCGTGGGGCCCACATCGGTCTACGGCTCGACCAAGCTGGCCGGAGAACAGCAGGCCTTTGCAGCCCATCCAACAGGCACCCGGGTCGTGCGCACCCAGTGGCTCTACGGCCCCCGGGGAAAGCACTTCGCCGACACGATCTGTGACCTTGCCCGCGAGCGCGGCAAACTCAAGGTTGTCGATGACCAGATCGGCACACCTACCTCGACCCTCGAACTCGCTCCGGCCCTCTGGGATGTCCTGCGCTTCGGCGAGACGGGGATCTACCACGCTGCCTGCGAAGGCCAGGCTTCGTGGTACGACTTCGCTTGCGCGGCTGTGGAGTTGTGCGGTATAGAGGGTGTGGAGCTGACCCCGTGCAGCACAAGTGAATTCCCGCGGCCCGCCCAGCGACCGGCCTACAGCGTGCTCGACTGCACGCGGCTCTCGGTGCTGCGCGGCAAACCCCTGGCGGGCTGGCGCGAGGCCCTTTCCACCTACCTGGGCAGCGAGGCCCACTGACATGGGCGCGAACTACAACTGTTCAAGGTTTCTCGGAAGACGCATCCACCCATGACTGCACAACCCATTTCGACAGTCCTGATCACTGGTGGCGCGGGCTTCATCGGCAGCAACTTCTGCCACATGCTGGCCGAGCTGCGTCCCGATTGGTCCATCGTCAACCTCGACGCCCTGACCTACGCAGGCAACCTCGAGAACCTCACCAGCCTCGAGGGGCTTGGCGGCTACACGTTCCTGCAAGGCGACATCCGCGAGAGCTCTGCCGTGGAAAAGGCCCTGGACGCGGCCGGCGATCCGGCGACGGTGGGGGTGGTGCACATGGCGGCCGAGAGTCATGTGGACCGCTCGATCGAGGGCGGATTGCCCTTCGTGAGCACCAATGTGTTGGGCACCCAGGTGTTGCTCGATGCCTGTCGGGCCCGGGGCATCGGACGCTTCGTGCATGTTTCCACTGATGAGGTCTACGGATCCCTGGGTGCGCAGGGCTCCTTCACCGAACAGACCCCCCTGGCGCCCAACTCGCCCTATTCGGCCAGCAAGGCCGCCAGCGACCTCCTGGTGCGGGCCGCCTTCCAGACCCACGGCTTCTCGGCCTGCATCACGCGCTGCTCAAACAACTACGGCCCGTACCAATTCCCGGAAAAGCTCCTGCCGCTGATCATCGCCAATGCCCGCGAGGACAAGGATCTACCCATTTACGGGGATGGCTTGCAGGTGCGTGACTGGCTCTTCGTGCGAGACCACAATGAGGCCATCCTGGCGGTCCTGGAGGGGGGGCGCCCGGGGGAGGTCTACAACATCGGAGGCAACAATGAGATGCCCAATTTGCACCTAGTAAGGTTGGTTCTCAAGGAACTCGCAAAGCCGGAAAGCCTGATCACATTCGTCAAGGATCGCCCCGGCCACGATCGTCGTTACGCCATCGATGCGAGCAAGATCAAGGCCGAATTGGGCTGGCAACCGCGCTTCACCTTCGAACAGGCCCTGCCCTTGACGATTCGCTGGTATTTGTCGCAAACCCAGTGGATGCAACGGGTTAGGAGCGGAGCGTACCGAGATTACTACGCTCGGCAATACGGAGCTTGAGAGGGGTCAACCAGAGGCCCTCGACGGTCGATGTAGTACCTGTAACCCGTTTCTAGCGGTGGTCCTTCCCTACCCAAGCATGATCTCCTTCCCCACGAGGCTGCGTCTTCTTGCCGCCCTCTTTGTCGCCCTTCTGGTCGCCTGCTCGTCGGCGCCGGACAAGCGCATTCTCCAGAACCTCAACACGGCCGGCTTTGGCAAGAGCTACACCGGCAATGCGGAGGAGGAGAACTACATCACGATCGGCGACACCCTGAGCGTCACCGACACCTACCAGCCCGAGGAGCTGCGTGCCAACGAGCGCGTGGAAATCGACGGCACCGTGCTCTTGCCCGAGGTGGGTGCGGTCAATGTGGCGGGCATGACGCGCACGGAGATCGAGGCGCTCCTGATGGACCGCTACAGCCCCTACTACGACCTGCTCGACATTCATGTCCGCATCCAGTCGGGCCAGGGCAAGTACTACTTTGTCTACGGTGAAGTGGGCGCCGAGGGCAAGCAGGTTTTTGAAGGCGACTTGACCATCTGGGAAGCGGTCATGTTGGCTGGCCCCGATGACGAAACGGCTAACCTTGGCCGCATTCGCCTGATCCGCGCCGACCCGCGGGACCCCCTGATCATGACCTTGGATATCGGCCAGATGATCGAACGGGGCGATTCGACCTTCCAGGTCAAGATCCGTGAGCTGGACATCATCTATGTGCCGCCTACCATGCTGGCGCAGGTGGGCTACTTCATCAACACGCTCTTGTTTCCGGTCAAGATGGTGCTAGGGGGTCTCTCGGAGGCCGTCAATACCCTGCGCAGTATTAGCGACATCGGCACCAACCGTCGTTTCCGGAACTTTAACAACACGAATACAGGCGTCTTCTAGCGCCAACCCGCGACCCTCGTTTTATGGCTGTTCAAATCGACCCGCCCGGACAGATCCAGGAATTCCTGGGCATCCTTCGGCGACGCAAGTGGCAGATCCTCTTGCCCACCCTATTCCTGCTTTCGCTGGGTCTTGCCTTCGCGGTCATCGTACCCAAGAAGTTCTTGGTGGAGACCCAGGTCGAGTTGCGCTCGCAATTCACAGCTGGCGATTCCCGCGCCAACATCAAGGAGCGCACCCTCGGCGTGGCCCAGAACGCGTCGCAGCAGATCCGTTCCATGCGCCGCATCACCGAGGTCATCGAGAACCTCAACTGGGCGGACTACCTCACTCTGGGCCGACGCGACCAGGTGGAGTATCGCCTGCGCGTGCGCGACAACATTCGCGTCAGCGTGCCCGACAAGGGCCGTGATGTGGGCTCGTCCTTCGTATCCATCGAGTACCGCGATGTGAACCGCGACAGGGCCCAGGTCTTCCTGAAAGCCCTGCGACAGGCCTGGATCGAACAGGTCGTGGAGCGCGATCGCACCCGCGTGGACATCGAGTACACCACCCTCCTGAATCGCAAGGGCGAACTCGAGAAGGAGTGGCACCGGGAGAGCCAACGGCTCTCCGATCTGCGCATCGACCATGAAATCTCGCCCACTCAGCCGACTCCCGGGCAGCACCAGCAGCGCTTCGAGGACCCCGCCATCGAGCGCTTTGAAGGCAACAAGGCGCGCCTGGAGACCGTGGCCCTGACGCTGGATGTGGCCCTCGCCAGCCTCGAGCTGCGTCGAGAGCAGTTGGCGGAGCTCGCGCCCGAGGTGCCCGAAACAGCCATCAGCGGTGGCCGCGATCACGCCGCCGAAATCGAGGCCCTGGTTGAGGAACGCGAGATTCTCGAGGAAGACCTCGAAGGCATCAAACCGGCCCACAGCCGCTATCGCACCACCCAGGCCAAACTTCTCGCTCTGGGCCAGAGCATAGCTGAACTCGAGGGCCAGGAAAGCGAAGGCCTGACCAGTGTCGAGTTCGTGCCCAATCCCGACTACCAGGCGCTTTTGCGACAAGTGACCTCGTTCGAAGGCGATGTTCTGAGCCTTGAGACCGAACACGCCTCCCTGCAAGACCTCATCGGTCGCGACCGCGACGAGATGCGCAGTCTGGCAGAGGCCTACCGCGAGGACAGCGAGCGCTCGGCGCGTATCACGATCCTGACCACGACCCTGGGGGAGATCGAGCTGCAATTGCAGCAGAAGAAACAAATGCGCGGCGTGCTCTACGGTCCCTCGGGCAACCCCTTCCAGATTCTTCAGGATGTGGAGCCCCCGACAAACCCCACCGAGCCCAACCCGATTCTGATCGTTCTGCTCGCCGCTATCCTGGGCCTCGGCTTGGGCCTGGGGTCAGCGCTCACCGCCGAGTTCAGCCGCAGTTGCTTTCGCACCACGGCCGACGTCTCGCGTGTCCTGGTTGTGCCCGTGCTGGGCGTGATCAGCCCCATCGTCACCAGCATCCAACGCCGCCGCCGGGGCTTGCGACGGGCCACGGTTGGCGCTTCCAGCCTGGCCTTGATCGGGGTCGTTTGCTTTGTCACCTGGGCTTGGAAATTCGAGCCTGATCTCCTGGGTCAGGAACTCCTCGCTTCTATCGACGACCTGCGCTCCCTGTTCCTGTAGGGCTCAAGCGATGAGTCCCTCTCCGCGCCCCATCCCTGTGGCCCGCGCCATTGGCGCCGGGTTTGCTACGCGCTAGAGGGCGAGGACCCAAGCCATGCGGGACATTGTAGTCAGCCTCCTTATTCTGGGGGCCCTGCCGATTTGCTTCAGAAAGCCCTTCGTCGGGCTGCTCTTGTTCTCGCTGCTGGCCTACATGCGGATCCAGGATCTCACCTGGGGTTTCGCGAGGGAGATTCGCTGGTCGTTCTATGTCTCGGTGGTGACCTTTGCGGGCTTTTTTGCTTCGTCCCGCGAGCGCCGCTTCATGCTCAACTCGGTGCGTACCGCGATCATGGTTTGCATGGTCTTGTTGGTGGGCGTATCGATTCTGCAGAACCGCGGGGCCGATCCAGCGGACTTGCCGGGTTTCGCTGAGTTCTCGAAGGTCATCCTGATTGCGCTCTTCACGACGGGCATGGTCAACACCCGGGCCAGATTGCGCATGATGCTCTGGGTTATCGCCCTCAGCTTCGCCTTCTTCGGCTACAAGTCGGGTTTGATGGGTGTTTTATCCGGGGGCACACTGGTGATCCTGCGGGGCCCGGGAGGGATGCTTCAGGACAACAACGATTTCGCCCTGGCCCTCGGCATGGGGATTCCCATGTTGTGGATGATCGGCCACTCGGAGAAGCGCGACGTTTTGCGGCGCGTGCTGCTTGTATGCGTGCCCTTGACCATGCTCACGATTCTGATGACCCAGTCGCGGGGTGGATTGCTGGCCATGGCGGCGGGCATCCTCGTGCTGGTTGTTCGTTCCCGCAATCAACTTGCGGGGCTCGCGATGGTGGGTCTGATCGTAGTGGGGGTTAGCTTCGCCGGACCCAAAATCTACCTCGATCGGGTGCAGTCGATCGCCGACTACGAGCAGGATGACTCGGCTCAGGCGCGCCTCGCTGCCTGGCGCACCGCCCGTGAGATGATCAAGGAAAACCCCGTCTTTGGCGTGGGTTTCGGGCACTTCCAGGACAACTACCAAAGCTACAACCCCGAAACGGTGGAACGAGGCTACGCCCAGGGCGGCACCGCCGTGGCCCACAACAGTTACCTGCAAATCTGGGCCGAGTGCGGTTCGCTAGCCTTCCTGCTGTACCTTCTGCTCCTCGTCTTGAGCCTCTTCGACCTGTGGCGCCTGCGCCATCAGGCTCGACTGCGCTATCACTCGAGCTGGATCCTAAACTACACCACCATGTTCGAGGCCTCGCTAGTGACCTTCATGCTCGGGAGCATTTTCTTGAACCGCGCCCACTTCGACCTCTTCTACCACTGGGTGGCCTTGATCCTGGCCTTCACCACCATCGCCCGGCGCGAGATGGAAAGTCCCATCAACTATCCCGGCCGTAGCGAAGGGCGCCGCACTCTGCAGGCCGTGCGCGGAGTAGGCTTTGGCATGGGCCAAGGCCGCCGGGGCTTCAACCGCCGCCCAGCTCTCGAGAGCGGCTTCTAGGTTCCATGTGCGGCCTATGCGGCTTCGCGGTGCATTCCGCCGATGCTGTGCCCGATCGCAGTCGCTTGGCTGCCATGAACGCGACCCTGGTGCACCGCGGTCCCGACGACGAGGGAGATTTGTTTCGAGAAGGCGTGGCCATGGGCTTTCGGCGGCTTTCGATCATCGACCTCCAGGGCGGCCACCAGCCGATTTGGAACGAGGACCAGACCATCGCTGTGGTGTGCAACGGCGAGATCTACAACTACCGGGAACTGCGCGCCGAACTCGAGGGCCAGGGCCACAGTTTTCAGTCTGACTCGGATGTAGAGATCCTGGTGCACCTCTTCGAGGAGCGCGGCCCCGACCTTGTCGAGGCTTTGGTGGGCATGTTTGCCCTGGTCATCTGTGACTTTCGCCAGGCCGGTTCGCCGCGCCTTTTTCTGGCCCGCGACCGGATAGGCATCAAGCCGCTCTTCTGGGCCAGCACCCCCGAGGGCCTCTTCTGGGCCAGCGAACCCAAGGCCATCCTGGCCAGCGGCGCCTTCGACCGCGAGTTGCGGGGCGAGGCTCTTCTGGACTATCTGGTGCAGGGCTACTGCAGCGGCCCGCAGTCCGCCTGGGCCGGGCTGCAACGTCTCGAAGCCGGTCACTCGCTGCTCTGGAGCCCTGGTGCGGAACCAGAGCTACGGCGCTACTGGGACCTGCCTCTTGACGCACAACGGACGAGTGCCCCCGACGAGGAAATCCTCGAATGGATCGATCGCGCGGTGGAGAGTCGCATGGTGGCCGATGTGCCCCTGGGCGCTTTTCTTTCGGGCGGCATCGACAGCACGGCCGTGGTGCATTCCATGGCGGCCTCTTCTGCCGGCGCGGTGGTGGCTTGCAGTGTGGGTTTTGAGGAAAAGAGCCATGACGAGCTCACCCAGGCGGGGGCCACCGCTTCCCGGTTGGGACTCGTGCACCACACCAAGGTCTTGAAGCCCGACCCTACCCTGGCCATCGAGAAGTTGCCCTGGCACTTCGACGAACCCCTAGCTGATTCATCCACGGTACCCACCTACCTCGTTTCGGAGATGGCGAAGGAACATGTCACCGTGGCCCTCTCCGGTGATGGGGGAGACGAGATCTTCGGTGGCTACCGGCGCTATGTGTACGCCGTGGCCGAAGACCGAGCGCGACGCAGTCTGGGTTCCTGGGGCTGCCTCGCCGCAGGCAAACTGGGGGCCCTCTACCCCAAGCTCGACCGCGCGCCGCGTTTCTTGCGCGCCAAGAGCACCCTGGAAAACCTGGGCCGCGATCCGGCTCGGGCCTATTACACCAGCCTGACGCAACTCGCCCTGGGAGAGGCTCTGGCGGTCCTCGCGCCGGACTTGCGCGCAGCTCTCCAGGCCCACGATCCATTTGACGCCTTCTACGATCATTACCGGCTTCCGCGGATAGACGATGCGCTTTTCCGCGCGCAGTACGCCGACTTCAAGACCTTCCTGCCCGAACAAATCCTGTGCAAGACCGACCGCGCATCCATGGCGGTCTCCCTCGAAGTGCGCGTACCGCTCCTGGACCACCGCTTGGTGGAGCGCTTCGTTTCCTTGCCTGCTGCCCAAAAAATCGGCGCAGGTCGTGGCAAGCTGGCCCTGCGTCGGGCCCTGGCGACCAGGCTGCCGGCCCGCGTTCTCGATGGCGCCAAGCGCGGCTTCGATACGCCCCTGCGGACCTGGCTCAAGGGACCCCTGGCCCCGGTGGTGGAAGCCGCCATCCACAGCCTGCCCACGGACTGGATCGACCGCGGGGTGGCTGGCGCACGCTTGCGCGAGCACCAGAGCGGCGCGCGGGACCATTCCAGTCTACTCTGGAGCCTCTTGGTCCTGGAGCACTGGCGACAACGCCATGAGGTTGCCAGGATCGTCTGCTAGAGGCCATGCAACACGCACTCAGTTTTGATGTGGAGGAGTACTTTCAGGTCGCCAATCTGGCCGGGAACTTTCCTCGCGAGGGTTGGGACTCGGTGCCTTCGCGTCTGGATATCGGCATGGGCGCGATCCTCGCGGCCCTTGAGCGCCACGGCGCCCAAGCGACCTTTTTCTTCCTGGGTTGGATCGCTGAGCGCCATCCAAACTGGGTTGTGCGCTGCCTCGATGCCGGTCACGAGGTGGCCAGTCACGGCTACGACCACCGGTTCCTTTGGGAACTCGGCCCGGGCGGTTTCGAGGCCGACCTGGCCCGCACCGAGCGCGCCCTGAGCGCCGCCGGTGCCCCCGCGCCGCTAGGCTTTCGCGCCTCGACCTTCACCCTGACCAAGCGCAGTTGGTGGGCCTTCGACACGCTCGTGGCCCGCGGCTACCGCTATGACTCCAGCGTCCATCCCGTGCGCCATCCGGTCTACGGGGTGCCCGGTTTCGAACCCGGAGTCTCCACCGTGCAGGCGCCTGGTGGGGCGGGGGAGTTGGTGGAGTTTCCGGTCTCCACCGTGCCCTTCTTCGGCCGCAATTGGCCCGTGGGCGGCGGCGGTTATTTCCGCCTGTTGCCCCTCTCTCTGACCCGCGCGGCCCTGGCTCGCATCGAGTCCCTGGGTCGCCCCGTGGCGCTCTACATGCACCCCTGGGAGTTTGATCCCGCCCAGCCACGCTGTCCCGCCGGCGCTTCGGCGCGCCTGCGCCACTACCTCAATCTCGAGCGCACCTTGCCGCGGCTCGAGGCGCTGCTCGCCCAGCACGAGTTCACGACCTACCACAAGGTCCTGAGAGAAGTCGGAGTGCTCTAGCCCGCCCGGTGTCAGGGTCGTTGCGACCTGACACGGCGGGCATTCAAGCAAAATGTGGCCTACGAGTGCCAGCGGAAGTCGCGATCGCAATCTCGAGGCGCTGGGTGTTGCCACTGACGCAGCGCAGGCCGTCTCCGAAGGGCAGGCTAGCGCCCCTGGCGGTCAAAAAAGCACATCTGGCCTGCATGGCTTGCTCGAACGCCGGCCTTCCTGGCTTTTTTGAACACGGAGCATCAGGCGGATGCGCTGGGTGCAGAGCTGGGCAATCGTCCTGCCAGGCCAGGATAGCAAAGCAGCGTGCAGCTGTCCCGGGGAGGCGCACGAAGGCCCCACCGAAAACGGACGCTCTGCGCGCAGAAAAGGCCCCCCTTGCGAAACGCTATCTGCTCACTGGCACTCGCGCAGCTCTAGGGACTGATCATGCGCGCACGCGCGAGGTTGATCAGGACCTCCATGGTCTCGCGTTGGTAGAGTGGGTCGGCGCCTTCGAGATGGGTTGAGAGCATGGCTTGCGTCCGGACCGCATCGCCCTCTGCATCGCGCAAAAGGAGGCCCCGTGCAAGGAGCGTGGCGAGGGCGGCGCGATCGCCTGCGCTGGTCAGGTGCGCGGGGTTGTTCCAGATTTGAGTGAGCTGCGCGATAGTGCCTTCCCAGCCACCCTCTTCGTGTTGATTGAGGATCGATTCGTTGAGTATCAGGCGGCCTTGCAAGAGTTGAGCTGCGTCCGCGATCATGTTCATGCCTCGCATGGAGCGGGCGATGGTCCGCGGACCGCTACCTGTGGCCAGGGCGGTGCGCGCCAGTTCCAACTGGATGCCAGCGTCTTGGGTCATCTTGTTGGCGATGGTCAAGAGCCGTTGGGACTCCTTGAGGCGACCGAGTTTGCGGTGCACTTGGCCCAAGAGTCGCCAGAGCACGATGTTGCCGGGTTGGGCTTCAAGCTCGGAACTCAAGAAGTCCTCGGCTGAGCCCGGGTCCACGGCGACGAAGAATTCCGCCCAGGCGCGAGTCGAGCCGCGCTGGAGCGACTCGAGGGATTGCCCCCCCGAGTCCCGGCGGAAGCTGAACAGGCGCGCCAGGGCGCGTCCAGCTCCCAGGGATGGGTTGGCGGGATCCATGTCGCGGTCCAGTCGGGCCAGGGCCAGGGTGGGCCGCGGGTCGCGGGGCCAGGCAGCGGCGAGTTGCTCGAGCTCTTCCACATGGGCCGCCCTCGTGAAGCTCGCCGGAGCGCTACGGTTAGCTTCGGCCAAGGCCGCGATCATGGCGGACAACTGGCGCCGAGCGCGGGCGCGGTTTGGGCTGTCCATGACGGCGCGCCACAGGTCCAGGGCATCGGTCCATTGGCCCAGGTGTCCTTGCACCTGGGCTGCGAGGGCCAGGGGCTCGATGGAGCCGGGATGCTCTCTTAGCTGCGCGCTCAAGTTGTCGCGGGCTTGTTCCCACTGCTCTTCTTCCATGGCGCTCTTGGCCGCGAGCAAGGCAGCTTCGGCGCCGCCGGGGTAGGCTCGCGCCACCAGCACCAGGCGCTGCGAGTGGACGCTCGCGAGCTTGGGATGTTCGCCTGAACCCAGGGAGCGCGCCAAGGAGTCTTCGTAACGCTCCCAGACCACCAGGCAATCGCGAAAGGTGAGGGCCAGGGTTTCGAGCTTGGGGCGCGCTTCGCTGCCCAGGCCCATGTCTTCGAGCACGGCGGCTTCTTTGAGTCGCGGCCAGAAGGTGCCCCGTTTGGTCCGGTGGAGATCCCGCCAGCGCGATTGCAGGTAGGGGTGGAAGACGGGGGAGGCTTCCGCGAAGAGCAGGGCGGCGATTTTCAGCCGGGAGTCCTCTGCGTCCTGACCTGTTGCGAAGAGCGCCTGGGTCTGCTCGGCGGCCCGGGAGCCAAAGCCCGCGGGCAAGGCCAGGGGCTCGTCCAGGCTCATGCGGGCCATGGTCGAAACCAGCGCCCAGGTCAGGGACTCGGGCACGAGTTCCAGAGCGAAGTCGGCCATGTCTCGGGCTTCTTCCTCGCGATCGGTGAAGAGGAACAAGAGCGCCGTGGCTTCTTCGCTGAGGCTGGCGTCTCTTTCGAGAAGGTAGGCCGCGGTGTCAGCGCAGGCCTCCCGGTCAGCTCTCTGGCTGTCTGCGAGCAGGCGCAGGGCGGCGCCTTCTGTCTCGCTCAGGAAGGACTCGGCGCGGGCGATTTCCTCGCTGGGCTGCTGCGCTTCTGCTTGGTCTCCTTTGGAAAGCAGCGCCAGGGCGCGGCCCAGAAGTAGGGCCCCGGTGGGCAGATCGAGATTCGCTGCTTGGGCTGATTCTTCGAGCTTGTCAAGCAATTCCAGAACACCGTTAGGATGGCCCAGGCGCAGGAAGATATTGGCTAGCCGGAGGATCTCGAGCGGGTCGCTATCGGTGCGCTCGACGATCTCCGCGGCCAGGGAGCGAATGCGGCGGGGGTTCTTGACCTGCAAGGCAGAGAGCAGGCTCAGCTCCAATCGGCGGCTGGTGTGGACGCCGTCCTCGGGCATGGCGTCGAGCCAGATCAGGGCTTCCTGATAGTGCCCCTGTTCGATCTCGATGCGGGCACCGAGCAGCAATTCGCGTTCACCGCGCTGCACCTTGTTCGGCGCGCCGAGAGTGGCGAGTGCCTCGACGATGTCTCCCCTCGCTTCCTGCCACTGGGCCACCATCAAGCGGCCGTTGCCGCCGGTGTCGACCTGCATCATGCGAATGGTCTGCTCGGGCTTGAACTCATCGTGGGCCACCGTATCGAGCCATTGCAGTGTGCGTGCATCGAGTCCCACGAGCTCGGCCCGTTGGACCACCCGTTCGACGAACTTGCGCCGGTTGCCCTCGCTTTCCCGGGCCACGATGATCTGGTCGAGGGCGGGCAGGAAGCCGGGGTACTGGTCCAAGAGCCTCGTGGCTACCACCGCTTGGGCGGCGGTGTCGCCGGCTTGGCCGTGGAGCTGTGCGAGTTGCAAGAGCACGAAGGGGCCGTAGCTGCGCCGGGGCAGGGACATTTCCTTGCGCTTCAGGTCGGCGTAGATGACCTGAACATCTCGGTCCTGGGCCAGCAGGGCTTTTTGGCCCAATTCGAGGAAGGTCGGCATGAGTTCCACGGTGCGTTGTGGCAGCCGACTCATGGCCTGGGTCCAGGATTCGAGGGGCAGTTGGTAGCCCGAGTGGCGCGCCTCCAACTGGATCGTGGCCCGTCGCAGCCAAAATTGGCCGTCGATGCCCGGATCCTCGGTGAGGGCGGCGCCGAGGGTCGCACGCTCCTTGAGGGTATCGCCCTCGTCGCGGTGCAGATCGGCGAGGCGTGCCCAGGCCAGGGCCCGGGCACCGGGGAAGGGCTCGTTCACGCGGCTGCTGGCGAAGGTCCGCAGCCCCAGGAAGGCGCGCTTGAGGTTGGGTTTGGCCGCGTTGGCGCATCCCAGTCCGCGGTAGAAGCCCGCGACAATGGCCTGTTCCGTGGAGCCCACCATGGCCAGATGGTTGGCGCCCAGGACCAGGCCGGCCCAGCGCTCTGCTTTGTACATGGCGTGGCACATGAGCTCGAGGAAAGCGGGTTCCAGGTGCTGGCCGTTGTTCATCCAGGCGAAGGAAAGCTCTGCGGCGTGTTTCCAGTCTTCGTTGTGAGCGAGGGCTCCGATCAGCAGCTCGCCGGTCTTCGAGTCCAAGCTGATCAACTCCGAGTGGCTACAAAGCGTGCCGAAATGAATGGCGTCGCTGCCGCGTCGAGCGGCCAGGAGAATTGCGAGGTAGCCGTGAACGGCGCCTGGAAAGAGGCCGAATTCCATGCTGGTGAGGAAGTCCTGGCGGGCCAGCTGAACCTCTTGACCAGCGGCCTCGCAGAGTTCGAGAACCTGGGCCAGAACTTCTTCTTCGCGGGGCGGGAAGAGCTCGCGCAGGCGCAAGATGTCGCTGGTACGCAAGGGGTCCGTCGCGGCGCGGGCCGTCAGGCTCTCCAGGCGTTCTTCGGCGAGTTTGGCGTCCTTGACCACCAAGACGAAGCTGACTTGTTGCTTGGCTATGGCCAGGGTTTCATCGGCCAGCAATTGGTGTAGGCGCCCTGACTCGACCCAGGCCGGGCCGTAGTGAGGCTCGTCCTCGAGCAATAGCTCCAGGCGTTCCAGGGCTCCAGCGATGTCGCCCTCGGCGCTATCGATCCTGATCAGTAGGCGGCGCACCTCCGAATTGCCGGGCCGGTAGTCCTTGAGAATCTTCTCGAGGTCCGCACGCGCATCTCCGGTGGCGCCGAGTTCGATCAACAGCTCGGCGCGCGTGAGACGCAGTTCCGCGCACACATTCTTGGCCTTGGCATCGGTGATGTCCCTAGCTTCGCCGTGGCGGATCGCATTTCCCAGACGGCGCAGGATCCGGGGCGCGTCGTAGGCGTCATCGCTGAGCTCCGTGCGGACCTCACGCAGCACCTCGCGAGGGGTGAGCAGGGTCTGACGGGAGACCATGGCGACGATGCCAAGGACGACAACCGTGGCGAAGACGAACAGGAACTTGGAGAATTGGTTCATGGGAAGGGCGGGGTGCGCGCTACGGGCGGGGATCATCGGCCGCTTCGGGCGCGAAGTCCATCAGGTTGTACTTCTTCATCTTGTTGAACAAGGTCGTGCGATTGACTTCAAGGGCGGAGGCTGTGGCCTTGCGGCTGCCGCCGAGGGTCTGAAGCGCTCGCAGGATGAGCTCTCGTTCGGTAGTCTCCAGGGCCTCTCGCAAGGGCGAGAGGCTGGTCGGGTCGGGGGCGGAGGCCATGAGCTGGCTGGGCCCGGTTGCGCCCCGCAGGGATTCGGGCAGGACCTCGGTCTGAATTTCGCTGCCCGTGGAGAGCAACACGGCGCGCTCGATGGAGTTCTCGAGTTCGCGCACATTCCCGGGCCAGTTGTGGGCGGCCAGGGCCCTGGTGGCGGCGGGTGAGAAGGCCGTGACCTGCCGATCGTACTCATCAGCGAATTGGGTCAAGAAGAACTCGGCCAGTAGCAGCACATCCCCCGTGCGTTCGCGCAGGGGCGGAGTCTCAAGGCCGAGGACATTCAGGCGGTAGTAGAGGTCCTCGCGGAAGCGGCCCGCGGCGACTTCGCGGTGGAGGTCCAGGTTGCTGGCAGCGATCACGCGCACATCGACGACGCGTGTGACCGATTCACCCAGGCGCTCGAGTTCGCGATCCTGCAACACCCTGAGCAGTTTGACCTGCAGGTCCATGGAGGCGCAGCCGATCTCGTCCAGGAAAATCGTGCCGGTATGGGCCACTTCGAACTTGCCGCTGCGATCCTTGATGGCGCCGGTGAATGCTCCGCGGACATGGCCGAAGAGTTCACTCTCGAGCAGGTTGTCGGGCAGGGCGCCGCAGTTGACCTCGACGAAGGGATGAGCTGCTCGGGAGGAATGGCGGTGGATGCTGCGGGCCAGGATAGTCTTGCCCGTGCCGCTCTCACCCTGAATCAAGACTGTGGCCCGGGTGTCAGCGATGGTGCGCACCGTGTCGAAGACGCGCTTCATCAGGGGCGAGCGACTCTTGAGCTGACCGAGTTCAAAGCGGCTATCGAGGTCTTCGCGCAGGCGACTGTTCTCGGCACGCAGGTCGCGTCGTTCGAGGGCGCTCGCCAAGGCAACTCGCAACTGCTCGATCGAGACCGGCTTGGAGAGGTAGTCCGAGGCACCCGAGCGCACCGCGTCCACGGCATCATCGATGGAACCGAAGGCTGACAGGAGGATCAGTGCCGGGGGCTCGAGCAACTCCAGGATCGGGCGTAGGTCTTCGAGATTGGCGGTCTCCTGGTCGGCCACCACGGCCTCCCATTCCTCGTTAGCTAACCGCTCGTCGAGCTCTTCCAGAGTCTTGCAGGCATGCACCTCCAGATCGGCCGAGGCCAGACCCGTGGCCAGGGCCTCGGACGCGAATTCATTGGCGTCCAGCAGGAGCACCCGGGGGGCCTTCCCGGGCGGCTCCGCGGGTTGGGTGTGGCGGCTACGCTGCATGTCCACCATCTTCGACACTCAGCCCGTCCCGGGTTGAGGCCAGTCGACATGTCCTGGGCCCATACCTGTCCAGGAGGGCCGTCAGGCCCATTCACGAGCCCTGGCAGCAGGTCAATCCGCGTGGGGCAGGCTCACGATCCACTCGAAGCCCTCGTCTTCCCGGGTCTTGAGTTCCAGGCTGCCGCCCTGGCCGTTCAGGATGCCCCGAGCTGCCGCCAGGGCATTGGCGCCCAATTCGGGCATGAGGTGTCGCAGGGCGTAGGGTGTCAGCACCTCGCTCGGCTTCAGGTCCAGAAAACCGCTGGCCGAAAAGCAAATCGAAATGTGCACCTCTCCGCCCGCGGCCTCCTGGCCCGGGCGCTGACGCGCGTCCATGCGCACGCGACCGTCCTCGCCAGCAAAATGGTGGCAGAGAAATAACAGGGCGTCAAAGACTTGGGCCAGGAGAGCCTTGTCCGAGCGCACGCTCAGATCGCCCGTGGAGCGCAGGAGGTAGCGGGGCGCAGCGGGTTCCGCCCGGCGGGCCTTGAGCAGCTCCTCGAGCATGGGTTCGAGATCGAAGAGCTGGCTACCCCGGGGGGGCGGCGCGGCCAGGCAGGCGAGGGTGCGGGTGAACTGCTTCAGACTTGCGAACTCGATGGCCAGAGCCTGGTGTTTTTCCCTTGCTAGCGCTCCCATGTTTTCGTCAGAGAGCGACGCCAGGGCGAAGTCCAAGCGTTGTATGAGATCCGCGAGGTCGGCTATCTGGTTCTTGAAGTAGGGCGCTGGTGGGATCGCGATTCCACCAGTGGTGGAAGCTTGCTGCTCCTGCGCCGCGAGCTGCTCGACTGGCTCGGGTGCTGCGCTTTCTGCAGGTGCCGGGGGGGCCGGCTGGTATTCGCCGCTGCCGTCGAGGATGGCCTCGATGCGCTCCAGTAGCTTGGCGTCCTCGGGTGGCCGCGGTTCTGGGCGCGCGGTGTCAGGCAGCGCTTCATCGACTTCATCGCTCAAGTCATCCTTCAAGTCATCCTTGCCGAGGTCGTCTTCGTCGGAGTCCAGATCTTGGGGCGGCTCCGTGGTGGCGTAGGGCGCCACGAGGTTCGATATGCAATCGAATTGCAAGGGCGCCTGCCACCAACGGTTGGCGCACATTGCGCGCAGGAGACGGGCCACTGTGGCGTGGGCATCGTCCCCCAGCAGGTGCACTTCGCAGTGGGGGTTGCGCTCGAGAAAGTACCGCACAAACCCCACCTGCTCCCGGCTAATAGCATCCACATCCAGCAGGATCCTGCCAGAAACATGGACTTTGCAAAGCAGCTCGTCGAGGTCCCCTAGCTGCTCCGTATTGTCTGGGTAGGCCCCATCCGGGTGATGAAACCCAGTGGTCTTGAGCAGAGCGGCCGAGAACGCCAATTCGGCGTAATCGAGGCGCTCACCGGGGCCAAGCAGTAGAGTCCAGGGACGGCTGCCCTCGGGGGGGCCGCTTGAACGCATCTTCTAGCAACCTATCCTATGCTGGAGGCTCCAGGGCCTCAACCCCGCCTGTGCCTCCTCGACTCCGGGCTGTGTCTTCTCGACTCCGGGACAGGCCCTCTCCCCGGCCCCCTGGGGGGGGGAATTGGCAACTCTTGGGGGGTTCGACCCAGGAGAGGGGCCTAAAAAGGCCGAAGGGAGCCCCTGGGCCCCGGCTCCCACCTAGCCCGGATTTCTTCATGCAAACGCCCACCAAACTTCGCAAATGGCTGTGTTTGGAGCCCGTTTGCAGGAAGAATCCGGGCTAGTTCTCATGCCCCTCGACCCCATTACGCCCGATTCGCGCCACTCCAGCGAGATTTTGCCTCCCAACGACCCCGACAGCTCCTCCAGGGCGCACAGCGCTCCTGCGAGCATTGAACTCTCGGTGGTGGTGCCCGTCCTCGACGAGGAGCCCAATTTGCGCCTGCTGCAGGACGAGATCCGAGCGACCTTGCGCCCCCTGGGCATCACCTGGGAAGTGCTCTATGTGGACGACGGATCGCGGGACGGCTCCCTGGGTGTGCTGCTCGACTTGTGGCGCCAAGAGCCCGAGGTGCGCGTGGTGCAGTTTCGCAAGCGCTGCGGTCAGACCTCGGCCATGGCTGCGGGTTTTGACCAGGCTCGCGGCCGTGTGGTGATCACCATGGATGGCGACCTGCAAAACGATCCTGCCGACATCCCGTGCTTCCTGCGCGAGATCCAGGACGGCGCCGACATCGTCACCGGTTGGCGCAAGCACCGACACGATGGACTCTTCCTGCGCAAGATCCCCTCGCGCATCGCCAACCGCTTGATCGGCTTTGTCACGGGCACTCGCATCCACGACACCGGTTGCAGTTTGAAAGCCTTTCGCCGCGAGGTGGTGGAGAACCTCGCCATCTATGCCGAGCAGCACCGATTCCTGCCCGCCATGGCCCGTGGCAGCGGCGCCCGGGTCAAGGAGATTGTGGTCAACCACAGACCGCGCCGCTTTGGCCAGAGCAAGTACGGACTGGGTCGCGCCAGCCGCGTCCTGCTGGACTTGATGACGATCAAACTGATCTCGTCCTTCTCCCAACGCCCCCTCCAGTACTTCGCTCTCCTTGGCCTGCCCTTCTCCCTGGCATCCGGGGTGTTCCTTGTGATTGCCACCCAGTCGGGCTTCACCTCGGGCGCTGGCAGCGGTCCGGCCCAGGTCTTCCTGCTCGCGTTCCTGCTGTCCTTCCTGGCCGCTGTGTACTTTTTTCTGCTGGGGCTGCTGGCCGAGTTGGCGGTCAAGGCCAGCGACCTGCACGGGGCCGAACGGGGCCGCCGCTTCGCCGCTCTGCATGTCAGCCCGGGAGGTCCCAGTGACTCAGCCTGAGCCCGCTTCTCTCAAGCCCGAGATGGCCGCCGTGCCCGAGGCTTCCCGATCGGAGCTGGATGTGACTCTGGTGGTGCCGGTGCTCACCGCCGACGGCCACATCGGCGAGGTCTTGGCTGCCCTCGGTGATGAACTCGATCGCCTGAATAAGACCTGGGAGTGCGTGGCGGTCTTCGATGGTTGCCGCGGCCCGGCCTGGGAGGAGGCTCTGCGCCTCTCCGGGGAGCGCCCCGGAACCCTGCGCATGATCGGCTTCCAACAATCCTTCGGCCAGGCGGCCTGTCTTTCCAAGGCCCTGGAGTATGCCCGCGGTGAAGTCATCGTGACTTCACCCCAGTACCTACAGATCGATCCCCACGAGATCGGCCTCCTGCTCGCGACCATCGATGGCGGCGCCGACTTCGCCGTGCCCTGGCGCGACCCGCGCATCGATCCCTGGCTCAACCGCGTGCAGTCAGCGCTCTTCAACATGGTCATGCGGCGCATCATTGGAGCGCCCTTCCACGATCTGAATTGCTACTTTCGCGCCATTCGCCGCGAAGTCCTCGTGGGGATGGCGATCTACGGCGACATGTACCGTTTCCTGCCGGTGATCGTCTATCGCCAGGGTTTTCAGGTGGAAGAGGTGCGCGTGCGCCACATGCAGGAGTGGGGCGGTGCGGCCTGGTTCGGTGTGGGCGTCTACGTGCGGCGCCTGCTCGACATCCTGGGTGTCGTCTTCCTGACCCACTTCACTCTCAAGCCCCTGCGCTTCTTCGGATCCCTGGGCGCGCTCTTCGCCCTCGGCGGTTCTGGAGTCCTCGCGTCGCTCTTGCTCCACTGGTTTGTGACCGGCAGCGCCGGCGACTATCTGCCAGCTCTCTTCCTGGTGGGCATTCTGCTCCTCGTGCTGGGCGTGCAGGTGATCGGTTTCGGTCTCGTGGGGGAGATCATCATCTACACCCAAGCCCGCAACCTGCGCGAGTACCGCATCGAGCGGGTCTTCGAGAAGTAGCGGGGAAGGAAAGCCGCTAGACCAAGCTCGCCACCGCGGCAGCCAGATCGGCGGCGCTGTAGCTGGTGGGGGACTCGCTGGGGAGGGCAGCGCTCTTGCCTGTTCGAACCAGGACGCCGCCGGTGCCAGCGCGGACCCCGGCCTCGAGATCGCGTAGGGAGTCGCCGATGGTCCAGCTTCTTGAAAGGTCGAGGCTGAGCTCCTCGGCAGCTCGCAAGAAGAGCCCCGGCTCGGGCTTGCGGCAGGTGCATGCCCCAGAGGCGCCGAACTCGGGGTGGTGCGGGCAGTGATAATAGGCGTCGATGTGCGCTCCCTCCGCGGCCAGCAGTTCGTCCAAGCGCCGGTGGATCGCGGTCAGGTCAACCTCTGTGAGTTTGCCCCGGGCGATGCCGCTCTGGTTGGTGACCACCACGACGCACCAGTCGGCGCGGTTCAACTGGGCGATGGCCGCCGCCGAACCGGGGATCAAGCACAACTCGGCCGGGTCGCTCAGGTAGTCGACCTCGAGATTGATCGTGCCGTCACGATCGAGGAAGGCGGCGCGGCGTGGGACGCCTGTGTTCACTGGTCGGCGAGACGCTTCAGGTGCACATGGATGCGCGCGCCCTCGAGCTCGTGAGTGCGTCGCACCGGGGCCACAAAGTCATCGAGGTTGATCCAGAGGGCGAAGTTTGCGGTCTGGGGATCCGCGGAGGCTTCGCTCCAGAGCCAGGTGTCGTTCTTCGGGTTGGGCACCAGTTCGCGTTCGGCGGCCAGGAAACCAGGCTTCTCCAGGGAGACGACCTGGGTCCGTTTTTCGAGGGCCAACATGCAGGGCGTGGCGAAGCCCGAGCTTTCCCCGTCCACAAGCACGACGGCGCCGGGGGGCGTCGAGGAGATGTGTACCGCCTGATAATCGCGGTAGGTCGTGCAGCCAGTGGAGAGCGCGAGGCAGCAGCCGGCGAGGAGGGTTTGGGCGAGGCGCATGTCGTGAGGACCTTGGTGTGGGAGGCGCTGTCTTGGATCCCGGGGAAGCCCGCAAGGGCTGATGGGACAAGTGTTGCCTTCCTCGACCGAGTTTGGAAGTCTGCTTGAGGCTTCCTGGCTGAGGTTTTGGAGGATGAACCCGGCTGGTGGTGCTGCTCGCCGGTAAGCGATGCCATGCGTGACGATTTTGCCCCCACCACAGCCCCCTCGGGCCCCCAATTAGCCCCTGGGCCGGCTTTCGTCCTGCTGGCGGCACTGATTGTGGGCTTTCTGCGCCTGTGGTCCCTGGGGGAGTGGAGCCTCTGGATCGACGAGGCCTTCACCGTGGCCGACTGGGGCGTGGCCCTGGAGCGCGGGGATTTCTGGAATCCCGTCGGCTACATGGGGATCCGCGCCATGGTGGGGTTGCTGGGCGGCGAGACGAGCGCCTGGAACCTGCGCATCCTGCCGGCCATGGGAGGCTGGCTCTGCGTACCCCTGGCCTATTGGGCATTTTCGAGCACCTTTGGCCGGCGTCGGGCGGCTTGGGTGGCCTTGCTCCTGGCGCTCTCCTCGTGGCACATTTTCTGGTCCCAGACGGCGCGCTTTTACACCTTTGCCATGGCCCTCTCCCTGGTGGGCAGTGGCCTTGCCCTGCGGGGCTTGTGGGGCGGCAATGCGCCCCGGGCGATCCTGGGCCTGGCCACCGCGGCAGCGGCGGCAGCCTTCCATCCCACCGCCGCTTTGGTGGTGCCGGCCCTGGCCCTGGCGCCGATCGCCGTGCGTGGGCGGGGCGCTTCTCCCGGCGGCGGCTTTGGCGCCACGGCACGGGTGCTGCTGGTCCTGGCTGCCGTGGGGGGGGTGGTGCCGGCTCACTGGCTTTGGACTTCGATCCTCAATCATGTGCAGGAAAAAGCCACCGCCGATCTGCTGGCGGGGCCCGTGCACCTGATTCTGACCTGCGGTTACTTCTTCACGCCCGTCGTGGGGGTGGCTGCTCTTCTGGGCGGCTTCTGGTCCTGGCACACCCGCAACGCGCCGGGTCTCTTCGCCGCCAGCGTTTGTGTTATCGGCTTGGGGGTGGTCTTGCTCATCTCCACCTTCGCCCTGATGACGGCGCAGTACGCCTTCTGTCTCTTGCCCTGGGCACTGATCCTGGCCCTCGCTCCCCTCGATGCCCTGGCCGAAGCCTCCCGCCGTCGCGGGCTGGCGGTGCTCTTGTGCGGCGGGCTCACGGTGAGCGCGGCCCTCTCGACGCTGTTCTATCTGACCATTCGCGAAGGCGAAAGGCCGCGCTGGCGCGAGGCTTACGAGTTCATTGACCGCGAGCGGCAGGCCGGGGATCTGGTCCTGGGCATGGGCTCGCAGATCGGCGAGATTTATCTCGGTGGCCGCACCGTGGAGCCCCGCAGTCCGCGGGTTACGAGTCCTCTCGCGCGCTGGTTCCCAAAAGGCCCCCTGCGCTGGAATCGGTTCCCCCGGCGCATCTGGGTGGTGATTCGCTCGCAGTGGCTCGCGGAGTTGAGTGAGCAGGATCGCGTGGTGCTCGAAACCTGGCTCGCGGACGAGTGCCGCGTGGTGCAGCGCCTGCCCGTGGATATGCAGGGCCGCGACCTCGAAGTCCTGGTCTACCTGCGCGAACCTTGATTCTCGCCAAGGATAGCGATTCCTGGCCCGAAATCAGTCCGTGATGCGGCCCATGAAGTCGCCGCTCTCGGTGCTAATCTTGATCCGGTCGCCGACCTTGATGTGCATGGGCACCTTGACCTTGAGACCGGTCTCCACCTCGGCGCCCTTCTTGACATTGGTGGCGGTGTTGCCCTTGACGGCCATCTCGGCCTCGGTCACTTCGAGCACCACGCTGGGCGGCAGGGCGATACCGATGGCTTGAGCTGCGTGGAAGGTCACTTCCACCGTGGCGCTCTCCTTGACATAGCCCATGGATTCCTCCGCCAGGGAAGCGGGCAGGGGGAACTGCTCGAAGGACTCCTGGTCCATGAAGATGCAGTCGCCGTTGCCCTCGCGGTAGAGGAACTGGCAGTCGCGCCGGTCGAGGTAGGCCACCTCAAAAGTGTCGGAGGAGCTGGCGCGGATCGAGCCAGAGGCACCGCTCTTCAGGCTCTTGGTCTTCATCTGGATGATGGCGCGCAGGTTGCCCGGAGTGTGGTGGTGGTAGTCGGTGATCAAGAGCAAGTCGCCGTCTCTTTCGATGACGGTGCCCTTACGGAGTTCAGTGGCGCGGCTGCCCATGGTTTTGTCTGCCCTCCCCCGAGGGAGGAGCTGGGGGGCTGGAGGGGAGTTAGAAGGTCTTTCTAACGCTCGAGGAGGGAATGCTCAGCATCTTGCGGTACTTGGTCACCGTACGCCGGGCTATGCGGATGTTGTGGGTCTCGAGGAGGAGCTTTGCCAGGCCCTCGTCCGAAAACGGGCGCCCGGGGTCCTCGGCCGCCACCAGTTTCTTGATCAGCTCCTGGATGGAGATCTGACTTTTAACTTCGCCGGTGCCCTTGGTGAGGCCTCCGGAGAAGAAAAACTTGAGCGGGAAGATGCCTCGGGGTGTTTGGGCGTACTTGCTGCTCACCGCGCGGCTGACCGTGGAGATGTGCACGCGGACCTCGTCGGCGACTTCTTGCATGCGCAGGGGCTGCAAGGCGTCTAGGCCCTTCTCGAGGAAGGGCAGTTGGCGTGTGAAGATTATCCTGGCGATGCGTTCGAGTGTGCTCTGGCGTTGGGCCACGGCATCCATGAACCAGCGCGCCGACTCCAGTCGCTGCTTGAGCCAAACCTGCTCCACATCGCCCTTCTTGGCGCTCTCGAGCAGGCGGCGGTAGGTCGAGGAGAGCTGCAGCCTCGGTGCCCGCTCGCGGTCGAGGCGCACGATGTACTCGCTGTCGATGTACTCGACGATGACATCGGGCACGATCACCGTGGCCGTGGTACCGCCGTACTCGCCTCCGGGGGAGGGATCGAGTCGGCGCAGGTGCTCGAGGGCTACCTTGAGTTCCTCGATGGTGACTCCGGTGGCCTTGGCGATGCGCGGCAGGCGGTTTTCCTGCACATCACCGAGGTGATCTGTGACCACAGCTCGCAGCAGAGGATCTGGTTCCTCGAAGTGATCGATCTGAAGCAGAAGAGCTTCGCGCAGATCGTGGGCGCCGAGGGCCGGGTGGATCAAGCCCTGCAAGCGCAGGAGCACGGCGCTTATCTCGGCCGCCGAGACTTTGCTGCCGAGCTCTTCCTCGTTCTCGTCAGTGTCGTCGGTATCGTCAGTGTCGTCGGTATCTCCATCCGCCGCAAGGCCAGCTTCTGCAGTGGTCGCCTCCTCCTGGTCGACCTGTCCGTTCTTTTCTTGGTGCGGCTCGTCATCCCCGTTCAAGAAGGCCCGGGGCCAGTCATGCGCGAGTTCCTCCACGGACTGCAATAGGTAGCCACGCTCGTCGAGGGAAAAAATCAGGAACTCGGCAATGGCGCGCTCGCGCTGGCCCAGGTCGAGGAAGGCCAGTTCTTCGCGCAGAGCCTCGGCCATGGTGTGGGGCATGGAGGGAGCGTTGGCCAGGGCCGCGAGTTTGCGGTCGCCCTCATCGCCATCGCCGGCGGTGGCCCGTGTGCCGTCGCTGAAGTCGCGTTCGATGCGCTCGAGGTCGTCGAGCATGGAGTCCACCGCCGCGGCGTCGACTTCCAGGCTCTTTTCGGCCTCGCTGGTTGCGGTGCTCGCCGGCGCCTCGGGGGCGCCCTCCTCCGGGGGCTCGTTGCCCTCCTCCTCGAGCATGGGATTCTCCACCAGTTCCTGATCCACGCGCTCCTGAAGATCCAGCGCACCGAGCTGCAGGATCTTCATGGCCTGGATCATCTGGGGCGACTGCACGAGTCGCTGATCGAGGCGGACGGATTGGTTGAGGCCGAGTCTCAAGGCGGGCTGTGTTTATGGAGAAAGGCTTGTGGAGAAAGGAATGGGACCAATCCAGCGCCATTGGCGCTGGTAGAGCATCGGATCGCAGCGGCTACAACTCAAGTATAGACCCGCATGGCCCGCCCGGGTCCCCGCCCCGGGCGCGCTTTTCTGCCCATGACCCTATTAGCGCCTTCCCCTGGCTAGTTTTTGGTCAAGCTGAGGAACAGGCCCGAGGCGTCGGCCGTCCCGGGCAGGAAAGCGCTCCGTTCGGCCCCCGGGACTTCTCCCGCATTGGAGCGCACCCGTCGCTGGAGTAGTTGCAGGCTACCCAAATTGGCCTCACGGCGGGAACGCACCTCGGCGGGGTCGCTGCTGCTGATCCAGGCGCTGGCTTGAAAACTCGTTCCCGTGCGACGCCCCTGCCAGGCGAGGCCGTCGAAGACGCGCTCGACGGTGGGTGCAGGCATCCAGGTGTTGGGCGCCAGCTCGGCTTCATAACCGGTGACAAAAGTGCGTTCCCGTCCCACCATCAGGCGCGCCGGCTCACCGCCGGCTACGGGGAATTCGACTCGCAGGTTGCCGCTCTCGAGGACCAGATAGTCGCTTAGCAAGCGCTCCGACTCGCTCGCTGCCAGAAGAGCTTCGAGGCCCGGCGTTTTCTTCTCGGCCAGGTGCGCCGCCGAAAACAAGAGCAGGTGTTCACTCACTGCCAGGGCGGGGCGCGCGCCGGAACCGAGGCCACCCAGGGAGTTAGCGCTCGAACGACTGCGCTCCTGGGCGTTGGCCACAAGCCCCGCGGCCGAGATGGATTCGAAGGCCGATCTCACGCCTGCGAGGTGGGCCGAGCCCAAGAGCCCTGCGCCAGGGGTCACCCTCGGCCAGCGCAGGGCCGAGGTGGATAGTAGGGAGACATCGATGGCACGCCAGCCGTGATCTTCCAGGCGCATGGGTTCGGGGGCCACGGAGGCGAAGACGAACAGAGACCAGTCGACCTCGGTGAGGGGCGCGCCCTTGATCTTGACTCGCAGAGAGCCACCGCTCGCGACCACCCCGGAGAAGCCCAGGGTCAGGCTGTCTACCTGCGGTTCCTCGATCTTGCCCAGGTCCGGCGAGAGGGGATCGAAGTCCTCGCCGCCGCGGTCCTCGGCGAGATCGAGCCAGCCGCGCAGGTGCACTCGCCGGCCGCGGTCCACCCGCGAAGCCCTGAGGTGCAGAGTCTTGCCGCTGTACAGGCTGCCGATGAGGGGCGAGGCGACGCCGGCGTCGGTGGCCACCATGACCTCATAGCCCGCCAAGAAGCCGCGCCGTTCGCGTTTCCCAAAGGCCACCACCTGGCCACCCACGACCTGGGCCCGCCAGACACGAGCCCCACCGGAGCTGGTCATCTTCTCATCGAGCCAGGCGCGGGCTTCGGTGCTGGTGAGGTCGCCGGGCGCCAGCAGGACTTCGAGGGTAATGCGCCGCCGGCGGCTGGCGTCATCGAGGCCGGCGAGTTCGCGCCGGGCCCAGGCCAGGGCCGCGTCCGAGCCGCGGGCGAGGAGCGGCGCCCCCAGGGGCAGAAATTCGAGCTCGACCCCTGCGGCGCGGGCGGCCTGGCCCAAGAGCGAGCCAACTTCGGCTCCCACCAGAGCCGGCGCTGGCGCCGCGCCCGGTCCCTCGAAAGTGCCTTCCAGGGCGATGTGGGTGCCGTCTTGAAGGGCCGCGAACGAAAGGGGCGCCGGGGCATCGGCCAGGGCCGGGAGGGCCAGGGCCGTCCACTCTTCTTCTGCATTGAGAGCGGCCAGGGCCACGGGTTGGGTGGTGGCCAGGGCCAGGGGACTCGCGAGGGCCAGGAGCGGGGTCAGCAGCATGGCGAAAAGAAGAGGGGTTGGGGGGGGGCGGGTGCCTACAGAGTAGTCGCCCCGGGCCCCGGGGGCTACGCTGGCAGCCCCCGGATCGGCCCGATCCCCGGGGAGCTGGCGTGCATCCGGCCTTCCAATGCCTTATGCCTCTCTCTGTGAACGATACCGTGAACGATGCAGTGACCGAAGTTTGGCTGGACATTGAAGTGGGCGGTTTAGCCTCCCGCGCAGAAATGAAGAGCGGCTTGACGCGCCTGGGGGGGGCGACTGCGGATGTGGTCATCCCCGGAGCCCCTGATGGTGAGCTGCACCTTTGGAGCGACCCCCCCAAGATCGTCCATGTGAGTGGTCAGACGCCCCTGGAGGTGGCTGGCGAGGTGCTGACCGAAGCCAGCCTGGTGGCAGGCAAGGACCTTGTCTGGGGTCGTGTCACCCTGCGCCTGGGGAGAGGGGCGCCGGTCATCGAGGAACTGCCCATGGCGAGCGCTCAAGCGACCGGGACCGCCGCTCCCACAGGTTCCGATGACCGCGGCACCCAGCGCGTGCGCGCGGGCCTGGCGATTGAGCTTGGGCTGGCCGACAAGGCCGTGCTGCGGCGCTGGCAAGATGCCGTGATAAGCAATGAATTCAACGCCGACGCCTGTGCCCGCGAGGTCCTGGCCGGCGTCCAGCTCGCCGCCGATGATCCACGCCTGATGGAGCGCAGCGGCCGTCTCTTGCGCGACTTTTTGATGAGTTCCTTGCAGCGCGGCGTGCAGGGCGCGAGCCGCAAGGCACGCGCCCAGGCCCGCAGCGGCACGGCCTATCTGGTTGCGAATATCGTGGCCATCGGCGTCTACAGCGCCATCTTGCTGGTGATCATGGTTCTGGTGCGTGTCAAGTGGCAGTTTAGTTTCGATCACTTCCTCGACTTTCTCCTGGGCCGCGGCCCCCTGTGACTTTTCTCCTGGCTAGCGCTACTTTCAGCGGGCCTCGGCTACCGAACAGAACACCCGCGGGTCCGCCAAGCCTGGCTCTTCCCAACTACCGCATGACTGAATCCAAGCAAACCGCCAACGGGCCCCTCCACGAACTGTTCAGCCTGGCCCAGATTCAGCACCTGATGCGGGTCGAGTTCAGCCGCGCCTTGCGCTACGACTACCCTCTCGTGTGCCTTTTTGTCGCCGTCGATCAGCTCGATTCGGTGCGCGACCGCTTTGGCTTCGAGGCCCGCGAGACTGTCCTGGGTGCGGTGGTGGACCTGCTCCACGAGCGCACCCGCACCAGCGACTTCCTGGGGCGCCTGCCCGATGATCGCTTGATGATCGTGGTGCCGCACTCGACTCCCGAGCAGATCGAGATCATGGCCGTGCGCCTGGTGGAGCGCGCCACCGAACTCAGCCTGCCGGAAATCGAGGGCGAGCACCTCAGCTTCTCCATCGGCGGCTCGTGGTTGACCGCGGGCGAGACCATGTTCCACGACGACCTGATCAAGACCGCCGAACGCTGCGCCCAGGAAGCCAGCGCCGCGGGCGGCGGCAAGTACATCGCACGAGCGCCCGAAGGGCAGCTCTGAGGTGCCTTCAACCCATGCGCGTCCTGCTCGCCGACGATGAGATCACCATTGCGGTGACCCTCACCGATGCCCTCGAGGAGGCGGGCTTCGAGGTGACTTGCGCCGGGGATACGGACCAGGCCTTGGCGGCCCTGGAGAACGAGGAGATCGCCCTGGTGCTGACGGACATTCGCATGCCGGGCGCTGGTGGCATGGCGGTGCTCGAGCGCTCCATGGAACTCGACGCCCAGCGCCCGGTGATCATCATGACCGGCTTCGCGGCCATGGCCGATGCTTCGCGAGCGGTGGATATGGGGGCCCGCTTCTACCTGCAAAAACCTTTTCGCAACGAGTCCATGGTGGCCTTGGTGGAGACCTACGCTCGCCTGCGCTCCCTCGAAGTGGAAAACAGTGCCCTGCGCGAACGCCTCGAAGGGGCCGAGGGATTCGACGAGATCATCGGTGAGTCGCCGGCCATTCGGGCTGTCTTTGGCCGCGTGCGCACCATTGCCCCCTCGGACGCCACGGTCTTGATCCAGGGCGAGAGCGGCACGGGCAAGGAGCGCTTTGCCCGGGCTGTGCACGCCAGCAGCGCACGGGCGGCGGAGCCCTTCGTGGCCATTTCCTGCGCGGCCCTGCCTGAGAGTCTGCTCGAGGCCGAATTGTTCGGCTTCGAGAAGGGCGCCTTCACCGACGCGCGCAAGGAGCGCCGGGGCCGCTTCGAGCTGGCCGATGGAGGGACCTTCTTTCTCGATGACATCGATGACATGCCCCTCTCGACTCAGGTCAAGCTCCTGCGCGTCCTGCAGGAGCGCCAGGTCGAGCGCCTGGGAGCCGAGGGTAGCCGCAGTTTGGATCTGCGCTTCCTGGCGGCCACCAAGGTGCCCTTGCGCGAGCTCGTGCGCGAGGGACGCTTTCGGGAAGACCTCTTCTATCGCATCAATGTGGTCCCTGTGGAGTTGCCGCCCCTGCGCGAACGCGTGGGGGATGTGCCCTTGCTCGTACGCTTCATGATCGAGCGCCACGGCGGTGGGCGCAGGTACGAACTCTCCACTGGCACCATGCGCGCCCTCGAACGCTACCCCTGGCCGGGCAATGTGCGCGAGCTCGAAAATGCCGTGCAACGCGCCATCGCTCTTTGCGCCAGTGGCAGCGAGCTCTCCCTGGACGACATGCTGCCCCAGGACCCGCGTTGGCGCGGGGCGACTCTGGTCACGGACGAGGTGCAGCCTCTGCGCGAGCGACTGCGCGAAGTCGAGGTCGAGCACATCGGCCGGGCTCTCGAAAAGACCGGAGGTCACCGCACCCAAGCTGCAGACCTGCTGGGGATTTCGCGCAAGGTCCTGTGGGAGAAGATGCGCGACTTTGGCATCTCGGCGCCGGGGGAGGACGCCTCCGAAGGCACTGCCTCGAAAGACACCGCCTCCAACGATGCAGGAACGAGCGAAGCGTGAGCGCGGACCAAGTCGCGCTCCCGTGCCTCACGGAGGGCAGCTTGATCATCGGCGATCTGCACCTCGATCCCCATGACCCCGAGGATTGCTCACGGTTCAGTGCCTGGTTGCAGGGGATCGCGCCGCCCCACTTGGTGGTGCTCGGGGACCTCTTCGATGCCTGGATCGGACCGAAGCACGAAGAGGCCGCCGGCGCCCGGGTCGTGACCGCGGCCCTGGCGGCGCTCTGTGCCGGGGGCGCAGGATTGCATGTCCTGCACGGCAACCGCGACTTTCTCCTGGGCCCAAGTTTTGAGGCCAAGACCGGCGCGCAGATACACGCCCAAGGTTTCGACGCGACCTTGGAGGACGGCACTCGCCTGGCCCTGATCCACGGCGACGAATTGTGCAGCCGCGATATCGCCTACCAGCGCCTGCGCCGCATTCTGCGTTCGCCCCTGCTTCTGGCTCTGGCTCCGCGCCTGCCGCGGGCCCTGGCAGGGGCCATCGCCAGGCGCTTGCGGCGCGCCTCCACAGCTGCCCTGAAGATCAAGCAAGGAGGCGTCAAGGCCATGCAGGAGGAGGCTTGCCGCAGCCTCGCGCGCCGACGCCATGCGGCCCTGGTGCTCGCTGGCCACGCCCACCGGGCTCGCGACGAGATGCTGTCGGATGGCCCGCGCTGGATGGTTGTGGATGCCTTTGGCGGACCGCAAGACCTCGTGGTCGTGGGTGCCGGCGGGACCCTTTGCCTGGCAGCGAGTGGGGCGCGAGCTCCAGCCGAGGCCCTATTCGCCCAGGTTGCTCCGAGCGCGACGCAGCTTTCGTGAACTCATGGGGGTAGACTGGGCCGGGATGATCATCGCCATCGACGGACCCGCGGGAGCAGGCAAGAGCACGATCGCCCGCGCTCTGGCGTCGGCCCTGGGGTTGATCTTCCTCGATACCGGGGCCATGTATCGCGCCGTGGCTCTCGCCTGCCTGCGTGGGGATGTCTCCGCCAGCGACCAAGAGGCCGTGGCTCGCATGGCGTCGGAGGTGCACCTCAGCTTTGATGATGAGGGCGCGATCTACCTCGACGGTGAACCCGGTGAGCCCGACATTCGTTCCGAAGCCGTGGACGAGCTGGTCTCGCCAGTGGCCGCCATCCCTGCGGTGCGCGCGGCCATTGTGCCCAAGCAACACCTGGTGGCGACGCGCCACGGCGGCCTGGTGGCCGAGGGCCGCGATGTGACCACGGTGGTCTTTCCAGAGGCGGATTTTCGCTTCTTCCTCGATGCCAGTCCCCGGGAGCGGGCACGGCGCAGGGCGAGGCAGATGGGGCAACTCGAACGGGTGGACGAGATCGAGCGCAGTCTGGCACGGCGCGACGCCATCGACTCGGGCCGTGCTGATTCGCCCTTGCGGTTGGGAGCTGGCGTCACCCACCTCGAGACCGACGATCTCGATGCCCAGGGGGTCGTGGACCTGATCCTGGCCACCGTGGGCGCAAGAGCCGACGACTGATGGCGGCGGAAAGCGCCACGACGATTTGTGCCGGAGGGACCGTCCTTGTGCGCAAGACCCTGGTCTACCGCACCGTGAGCAACTCTCTGTCGCTCTACCTTCACCTGCGCCATGGTCTCGAGGTCGAGGGCAGCGAACATCTGCCCCGCGAAGGGGGTGCCCTGATCGTGGCCAACCACCAGTCGTTTCTCGACATCCCGATGCTGGCAGCAGCTACCGGTCGCCATGTGTCCTTCGTGGCGCGCCGAAGTTTGGCGGATTCGTTTATTTTGGGCTTTATCATGCGCCAGTGCGGCGCCGTGCTCATCGAGCGCGGCAAGGCCGACCGTGGGGCTCTGCGCGAGATGCAGATGCATCTGGAAGGAGGCGACCTTCTGGCGATTTTCCCCGAGGGCACGCGCACCCTCGACGGCCAGGTAGGGGAGTTCAAGGCCGGGGCGCTCCTGGCCGCTCGCAAGGCCGGGGTGCCCCTGATTCCTGCCGCCATCCGGGGTTCCTACGAGGCCTGGCCGCGGTCCCAGCGGCGACCCGGTCCCGGGAGACTCGGGCTGCGCTTCTTGGCGCCTGTGGCCGCAGCTGGGCCGGGGGCCCTGGCCCAGGTGCGCGAGGCGGTTGTGGCCGCCGTGGCAGGCGACTGAGATTGGCTTTGAGGCCCGGAGGATCCGCCCGAAATCTGGTGGGCTGGCCCGGTGCTTGAGCTAGACTCTGCGGCTCGCACCGCACCTTGGCGGCGTGACGCGGAGGCCCCAGGTGCTCCTGCCCTGGTCCCTCAAGCAGGGGGCTGGGCGTGACCGGCACCGGCTCTGCGCGTTCAAATACCTCTTGAGATGGTCCTTCCTGGGACCCGCCCCGTTCTCTTATGCCCCTAGCCTCCAAGCGCCTGAAGCGCTATGACCTCGATCCCGAGGAACTCGACAAACGGCTCGCTGCCGCCACCAGCGACTTCTCCCAAGACTCCTTTGAAGTTGCCCTTGACGATTCGATCAAGGACATCAAGCCAGGCACCATCGTCATCGCCGTGGTCGACTCGGTGGATGACAAGACCAAGATGGTCGTGATGGACATCGGCGGCAAGTCCGAAGGACAAGTGCCGCTGACTGAGTTTGGCGACGAGTTGCCGCAGAAGGGCCAGGAGTTCGAAGTCTTCTACGAAGGCGAGGACAGCTACGAGAACACGGCCAACCTCTCCAAGAAGAGGGCCGACAGGCAACGCGCCTGGGATCGCGTCTCCAAGAAATATGTCGAGGGCGATCTCATCCAGGGCATGGTCCTGCGCAAGATCAAGGGCGGCCTGTTGGTCGATGTGGAGGGCGTCAATGTCTTCCTGCCCGCCAGCCAGGTCAACCTGCGCCGCACCCACGACATCTCGGCCTTTATCGACGAGCCCATTCGGGCGCGCATCATCAAGGTCGACCCCGAGCGCCAGAACATCGTGGTCTCGCGGCGCAAGCTCCTCGAAGAGGAACGCCAGTTGCTGAAGGAAACCCTCCTCAGCGATATCGAAGTCGGTCAGGTCCGCACGGGTATCGTCAAGAACATCGCAGACTTTGGTGTCTTCGTGGACCTCGGCGGCATCGACGGCTTGCTGCACATCACCGATATGTCCTGGGGCCGCATCAGCCACCCCTCCAAGATGGTCGAGCTCGACCAGGAACTGGAAGTGATCGTGCTGAAGATCGACCGCGACAAGGATCGCATCGCCTTGGGCATCAAGCAGAAGCAGTCCTCGCCGTGGGACGGCATCGAGGCACGCTACCCCGTGGGTCAGAAGGTCAAGGGCGAGGTGGTCAACATCATGACCTATGGTGCCTTCGTCAAGCTCGAGGACGGCATCGAGGGTTTGGTGCACATCTCCGAGATGTCCTGGACCCGCCGCATCAGCCATCCCTCCGAACTCGTCAAGAGTGGCGAAGAGGTCGAGGTTGTGGTGCTCGACATCGACAATGGCAAACAGGAGATATCCCTCGGCATGAAGCAGGCCGAGTCGAACCCCTGGGAAGTTGTCGACGATCACTACCCGGTGGGCACGGTGATCGAGGGCACGGTTCGCAATCTGACTTCTTATGGCGCTTTCGTCGAGATCGAAGAAGGCATCGACGGCCTGTTGCACATCTCGGACATGAGCTGGACCAAGAAGGTCGCGCACCCCTCCGAGGTGGTCAAGAAGGGCGACAAGGTCCAGTGTGTGGTGCTCTCCGTGGACAAGCAGAAGAAGCGCATTGCCCTGGGTATGAAGCAGCTCTCGGTGGACCCCTGGATGGAAGAAATTCCCAGCAAGTACCACATCGGAGACTTGCTTTCGGGCTATGTGACCAAGACCACCAGTTTCGGCGTCTTCGTCAAGCTCGAAGACCTGCTCGAAGGGCTTCTACACATCTCCGAGCTTTCGGAATCCAAGATCGCCTCGCCCGAGGAGGTCCTGCGCCCTGGCATGAAGGTCGAGGTGCGGGTGATTCGGGTGGACGTGGACGAGCGCAAGATCGGACTCTCCTTCGCCCATGCCGACTTCGATGAGAACGACGCCATGCAGAAGCAGATCGACGCCGACAATGCCGCCGGGGTCACCCCGGGCACTTCGGAAGAACGCGATGCCGCTAGCAAGGCCACGCCCGCAGCGGCCAAGGCCGCGAAGGCTCCGGTGGAGGAGACCGCAGGCGAGGCCCCCGAGGCTGAAGAGGCCAAGGCCGAGGGAGTTGCCTCCGAGGAAGCACCGACCGAGGAAGCACCGACCGAGGAAGCACCGACCGAGGAAGCACCGACCGAGGAAGCACCGACCGAGGAAGCATCGACCGAGGAAGCTCCTGCCCCCGAAGCCGCTGCTGAAGCGACGGCCTCCGATGACGCTCCCGCGGACGATGCCAAGCCCGAGGGCGACTCCGCCTGAGGCGGTCCTACCCTGTTCGTTTCACGGGCCCCGCGAGCTTTTATGGCCGCGGGGCCCGTTCCATAACGGCGAGACCCGGCTGAGCGTCAACGCTCAACTCAAGCAACCATGCGAGTTCCTGCCCCGCTCCTGATCCTGGCCCTTTGCTGCTGCCTGTGCGCTTGTGCTGGCGGCCCGGACTCCAGTCGCGCGGATGGAGTAGCAGAATCCCCGTCCACGGGCCCCAGCCTGGAGGAGCGCCTGCTCGATTCGGTACCCGAGGAGTTGGCGCCGGCTTTTGAGGCGGTGGTGCAGTCCATCGAGGACCGCGACGAGGCTCGGGCGCGGCGCGCCCTCGATCGCGTCCTCATCCGCAACCCTCGGGGGCGAGCCCTCAAGTTGGCCCGAGCCCTCGAGCGCATTCTCGACGGCCGCGCCCTGTGCGCCAGCCTGGATTTGCGCCTGCAGGCGGATGAGGTCGAGGGACAGCCCGCCCGCTACTCCCTGACCCTCGTGGCCTCGCAACCGGGTGCGCGTGCCGTTTCCTTGCATGTCGGCGGCGCACGCCTACGCCAAGCCCTGTGGATCGTCGATCCCTCGGGCGCCGAAAAGCACGCCCTGCGCCAGGAGCCCTTGATCTTGCCCGAGACCCTGCTCCTATCACCGGGCGAGACCTTGCGCGTGGACCTCGGCGAACTCGAATTGCCCGCACCGGCGGGGCTCTTGGCCCTCTCTTCCCGGGTGCAGCTCGACATCTTGCCCGGCGAGTTGATCGACGGCACGGGGCGCTCCCTGCCAGCTCAAGTTATCCCGGTGCGCCCCCTGGAGCTCGTACGCCTGGCCGAGTTCCTCGCAACCCAGACCGTGGAGCCCGGCGAGGTCGCCAGCTATGCGGCCCATGGTCGCATCTTCGTGCCGGCCCTGATGGAGCGCGCCGTGCGCGTCTCCCCAGCTCGCCGTGGCGAGGCCCTCGACCTGCTCGCGCCCCTGGTGAGCGAGATGGGACTGGGCGAACTCGGGCGTCTGGTGCCGGCCCTGCGCTGGCTATCGCGGGAGACCGGTCCCGGTGGCGATCCCGTGGCCTGGCGAGCCTGGATGAAGGCCCGTGCCGCAGGCTTTTCCAGCCGTGGCGACGAGGACCACCTGGAGCTCCCCGCGGACTGAAATCTCAACCTCGGCCGCGGCCAGCGGGCTAGCCCGGAGAATTCATGCAAACGGGCTCCGCACACAGCAACTCGTTTCCTGGCGGTGCTTTGCGAAGTTTTGTGGGCGTTTGCATGAATCATCCGGGCCAGTAGGATGCCCCCATGAAAGAGCGCATCGCCGAACATCTCGCCGTCTTTCGCCGCGGTGTTGTGGACTTGATCGATGAGAAGCAACTCACGGTGCTGCTGCGCAAGAGCTTCGAGGAGTCGCGGCCCCTGCGGGTCAAATTCGGCATGGATCCCTCCAGCCCCGACCTGCACCTCGGCCATGCCGTGCCCTTGATGAAGTTGCGCGACATCCAGGACCTCGGCCATCAGGTGGTCCTGATCGTGGGCGATGCCACCGCCATGGTGGGCGACCCGAGCGGTCGCAACAAGCTGCGACCGCAGCTCACCCGTGCGGAAGTTGAGCTCAACCTTGCCACCTACAAGGACCAGGCCGCCTGCGTCCTCGACATTGAAGCCACCGAGATCCGTCAGAACTCCGAGTGGTTCGACGAGATGAACTTCTACGATGTGCTCGAACTCGCCGGGCGCATGACCGTGGCGCGCATGATCGAGCGCGACACCTTTCAGAAGCGTATGCAGGCCCAGGAGCCCATCGGTATCCACGAGTTTCTCTACCCCCTGATGCAGGGCTGGGATTCAGTTGAGATAGCGAACGATGTGGAGCTTGGCGGTAACGATCAATTGTTCAACCTGCTGGTGGGCCGCCAGCTCCAGGAACAGCGCGATATGTGCCCCCAGGTGTGTTTCACCATGCCGCTGATCAACGGTCTCGATGGCCGCAAGATGAGCAAGTCCTACGGCAACTCGATCGGCTTGACCGAAGCACCAGGGGAGATGTTTGGCAAGATCATGGCCCTCGACGATCCTTCCATGGAGGCCTGGTTCACCCTGCTCACGCGCGTGGCTGACGCCGAGGTCGAGACGCTCTTGGCTGGTCACCCGCGGGAGGCCAAGGCGCGTCTCGCTCGGGAGATCGTGACCTTCTTCCATTCCAGCGATGCTGCTGATGTGGCCAGCAAAGCCTTCGACCGTCAGTTCCGCGACCGCCAGCTGCCCGAGAATATCCAGACCGAGGCCTGGCCCGTGGACGGGGATGAATTACCCCTGGCGATCCTGCTCAAAGAGCTGGGGCTCGCGAAGAGTTCCTCCGAAGCCCGACGCCTGGTGCAGCAAGGCGGCGTGCGCCTCGACGGCGATATCTGCCAGGATCCCATGCAAGCGGTGCTGAGGCCAGCTTCTGAGTTCCTCTTGCAGGTGGGCAAGCGGCGCTTCCAGCGGGTCACACCCCGGTAAAGATGAAGGGCACTTCGACCCGGGGCTGATCGGGGTCGTCGAGTTCGAAGACCAGTTGCCCCAGCACGCGCTGGCGGGGGTAGGAGGGGGGCGCCTTGAGGATCAGGCCCCAGCGCTCGGCGCGGCCGAGGTTGTCGACCTGGATGGCCTCGAAGCCGAGTTCGAGACCTGGCGGCAGGCTGCCCTTGATCTCTGCGGAGAGGATCTTGATCCGCCGTCCGGGCACGAGACTCAAGAGTTGCGCGGTGGCTGTAGCGCCGCGGGCGGGGGAGAAAGGCGAGAAGCCCAGGGTCGCGGGCTGCACCACAATGTCGGCCACGATCTGGGCGCGCAGGGGAATCTTGAAGGAGCGTGCCGGTCCCTCCGGGCCCCGGGTGGCGAGTTCGATCTCTCCTTGCCAGGGCCCGGGGTTGAGCGGCGGCAAGAGGATCGCCTCGACGACCCAGAGTTCCTTGCCGAAACGCGATTGGGGGCTGACCGTGACTTCGAGTCCAGGGCTCTTTGTGAGTACGCCTTCAATGGCAAGGCCCGATCCGGGAACGCCACGGATGATGTCGCTGGTGGCTCGTGCGCCGCTGGACATGGGCACCGAGCCCAGGTTGAGTTCCGCCGGAGTGGCTTGGAACTCCAACTCCACGATGAGGTGCATCTCAAAGGTGATAAAGGGCGTATTCAGCGAGTCGCAGCGCAGACGCACCTGAGCCAGCTTGTCCATGTTCTTCAGGCGCACATATTGCGAGTCGATTGCAATCTGCACCTCGGCCACGGCGCCTGGCGGCAGGACGATCACCGGCTTACCTTGGCGGTCGCCCTGGATTCTCTGCCCATCCGCGTCGATGTAACTGATCGTGGGCTGCGAGCAGGAGCACGACGGCAAGAGGTCGCCTACGCTGACCGCCACGGGGTCGCTGTTCTCCAGGCGGAAGGTGTGCCGCACGACTTCGCCGTGGGGGATGGAGCCGAAATCGTGGAAGTAGGCGCGCTCCGCCGTGGGGTTCAAGATCACGAGGCCTGCGGCTCCGGAGGAAGCCTCGCTGCTCGATGTTTGCTTCCCGCAGGCGGCTAGCCCGGTCAGGAGGGCGAGCAGTGCAGGAGCGAGGACGCGGCTGGCGCGCGAGTTGAGGCTGGTGGAGGCGGGCTGCATGAACCGTGGTGCAAGGGGAGGCTTGTTGGCAGATTGGGCTTCTATCGGACGAGAGCACAGGATAGCAACTAGCCTGCCGGGCCGTTTCACTCGCTGGCAGCCGAGCCCTGCCGCATCGGGCCGGGCTCCGCGGGCCGGGTAGTGTGCGCTGCGCGCCTCTTTTCCGTGCGGGAAGGCACCCACGGCAGATCCCGATTGCGCTCCCTCGCTCCAGAGTCGATCCTGCGCCCATGCAGGCCACCCCCGAACCCGTGACAAGCTCTGCGCGACTGAGTCGCGTGTGGGTGGTGGGCAGTTGCGGCGCCGGCAAGACCACCACGGCCCGGCGCATCGCTGAGATTCTCGAGACCCAATCGGTGCACATCGACGAATTTCTCTGGCTGCCCAAGTGGAAGTTGCGCGAGCGCGAGGAGATGCTCGCCATGGTGGAGGATCGGCTGGCCGGCGAGGCCTGGGTCATGGAGGGCAACTTGCGCCGGGATGCGCGGCGCCTGTGGCAAATCGTCGACCGCGCCGAACTAGTGGTCTGGCTCGACCTGCCCTTTCGCCTGACCTGGCTGCGCATCGCCCGGCGCAGCCTGACCCGCAGCCTCTTGCGCCGCTCTTGTTGCAATGGCAATTACGAGACTCTGCGACGGGCCTTCTTTAGCCGCAAGTCCATGCTGCTCTACGCCTTCAAGACCCGCCGCCTGCGGGCCCTGATCTACAGTCGTCTGCTCGCTTCGCGGCGCCACATCCGCCTGCGTACACCGGCCGAGGTGGCCGGGTTTATCGAAGCCCTGTCCCTCGCTGGCTCCGGAGTTCTCGCGCATCCCAATGAGGAGTCGCGCCACCAGGGCTGACTCAATCCGCGTCGGAATCGGCGCCGCTGTAGCCCAAGTCGCCCAGGGCTGCAGCGTTGGGTGGCGAGTTGCCCGAGTCTAGGGGGCCCTTGCGAAAGGCGTCGTGCTCTTCGAAAAAACGGTACAGGCGTCGCGCCTCTTCGGGGAACTCGGCGATCACATTGACCAGCTCGAGGGGGTCGCTCTGGAGATCGAAGAGTTCCGAGTGCTCGGGGTGACTCTTGTGGTGGATCAATTTCCAGCGCAAGTCGACCACCGCGTACAGATCGTCGCGCTGTTTTTCTGGCAGGGCCTCGATCGCTACATAGCGCTCCTGAAGGTTGAGGGCGTCGGCGTAGGCGACGCGCGGTTCGTCCATTTCGCTGCGCAGGATCGGTAGCAAGCTACGGCCCTCCACACCGGCTGGCAGGGCAAGGTCGAGCAGTTCCAGTACCGTGGGCAGGATGTCGGTGGTGCGCACCAGGTCGTGGACCACCAGGCCCTGTTCGGCACCGGCGAAGCGCGCACCCTCATTGGCCGGGATGTGGGCCAGGAAGGGCACCCTGAGAGACCAATCGTAGAGCAGGCGGTGCGAAGGCCAGCCGTGGCGCTCGTATCCGTCCATGAGTCCCTGGCCGTGGTCGCCCACCACCAGCACGATGGTGTTGTCGTACTGCCCCGAGCGCTTGAGCCACTCGATCAGGCGACCGAATTGGCCGTCCATGAACTCCAACTCGAAATCGTAGAGGGCTTCCCGTGCGGCGAGGTTGTTGGGCGGGACTTCGGGGTGGTAGACGACTTCGCGGGCGCGGGCATACGCCACAGGCGGCACGAGGGAAAAGTCGTGCACATCGAAGAGATGCACCCACAGGTGCCAGGGGCCGTCCTCGGCGTGTTCCTCAAGCCAGGTCATGGCTGCATCGCAAGTCGCGTCCGAGCGGCGTTGGCTCTTGTTCTGGCGGGCGTCGACCCAGAACTTCGTGGGCCTTTGCTTTTGGCTGGGGTCGATGGAGCCCAGCGAATTGTCCACGGCCGAGCTGAAGGTCTGATAGCCGCGGTCGAGGCCGAAGACTTGGCTCACGGGATAGGCGCTGACAAATGCCGCCGTGCGCCAGCCGAGGTCGGAGAGGATCTCAGGCAGGCTGGGCACCTCATTCGGCAGACGGTGGGCGAGGTCGCCGTAGAAGACCCGCAAGCCGTGGGCGTAGGGGTTTCGCCCGGTGAGCATCGAGGCGTGGGACATGGGCGTCAGCCCGGCCGTCGCGAGGGCGCGGTCGAAACGAATGCTCTCTTCGGCCAAGGCGTCGAGGTGCGGCGTGGCCCCTGCAGCGTGACCGTAGCAACCGAGGTGATCGGCGCGGGTCGTGTCGAGGGTCACGAGCAACACATTTAGCTCGCGTTCAGGAACTTGGGAGGCTTGGTCGCCACAGCTCAGCGCGCAGGCGAGACTCAGGGCCCAGAGACCTGGAACCAGCGATCGAGATCGGCCAGTGTCACGCGGCGTGGCGTGGTCATGCGACAGTAGAGCCATAGGGAAGCGCGGAAGCGTTCGTCGGGATCGGCGATTTGCGCCAGGGCGTCGTCGTCGAGTCGTTGGGCCGGATTGCGGCTGAAGGTGTTGGTGAAGGCGAATTCTCGCAGCAGCGAGTCGGACTCATTGAGCAGGGCGGCAGGCGCCCGCTGTTGGAACTGGGCCGGAGCTGCGCGCTGACCGAGGGACACCAGGGCTTCGATGCGTTCCTGGGTCGACCCGGTGGCCGCCGTTCGGCGCAGGTCTGCCAGGCTCTGGTGCCGGCCCAAGGAGACGCTCAGCACGAACAGAATCCAGACCACGCACGCAAGGTGCAAGCCAAAAGCGTTCGGCCAGCGCCGGGGGCGGGGTGAGGCGCTCACCAGGCGGCCTCCAGGCACAGGCGGAGCTCGGGCAGATCGACCCACCACAGGCCGAGGAGCAGGGCCCAGCCTGCGAGCACCAGGCGCCGACCGGCTCCGGGGCCGAGGCCCGCCAGGCGCCCTTCAGCCCCGCGCGTGCCCAGGGCCAGGGCGCAAAAAACCAAGAGGACGGGCAGCCAAGGCACTCGAAAGCGCGAGGAGGCGACGAGCAGGCTGGTGGCTGGAAAGTAGACGGCACAGGCCAGCAGCACCCAGGTGCCCCGGCGACCCGTGCGCCAGGCGACCCGCACCCCGGGCAGAGCCAGGAACATGAGCAGCGCCGCCGCCGCCATGGCCCAGAGGGTGCCGACTCGGCGCAGGAATGGTTTTCCCAAGGGCCCGGGGTAGCGCCTGAGTCCCAGGTGACGGACGAAGTACGAGGTGGGCGCCACGAAGTCGGCCAGCTTCTTGACCCGCGTGCGCAAAAAGTCAAACGGATGCTCGCGCACCCAGGCCAGACCGCGGCGCCATTCCTCGGCGTTGCGATCGGCGGTGTTCGGAATCTCCGCCGCCGTGGGCCAGGCCTCGTCGGGATGCCGCGAGGCAAAGGCTGGCCGCGAAAGGCCCAGCAAGGTCGGCGCCTTCCCTGGGCGGCGGGTCAGGGGCAAGACATCGAAGTTCAAGTCGTGGGCGTTGAGTCCATTGAAAGCATTGGCGCCCAGGCTGATGCCGCTGGGCACGAAGCGTCCGTACACCTCGGCGTTGCGCAGGGTCCAGGGCACCAGGGGCACGGCGATGGCCAATCCGAGCAATGCCGCCCGGCGCAAACCCTCGCGCCATGCGCCGCGGCCGCGGGAGAGCGCTAGGCCTGCAATCAAGATCGGCAGCAAGAAGAGCGCGCTGGATTTGGTCAGCAGTGCCACGCCGACGCACAATCCCGCAGCCAACAGCTTGCGATCCGCGCTCCGACCTGCGTCCTGTTCGGCGGCCACCAAGAGGTAGAGCGCCGGTGCGAAGAAGACCAGGAACAGAGGCTCGGCCCAACCCATGTGGGTGTAGGCGGCGAGGGGCAGGTAGAGCGCCCACAAGGCGCCCGCCACGAGGCCAGAGCGCTTGTCGCCCAGGCGCGCGGCGAGGCCCACCACGCTGGCGCCCACGGAGGCCGATGTAAAAACCAAGCAGAGCTTCGAGACCCAGAGCCCATGGCGGCCGAAACCCTCCAGGGCCTGGCGCAGGGTCCAGGGCCAGAGGGGCGGCCAGAGGTAGCGCTCGGCATCTTGCAACACGCCAAAGTGCGACCAGCCCAGGGCCAGGTAGATGTAGTTGGCCTCGTCGTGGTGCAACTCGCTCTCCCCTGCCAGTCCCAGGAGCGCGAGGCGCAAGGCCACGCCGAACGCGACCCAAAACGCAGCCCACAAGAGCCAGGGGCGAGTCCCTGGGCTGGAATCTGGCTGCAAAGAATCCTCGGGCGGGTGATCCATGTCCGGGGCCAAGCCTACCACCCCACAGCCCGCGGCCACGGCTCTTCTGCCGTGGATCGGGGCGTTGATCCACGGCAGCCTGCGCTCTTTAGGCTGTAGACTGCCAAGCTCCTTCTCCGCGCGTGTCTCGAAACAAGAGTTCTCAAATGCTGCAACCCCGCTCCCTCGCACCGCTCTGCCTCTTGGTTCTGCTGTCGGGCGCCGCCATGAAAGGCGATGGGCTCTCTTCCAAGGATCCCCTCGAGCGTTTGGCTGCCGTGGACGCCGTGGTGGCCGAAGCCGGGCCCGAGGCCGAAAAACAGCTGACCCGAGCCCTCAAGGACAAGGACTGGGAAGTCGTCTGTCGCGCCGCCGAGGGCTTGGGCCAGGTGCCCGCGGGCAAGCAAGCCGTGAAGGCCCTGATCAAGTTGGCCTGGGACGGGGACACCGCGCAACAGCGCCTAGCAGCCGCGCGCTCCCTGGCCTTGATCGATGCCGAGGCTGGCCTGAAGGGACTCGTGCGCAAGCTGACAGGTGAGCGCGCACCCAAGGTCTGCGCCTCGATCGTCCTGGTGGCCTCGGCTCTCGAGGACCCCTCCACGCCCAAGGCCTTGGGCAAGCTCGTGCGCCACAAGCAGTCTCGCACCCGCGCCGCCGCTGCCAGGGCTCTGGTGGTCTGCACCCGCACCGAGCGCCCCGAACTGCTCGAGGAACTCTTCGCCTCCGAATATGTGGCCGTGGTGGCGGCAGCCCTCGAAGCGGTGATCCACGACCCCCGGGGCACGGAACTCCCGGCCCTCATGGAACTCCTGCGTCGGCCGCGCTTGCTCAATGTCCTCGAGCGCCGAGCCCTACGCGCGGCAGTCGCGAGTGCCGGTGCCCTCGAGGGCGAGGAGCGCGGCAAGGCTCTTCAGCCGCACATCAGTGCCCTCTCGTCGAGTACCGAAAAAGCCGTGGCCGCCCGCGGTCCGCGCCTGGCCATGGAGGCCTCGGGAAGCGCCTGGACCCGGGGCTCGGAACTCATGAAGCTCACAAGTCCCGCCCGCGAGCACCCGGCCACGCCGGTGCGTGCCGCCGCCGCCCACGCTCTGGGATTTTTTGGGAAAGAGGCACTGGAGCCAGCTCGCGAAATGGCCGCGAGCGACAAACAGCCGCGGGTGCGCCAGGCGGCCCTGGCCTCCGCCCTGGCCCTCGAAGGCATCGAGAAGGACGGACAGTTGAACTGGGTTTTGGGCCGACTCGAGAGTGAGAGCCACCCGTCCGTGCGCGAGGAGTTGCTCGTGGCCTTGGGTCAAGAGAAACTGGGTCACGCCGTGGAGCCCTTGACCGCCGCTCTGACGGGCGCAGATGATGCCCTGGCGGTTTGCGCCGCGGTCTCCCTGGGCCGCACCCGCATGGAGGCTGCCGTGGCACCCTTGAGCGAAGTGCTCAAGAGCTCCGAATCCTGGCGCCGACGCGGCGGGGCGCTCGTGGGCCTTTGTTCCAGCTTTCACAAGGACGCGGTGGCGCCGGTGATCGAGGCCCTCTTGGATCCGGAACCCCTGGTGGCGCGTACGGCCTTTGGTTTTCTAAGAACCATTTCCCGCGGTAAGGACTTTCCCGCGGAGGTCCAGCCCTGGCGCGATTGGTGGAAGCAAAACGAAAAGCGCTTGCGCTTGGCCGATCCCAAGGAGCTGGAGGAACGGCGCAAGCGCCTGGGCTACAGCGCGCTCCCCGGCGAGGTCTACAAGGGACTGGATGTCTTGGTGCTCGAAAGCCGCGGTGACCACATCCAGAACATCCTGCAAGAGCTAGCCATTGAGCACCGCTTGACGGCTGCCAGTCGGGTGGTCGACGACGGCCTCGACGCCGCCGGCGTCTTCGTCTCCAACTGCACCGGGGAAATGGAGGTCGCCGATGTGGAGCGGCTCGAGTGGTTCGTGCGGGTCGGTGGCTATCTGTTCGGATCCTGCTGGGCCGTGCATGAAACCATCGAGCGCATCGCTCCGGGCCGCGTGCGCAAGCTCGCAACCCGCAATGAAGTTCTGGACAAGGTCCTGGCCACACCCTGGGCTCTGGACAGCCCCTACACCGAGGGCGTCTTCCAGCGCGATGTGCAGCCCATCTACAGTCTCGTTGGCGCGCACCTGATCGAGGTCATCGAGCCCGAGCGGGTCGAGGTGCTGGTGGATAGCCCCGAATGCGCCGAGGCCTGGGGCGGAGGCAATCTGGCCTGCTGGTTCCGCTTTGGCCACGGCAAGATCCTCGACTCGGTCAATCATTTCGACCTGCAAGGCTTGGCCGAGGCCACCTGGCTCAAGAAACCAGAGGAGCGCATGGCCTACGCCATGGATCACATGGGCACGAGCTTTGCGCGCATCCGCGAGACCCGCAAGGAGAAGTTCTGGAAGAGCAACACCAAGGCCTCGCGGGAAATCCGCGACTACTCCGTGTTTAAGCTGATCACGAACTTCGTGCGTCTGCGGCGCTTGGCAGATCTCTAGCCCGTATGGGTGAAGCGGCCTTCTTCAAGCCGAGGCATCGTCCTCGCTGTCGCCGGCTTCGGGCAACTCATAGCGCTTCATCAAGCCCACCTGGAAGAGGATGAATACAAAGGTCAAGGGCAGAATACCGAAGACCTTGAAGCTGACCCAGGTGTCGGTGTCGGTGTTGCGCCAGACGAATTCGTTCAGCACGGCGATGCAGAGGAAGAAGACTCCGTAACGCAGGGTGAACTTGCGCCAGCCCTCGCGGGTCAAGTTCAAACTGGCGCCGAAGAGTTTCGTCAGAAACAAGCGGTCGAAGCGGAGGCCCACGAGCAGCGCACAGCCCACCCCCGCGCTGAAGACCGTCGGTTTGATCTTGATGAAGTACTCGTCTTCGAAGTACCAGGTCAGCCCACCAAAGAGGCCGATGGCCACGGTGCCAAAGAGCAGCATCTGGGGCAGCTTGCCCTCCAGGCGCCAGGCGCAGGGGAAGGCCGCCAGCGCTGCCACAAGAAAACCGCCGGTGGCCGGGATGATCCCGTGGGTTTTGTTCAGGACGAAGAAAAGCAGCAGGGGTCCGAATTCGAGCAGGAATTTCAGGAGCGCCCGCTTGGGGTCAGGTGCCGGCGCAATTTCCCGGACGGGGGCGGATTCGGGTTCGGGGCACATGGGCTGAGGGCAAGTAGCAGGGGCAAGGGCGAGCAGGCCTGTGATTGTAGCGCCAAAGGACTGGGGACGGCAGAGCTTGGGGCGGGGGGCGGCAAGCACGGCGAATAGTCAGTTCCAGAGCCATGGTTGGCCTCTCAGCAGGGTTTTCATCGCAATCGGGCCGGGAGGGATGGCAAGCAGCGTGCTCCTCGCTACAATTCCGCCCTTCTGGCGACCCGTTCGCCACGAGCGCCGCTTCCCAGGGGAGAGCGCTGCACCGCGAACATCCGCCGGGATCTCCACCCGGCCACCGAGACCAGAAGGGAACGCAAGCCATGAAGATCAAGCTCCGCAACAGCAAAATCAAGAAGGCCAAGAAGACCGGCTTTCGCACTCGCCAGAAGACCGTCGGTGGTCGCAAGATCAACCGCCGGCAGCGAGCGCGCCACGGCTCGATCTAGATTTTTTCACCGGGCCAAGGCGTGAACCGGACCCAGAGTTTTCTGCCCCGCACGCGACAGGAAATGGCGCAGCGAGGGTGGCAAGCTCTCGATGTAGTGCTTGTCACGGGTGACGGGTATGTCGATCACCCTTCCTTTGGGGTGGCGGTCATCGGTCGCGTGCTCGAAGCAGCCGGTTGGCGCGTTGGTATCCTGGACGTGCCCGAACTTGAGGCTGACGAGGGGGCCTGGCAGCGTCTGCCCGCGCCGCGACTTTTCGTCGGCGTCACTGCTGGCACCATCGACTCGATGGTGACCAACTACACCGCTTCGCGCAAAAAACGCCGCCGCGATGTCTACCGCCCCGGCGGCGCGGTGGGTCGCCCCAACCGGGCCACGATTCGATACACGGCCCTGGCGCGCCACCACTATCCCGGCCTGCCGGTTATCATCGGCGGCCTGGAGGCCGGTCCCCGGCGCCTGGCGTACTACGACTGGTGGGAAGAGAAACTGCGCCGCTCGATACTTCAGGACGCCAAGGCCGATCTACTCGTGTGGGGCATGGGGGAGCGTGCTGTGCTCGAGGTCGCCCGGCGTCTCGACGCCGGCGAACCCCTAGGCGGCATGGCGGGGACCTGTGAGATCTTGAACGAAAAAGCCCTGCCCGCCGACGCCCGGCGCGTGCCTTCCTTCGAGGAATTGCAAACGGATCCCGACTTGCAGATCGAACTCTTCAATGCCGTGCGCGAGGAGAACTCACCGAGCTCACGGCCCCTGGCCCAGGCCCACGGCGGACGCTGGGTGGTGCAGTACCCGCCCCTCCCGCCTGCCAACCAGGACGAAGTCGACAGCTATTACGACCTGCCCTTTCAGCGCGCCGGGCACCCCGCTCACGATGGCGCTGGCGGTATCCCCGCCCTCGAAAGCGTGCGCTGGAGCGTCAACACTCACCGCGGTTGCATGGCCGATTGCTCGTTCTGTTCGATCACTTTTCACCAGGGTCGCACGATCCAGAGCCGTAGCGAGGCCTCGATCCTGCGCGAGGTGCGCGACCTCGTGGGCCACGCGGATTTTCGCGGCACGATCACCGATGTGGGCGGTCCCACGGCCAACATGTACGGCCTGGGTTGCAAGCGCCTCGAAGCAGGCGAAGCTTGCCTGGACCGTGACTGCCTGACCCCCAAGACCTGCCCGGCTCTGCGTATTGACAAGGAGAGCGAAGGCTACCGGCGCGTGCTCGCTGCTGTGCGCAACAGCAGCGGAGTCAAGCACGCCTTCGTTAGCTCGGGGATTCGCTACGACATGCTGCGCTCAAAAAATGGCGAGCTTCTCGAACTGCATCACGATCTCGTCAAACACCATACCTCGGGCCGCATGAAGCTCGCTCCCGAGCACGCATCGGCCAAGGTCTTGCGCGTCATGAACAAACCCGGTTTCGAGGTCTATGAGGAGTACGAGAGCGACTACAAGGCCGAGTGCGCCGACCTCGGCAAGGATCAGCACCTCGTGAACTACTTCATCGTGGGCCACCCCGGCTGCGATCTGGAGGCCGCCGTCGAGCTATTCGAGAAGCTGCTCGAGCGCAACTACTCACCGGAGCAGGTGCAAGAGTTCATTCCCCTGCCCATGACCCGGGGATGCGTGCAGTACTCCACGGGGAAGGATCCCTTGACCCGCGAGCCCCTGTTCGTGGCCCGCGGCGAACACGAACGGCGCCTGCAAAAGGCTCTCGTGCGTTGGAAGGCGCCCGAGTCGGCCAAACTCGTGGAAGAGGCCCTCGCGCGCGCCGGCCGTGAGGATCTCCTCGGGCGCTGGCGCCACCTGGCCGCGCGCAAGGGCTCGACTTCCAAACAGGCCGTAACACCGCCGGACCTCGATAGCTGCGGTTAGATCTGCTCAGAGTCACTCCCCGGCGAGGTACCCCGCGAGGGCCGCGCCCCAAATTGTCTTGGGAGCTGGTGCGAGGTGGCTGCCGTCGTAGAAGTCCGAGTCCCGGGCGTCGGGCCAGGGGCAGGCCTCGATGAAGCTCGTGGTGGTGTGTTGTTCGGCCAGAGCTCCCATCCAGGCTGTGTACCCGGCCCACAAGCCGCCGGCTTTCCAGGCCGAGACTAGTTGCGGCGCGAGGGGGCAGGGCAGGAGTTCCAGACGCACGCCACGCTGGCTGCAGACTTGCGCCAGGCGCGGCAAGAAGGCGCGGGTTACTGGGGAGGGGTCAAAGTGTTTCCAGGCACGGCGCTCATCGTAAAAGGCTTGGGCTTGAGTTGTGGGCTCGGTGGGCGGCGGCTGTTCCGCCCGTAATTTCTGCCCAAGGTCGCGCAAGGCACTCGAGAGGGGTCGCAAGAGGGCTCCGCGGCGGAGGTAGGAAGGAGGCAAGAACGCCTGGCGGCATTGCGCTTCGGCCATGTCCCGCACGAGATCGGGGCGTTCGAGGAGGCGCTCGACTTGCGCCATCTCTTCGGGCCGCATGAAGAGCCGGGTGAAGTAGACCGAGGCCAGTTTGCCGCGCAGGTCTTCTGTCCAGGTGTGGGGGCCCACGATGAGGACCACGCGCTCGATGTTCGGCGCTTCGTCCAACACGCGCTCGATCAAGAAACAATTGCCCGCCGCGGAGATGGCGCGGTTGGTGGAAAGGTCAAGTACGCCCGCCACGGCAGGCGCGAGTTCCAGGGCGGCGTAGCTGACACTGTCCGAGAGCAGCACTACCCGCGTTTGTGCTCCCGCAGCGGCCACATCCTGCAAGCGCTGGTCGGCTTCGTGTCGACCTTGATTGATGGGCAAAAGCGCCCAGGCAGCTAACTCCGCCGCACCCACGAGGAGCGCCAGGAGCAACACGAAGCGCAGCCCCCCGCCGGACTTGGAACTGCCGGATTTAGAACTGGAAATAGATGAACTCATTACCGATGAAGCGTCCGGTGTAGGCCACCGCCATGTAGAGCGCCAGACAAGTGGCAGCCTGGACCCAGGGGCTCTTGCCCTCGAGGGCGGTTTCGTCCGTGCCGTGCGATTCCATGACGAAGTCCCAGGCACAGACAACCAGGACCCCCAAGCCGCCGATCAGTGCGCCGCTGGCCACGGTTTCGGAGAGCGGGAAGCCAGCGAGCCAGCCGCCGTGGGGGCTCAAGAAGCGGCCAATCTGTGCCAGGGACTCGGCTCGGAACAGCAACCAACCGAAGCACACCAAGTGGAAGAAGCCGCACCACTGAAGAGCCCTGCCCGCAGGGGAGGGCTGTCGGCTCTGTCTGTTTTCGGTCCACAGTCTGTGGGCGACGAGCAGGAGTCCCTGGTAGAAACCCCACAGGACGAAATTCCAAGCAGCTCCGTGCCAGAGGCCGCCGAGCACCATGGTCAGCATGACATTGCGCAGGGTGCGGCCGCGACCCTTGCGATTTCCTCCAAGACTGATGTAAAGGTAGTCGCGCAGCCAATTGGATAGGGTTATGTGCCAGCGCCGCCAGAAGGCACTGGGGTTTGTGGCGAAGTAGGGCGCCCTGAAGTTCCACGGGAACCGAAAGCCGAGCATGCGCGCCGTGCCCCGGGCGATGTCGGTGTAACCAGAAAAGTCGCAGTAGATCTGCGCCGCGAAGGCATAGATGGCGACTACGCGCGTCAAGAGCCCCAGCTCGCCTTCCTGGGCAAAGGTGCCGTCCACCAGTGAAGCCAGGTTGTCCGCCACGACGACCTTCTTGAACAGTCCCCACAGAATCAGGCGCAAGCCCAGGCCTTGATCCTCCCAACTGTAGATGCGCTTGCGCGCCGCCTGGGGCAGAAACTCCCCCGCGCGCACGATGGGCCCTGCCACGAGCTGGGGAAAGAACGACACGAAGAAGGCGAAGTCGATGAAGGAGCGCTCGGCGGGGATCTCGCCGCGCCAGCGATCGATGGAGTAGCTGAGGGTCTGGAAGGTGTAGAAGGAGATGCCCACCGGCAAGATGATTTCGAGCATGCAGGACGAAGTCCCGAGCCCCGCCGCGGACAGGATTTCCTCGAAGCTCTGCACGAAGAAATCCCAGTACTTGAAGAAGCCCAGGGCGCCCAGGTTGACCACGAGCGACAGCACGAGCCAGCGATCGCGCGCCCTGGCGCCCCGTGGATGGCGAGCGAGGGCCAGGCCAACGCCGAAGTCGACAAGCGTCGAGAGCAGGATCAGTCCGAGGAAGCGCCAGTCCCAGTAACCGTAGAATAAGTAGCTGGCCCCCAGGAGCAGGCCGTTCTGCAAGCGCCGCTCGCGGCGCAGGGCCCAGTAGGCCACCCAGACGGCGCTGAAGAACCAAAGGAAGTGGAGGCTGTTGAAGAGCAAGAGGGTGGCGTGCGTTTTTCAAGCAGCGACCCTATCCGCGGCGTCTTTCGGAAGCGAAGGGCAATCCGCACTCTTGTTGGTGCCGCGCGGCCAAGGCCTGCTCGCTGGGCCTCCAGAAGCCGCATGGATACGCATCCCGAGGGATATGGTCACTTTGCGCTACTGTTTTTGGATTCAAGGGGGCTAGCCTGGAACCGTGATCCAGGTAAAGCTCTCCAAGGACCGGCTCCATGCAGCGGTGGAACTTTCGGGCGCCGTGCCCGAGGAGGAGTTGCGTGCCGCTTTGGAGGAGGCTGGCGTGGTCTTTGGAGTTCTGGAGGCGCGCCTCAAGGGAGCGCTCGAACTCGCCAAGCGCGAGGGCGGAATGCCGCGACCGGTGGTGGTGGCCCACGGCCGCGAGCCCGTTCCCCCGCGGCCAGCGGAACTGGATCTCGAGGTCGATATCGGCCAACGCAGTGGCAGTATCGATGCCCATTCGTTGCAGGTGGACTACCGTGAACGCAGCGTGGCTTGCGCCATCGAGAGCGGCGCGCTCATTGGTTCCTGGCGCGGGCCCCAGGCGGGTGAGAGCGGCCGAGGCGTTGATGGCAGCGAGATTCCCTGTCCGAAACTAGATCAGCGCGACGCCCGCTACGGGGCGGGCATCAGCGCCCGGCCCAAGCCTGGCGAAACGGGAACCCTCGAGTTGCACTCCGAACTTGACGGCGTCGTGCGCCTCGACGGCAAGGGCGAGTTGACCGTCTGCGAGCTGTTTCCGGTTGCGGAGGATGTCAACCTCGAGGTGGGCAACATCGATGTCAATGGCAGCGTGCAGGTGGGTGGCGGAATCCAGGCGGGTTTCCGTGTCACCGCTCGCAAAGACATTCGAGTGGCGCGCTCCATCGAGGACGCGGTAGTAGAGGCCGGTGGCGTGCTGGATGTGGGCGGGGGTATTCTCGGTGGGGGTATTCAAGGTGGTGACTTAGGCCATGTCCGCGCGGGCGAGCTGGTGCGCGCAAGCTTCGCTCAAAACGCAAAAATTGAATGCGGTGGGGATGTCGAACTGGGTTCCAGCACCAGAAGCCTCGTGCGTTGCAGCGGCATGTTGCTCGTGGAGGGGGGAATCGGGCACTTGCGCGGGGGCGAATACTTCGCCGGACGTGGCCTGCGAGCCAAGGAACTCGGCTCGGCCCAGGGCGCCAAGACCCGTGTGGAGGTGGGGCGCGATCCGCTCCTGGTGCGCAAGCTGGCCTTGGTGGGCCGGGAGATCAGCGAGCTCAGGGAACGGGCGCGGACGCTCCAGCTTGACATTCAGAGGGCGTCCCCGGGAACGCGGGACGGCTCAGAAGCGCCAGCCCCTTCCATAGCTGTGGAACGCCTCCTGACGGCCAAGGTAGAAGTCGAGGCATCCCTGGGCGAGTTGCAGGAACGCCAGAAGGAATTCGAGCAGCGCCTAACGCTGGTGGAGGAGCCCACCATCCGGGTCGAGACACGGGTTTTCTTCGGAGTGGAGCTGCGCATCGGCGACGCCCGCCTGGTGATCGAAACATCACGACCCGGAGGCGTCTTCCGCCGCGACCCGGAGACCGGTGGCATCACCTCGGACTGAACCGCCGGGTGCCGCCAGGATCAGGCCGCAGTCTCTGAAGCAAGCGCTGCACCCCAGGCCGCGACAACCAGGGCCGCCGTGGCGAGGGCCAGGGCGCGCCGTCCACGGGGAGTGAACCAGGCGCGCTGTTCCAGGCGCCAGACCACGAACCCCAGGGCCAGGCCCATGACAAAGCCGGCGATGTGGGCGCCGATGTCGGTGTTGTCGCTGGCCTGGCGTTGCACCTCGAGCCCAGGACCCAGGCGGGTGCTGCCCATGCCGTTCCAGGCCAGCAAAAGGCCCCCGGCGATCAGCGGCACCCAACGGGTCATGCGCGCCCGGGACGAGGCCAACTTGCGCGAGAACTGCACAGCGGTCAGGGCTCCCAGGGCCGCGAAGACCGCCGTCGAGGCTCCCAGCGAACGGTGCTCGGCGCCGGAGACGAAGAGGTTCAAGAGATTACCGAGGGCGGCCGAGATGACCACCGTGGGCCAGGTGAGTTGCGCTCCCAAAACCTGTACGAGAAGCCCGACGAAAACCGCACCGAAGAACAGGTTGCTGAGGATGTGTTGCAAGTCGGAGTGCAGGGTCAGGGCCGTGATCGGCCGCCACCAATCGCCCCCGGCCACACCCGCGCTCGAGGCCAGGCCGCTTTCCACCCAATTCAAGCCCAGGGCCCCCTGGACGGCGAGGATGTGCACCAGGACCAGCACCACGCTCCACAAGAGAGCCTGGGGCCACGCGCCGGGATGCACCCTGGGGACTGCCTCCTTGTGCCGCTGGCGCCCCTGGTTCTCGGCTCGATAGTTGGCCAACTCCTGCAAGGCCTCCTCCGCACGATCCGTGGGCACCGCGATCCAGCTCTGCGGCGTAGCCTGCACCACGCGGTGGGGGATCGAACAGGAGTTGAGCACCAGGGCGAGCTCCCGGATCAAACGCCTATCGGCGGCGCGCACAATGCAGGTTTCTTCTGTGTTCTGCAAGCCGATGTTCTGGAAGCTGGCTGGTTGTCAATTTAACGAAAGGGCCGCGCCAGGGTCAAGTCCTGGTCCTGGTACGAGGCTGCCCGGCGCCCGGCGCCGTAGATCGCCCCGGGCTCGCCGTCGCTGGCAAAAAATTGCAGGCGACAGAAGGGTTGTCCCTCTTCCACGAGGAAGGGCACATCGTGGGCGCGCACTTCGAGCACCGCCGGCGTGCCGCGCTCCAGGGGTTGGCCGTGCTCGTCTGGATGCCAGCCAAAGCCGTTGTCGAAGAAACCCGCGTAGTTGTTGCGCACCTCGCCCAGGCCCACATCCACCGGCAGCATCTCGGCGGCCAGGGTGGGGGGGATGCGCAGGCGTTCGCGGGAGGCAAATATATAGAAGGACTCGGGCTCGAGCAGGGCACTGTTGCAGGGGCCGGAGACAGCTTCCCAGAAGTCGCCGATGGCGTGGACTGCGCGGCTCGAGAAGTTGAGTTCCGGAGCGCCCGAGCGAGCTTTCCAGCCCGCCGGGTCGCGACCAGCGAGGCCCAGAGTGAGTTCGAGACAGCCCTCCTGGTCGATTTCTAGTTCGCGCTTGTCGAGGGCTCGCGAGCCGTCGAAACACAGGGGCGTCCGTTCCTGGACAGCGAAGACTTGCTGGCGGTTGAGTTCCGGCCTGCCCCGTTGCAAGCGCATCTGACCGAGGCAATCGCCCCGTCGCAGGCGCACGGAAAAAGAAAGCGGCGAGACTTCGACCCAGAGCTTGCCGCAGTAACCCGGCGGCGCCTCGTCGAAGCGTGGGTGCCCCGAGGCCAGGACGCGGGTGAAGATGTCGCAGCGTCCCGTGGACGAGCGCGGGTTGAAGCGCGCGCGCAGATCCGGAGCCAGGTCCAGTTGCTCCTCGAGTTCAACGAGGTAGACCGCGCCGCGCTCGAAGCGCGCTCCGTCGCCGTCGAGATCGAGGCTTTCGAGGCCCAGGTCCGCGATCCTGCGCTCCACCGAGACCGCCCCGGGCAAAAAGCCAGCCTGCAGCCGCTGGGCCCGGGCGCCCAGGCGCAGGTCGAGGCTGGCGGGCTGCACCTGTGTCGGGTCCAGGGCCGGAGCATTGGGAGCCACGGCGACACCGCTGCCGAAGAGGGCTTCGAGCTGGTGGTCAACGAGCAGACTGCCTGTGGGCGAGGTGGGCATGGGCCGCAATTCTAGCAGGCTGCCAGAGTAGTCGCGGGACACGCGAGCCCGTAGACTCTTCGCCGTCAAACCTTCCCGGTGCCAGGTCGCCGCCAGAAGGTCCGGTCCACCCCAGAAGATCCAGCGAAGATCCAGCCATGAAAATTCACGAATTCCAGGGCAAACAACTGCTCGGGAAATTTGGCCTGCGCGTTCCCAAAGGGCACGAGTGCACCACGGTCGAGGCGGCCGTGGCGGCCTACGAAGACCTGAAGACCCCTCTTTGCGTGGTCAAGGCCCAGATCCACGCCGGCGGCCGAGGCAAGGCCGGCGGCGTCAAGTTGGTATCCAGTGCACTCGATGCGACGAGCGCGGCGGCCGAGATCCTGGGCAAGACCCTCGTGACTCACCAGACCGGGCCCGCAGGTCAAGAAGTGCGCCGCTTGTGGGTCGAGGAGGGCTCGAACATCGCTTCCGAGTACTACATCGGCATCGTCGTCGATCGCGAGCGGGACCTGCCGGTCATGATGGCTTCCTCCGAGGGCGGCACCGAGATCGAAGAGGTCGCCGCCAAGACGCCCGAGAAGATTCTGAAGGCGGCCTTCTCGCCCGCGGACGGTCTCTCCGCCGAGGAAGCCCAGCGCCTCGCCCGGGGCATTGGTATCCCTGCTGAATTGCATGCTCAGGCGCAGGAGTTTCTCCAGGGCCTGGCGCGCATCTTCTGCGAACTCGACTGTTCCCTGGCGGAGATCAACCCCCTGGTGACCACCGAGGAGGGCGAGATCCTGGCCCTCGACGCCAAGATGACCTTCGACGACAACGCCCTCTTCCGCCACGAGGAACTCCTGGCCTTGCGCGACCTTGATGAAGAGGATCCCAAGGAGATCGAGGCCTCTAGTTACGACCTGTCGTACATCTCTCTCGACGGCGAGATCGGCTGCATGGTCAACGGCGCGGGCCTGGCCATGTCCACCATGGATGTGATCGATCTGTACGGCGGTTCGCCGGCCAACTTCCTCGATGTGGGCGGCGGGGCCACGGCTGAAAAGGTCAGCGCGGCCTTCCGCATCATCCTCTCCGATGCCAACGTCAAGGCCGTCTTGGTCAACATCTTCGGCGGCATCATGAAGTGCGATGTGATCGCCGAGGGCGTCATCGCCGCCGTCAAGGAGGTGGCCCTGGAGATCCCGCTGGTGGTGCGCCTGGAAGGCACCCGGGTCAAGGAAGGCAAACAACTCTTGGCCAACTCGGGGCTGCCCATAATCGCCGCCGATGATCTCGACGATGCGGCCAAGAAAGTCTGCGCTGCGCTCGCAGTTTCCTGAGCAGCCAGTTCCCAAAAGAGCTAGTTCCAGAGAACCCACGCAGCCAGCAGCACCACACAACCCAAGCTCCAGCCAGTTTCTTCCATGAGTATCTTTGTCGACGAAAACACCAAGGTCATCTGCCAGGGCCTGACCGGCAAGACCGGCACTTTCCACACCGCGCAGGCCATCGAGTACGGCACGTCCATGGTAGGAGGGGTGAATCCCAGAAAGGGCGGCAGCCGTCACCTCGACCTGCCGGTCTTCGCCAACTGCGCGGAAGCCCGCGAGGCCACGGGCTGCAACGCCAGCGTGATCTATGTGCCTCCGCCCTTCGCGGCGGCAGCCATCCTCGAAGCCGTGGACGCCGGCATCGAACTCGTGATCGCCATCACCGAGGGCATTCCGGTGCTCGACATGGTGGCCGTGAAGGAACGGCTGAAGAGTTCATCCAGTCGCCTGGTGGGCCCCAACTGTCCGGGAGTGATCACCCCCGGTGCCTGCAAGATCGGCATCATGCCCGGGTACATCCACAAGCCCGGCCGCGTGGGCGTGGTCTCGCGCTCGGGCACCTTGACCTACGAGGCAGTCTACCAACTCACCTGCCGCGACATCGGCCAGTCCAGTTGCGTGGGGATCGGCGGCGATCCGGTCAACGGCACCGATTTCGTCGATGTCATCCGGGCCTTCAACGAGGACCCCGAGACCGATGCCATGGTGATGATCGGTGAGATCGGCGGCAGCGCCGAGGAATTGGCCGCCGAGTACATCGCCGAGCATGTAGAGAAGCCCGTGGTGGGTTTCATCGCAGGAGCCACGGCGCCCCCCGGCAAACGCATGGGCCACGCCGGCGCCATCATCGCTGGCGGCAAGGGCACCGCAGCAGAAAAGGTCAACGCCCTGGAGGCCGCCGGGGTCACGGTCTGCGCCAGCCCTGCGCGCATCGGCGCGGCCATGGAAGAGAGCCTGCGCTCCGCCGACCTGCTCGAGGCTTGCCTGGGAGTTTGAGGGCCTGAAAAGGAGTTTGAAGAGCTCCCTGGGGGCTTGAAGTGCGCAAGACCGCAAGACAAGGTGCCCCTGGGGCGTGGGCCACCGGCAGGGGGCCTCAATCGGGGCTTTCAGGTTTCTCAGGACAGGGCTAGGATGGCATCAGCCCGTGTGGCTGCGCTCTCGCTAGCAGGCGTTTCCGGCGCAGGCGCCAGCCTTGCGTGGCTGCATTCGGCGATTCCCTTCATCCCCATGCCCCTGGCGAAGACCCCATGACAATTTCCCGCCCCCTGCCGATCCTGCTCGCCTCCAGCGTGGCTCTCATTGTGTTCCTGGGAGGTGCGCCCCGGGTCCAGGCCCAAGGGAGCTTCATTAACTTCGAGACGCCCCATGTCCATCCCCTGGACCTGGCGCCAGGGGACTTGTTGCTGGCGGTCAACACGGCCGACGGGATGCTCGAGGTTTTCGATGTCTCCGGTGCCACGCCACAGCCGGCCTTCGCCGTGCCCGTGGGCTACGACCCCGTCTCGGTGCGGGCGCGCACGGGAGACGAAGCCTGGGTGGTCAACCTGGTGAGCGACACCATTAGTATTGTGGACCTCACAACTCGCAATGTGCGCGCCACACTGCAAACCGCCGACGAGCCCGCCGATGTGGTTTTCGCGGGCAGCCCCCAGCGCGCTTTCGTCAGTTGCTCCCAGGCCAATCTGGTGCAGGTCTTTGACCCCACCGACTTGAACGCCGCGCCCGTCACGATTCTGATTGAAGGTGAGGACCCCCGGGCCCTGGCTGTTTCGCCCGATGGCTCCCTTGTCTATGTCGCGATCTTCGAGTCGGGCAACGCCACCACGATCCTGGGCGGCGGGGGTGAGGCAGGCGGAGCGATAGCTTTCCCGCCCAATGTAGTCGATGACCCCGACGGCCCCCACGGTGGCCAGAATCCTCCGCCCAATAGCGGCGCCGGCTTTAGCCCAGCCTTGAACCCCGGTCTGCCTGCCGCGCCTGCGGTGGGTTTGATCGTGCGCCGCAATACAGATGGCAACTGGATGGATGACAACGGCGGCAACTGGACCCAGAAGGTTTCGGGCTCCAAGGCCAGCGATTCGGGGCGCTCACCCGGCTGGGACCTCATGGACCACGACCTGGCCCTGATCAACACCAGCTCTCTGAGCGTGACCTACACCTCGGGACTGATGAACATGAACATGGCCCTGGGCGTCAACCCGGCCAGTGGCGAGGTCACCGTTGTGGGCACGGATGCCATCAACGAGGTGCGCTTCGAACCGCTGCTCACGGGCATCTTCACCCGCGTACACATCGGCCTGCTCGACGCCGCGGGTTCCGCGCTGGGCGTCTTTGACCTCAACGACCACCTCGACTACTCGGTCCCCAGCCTGCCCGTGGGCCAACGCAGCATGGCCATTGGCGACCCGCGCGGGATCGCCTGGAACGCCCTGGGCAGCCGTGCCTTCGTCAGCGGCATGGGCTCGAACAACCTGGTCGTGCTCGATAGCTCGGCCATTCGCGTGACTCCCGGCGCCACGATTGAAGTGGGCGAGGGGCCCACGGGCGTGGTGATCGACGAGGCCCTGGGCATGGTCTATGTCTTGAACAAGTTTGAGAGCTCGATCTCCCAGGTCTCCATGGCGGGGGAGGTCGAACTGGCTCGGGTGCCTTTCCACGACGCCTCTCCCGCGGCCATCAAGCTCGGCCGCAAGCACCTCTACGACACCCACCGAAATTCCGGCCTGGGGCAGATTGCCTGCGCTTCCTGCCACGTGGACGCGCGCGTCGATCGGCTGGCCTGGGACCTGGGCGATCCCTCTGGGGACATGAAAGTATTCGATGGCAACTGTTTCGATACGGGCTGTGAGGACTGGCACCCGATGAAGGGCCCCATGCTGACCCAGACCATGCAGGACATCATCGGCAAGGAGCCCCTGCACTGGCGTGGCGACCGTACCGGCCTGGAGGAGTTCGCCGGGGCCTTCGTGGGATTGCAGGGCGGCGACGGTCCTCTCGGCGCACAGGAAATGACCGAGTTCGAGGACTTCCTGGCCACAATTCATTTCCCGCCCAATCCCTTCCGCAACTTCGACAACAGCCTGCCCACGAATCTCGATCTTCCAGGGCACTTCACAACAGGGCGTTTCGCAGGCGAGGGCCAGCCTCTGGGACAGGGCGACGCCGTCCGTGGCTTGCAGCTCTACTCCCCGCCGAATGTCCTGGATGGCGGCCTTTTGGCCTGTGCCACCTGCCACACCCTGCCCACCGGCTTGGGGACCGACACGCTATTCAACGGTTCGATCCATGCGCCCCTGCCTCCGGGTCCCGATGGTGAACTCCACCACGCGCTGGTCTCTATCGACGGCGCCACCCAACACTCGTTCAAGATTCCGCAGCTGCGCAACCTCTACGAGCGCACGGGCTTCAACACCACCCGGGGCTCCAACGCGGCGGGCTTTGGCTTCTTGCACGATGGCAGCGTCGATTCCATCGAGCGCTTCATCAGCGAGCCGGTCTTTACGGTGCAATCGGACCAGGACGTGGCCGATGTCCTGGCTTTCATGTTGGCCTTCTCGGGCTCGGACTTGCCCATGGGCTCGCCCAGCAACCTGCTCTTGCCCCCCGGGACTGCGAGCCTCGACACCCACACGGCCGTGGGCGCCCAGCGCACCTATGCCAGCGGCAGCAGTCTTACCTCCGAAGAACTACAGTTCCTGAACGATGTCCTGAGCCTGGCCGATAGCGGCGCCGTGGCCTTGGTGGTCAAGGGGCTCGTTGCCGGCGAGGCCAGGGGCTACGCCTACATCGGCAGCGGCATCTTCCAGTCGGACCGTGCTGGCGCGACGATGGATGGACTCACCCTGCTGCTCGGCACCGCAGCCGGTGCGGAGTTGACCTTGAGCGTGGTGCCCGTGGGCGTCGAGTTTCGCCTGGGAGTCGATCGAGACGAGGATGGCTTCTTTGACCGCGATGAGATTGATGCTGGCAGCGACCCGGCCGATCCCTTCAGTACGCCCATCGGGCCTGGCAGCATGTACTGCCTCGGCGACGGCCTGGGCACACCCTGTCCCTGCGGCAACGATGATCCCGCGGGAGGCGGGGGCTGTGCCAACTCCAGCGGCGGGGGCGCGCTCCTCTTGGCTTCGGGCTTCGCACAGACCTCCAGCGACACCTTGGTGCTACACGCCACGGGGCTCGTGCCCAGCCAACCGGCCCTGGTCTTCCAGGGCGACAACGCCATCGCCGGCGGCGCGGGGGTGGTCTTTGGTGACGGCCTGCGTTGCGCCGGAGGAGATGTGCGCCGGATCGCCGTGGGCTTCGCCAGTTCTCTCGGGGAGCTCAATTACCCCGCAGCAGGCCAAGCCAGCATTTCCAGCGTCGTCGGTGCGGTATCCGGGATGATCCGCCGCTATCAGGTCTGGTACCGTGACCCCGTGATCGGACCCTGCGCCCAGCACTTCAACCTTTCCAATGGGTACGAGGTGACCTGGCAGTAAGCTCTCCTGTTCTGGCGCGCGCCGGACCTAAGGGGGCCCGCGTCGTCCCATGGCCATGACTCCGGAGCCCACCCAGGACCTGCCTCGACCGCAACCGCCCAGCTCGGCGGCAATCGATGCCTTCGTTGAGTACCTGCGCCAACGGGATTTGGATTCTGCCCTGGACTGGACAGTCTACCTCGAGGGTCAGGGCGCCTTGACCGCGGAGCTCGAGGCGCTGTTTGGCGAGTACCAGCGGGTTAGCGCCATCCTCGACCGCCTGGGCCCGGCGGCGTCCTTTTCCGAGCGCCTGCGCGCACAGCACGGCCCCACTGTCGACCCCCAGATAACCCTCTCCGATGTTGGCCGCAGCGGGCAGAGCGGTGCATCCAGGGGTTCCGGGCACGAGCAGATCATGCGTCGCTTCCAGAAGGGCGCCACAGGAGCACAGCGCTACGAACCCCGGCGCGAGATCGCGCGCGGTGGCATGGGAGCCATCATCGAGGTCTGGGACGGCGAGTTGCGGCGCACCCTGGCCATGAAGATGGTCCTGGCGAAGCGCCCTGGAAAGGACACCGACGAAAGCGAGGGCCGGATCGAACGGCGCTTGTCGCGCTTTCTCGAGGAAGCCCAGATCACCGGCCAGCTCGACCACCCCGGTATCGTGCCGGTCCACGACATTGGCATCGATGACCAGGGCCATGTCTTCTACACGATGCAACTCGTCAACGGTTTTGACTTGCGGCAGATCTTCGAGTTCGCGCGCCTCGAACACGAGGGCTGGAATCTGCGCCGGGTGGTGGGCGTGATGGTGCGCGTTTGCGAGGCCATGGCTTACGCCCACGCCAAAGGCGTGGTGCACCGCGACCTGAAACCGGGCAACATCATGGTGGGAAGCTTTGGTGAGGCCTTCGTCATGGATTGGGGCTTGGCCAAGGTTGTGGGGACTGAGACCCTGGAAGGACCGCAGCCCGCTGGCTTGGAATCCCGGGAAGAATCGGCCGCTGATTCCAGCGAGGAGACCGGCGAAACGGCTGGCGAGGAGCCCACCGAGGACGAGTCCACCAAGGACGATGGCAGCGTAGGCACGCGAGCTGTGAAGACCGACCGCAGCGAGGGCAGTTCCAGCACCGGTTCGGCGCAGAGGACTCTCGATGGCGATGTGGTGGGCACCCCGGCCTACATGGCTCCCGAGCAGGCCCGCGGCGATTTGAGCCAGGTCGGGCCGCGCTCCGATGTGTACGCCATCGGGGCCATGCTGTACCACCTGCTTTCGGGGCACATGCCCTACGAACCTCTGGGGGAGAAGGTCACAGCCCACACCATCCTCGATGCCGTGCGCAGCGGGCCGCCCTGGCCCTTGCGACAGCTCAATCCGGATGTGAACGAGGAGCTGGCGGCCATCTGCGCCAAGGCTATGGAGCGCGACAGCGCCAAACGCTACGGAGAGGTGCAGCAAGTCGGCGAAGACCTGCGGGCTTGGGTCGAGGGGCGCGGTGTGGCGGCCTACACAAGCGGGCTGCTTTACGAGATGCGCAAGTGGATGGAACGCAACAAAGCCACCACCGGTGCCCTGATCGCCATCCTGGTCCTGAGCATGGCCAGCGTGTTGCTGTTCATCTGGATACAGAAGCGCAACCTGACGAGCCTGGAAGAACAGCAGACCATTTCGAGGGCGGCCAATACGGAGCGCGACCAGGCCCAGCAGGAATTGACCGCCAGCCTGGAGGAACTCCGGGCTGGCGAGCAGAGTCTATCCCGCGAGGCTGAACGCGCGAGGCTCGCCACCAGCGAGGCCCGCGCCAACGAACGCAAGGCGCTGCTGGCCACCGAGCGCGCCACCCAGAGCGCCGTAAGTGCCCGTGAGAGCGAAGGCCGCGCCCTGAGCCTTGCCTATCGCTCCAGCCTCACGGCGGCGGCCTACAGTTTGCGTTTGAACGCCAACGACGAGGCCCGCCGACACCTCGACAAGTGTTCCGCGCGCCTGCGCGGCTGGGAGTGGGACCATCTACGCCTCGCTACCGACGCCAGCGTGGGCACCCCCATCGTCCAGGAACGGGGCATCGAAAAGCTGGCTATCTCGGCCGACGGCAGTCGTTTTTTGAGCTATGGCTTTGGTCTTCCGGCTCGCATTTGGCTGGCCGACTCGCGGCGCATGGTGCTGGAAATCGGCACCGCCGTGGGTTTCCATGCTCTGGATCTATCGCAGACCAGGCGGCGGCTTTCGTGTGACTTGAGCCCCAGCGGCGATTTGGCCGTGGTCGCCAATGGCGTGCGGGCCGCAGCTCAAGCCTTCGACGGCCTATCTGGCACACAGCTGGGTTCCTTTGAGGCGAGCGCTGATGGTCCCGAAGAGATCAGCGATCTGGTTCTCAGCGCCGATGGCCGTCGACTAGTGACGATTTCTCGCGGCGGTGTCGGGCAGGTGTTCGATGTGGCCAGCTGGGAGTTGCTCTCCAGTTTCATCTACAACCGGGTCGTCCTGGACCGACGCAGGGTGTTGGGCGGCGGTGCCTTGCGCGGCGAGTTGGTTTCCCTGGCGCTCAGCCCCGATGGCGCGTTGGCGGCGGCGGGCACGGCAGATGGCCGGACCCTTGCCTGGGACCTGGCCAGTGGCGAGGAGATCCTGCGCTTGAGCGCCCATGTTCCTGGATTGGCCATCCGCGCCGTGGATATCAGCGCCGATGGTCGCCGCCTCTTGAGCGCTTCCGAAGCGGGCAGTCTGGCGGTCTGGGATATGGCTGAGGGATCCCTGCAAGCCATGATGCGTGGACACGACGGGGCTGTACTCGCGGCTATCTTTTCGGAGGACGGCCAGACCCTGATCTCCGGCGGCGCGGACGCCACGATTCGTTCCTGGGAGGCATCCAGCGGCCGTGAGCTGCGAGTCATCACGGGCCACGCCGGCTCGGTGCAGGATCTGGTTCTGCTTGGGGATAGCCAGATCCTGGTCTCGGCCTCTTTGGATGAAACCATGCGCTTCTGGGACCTTGAATGGAATCCGGCCTTGACCCTGATCGATGTTCGGCGAGGACTGACCGGCATCTGCTTCGACCCCGACGGCCGCCGCGTGCACGTGACCCCCTCGAGGCGAGGCTTCGCCCTGGATCTCGACGCTCATCGGGTGCTGCCCGCGCCGGACTGGATCGATGCGGCTGTGAGCCCGGAGTCCTTTCGCCTGGCTCGTGTGCTGAGCCCCGATGGCAAGCTCCTGGCCCTGAGCCTCGGGGACCGCACGGTGCTCGTGTTCAATTTTCAAACGGGCGAAATCCTGCGCCGAGTCGAGGGGCTTGACAAGGGGGCCCGCCAGCTGGCCTTTAGTGCCGACTCGCGCATCTTGGCTCTGGGCGGAGGCGGGCTCCAGGCTCGGGTTATCGACCTCCGCGGCGACCACCCCGATGTCACCATCGCCGCCGGAGAGAACAGAGGGCAGTTCGCCGTGCGCAGCCTGGATCTCTCCCCCGATGGTACGCGGGTGGCCACGGTGGACAGGAACGAGGACCTCAGGCTTTGGGATGCGCGCAGCGGCAAGCTTCTGCGCTCCGCTCGGGGCATCCACGACGCAAGCCTGACCGCCGTGGCCTTCAGCCCCGACGGGAGTCTCCTGGTCACAGCTTCCAAGGATCAGACCCTCAAAATCTTTGGCGGCGAGGATCTCGAGGAGCTCTTTACCCTCGAAGGCCACCGCAATTCGGTGCAGTGCATCACCTTCTCCCCCGATGGCACGCGCCTGGCTTCCGGCGGCGACCTGGGTGAGGTGTATTTGTGGAGCGTGGACGAGGGGGCGCTCTTGATCAGCTTGGAGGGTGTGCAAGGGACTGTGCTGGATCTGGAGTTCAGCCCCAACGGTGAGCGCCTGGTGGCCTGCGGTCGCGACTTTGGCCTGGCCGTCTGGGAGTCGGCGGGAAAGCAGGAGCGCTACGCTAACCTGCAGGAAGAGCGCCACATCGAGCGGGGCGCGAGGCGCGTACTCGATGGCTTGTTTGCTTCTTTGTGCGCTCCTGATCTCGTGGGTAGGGCGCTGCTTGGGGATCAGCAACTCGAGAGTGCGGTCGTCGAACGAGCGTTGCTCAATCTGGAGCACCTGCGCGACGACCTCGACTACTGCGCGCAGGTGGCCTGGCCGCACTTGCTCCTTGCTGCCACCGGAGAGCGCGAGCTGCGCCAACTCGGCACATGGCTGGAGGGCTGGCTGGTGATTGAGGATCCCGTGGCCCAGGCCATGGCCCTCAGGGGGGCCCTCGAATTGCGCCTGGGCGCGCCGCAAGCAGCTCTCGAACAATTCGCCGCCGCTCGCAAGGCGGGCCGCCGGCGGGCGCTGGACGAATTGTTCGTCGGTCTGGCGCAGGCGCAACAGGGCGAGTTCACCGCGGCGCAAGACTCCCTGGAGCTGGCCCACGAATGGGCTTCAGGTGAGCCCGCCGCCCTCGAGCTCACCGGGCTCACGGCGGAACTCGAGGCAGCCCTTGCAGGCCGAGCCGATGGTTGATTGGCGTACGGTCGTCACCGACGACGGTAGTTTGACCCTGGCCCACCCCGTGCACGGCGAAAGCTGCCATTCCGGGGCCGGTGCGCGACTCGAATCGGTGCAACGCTTCGTGCGCGGCTGCGAGCTCCTGGCAGCCAGGGCCGGTGTTCATGTCGATCGCCCGCGGCGCGTGCTCGACATCGGCACGGGTCTGGGTTGGAACATGGCTGCGGCCCTGGAGGAGCGCGAACAGATGCCCGCTGAGGAGCGGCCGGCCCTGGAGTTCGTGACCCTCGAAAATTCTCGCGCCGTCCTGGAAAGCGCCTTCGCCTTGCAGCGCCAGGAGTCTCAAGGCCCCGCCCTGGAACTGGTGCACCGGGCTCTGGCCGCGGCCCTCGCCGCTGCTCCTGGGGAGCGCCAGGAAATCGCGCCGAGGGCTCACCTGGTGCTCTGGCTGGGTGACGCCCGGGATCGTGTTGCGGAGCTCTCGACCGCGGAGCCCTTCGAGGCCTTTTTCCTGGACCCCTTCTCGCCGCGCCTGGAGCCCGACTTGTGGTCTCTCGATTTTTTCACCGAGCTCGCGCGCCTGGCTGCGCCCGGGGCTCGGCTTTCCACGTACAGTGCCGCCACCCGCGTGCGCGCCGGACTGGCCGCCGCCGGTTGGCGCGTGGGACCCGCTCCGCGGGTGGGGGGCAAGGCCGAGGGGACCTTGGCTCTCATGCGAGGGGGCCCGGCGGGCGGTTCTCCGGTGCCCTTTTCCCCCAAGGTCGAACGCCGCATTGCGCGCCGAGTCCGCGAGCTACGAGGCCCAGAGATCTACGGCACGAGTCGTAGGCGGGCGTCGCCAGGATCGCAGGGAGGAGGGTAACCTGCTCGCAGCCGTCCTGGACGGGACAAAAAGCATCCCAAGGCGGCATCAAAGAAGCCCCGCCATGGCTTAGGATGGACCCAGCAAGCAGGGCCCCGGGCTCCGTAAGCGCGCGCCCCTTCCTCTGGCTCGGACCTGCTGCTGCTCATTGCCTGCGAATATCCGCCTGCTAGTTTTCGCGTACCCTCTTCCGCCCCATGGTTTCCGTCTCCTGGTTCCCGTCCCCTAGTCTTCAGCGAGGGCCCTTCCGGCCCGCTCCGAGGTAGTTCCATGTTGTTCGTTGCGATTCCAAGCATCAGCGAGCTGTGGCCGATACTCCTGATCGTCGTGGTGTTGTTCGGCGCCAAAAAACTCCCTGAACTCGCGCGGGCCATGGGCTCCAGCGTGAACCAGTTCAAGAAAGGGCTCTCCGAGGAAGGCGAGCGCGCCAAGGAACTCGCCGAGGGCGAGACTGAGGGCGACGGCGATCCGGACTCCCAGTGACATTCACTCGGCCCATCCCACTCCGGGCAGCCCGCCCGGCCCCCGGAGTCTCTTTGGGCCGCGCCGTGGCTCCTCGTGAACTCGCGCCCCTTTCAGGGGTGATCCTGTGCGGGGGCCAGAGTCGACGCATGGGCAGGGACAAGGCCGAACTCGAACTCGGTGGCGAACGAATGCTCGATCGCGTTCTGAGCGAGGTCGCGAGCGTTTGCAGCGAGGTGTTGCTGGCCTGCGGACCCCACGAGCGCTACAAGAACCGTGGCCTGCGCTTGGTGCTGGATGGCTGTGCCGACGGGGGTCCCCTGGCGGGGATCGTCGCAGCCCTCGAAACAGCGAGGGAAGAACGCGCCTTGGTGGTGGCCTGCGACATGCCGCGGGTTTGTCGGGACCTGTTCTTGGCCCTTGCGCACCGCGCCGCCCGCGAGGAACTCGACGTCTGCTGGTTCGAGAGCGAACGCGGAGTCGAACCTCTGTGCGCGGTCTACTCGCGGCGCTGCGTGCCCGTGATGCGCGCCGCCTTCGCGAGCGGCAAGCGCCGGGTGACGAGTTTTGTGGACGATTCCTTGCAGGTTGGGACCCTGAACGAGGGCGAGTTGGGGCGCGAGTTGCGAGGAGCGGATTGCGCCTTGAACTTGAACACGCGCCTTGAGTTCGATGTCGAACGCCAGGGCTGGGGCCAGGGAGACAATCAGTGAGCCCCGCCCGAGGACGCCTGGCGGAGCTCAGCGCCCCGGTGCATGACGGCCTGGCAGAAATGCGTGCCTGCCAGCTCGAACAGCTAACCGAAGACAGCGCTGCCGTGGGCGATATGACCGACCACATCAGTCGCTTTCGCGGCAAACAACTGCGCGGGACTCTGGTGATGCTCGTGGGCCGCGCCCACGGCGCTTACACCAGTGAACACCCCACGGTGGCGGCGGTGGTGGAGATGATCCACCTCGCGACCCTGGTCCACGACGATGTCCTCGACGGAGCCACGGTGCGCCGCCGGGTAGCCTGCGTCAACGAGCGCTGGGACAACCAGGTGGCCGTGCTCCTGGGGGACTTTCTGTACGCCCGGGCTTTCAGCCTCTCCACCACCCTCTCTTCTCGGCTTTGCAGCCGTCTGCTCTCGGACACCACGCGCAAGTTGTGCGTGGGGGAGATCGAGCAGGCTGCCCGGCGCTACGACTTCGAGATGACCCAGGAAGGGTACGAGCGCATCGCCGGGGCGAAAACGGCCAGCCTCTACAGCGCGGCTTGCGAACTCGGTGCGCGCTACCCTGGCGGGAATGAAGAGCTCGGCGCGAGCATGGGCGCCTTCGGTTGGGAAATAGGGCTCGCCTTCCAGATCATCGACGACTGTCTCGATGTCTGTGGCGACCAGGCCGTGGTGGGCAAAAATGTGGGCAACGATGTGGACGATGGCAAGGTCACTCTGCCGGTTCTACGCACCTACGCCGCCGCTGACCATCAGGAGCGGGCGGCGATTCGCGACGCCTACACCCTCCCGGACTTGCCCGATCGGCTGGGGCGCCTGCGCGAGGTCGCGGACCTCGAACCCGGTGTCGAGTACGCTCTGGCGCGCGCCGGTGACTTGGTCCGAGGCGCTCTGCGGCGCCTCGAGCCCCTGGCAGAGGGTCCGGCAAAACGCAGCCTGGAACAGCTCGGGGAGTTTATCCTCGAACGCAAGTGGTAGGCCCTCGGGGCTCACGCTTCCTCACAACCTCGTCGTTACTCACCCTGACCATGTCGCCCAGAAACAGACTAGCGAGCCAGTCCCCCGTGTCGCTCGCCTTTGCCCTACTCCTCGGCTTGGGAGCTTGCGGGCAACCTCAAGAGGTCGAAGTCACCCAGGAGCGCACCCTCGCTCGAACTGACACCGTCTACGCCGGCGCCAGCGCCGAGGACCGTTTCGGCCGGCGGCAGGACCTAAACCCTCGGGAAGACCCCCGAGCGGGGCAGGCCGGCGACAAGGAAACAGTCCCGGGCTACTTGCGCGAGAACCTGGCATGGGATGTTCCCGAAGGCTGGGTGGAACAGGAAGCCAGCGGCATGCGCATCGCCAGCCTACAGCCTGGGGGCGATCCCGATGCCGACTGCTCCTTGATCCTGCTCAAGGGCAGCGGCGGCGGGCTCGACGACAATGTCAATCGCTGGCGGGGGCAGATTGGCCTCGCGCCAAAGACCCACGGGGAGATTGCGCTCTTGCCGACCTTGGCGTTGCTCGGCCAGGAGGCGCCCCTCGTCGATCTCGATGGCACCTACAGCGGCATGGGTGGAGAGGGCCGCGCGGACTGGCACCTGCGAGGCGTGATCCTGGGCGGCGAGGCCTACACTCTGTTTCTCAAGTTCACCGCGCCGGCCGCCGTGGCCGCGGCGGAAGAAGCAGCCTTCGACGCTTTTTGCGCTTCGATTCGCCTGGGCGATGACCGTGGCCAGAGCGCAAGCGAGGCCCCGGCTCAGGAGGGCTCGGGAGAGAGCGGTGCCTTGAACTTTGACCTACCCGGCGGCTGGATCAATGTGGGCCCGGCAAGCATGCGCGCTGTCAACCTGTCCGTGGGCACTTCGCAGTGCTATGTGATCCTGCTCGGCGGCCAGGCCGGCGGTCTCGTGGACAACATCAACCGCTGGCGCAATGAGGTGGGCCTCGCGGCCTTGAGCGCCACGCAGGTCGAGGGACTAGAAACCATCGAGGTGCTCGGTGCCACGGTGCCTCTGCTGGATGTCGAGGGGGACTACGCGGGTATGGGTGACGAGGGCAGCGACTACCGCGTCTTCGGCGTGGCTGTGATCCGCGATTCGGTCAGCGTTTTCGTGAAAATGGTAGGTCCCGCAGTGGAGATGGCCGCGCAAGAGACCTCCTTTCGGGCGTTCCTCAGCTCCCTGGAGGAAATGTAGTGACAACACAATCAGCACCGAACAAACAGCCCAAGGCCATCGCGGCGCGCTTGCTTGACATCCTGGGGTCTTACGGTCTGGTTTGCCTGCTCCTCGCGGCGCTCTTCGTCTTGACCGTGCAGGGCACCCTGTACCAGGTCAACCACGGGCTATACGACGCCAAGAAACTCTACTTCGAGTCCTGGCTGATATGGAGCTCGGTGGGCGGCGTGAGCGTGCCCATCTTCCCCGGTGGCGTGCTCTGCATGGCGCTCCTGGCGGCCAACTTGCTCGTGGGTGGTCTCTTGCGTCTTCGGGTCGGCACGCGCACGGCGGGGGTGCTCGTGATTCACCTGGGCATCATCTTCATGCTGCTGGCCTCCCTGGTGAAGTTGACCGGATCCGAAGAAGGGCACCTGACCCTCTACGAGGGTGACGAGTCCGATCACTTCACGAGCTACCACAAATGGGAGGTCGCTGTCTGGCCGGCGGGGGGTGAGGGACCGGTGGCTGAGTTCGTGATCGAGGATCACCTTCTGACCGACCTGACCGATGGCGCGACGCGCAGCTTTAGTTTTCCCGGCGTGCCCTTCGTCCTCGAACTCTCCAACTTTTTGCCCCACTGCGATCCCCTGCCCAAGGGACCCGCCTGGGAGGCCGACAGCCCGGTGCTGGACGGCTTTGCGCTCCTGGCGCGGGAGCCACTGAAGGAAACCGAACGCCACACCGCCGGCATGGTGGGGCGCGTGGAAGTGAACGGCGAGACCAGCGCAGCGATCTTGTGGTGCTTTGAACGCTATCCCTGGACCGTGGAAGCCGAGGGCCAGACCTGGGCCGTTAGTTTGCGCCATGCCCGCTATGCCATGCCCTTCTCGATTCGCCTGGATGACTTTCAGAAGGAAGAGCACCCCGGCATATCCATGGCCAAGTCCTACCGCAGCTTCGTCTATCGGGTGGACGAGAGCGGCGCCGAGCGCATCCTGATCGAGATGAACGATCCCCTGCGCGAGGGCGGCCTGGTCCTTTTTCAGTCGGGTTGGGGCCCCCAGAACGCAGGCCCCCGGCAACGCTTGTTCTCAACCTTCAGTGTGGTGCGCAACCCATCCGATAAGTGGCCTGAGTATTCCATGTGGATCATCACCCTGGGCATGCTGATGGCTTTCGGACGCAAATTATTTTCCTTCGTGATCAAGAGCACGCACAAGGCTGCGCCGCTCACAGGAGACGCAGAATGAAGCTGATTCAAAAGGGTTTATGTGTCCTTTTCAGCGTGGCGCTGGGGGGCAGCGCGCTCCACGGCCAGGTGGATCCCCATGCCGGGCACGATCATGCCCCAGGTGACCATTCGGGCCACGACCATCCCGATACCCCAACGCGACAAGAGAGCTGGTCCGATGGGGTCAAGCAGGCCTTCGCTACTCTGCCGGTGCAGGACGGCGGGCGGGTCAAGCCCCTGGACTCCCTGGCCGGTCTGCGACTCTTGACCCTCAACGGCAAGCGCAAACTCAAGCTCACGGACGGCAGCAAGCTGAGCCAGGACGAGTGGCTGCTCGATGTGCTCTTCTTCCCCGAACAGGCCCGAGACTATCCATGCTTTCGCGTGCAGAACGCCGCGGTTCTGACCGCCATCGAGGTCACGGCCAAATCCAAACGCGACTGGTACAGCTACAACGAGTTGATCGGGGGCCGGGCCAAGCTGGCCAGCGAAGCCCAGCGACTCCATAGCATCGAGGCCGCCAAGCAGACCGAGGTCCAACGCCAGACTCTCAAGTTGGCCAGTGATTTCGGCACCTTCGAGGCCCTGGCGGGGACATTGGCTTTCACGCGCCACGACTATCCCACCGGTGCCTCGCCGCTCTTGCGCGAGCTCTTCGGTGACGAGCAGAACGCGAGCCTCTCCGTGATCCTGAGCAAAGCCGCCGAGTTGCGCGCCCTGACCCAGGAGGTCATGGCCGACAACGCCGAGGACTTCGACGCCATCCAGTCTCTGTTCGCCGAACTGGGCGTGGCCCTCGACGCCGCCGCCCAGGGCCCGGCGCTCTTCCCGCCGCCCGCTGGGTTGGAGGCTGCCCAAAGCTGGTGGGACATCTCGACTGTGGTGGACGGGGCCTTCACTTTGGAGGTCGATTGCCAGGCGCAGATCGAGCTAGTGGCCTTCTTCGAGCGACTCGAAGCTCAGAAGTTGCAGCCCGCGGCTTTTGAAGCCGAACTTGTCTCCCTCAATGAATACGCCCGCGAGCTGGCCGAAGCCCGCGGCGAGTACGGCCAGATACCCCTGGAGGTCAAGCTCTACCGCATGGACCTGTTCACCAACTCCCTGGTGCTTTTCCTGTTGGGTTTCATTCTGGCGGCCTTCGGTTGGGTATTTCCCCGGGCGCGTTGGCTACCCAGGGGCGTCTGGGCCTTGGCGATTCTCGCCACTTCGGCGGTGACCCTGGGCATCGTGCTGCGTTGCATCATCCGTCAACGCCCGCCCGTGATCTCGCTCTACGACACGATCCTCTTCATCACGGCCTGCGGTGTGCTCGTGACCCTGCTGCTTGAGTTTCTCACACGGCGCCGGGTGGCGCTTTCCCTGGGTTGCCTCTTCGGAGTGGCTGGCATGTTCCTGGCCGGGCGTTACGAACTCAAGGAGGTTAGCTCCGCCGGTGACACCATGGCCTCGGTGGTGGCGGTCCTGGACACCAACTACTACCTCGCCATCCATGTCACCACGGTAACCCTGGGGTATGTGGGCGGGCTCGTGGCGGGGCTCTTTGCCCATGTCTGGATCCTGGGCAAACTCTTCGGCGTCGCCCGCGACGACAAGAGCTTCTACAAGACGCTCAGCCGCATGATCTACGGCGTCTTGTGCTTTTGCCTGTTTTTCGCCATATTCGGCACGATCATGGGCGGCGTCTGGGCCAACGACTCCTGGGGTCGCTTCTGGGGTTGGGACCCCAAGGAAAACGGCGCTCTCCTGATTTGCCTGTGGGTCTTGATGACGCTACACGCCCGCATGGGCGGCTACGCCCGGGATCGCGGCATGGCTGTCTTGGCGGTCTTGGCCGGGGTGGTCGTGTCGGCTTCGTGGTGGGGCGTCAACCTCTTGAATGTGGGCTTGCACAGCTATGGCTTCACCAGCGGCGTGGCCCGTACCCTGTACGCCTTCTGGGCCGTGGAGGGTCTGGTTGTCTTGGCCTCGGGGATCGATTGGTTGGCCCACAGGCATGCAGAAGAGCCCCGCAAGCTAGCCGTGGGCAAGGAGGCCTGAGCATGACGATTACAGCACGCATCCTGGACGGCAAGGCCACGGCTTTGGAAGTGCGCGCAGATGTGGCTCTGGACGTCGAGAGCCTGGTGGAGCGGGGCATCCACCCGGGCCTGGCCGTGGTGCTGGTGGGCGAGGATCCGGCGAGTTGCGTGTATGTACGCAACAAGGACCGCGCCGCCCGCGCTGCGGGCATCGAGGTCCAGACTCTGCGGCTCCCCGCCGATGTCTCACAGGCCGATCTGCTCTCTCGCGTGCGAGCACTCAACGAGGACTCCAGGGTGCACGGTATCCTGGTGCAACTGCCCCTGCCCGCAGGCCTCGACGCCGACGAGGTTTTGCTCAGCATCGATCCCAAGAAGGATGTCGACGGCTTGCACCCCAAAAACATCGCGGCTCTCGTACAGGGCCGCAAGGGCCTGGTGCCCTGCACGCCAGCAGGCTGCATGGAGCTTTTGGACCGCGCTGGGATCGAACTCGAGGGCCTGCATGTCGTGGTGCTCGGGCGTTCCGCCCTGGTGGGCAAGCCCGTGGCCCAACTGGCCCTGGCGCGCAACGCCACGGTGACCATCTGCCACAGCCGAACCCGCGATCTGGCCCGCGTGGTGGCTGAGGGTGATGTGGTCATCGCCGCCGTGGGCCGGGCAAAGCTCGTCGAAGGCGCCTGGATTCGCCCAGGAGCCGTGGTCCTGGATGTGGGTATCAACCGCGGTGAGGACGGCCAGCTCGTGGGTGATGTGGATTTTGAGGCCGCTTCTGAAAGAGCTGCGGCGATCACTCCGGTTCCGGGGGGGATTGGGCCGATGACCATAGCCATGCTGCTCTCCAACACGGCTCTGGCAGCCGCCAGGCAGTCCGGCCTGGCAGGAGCCTGACCCGGCTTTGAGCCAGGGCTCGCACCAGCGTCCCAAGCCAAATTCGCGAACCTTGCCTTCCTGGAATTCCCCGTGCGAAGTCTGAATCACGACGAACCACCTGGCTACGACGACGGCTTTGGCCGTCAGCAGGCGCAGGTCTCCATGCCGAGATTGACTCCGGTGACCCGGCGGCTCTTGATTCTGAACGGGGCGATTTTCCTGGCGAGCTTTGTGATTGGTGTGGGCTCGCCAACCACGGGGGCTGTGTTGTTCAACCTCTTCGGTCTATCGCCCGAGCTGTGGGCTGGGTGGTTTCCCTTCGTGCCCTTCTGGCAGCTTCTGACTTTCGGTTTCCTGCACAGCACCATGGTGTTCTCACACATCCTGTGGAACATGGTGCAGCTTTACTTTTTCGGCACCATGCTCGAGGGCATTCTGGGCAGCCGGCGCTTTCTCACCTTCTATATTGTGGCCCTGTGCTTCGGCGGCCTGCTGCATCTCACGGTGGAGTTCGCCAGCGGCGGCCAGATGCCTGTCATTGGCGCATCGGGAGCGGTCCTGGGTGTGGTTGTAGCCACCGCCACCTTGCGCCCCCGGGCCCAGGTCTTTGTGCTGTTTATCCCCGTCACCCTGATGGTGCTGGCGGGAGTGATCGTGGCCATCGATGTGCTCAGCGCCGTGCGCGACCTCTCCCTGGGCATCAGCGATGGCGTGGCCCACTGGGTGCACCTGGGCGGCGCCCTGTGTGGTTTTGTTTGCGTGAGGATGGGGTGGATCCAGGTCGATTGGGTGGGGCGCTTGATGGAACGGCGTGTGGCCCTGCGTGACGAGCGCCGTGCCCAGGATGACTACGACATGGATGCCTTGTTGGCGAAGATCCACAGCCAGGGCCTGGCCGCCCTCACGAAGCGCGAGAAGGAGTTCCTCAAGCGCGTCTCGAATCGCAAGTAGGGCGCCTCGGCTCGGGGCGTTACAATCGCTGGGTCCTGCGGTCCCATCCAGCTCCGGTAGCCATGTTCCGACTCCCTCCCCCTCGACTCCTGGCCCTTTTGGCCCTGGCCGCGCCTGCCCTCGCGCCTGCTCAGCCAATCGTTGCCAGTCCCCCGGGCCCTCTCGCCCGGGCGGCAGACGGGCGCTCCGAGTTCCGCGAGGCCTTCAAGAAGGCTCAAGCGTTGAATTCAGCAGCCGAAATGCAGCGCCTCGTCAAGAAACACAACGCCGAGGCGGTGTCCTTGATCATGGACACCGCCGAGGGTCTCTCCACCAACCCCGGAGAGATCTTGGCCAAGCGCATGACCGCCTTGCGCAAGACCTGGCGAGCCGCCATCGACACCGACTTCGCCGAGAACATGGAGAAGTATTTCTCCTTGATGGACCCGGTCCAGAAACGCGAGCGCGGCAAGTTGAAAGCCCGCTACGACCAGGCCAACGCCAAGTACTGGGCCAACAACACCAAGCGTGCCTCCCAGGTCTACGGCATCCTGTCCCTGGAGTTCGAGGGTCTCGCGGATCAGCTGGCCTTGGTGGGCGACCACTACTTCGCTGCCCAGGCCTGGATCCTGCGCTCCCAGTGCTGGACGGAAGCCAACCGCGGGGAGCGCGCAGACCTCTACAAGATCTGCCGTTCGTGCAAGCAAGCCTACCTGGCCCTGGCCAGGGTCGACCTGCGCGACCGCTTCTACATCGATTCCAAAGCCCGTTACGACAGTCTCGCCGCCCAGGGCTATGACAAGAGCCTCAAACCCGAGGACGGCGAAGGCGGCGAGCCTGCTCCGGGAACGGGTCCGCCTGCCGCCGGCGGCGCGGGCACCCTGGGCGCCAGTTCGACCGTGAGCTTCGCATTCGAGATGGTGGAAGACCTGGACGACTTCGAGCGCCCCAACTACTTTCTCGACGAGTTGCATGTGATGTGGTCCTCGGTGACCCTCAAAAAGAAGGGCACCAAGGCCAAGTTCTCCTCTCTCGGCGACATCTCGCCCACGATTCTGCGAGACGGCTCGGCCCTCGCCACCGTGGATGTCGACGGCGATGGCAAGGGCGATATCCAAATCCGCCTGACCGGCAATCTCGAGCCCCTGGTGTTCAAAATTGGCCAGGGCGACGAACAGCGCGACTGGGGCGTCTTGACCCGTATTGGATCCTCCACGGACATGTACCAGGGCGTGCAGATCAACATGGCGCCCACCGACGAGCAGTTGTCCATCTTCCTGGTGGCCGGAGCCAGCCTGGTGGGGGAGCTGAATGGTGTGCGTTTGCGGATTCTCGACGACAACATGGATGGCATCTACGGCTCCGCGCCCATCTCCTGGGAGCATATTGGCTTGAGCAAGGGCCTCTTGCAGCCCGAAATGGATTCGGTGGTGGTGGGCAAATCCAAACGCGCCGTGCCCTTCAGCGAGTACCTCCAGGTGGCGGGGCAGTGGTACAAATTCGAGACCCAGGGCGTGGGTATGGAACTTCTGGCCACCGCGGTCGAGCTCAAGACAGGTAAGGCCAAGCTGGCGTTCAAGGGCGGCAAGCCCACCTGGCTCGTGCTGCAAGGTATGGGCACGTTTGAAAACTCGTACTTCGATGTGAGCCGCCCCACCGAACTTCCCGTGGGCAAGTACAAGCTGTTCTACGGCGAGTTGCGCAAGGGCAAGAAACAGCAGATGGCCAAGACTGTGATTCTGCCCGGCAAGAGCATGGAGAATTTCGAGGTTTTCGAGGGCAAGACCACCAAGATCATGCTCGGCGGTCCCTTCAGCTATGACTTCAGCTTCAAGGAAGAGGAGTCATCGATCCATCTCAAGGGCAAGACGGTGGTGGTGACCGGGACTGCCGGGGAGCGCTACGAGCGGCCCTGGAACTGCGTGCCCCGGCCCCTGGTTTCGTGGCGCAAGAAGGGCTCGAAGAAGGGCAGCAAGCCGGCCAAGACGCATGTGATCGCCCAGAGCGATCAGTTTTCCGAGTACGGCTGGGATGCCTCGTGGGCACCACTGGATCTGGTGCTTGAGAAAAAGGGCAAGGTCGAGGCGGCCGAATTGCAGCTGAGCGAGAAGAAGAACAAGCTGTTCGGCAAGATCAAATCCGACTGGAAGGAATAGGACCCGTGCTCGATATCAAGTTCATCCGCGCCTGCCCCGAGGCTGTCAAGGCCGGGGCAGACAAGAAACACATCGAGTGTGATGTGGACGCCATCCTCTCCCTGGACCAGAGCTGGCGCGACCTGGGAGTCGTTGTCGACGGCTTGCGAGCCAAACAGAAGGCCGCCAGCAAAGAGATCGGCAAGGCTTCCGGCCAGGACCGATCGGCCCTGCTGGCCGCCGTGCAGGAACTCAAGGCGGAAGTGAAGGACAAGGAGGCGCGGCTCTCTGAGATCCAGGCCGACCTGCACAAGCGCCTGCTAACCGTGCCCAATGTGCCCGCGGACGAAGTCCCAGGCGGTGCCGACGACAACGACAATGTGGAGCTGCGCACCTGGGGCAGCCCAAGGGATTTCGCGTTCACTCCCCGCGATCATGTGGCCATCGGCGAGGCCCACGACTGGCTCGATGTGGTCCGCGGCGCGCGCTTGGCGGGCTCGCGCAACTATGTTCTCAAGGGCGACCTGTCCTTGCTCGAAGGCGCGGTCATGCGCTACGCCCTGGACGCCATGGTGGCCCGCGGTTTTGTGCCTCTCAGCGTCCCCACTCTGGTGCGTACCGAGACCATGGTGGGCACGGGCTATTTCCCTGGCGGTGAGGACCAGGCCTACCGCTGTGATGACCGCGACGATCTCTGTCTTGTGGGCACCGCGGAGGTTCCTATCACGGCCTTGCACCAGGACGAGATCCTTGATGTGGCCAGCTTGCCGCGCAAGTTCGTGGCCCTTTCCACCTGCTATCGCCGTGAAGCCGGCACCTACGGCAAGGACACCCGCGGCCTCTATCGCGTGCACCAATTCCAGAAGGTTGAGCAGGTCGTGATCGACATCAACGATGATGAGCGCAGCCTGGAACACCACCGCTCGATTCTGCAGAACGCCGAGGACCTCTTGCAGGCCTTGGAATTACCCTACCGCGTGGTCAATGTCTGCGGTGGCGACTTGGGTCAACCCCAGATCCAAAAATTCGATATCGAAACCTGGATGCCGGGCCGCGAGGGCTACGGCGAAACCCACTCGGCCTCGCGCTTCCATGAGTTCCAGGCCCGCCGCCTGGGCTTGCGCTACCGCGACGAAGAGGGGCGCGTGCACTTTTGCCACACCCTTAACAACACCGTGGCCGCCAGCACGCGAATTCTGATCGCTCTGCTCGAAAACCACCAGTGCGAAGACGGCACCATCCGGGTGCCCGAGCCCCTGCGTGCCTACCTCACAGGTCGCAGCGTGCTGGGCGAGCCTCTGGGCTAGGGGCGCTCGCCGTCGCCGGAGCCCTTGCCGCCCTTGACTCCGCCGCGGCTGCCGCCAGCACCTCTTCCGCCAGCGCCTCCTGTGAGGGTCGTGGTGGACTGGGTGCTGGACTTTGCGTTTGCGCCGGCGCCCTGGTCGCCCGAGCTGCTGCTGCCTGAGGGGATCATGGGCACCAGCAGTGCGGTTTCTTCCACTCGAAGAACCTCAGGCAGCCGGATGATGCGCCGGTAGGTCATTTCTGTCAGGAAGCTCGGGCGTAAGGCCTCGCGTTCAACGCGGCGCTGCAATTCCAGGGTCATGGTGATCTCAACTCGAGCCGGCACACCGATGTTCTCCTCTTCGCCCCGGGCATCCTCGTCGCCCCAGTCCTCGAAGGCATCGGCATCTACGCCATCCTCGGCGAAGACCTGAATGTCGAAGTTCTTGATGCGGTCGTGGAGGAATGTGAACTCGCCACCTTCGAAGGGCTCATCGTCGATCCCCTGGTCCTCGCGCCGATAGAGTTCGAGAAAGTCATCGTAGCCGGGGTTGGGCCGCAGGTGATAGCCCACTTCGTTGAACGTCGAGCGTTCGAAGTTGTCGCCGTTGATGCGCAACACGAGGTTGTCGGTGGTCGTGACAAAATCGATCGAGTCGCCATCGGCGCCGCGTAGGACATGGTTCTCCACCAGGAAGTGATCGCGCTTGGCGCGGTTGTAGACGATCAGGCCACGCAAATCGCGCTCGATCATGTCCATGATCGCCGGGCCGGCGAGTTGGGTCTCCTGAATGTTGTGGATGTTGTCGCGGCTGATGCGCGCCACATGCAAAATCTGGGTCACCGACACAAGAATCCCGCCCATGATCAGAACGGCAACCAGGACTTCGGCCAGGGTGAAGCCAGCGCGGTTTGGGTGGCGAAGAGGGCTTGAGTGGAGAACGCAGCGCTTTGGATGGCGGGCGGGATCGTGCAGGGGTTTCAACAGGTGGTCCTCTTGTTGCTTGGGTTATTGCGGCTCGCCGCTGGGCAAGCCGGACTCTGAATCTTCGTCCACGCCGTGGACCTGCTCCCAGTTCATCCAGGACTCGATCACCAGGCTGTTCTTGAACTCTCGAGTTTGGGGGAAGGTGACCCGCAACTTGACCTTCTCGAAGGGTTCCTCGATTTCGTCCTGGTCATCGTCATCCTCCAGGCGCCGTTCTTCCTCGCGGCGCTCACGGCGAGCCGCGAAGGCGTCGTGGTAGCTCGACTCGTAGACTTCATCTTCGTACTCCTCAAAGGTCTCCTCCCCGAGCAGCACTTCGAAATAGAAGTTGGCATAGCCCTCCTGAGCGTAGCTGCCGGTCCAACCGGTCTCGATGTCGTCCTGATAAAGCCCGGATTCGATCTGCCCCAGGGTCATGCTGCCAAGTTCGCGAGCCAGCTTGAGGTTGCGGGTGTGGGCCGCTTGGTGCTTGGCGACAAAGAGGGACTCCACGCACATGGTCAGGCCGATGCCCACGATGAGCAGAGTCACAGCGATCTCCACCAGGGTGAAGCCGGCTCGTCTGGAGGAGCGCTGAAGCTTCAATCAAAATCCTCCGCAGTCATGATGGGCCGCTCGAAGCCATCGTAGTGAAATCTGATCAGGCCCGTGAGCGGCAGGACCTCGATGGTCAGGGGCACATCGGAGGTGGATTGCATCAGGGTTACGGTGTGTCCCGTGGCGCTGCCGAGGGGGTCGAAGCTGACATAAACCACGCCACTCTCGTAGCGCATGCCGCCTATGGTGACGAGTTGCATGTCCACCGACTCGGGCAGACGCATGCGCTTGAGGATCAGGCGCTCTTCGTCCGTGCGTGCCAGGCCTCCGCCGAAACGGTAGGGCGATGAGACGCTGTAACTATTGGCATCGAGGTCGTAGTAGATGCGGAAGATGCCGTTGCGAGCGATGGCGTCGGAGCGCGCACCGCTGACCGCCGCCGCCAGGTCGTGCACTGTGGAGTTGAGCTCGGCCCGGGGCAAACTGGCGGCCCAGCTGAGGGCCACGATCCCGGCCATGAGACCCATGATCGTTACGACCGCCAGGAGCTCCACCATGGTGAAGCCCCCGGTAGGGCTCGAGTCTCTGGGGCCCAGGCGTATCAAGGGCATCTCAGCGGCCTGTCCCGCCCAAGATTGTCCAGTTGTCCATGTCCTTGTCTTCGCCCTCGCCGCCGATCGAGCCGTCCTTGCCCAGGGTGAAGACGCGCGGGTCCCGTTCGCTGGCGGTGGGGGGGGCATACTGGTACTCGGTGCCCCAGGGGTCGAGGGGAACCCGCTTTTGCTTGAGGTAGGTGTAGCCGTTCTCGTCGGGGGTCACCAGAGCCTCAAGGGAGTCGGGGTAGGATCCGGCGTTGTTGATGGCGTAGTCATCGAGGGCCGCGGTGATGGCCATGATGTTGGACTTGGCCGTGCCCCCGAAGGCGCGCCTGAGGGCGTCCACGACCTTGGGCACCACCAAAGTGGCGAGCAAGCCGATGATGACGATCACCACCATCAATTCTGCCAGGGAGAAACCGCCCTTACTGGAGGGACGCTTGGATGTGGAGAGGGCTGTGTTCATGTCGGGTCGGCGCTGGTAGGCGGGGCGCGGTGTCCTGAAGGTGTTGTCCGTTATGTGGTTGTCTTGAAGTAGCTGTTGCGGGTGCGCTTGTGCGGGTTGTTTGAAGCTCGGCGGCCAGCACCCCGGGCCGCATCCCTGGAGTAGATACGATAGCACTGTCTCGATCTTCCCCACAGTCGCCCAATCGGCCCCTGAAGGGCCAGGAAAGGGGTGCCAGCACCTTCTTGGGTCACATCTGGCCGATTTGGAGGATGGGTAGCACGATCGAGACCACGATGAAGCCCACCACAACCGCCAGGCAGACGATCATGATCGGCTCGAGAACCGAGGTCATGCGGTCGGTGGCAATTTCGATTTCCTCGTCATAGGCGTCGGCGATGCGGTCGAGCATCTGCTCGATTTCGCCCGACTGTTCGCCCACGGCCACCATGTAGCCCACCACTGAGGGGAAAACCCCGGTTTGCTTGAGGGGCGTGGCGAGGTCGGTGCCTTCGAGGATGCGCACGCGGATGTGTTCCGTGGCGTCGGAGATGATCGTGTTCTGGACCACATCGCGAGTGATCTCGAGGCTTTGCACGGCGGGCACGCCGCTCTGCAAGAGGGTTGCCAGGGTGCGCGTGAAGCGCGAGACCGACTGCTTCAAGAGTACATCACCCACGATGGGCATCTTCAGCATCCAACGGTCGATCAGGCGCCGGCCGCGGTGGGATTGTTGGTGCACGCGCTCAAAGGCAAAAGAGAGCGCCGCCATTCCCAAGAATCCCAACCACCAGTAGTTCTGGAAGACAGACGAAATCGCCACCAATATCTGGGTCGGCAGGGGCAGGACCTGGCCCGTGTCCTGCAACATGGCGGTGATATTGGGCACCACCCAGGCCATCAAGGCCGTGACCACGATGAGGCCCAGGCCGATCATCATGGCCGGGTAGGTCATGGCGCCCACGACCTTGCGGCGCAGGGTGCGCTGGGCCTGCATGTAGTCGGCCAGTCGCATGAGCACAACATCGACATTGCCAGTGGCCTCGCCAGCGCGGATCATGTTCACATACAGCGAGCTGAACAGGTTCGGGTGTTCCTCGAGGGCGTCGGCCAGGGACGCGCCTTGGTTCACCCGCTCTCTGATCTGACGGAAGATTGTTTCCGAGCGCCGATCATCGGCCTGGTCGATCATGGCCCGCAGAGCCTCGGTCATGGGAATGCCCGAGCCAAGCATGGTGCCCAATTGACGGGTGACGCCGGTGACGAGGTCGAGGTCCCGCGAGCTGGTGGAGAGGCGCTGGGAGCGGCTCTTGAGGATGCGCGCCAGGAACCCATCGGGTGCCCGGCCCTTGGAACCCTTGGTAGGGCGGCCGTGGGATTGCTTGATCGCGCTGACCAGGAGGCCATCACGACGCAGAATATCGCGGGCCTCGCGGGCTGTGTCGGCGTCCACAACACCCGAGCGCTGTTCTCCCGCGGTGGAGATGGCCTTGTACTGGAAAATCGGCATGCTGCGCTTAGCCGGCGCTAGTCGAGGTCCATTTGGGTGACCCGCAGAACTTCATCGGCGGTGGTCAGCCCTTCCTTGATCTTGACTCGGCCATCTTCGCGCAGGGTGATCATGCCGCGCTCCACGGCCGAGCGCTTGAGTCTGGTGGCGGTGTAGCCCTCCATGATCTCGGTGCGCAGGGTCTCGTCCACAGGCATGAACTCGTAGATCGCTGTACGGCCCGAGTAGCCCGACTGAAAGCACTCGTCGCAGCCCGTGGCCGAGGCGACAGAGCCGTTCATCTCGGCGGGGTCGATGCCGACCTTCTTGAGTTTGGCGGCTTCTTCGTCGGAGATCGGTCCTTCCAAACGGCAATGCTTGCAGATCGTTCGCACCAGTCGCTGGGCCACCACCAGGACGATGGAACTCGACACCAGGTAAGGCTCGACGCCCTGGTCGACCATGCGCGTGATGGTGGAAGCGGAGTCGTTCGTGTGCACCGTGGAGAAGACCAGGTGTCCAGTGAGAGCGGCGCGGATGGCCACCTCGGCGGTCTCGAGGTCGCGGATCTCACCTACCATCATGACATCGGGGTCCTGGCGAAGGAACGCGCGCAGGCCGGCGGCGAAGGTCAAGCCCTTCTTGGTGTTGACCTGCACCTGGCTGATGGCCGGCATCGAGTACTCCACCGGGTCCTCGATGGTGAGCACATTCTTGGTGGTGGTGTCGATCTCGGTCAGACCGGCGTAGAGGGTCGTGGTCTTGCCCGATCCCGTGGGGCCCGTGACCAGGATGATGCCGTGGGAGTACTCGAGGAATTCGCGCAGGAGGGCTTCGTTTTTCTCTGTCAAGCCGATTTCGCCCACGGTGAAGAGCTTGGCCGACTTGTCCAACAGGCGCATGACGATCCGCTCGCCGGTGGTGGTGGGGACGGTGCTGATGCGCACATCGACCTCGCCGTCACCGATGCGCAGGGAAGCCCGGCCATCCTGGGGCAGGCGCCGCTCGGCGATGTCCATCTTGCCCATGATCTTGACCCGACTGACGATGGCCTCTTGTACCCGCCGCGGCACCGAGTCCATGTCGTACAAAATGCCGTCGATGCGAAAGCGCACCTGCAGGCGGTCGGGGAAGGCCTGGAAGTGGACATCCGAGGCTCGCAACTTGAGAGCCTGAAACAGGATCGTGTTGACCAGCTTGATGATCGGCGCCTTGTTGGAGACATCGAGGACATCTTCGGCGTCGTCGATTTCCACCGCCAGGCCGGCGATGTCGCCGTCCTCGGCCACATCGGCGAGGGCCTTGTCCACGCCGTCAGCCTTGTGGCGGTAGGCCCTCGATATGAGCGTTGTGATCTCTAGCTTGGGCGCCAGAACGGGATCGATCTCGGCGCCCATGAGGGCACCCAGGTCATCCATGGGGTGCGGATCGAGGGGCGAGCAGGTGGCCACGCGCATTGCGCCCTGGTCGTTCAGCCCCAGGGCCACGAGGTTGTAGTTGCGCGCGAAGTGCACGGGCACCTCGTTGACGAACTCAGGCGGCACGGGAGTGCCCTCGAGTTCAGCACAGTACTCCATCCCCAACGCCTTGGCGTAGACCTCCAGGATCTGGGGCTCTTCAAGGTAGCCCTTTTTCTGAATCACGCGGTCGAGAGTGTCGCCGCTCGTCACCGCGATCCCGCGACACTCCTCGAGCCGCTCGCGGCGCAAGCCAGCATCGATCAAGAGTTCTCCGATGTTCACCATGGTTGGATCAACTAGTTGTCGGAGTTCTTGTTTTCGAGCATTTCGTTGGCTTCTTCGCTGCCGATTCCTATGTCGGCTCCGTTCACCGCGCCATGGTCCGGCGCCTGGTAGACGGGCACATCGAAGCCGGAGAAGTCGAGGACTTCGGAGTCGGCGCCGAAGCGGTCATCGATGATGCGCACCCGGCTGGCGCCGATGGTGTCTGCTGCTTGCAGTTTCTTCTTGTAGCTGAAGGCCGCGAGGTCCGCGAATTCGCGGTCGTGCATGATGTGCGGCGTGACAAAGAAGTACAGGGTGGTGCGATCCTCGGTGTCGTCGGTGCGCCGGAAGAGCACCCCCACGAAGGGGATGTCGCCAAGGAAGGGGACCTGGGTGCGGTTGTCGGTCTTGTTGTCGACGATGATGCCGCCGATGACCATGGTGTCGCCGTCGGGCACATTGACCGTGGTCTGAATGGTGCGCGTGATCTTGGGCGGCGGGATGGCGCCCGAGAAAGAGCCCTGGAAGGTCGAAACCTCGAGTTCGATGCCCAGGCGCAGGTACTTGCCAGCGCTGATCGTGGGCGAGATGCTCAAGGTGATGCCGGCTTTCTCGTAACCGTTGAAGGTCTCCTGGCTTTGGCCGCCAGCGCCGTTGATGGTCACGGTCGTGGTGGGTTGCTCATCCAGGGTGGTCACAAGGGCCGAGCCGTTGTTGTTGACCAGCACCGAGGGGATGTTGAGCACATTGGTGTTGCGGCGTTCCTGGCTGGCGGCGATCAAGACCGGCAGGGAGAAGCTGCCGCCGTCGATCAGGCCGGCGGTGATGCCCCGGGCGATGTTGGGCACTCGCACATCGGGGATGCCGTCTCCGTCGTTGTCGGAAAAGGTGGACATGCCAAAGTCGCTGACGCCGAAGCCTCCCGTGCCGTCTCCTCCCGGGATGTCTGCGCCACCGAGTTCGATGCCGATGTCGAGCACATCGCGCCCCGAGAGTTCGATCAGAGCCGTCTCGATCAGGACCTGGTCCTGGCGGCGGTCGAGGCGCTCGATCAGGTCGAGCACTTCGTCGTAGCGCGAGCGCGGGGCAGCCACCAGGAGCGAGTTGGTGGCCGGGTCGGGGACCACGGCGATCTCGGTGCTGGAGCTCGAAGCCTGGCCCTGCTGGCGTCCGGCGCCTCCGGGGGTGTTGCCTTGGACGCGGCTGGCGTCCTGCAGAAAGTTGGTCAGGACCTCGGCCAGTTCCTCAGCATCGGCATTCTCTAGGCTCAGGAAGTGGTAGTTGCGCTCGCGGTCGATCTGGTCCACATCCAGGCGCGCCACGAGTTCCTTGAGGCGCGGCATGTCGTCGGGCATGGCCATGACCAGGAGCGAGTTGGTGCGCGGCTGGACCATGATCTTGGTCTCGGTAGTGCCTTGTTGCAGGCGGCCGGTGGCGCCCTGAGCCTGGGGCGTGCCGCCAGTGTTTGTGGCGCGCCGGCTGGCTTCGAGTAGTTCCTCAAGCGTGTCGGCGATCTCATCGGCGGCGGCGTATTCGAGGGGGATGACCTCGAACTCCGGCAGGATCGCGGGCTCCGGTTCGGAGACATCGTTCATCAGGCGCAACATGCGCACGAGGGCAGCGATGTTGGAGCCGAAGCCGATCAGGATCAGGCTGTTGGATTCGGGGATAGGCACCAGTTGCATGGTGTTGGGGTCCACCACCATGGCGCGCATGGAGTTGCCCATGGTGCGCACATCCATGTTGGGCAGGTGCAAGACGGTCTGCACCAGGGTTGCCGGCTGGTCGGCGTAGCGGTCGACTTCTTCGGCGGTGATATAGAGGGCGTCGCCGCGCACATTGGAGCGCGCTGGCGAGTCGAGGCTGGCCACCACCACCACCGAAAGATGCTCCGGGCCGATACGCGTGCACACGAAACGGTTGATGATCATGATGATCTGGAAGAACGAGTAGAACTCGTCCTTGGGGATCACCTTGGGACCGAACATCTGCACCTTGGTGCTCTTCAAAACCGCCTGGGTGTCGGTGCTGAAGGTGAAGTTGATGGCTGTGTTGCGCTGGCAGATTTTGATGAACTGCTCGAGATTCATGGCCTCCTTGCTCTCATCAAACTGCAGGCGCCAGGCGTTGCCGAGGTCCTGGATGATGGGCACCTCGCCGCTCGTAGCGTCCGTCTGGGGCTCGAACGCGACGGGGGCAGAGGGAGCGGCGGCGGGCAGAGCGAAGGCCAGTAGAGAGAGGAGAGAGATCATCGCGGGAGTCTGTTCGGTTGAGGGCGTCGCTTGGGTTGTATCAGCAGGGCCAGGGCGGGGGGCGCGGAGCTCGTAGCTTGGCCCAGGGTGCCTTCAGCGGGCCGCAGGGTTCGACCCATCCTCTGAAGGCTCCCTGGCAGGACTCCAGGCAAACCGCCCCCGGGGTGCGCCGCCTTCTGAGGGCTGCGCGCAATCTAGGGACCACCAGGGGGCCTGTCAATGCGCCCGAAAGGGCCAGGCGGGTGCCTGCACCCGGCAGTCGACGCTCTCCGGGCGGCCTTCTTCCCGTCCAGTCCCAGCAAGTCGGGAGGCTTCTTACGAGCCTGGCCGGCGATTCGTTCGGAATAGGGATCGATGCGGGCCCAAATAAAGGGCACAAGAGTTACCGAGGGGTCAAGAATCTGGCCCCCAATCTCCGAACGAGTTGCCTGAGAGGGTTTCAAGCGGCATCCTCCTCGCATCGCGAGTTGCCGTCCGGGCCAGCTCGGGACCCGCTTCCCGGCCACCCACCGGTTCACTTTTTGCCCAGATATACCCGCCAAGCACCGTGAGCTCCTCCAGCAAAGGCTTCGTCAATTTCCTCCAGGAGTTCTCGATCCCCCTGATCGTGGGGGTCTTCGCGGCCCTCGTGGCCGCCAACCTGTTCCCTGGCCCCTATCACCATTGGTTTGGCGAGATCCACGGCACAGGCGCGCACGGCACAGGTCACGACGAGGTCTTCAACTTCGGTTTCGCCTTATTCGGGCACACCGTGGGGCTGCACTTCCTGGTCAATGACATTTTCATGGTGTTTTTCTTTGGCATCGCCGCCAAGGAGATTGCCGAGGCAGCGCTTCCAGGTGGCAGCCTGAACCCCCTCAAGAACGCGATCAATCCGCTCCTGGCCACCCTGGGTGGAGTTGTGGGGCCCGTGGCCGTTTTCTTTCTGGCACTCTTGGCCTGGCACGGTGCCAACCCCGGCGCCTTTCCAGAGGGCGCGACTGTGTGGGGCGATGACAGCCTCTCCAAGGGCTGGGGTATTCCAACCGCCACCGACATCGCCCTGGCCTGGCTGGTGGCCCGCGCGGTTTTTGGCAAGGGTCATCCGGCCATCGGTTTTCTGTTGCTCCTGGCGGTGGCCGACGACGCCATTGGCCTGGGCATCATCGCCATTTTCTACGGCGATCCCGCGAACCCCGCCGCGCCGGAGTTCCTGGGACTGGTGGCCGTGGGCATGGCCATCGCCGCTTTATTGCGGCGCCGTGATGTGCAGAGCTGGATTCCTTACATCGCTCTTGGCGGCACCATCTCCTGGGTCGGTTTGATGTTGGCGCATTTGCATCCGGCCCTGGCCCTGGTGCCCATCGTACCCTTCTTACCCGGCCCCGAGACCGACACGGGACTGTTCATCGAAGATGACGAAGTCGACCGCGCCGAAGAGGCAGGCAGCGCTCACGGGGAGCACCACTCGCCGCTGCACCAGTTCGAACACCAGCTCAAGTTCTTCGTGGACTTCGGTCTGTTCTTCTTCGCCTTCGCCAACGCCGGCGTGGAACTCGCGGGCATCGGACCCATGACCTGGATCATCTTGCTGGCCTTGGTGGTGGGCAAGACCGTGGGCGTGACGGCCTTTGGACTGTTGGGCATCAAGATGGGTTTCAAGTTGCCCGGCGGCATGGGCATCAAGGAACTGGTCATGGCCGGTTTCATCGCGGCCCTGGGACTCACCGTGGCCCTCTTCGTGGCCGGTGCGGCCTTCATCGATCCCGTCCTCCAGGGTCAGGCCAAGATGGGAGCCCTATTCTCCGGCTTCGTGGGCCTGGCGGCGATCCTGCTGGGCCGTGCCCTGGGTCTCGGCCAGGGCAGCAAAGCCGATTCCAAAGGCGATCAGGCCTCAGAGGCTGCCTGAGGCGCGCAACCTCCGGGCGCCTTTGGGGCTTTGCGTTCCACCGCCATGGCCCTGGGATGTATCCTCTCGGCCATGCGCTTGACTGAACTCTTCACCCCCGAGGACCTGATCCTGGGTTTTGCGCCCGACGACAAGTGGGACGCACTGGGGAAGCTGATCGAGCACCTGGTGCGCTCGGAGCGCTTGACCGCCGATGAGGCGCCTGGTGTGCGCGACGCTGTCCTGGCCCGCGAGCGCTCCATGTCCACCGGCATGGAGAACGGGATCGCGATTCCCCACGCGGCCGTGGATGGCCTGAGCGAGATCGCCGTGGCCCTGGGCATTGTGCAGGACGAGGCAGGGCTCGACTTCGAGAGCATCGACGGCCAGCCAACGCGCTTGGTTGTGCTGCTCGTGATTCCCAAGGCCCAGAAGCTCCTGCACATCCGTACCCTGGCCGATGTGGCCCGAGTGCTCGGCAAGGACAGCGTGCGCGAGGAACTTCTGAGCGCCGAAACTTGCGAATCGGCTTGGTACGCCCTGCGCACCGACGACGCTTGAGTCCAGGGCTTCGAGGCCCTCTGGCCAGGGGCTTGGCGGTCGCGCTGAGGGAAAAGTTGCCGCTCTTGAGCGCAGCCTTCCTGGCGGGCGCATCGGGGCTGGGGCTAGAGATCGTGTTTGTCAGCCTGTGCGGCTTGACTCTGGGCTACGGCGTGAGCGCGGCCGTGGGGTTGACGGTCTTTCTTGTGGGCTGGTCCCTGGGCGCTTGGGCCTCGGGAAGCTTTCGCGGTCCGCCCCAGGTGGCGCTGATCACAGCCGGGGCGTTCCTGGCAGCTAGCGCTTTCTGCGCGCCGGCTTGGCTGGTTTCCATGGCGGCGGGCACGCCGTCCCGGGCCGCGGCTTGGAGTGCGTCCCTGGCGGCGCTGTTCACCGTGGCCTCTGCTCAAGGAGTGTTCCTGCCGCAACTCGCCCGGCGCTGGTCCTTGGCGGCGGGAGACAGTTTGGCTCTGCTCTTCGCCTCCAACCTGGCCGGCGCGGCCCTGGGCGCCTGGCAGGTGGGCTTTGTCTTGCCCGCGGCACATGGCCGCATCAAGGCCGCCAGCGTGGCGGGGGTTTGTGCCCTGGCTGCGGCCCTGGTCGCTCTGCTCGGCAAACGCCATGGCGCACCACGGCCAGCCAGCCCTGGCGCCATAGCCGCTGACGGCCAACTCGGCTTGGCACGCGCTGGCCTGCTGCTGGCCTTCGGGACCGCCTGGCTCGCGACCCTGGAGTGGTTGGCCCTGCGCCTGGGTGTCCTGTGGTTCGGCGGCATGCAGAACGCGCTAAGCGGAGTCTTGATCGCGAGCATGGCGGCTCTTGCCCTGGGCGCTGCTTTCTTGCCACGCCTCCTGGGCAGAGGGCCAGGGGCGCTGGTGCGCCTCGGCGGTTTGTGTGCCGTTGCTAGCGCTTGGTTTTTTGTTGCGCCGTTTTTTTTGGAGCGCACGCAGGAGTGGCCGCTCTTGCTGCGAGCCTGCGTGCTCGTGGGACCGGCCCTCGTGCCTTTCGGCGCCGTGGTGCCCCTCTTACACCGCGAGATCTCCGGCGAGAGCGGTCCGCGCCTGGGATCTCTGCTCGCATGGGAAGCCCTGGGGGCATTGCTTGGGCTACCGCTTTCCCACTTCTTGATCGTGCCCTACTTCGGCCTCAACGGAGCCCTGGCCTTTTGGTCCCTCTCGGTGCTGTGCTGGCTCGCGTGTTTAGGGGCGCGGCCCTCGCCCGCTGCCTGGGCGGCTGCTGCGGCGGCCGTTTGCGTGTTTGGTTGGGCGGGTTTTCGTGCCATGCCTCTGGCCCTGGCCGCGCCGGCTTTGAGCGACCCGGCCCTCGAGGTACTCGAGTTCAGCGAGGACCGGCACTTCGCCGTGGCCGTGGTGGAGGACGGCCTGCGCGGTACGCGGACCCTCATGACCGACGGTTTCCGAGCAGCGGGCACGGGCCGCGACTACGCCTACATGCGCGCTCTCGGGCACCTGCCCCTGTTCTTGCACCCCGCGCCCGAGCGAGTTGGAGTACTGGCCTTTGGCACGGGCACCACCGCCGGTGCTGTGGCCTTGCACCCCGAAGTGCAACACATCGAAGTGCTCGAACTATCGGCGGCGGTGATAGCCGCTGCCGATTGGTTCGAGGAGGCGGGCCGCGGCGTGCTCAATGAGCGCGAGCGGGTCACGGTGCACCTGGGTGACGGCCGCCGCCACCTGGCCAACCTGGCGGGCAGCCTGGATGTACTGACCATGGAGCCGCTGCTGCCCGACTCGCCCTTTGGTGTCTACCTGTACACCGAGGAGTTCTACGCAAGGGCGCGGACGGCGCTCGCTCCCGGCGGACTCCTGTGCCAGTGGGTGCCGCCCCATGCCCTCGAGCCCGCGGTGTTCGAGGCCGTGGTGGGGGCTTTCTGCGAGGCCATGCCCTGGAGCAGCGTCTGGCTCTTCGGGACTCAAGTCGTCTTGCTCGGTGGCGAGGCCCTGCCGCTGCTGGATGCCGCGCGCTTCCCCGAGGCCACCGCTGGCGCTGAGCTCCTCGCCCGCGAGTTGCGCGAACTGGGTCTGGATGGTCCGGCGGGTTTCTTGGCGCGTTACATCCAGGATGGTGCCTCGTGGCCTTGCGTCCCGCGGCCCCTGACCGATGGCGATCCCTGGATCGTCTACCGCCCGCGTCGTCGTGGGCTGGACTTGCTGGCCGACTTGCCCCGCAACTTGCGCAGCCTGCGCGAGGGCGCGGCGCTGCCGCCCGCGGAATGGTGCCGGGAGCTTTCCGGAGCAGCATCGAAGCGTTTCGAGGCCCTGGCAGAGTTGCGTGCAGCCCGTGAGGCTTATGCACTCCTGGAGCTCAATTCCCGTGGCGGTTCACTCGAGGGAGCGGGCTACGCCCAGGAGGGTCCCGCGCTACTGGCGCGCGCCCGCAGCTTGGCGCCCCTGGACCCCGAGTTGCAGGCCTTCTGGGAAGAGCGCCAATTTCTCCACAGTCTGCGGCGGGGCGTGGCGCGCCTTGCGGGCGACTCTTCGGCGGCTTCCGCCGCCGAGGCCGTGCTGAGCCTAAATCGCGCCCTGGCCCTGCGCCCCGAGCGCGCCGACTTGCATTGGTACATGGCCTTCGCCCTCGAACGCCTGGAGCGCCCCGAAGCCCAGGCTGCCCGGGACCAGGCCCGTGCCCTCTGTCCGCGCATCGACGCAACCCCCGCAGGCTTGCGCACCCGGGGGTGGCGGCGCTAGACCCAGTCGTCGGCGTGGCGCGTGATGCAATCAGCTATGTGCCGGGCGCAGCGCCGATAATCGTCCAGGCCGCCACCGATGGGGTCGGGCACATCGCGCTGCTGGGGGTCGAGCAGGGTCACTTTGGCCAGGATACCAGGCTCCAGGATCGTGGCCAGGGCGGCGCGGTGGGATTCGGTCATGCAGAAGACCTGGTCAAAGTCGGCGATCACCTCGGGCAGGGCCGGAGACGAAGCATGGGCCGAAATATCGAGGGAAAGCTCGCCCATGGCCTCCCGTGCGGCAGCCGTGGCAGGGGCTCCCGAGGAAGCGAAGACGCCCATGGAGCGCACGCGGAAACCGGTTTTTCCGATGGCTTCGGGGTCGCAAGCGAGGCGCTCGGCCAGGACCTGGCGCGCCAGGGCTTCGGCCATGGGGCTGCGGCAGGTGTTGCCCGTGCAGATGAAGGCGATTCTGCGCCCGGCCGTGCGGCGCAGAGCCTCGATATCGTGCAGCCCTGCGCGCAAGAGTTCAAAACTGCCCGGGCCGATCTTGAGGATCGTGGAGGCTTCCTTGATGCGCGTCTGTCCGCCGTCGATCACGAGGCCGAGCAGGCTCGTGTCGAGGCGTTCGAGGCCAGCCACATCGGACGCAGCGGGCTGGCCGTGGAGGTTGGCGCTGGTCATCACCACCGGGAAGCTCGCGTGGGTACAGAGGGCCCGGGCGAAGGGTTCGGCGGTGAAGCGCACGCCCGTCCATCCGTCAAGAGCAGCCAGTTCCAACCCCGCTGGCACACCGGGCAGGATCAGGGTCAAGGGGCCGGGCCAGTAGCGCTCAACCAGGCGACGGACCGTGGCTTGGGGGCCGGGAAAGGCCTCCAGGGCCTCCATGGCGCCGATGTGCCAGGTCCAGGCGATGCCCCCCGGGCGGCCCTTGATCTCGGCCAGGCGCGCGAGGGCCGTGGCGTCGTCGGCGCGGGCCGCCAGGCCGTAGACAGTCTCGGTGGGCAGGGCCACGAGCTGGCCCTCCGACAGAACCTGACAGGCGCCGTCGAGCCACTCGCGCACGGGTTCGCCGTTGGAGTCATCGAGCTTGTGGATGGGGAAGGTCAAGAGCAGTAATCCGCCGGTACAACGCCAGGCAGTGGAGCGCCCAGGTGGTGCGGATTCTACGGCACGCTCGCGGCTCTAGGATAGGGCTGTCAGCGCCAGTCGTTGCATTCCGGCGCCGGGGGGCCGAACATGGGCCCCGCCTCAGCCTGTCCTGCGCGACTCCATGACTCCTGAAGAACCCCCCGAGCGTCCCGATAGGGGCGTGCTCTTGACACGCCTCGCCGGAGGTCTCGCCCACGAGATCAAGAATCCGCTCTCCACCATGTCGATCAACCTGTCCTTGCTCGAGGAGGAGTTCACTCGTGGTCAGTCGGACCAGCGGGCGGAGTTGTCGGCCCGCGAGAAGCGCTGCATGAAGCGCGTGGCCACCTTGCAGCGGGAGATTGCGCGCCTCGAAGATATTCTCGAGGACTTTTTGATCTATGCCCGCGGCGGTGAGATCAACCGTTCACCGCAGAACCTGCTCGAGGTTCTACGCGAGGTGCTCGGCTTCGTCGAGACGGAAGGCGGTCTGCAAGGCATTCGCCAGCATGTGGACCTGCCCTCGTCCTTGCCCCTGGCGATCATCGACGCGGGCGCCATGCGCCAGGCCTTGCTGAACTTGGTAGTCAACGCTCGTCAGGCCATGCCCATGGGCGGCGAGTTGATCGTCAGCGCCCAGCGCGAAGGCAGTCATGTGGTTTTGACCATCACCGACACTGGCGTGGGCATGACGCCCGAGGATCTCGAGCGCTGCTTCGACACCTACTGGTCCACCAAGAAAAACGGTTCGGGCCTGGGGCTGGCCACCACGCGGCGCATCGTCCACGAACACGATGGCACGATCTCGGTGGTGTCCGAGTTGGGCCGCGGAACGAGTTTTCGGGTGGTCCTGCCCTTGGTGGTGGAGATCACCAGCAGCGGCGGGGGATCCGGGTCATGAGCGAGAAGCGCATTTCCGTTTTGGTGGTGGACGACGACGAAGGCCACGCCGAAGCCCTGGCCGACGGGCTGGAAATGGACGGGCATGAGTGCATCGTGGCCACCTCGGGAAACGCCGGCATCAGCCAACTCTCCGAACGCAGTTTCGACGCCGTTCTGACCGACCTGATCATGCACGACAAGTCCGGACTGGATGTCCTGCGCGAGGCACGACACCTACAGCCGGAAGCCGTGGTGCTCGTCATCACAGGTCACGGATCGGTGGCCACGGCGGTGGAGGCGATTCAGATAGGAGCCGCTGATTACCTCACCAAACCGGTGAATCTGGCCGAATTACGCACCAAGCTGCCGCGGGCCGTGGAGGCTGTGCGCAACAAGGTGGCCAATGTGGAATTGCGCCGCCAACTTGACAAGCGCTACGGGTTCGAAAACCTGATCGGCCACTCGCCGGCCATGCAGCGGCTCTTCGAGCGACTTGCGCGGGTGGCTGGCACCGATGCCACGGTGCTGGTTCTGGGGGAGAGCGGAACGGGCAAGGAACTGGTGGCCCAAGCCCTGCACCAAAACAGTCCGCGCAGGGCGCGGCCCTTCGTGGCCGTCAACTGCGCGGCGCTTTCCGAAGGTCTGATCGAGTCGGAACTCTTCGGCCATGTGAAGGGCGCATTCACCGGCGCGCTCGGGGCCAAGGAAGGTCGCGTGGTCTACGCCAATGGTGGGACTCTGTTCCTCGACGAGGTCGGCGACATGCCCCTCGATACCCAGGCGAAGTTGTTGCGGGTGCTAGAGGCCCGCGAGGTTGTGCCGGTGGGAGGCAACCAGTCCGTGGCGGTGGACATCAGGCTCGTGGCGGCCACCAACCGCGACCTGCAGGCCATGGTCGCCTCGGGCGAGTTCCGCGAGGACCTGTTCTTCCGCTTGCAAGTGGTGACCGTGGAGTTGCCGCCCTTGCGCGAACGCAGCGGCGACATCCCGCTCCTCGTTGATCACTTCTTGCAGGAGTTCAGCGCGACCCACAAGCGCGAGATCAGCGGAATTGCCCCCGAGGCGCGTACCCGTCTGGTGCGTTACTCCTGGCCTGGCAATGTGCGCGAATTACGCAATTGCATCGAGAACATGGTCGTGCTCGCCGGCAGCACGACCCTGAGCCTCGCCGATGTTCCGGCACAGGTGGTGGACGGCGCGAACGGGCCCGCGCGGGAGGGGGCTGAGTACGCTCTGGCTGGTCGTTCCCTGGCCGAGGTTGAGCGGGACTTGATCGCCCAGAACCTGGCCCTCTTCGAAGGCAACCGCGAGCAGACCGCCAAATTGCTCGGGATCGGCGAGCGCACCCTGTACCGCAAGATCAAGGCTTACGACCTATAGCGGGCGGCCGCGGGCTCCTGCCATTCTTGCAGGGGTGCCCCAGGGAGGAGCGCGGCGCCTGCCATGTTGACAGCCGAGGCTCCCGACGTGCGGATGTAAGTGCTTGTGCAAGAACAGATTAGGGGTATTGGACCGGATGGCACGGAGTTTGTTTATGTGAGCCCGTGCCCCGCGGCACAAAGCCAGACCACTACTTTTTAGCCAGGCCCGGACTGAGGGCCAGAGGAGCTTCTCGAAACCATGAGCCATCAGAACAAGATCATCGGAATAGATCTCGGCACGACCAACTCGGTTGTTTCCGTCATGGAAGGCGGAGAACCTGTCGTGATCACCAACGCCGAAGGCGCCCGCACGACACCTTCGGTGGTGGCCTTCACTGGCGACGGTGGGCGCCTCGTGGGCGCCGCCGCCCGCCGCCAGGCCGTGACCAACCCCACCAGGACGGTCTCTTCCATCAAGCGCTTCATGGGCCGCCGCCACAGCGAGGTGGCCGACGAGGAGCGCGAAGTGGCCTACAAGTTGACCGGTGGACCGGACGAGTTGGTCAAGGTCGACATCGATGGCACCCAGTACACGGCCCCCGAGATCAGCGCCATGGTGCTCTCGCACCTCAAGGAAGCCGCCGAGGCTTACCTCGGTGGCAGCGTGACAAGCGCGGTCATCACCGTGCCGGCTTATTTCAATGACGCTCAGCGCCAGGCCACCAAGGACGCCGGCACCATCGCCGGTCTCAAGGTCGAGCGCATCATCAACGAGCCCACCGCGGCCACCTTGGCCTACGGGTTGAATAAGGAAAAGAGCGGCCGCGTGGCAATCTACGACCTGGGCGGCGGCACCTTCGACATCTCGCTGCTTGAAATCGGCGACGGTGTTTTCGAAGTGCTCTCCACCAACGGCGATACTCACCTCGGCGGCGATGACTTCGACGATGTGCTCATCCGTCATGTGGCGGCGCAGTTCAAGAGCGAGAGCGGCATCGAGGTACGCGACGACCCCATGGCCTTGCAGCGCCTCCGCGAAGCTTGCGAAAAGGCCAAGTGCGAACTCTCCAGCGCAACGGGCACCGATATCAACCTGCCCTTCATTACCGCTGACGCCTCCGGGCCCAAGCACCTGCAAGTCAACCTGACCCGCGCGCAGTTTGAGAAACTGGCCGAGGGCCTCATCGAGCGCACTCGTATCCCCTGTGAAACGGCCCTCAAGGACGCCGGCTTGTCGCCCTCCGACATTGACGAGGTGATCGTGGTGGGCGGTTCCACCCGCATGCCCGCCGTGCAGGCCATGGTTCAAAAGATCTTCGCCCAAGAGCCCAACAAGAGTGTAAACCCCGACGAAGTCGTGGCCATGGGCGCGGGTATCCAGGGCGGCATCCTCGCCGGCGACGTGAAGGATGTGGTGCTCCTCGACCTGACTCCGCTTTCCCTGGGCATTGAAACCTTGGGCGGTGTGACGACTCACTTGATCGAGAAGAACACCACCATCCCGACCTCCAAGAGCCAGACCTTCTCCACGGCTCAAGACAACCAACCCAGCGTCGAGATCCATGTCCTGCAAGGTGAGCGCGAGTTCGCCAATGACAATCGCACCCTGGGCAAATTCCACCTGGACGGGATCGCTTCAGCGGCCCGCGGCACGCCGCAGATCGAGGTGTCCTTCGATATCGACGCCAACGGCATCCTGCAGGTCAAGGCTATCGACAAGGGCACGGGCAGGGAACAGACCATCCGCATCGAAGCCTCTTCGGGATTGTCCGAGGAGGAGATCGAGAAGATGCGCATGGACGCCGAAGCCCACGCTGATGAGGACAGGGCCCGTCGTGAGGTGGTCGACCTGAAGAATCAGACCGACGCAATCGTGCACGAAACCGACAAGCAACTCGAAGAGCACAAGGACAAGCTCTCCGAGGAGGATGTGGCCGCCATCAACAGCGCCAAGGAGGCTTTGCAAAAAGCCGCCGAGGGCGACGACAAGGCCGTCATCGAAGCCGCCCTGGCCGACTTCCAAAGCAAGGCCCAAAAACTCGGCGAGGCCATCTACGCTGAGCAGCAGGCCCAAGCCGAAACGCCCCCCGAGGCAGCTCCCGCGGAGAGCGGCGATGAAGGCCCGGTGGACGCCGACTTCGAGGTCAAGGCCTAGCCCGTTCGGACCTGCACGCGAATATCTCCCCCGGGCGCTATGACTGGGTTGGCGCGAGACGACTCGGCCAGTGGTGAAACTGTGTCGTGCTCCAGGACGAGACTCGCGTTGAGCTGTACATCGACGGTCCCGAGGCCCAAGAGAACAAGGCGCTCTTCGATGCGCTCATAGGCCAAAAGAAATCGCTTGAAGATGAGTTTGGAGTCACGCTGTCGTGGCAGCGACTTGACGGTAAACGCGCTAGCCGGATCAGCTACACAGTTCTTGGCGGTTGGGTTGACGAATATGCTTGGTCTACAGCGGTAGACGGAACAGTGCGCGCGATGCAAGGGCTCTACAACGCACTCTCCAACAGGGTTGTCGCGTTCAGGGAGGGCGGAGCAGAATCAGCGCTCTTGCAAAGCGAGAATTGAGGGTCTGGAAAATCGCTGCATCGTCGTCTCGTTCGGCTTCCTCTGCGACTTCACACTTGACGCCCTGGGCTCACCAAGGCCGGCGGATGAGCGCCGGGCCCGAGGTCGAGCAAGTCGAGCAGCCTTCATCGACCAACTCGAGTCGATAGGCGGAAGCGCGCAAGAGGTGATCCCGCCAAGACACTCGTCGCAGCCCGCGCGAAGATCCGAGAAGTTTTGCTCCCCCGCGATCTCAAGAGTGCCTTGGTTCGGGGCAACCTGACCCGCGCTGGGCACGAGTGGCTCGACGATGGTGGCGCCGGCCAAATTGTCTTGGCAGCCCAGCCGATTTCAGGGCAGCAGCGGGCACCTGCGAGCGAGGCTCGTAGGTGCCCGCTGATCTGTGCAAGGGGTTCATTTTGGCGCCCTGGTGTGAGCGGAAGCGCTCCGGGGAAGCTAGGCTGTCGGCCATGAAGAGACCCGCATGGGCCTCGCAGCGGCACACTGTTTGCCCCTCCCGCCCGTGATCTCCGTCCAACACCTGACCCGCCGCTTCGGATCACTGACCGCCATCAGTGACCTCTCCTTCGAGATCGAACAAGGGGAGGTGGTGGGATTCTTGGGACCCAACGGGGCGGGCAAAACCACCTGTCTGCGCATCCTGGCGGGCTTTCTGCCGGCCACATCGGGGGGCGCCAGCGTGGCGGGCTTCGATGTCCTCAAGGAATCCCTCGAAGTGCGCCGCCGCATCGGCTACCTGGCCGAGACCGTGCCGCTCTACAACGATCAGCGGGTCGAGGAGATGCTCGGCTTTCAGGGACAACTGCACAGCCTGAGCCGGTCCGAGCGGGCGCGCCGAATTCCCGCCGTGCTCGAGCGCGTGGGGCTCTTGGATCGCCGCCGCCAGATGGTGGGGCACCTCTCCCGAGGCCTGCGCCAAAGGGTCGGCTTGGCCGTGGCTCTGCTCCCCGAACCAGAGGTCCTGATCCTCGACGAACCCACCAGCGGTCTCGACCCCCTGCAACGCATCGAGGTCCGTGGCCTGATCCAGGAACTAGCCTTGGAACACACCGTGCTGCTCTCCTCGCACATCTTGCCTGAGATCGAAGCTGTCTGTCCGCGGGTCATGATTCTAAGCGAAGGCCGCCTGGCCGCCGATGGCACCCATGCGCAGTTGGTGGAGACCCTGGGAGGCGGCAGTTGCGTGCGCTTCGAAGCTGCCCTGGGCGCCGAAGTCCAGGACGCCCAGCGACTCCTGGCAGGCATACCTGGCGCCCAGCGCGTGGACGATCGTGGGCGCCTGGGCATCCACCACTGTTTCGACATTCAATGTGACGAAGACCTGCGCGAGGACATCGGCGCCCTGGCCGCCCAGCGCGGCTGGGCCTTGCGCGAGTTGTCGTGGCAGAAGCCGACCCTTGAAGAACTCTTCGCCCGCATCGCCCTGGGCTTCGATGGAGATCGCACCGGACCCACGGGCGCCTCGACTGAGGAGAGTCCGCCCCCTGGCTCGGCGCCCGTCCAGATAGATGGCTGCCCCAGCGGCACCGGGGGCCTCGGTGAAAAGCCGACGAGCGGCGGCGACTTCTTGAACCCGTTCAACTCGTGAAAGGCACCCTGACCATCTTTCGCCGGGAGGTCTCCGCCCTCTTCCAGAGCCCCCTGGCCTGGGTGCTCTTGGCCGTTTCCTTGGCCCTCTCAGGTTGGATCTTCGTGGCCGTGCTCGAGGAATCCGGCGGCAGCGTCAAGGCCTCCCTGGCCTTTGCAGGCGGCGGCTCAAAGGTCTACTGGATGATCATGCTGTTCTTGCCGCCGCTCTTGACCATGCGCATGATCAGCGAGGAGGCGCGCAACGGATTGCTCGAGTTCTTGCTCACGGCGCCCGTGTCCGATGGGGCCGTGGTCCTGGGCAAGTTCCTGGCGGCCTGGTTCTTCATGGCCGTCATGTGGTCTTCGAGCCTGGTCTATGCCCTGGTTTTTGAAGTCGTGGGCAGCGCGCCCGACTGGCCGCCGGTGGTGGGGGGCTACATCGGCGCCTTGCTCGTCTCGGCACTCTTCTGCGCCCTGGGACTGCTCTCCAGCGCGGCTTTCAAAACGCCTGCCTTGTCGGCCTTCGTGGCCCTCTCGGGCAGCATCGGCATCTTGTTCTTGCCGGCTCTCGCGGGGCTCTTCGAGTTCGGCTGGCTGGGGGACACGGTGGCGGCTGTGGACATTCTGGCCCACTTCCATCGTTCATTCTTGATCGGTGTGGTGGACAGTCAAGTGCTGCTGTTCTTCCTGGCCTGGGCAGGCTTCTTCTTGTTCCTGGCCGTGCGAATCGTGGAGGCCAAGCGATGGAACTAGATCGTAAAGGGTCCGTGACGCAAACGGGCCTCGCCGCCCGATTTGGCGTCCTGGTTATGGTGCTTTTCAATGTGGCCCTGGCCCTCTCGGCGGTGGTCCTGGTGATCTGGCTGGCGGGTCGGCCGGGGTTGCACTGGCGCATGGACCTGACCCGCGACCAGGCCAACACCATCGACGGACAGCTGGCGCGCACCATCGATTCGCTCACGGGCCAGCTCACCATCGAGGCCTTTTTGCGCCCCTTCGATCCGCCCCTCGAAGCCGTGGGCGGCGAGTTGCAGGCGCGCATCTTCGAGTTGCTGCTGCAAGCTGAAGAGCACGCGCCACGAACTCTGAAGTTCATCCACCATCCCTACCTGCCGCCGGAAGCCGGGGGGACGGAACTCTTGGCGCGCATGACCGAGGTCGGCGTGCGCGGCAGCTTCAACACCATCGTGCTCTCCTATGAGGAGCCCGGTGAGGAAGGCTCTCCCCGGCGCAATGTGCTCAACCTCCTGGGTGAGGTGGCCGAGGTCGACCTGGGCAATCCCTTCAAACACCAGGGCAACTACCGGCCGCCTTCGATTGTCTCCTACCGCGGCCAGGAGGCTCTCTTGCGGGGCATTTTGAAGGTCACTCAGGGCGAAAAACCGTTGGCGGTCTTCGCCCAGGGCAACGGCGAGCGCGCGCTCCTCGAAGCAGATGACCGCGCTCTCGGGCGACTGCACACGGCCCTTTTGGCCGATGGATTTCGCGTGGAGGCCTGGGACCCTGATGCGGACAGGGCCCTGCCTCAAGAGACCGCGGTCCTGGCGCTGTGCGGACCCGAGGAGCCATTCCGGCCCGAGACCATGGAACTCATGGCGGACTTCGTCTTGGGCGGAGGCAGCCTGGTTGCGGCACCGGGACTCGAGTTCGCCGATGGCCCAGGTTCGGTGACGGAGCTGCTGACGAGATTTGGCGTGGAGGTGCAGCCGGGCATCATCTGCCGGCCCTTCATGGGTGCCAGCGGGCTGCCCACCGTGGGCACTCCGCGGGTGGCCGAGATCGTGGTGCGCGCCGAGAACATGTCCTCCCATCACCCCATCGTGGCACCTTTGCGCCGGGGCGATCGGCGGGTGCGCATGATCTTTAGCCGGCCCCTGGGCCGCGGTCGTCCGCCCACGGGAGGCGTGCTCATCGATCTCTTGCGTAGCAGCAACAGCACCTGGCGCGATCTGCCCAATGCCGACGGGACCTTCGCCTGGCTCTGGGATGAAGAGCAGGAAGAGAGCGGTCCCTTCAGCCTGGCCATGACATCCGTCTTTCCCATCAAGCGCCAGGGACCCGCGCCGCCGCCGGGCACCCTGGCCGAACGGCCGGAGTGTCGCGTGCTGGCCATCGCTTCGCCGGAGGTCTTTGGCAGCGCGCTCTTTGACACGAACCGGGACTTCTTGGTCAACGCCTTCAACTGGGCCGCCAGCCGCGAGTTCCGCGTATCGATCACCCCGCGCACGGCAGACGATACTCGCATTGACATCGGTAGCGATCGCAGTCTCTTCTACATCAGCCTCTTCTGCATTGCCCTCTTGCCCCTGGGCTTCGCCGCGCTGGGGCTCGTGGTCTTCTTGCGTCGCCGCAGCTAGAGGCCCGGCCGCGCCATGCACAAGAAGACCAGCGCCATTCTCGTCCTGATCGTGGTCCTGCTCGGGGGGCTCGCCTGGTGGCAGACCGAGCGCGAGGCGGATCAGCGCTTTCTGGTGGATGAGCGCATGTTCGAGGGCGTTGATGTGAGCCGGGTCGTTGAGATCCGTATCGACAACATCAACCGTTCGTATACCTTGAGGCTCCAGCGCGACAGCGCGGGCAGTTGGTTCCTGACCGATCCCCTGGCCGTTCCCGCGAATCTCGGTCTCGTGCAACTCCTGCTCGATGATATCTCCACTGCACGGGTCATGGCCCTGCCCGAAGCTGAAGCGGACGGTCGGGGACTCGGCTTTGAGCCGCCGCGGGTGGTTCTGGATGTGGTCGAAGCCACCGACGCCGGGCCGCGCACCACGCGCGTTGAAGTGGGCGCCCTGGACCTCGATGGCAAGCGCGTTCATGTGCGCCGCGAAGGCCGCTACTTGCGCGGCTTGCGCCGCATCTGGTCCACCCTAGACCGCAGCCCGGAGGAGTTTCGATCCCACCGCATTCTGCATCTCGCCGGCCGCAAGATCAGCGAGGTGCACCGCACGGGTTCGGTGCAGTACGCACCGGAGGAGCTGCCCCAGAACCTGGGCTTGCACGCCTATCTGGATGGTGCCGAGTGGCGCAGCGTGTTGCCCTTCGAGGCGCGCCTCGACCCCCTCGATGTGGGCGTCCTGGTGTACGGCCTGGCGCGCATCCAAGTGCGGCGCTTTGTCGAGGACGATGCCAGCGACCTCGCCCGCTACGGGCTCGACAGGCCCCTGGTGCGCCTGAGTTTGGGTTTCCGCGATGGCAGCCGGGAAACATTGCTCCTCTCGCGCATCGGCAACAGCTCGAACTGGTTCGTCAAGCAACCGGGCAATCCCGCCGTCTTCAGCATCGAAGATCCCGCGGCAGTGCGCTTGCTCTATCCCCTCGAAGCCATGCTGGAGACCCACTTCAGCCCTGTGGACCGGGAGTCGGTGGAGGCTATCGAGTTCCTCAACGGCGACCTGCTCCTGCGCCTGGAGCGAGGCTTCACGGGCTGGCAGGCAAAGACGCGCCGCGGCAGTGGGGCCTGGTCCGCCGAGCGGCGCGCCGATGAGGACCTCGTGGCGGACTGTTTGGGTCGCCTGGAAACTTTGGAGATCGAGGAGTTCTTGCTGGACGGCCAACCTCGGTTGGAAGGCACGGGCCTCGCCATCCATCTCGAAACCCGCGACGGACGCTGGGGCGGGACGCTCGGGCCTCTCTGGCAGTTCGATGGGGCCGAAGAGCGCCGCACTTACCTGCGCGACGGCGACGAGCGCTGGGGCCTGGTGCCCCTCTGGACCGCCGACCTGGCGCGCCTCTCCGCGCGCGAGTTGTGGTCCCTCGATCTCTTGCAACTCGAGGAGGTTGAGCAAGCCAGCTTGCGGTTGGTTCGGGGCGAGTTGGAATTGAACTTCAAGCGCGACGAACGCGGCTTTTGGCACGGGGCTGGAGAACCCGAGGAAGCTCGCGATCTTCTGGCTGTGCTCGACGCCTTGCTCTTCTTGCGCGCGAGCGAACACCTTGAAGGCGAGGTAGCTCTGGAAAACTCCATCTCGGTGCACTTCGGAGCCAGTGCCGGCGGGGGCGTGAGCTTCGAGGTGGGACTCGGCCCGGAGGGTACCTGCCAACTTTCCCTGGCCGGCGCGCGCTCCCTGGCCCGTATCGCGGACCTGCACAGCCGCCTGCTAGACCTCTTTAGTCGTTAGAAGCGTCGGATTGAGGGGCTCCTGCCCGGGGGCGGGTTTGGACCTCCAAGGCCAGGCCTGGGCGGGCCACGGCGCCAGCCACTCTGGGCCTCCTGGTTCCAGAGGCCTGCAAAAGGACTGCTTGATCACGAGGCGGCTTTCTCTATGGTCCCTAACAAGACCCGAATAGAAAGTCATGAGATCCAACGACTCAAAGCCCCAACTCGCGCCCCAAGAATCCTCCTCTCGGCCCGCACCTTCCGCTGGCGGTCGGCGCTTCCAGCGCCGGGGCACCGATGCCGGTGAGATCGCCCGCAACCTGCGCGGTGATGCAGAACTCAAGGGCGGCTTCGTGCACTGGCGCGAGTTGCCGCCGCGCAAGGCGAGCCTGGCGGACTTCCCCCCGGGCCTCGATCCGCGGCTGGCGACAGTCCTGCGCGCCCGAGGCCTCGAGCAACTCTACAGTCACCAGCGCCAGGCCATCGATCAGGCCCTCGCTGGCCACGATGTGCTGGTGGCCACTCCCACGGCCTCGGGCAAGACTCTCTGTTACCTGGTGCCTGTGTTGCAGTCCCTCCTGGAGTCGCAGGGCTCGGCGCGGGCCTTGTTCCTGTTTCCCACCAAGGCTCTGGCCCAGGATCAGGCGTCTAACTTGACTGGCATGGTTGAGGAGCTTGGCAGCGAATGGCACGCCTTCTGTTACGACGGCGACACGCCGCCCTCGGTGCGCCGCAGCCTGCGCGACCGCGGGCACATGATTCTGACCAATCCCTACATGTTGCACTCAGGGATTCTGCCCAACCACGCCAAGTGGGCCGAGCTCTTCCGCGACCTGCGCTACATCGTGGTGGACGAGCTGCACACCCTCTCGGGTGTCTTCGGCTCCAGCGTGGCCAATGTTTTGCGCCGCCTGGTGCGCATCGCCGCGCACTATGGCAGCTCGCCGCGTTTTCTGGCCTCGTCGGCCACCCTCTGCGATGCCGCGGGCCACGGCCGGCGTCTCTTCGGTCGCCCCCCTGTCGTGGTGGATGAGGACGGCTCGCCCTCGGGGGCGCGCATCATGGCGGTCTACAACCCGCCCCTCATCAATCCCGTGGCGGGCTTGCGCGCCAATGCTTTGGAAGAAGCCCGGCGCCTGGCGCGGCGCCTCTGCGGCCCCGATCACCAGACGATATTTTTCTGTCGGCGACGCACGGCGGTGGATGTGCTCACCCGTTACCTCAAGGAACAGGCCCGCGAGATGGGACTTGAGCCCGATGAAGTGCGCGGCTACCGCGGCGGCTACCTGCCGCTCTTGCGACGCGAGATCGAGAGCGGTCTGCGCAAGGGCGAGGTCAAGGTGGTGGTGAGCACCAACGCCCTGGAACTCGGCATCGATATCGGCAGCCTGGATGTGGCCGTGCTGGTGGGCTACCCCGGCTCTCAAGCATCCTTCTGGCAGCGCGCCGGCCGGGTGGGGCGCCGCAACAAGCCCAGCCTTGTGGTGCAGATCGCCCAGTCCGACCCCGTGGACCAGTACCTCGCCGGGCACCCTGACTACTTGTTCGGTGCGCCCAAGGAGCGCCTGGCTCTGGACCCCGACAACCTGGTGATCCTCTCGGAGCAACTGAAGTGCGCGGCGTTCGAGCTGCCCTTTCAGCGCGCGCCCGAAGGCGACAAGCTCGCCTGTGTGAGCTACGGCGATTCCCGCGAGGCGGCCCCGATCCTGGACTACCTGGCCGAGGAGTCGAACCTTCTCCTGGCCCGCGACAAGCACTGGTACTGGATGGCCGACGCCTACCCTGCCGGGGATGTGGCCCTGGCCGGCGGCGAACCGGACAATGTCCTTATCCTCGATGTGGTCACCGAAAAAGCCATCGGCGAGATTGACCGCGAAGCCTCGATCACCACGGTCCACGAGGGCGCCATTTACATGGTCGAGGGCCAGACCTGGAAGGTCGAGACCTTCGACTACAAGAATCGCCGGGCTTACGCCCGCGAAGTGGACAGCGACTACTTCACCGAAGCCGAGACCAATACCGAAGTGCGCGTCCTGCGTCTCGAGGTCTGCCATGCCCGTTCGAGGGCTGTGGCGCCGGTGGCAAATCCCCATGTCCCTGAGACTTTGATTCTCGCAGAGCCGGGACAGGCCAGTGAACTGGGTGCGGACCCGCCGAGCTTTTCCAGCGAGGGCCAGGACTGCGCCATCTGGCGCGGTGAGGTGCATGTCACCTGTCTGGCTACCCTCTACAAGAAGGTGCGCTACTACACCCGCGAAAGCGTCGGCGCCGAGGACATCTCGCTGCCCGCGGAGGAACTCGACACCGAAGCCTTCGTGCTGACCCTCTCCGAAGCCAGCGCCGCGGAGTTGGGGCTCCAGAGCGGCAGCCGCGGCGCGGCCTGGCATGGCGTGGGGCATCTTGTACGCCGCGTGGCACCTCTTTTTGTGCGCTGCCAGCCCCGCGACTTGGGCATCTCCACCCAGGTCAAGTCAGCGCACTTCAAGGCCCCGGCCCTGTACCTTTACGATCGCGTCAGCGGCGGAGTGGGGCTCTCTGATCTGCTCTTCGACGAGTTTCGCTCGGTCTTGGCGGCGGCGCGCGATGTGGCTCTCGGCTGTCCTTGCAGCGCCGGTTGCCCCGCTTGCGTGGGGCCGCCCGGGGAGGTGGGCCCGGCGGGTAAGGAAACCGCCTTGCGCATCCTCGAGCACCTCGTGAGCGGCCCCGTTCCAGAAGCGCTCAGCACGGACGAGGGCACCTTGAGCCTGGCCCTGGCCGCTGCTCCATGAGCGCGACGGATTTTCGCAGCCGACTGCGGCGTCTGCGCAAGGACCCGCCCCGGGAGACTGCCCCTCTGGAGCCCACCCCTCTGGATCTGGCGGGCGGGCACCCTGGCGAGACCGGCGAACCAAAGGGCCTGCAAACCCGCGACGGCGGGCGCACCTGGTTTCGCGAGGCCAGCTTTGCCCTGGACGTCGAGCACGGAGACTTTGCCCTGGGGGAAGTCAGCGCGGCCCATGCAGCCGAGTTCGTACTGCTCACCGGCGACAAGGCTCTGGCGGACCTGGACCTCTTCGATGCGGTCTACCTCGACACCGAAACCACCGGCCTGTCGGGGGGCGCGGGCACTTATGTTTTCATGGTTGGCCTGGGGACTTTTGAATTCGATGGCGATGGCGGCCCGCGCTTCCAACTCTGGCAGGGATTCCTGCGCGACCCCGGAGGCGAGGCGGAGCTCTTGGAGGAGTGCGCAGGCCGCATTCGCGCCCGCGGATCCCTGGTCTCGTTCTTCGGCAAGTCCTTCGACCGCCACCGCCTCGAGGACAAGATGCGCCTCTGTGCGGTGAGCGCGCCCTTCGACGGACGCCCGCACCTGGACCTCTATCACCCCTGTCGGCGCCTCTATCGTGGAGCCTATCCCGACGGGCGCTTGAAGACCCTCGAGGCCGAGCTGTGCGGCCTGGAGCGGGCTTCCGACTTGCCTGGATCCATGGCGCCGGAGGCCTGGTTTAATTACCTCGCGGGAAGACCTCACCGCCTGGCGGGGGTCTTTCAGCACAACCTGCTCGATGTACTCAGCCTGGTCACCCTGGCCGCCCACCTGGGACGCTCGCGCCTGGAAACCCGGGCTGACAGGTCGCCCCTGGCGGGGGACCCGGGCACCCGCGCGGCTGGAATCGCGCGGGCGGAGTTGGCGGCTGGCCGTAGCGCCGAAGGACTGCTCTGGCTCGAGCGCGCCCTCGAGCGCCAGTGCGCCGACGCCCGCAGCCTGGCCCTTCTGCGCGCCGACCTGCTGAGGCGTGAGGGTTCCCTGGACGCCGCCCAAGCAGCCCTGGAGGAATTTGTGGTGCACCCTGAGGACGAGCACACCGCCCCTGCCCTGGTGTCCCAGGCAAAGTGCCTGGAGCACCGCAGTTCTGATCCCGTGGCCGCTCTGGGGGCAGCGCGGCGGGCCCTGGAAGTCAACGGCCGCTGCGGCGCGGGCGCCCGCGGTCGCGCCTTGAACCGCGACCTCGAAGGCCGCATCGCGCGCCTCCTGCGGCGCGTCGAAGGCTGAGCAGCGGCGCTCAGTCCCGGGCCAGGTGGCGCCGGATGGCTTCGGGCAGGGCCAGTTTTTCCTCCTCGAAGACCCGCGCGGCGAGGCTCTCTTCGTCGTCCTCTTGCAGCACGGGGACGCAACGCTGCAAGAGGATCTGGCCATGGTCGTATTCGTTGTCAGCGTAGTGCACGGTGCAACCTGTGAATTCGACGCCCCGTTCGAGAACGGCCGCATGCACGCGCCTGCCGTAGCAGCCCTTGCCGCCAAAGGCCGGCAGGAGCGAAGGATGGATGTTGATCACCCGTCCTTCCCAGGCGCGGGGGATGGGCAGGAACCGCAAAAAGCCAGCCAGGACCACCAAGCTGCAACCAGCTGCCTCCACGGCCGCAAAGACTTCGTGGCTGAATGCCTCGGGCGAAAGCTCTCGGGCGGGGTCCAGGACGAGGCGCGCAAGGCCGAGTCTCTCGGCGCGGGTCAGTCCAAAAGCATCGGGCCGGCTGGCGATTACCAGGGCCAGATTCACGGCGAGTTCACCGCGCTCCACGCACTCCGCGAGGTTTTCGAGCGAGCGCCCGCCCCCGGAGAGCAGGACCGCGATTCGGGGCTGCTCGGAGCTCAAAAGTCTTCGCGCAATTCCAGGGCCACGACGGCCAAGTCAGGGACAAGGGCCACGAGCAACTCCTCCAGGGCCGGCGCCAGGGCCTCGGCGCCTTCGAGCAGGCTCTCGACGAGGGACTCACCCTGCGGGTCGAGCAGGGCCACAACCGAGAGGGCGGCCAGTCCCGAGTGGGCCGCGGCGATCAAGGGGCCGGCGAGATCCTGCACCACTACTTCCGCGCCCGCGCGGGCGAAGAATTCGGCCTCGGCGGGAGTTTCCATGGCGGGCCCGGCACTGCAGGCCAGTACCGCTTCGCAGGTCTCAATTCCCTGGGCAGCGGCGCGGCCGTGGGCCATGCGCCTCAGTCCCTCATGGTGCAGGGTGCTTTGATCGGGGAAGAGGGCTCCCAGACGCGATTCGCCCAGGGCCAAGAGGGGCGTTTCCCCCGAGAGGTTGATGTGATCCTTGCCCAGGGCCAGAGGCGCCAGGGGAGATTTCGCGGCGCCGGCCAGTCGCCGGCCAGCTGAGGTGTATACGCAGATCGTGGCTCCCGAGCAGGCGGCCAACCAGACTGGAAAGGATCTTGCCCAGGCGGGCTCGTCCCGCGGGTTGCCGCTCCGCGAGAGCTCGCCGGGACTGTCCTCGAGGAACCAAAAGGTCGCACCGGCTGCTTCGCCCGCCACCAGGGTCGCGCCGCGCCAGGCGGCCGGCACGCCGGAGATGCCCTCGAGGGACAGGCTCCAGGTGGCCGCGAGGCTGGCGGGCAAGAGGCCGAGCCCCGTGCCCATGAAGAACAGGACTTCGGGATCCGGGGCGCCGCGCCCGCGTAGTTCCTTGGAGGCGGCGTAAACCGCTTCGTCGAGGGGGCTATTGGTCATGCTTTGGGGGGGAGCGGGAGGCGCAGGCGGAGGGAACCACTCAATCGGAGCCGCTCTTCAGGGAGCCGTCGGATGCGAGCAGCACGAGCAGGGTCTCGGCGTGGTTTTCGAGCAGGTCTTCGAGGGTGCTGACCGCCGTGGGCCAGCGGCCCTCGCTGCCGGCTTGCAGAGCCTCGGCGAGGATCCGGGCCGCTTTCAGCTCAGCCCTCAAGCTAGCGCGACGCTCCTCATCGTGTTCCCACTCGAGGGCCCGCTCGATGGCCATGGGTAGGTCCTTGGCTTCGTTCTTCGTAAAGACCGCCGAACCCTGTTCAGCGAACATTTCGGAAGCGTTGTGGACGGTTTCAGAGATGGCGCAGAAGCGCATCACAGCGGCGATGGCCCGCTCTTCGGCGGGCAGGAAAGCGCGCTCGAGGCGGCCGCTGAAGACGGCATGGAGTAGCGCCGAGCGGTTGGCGTAAGCGCTCCAGGGAACCTCCTGGGTTTTGCCGTGGACGCTGAGCCGCAGGCCCTCGGCGCTAGCGGCCAGGGCCTCGCGTTGGGTGCCGCGCTGGTCCCGGGGGTCGGGGACCTTCTTGCGGCGCCAACGATTCCAGTTTCCGTGCAGGATTTCGAAGGCACCGGCGGCGAGTTCGAGGTCGGCGGCCAGAGTAGCTGCCCAGGCTTGTCGCTCGGGGGTTTGCAGGGCTCGGCCTAGCTCATGGACATGCGTGGCGGCGCCTCTGAGGTCGAGGCGCGAGAGTTGGCCGCGCAGGCCCCCGTCGCCGAGCAGACTGCGGGCCACCATGCGCACATCCCTCAGGCGCTGGGAAACGACAAAGCGCTCGCGGGCGGCGCCAAGGCTTTCCTTGCGGGCTCGCAACTGGGAGCGCTTGGCCACCAGATCCAGGCTGCCCGCGGGGGGGCGGCGCTCACTGAAATCGGGCAGGTCGGTGAGTGCGATCAATTCGCCCAGGATGCTCGCCGACAGATCGAACTGGCCCTGGGCTTCGGCGGCATCGCAGCGTTCGAGACCTGCTTTGACGGCGGCGAGGGCCAAAGCCACGACTGCGTCTTCGAGGTTGTTACGCGCAGCCACGAAGGCGGAATCGTTAGCGAATGGATCCTGGCCCGGGACAGCGTACATGGCCCGCAAAGCTCGGCCCGGGTAGTGCGGCGTGGCAGCGAGGTCTGCCGCCGTGCGCAGGGCGCCCAGGATGGCTCCGAGCTTGCTGTCGTGTTCCAGTTGGGCCCGGTTCTCGGACAGAACCTCGGCGTCGAGTTGGTCGGCTTGGGCCAGGGCTTGGCTGGCGGCGGTGGTGCCCAGGAAGCGGCTGGCCAACTCCCGCAGGCGATCGCGGCGGGCGGCCTTGCCGAGGTCGCGCTGGCCCAGCTTGAGGAACTCGTTCTCGGCCTGCATCTCGAACATGCGCTCCTGGTTGTCATTCCCACCGGGGCTTTGTTCTTGGGCGTTGCTCGCGGGGCCATCCCCGTCGGCAAGCTCCGCGGGCTGTTCCTTCGGATCTGCGGGGTCGCCGAGAATGTCCCCAGACGCTCCGCCCGCGGCCGAGTCGTTCCGGTTGCCCCCATCGCCGCCGGTGAAGAGCGAGATCAAGGCCACCGCCACCAGCGCGAGGGTCGTGGGCAGGGCCCAGCGGGGAAGCTTGGGCGTGGGCGGCGGTGCACCGACGGCCGCCGCTTCGGGGCTGCTCGAAAGGCCCTCCAGAACCTTCAAAAGGGCCGCAGCCGAGGGGTAGCGCTCGCCGGGTTCACGGCGCAGGAGGCGCTGCACCACCTGCACCAAGCCCGAAGGGATATCGAGAGCAAAGTGGTCGAGGGAGGAGGCCTCGTCGGCCAGTTTGGCGCGCAGGATTTCGCGAGTGCTCTCGCCTTCGAAGGGCGTGTGGCCGCTGAGCAAGCGGAAGGCGGTGGCCCCCAAGGAGTAGAGGTCCGAGCGGCAATCGGCCTTTTCGCCGCGCACCTGTTCGGGGGAGATGAAGTGCGGGGTGCCAAAAATCTTGCTGCTGCCCGAGCCTCCGGCATCGCTCTCTCGCAGGGCCAAGCCCAGGTCGGCGATCTTGGTGGTGCCGGTGTGGTTTTGCATCAAGTTGTCGGGCTTGATGTCGCGGTGCACGATGCCACGGGATTCGGCGTAGACCAGGCCGCTGGCCGCATGGATCAAGGCTTCGAGAGCCACCTTCCAGTGCAGAGGGCCCCCGCTGGCTACGCGGTCTTCGAGTGAACCGCGGTCCATGTATTCCATGGTCAAGAAGTGCACGCCGTCCTGCTCCCCCACATCATGGACCGTGACCACATTGGGGTGATTGAGAGCGGCGGCGGCCCGGGCTTCGGCCTGGAAACTGGCCACGAACTGGGTGTCGGCTTCGAGCTTGAGGGAGAGCACCTTCAAGGCCACCTCGCGGTCGAGGCTCTCCTGGACGGCCAGGAAGACCTCACCCATGGCTCCCGCGCCGAGGCGTTCGATGATGCGGTAGCCCTTGATGTTGGGCGTGCGGCCGTGAGGGGCGGCGGGCTTTTTCTTGGGAGCCGCGGGCGCGGCGGGAGCGGGGGTGGGGATGGCAACTCGGCCGGCCTGCTCGCCCGATGAGCGCACCAAGAGTCGCACCGAACCCAGGAGCAACTCGTCGCCGGCCTTCAGTCGCGCCTGGGAAACGCGCTTGCCATTCAAGAGGGTGCCGTATTCGGAACCGAGGTCTTTGATGGCCCAGTCCCCGGCCTTGGTGCGGCCGATGGCGCAGTGGACTTCGGCAAGCCCCTGACCTTCGAGACGCAGGCCAGCCTTGGTGGGGGAGGATCCCAGGACCAGCATGCCTTCCTGGGGCAGCTCGGTGGGAGGTGCCTTGCTGCCGACAACCTCGATTCTGATTTTGGACTCGGAACTCATGGCCGGGGAACCTTGAGTTGGTCGAGGCCGCGGAAGAGAGCGCTGCCCACCCGGCACAGGTGGCTGCCCTCGGCCACGGCGGTCCCGAAGTCGCCACTCATGCCCATGGAAAGTTTGACAGCACCATCGCTGAAGGCCTGTTTGAGCTCGGCCTTTCGAGCGAGACCTGCGGCAAGCTGCGCAAGTTGTCGAAAGCAATCTTGGGCGGCGTGCTGGTCGTCCGCTCCGGGCCGCAGCCGCGGGGCCATGCACATCAGGCCAGTCAAGTCGAGGTGCGCCAGGCTACCCGCGAGGCGCACGGCCGATTCGAGTTGATCCGGGGCCAAGCCGTGCTTCTCCGTTTCATCTGCGAGTTTGACCTCGAGAAAGATGCGCGGCTGGAGTTGCTCCTCGGCGGCGATGCGATCCAGGCTCAGCAACAGGCGCTCGGAGTCTACCGAGTGCAGCACCGCGGCGTTTTGCACGATCCGCCGGGCCTTGTTGCGCTGGATGTGACCGATGAAATGCCACTCGACCTGCACGCCTTCGGCAGCGAAGCGAGCGCGTTTTTCCAGGAGCCCTGCCAGGCGGTTTTCGGCCAGACGCAGGCAGCCGAGGGCGGCCAGGTCCAGGGCGGCCTGGGCCGTGACCTGCTTGACCACGGCGATGAGCTCAACGCACTCTGGCGAGCGACCAGCATCGCTGGTGGCCTCCTGGAGGTCCGCCCGGACTTGGCGCAGATTGCTTGCCAGAGTGGTGGTCACGGATGCAGGCGCAGGGCGGGATGGAGCGGGCGTGGGGGACATGGGGCGAGTGCCCACCCAGCCTACCCAGGATGGCCCTGGAAGTCACCGCAGGTCGCGCTTCAGATCAGCTGGCCGGAGCCAGAGCTGGCGAGGTTCGGGGCTTTTGGCGCTCCATCGTGGAGCCTGAGTCGCAGGCGCTGCTCGGTATGGGCCGAAACGCGATAGCGCTGGCAGGGCCGTACGCCCACCACCCAGGCGAGCTCATCACCGAAGAACACAAGGGGCACCCGAGCCCGATCCAGACGGGGAATGCCCGCGTCGGCCAGGAAGCGCCGCAAGGGCCGCGATCCGGGGGCGCCGAGGCCGTGGAAGCGATCCCCGGGGCGAGGCAAGCGCACCCAGAGTTCGGTGCCCTCGGGGGGCGCCTCGAGCTCAATTTCCACCGCCGAGCGAGGCACGCAGCTACCCGGCGAGAGCTCGACAGTTTCGGCGCTGACCCAACGGCCGTCGCCGAGTTGCACGGCGCCAGGCAACGCAAGGCGCACGCCGCGGGTGCCTTCCCCGTGGGGCAGGGGGCAGACTTCCTGGAAGGGTAGGCAGAGTTGCTGGTCGTCGCCTCGGCCTTCGGGTGTGGGGGTTGGCAGGATCACCGCCGGCGGCGAGAGGTGCAGGAGGTCCGAACGCAATTGTAGGCTCCAGCCACGGGGCAGGGAGTGGCGGCTGCAACGGCCGAAGTCCAGGTCGTAGGCGATGTGATCGAGGAGTGGCCGCGAGGGCGCGGCGCCGCATCCTTCGGAGACCAAGCGCCAGAGCGTGCGCCGCAAGAGGGGCGGGGAGAGGCCCACGAGTCGCCGTCGTTCCAGAACTCCGCCGAGGTGCACGGTGTCTCGGCTGCGACTGGCTGCTGCGTGGGAGGGTGGGCGCCAGTGGATGTGGGCCGTATGCCCGGCGAGCTCGTTCTCGAAGACCTCGATGGCCGCATGGAAAGCGTGCAGATTGTCGAGGGCCTCACTGCCGCAGGCCCGCTCGATCTCAGGCAGCCACTGATTGCGAATGCGGTTGCGCGTGAAGCGCTGGCTCTGGTTGGACGAATCCTCGCGCCAGGGGATGCCCGCCTGGCGGAGCTCGGCCCGGATTTCACCCTGGCGCAGATCGAGAAGAGGCCGCACGATATCCACGGGGGCGTCAGCGGCCTGGGCGCCCAGGGCCGCACCAACGCGAGTGCGACGCTTGAGCCCGGCCAGGCCCGAGAGTTCGGTGCCTCGCATCCAGCGCATCATGAGGGTTTCGAGGGCGTCGTCGGCGTGGTGGCCGGTGGCGACCGTAGCCACGCCAACCTCACGAGCCGTTGCGGCCAGGGCGCCGTAGCGCGCCTCGCGGGCACGGCGTTCGAGATCGGGGGCAGCGGCATCCAATTCGACCCGCACGCGCCGGAAGGGGATCGACAAACTGGCGGCCAGACGGGCGCAGAAGTCCGCATCGGCGCGGGATTCGGCGCCCCGCAGGCCGTGATCCACATGGACAGCCCAGATCTTGGGCCTGTCCAGGGCGGCAGCGATCAAATGCAGAAGGAAGACCGAATCGGCACCGCCGGAGAGGGCCACCACCAGGGGCTCCTCGGGGTCCAGATCAGCCCGGCGGGCCAGTCGTGCCCAGCGCAGAGGTGTTCCGCTGGCGAGATCCCGGGGGAAGGTCAGCGAGTTTGCGGGTAGCTGAGCCTTGTGGGCCAGGCGTCCGGCTGGGCGCTTGGCTGGCGCCAGGGGCGGCGGGCCGCCGGTGCGGCGATCTCCATGGGGGGCAGTCACAATTGAACCCTTCGGTCGCTTTGCCTACCCTCGCCGCCGCAAAGGAGGGAAACATTTCCGGTGGTCCGGCTTCGGGCCACTTGTTTGGCGGCAGGCCCCGAGCTTCCGCCCCTCCCCCTCTCATCCCGTAACCAGAGCCTGCACATCCCGCTCCCAAGGCTTGCCCTCTCGCCCCTGAAACCGGTCCCGCGACCGGCCCTCCGGGCAGCGACAGGCCAGCCACGGGAAGGGGCCCCAGAGCCCTCTCAACCCCCAACCCAAAGAGCCCTCATACAGGCCATGCGCATCGCCATCAACGGCTTCGGCCGCATCGGACGCAATGTCTTCCGAATCATCCAGAACACCCCCGGCTGCACCGTCGTGTCGATCAACGATCTGACGGACGCTAAGACCCTCGGCCACCTTCTGCGCTACGACTCGGTCCACGGCCGCTTTCAGGGCAAAGTGCGGGTGAGCCAGCGGGCTCTGACGGTCAACGGCCAGAAGATCCAGGTCACCGCCGAACGGGATCCCGCCAAGTTGGCCCACGCGGCCAACAAGATCGACTTCGTGGTCGAAGCCACGGGCATCTTCACGCGCCGCGAGCAGTGCGCCCTGCACCTCGAAGCGGGTGCCAAGAAGGTGCTGCTCACCGTGCCGCCCAAGGACGCGATCGATGCCATGATCGTCATGGGCGTCAACCAGAAGACACTCAAGGCCAGCGATCGCATCATCTCCAATGCCTCTTGCACCACCAACTGCCTCGCGCCGGTGGTGAAAGTGCTCGATGACAAGTTCGGCCTGCAGCACGGTTTGATGACCACCATCCACGGCTACACCAACGACCAGCGCATCCTCGACCTGCCCCACAGCGACCTGCGTCGGGCGCGGGCCGCGGCGCTCAACATCATTCCCACGACTACCGGTGCCGCGCGCGCCGTGGGCCAGATCTTGCCGCGCCTGGCGGGCAAACTCGACGGCGGTGCCGTGCGCGTGCCGGTGCCCGACGGTTCCATGGTGGACCTCGTGGCGCGCCTGAAGAAGAAAGTCACCGTGGAATCGGTCAACGCCGCCTTCAAAGCCGCGGCCAAGAGCGGCGACCTAAAGGGCATTCTCGAATACAACGAGGACCCCCTGGTCTCCACCGACATCATCGGCAACCCCCACAGCTCGATCTTCGATGTGGGCTCGACCATGGTGATGGAAGGCAACATGATCAAGGTCATCAGCTGGTACGACAATGAATGGGGTTACTCCAGCCGCGTCGTGGACCTGATGCGCTTCTCGCACCGCCTCAAGGGCGGCGCGAAGAGGCGCAGCGCCAAAAAACGCGCCGCCGGCCGCTCCTGAGCCTGCCCCTGGAGAACCGATGAATCTGAAAGTCCCCGCGCTCGAGACCCTTGACCTCAAAGGTCGCCGCGTACTTTTGCGCGTGGACTTCAATGTGCCCCTCGGGGAAACCGGTGAGATCGGCGACGACACCCGCATCCGGCGCGCCCTGCCCACCCTGCGGGCGGTGCAGGCAGCGGGCGGGCAACCCATTCTGCTCTCGCACCTCGGGCGACCGGGGGGCGAAGTCGTGGAGACCCTGCGCCTCGATGGAGTGGGCCGACGCCTGGCGGAACTCTTCGAGAGTCCCGTGGAGAAACTCGACGAGAGCGTGGGCGCGGAGGTCTCGAAGGCCATCGATGCCGCGGCGCCAGGGACCGTGATGCTGCTCGAAAATGTGCGCTTTCACCCCGGCGAGACTCTCGGTGATCCGGATCTCGCGGCCCAGTTCGCCAGGCTCGGCGATGTCTTCGTCAACGACGCCTTCGGCACATCCCACCGCGACCACGCCTCGGTGGCTGGGTTGGCCCGCGTCCTGCCCTCAGCGGCGGGCGAGTTGCTCCAGGCGGAGCTCGCGGCCTTTGAACGCATCCTCGATGATCCGGCGCGACCTTTGGTGGCCATCCTCGGCGGAGCCAAGGTTTCGGACAAGCTGACCGTCATCGATGCTCTGCTCGACAAGGTGGACGCCATCTTGGTGGGCGGCGGTATGGCTTACACATTCCTGGCGGCCGAGGGCGAGTGCGTGGGCGACTCGCTGTTGCAAACCGATCAATTCGATTCCCTGCGCGCGGCCCGCAAGAAAGCCGAGCGCCTGGGCGTGCGTCTCTGTCTGCCCGTGGACCATGTGGTGGCCTCGGGCTTCTCCAAGGATGCCGATCTGCGTACCGTGGAGCAGATTCCCGAGGGTTGGATGGCCCTTGACATCGGGCCGCGCACCGCCGAGCTTTACAGCGCCGAGATCGCCGCAGCCCGGAGTGTGGTCTGGAACGGCCCCATGGGGGTCTTCGAGTGGGAGTCCTTCCAGGCCGGCACCGAGACCGTGGGGCGCGCTGTGGCCTCCTCCGAGGCCTACACCGTGGTGGGCGGCGGCGATTCCGTGGCAGCTGTGGAGCAGTTCGGCCTGAGCTTGGGCATCGACCATATTTCCACCGGGGGCGGCGCCTCCCTTGAGCTGCTTGAGGGCCGCGAGCTGCCCGGTATTGCAGCGCTCCTCTGCTATGATGATCCTCGATGAACACGCCCCCCATACGCATCGCGCCCTCCCTGCTCGCCTGCGACTTTACGCGCCTGGCCGAGGACCTCGCTGATGTCGAGGCCGGTGGGGCCGACTGGCACCATGTGGATGTGATGGACGGGCACTTCGTGCCCAACATCAGCATCGGCCCGCCGGTGGTGGCGAGTATCGCCAAGGTGGCCCGCGTGCCCCTCGACGTGCACTTGATGATCAGCGAGCCGGCGCGCTACGCTGGCGCCTTCGCCAAGGCCGGAGCCCACGTGCTGACCTTTCACATCGAGGTCGCAAGGGACATCGAGCAGGCTCGCGAGATCATCGTGGCCTTCCGGGACGCAGGCATAGCTCAGGTTGGCGTGGCCCTCAATCCGGCCACGGCCATCGAGACCGTGGCTGATCTCTTGGACGAGGTGGACCTGGTGCTGGTCATGAGCGTGGTGCCCGGCTTCGGCGGCCAGGCCTTCATGCCCGAGGTTCTCGACAAGGTGCGCTGGTTGCGGGCTGGCGGCTTCCAGGGCGAGGTGGAGATGGACGGGGGCCTGGATCTCGAAACCGTACCCCTGTGCGTGGAAGCGGGAGCCAACGCCCTGGTGGCTGGTTCGGCCATCTACGGCAGCAGCGACCGTGGCGAGCGCATGGCCCTATTGCGTGCGGGGGCGGGAGCCGCGGCCCATTGAATCATGATGCAGAACTCGAACAGGCAGAGGTACCGATCGTGACGGCGCAAGCAGAAGAACGCGACGACGAGTCGCGGGAACCCGAGTCCGCGGACAAAAAGCAGCCGTCCGCGGAGACTCCCCAGGCGTCCACGGGCAAGGAGCGCCGCCGGCGCCTCTTCAAGAAAAAGGACATGCCCGGTGGCCTTTGGCTCAAGTGCGAGTCGTGCGCCGATACGATTTTCCGCAAGGAGCTCGAGGGCAAACGCATGGTATGCCCCTCGTGCGGCTTTCACTTCACCATGCCCGGCGCGGCGCGCATCGACTTCATCCTCGACGAGGGCACCTTCGATGAGCGCTTCGCCGAATTGACGGCCATGGACCGGTTGGACTTCACCGACAAGGTGACCTACGCGGAGAAGATCGCTCGCGCCGTCGAGCGTTTGGGCCAAAACGAGGCCTTGCTATCTGGATTCGGCAAGATTCTCGGCCGCCGCGTTGTGCTGGCCGTGCTCGACTTCAAATTCATGGGTGGTTCCATGGGCGAGGTCGTGGGGGAGAAGATTTCCCTGGCCGCCGAATTGGCCATGACCAATAAGTTGCCCCTCGTGCTGTTCACCTCCTCCGGTGGAGCGCGAATGCACGAGGGCATGCTGTCCTTGATGCAGATGGCCAAGACCTGCGCGGCCCTTTCGCGGCTGAACGAGCGAGGCGGCTTTTCGATCTGCGTTATGACCAACCCCACCACCGGGGGCGTGACCGCTTCCTTTGCCTCCGTGTGTGATATCACCCTGGCCGAACCCGGAGCCCTGATCGGTTTTGCCGGTCCGAGGGTGATTGCCACCACCCTCAAGCAAGAACTGCCGCCGGGTTTTCAGCGCGCCGAGTTCCTGCTGGACAGGGGCCAGGTGGACGCCATCGTGCACCGCGATGACATGCACGAAACCATCGCCAGCCTGATCGATTTCGGCCGTAAGGCCTGGTCGGATGAGTCTGTTGACGCCTAATTCCCGGCGCCGGATCTGCGGCGCCCGGAAATAGCTCCCCAACGCCGGATCGGCGACGCCTGAACAAAGCGACGGGCCGCTTTTAGTCCCGGCGCCGAAAGCTCATCACCCAGGAGTCGAACCGAGTCAAGGGCGGCACGCCAAGAACGGCACCGGTGGCAGCGCCGATCTGGTTGCACCAGAGCAAAGGATAGGTCAAGAGCCCCTTGAGGTGCGTCTCGCTCAGATGCATGGCCTCGGGGAAGGGCCGGGTGAGTTGGTAGCCCGCTGTCTTTTGATGCTCGAAGCCCAAGCCTTCCAGGCCCTGGCGCAGGTCGGCGGGCGAGGCCGCGTTCAATTCTCGAGCGGGTAGGAGCGGCTTTTCGCGGCGCCGTCGACCGAAGCCCTGGGACTCACGCATGATGTCGCCGATGACCAGTTGGCCGCCGCGGGCCACGCAGGGCGCCAAACCCGCCAGCCAGGCTTCTGGGTCCGGGGCGAAGCTCACGACTCCAGAGGAGATGACCGCATCGAAGGGCTCTTCATCGGCAGCTGGCAAGGGTGGCGCCTCGCCGAAGCCCGTGCGCCCGAGGGCGTCCTCGATGCCAGCGGCAGCGGCGTTGGAGGTGGCGATGCGCACCATCTCGGGGCTCGGGTCGAAGAAGCGCAAAGACGCGGCGGAATAGCGTTTGGCGGCTTCGATGCCGCACCAGCCGGCGCCGCAGCCAAAGTCGAGCAGCCGCGCACCAGGGGCAATAGGAGCAAAGCAGGCCACGAAGCGACGCATCCAGCGGAAGTGAGGGTAGCCCGGTCCGCCCGGATCGCCGTTCCAGCCGCTGGCATTGGCGTCGAATTTTTCCCGGGTGACATCGGGCCCCATGGCGTGCACGCGATGGCGCGCGACGAATAGGCTGCCCGAGTGCACGCGGTGGGCTTTGGGAGCCTGGCCCTCCAGGCGTTCGCTGCCAGCCAGAGTCTGGCGCGTCGTGCCCGCGGTGCTCAGGGTGTAGATCACGCTCACATGCCACAAGGGCCAGAGCCCGTTGCGCCAGGCGGCGAGCTCGCGCTGGCTACGGCGACCTTCGAGGAACAGCAAGAGTGTTCCCGTGGGAGCCAGGTTGGCCGCGGCGAGCTCTGCCACCTGGCGCCCCAGCTTGCTGCCGGAGGAGGCTGGCGCGCCCAGTAGCAAGGCGGGCGCGGAGCGCTCCTCGCCGGGGCTCGTCGCTACCTGGGAGACAGGGAGCTGAAGATCGTCAAGGACCTGGGCGAAATCTGGGGCCGCGAGGGCTGTGAGGGGGCGCGGAAGCGTATCCATGAGCGCTCTAATCTAGCCTTCGCGCTGGGCCAGGTCTTCACGCAGGGCACAGGAAATACCGTAGGTCGGCCCTGCTTGGGAGGCGTAGAAGACCGAGTGCATGGTGGTGTTCTTTAGGCTGTGGTTCGGCAATAGCAAGGCGTCGCCCTCGCGCAGCACGAGGCCATGGCCGCAGTCGGCCAGGAAGGATGTGAATTCCGGTCCACGGTTAACGAGGCCAGCGAAGCAGCCGCAGCCCGCCAGGGAAAGCTCGCCTGCCACGGCTCCAGAATCGCGACTCTTGGCCAGGATGCGCTCAAAGTCCCGGCGCTCGGGCCACAACTCCCGCAGCACCCAGTCGTTCAGCCCCTCATCGAGGGCCTCGGTGAACTCGGCAATGCGCCGGCCGAGGTCTGCGTTGGAGAGGGCCAGCCAGGCCGTCTGTCCCACGAGTTGGGTGAAGATCACACCGCGCTGACCGCCGGCAGTGGCTTCGTCGAAGGCGTCATGGTGGAAGAGAGCGCCGCCGCCGGGGGCGTTCCAGTAGGCGATGTGTTGGGTGTAGAGTGCTTTTGTGCCGAGCAGGTCCTCGACCTGGCGGCGCAGAGCCGGCGCTTGGGACAGGCGTGCGGCGCCGGGCAGAACGCGCTCGGCCAGGTCGGCCACGGCTGCTTGGCTCGCGGCATTGCGAGCGGCGTCGTCGTCGACCTCACGCCCGAAGGACACCCTCAGTCGCAAGGACTCGTCGCCTTCCCAATCCGAGAGCCGTGCGCTTTTCATCCAGGGCGAGCCCAGAGGGCCCACGCGGACCCGAGCGATGTCGCGGCTGTCGGCAAATTCGAGGGGCTGGAGTTTGTCGCAACCGGCGGAGCTGAGAAACTCTTCGAGGCCCCGGGGAGCGCCGAGTTGTGTGTAGAGGGCCAGAGCTCGCTGGCTTTCCTCGCTGGGGATGGGGCCCACGGCGCCGGGAAACAGGATTGGCCTGGCCGCCCTCCAATCCGCGTGCAAGCTCTCTGGGGTCGTGTTCCCTCCGAGGTCGATACCGGATGCGCTCAAGTCCAGTTCGGCCCAAGATCCGTGGTTGACCCCGCGCCGTTTGAGGCTGATACGCGTCGTGGCATAGCGCTCAAGCGCTTGGAGGAACTCCTGGTCATCGTCCTCGTCGTAGGAGACGAGTGGCTGCGCGCCGGCGGTTTGTTGTCGGTCGGCAGCGAAGATCAGTTGGTCGAAGAGGGGTGAGCGCTTGTTGCGGCGCTTGGAGCCGCGACGGCCACGGCTGGGTCGATTTGATGAGGGCATACCCCAAGGGTAGTGCCCCTGGCGGAGCGGGACCAAGTACCCTGTGGCCTGTGAACTCTGAAGTCCAAGAAAGATGGAAACTGCACGGCCTTGAGCTGGCCCTCGACGCGCCAAGGAGTGCGGCCCGCGAGCAGGTCCTGGCGCGCCTCGGGCTCGAGCCCGGGAAACTCGTGTCGCTGCGCTGGCTCAAGCGCTCGCTGGACCTGCGCGGCCACCGCGGCGGCCGCGCGCCACGCTGGAGCTTGGCCGTGGAGGTGGTTCTTGCGCCGGGAGCAAAGAGCCGCAAGCTAGCTCAGCTCAAGAAGTCGGGCCACCTGCGGCCAGCGCCGCCGCCCGAGGAACTGGCCGGTTGCGAATTGGCCTCTGAGTTTCGCGGCGCACGGGCTCCGCGGCTGGTGGTGGTGGGCTCGGGGCCCGCAGGCACCTTCGCGGCCTTGTGCCTGGCACTCAACGGCGTCCGGGTGAGTTTGATCGAGCGCGGCGCCCGGCTCGAAAAACGCTCCAAGGATCTGGTGGGCTTTCATCGCTCCCGCGAACCCAACCCCGAGTCCAACTTGCTCTTCGGCGAGGGTGGCGCCGGCACCTACTCCGACGGCAAGCTCTATACTCGCGTGGACGACCCCCTCGAGGTGTGCCTCTTGCGCGAGCTCGTTGCCGCGGGGGCCCGCGAAGACATCCTCTGGGACGCCAGGGCACACATTGGCACCGACCGTCTGCACCGAGTTCTGCCCGCTCTGCGAGAGCGACTTGAGGAAGTCGGAGTTCGTTACAGCTTCGACACGCGACTCGAAAAGTTGATCCTCGCGCCCGGTCCCGAACGGCGCATCGTGGCTATCGAGACGAATGGCGGCGAGATCGCTTGCGATGGCCTGCTCTTCGCCCCCGGTCACAGCGCCGAGGACACATGGCGCACGCTGCACGCCCAGGGTGTGCCCTTCGAAGCCAAACCCTTCCAGCTTGGAGTTCGCATCGAGCACCCCCAGGAATTGATCGACAGCGCGCGCCATGGCCAGTGGGCGAATCGGCTCGACGCCGCCAGTTACAACTTGGTCTGTAAGGCAGGCGGGGGGCTGTCCGGGGCCCACAGTTTTTGCATGTGCCCAGGAGGCAAGATTGTGGCCAGCGTGAATACGGCGGGGCTCTTGTGTACGAACGGCATGAGCAACTCGACCCACTCGTCGCCCTACGCCAACAGTGCTGTGGTGACGACCTACTCCCCGGAGCTGTTCGGCAGCGAGCCCTTCGCGGGCCTGGACTTTCGCCGGCGACTCGAGGAACGCTTCTTTGAAGCTGGGGGTGCGGACTACACGGCACCGGCTCAGGTGGCCACGGACTTCTTGGCTGGTCGGGAGAGCTCACGGTTGCCCGCTTGCAGCTATACTTTTGGGGTGCGGCCCGAGAGGATCGACTGTTTGCTGCCCGAACCGGGCAAGTCGGCCCTCGCCCGGGCCTTGCTTCGTTTTGATCACTCCCTGCCGGGCTTTGGCGGCCCAGAAGCGCTGCTCGTGGGGATCGAGACCCGCTCGTCGGGGCCCCTGCGCATTCCCCGTGATCCAATCTCGCGCCGGGCCCGGGGCTGGACAAACCTGTGGCCCGTGGGGGAAGGCGCTGGTTACTCGGGCGGCATCATGAGCGCCGCCCTCGACGGAGTGCGCAGCGCCCAGGCGCTTTTGCGGGTGGGCGTTGGGGTGCGGGCGGGGCCCTGAGCGGGAGTTGGCTCCGAATCGAGGTCTTTCGCCAGAGAATTGCCCTCCTGCTCCGCTGTGAATCCGGGCTAAACTAGAGCCTTCCCACCTGGAGACCGCCCATGAGTGCCGCACACAACGACGAAGTTCGTCGCAAGATCACCACCAAGAGTCTGACCGAGATGAAGCAGGCCGGTCAGCGCATCGTGGCGTTGACAGCCTACGACCATCTGATGGCCCAGGAATTGGACCGCGCCGGGATCGATGTGATCCTGGTGGGAGACTCGGTGGCCATGGTGGTGCAGGGCCTCGAAACCACGGTCACCGTAACGCTGGACCACATGCTCTACCACGCAGCCCTGGTGAGTCGCGGCGTCGACCGCGCCCTGGTGGTGGGGGACTTGCCCTTCATGAGCTATCAGGTCAACTGCGATGATGCCCTGCGCAACTCGGGGCGCATGGTCAAGGAATCCCATGTGGAGGCCGTCAAGTTGGAGGGCGGTGAGCCGATCTGTCCCACGGTCTTCCGCTTGGTTGAAGCCGGTATCCCGGTCATGGGGCACCTGGGCTTGACGCCCCAGTCGATCCACAAGTTCGGCTCGTACCAGGTGCGGGCCACTACCGAGGAAGAGGCCCATGTTCTGCGGCGCGATGCCCGCGCCCTGGCAGACGCCGGTGCCTTCGCCATCGTGCTCGAAAAAATTCCCGCCAGCCTGGCGAAGGAAATTTCACAGGAGCTGGATGTGCCTGTGATCGGCATCGGAGCCGGCAGCGGATGCGATGGCCAGATTCTCGTCAGCCATGACATGTTGGGCCTCTACACCCGCTTCCACCCGCGCTTCGTGAGGCGCTATGCGCAACTCGGTGAAGAGATGCTGGGGGCTTTCAAGCGCTTCGCGGACGATGTCCGCACCGGGGACTTTCCCGGGGTGGACGAGAGCTACTGAACTCTGGGGGGGGGGGCAACTCTCCGGGAACGACTTACAGGGCCGCTCTCCCCTCCTGGGGTTGAGGGCGCGTGGGCGAGGCCCGCGAGGCTGTAGGGACGCCCTCGAAGGGGAATAACCCGCGGATGGCCTCAAGCGGGGCCGTATGTCCGTGCCGAAGAATAGAGCAGCCGTGCTCCTCCGCGGGAGGCCTCCCGCGGCCCCTGTTTCGCCAGGACCCCAGTTTCTTGTGAGGCGAATTCCCCGCGCGTTCCCCAAAACCTGTCTCCATAGCCCAACGCTACAGCCCATGAAGAAGCTCCTGATTGTCGATGACTCGTCCACCATGCGGAAGATCATCAAGCGCGTCCTCCGCCAAGCCGAGATCGCCGTCGATAGCATCCTCGAAGCCAGCAACGGCATCGAAGCCCTCGAGCAGCTCGTGGCCAATCCGGATGTCGGGCTGATCCTGAGTGACATCAACATGCCCGAGATGAACGGCATCGATCTGGTCAAGGCCGTCCGCGAGGCGCACTCGACAGAGGCCCTGCCCGTGATCATGGTCACCACGGAAGGTGGTGAAGCCATGATCGCGAGCGCCATGTCAAGCGGCGCCAACGGCTATGTGACCAAGCCCTTCACTCCCGACAGCATTCGCTGCGTGCTCGACCCGTACTTCAGCTAGCCTGGCCTATTAATGCCGAAGCACCTGAACCATCCCAAACGGGCGGCTTCGCCGCCCTCTTGGCCCTGCGGCCCCTGCTTGGTTATTCGAATCGGTGCGATTGCCGGAGTCCTGGGCGACCTGTAAAGGTCGCCTCCGTAAGAGTTCCCGCTGGGGCCAGCAATCGCAGAGAACAACCAGGAGCCAAGTTGGAACGATTCATGCACTTATTCATGAATAGTCCGAACCAGGTCGCAAGTTTCGCGCAGTCCACTCAAGTCATCATGAGAATCAAAACAGAAGAAACCCTCGAGCAACTCAGGAAGTCCGTAGAAGAGGTCTTCCTGATCATGCTCGACACCGAGGCCTGCCTGATCGAAGCACCCGAGAACTCCGATCCCGTGGCCTATGAAGCGGCTATCGACATCGAAGCCGTGGTGGAGTTCACGGGCCAGCCCAAGGGCGCCGTATTGTTGCGCGCAACCCATGCCAGTGCCGCGGACATCGCTCGCAAGCTGCTCATGATGGAGCCCACGGACGAAGTCGACTTCGAAGATGTCGAGGATGCTCTGGGCGAATGCGCCAACATGGTCACGGGCGCCTTCAAGTCGCGGGTCCTCGATCCCCGCGGAAATTTTCAGCTCGGAACTCCCACTATCGATACCCGCGTCCAGATCGACCACGAGCATCGAGCAGGAAACCTGTTATTCAAGCACCACGAGGGCCACCTCGCCGTTGAGATCTGGCTCAGCGAGGAGAACGCGTGAGTTCCGCCTGCACTGGCGCTGAAGCCACCCTGGTGGATGACATCCTGCACCGCGTGGCCTCGGACCTGGCCATGATCTGCGACCGGGAATTGGATGTCGATGTGCACAGCGTCGAGAAACACGCCGAGCGAACGGTGGGCAAGGGCGGTATTCACATCTCTTTTCGTCTGGGCTTCGAACAAGAGGACAAGCGCACCCACGGCTGTCTGCTCATGCCTCTTCCCGACGCCATCAGTCTCGCCTGCTACCTGATGATGGTCCCTGATGACAGCGTCAAAGGCAAACGCTCGCTGAAGGACATAGACGAGAGCATCAAGGACGCCATGCTCGAAGTGGGCAATTTCATCGGAGGCGCTGCCGACGCGGCCTTGCGCGAATCCAGTAGCGTTGTGGCCAAGGTCAGCTCCGAAGGCTGCCAGGGCGTGCGCCCCAATGTGCGCCCGGCTCTCTGCTACAACGAGGGCGAGGGTCTGGTTGTGGGGCGGGCGCGCAGCACGATCCACGAGTACCCCGAGTTCGAGATGATCTTGATGCTGCCCGAGCTCGAAGGCCTCGAGTAACCGACCGCGATCAGTCCTTGTTTGCGAGGGCCTGCTTGAAGAGATCGCCGAGGTTGGTCCCCAGGGGTTCTTTCTGGGTGCCATCCAGCAGATCGCGCACGGCGCTGGCATCGGCGGCGTCCTCGGAGCCCAAGACCGCGCCGTGTTCGTCCAGTTTGGATAGCGCGATGCGCCTGGAATGGATGTCCACCGAGAGCACACGCACGGTGAATGTTTCGTCGATCTTGACCACATCCTGAAGGCGCGACACACGGTCGCGGCTGATGGCAGAGATGTGCAGTAGACCGTCCACCCCGGGTTCCAGTTCCATGAAGGCGCCGAACTCGAGGATGCGCACCACGCGGCCCTCGACCAGGGCGCCTTCGGAGTACTTGCCCTGGACATCGTCCCAGGGGTCGTCCTCCAGGGCTTTCATGGAGAGACCGATGCGCTGGCCACCGTCCTTGATGTCCAGTACGCAGGCTTCCACATCCTGACCGGGTTTGACGAACTCTGTGGGGTCTTCCACGCGCTTGCGTGAGAGGTTGGAAACATGCACCAGACCCTCAACCCCCGGGCATATCTCCACGAAGGCCCCGAACTTTTCGACGCGTGTCACCTTGCCGCGAACCAGGGCACCCACGGTCAGAGTATCGACGGCGTCGGCCCGTGACTGCTGCCGTTCCCGTTCAAGCACGGCCCGGCGCGAGAGCACGACGCGCTTGCGTTCGGGGCCGATCTCGAGCACCTGGCAGAGGAAGGACTGGTTCAAGAAAGCCGAGAGGTCCTCGGCTCGGTGCAGCGACACCTGCGAGGCGGGCATGAAAGCCGCCACCGGACCGATACGCAGTTCGAGGCCGCCTGTATTGACTCCCGTGACCCTGGCTTTGACACAGGACCCCACCTCGACTTCATTCCAAGCGGCGAGTTCGAGGGCTTCACGGCGACTGAGGATCCAGAGTCCGTCCTCTTGTCCGCGCAGGGTGAATTCGAAAGTCATGCCGACTTCGGGCGTCTTATCGAACTCCGAGACAGAGATTACGCCCTGCATGCGAGGGCCAAGATCGATGAATACATCGGGTCCGCTTAGTCCCACCACGGTGCCGCTCTTGAGGTTGGCATCGGGGCTGGACTTGCGGTCCTTGAGCGGGCCCGCCGGGGCTGTGCTGCTGGGCAGGTCGGTCCCGAGGGCTTGGAGGTTGATTCCGTCGAGGGCTGCCTCGATCTCGGCGTCCACGGAGTCTTTCGGTTCTCGGCTCATATCTTTCTGCGAGGAGGGGCCCTGCTGGGGGCCGATCATTCAAGTCAACTATTCAAGTCAAAGTTTAGCGAACCGGGGCTCAGGCGTCACGGTGCACCATGGTGCAGCTGGCCTGAGCGGAGGCCCACAGGACAATCTCGCCCACATTCACATGGGCGGGGCGGGTTACGGCGTAGAGGATCGCGTCGGCCACATCCTCGGGCGCCATGGGGGTCATGCCCCTGGAAACCGCATCGGCGGCGGCCTGGTCGCCCCGGAAACGCACGCGGCTGAAGTCGGTGCGCACCATGCCGGGGTCCACGGTGCAGAAGCGCACGCCGCTGCCCACGGCATCGACTCTAGCGCTCTCATAGATGGCGCGCACGGCGTGCTTGGTGGCGCAGTAGACATTGCCTCCGGGGTAGACCGCGCGGCCGGCGACGCTGCCCAGGAAAACCAGGTCGCCCCGGCCGGCGGCCACCATGGGCGGCAGCACCACCTTGAGGCTGTTGAGCACCCCCATGATGTTCGTGTCCACGACCTCCTGCCATTCGTCGGGTTCGCCTTCATGCAGAGGCTCCGTGCCTCGGGCCATGCCGGCGCTGAGTACGGCCAGGTCGAAGTCGAAACCGTCGAGGGCCCGCGCCAGCCCCGCGGCGTCGCGTACATCGATCTTCACGGCCAGTGCACCGGGAAGTTCCTGGGCCAGGGCTTCGAGGCGATCCATGCGGCGCGCTGCCAGGACAACCCGCGCGCCTTCCTGGGCGAGGGCGCGGGCGGTTGCGGCACCGATGCCGGCGGAGGCCCCGGTCACCAGGGCCAGGCGGTTTTCGAGTCGTGTCATGCCCTGAATCTACCCCTTTTTTGGGGCCCCTGCCTGCTGCGATGGCATCTGGTGCCCTTTTCCGGGAGATCGGCAGGGGAACAGGTCTGTCCCATGTCGATAGATCGAGCAGATGATCTCCTCCCTTGCACTCTGCGCTTTGCTCTGCTTCCAGGCGGTTCCTGATGGCTCCCGTACCTTCTTTCACGGTGGGCGCATCTACCTCGGCGACGACCTCGGCAGCGTGACCGAGGCGCTGCTGGTAGAGGACGGGCGCGTCCTGGCCGTGGGACGCAAGGCCACGCTGGAAGCGGAACTCGAGGCCGAACACTGCACGCGCATCGACCTGCAAGGATCGGTGGCGGTGCCCGGCTTTCAGGATGGGCACGGAAACATCTTGCGTCTCTCGGAAGACCTAGCGGGCCTCGACCTCTCGGCCGTGGAGACCGGCCGCGGATTGCAATCCGCCCTGGTGCAACGAGCGGCGGAACTCTCACCGGGATCCTGGATCGTGGGCCATGGTCTGCGCCTTGGAGAACTCAAGGGCGCGGACAGGCTCAACCTCCGCAGCCTGTCCCTGGTCGTGCCCAAGCACCCCCTGTTCCTGCGCCTGGCCCATGAAGACCAGGCCCTGGTCAACAGCCTGGCCCTGGAACTCGCCGGGCTGAGCGATGCCGACAACATGCCGCGACTGCGTGGTGGGCGCGTCGAGTTGGATGAACAGGGCCGAGCCACCGGTCTCGTGGAGAACAGCGCCCAAGGGCTCTTCGAAAAACTCTTCGAGGCCAGTCATGAGGGCGATCTCGAAGCCCGCTTGCTGCGCGCTCAAGCCGAACTCCTGGCCCGCGGGTGGACTTGTATACATGACATGGGAACACGCCCTGCGACTCTGGCGGCCCTGTCGGGTTTGCGCGACAAGAATCTGTTGCGGCTGCGGGTCGTCGCCTACCTGGACGGTAGCGCCGGACTCTCCGCCGCTGAACTGTCGGTCGATCCAGGCCAGGGCGATTCCCCTGGCTTGCTCTCGGTGCGCGGGGTCTTTCTGGATCTCGACGGTGCCCTGCGTGGACGAGCAGCGGCCCTCCTGGTCGACTACGCAGATGCCCCAGGTGAGAGGGGAGAGCTGCTCTTCAGTCGCGAACGCCTGGAGATTCTGGTTCATGAATGCTGGCAAGCTGGCTTGCAACCCGCCTTCGGCGCCGTGGGCGATGGAGCCAACCGTTTGGCTCTGGATACGGTGCGCACCATGCTCGCCATCGACGAGTCCTTTGGGGACTTACGCCCGCGAGTGCAATTCGCCCAGGTGGTTTCGACCCAGGACATGCCCGAATTTCCAGCCCTTGGCATCGTGCCCACCCTGGAGCCCCTGAGGGCCGCCAGGGATGAGATTTTGCTCGATGCGCGTCTCGCGGGAGCGCGCGCCGGAGCAAGCCGAGCCTGGCGCGAGCTGGCCCCGGCCCTCGGGCCCGTGGCCTTCGGGGCCAGAGGATCGAGCGCGGTTCCCGATCCCCTACAAGTGCTCCACGCGGCGCGCAGTCCGCGGCGCTCGCAAACGCGCTTCGGGGAGGGCCTGGCAGGAGACGCAGCCCTCATGGCCTGCACTTCAGGGCCAGCCTTTGCGGTTGGAGAGGAGGGCCAACGGGGCCAACTACGGCCTGGATATTGGGCCGACTTGACCGTCCTTGACCGCGATCCGGTGACGCTGCCCCTTGTGGAGACGCTCCAAACCGAGGTACTCCTGACCCTGGTCAACGGCAAGGTGGTCTACCGGCGCTGATCGTTCGCCGCGAGGTGCCGCACGACCTGCTTTCCAGCTTCGCGCCCCTGGGCCGCGGCCTTGCCGAACGCTACGCCGTGGCGGTAGTTGCCGGCGAGGTGCAAACCCGGTCGCGTGGCGCGCATTGCATCCATGGCGGCGTCGATGCGCGCCACCCGTGCGAGGTGGCCTAGCTCGTACTGAGGAATGGCCCGGGGCCATCGGACGACTTCGTGGAAGAGGGGTGTCTCCTGTAGCCCAAGGAGCCGCGCCAAGTCTTCACGCACAGCGCCGATGAGCTGCTCCTCGTCGAGTTCGAGGGCCTTTGGATCGGTGGCACCGCCCACCATGCAGCGCACCAAGAGGTGGTCCTCCGGCGCCCGTCCGGGAAACAGAAAGCTGTCGAAGAGCACCCCCATGCTGCGAAAGCCCTCGCTGCGCGCGATCAAGGCGCCAAAGCCCCGGGGGACTTTCTTGAGAGCCTGTGGGCCAAAACCCAAGGCCACCACGGCCACGGGGGGCGAGTCGATGCCAGCGAGATCGGCTGCCACGGCGGGTTGTAGATCTTCGAGGAGTGCGGCGCTGCTCCTGGCTTCGCCTGCGAGGATCACGGCATCGGCTTCGATGGCCTCACCAGCGCCCGCCAGGCGCAATCGCCAGGGCGCGCCAAAGTCGGCGGCCGCGACCGATTCCACCCGTGCGCTGGTGCGCACTTCGAAGGGCGCCCGAGTCGCGAGGGCACGGGGCAGGCTGGCGAGGCCGCCCTCAAAGGAGGTCAAGACTCCCGCGGGCCCAGCAGGACCCCCGCTTTCGCGGCGTGCCAGCTTGAGCCTTGCCAGGGCCCGGAAGAGCGACTTGTACTGGCACTCGAGCTCGCGCATGCGCGGGAAGGCGGCGGGCAGGGAGAGCTTGCGGGCGTCGCCAGCGAAGACCCCCAGGACCATGGGACTCACCAGCCGCTCGGCCGCCTGGCGTCCCAGGCGCCGCCGAGCAAAGTCGTAGATGCTCTCTTCGAGATCGGCTTCGCAAGCTGGCAAGAAAGGCTCGAGGGCCATGCGCAGGATCCCCAGCGGGCCGAGCAATCCGCTGGTCAGAAACTTGAAGGGCTTGGCGTGGACTTCGCGCAGTTGGCCGCCGCGCACCAAGAAACGCCGGGCTGAAGCCGCCTTTGCAGGGAGCGCCGTGAGGCCAGCGTGGCGCACCAACTCGTCGAGGGCTGGTTCACCCGAGAGAAAACCCGTGGGCCCCGCCTCGAACATCCAGGGACCGCGCTGGAGGGTGCGCGCCTTGCCCCCGACTTCAGCAGCGGCCTCAAGCACGATCACTTCGGGGTGTATTCCATCGCGCTCCGAAGAGTCGTCGACAACCTTCCAGGCAGCGGCCAGTCCGCTGATGCCCGCACCGACGATGATCACCCGCGCTGTCACGGCTAGACCGTGCTGCTGAAGACCGGCGTATCGCCCTGTTCGTGTTTTTCGCGCCAGTAGGTGTCGAAGCACATGGCGATGTTGCGCACGAAGAGCTGGCCCTCGGGAGTGGCCTCGATGAAGCGCTCGTCGTGGCGCACCAGACCGTCGCGTATCAAGGGCTCAAGGCGCTTGAGGTCTTCCCGGAAGGTTTCTTCGAAGTCGATCTCAAAGCGTTCCAGAAGGGCCTGCTTGTCCACGCGGAAGTTGCACATCAGGTCGTGGATCAAGGCCCGCCGAAGGGCGTCTTCCCCGCGTAGCAATACGCCTCGTTCCACGGGCAGGCGACCGGCCTCGATGGCCTCGCCATAGCGACTGATCTTCTTGGCGTTCTGGAAATAGCCCTGGCGCACATCACCGATGGCGCTGATCCCCAGGCCGATGACATCCTCGGCCGGGATCTGGGCGTAGCCCTGGAAGTTGCGCCGCAAGCGCCGCTCGCCAAGGGCCAGGGCCAATTCGTCGTCGGGGCGCGCGAAGTGATCCATGCCGATGGCGATATAACCCGCCGACAAGAAGCGCTCGCGGGCCAGGGCGAAGAGCGCAAACTTCTGCTCGCGGCTTGGGAAATCCTTTTCGTCGAGTTGCTTCTGATGACCGCGGACCCAGGGTACGAAGGCGAAGGAGTAGACCGCCACGCGATCGGGGCCCAGGGCGATGACTGCTTTCAGGGACTCCTCGAAGGTCTCGAGGGTCTGGTGCGGCAGCCCGTAGATCAGGTCCACATTGATACCGCGAAAGCCCCGTTCTCGGGCACGCAGCATGAGCTCTTCGGTCTCCGCCACCGATTGCACCCGATCGATGGCCTGTTGCACCTTGGGAGTGAAGTCCTGCACGCCGAACGAGATGCGGTTGAAGCCATGGGCCGCCAGGGCGTCGATGTGATCGACGCTGGTGACCCGCGGATCGCATTCCACGGCGAGCTCGGCGCCCTCGGTTTTCTCGAAGAACTGGAAGAAGCGGTTTAGCAGAGCATCGAGTTCGGCGGGACTGTAGTAGGTCGGCGTGCCGCCGCCGAGGTGTAGCTGCGAGACCTTGCGGCGGCCTTTGAGTTTCTCGGCCACGAGTTCGATCTCGCGTCCGAGGAGATTGAGATAGGGTGCGGCCTTTTCTTTGTGGGGCGTGATGATCACATGGCAACCACAGAACAGGCAGCGCTCGGCGCAGAAGGGTAGGTGGGCGTAGACCGAAAGGGGAGCATCCACATGGCAGGCCGCCTGGGCCAGGTGGCGTTCGAGGTCTTCGACACCCACAGCGTCGGAAAACTCCACGGCCGTGGGGTAGCTGGTGTAGCGCGGACCGGGTCTATCGAATCGCTTGAGCAATTCCAGGGTGGTGCTGCGCTCCTGGGCTTGGCCGCTCATGCTGGGCTCCCCACGGACTCTTGGGCTTCGGCTTGCACCGTGTCGATCATGGCTTGCACGCTTTCGATGGGGGCCTCGGGGCTGATGCCGTGGCCCAGATTGACGATGTGCCCGCGCCTGGGTACGGACGCGAGAAGTTCGCGGGTTCCGCGCACCGTGGCCTCGGGTCCGGCCAGGAGATAGGCCGGGTCGAGGTTGCCTTGCAGGGCCATGCCCGAGCCGGTGTGGGGCCCGAGGAGATGCCGTAGGTTGCCCAAGGAAGAACGCCAGCAGAGGGCCAGGCCTTCGCATGGCAGATTGGCGTGGGAGCGGCTGAGGTGTGGCGCTCCGTTGGCGAAGAAGATGCGCGGCACGCCGGCTCGGCCGAGTTCGTCGAGGAGCGCGCTGACATGGGGTTTGATGTGCCGCTCCCAATCGTCCAGGGAGAAGATGCCAGCCCAGGAATCAAAGATTTGTAGCACATCGGCTCCGGCGCGGTGTTGTTCGATGCCGTAGCGCGCCGCGAGTTGTGCCAGGGTGTCGAGCAGTTCGCCGAAGGCCACGGGGTCCTCGCGCAGCAAGGCGCGCAGGGCCGTGAAGTCTTTCTGGCCGCGGCCCTGGACGAGGTAGGCGGCAATGGAGAGAGGTGCGCCGCAAAAACCGATCAGCGCAGCCCGGCCCGCGAGACGCGCTTTCACAAGGCGCAGGGTTGCAGGCACCTCTGGGGCGATCTCCTCGGCATCTGGCAGATTTAGGGCACGCACGGCGGCGGCACTGCGCAGGGGCTTGTCGATCACCGGGCCGGGATCAAAGCGCACATCAATTCCCAGGGCAGCCACCGGGCTCATCAAATCGGCGAAGATGATGGCGGCGTCGAGATCGAAGCGCTCGATGGGCATCAGGGTCACCTCGGCGGCCAGCTCGGGCGAGGCGCAGAGCTCCTCGAAGCGGTGCTGCTTGCGCAGGTCGCGGTACTCGGGTAGATAGCGTCCGGCCTGACGCATGATCCAGAGCGGGCGGCGAGGGTTGTCTTCTCCGCGCAGGGCGCGCAGCAGGAGGTCATTCATCGGATTTTTTCCGCTTGCAAGGTGAATCGGTAGCCCACGCCGCGCACGGTGTGGAGGTGTCGCGGCTCTTCTGGATCTCGCTCGAAACGCTTGCGCAGGCGCACGATGAAGTTGTCGATGGTCCGAGTGGAGGGAAAAACCTCGTAGCCCCAGACGGCTTCGAGGATCTCCTCGCGCGAGACAATCTCGTTCTCGCGTTCGCTGAGGGTCTTCAGAATCATCGCTTCCTTGTGGGTTAGCTCATGGCTGATGCCGCTCCAGGAAATGGCCTTGTAGGTTAGAAAATCGATTTCATTCTCATCGAAGTTCAGGCTGCCATCGCGCCGGGTGCGCTCGAGATAGCCTCGCTGTCGGCGGCAGATGGCGGCAACTCGCAAGAGCAACTCGCGCAGGGAGAAGGGCTTGGCGAGATAGTCGTCACCGCCGGCTTCCAGGCCGCGCACACGGTCGTCGAGGCTGCCGCGGGCGGTGAGGAACAGGATGGGGACATTGTTGCCCTCGGCGCGCAGCTCGGAGCAGACGGTCAGTCCATCTTTCTCGGGCATCATCACATCGAGTACCACCAGGTCCCATTCCTCGCGTCGGATGGCGTCGAGTCCCTTCTGACCGTCGTGGGCGATTCCCGTCCGGTAGCCCTCGGCTTCGAGGTTCTCGGTGATGCCGAGAGCGAGGTGCACCTCGTCGTCGACCACCAGAACCTTGCAAGGCGTGCTGTTCATGCGGCTTCTCCCTCGGCCCCTGGCAGCCAGACCGAAAAGACCGCGCCGCCGCCTTCGCCGGGGCTGTTGGCGCTGATACGGCCGCCGCTCTCTTCCACGAACCGCAGTACGATGAAGAGCCCCAGTCCTGAGCCCTTGGTTCTGCGTCGCAACTCGTCGCCTGGCCGGTAAAACTTTTCGAAGAGCTTCTTGGCCTCGCGTTGATGGAAGCCCACGCCATCGTCGATCACATCGATACGTACGCCTCTGCCTTCGCGCTCGGCGTGCACCCGCACTTTGCCGCCGCCAGCCTGGGTAACTGACTTGACTGCGTTGCTCACGAGGTTGCGGATGACGATTTCGAGCGCTCTTGAGTCGCAGTATGCGAAAAATCCGGGGGCCACGGAGGAAGTCACCTCGACGCCCTGGATGTGGGCGCGGCAGGCACCTAAACCCAGCACGGCGTCGATGGCGTGGGATAACTCGATGGGCGCCGGATCCAGGACGAGGCGCCCCTCGGTGATGCGACTGGCGTCCAGGGTGTTGCTCACCATGATTTCGAGGCGGTCCACATCGTTCACCATGCGGTCGGCCATGCGGCGCGTGCTGTAGGCGTCGGGCTCGCGGATCAGAAGCGTCTCGGCGGCCAACTTGATTGACGCCAGGGGGCTCTTGAACTCGTGGCTCACGGCCGCGATGAAGTTCTCCTGGCGGCGCAACAACTCGGCGCGCTGGCGCAGGGCTTGAGCCACGATACCCATGCTGGCGAGCAGGGCTACGAGGAAGAATGTGCCTTCGGCGCCATAGCGGTTCAGTCGCCGCACGCGGGCGCTTGTGAGGCTGGCCAGATCCTCGCGGGCGACCTCTGGGGCGCCGCCGAGGATATCCAGGTGGGGCATGAGCGCCGCGACTTCGGCCGGGGCTACACCGAAACCCAGGAGCAGTTCGGCCACGGGCAGTCCGGATGCGTATTCGGCGGCCATGGTGTCGCGGACCTCGCCTGTGTGGGCTGCTTCTTCCACGACCCAATAGAAAACCTGGGCCACGCAAGTGACCAGCAAGGCGATCACGCCGATCTGCAGGGGCCGTGTGCCTCGGATGCGCCGCAACATGCTTTCAGTCCAGGATGAGGGTGAGAGCTTGCGCCAGTTGATCCACGTGGCTGCGGTCGTGGGCCAGGGACAGGAAGCCGACTTCATAGGCCGAGGGCGCAAGGGAGATGCCGCGCTGCATGAGGCCGTGGAAGATCTTGCCGTAGCGTTCACTGCCAGCGGCCTCGATGCCATCGGCGCGACGTGGCGCGGGCCCGGCCTGTAAGGACAACCAGAAGATCGAGCCCAGCCGCACCAGGCTCAGGGGCGTGGTGGCCCGGGCGAAGATGGGTGCCAGGCGACTCTCGAGGTAGGCGCCGAGATCCTCGAGCTGCTGCCAGCCGTTTTGGCCGGAACTATTGGTGTTTTCGAGGCAATGGAGACTGGCGAGCCCCGCGGCCATGGCCACGGGATTTCCCGAGAGCGTGCCGGCCTGGTAGACCGCGCCCAGGGGCGCGAGCAAGTCCATGATCCTCGCCGAACCGCCAAAGGCGCCCACGGGCAATCCGCCGCCGATGACCTTGCCGTAGGTGACGAGGTCGGGAGTGATGCAGAGCAACTCAGCAGCGCCGCCGCGGGCCACGCGGAAACCGCTGATGACTTCGTCGAAGATCAGCAGCGTTCCGTGTTTGGCCGTCAATTCGCGCAGGTGCCGGTGCCACTCCGGCCGTTGCACGAGCAAGCCGTTGTTGGCTGGTATGGGCTCCACGATGACCGCCGCGATCTCATTTCCGCGGGCAGCGAAGAGTTCGTCCAGGGCAGCTTCATCGTCGAGGTCAAGGACCAGGGTTTGACTACTGAACGCTTCGGGCACGCCAGCCGAGGAAGGTGTGCCGAAGGTGACCAGGCCCGAGCCCGCGTCGACAAGCAGGTGGTCGGCGTGGCCGTGGTAGCAACCGGCGAATTTGAGCACGAGGTCGCGGCCGGTAAACCCGCGGGCCAGGCGGATGGCGCTCATGGTGGCCTCGGTGCCCGAGGAGACGAAGCGCAGTTTCTCGATGACACCCACGGCGCTCACGATTCGTTCGGCAAGTTCGATTTCCAGGGGTGAGGGCGCACCGAAGGTGCTGCCGCGAGCCAGGGCGGCGTGAGTGCGCCGCAGAACCTCTGGATTGGCGTGTCCCAGGATCAGGGGTCCCCAGGAGCCCACGAAGTCGAGGTAGCGATTGCCGTCCACATCGGTGGTATAAGCTCCCTCGGCTTCCTCGATCACGGGTGGCACACCGCCCACGGCAGCAAAGGCACGCACGGGCGAGCTGACGCCGCCGGGCAGTACGGCCTGGGCGCGTTCAAACCACTCTTTTGAGTGGGTCAGGGAGAGTTCGCGGGTGCTGGGATTCATAGCCAGGCTCCTCGCAGGGCTTCGCGGGCATAGTAGGTGATCAGGATGTCGGCGCCTGCGCGACGCAGGGCCACGAGATTCTCAGCCACCACCCGGGGCTCGTCGAGCCAGCCCCGTTCGGCGGCGGCTTTGATGGCCGAGTACTCGCCGGAGACATGGTAGGCCGCCAGGGGCAGATTCGATGCACGGCGCAGTTCCGCGATGATGTCCAAATAAGCGAGGGCCGGCTTGACCATCAGGATGTCGGCGCCTTCGGCTTCGTCGAGTTGGGCTTCGCGCAGGGCTTCGCGGGCGTTGCGCGGGTCCATCTGATAGCTCTTGCGATCGCCTTGACCCGGCGCGGAATCGGCGGCGTCCCGGAAGGGGCCGTAGTAGGCCGAGGCGTACTTCACGGCGTAGCTCATGAGGGCTGTATCCTCGAGTCCGCGGCTATCGAGGGCGCGCCGGATGGCGCGCACGCGACCGTCCATCATGTCCGATGGCGCCACCATGTCAGCGCCGGCTTCGGCGAGCGATACAGCCATGTCGCACAGCGCGGGCAGGCTGGCGTCGTTCAGGACCCGTCCGCCCTCAATGAGGCCGCAGTGCCCGTGGTCGGTGTAGGCGCACAAGCAGACATCGCAGATGACGAAGATTTCGTCACCGAACTCGGCCTTGAGGGTGGAGACGGCTTGTTGCACCACGCCGCTGGGGTCCTTGGAGGCTTCGGCGGCGGGGCTCTTGTGGCCCTCGGCGGCTAGGCCGAAAAGCAACACGCTCTTGATGCCGAGCTCGAGATCACTTTCCACATCGTGCAGCAATTGCTCGCGACCCACCCGTTCGATGCCGGGCATGGAGGCGATGGCGGCGCGGCCCGAGCTGGGCAGAACGAAGTGGGGCATGACCAGACTGCGCGCTTCAACGGCGGTTTCAGCCACCAATTCGCGCATCAGGGGCGAGCTGCGCAGCCGTCGCGGGCGTTGGAGTGAGGAGTCTTGTTGCATGGTGAGTTGGGCTTGCTGGCGGCTGTTCAGGATGTACTGGAGAGGTGTCCGTGTTCAGAGGCGGCACGCAGGAGCCCATCGAGGTCGCGGCTGCGCGCAGTGGCCACCAAGGGGTGCCCGAGGGCTGTGAGTGCGGCTTCGGTGGTGGGACCGAGGGCCACGGCGAGGGTGTCTTTTGGGATCTGGCCTGCGCGCAGGCAGAAGCCGCGCACCGCCGAGGGGCTGGCGAAAAAGATCGCGTCGCAGGCGGGGGCCTTGGCCGGTGGTCCGCCGGCCAAGGTTTCATAGAGCGCCACCCGCAAGAGTTGCCGGCCGGGGAAAACTTCCTCGAAGGCCCGGCCGCCGTCCCGGGCGGCGGGCAGGAAGATGATCTCCTCGCCTTCGCAGCGCGAGTGCAACTCGCGGGCGAGGCACTCACCAGTGCCCTCGCTGGCGGTCAGGGCCACGGGGCCCAGGAGTTCTTTGGAGCGCGTTGCCGTGACCGCTCCGACGCAGGCGATACGCGGCGTATTGGACCAGGGCGGCGGACAGAAGAAGTTGAGGGCCTCCACGGCCCGCGGCGCTGCCAGGGCGATCCAGTCGCACTCGCCGAGGGCGTTTTTGGCGGCGTTTGCTGCTCCCTCGAGCAGGCGCGGTTCGAGGCAGGGGAACTCCAAGGCCGCGGCGCCCACGGCCTCCAGGCCAGCAGCCCAGAGGGCGTTGTCTTCGACGCCGCGGGTGAGCAGGACGCGCCGGCCTCTGAGGGAACGGATCATTGCGCTTGCGCTCCGTTTCCCAAGAGTTCCTCGAAGGCTTTGCGGGCCAGGGATTCTGGATCGCCCCCGCGAGCCCGTGCACGACGCAGCTCACCGTTGACTTCCAGGGCAGCGTGCAACTCAAGGCTGCCGCCCGGAGTCTTCCTTGCGTAGGCTCCGAAGGGCACCTGGCAACCGGCGTCGACCAGGGCCAGGAGAAAGCGTTCCGCGCGCACGGCGCGGTGGTCATCCGGCTGGTCGAGGGCGGCCGCGATTGTCTGCATGTCCCCGTTGTCTCGGCGCGCTTGCAAGGCCAGGGCGCCTTGGGATGGCGCGGGTACAAAAATCGTGGGGTCGAGGTCCAGGCGTTCCAGGCCCTCGATGGCGAGCGCGTTGCCCTCGCCCCGTTGGGCGCCGCGCTCGAGGCGCGCCAGGCCCGCGGCGGCCAGCAAGATGGCGTCGAACTTGCCCTCGCGCAAGCGCTGCAAGCGCGTTTGGAGATTGCCCCGCAAGAGTCCCCAGGAGAGGTCGCTGCGCAGGTGGCGCAGGAGCGCCTGACGACGCGCCGAAGCCGTGCCCACCACGGCCTCTGGCACGAGGGGCAGCTGTTCAGCCTTGGCAGCGAAGGCCGCGGGAGCCACGAGCAGAACATCGCGGGTGTCTTCTCGTTCGGGCATGGCGACCACTTGGAGCTCGGCGGGCGAGTCCGACGGGAGATCCTTGTAGCAGTGTAGAGCGAGGTCGATGCGGCCCTCTATCAAGGCCGTTTCGATGCTGCGCACGAAGAGTCCCGGTAGTCCTACCTGGGCGAAGGGGCTTTGCTGGTCGGCGTCGCCCTCGGTCTTGATGCACACGATCTCGACTTCGTGGTCCAACTCGGTGATACGCCGTGCCATTTCGCGGGCCTGCGTCATGGCCAGGGCGGAGCCCCGGCTTCCCAGTCGCAACTTCATGGGCCAACTCCTTCTTGGACGGATTGGGGAGCATCGTCCGGGTCCTCGGCGGACAGGCTGGCGAAGGCGGCGCCGCCCTCGAAGACCAGATCCAGGTCTTGCTCCAGGTTGGCCTCGGCGTGGGCGAAGAACTGCCTGACCGCCTCTGGGCCCTGGGTGCGAGCGATTTCCCGTAGGCCGCTGGCGGGCAGGTGAGCGAAGTACGCCGTGAGGCGCTCCACGAAACGCCGCAGGACTTGCTCCTCGTCGGCGTCGAGGGAGTTGAGCTTGACGCGCAAGAGGCGCTCGAGTTGGGCCTCTGCGATTTTGTTGTAGCTTTCGTGGAGCTTCCCAATAGCGCAGTCCACCGATCGTTCCGCCAGGCGCTCGGCGAAGCGTGTCACGGCAGCGTCCACGAGCTCGCGGGCCGCGCCGGCTTCCATGAGATGATTCGCCCGGGTCTTTTCGGCACGGGCCAGGATTCCGTCCATGTCCAGGCGCATGAGCCCCAGGGCTTGAGCCGCGTCCGGCGCGATGTCAGACGGCAGAGCCATGTCCACCAGCACCGGCGGCTCGCCCGTGGCGGCTGCGGAAAGGGCTCCGAGGTGCTCAGCGCGCAGCACCAGGCCCTCGGCGCCGGTGGCCGAGATCACCGCGGCCACGGCCGGGGGGCTGGCTTGGAATTCCTCCAGGCTCCAGGCCTGGGCGTCTCCTTGGAGGTCGCGGCACAGCTTTTCGGCGCGCGCCACGGTGCGGTTGACCACAAAGAGCTGCGTGCCTCCCGCGCTCAAACTTCGAGCGCAGCGTTCGGTCATGGGCGAGACTCCCACGAGGGCCACCGGCCCCGCTTCGAGAGCCAGTCGAGCCCCCACGAATTCCAGCGCGATCTCGGCGAGGGATGTGCGTCCGTCGCCGAGGCCCGTGGCCGCCCGGGTAGCACCTGCGAGTTTGAGTGCCTGGCGGAAAAGGAGTTCGAGACGCGCTCCCACGAGGCCTTCTTGCCTGGAGAGCTCCAGGGCTTCGCGCACTTGGCCTGTGACTTCGGTCTCGCCGACTTTGGAGGAATCCAATCCGGAGGCCACGAGGAAGACATGTTCCACCGCGCCCTCCCCTTCCCAGGCGCGCAGGCTGCGGTGGGCTTCGCCGGGGGCCGGCTCGCGGCCGCTCAAGGCCTGGAAAACGCGCTTGCGCATCTCGGTAACGGGTCGCGGCGGGTCGCTGACAAAAATGACCTCGACACGATTGCAGGTGGAGAGCACAACCAACTCGCACACCTCGAGGTCCGTGGCCAGAGCACGCAGCCTCTTGTCGCGCCCTTCCCGGCTGAGCTGGAAGCGCTCGATGCTCTCGGGCCCGTCCGAGCGCCAGTTGATTCCCACGATTCCGATGTGTTGCATGAAATGCGGTCTTGTGTGCCCTGCTTGCCAGCCAGTTCCAGGGCAGGCACAGTTCTAGAACATTCGGGGGGGGAGTTGTCACAGGAGAGTCACGGCCTGTGGTTTTTTTTCTTGTTGAACCCCTTGAGGCGCATGACCAGAACCCTGCTTGGGGGTAACCTGGGACCCACGGGAAGGCTTCTCGTGCACTCCCATTTGTTTGCACGGGGCTTCCACCTCCGCACCCTTGAGTCGCCAGCGATCCCTTATCCAGGCCGAATGGCGTCACCTCGTGATGTTTAATTACGAGGTCGAACCGGCCCTGCTCAAGCCCTTCGTGCCCGCTGGCACCGAACTCGACGCCTGGCAGTCGAAGACCTTCTTGAGCATCGTTGGCTTTCAGTTCAATGATTTGCGCGTTTTCGGTGTGCCAGTTCCGTTCCACAGCTCCTTCGAAGAGGTCAACCTGCGCCACTATGTGCGCCGGGAAGTGGACGGCGAAGTGCGCCACGGGGTGTCCTTCATCAAGGAAATCGTGCCCCGACGCGCCATCACGGCCGGGGCGCGCCTGTTGTACAACGAACCCTACGCCACCGCCGCCATGGGCCACACCGGCGACGACGCTCGTTCGCTGACCTATTCCTTGCGCCTCCATGATGCCGCCGGTTGCTTGCAGTTCGCGAGTGACTCTCCCACCCAGCCCCTCGCGCCGGGCAGCATCGAGGAGTTCATCTGCGAACACTATTATGGCTACACGGCCCAGCGGGACGGCTCGACACTCGAGTACGAGGTAGCCCACCCACCCTGGAACACAGCGCCGGCCCGGGAGGCCCTGTTCGAGGGCGACCCGGGCCGGCTCTTCGGAAGTTGTTTCGTCGAGGCCCTCTCCCGCGAACCCTCCTCGGTTTTCTATGCGGAAGGCTCCGAGGTGGAGGTCTTTCTGGGAAAGCGTATCCCGGCTTCCGGCTGAGGGCTCAGGGCGTGAAGGTCACGCTGACCCCGTTCGAGAGGTTGAAAGCTGCGCCGCCAGCCGCGGGATCGCGGTGCCAGAACTGGAAGTTGCGGGTCATGCCCACGGAGAGTTGGCCTGACGCGGGCAGGCTGGCGTTGCCGATGGGGCGCGAGGTCGTGCCCGAGGGGCCGGAGTTGATCGGAGCCAGTCGGATGATCTGGCCGCCCACGCAGCGCAGGCCGTTGCCGAAGGGCAGGCTGAGCTGGTTGGGACCGTAAAAGTACACGCCGAACTGCCCGGTGGGCAGACCCACGGTGTTGAGCAGAAGATTCGATGTACCCAGGCTCGGCGAGCCGCTGGCGGTCATCACGGCGCCGGGGCCCACGGAGTTGGGCAGGCCCGGGCAGTAACTGGTGGGGGGCGTCCAAAAGAAGTTGCCGTGCACGGTGCCGTTCAAGGTCAGGCTGCCGCTGACGCCACTGCCGGGGTCGGTAAAGGGGAAAACGCCGGAGACGGGACTCACCAGGGAGTAGTGATCACCCACCAGTTTGAGAGTGCCCGAGGCCGCCGCCGGGGTCGTGACCATGCCGGCCAGGTTGATCTGAGAGGCCCCACCGGTGAGGGTGGTCACATCCATGAGCCCCTGGATGATCGTCATGGTGACCGTGGTGGAGAAGGCACCCGCGGCGTTGACGCTGAAAGCGGGCGAGTTGACCCGCACATGGGCGTTGCTGAGGGTCATGCTAGCCAGATCCGGCAGGAAGGGAAACGGGTTGGGAATCGTACCCGAGAGGTTGGGTGTCACCAGGGCGTCACCTCCATTGAAAGCGCCGCTGCCCACGGGGCTGCCGCCGCTGCCCATATTCATCACCACGGTTCCCGCCAGGTTGAAATTGGCCGGGTTCTCGACGATAGCGCCGAGACTGGTGTTGCCCGACCAGGTGAAGGCACTCAAGCCCTGGTTGAGCTGGAAAGTAAAGTCCGACTGGGCGGAGGCCAGGCTGGCCGCGAGGCAGAGGGTACTCGTGGTCAAAAGATGGCGAAACATGGGCAATGTCCTTTGGATGGGTGTCTGGGTGGGGATCTGGGAGCGGGACCAAGCAAATCACAGGCTGGCAGGCTAAAAACTATCACGCCTGGCCCCGATCGGGAAGAGAACAGAGGGGGGGGGCCTCGGTGGCGCCATCAAGGGCCACTTGGGCCTACTTTGTTGGCCCCTCAGCGTCCCGGCTCAAGAGCCAGTCGGCTATGCGGCGCCGTTCCTCAGGCGAAAGCTCGGGGAAGGAACGCATGACCGAGGGGTACTGGTGGCGCATGGCGGCCAGGCGCGGGGTGACCTCGATCACGGCTTCGGGGTCCTCCAGGTAGGCGGCGATTTCGCCCGCTTGCCAGTAGGCGTCGAGGCCCTCGAGGGCGGGTCCCATCCAGCTGCCACGGCCCTCGCTGCCGTGGCAGGCGTCGCAGCGGACCTCGAGGAATAGCTCGTGGGCACTGTACTCCGAACGCGGCTGCGGAGGCTCGTTGTCGCAACCTGTGAGGGTCGCGATGAGTATCAAGAGGGCGATAAGCTGCGAGGGGTGCATGGCGAAGAATTAGGCACCGGGGATCATTCCAAAGCCCCGCCGGGCCATCAAGGTGTCCTCCAAAGCTCAGCCAGGAGGAGCCTTGCCCCGGGGTTGCTCGGGTCGAGGTCAAGGGCGCGGTTCACGGCTGCTTCGGCCCCCAGGGTTTGCCCGGCCGACTGCCGCGCCAGGGCCAGGCCGAGCCAGGCGGGCGCAAGCCCCGGCGCGAGGGACACGGCTCGCTCGTAGAGTTCGAGGGCCCGACCGGTGTGCCCCTCGCGCAACAGCAGCCCGGCCAGGTTGACATGGGCCACGGGATTTTGGGGGCCTTCCAGGAGGGCGCGCTGCCAGGCTTCGCGGGCGCGTTCGATTTCACCCGCCGCCAGGGCCACGCGACCCAGATTGGACCAGTTCTTCGAATAGCGCGGCGCGACGGCCGTGCCCTGGCGCCAAGCATCGCGGGCCCGTGGGAGTTCATTGAGCTCCTCGAACCACAGGCCCAGGTTGTTCCAGGAGGCGCCGTCGCCGGGATCGTGGCGCAATTGTTCCTGGCGCCAGGCGCCGCGCGAGTCGTAGATCTTGGCGCGCACTTGAAGTCCGCCAAAGAGCGCGGCGATGAGCAGCGCCACGACCGCGGCGCGTAGGCGTGTGTCCGTGAGCCGCGCGATGGCGAGGGCGCTGAGCGGCGCGGCTGCCAGGAGGGGTAGGTACAAGAAGCGTGCGGCGAAGACCTCGCCCAGAGGCACGATTTGGGCCACGGGCAGCCAGCTGAACGCGACTGCCGCCGCGGCCCAGGCAGGGAGCGGCGCCCGGCGTTTCAACGCGAGACAAACGCCGAGGGGCAACCAGAGCGCGCTCCACAAAAGCCAGCCAAGGGCCGCGGCCACACCGGCCGTCAAGGGTCGCGCACGCTCCACGAGCAGCGCGGCTGTGTACTGGGGCGGAAAGTCAAAGGGCGCCCAGGCCAGGCGCAGGGCTTCCCACGTGGCCAGACCTCCGAGTTCCGCGCGCTCAAGGAAATCAGCGCCGGGCATAGCCGGCGTGCTGGCGGAGATGAAGGGGCCGCCCAGCGCGCGCCATCGGGCGCAAAACACGAGGCCGCCCGCCAGGGCCAGAGCGCCAGCCACCGACAGCCGTGCGCGCCGCCCGGCGGGCGCCAGGGCGAAGAGCAAGGGGGCCAAAACAAGGGCATCCTCCTTGCCAGAGAGCCCCACGCCCAGGCCCAAGCCAGCCACCAGGGCGGCGCCGAGAGGCGTGAGTCGCCCGCGGTCCAAGAGCACCGCAGCCCACAGGGGCGCGAGGCAACTGAGTTGGGATGTGCGCCCCGAGATCCAAAACACAGAATCCCCAAGGGCTGGGTGCAAACCGAAGCACGCCAGGCCGCCTGCGAGGGCCAACCGCGAGGGCACCCGCGGTGCGAGTAGGAGCCCCAGGGCCAGGAGCACACCCAGATGCAGGAGCCCGTTTGTGATGTGGTAACCCAGGGGCTCGCTACCGAACAGGGCGTGGTCCAGTCGCAGGGAGAGGCTCGCCAGGGGCCGCCAGGCTCCAGCGTCGCCCGCGTGATGGAAATAGTCCCTAGCGAAGGCCTCCGTCCAGGGCAGGTCCCCGGCAACCAGGGGGTTGTCGAAGATCAGCTCGCGGTCGTCCATCAAGAACCCCGCGCCCAGGAGGCCCGGCAGCCAGAGGGCCCACAGTGCCAACACCAGGGCCAGCACGCTTCGGTCGCTCTGCGTGGAACTTCGGGTCTCGCCTTGCACCGCCGCAGGTTAGCGCAGAATCCATGCAGGCCGGGCACAACTCTTCCCGCCCGCGAATCGGACCGCTTGAGAGGGCCTCTTGAATTGGGCCCGGAGGCGTCTACCCTGGCTGCATGCCCGCGCTGCTCCGATTTTTCCAACAGCGTCCTCTTGTGGGTTGGCTTGGGCTGTGCTTGCTGGTCAAGGCTGCCCTGGTGCTCGCCCTCGCCGATGTCTTTTTCTACGGCGAGGAACTCGAGAAGGGCACGGCGGCCAAGGCCATGCTGGATTCCCTGGCGGTGCCGCACCACCAGCTCGCCTACCACTATTATGAGGGCGGAGGTTTTCTCATCAGTCACTTGAAGGCCCTGGCTTTCCTCGTGGCTGGCGAGAATCTGTTGGCCCACAAGCTGGTGGCCCTGGGCTTTGCGTTGGCGGTTCTGGCGGCGGGCTGGCACTTCACGCTCAGGATGTTTTCGCGCTCGGCGGCCCACTGGTTTTGCGCCCTTTTGATCTTTGCCCCCGAGTGCTTCCAGAAGCTGAGCCTGTTGAACCTCGGGATTCACTTCGAGGCCTGCCTCTTTCTGTTTGGAGTCCTGGGATTGGGCGCTCAATTGATCGCGGGGGAGCCAGGGCGGCGGCCGTGGTTCTTGCTCGGACTCGTGACCGGGTTTGGCCTCTACTTTTCCTACCAGATCGGTCTGGCCGCGGTTTGGGTCCTCGCTGGTCTCCTTTGGCGACGGCCGCGGGAGGTCTTTGGTGTGGGCGGGGTCTTGGGCCTTCTGGGGACCCTGCTCGGCGCGCTGCCCCTCTTCGTCATGTACAGCCTGGTGGGCGAGGCCGTCTTCGACATCCACGGCGAATCCATTGCGGGGGCCAACCTGGAGCGCCTGACGGCCTTCGCGCACTCGGTCTTCGTGGAACCCGGTGGGCTTTCGAGCCTGACGGCTGGGGCCTGGTGCGTGGCCGTGCCTCTGGCCGTCTTCGTCCTCGCGGCTCCCGTGGCTGGGGCATCCTCGCGGAGGCCGGCCCTCTTCATCGCGGGTTACTTGGTGCTCTTCTGCATGGTCTACCTCGGCGGCGGTTTCATCGGGGGCCGCGTGTACCACTTCTTCCTGCTCTTGCGTCTCGCGCCGGTGTGGATCTTCGGCAGCGTGTTGGTGGCCGCAGCCCTGGCGGCGCTGCAAGAGCGACCCGGCGCCTGGGCCCGAGGGGCGGGACAGGCGGGAGGCGCCCTACTCCTGGCTCTGGGCCTTTGCGCCACCCTCGGCGCCCTCGCTTACGGTTCGCCCGGAGAGCCCCTCAAGAACTGGCGCATTCTGATGGAGACCAAGGGCTACAGCTACGACCAGTACTTCGCCAAGGTCCTGTGGCACTTCGAGGGCACGCGCATGCAGAGACTCGAGTTGTGTGAAGCCTTCAACGATTCCGACCGGGACTGGTTGCGGGCCGCCGCGGTGGCCAACCTGTGGTCCGAGCGGGCGGGTGCGGCTTCCCTTGAGGAGGCCCTGGATAGAGCTCTCGCGGAGTTCGCGGACCTGGCTCCAGAGCGCCGGCGGGACTCGGCCTTTGGGCTGGCGCCCTTGTTGGTGGCCGCCTCGGATTGGGATGGAGCGCGGGCCCTGGCCGTGGCTGAAAAGGCCCCTGAAGGCCTGCGTCTACAATGGCTCGAAGCCCTGGGGCGTTTTGGATCGGGGCGTCACCCCTACGCCGAGAACTTGTCCGTCGAACTCGAAAGGTCCGCGGCTATCGCCGAACCCGAAGCCTTTCGGAGAGCCTTCCGCCGTGGATTGGGCCGCTGGCTGTACAGCCGTTTCCGTTTGAGTGAGGAAAGCGCCGAAGATTTCTGCGCGCCCTACGGCGAAGCGCTGACCCGAGATCTCCTGAGCGGCTACCGGGCCGAACGCGCGTGGCACACCCTGCCCGGTGACTGAATCTCCCTCGACGCCGCCTGGCGCGGGGCAATTATTAGCGGGGCATTTATTCGGCGGGCAAAAAGAGAGACCCCCGAGTTTTCCCGCAGGGGGATCTCAGGGGCCGTCTCTGACGGGCATCGGGTTTCCCGATGGCCCGCTTTTTTGGTCTTACGCTCAGTCTACCGAAACATGCGGTACTTGCAACGAGATATCGTCGCGGCGCTCCTCGTGGACATAGGACCATTCCGAACTCTTGACCCGTCGCAGGTAGGCTTTGCGGCGCGAACGGATCTCGAAGATGTCGACAATCAGCTCGGGGTGCCGGATCATGGCCGCGAGGCGCTCGAGTTTGCGCAACAATTTGTTCTTGAGGGTGTGCGTGCGGGCGTGGACCTTGAGCAGGCGTTCGCGCTCCTCGTGCAGTTCCGCGTGGGTGAAGTTGGGGTGCTTGAAGCTCTCGGTGGAGTGCCAGTAATGGAAATCCATTTCGGCCACATCGAGGAGCAGCATGGGTTTGAGCTGCTCGAAGACCTCGGTGCCGGGAATCGGCTGCAGAATCGCCACGCAGATCGCATTCGGGCGTGTTTCCTCGATCAGTTGCTCCGTGTAGACATGGTCCTCGCGGGTGTCCTCGGGGAATCCGTAGAGCAGGAAAAACTTGAAGTACATCCCTACCTGGCGGTTGAGCTTCGAACCGGAGCGCACCTTTTCGGGAGTCACGCCCTTCTTCATGGTTTGGAGCATCTTGGGCGATCCCGACTCCAGGCCGTAGTAGATCTTGACGCAGCCGGCCTTGCGCAGCCAGCGCAACATCTCAAAGTCCATGGTGTCCACCCGCGACTCGCAGACCCATTCGAAGAACAGGCCGCGCTTGACGATCAGCTTGCAGATCTCGATCACGCGCTTGCGCTGGATCGTGAAGAGGTCATCGAAGAGGGTCAATTGCGGCGGGTTGTAGGTATTGATCAGGAACTCGAAGAGATCCACCGTGGCCTCGGGGCTCATGGCGCGATACTGCCGAGGCGTCATCTCTGCGTCGCAGAAGGTACAGGCGTAGGGGCAGCCGCGGCTGGTGATGCAGGTCACGCCGGGGTTGATCATCAAACGCATGAAGCGCGGAATGTCCCACAGGTGGTAGGCCGGACGGGGGAGGGCGTCCATGTCCTTGAAGAGCGGGCGGCGCGGCGTGGAAATCTGTTCGCCGTCGCGCATGAATGTGATGCCGTCGACCTGCTCCCACTTTTCGGGCTGGTCGTAGACCTCCATCCAGGCCAGCAGAGTCTCGTCGCCTTCGCCGGCGCAACACACATCAGCGGCGCCAGGTTCGAGGAAAAACTCTGGGTTGGTGGTGGGGTGCGGCCCACCCATGATGATCGGTTTGAAAAATTCCTGCTTGCACAACAGGCCCAGCTCGCGCGCTCTGCGGGCGTTGGGAGTCAGGGAGGAAATGCCCACGATGTGGGCCCAGGCCATGTCCACGCGCAGGTCGTCCAGGTCCTCGATGGAGTCGTCTTTCAGACGCACCTCGTGTCCGGCGTTTTCGAGCCAGGCCGCCAGGATCGTGATGCCCAGGGGCGGGTAGATTTCATCGCGGGCCAACTCGCCCTTGGTGATGTCATCGTCCGCGAAGGCCTCGGCAGCCTTTTCCTTGATGTGCTGGTCCTTGGCGTAGATCAGGGCGACTTTCATGGCAATCAGTGCGGCAGCTGGGAGAGGGAAGCGGCAGAGAAAGCTTCCGGGGACTGGAGGGTTTTGCGTGGCCGACGAGGGTGCCGGGGTGCTGTAGGCTCAGTGGATGATATCGGATTCTAAGGCACTCCAGGATGACCGCAACCGCCTCGCTAGGCAGGAATTGGCCCAATAGGGGGTCTGGAAGCGAAGGTTTGCCGGCACCTGGGGCTAGCTTGCCGGGGCCTGGGACCAGAGTATACCCCGACAATGGCCCCAGCTGGGGCTTCTCGCGACTGCGCTCGAGAGCTCCTTTGGGGTAGGATGGCGGCCATGGCCAAAGAAAAAGAGGGCACGGAGGGCGCGGACGAGGAAAAACAGAGCTTCGACGGCCGTCTCGCACGGCTGGAGAGCCTCGTGCAGGAGATGGAAGCTGGCGGATTGGGCCTGGAGACCACCATTGAGCGCTATCGAGAGGGGGTCGGGCTGCTGGAAGGCTGCCGCAGCATCCTGGCGGGCTTCAAGAAACAGGTCGAGGAATTGACCCTGGGTGCCGAGCAGGCGCTCAAGCCCTACGATGACGACCCCGACGGATGAAGAGTCCGCCGTCTGATTCATGCGCCAATTTTGCCGGCTTTGCGGGCAAGGCGGCCAGTGAGGGGGAATTCCAAGCCTGGCTCGCGGAGTCGCGAACCTGGAGCGAGGCGCAGCTCGAGCGCTGGGGTCTGCCCGCCTGTGGCTCCGATGGTGCTGAGGCTCCCTGGCCCCAGCCCCTTTTTGAGGCCGCGCATTACACCCTCTTTGGCGGCGGCAAACGCCTGCGGCCGATCCTCGTGCGCCTCTTCGCGGAGGCCGCGGGGGGCAGCGCCGAGGGCGCTTCCAGGGCCGCCGCCGCCCTGGAGCTGGTGCACACCTACAGCCTGGTCCACGACGACCTACCCTGCATGGACGACGACGACCTGCGCCGGGGCCGGCCCACCTGCCACAAGGTCTACGGCGAGGCCCTGGCCGTATTGGTGGGCGATGCCCTCCTGACTCGCGCCTTTGAGGTCCTGGCCGGCGCCAAGGGAGCTAGCGCGGCAGGCGCCTTGCAGGTTCTGGCCCGCGCCGCAGGCGGTGCGGGAATGGTGGGAGGCCAGGTGCTCGATATGACCGTAGAGGCCAGCGGCGCGAGCCCCGAGGATGTGCGCGACCTGCAGCGCAAGAAAACCGGTGCGCTCCTGGGCGCGGCCTGCGAGCTGGGCGCCCTGACGGGCGGAGCCAGCCCCGTGGCCTGCGCCGGGGCGCGAGACTTCGGCGAAGCCCTAGGCCTCGCCTTTCAGGTCGTGGACGATGCCCTCGATATCACCGGCGATGCCGTCACCCTGGGCAAGACCCCGGGCAAGGACCAGGCCCTGGGCCGGGCCACAAGTGTCACTGTGATGGGGCTCGAGGGGGCCCGTGGGGAAGCCACCCGCAGGGCAGCGGCGGCCCGCGAGGCCGCCCTGGGCCTTGGTTTTTTGGAGTCCAGCCTGGTCCTGCGTCTGGTGGAGCATCTGGGATCGCGCTCGCGTTGAAGCGCATCCCGGAGCAAGCCCGAGCTTTCCTGAGAAAGATCGCCTCCGGGGGGTTGGAAGGAATGGGCCCTCTCGGCCAGACTAGGGGCGAGTAATCAGGGGCAGCAGCACAGAGCGGCGCTGCCCGCGCTTCGACATGACCCAAGCGACCCCCCAGGACAAATCCGTCTCGCCCAACCACGAGAGCAAGCTCGCCAGCGCAGAGCAGGTGGATTTGCTCGAGGGCATCCATTCGCCGGAGGATCTCAAGGCCCTCGACTTGGGGCAACTCCCTGGACTCTGCGGCGAGATCCGTGAGTTCCTGCTCGATAGCGTGCAACAGACCGGCGGGCACCTGGGCTCCAACCTCGGCACCGTGGAGTTGAGCTGTGCCCTGCACTACACATTCGATTTCCGCCGCGACCGCCTGGTCTGGGATGTGAGTCATCAGAGCTACACCCACAAGCTGCTCACCGGTCGCCGCGAGGATTTCGCCAGCTTGCGCCAGACAGACGGCTTGTGCGGCTTCACCCACCCGTGCGAATCCGAATACGATCTCTTCCACACAGGTCACGCTGGCACATCGATCAGTTTGGCCCTGGGGCTCTCGCTGGGCGTCAGCCATGAACCCGACCCGCCCAAGGCCGTGGCCGTCATCGGTGATGCCAGCATGGGCGCGGGCGTGGCCTTTGAAGCGATCAACCACGCCGGCGCCCTGGGGCAGAATCTGCTGGTGATCCTGAACGACAACGAGTGGTCGATCTCAAAGTCGGTGGGGGCCATGGCGCGGTACTTCTCGCGCCTGCGCTCCACGCGGCTCTTGCAGCGCGCGCACCAGGAGATTCAGACCCTGATTAGCGCCATCCCAGTCATCGGCCCGCGGGTGGATCGCACCCTCGATCAGATTGGCGAAGTGGTGCGCCACAGCCTCGTGCCGGGCCATGTGTTCGAGGAACTCGGAGTGACCTATGTTGGCCCCATCGACGGCCACGATGTGAAGCGCCTGGTGGAAACCCTGGAACGCGTGCGCGAGCTCGACGGCGTGGTCCTGGTGCATGTCTTGACAGCCAAGGGCAAGGGCTACCCCGATGCCCACGAGCACCCCGAACATGTCCACGCCGTCAAGCCGCGAGCAGCCGTTCCCGGCAGCGGCCGCGAGGATGGCAAACTGCGCAAGGAAAACCGCTCCCCAGCCAGTGGTCCGGCTTTCACCCAGTGCTTTTCGAAGAGCCTGCTGGCCGCCGCCGAGGGCGACATGCGGATTCACGCGATCACCGCAGCCATGCCATCAGGCACCGGCCTGGATGCTTTTGCCGAACGCTTTCCCGCGCGCTTTCACGACACTGGCATCACCGAGCAACACGCCCTGGCCATGGCGGCGGGGCTGGCGAAGGCTGGCTCGCGGCCTGTGGTTGCGATCTACTCGACCTTCTTGCAACGCGGCTTCGATCAGGTCTTCCAGGAAATTGCGCTCCAGGGTCTGCCGGTGGTTTTGTGTCTCGACCGCGCTGGACTGGTGGGTGCGGACGGACCAACCCACAACGGCGTCTTCGACATCGCCTACCTGCGCACCCTGCCCAACATGATTCTGGCGGCGCCCCGTGACGGGACGGACCTCGGACGCATGTTGACCATGGCTCTGGGGCACACTGGCCCCGTGGCCCTGCGTTTTCCCCGCGCGGCCACGCCGACCCAGGAACGCATCCACCCGGGTGAACGCCGCGCACTCGCTCCGGGCAAGGCCGAAGTCCTGTGCGAAGGAGGCAGCCTGGTCATTTGGGCCTACGGGGCCCTGGTGAACACCGCTTGCGATGTGGCTGATGAGTTGCGCCGGGAAGGCATCGAGATCGGCGTGGTGGATGCGCGCTTCGCCAAACCTCTCGACAGCGAAATGCTCGGCCTGCACGCCCGCGAGTACCGTCACATCCTGTGCCTCGAAGATCACCAGCGCATGGGCGGTTTTGGTTCAGCTGTGCTCGAAGCCCACGCGCGTTTGCCCGCGGGTGGGGCACGGGTGCGTTGCCTCGGCATTCCCGACCGCTACATCGAGCACAAGTCCTCGCGCGAAGAACAACTGGCCTCCCTGGGCCTCGATGTCGCCGGAGTGCGCCAGAGCGTTAGGAACCTGTTGGTATCCAGCCGGGTCTGATGGCGGTAGCCCCCAGGCAAGCGCCGGAAGGCTCGGGAAGCGCTGCCCCCAGCGCGGGCCGAGAGGCCTTCTGCCGCGATATCGCGCGGGTCTTGGTGCTGGCCGACTTCAACAAGAAGGGCGTGCCAAACCTGCTGCTCGAGTTGCGGACCTGGCTCGAGGGACGAGTGCAAGAGGTCGAAGAACACCACGACCTGCGCGAGTTCTGCAGCCGGCTGGTAGGGGCGCCCCATAGCCTGGAAAATCTGCCCGATGTGATCGTGGTCCTCGGCGGCGACGGTTCCATGCTGAGTGTGGTGCGGGCCTTTGGGCTGCGGCCGGTGCCCGTGCTGGGGATCAACTTCGGCCGCATCGGATTTTTGGCCTCGGTGCGCAGCGCTGACTGGCAGGCGGCCCTGGAGGAGGTGCTTGAGGGTCGTTCTGTGCTTGAGCCGCGCATGCGGCTCGTGGCAGAGATCAAGTCGCGCCACGAGGCCGCCGTGAATGCCATCGCCTTGAACGAGATCCTGGTGCAACGCGGCGCGGTTCAGGGCATGTTGACCATGTCGCTTTGGGATGGCGAGACCTGGGTCAGCGATTACCGCGCCGACGGCTTGATCGTCTCCTCGCCGAGCGGGTCCACGGCCCACTCCCTGGCGGCCGGTGGTCCCATTCTGGCGCCCTCCATGGGCGGGCTCGTGGTGACGCCCATCTCGCCCCAGTCCCTCTCGCACCGGCCTCTGGTGGTGCACCCGGAGAGCATGCTCAAGGTCCGTATCGAGCAGGCCAGCGGCATGACCATGCTGGCGGTGGACGGTCACGGCTTCTACCCCATGCACCTGGGGGATCATGTGCTGATTTCTCAAGCTCAAACTCCCTATCCCATCCTCGCGCGGCCGGGATCCGATCCCTATCTTCGCATCCGCGAGCGGCTGGGCTGGCGCGGTAGCTTCGAACCCGAGCCCGAGGACGACACGCTCTTCAAGGGCATGTCCAGCACCGACGCCGGCGAGGGTGAGGTGCTCTAAGTTGCACGCGGAATTTTCTGGCCTACCGAATTACTGAAGCTCACATCGATGGATTCCCCTTCCGCTACCCCGCGCTTTGGGCCCGAGGTCTTCCTGCGCGTCCTGCTGGTGATGGCGCTCCTGGTGGGTTTTCTCGTGGCCATTCAGTGCATGGGGGGCTCGATCAAGTTGATGGGCAAGGAAACCTCCGAGAGTCTCTTTCGCGGCGTGTCCAATCCCTTCGCAGGCCTGGCCGTGGGTATCCTGGCCACGGTCTTGGTGCAGAGCTCATCCACCACGACCTCCATGATCGTGGCCTTGGTGGGTTCGGGGGAGATCTCGGTGGAGAGCGCCGTGCCCATGATCATGGGCGCCAACATCGGCACCACCATCACAAACACCCTGGTTTCGGTGGGGCATGTGCGCCAGAGCGCTGCCTTCCGGCGCGCCTTCGCAGCGGCCACGGTACATGACTTCTTCAACCTGATCTGCGTGGCAGTTTTCCTGCCCCTGGAGTTGTTGACAGGGTTTCTGTCCAAGCCCGCGCTGTACCTGACAGAAGTCCTCGCCGGCGCCCCCGGCGCCGAATACAAGAGCCCGATCAAGGGCGCCGTCAAGTCGGCTTACAAGTCAATTCTGCACGGCCTCGAAAACCTCGGCCTCGAGGGCACGCCGCTTGCGCTGTGTATGTTGACCCTGGGTATCGGCATGACCTTCTTCTGCCTGATTTTCATCACGAAGAACATGCGCACGCTGATCGTGGGCCCCCTGGAGCAGGCCATGAACAACTCCCTGCGGCGCTCGGGGATGATTGGGATTGTGGTGGGGGCGGCGGTCACCGTGGCGGTGCAATCTTCGAGCATCACCACCTCGCTCCTGGTGCCCCTCTGCGCGGCGGGCATCCTGTCCCTGGAGAACGCTTTTCCGATCATGTTGGGCGCCAATATCGGCACCACGGTCACCGCTCTGCTGGCCAGCACGGCCGTGGATTCTTCCGCGGGCCTGACCATCGCCCTGGTGCACGCCCTGTTCAATGTCGCCGGCACGGTCTGCATTTATCCCTTCCGCGCCGTGCGCCGGGTGCCCCTGGCGCTCGCCCGCAACCTTGCCATCGCCGCGTCGCGCAACCCGGTCTATGTCCTCTTCTATGTGCTGGGGGCCTTTGTGGGCGTCCCTCTGGTGGGTATCTGGATCACGAACCTCTTCCAATAGCCTTCTCCATGTTTCGAGCCCCCAAACCCGTTAGACTCCTCGTAGATGCGGCGCTCTCAAGGCCCTGCAAAACCTCATGATGCGCTGGTTACAGAGTCTGGGACCCGAATCCCGCAGCCTGAACGAAATCCACTCTCAGTTCCTCGAGATGATGGTCGATGGGCGCCATGTGTTCGACGCAGCGGCCAATGCCCTGCTCGGCGGCACGGCGCCTGAAGTGATCCGGGACGACTTGTTTGCCACGGACCGCCGCATCAATCGCACCGAGCAGGCCATTCGGCGCGAGATCGTGGTCCACGGTTCGATCTACGGGGCGGCCACTTTCCCCGCGCTTCTGGTGATGATGAGTCTGGTCAAGGATGCCGAGCGCATCGGCGACTACGCCAAGAATCTCTACGGGCTGGCTGCTGCCAGGCCGCCCTTGGGCGGCGATGCCGAGCGCAAGGCCATGATCGACCTCAAGGACCGCGTCTCCAAACTCATCGTGCGAGCCCACGGGCTGTTCGAGAGCCAGAACGACAGCGACGCACGAGCCTTCCTGGAAGAGGTGCACCAAATCGAAGGCGAGTGCGACGCACAGGTCGACCTGGGCCTGCACGCGAGAAAAGACAACGCCTCGGCGCGGGTCCTCGCTCATCGCTACTTCAAGCGCGTCACCAGCCACACCGGCAACATCGTCTCCTCGCTGGTGGTGCCCCTGGACAAGCTGGACTACTTCGACGAGCCGCGGCCCAAGGGCTCGTAGCTACTGGGGGATCTCGACCTCGGAGTCGGCCTGGATCTGACCGTCTTCCATAACCAAGGTGCGGTCGCAATGGCGCGCCAAACGGCTGTCATGGGTCACGAGCAGGAGCGAGACCTGGCGCGCGCGTTGCTCTTCGAGGATCAATTCCAGCACGCGCTCGCCGGTGCCGGTGTCGAGGTTGCCCGTGGGTTCGTCGGCGATCAGGATCTTGGGCCCCAGGATCAGGGCTCTAGCCACGGCCACCCGTTGGCGCTCGCCGCCAGACAGTTGGTTGGGGCTGTGCGTGAGCCGTGAGCCCAGGCCAAAACGGTCCAAAAGTTCCGCCGCCTTGTCGGTTTGGGCGGACTTGTTGAAACGCAGGGTGCCGTAGGTGTGGGCGATACGCGCGGGCAGCACCACATTCTCCAGGGCGGTCAGGTCGGGCAGTAGGTGGTAGGCCTGGAAGACGAAGCCAATGCAGCGATTGCGCAGGGCGGCGCGCTCGGCCATGGAGAGGGTCCAGGCGCTCTGTCCTTCGAGAAAGACCTGGCCCTCGGTGGGCTCTTCGAGGAGCCCGAGCACATGCAGGAAAGTGGACTTGCCAGCGCCCGAGGCGCCCATCAGGCAGAGGCGTTCGCCGGCGCGCAGGTCGATGTGGGCGCCGTGCAGCACTTCGAGTTGCTGCTTGCCGATCTGGAAGGCCTTGCGCACACCCTCGGCACGCAGCACTGCGGCGGCTGCCTGAAGACAGGGCTGAGGACTTTGAGGCTCTGTGGAGTTCATTCTGCGCGCAAGGCGTCGATGGGGTGTGTGCGCGAGGCCAAGAGGGCCGGAATGAACGAGAACAGCAGGGTGAAAAAGAGCGCGCCGAGCACCGTGCTGGCCACGATCGCCGGGCTCACCAGGGCCGGGATGTGATCGAAGAGGTAGACCTTGCGGTCGAAGATCTGCACGCCCATGGTGGCCGAGAGCCAGCGCTCGATGGCGTCGATCTTGAGGGCACCGGCCACGCCCAGGGCGGCGCCGATTAGCGAGCCCAGGGTCGCGTTCCAAAGGCCGATCATCAAGAAGATGGCCAGGATGCTACGGCGCGTGGCGCCCAGAGCGGTCAGGATGCCGATGTCGCGGCGCTTCTCGGTGACCATCATCATCAGGATGGCGAAGACCGTGAAGGCCGCCACCAGGACGATGAGCCCCAGCATGATGCCCATCAAGACGCGCTCGTTCTCGATGGCGCCCAGAAGACTACGGCGGTAGGTTTCCCAGGTGCGCACCTCGGTGGACGGCCGCGTGGGTACTGGGGCGCTGCGCAGGAGTCCCTGGTCATAGAGTGCCTGACCCAGGCTGGCTTCGATGGTCTCGCGCTCGCTCGGGTAGTCCTTCAGCTTGCATAGCACCTGGGTGTACTCGCGCTGGCCGCTGAGGAAATCCGAGAGCTCCCAGCGATCCATGTAGATGCGCGCGGCATCGGTTTCGTTCTCGCCGGTGCTGAATGTGCCGGCCACGAGGTACTTGCGGTTGGACAGGTAGGCCTTCTCGGTGATCGAATCGGGCATGGCCGTGACCAGATTGATGATCGAGCCCTTGTACAACATGTGGATGCGAGCGAGTTGCTCGCCCACCACGACCCAGGCGTAGGGCTCGTCGCCGTCGTAGCTCTTTGGCCGGGCGAAGGGTTTTTCGACATCGTCCACGAGATTGCCGTAGCCGCTTTCGCGTCCGAGCGCGGCGCGCAGGTCGGTGGCCGCGAATTCGCGCTCGATGTCGACGCCCACAAACTGGGCGAAGGCCATGTCGCCGCGGTCGGGGTCCTTCAGGCGGTGCTCGCTCTGGGCCGCGTCCCAGCCCGATTGCACCAGCATGCCACCCCACGAGAGGTGCGGGCTGGCCGCCGCAATGCGTGCATCGGCGTCGAGGGCCGCGAGCAGGGGATCGACCGAATTCGGCACCCGTTTACCGTCGAGGCGCGGTAAAAAAGTGGGTTGGACGACCACATCCGAGAGGCTGCCGCGCACGGTCTTGCGGCTCTCCTCGAGAAAGCCCGACATGATCGAGATGATCAGGATCAGGGCGCCCACGCCCACGGTGATTCCGCTCACGCCGATCAGGTTGATCGGGCGCTTGAGGAGGTATCTCCAACTCAGGAAGCGGCGGTACATGCGGGCCTCAGGACTTGGCGGGAGCTTCTGAGGCTTCTGCCGGGAGGGCCTCGTCTGCTTTGGCCTGGGGGCGCATGGCGGGGAACAAGAGCACATCGCGAATCGAAGACTCGCCGGTGATCACCATCACCAAACGGTCCACGCCGATGCCCATACCGCCGGTGGGAGGCATGCCGTATTCCAGGGCCTGGATGTAATCGTAGTCCACCTCGCCGGGGGTTTCGGGATCGCGGCTGGCGACCTGGGCCTCAAAACGCCGTTCCTGCTCCTCTGGATCGTTGAGTTCGGTGAAGGCGTTGCCGAGTTCCATGCCAGCGATGAACAACTCAAAGCGTTCGGCAAAGCGCGGGTCGGCACTGCTCTGCTTGGCCAGGGGGCAGATCTGCACGGGGTAGTCGGTGACGAAGATGGGGCCCTCGAGGTGCTTTTCCACCGTGGCTTCGAAGACATCGTTCATGAGCTTCCAGTACTCCTCCTCCGGGGGCAGGCCGAGTTCCTTGGCCTTCGCACGCACGGCCTCCTGGTCGTCGAACTCGACGCCGGCGTGTTCGCGGAAGAGGCCAGCGTAGGTCTTGCGCTCGAAGGGAGCCGCGAGGCTGTACTCGGTGTCGTTGAAGGTGGTCGTGGTGCTGCCATTAACCTCGCGGCAGAGGCTCTCCGTGAGACCCTCCGCGATTTCCATCATACGCTCGTAGTCGGCCTGAGCCTCGTACAACTCGAGCATGGTGAACTCGGGGTTATGGCGCTGGGAAATGCCCTCGTTGCGAAAGTTGCGGGCGATTTCGAAGACCCGTTCCAGGCCGCCCACGATCAGGCGCTTGAGGTAGAGCTCGGGGGCTATGCGCAGGAAAAGGTCCAGGCCCAGGGCATTGTGGTGGGTCACGAAGGGTTTGGCCGCGGCCCCGCCGAGCAGGGGGTGCAGGGTGGGCGTCTCGACTTCGATGTACTCGCGGGCTTCGAGGAAGCGCCGGATGCCAGACAGGATCTGGCTGCGCTTCTTGAAGACTTCGGCCACCCCGGGGCTGGCCCACAGGTCGGCGTAGCGGCGGCGATAGCGCAGTTCCTTGTCGGCCAGGCCGTGCCACTTTTCTGGCGGAGGTGCCACGGCCTTGGCGAGCAGCAGCACCTTCGTGGCCCAGATTGTGACCTCGCCCTTTTGGGTGTGGCCCAATTCGCCGGTGATGGCCAACAGGTCTCCGCCGTCGAGCCACTTGCGCTCGGGCCACCACTTTTCGAGTCGCTTCTTCTGCAAGCCCACCTGAATTCTGCCCGTGCGGTCGAGGAGCGGGGCAAAGATAAGCTTGCCAAAGTCTCGCAGGCCCATCAGGCGCCCGGCCACGGTGACTTGCTCGCCGGCTCGCGGTCCCGGTTCCTCGCGGGTGCCGGCGGCGGCGGCCAGGTCGGAGATCTTTTCCGCAGCGACACCCCGGCAGGGGTAGGGGTCGATTCCCGCGGCGCGCATCGCTTCGATCTTTTGCAGGCGGTCGGGGTGGGCCAGATCGGTCATGTAGGCACGGGGGCGCCAGGGGGAGGAGTCGGATGCGGTGGGGCGGAAACGGTGGCGCTAGTCTACCCGGGAGCTGCCGCGGGCCAAGCCAGATCCAGGCCCAGTGCAAGAAGACGGCCGACGCGAAGTCCAGGACTGGACTGCGGTCGGCCGCTGTGGGGTGGTGGAGGATAGGGGAGTCGAACCCCTGACCTCTTGAATGCCATTCAAGCGCTCTACCAACTGAGCTAATCCCCCGGTGCCGGAGACGGAGAATCAATGCTCTAGAATTCCATCTACCGGCCACGACGAGACGTGGTCTCGAAACTCGCCGTGTGCTTGTTCTTGTTGGCGAGGCTTACCTCTTTGGGAGCCTCTGGGAAGGAGCGGTGCCCCGTGCGGGCCGCTTTCGCCCGAGAAGAATGCCGCCGGGGCCCCTGGGAGTCAACCACTCATCGAGGAGCTTTTCCTGTGCCTGGGGGCTGTGCCATGGAGAGCGCCTCGCCAGGACCCTATCATGGCGGGCTGTGGCAGAGCTTTTTCGCCGCTCCCCGTTTTGGCCCCTCGCGCGCGACCTCCTGGCTCAAGAACATGACCTTCGTGAACAATGAGTTCCGTGAACAATAGCTACGACCCAAAGGCTATCGAAGCCCGCTGGCAGGCCCACTGGCAGGAGGCCCAGACTTTCCACGCTCCCGGCCCCGGCGAGGAGGGCTTTGATCCAAAAAAGCCCAAGTACTACATCCTCGACATGTTCCCCTATCCCTCGGGAGCGGGGCTCCATGTGGGGCACCCCATGGGCTATCTCGGGAGCGACATCATCGCCCGGCGCAAGCGCATGGAGGGTTTTCATGTGCTGCACCCCATGGGCTATGACGCCTTTGGCTTGCCCGCCGAGCAGTACGCGATACAGACCGGCAAGCACCCGCGCGAGACGACTCTTCAGAACATAGAGACCTTCCGCCGTCAGATGCAGGCCATTGGTCTCTCCTTCGACTGGCAGCGCGAAATCTCCACCTGCGAGCCCAGTTACTACCGCTGGACCCAATGGATCTTCGCGCGCCTCTTTGATCGCGGTCTCGCCTACCAGGCCGAGGTGCCGGTTTGGTGGTGCGAGGAGTTGAAGACCGTACTGGCCAATGAGGAGGTCGTCGGTGGGCGCTCCGAGCGCGGGGACCACCCCTGCGAGCGCCGTCCCCTGAAGCAGTGGATGCTCAAGATCACAGCCTACGCCGACCGCCTGATCGACGACCTGGACCTCGTGGACTGGCCCGATTCGGTGAAGGCCATGCAGCGCGAATGGATCGGCCGCTCCCACGGCGCGCGGGTGCACTTTCCCGTGCAAGGCCAAGGGGATCAGAAGGTCTCGGTCTTCACCACTCGGCCCGACACGATCTTCGGTGTGACCTTCATGGTGCTGGCTCCTGAACACGAGTTGGTGGAACGGATCACAAGCAGCAAGCAGAGCGCGGAAATAGGGGAGTATGTGCGCGCTGCGGCCAAGAAGAGCGATCTGGAGCGCACCGATCTGGCCGACGGAAAGAGCGGTGTATTCACCGGTGGCTATTGCCAGAATCCCCTGCTCGCGGCAGACGACCCGCGGGCTCGCGTTCCGATCTACATCGCCGATTATGTGCTGGCGAGCTATGGCACGGGCGCCATCATGGCGGTGCCGGGTCATGACGAGCGCGACGCTGAGTTCGCCCGTAAGTACGACCTCGAGATCATCGAGGTGGTGCAACCCCCAGAAGGCACAGCGGGCGCCGTTGAGGGCGGGTGTTTTACTGGCGCTGGGGTCTCCGTGAATTCCGGCCCTCTCGACGGCCTGTCCACGGCGGCGGCCAAGGAGCGCGCGCTCGAACTGCTCGAAGCCGGCAGCCACGGTTTTGGCGAGACAACCTATCGCCTGCGCGACTGGCTCTTCAGCCGCCAGCGTTACTGGGGCGAGCCCTTCCCGATCCTCTTCACCGAGTCGGGCGAGACGCGCCGCGTGCGCGACGAGGACCTGCCGGTGGAGCTGCCCGACATGCACGACTTCACACCGGCAGCCGATGGCTCCGCGCCTCTTGGTCGGGTCCCGGGTTGGGTGCGGACCACCGACGGCCGCGACGGCGAGATCGCTCGGCGCGAGACGGACACCATGCCCGGTTGGGCAGGCTCGTGTTGGTACTACTTGCGCTTCATGGATCCTCACAACAACGAGGAACCCTGGTCCCAGGCCGCCGCGGACTATTGGGGCGAGGTGGACTTGTATGTGGGTGGTGTCGAGCACGCTGTGCTGCACCTTTTGTACGCGCGCTTCTGGCACAAGGTGCTCTTCGACCTGGGGTTGGTGGCCAACCCGGAGCCCTTCAAGCGGCTCTTCAACCAGGGCATGCTGACTGCCTTTGCCTACAAGGACAAGAGCGGCCGCCTGGTGCCGGTGGATGAGACCGTGGAGCGCGCCGGCAAGTGCGTGACTCGGGCGACCGGTGAAGAGCTCACCTGTGTCATCGCCAAGATGTCCAAATCCCTGCGCAATGTGGTCAACCCCGACCAGGTCATCTCTGAATACGGTTGCGACACCTTCCGGTTGTATGAGATGTTCATGGGCCCCTTGGCGGACTCCAAGCCCTGGAACCCCCGCGATGTGCCCGGTTGCCGACGCTTTCTCGAACGCCTATGGCGTCTGTTCGTCGACGAAGAAGCTGCCGACCCCATGCGGCCCCAGCTCGCGGCGCACACCCCCGAACCTCTGGAGGGCCCGGCCTTGGAACTCGAGCGTACCCTCAACCAAACCCTCAAGCGCATCGATGATTCCTTTGAAGGCTTCAACTTCAATACGGCCATCGCGGCCATGATGACTTTTTGCAACGAAGCCACGAAACGCCGCGAGGCTTTCACCCGCAGCCAGGCCGAGCGCCTGGTCTGCGCCCTGTCGCCCTTTGCGCCGCATGTGGCCGAGGAACTCTGGCAGCGATTGGGCCACGAGGGCGGCGTGAGCCAGGCTGGCTGGCCCGTGGTGCGTGAGGAGTTCCTGGAAAGCGATGAGTTTGAGCTCGTGGTGCAGGTCTTGGGTAAGCTGCGGGGGCGCGTCAAGGCGTCCAAGCACGCCAGCCACGAGGAGCTACTGGTCCTGGCCCGCGAGGCCGTGGCGGAACAGCTGGCGGGCAAGCAGATCATCAAGGAAATAGTCGTGCCCGGTAAGCTAGTCAACTTCGTCGCCAAGTGATCCAGAGGCCAAGCTCAAGAGCGCCCTTCCAGAAGCCATGCCCATGCAGAACTCAAGAGACATCGGCCGCCTCGCCGAGCGCCTGATCGACGCCAGCGAGGCGGATGAGACAGAGGTCAGCTTGGGAAGCGGCGCGGAGCGTTTCGTGCGCTTTGCCGACAGCGGGCCGACCCAAAGCGCCGACCGCAATTGGCAATCAGTCTCCATCCGCGCGCGCTTTCAAGGCGACGACGGCTGGCGCGAAGCCCGCGCCGATTGTGACGGCAGTTGTGAGGCCCGCGCCCTGGGGGCTTTGGAGCGGGCCACGATCTTGGCCCGCATGGCCCCGCCCAACCCCGAAGCCCGGGCCCTCGGCGGGGCTGTGGATGTCCGCGAGCAAGTCGCCGACGAGGCCACCGCGAGCTTCCCTTTCGAGGAGATGGCGCCCTGGGTGCAAATGGCCACGGCAGCTTGCACCGACGCAGGCCTGGCGCCGGCGGGCCTGATCCAATGCAGGAGCGCGGAGGGCCGCCTCGTCAACTCGGCCGGCCGCGAGGTCGCTTGCAGCTCTTCTCGGGCGGGCTTCTGCCTGACGGCTAGCAGCCCCGATTTCAAGACCAGCGCCGGCTTTGCTGACGCCATCCACAGCCGAGTGGGCGATCTCGACGCCGAGGCTGTGGTCCGCCGGGCCGTTTCCAAGGCGTTGGCGGGGGCCCAGCCCCAGAATATCGAACCCGGCGAGTACACCGTGGTGCTCGAGCCCAACGCCGTGAGCGCCCTCTTGCTGTTCGCTTCCTACGCGGGTTTCGGTGCCCAGGAAGTGGCCGAGGAGAGTTCCTTTCTGTGCGGCCGCGAGGGTCAGCAGATCTTCCCCGAGTCCTTGCAGATCGCCGACGACGCCCACAATGAGTTCCACCCGGGCTGCCCCTACGACGGCGAGGGCTGGCCCAGGCAACCGGTCCAGCTCGTGGATGCCGGGCGGGTGGGAACGCCCGTGACCGACAGCAAATGGGCGGCGAAGCTCGGCCTGCCCAACACAGGCCACGGTCTGGCCATGCCCAACACCAGCGGACCGATCCCCATGAACTTGGTTCTCTCAGCAGGCGAGCAGAGCTTGGCCGAGTTGATCGGGGGTGTCGAGCACGGGCTCCTGATCACCCAGTTCCACTACACCAACCTGATCGACCCCAAGGATCTCTTGCTCACGGGAATGACGCGCAACGGAACCTTCAGGATCGAAAAGGGCGAGATCGGACCGGCGGTCAAGAACCTGCGCTTCACCGAGAGCTTCGTCAAAGCCTTCGGCAGCATCACGGGCATCGGTTCCGAGCGCGAGGTCGCTGGCGCCCTCTTCGAGGGCGAGGTGATCTGTCCCGCCCTGCGCATCGAGAACTTCCGCTTCACTTCGAGCACCGACTTCTAGTCCCCCCAACGATTCCATGGCGAAACAAGAGATGACCCTGGCTCGCGAGGCTATCGACGCGGCCCTTGCCCTGGGCGCGGATTACGCTGATTGCCGCGTCTCGCGAGTCTGGGACGAAGAGCTGGTGGTCAAAAACGGCCGACTCGGTTCGGCGGAGAGCTACGAGGAGTCGGGCCTGGGGCTGCGCGTGCGCATGAACGGTTGCTTTGGTTTTGCGGCGGCGCCTCTGGGGGCGGAACTGGGGGGCACAGCCCTCGCGGATCTAGCCCAGAGGGCCACGCACACGGCCTCGGTGCTCTCCGCGGCCAAGGTCACTCCCGCGGCATGGGCCGACGAACCCGCCCACACCGCCGAGTGGTCCAGTCCGCGGACGATTGACCCCTTCAGCGTGCCCCTCGAAGATCGCTTGAGCCTCTTGATGGCTGCCGATGCTTCCATGGCAGGAGCGCCCGAAACCGTGGCCCGTGAGGCCTCGTGTTCCCTGCGCCGGGAAGAAAAGTGGCAGGCGTCCAGCGAGGGCAGCCACATTTACCAGGACCTCATGCGCTGTGGGGCGGGCATGTCCAGCACGGCAGCCGCTCACGGTCAAGTCCAATGCCGCTCCTACCCCGCATCCATGGGAGGCAACTTCGCCTCTGCCGGCTGGGAGCACATCCTGGCCATGGACCTCGCAAGGCATGGCGGGCGGCTGCGCGACGAGTCCGTGGCCCTCTGCTCCGCGGACGCCGCCCCCGAGGGTGAGCGCACCCTGGTGATCGGCGGCAGCCAGCTCATGTTGCAAATTCACGAGTCGGTAGGGCACCCCAACGAACTCGATCGCGTCTTTGGCCACGAGGTGGACCTGGCCGGTTCGAGCTTTTCCCAGGCCGACCACATGGGCCGCTTTCGCTACGGCTCGAAGATCGTCAACCTCGTGGCCGACTCCACCATTCCCGGCGGCCTGGGCACCCGCGGTTTCGACGACGAGTGCGTTGCTGCGGGTTCCTGGCATGTGGTGCGCGACGGCATCTTCGAGGGCTTTCACACCGACCGCACCTGGGCTTCAAAGATTGGCGCAGAGCGGAGCCATGGCACCTCGCGTGCTCAAGGCTGGTTTCATCCGCCCATCATCCGCATGACTAACCTGTCGCTGATGCCCGGCGAGTGGGACTTCGACGCCTTGATCGCCGATTGCGAAGACGGCTCGATTTTTGTCGACACGGTCAAGATGTGGTCCATCGACCAGCGCCGCCTGAACTTCCAGTTCACCTGCGAGATCGGGTGGGAAATCCAGGACGGGCGCTTGGCGCGCATGTTGCGCAATCCCACCTACCAGGGCACAACTCCGGAGTTCTGGGGCGCCTGCGATGCCATTTGTAGCAGCGCGCACTGGAACCTCTGGGGCGTGGCCAACTGCGGCAAGGGCAACCCCATTCAGTTGGCCGAGATGAGCCACGGAGCTGCCCCGGCCCGCTTCCGCGGAGTGAAGCTCGTGGCGACGAAGTAGTCAGCCAAAGCGACCCCGCCCTGCGGCGGGGAGCAGAAGGACATTCAGGGCAGGATCTCGATCAACTCCACATCGAAGATCAAGGTGGCCCGGGGCGGGATGGTTGGCGCTCGGCCGTTCTCGCCATAGGCCAGGCCAAAGGGAATGATCAGCTTGCGCTGGCCACCGACCTTCATGGAGCCGACGCCCTCGGTCCAGCCAGCGATGACGCGGTTGAGGGGAAAGTCAGCTGGCGCGCCGCGGTCCACCGAGGAGTCGAACTTGGTGCCGTCTGTCAGATAGCCCGTGTAGTGCACGCGCACATTGGTGCTGGGAGATGGCGGCACTGCGCCGCTGCCCTCTTCCAGCTCGAAAAAGCGCAGGCCCGATTCGGTCTCGGTCCACTCGCCGCTCACCGGGTGGCCGGGGAAGCGCGGCACGGCGGTCTTCGAGTCGATGCTGCCGTCCTTGGCCACCACAACTTGCCAGGTTGTGCTGGCGTCATGGACGCGCACCCGGGCCAGTTTCGCGGTGGTGTCGATTTCGGCCCTGGCCGCCAGGCCGCCGGTCGCTTCTTCGGCACTCTTCACGGCCGCGGCCAGAGACAGGCCAGAGGCACCCAGGAGAGCGTGTTCCTGGGCGGCGGACTTGGGCAGGGATGTGTAGTCGGTTTCCATGAGGGGCAGTGCGGCTGCGCCGAGGAGGCCGAGGAGCGCCAGTGCGGCGAGGGCTTTTTTCATCGGGGAGTGCTGGGGCGAAGGGAAGCGGTCCGGTTTCGGCCAAGGAGCATAGCCCACAGCCCCGCACGCGGATCAGGCTGTCCCGCTTTTCACCCGGGCCAGGACCCAATACCGGCGGCCCGCGGGGCTCAGGCGCCAGCGGCCCCCCCCGTGCAGGTTTTATCCCCCGTGCAGGGCTTCATAAGTGCCTGGCATGGCTTCGCGGGCCTCGCGCGCGGAGAGGCGCGCGGCCTCCAGGCTGCGACGGGCTTCGCCGGGGTAGCCGTCCACGGCGGCGGACCAGGCTCGGTTGAGTTTGCGTTCGGCCCGGGCAAAGGCCTCCATCACGGCGATGTAGGCCTCCGTGCCATGGGCCCTGCGCAGGGCTTCGCGGCCCTCGGCAAAACGGTAGGCAGGTCCCGTGAGCAGGGGGTCGATGGCGACCTGCAGGGCCGCCGAGTCGAGGTGTTCGGCTCGCTCGTCAAGCTCGTCGAGGCCCTTCTCCAGGGCCAAGAGCTCGTCCACCAGAGCCGCCACATGGCTGATTTCCTGCCCATCGGCAGCCGCGCCGGAGTGTCCTCGCTTGAGCCAAACGCCGGCCAGCAAGAGCAGCGCACCCGCCACGAAGACCCAGCGCCAGCCCCAGCCGGCGAGGGAAAAGGGCACGGGGATCTTGACCGCCACGGCGGCGTGGCCCGAGGCAGCGAGGCGCTCGATGGTGTGGGCATCGAGGAAAGTGCCCGGCTTCAAGATCGGCGGCAAGGTAAGCTCCTGGGCCAGGCGGCACTCGGTCAGGTGGAGGCCCGTGGGGTTGGCGCTCGCCTCGTTGAGGTCCCAGACGATCTCCACCGTTTCTAGGCCGCCCTCGACTGTCGCCTCACGGTGGCTGACCCGCAACTCGCCCAAATTGAGGGCTCGCAGGCGCTGGACAAAAGCCCCATCGAGGATGCGCCCGGGGCGGGCTTGGTCGCTCTCGGCCTCCAGGACAATCCCAGCGCTCAAGACGCGGCCGAGAAGGGCCGGGTTGTCGAGGGGCAACTCTTCCGAACTCTGGCGCTGCCTTAGAACGCTGACTCGCTTGGGTGAGCCCGCGCGCAACCAAGCCAAATCGTCGCCGTCGAGCAGCGTGCCCGCAGCTAGGGTTCTGCCAGCCCGGCTGATGGCCCGGTGCAAGACCTCGCCCTGGGCGTCCGCGAGGGCCACGAGGCGCGAAACACGCCGACTCTCTCCCGCCGCGAGGCAGGCTGTGACCACACCGGCCACGAGCAACAAATCGGCGCAGCGTGTCTTGAGTCCCATGATTACCCCAGCAATTGGATGGCGGTGAACACGATTCCCAAAAGCCCCTCGCCCACGAGCAAACCGGCAGCGAAGGGCACGCACCAGTTTTCGGTCCAGGCGGCGCCCTTGAACTTGGTGAAGACCATCTGCAAGAGACAGCCCAATCCGTAGGGCAAGAGAAACATGAGCGGCAGGTACATGGAGAGGCCCACCAAGACGCCCAGGCCGGCCATGCCAGTCAGGCTCAAGAGACAACCGATCAGGCCGCCCATGGAATACATGGCCACCGGCGCGTCGCCGCCGCGGATGGTGTTGATGACGCCTTCGAGCGCAGCGGCCTGGGGTGCGGGCATGTCGGTGCCGGGGCCGAAATAGATGCCGAACTTCTGGTAGTTGAGCGCCGCGATGGCCGCCACCACCGAGAGGCTGATCGCCGGGCCGATCCAGACCACGGCCATCTCCACCCACTGCTGGCGGCGGGGTTGGGCGCCCACCAGGGAACCGGTTTTGAGGTCCTGCATCATGTCGGCGCACTCGGTAATGGCCACGCAGACAGCGGCGCCGATGAGCACCGCGGGCACGACTTGATTGCCGGTGAGGAAGAGGCAGATCATCACGGTCAGGAGCGCGATTCCCGAGATCGGGCTCCAATCGGTCATGCCGGTGCACTGGGCGATGACGATGCCCGCGAACCACATCCAGGCCGTGCCCACTCCGGCGATCAGGGCCGATTGAGCCATGTCCTGGTCCGCGAGGGAGTGCTGGGCTGCACCGAAGAGCAGGGCAAAGGCGGCCAGGCAGGAGACCACGAGGACCCAGAGGGGCATCTCTTCGCGCTCCCCACCGCCGCCGGCACGGGCCAAGGATTTGAGGGCCGTACCCATGGCGGGGAAGGCGAAGAGCAGCCCCACGAAGGCGCCGCCGGTGAGCAATCCGATACCCAGGGGCCGGTTGATGTTGGTGAGCGCCCAACCGGCGGCGCCCGCGGCGTCCACATCGGCAGGCATCCAACCCGAGTCGAAGGCCACGGGCGCGATGATGAAGTAGGCGAGCAGTCCGCCGCTAAGGACCACCAGCCCCGGGCGCCCGGTGATGAAGCCCGCTCCGAGGGCGAAGGGTGCGATGGCCCAGGTGAAACTGAAAGCCGGGTTCCAGAGCTTTGCACCCAAGTCCGTGGCCATGATCCAGGCCCCCAGATCCAGGCTGGTGTCGGTCACCGAACCCGCCGGCAGGTCAAAGGGCAGTCGCTGGGCCAGGGCAGCATAGCCGGGGATGGAAAAGACCTCGTCGCTCTGGGTGAAGAAAAACAGGAGCATGGCGACGAGCACACCGACCCCGAGCACGGCGGCTTTGCGCACGCCTTCACCGGGCGAGCGCAGGACGGCGGCCACCGCAGTTCCCGTGGGGAAGCGCAGGCGCTCGTAATCGATCATCTGCTTGCGCGTGGGAATAATGAAGGCCACGCCCATGATCGCTCCGGCCATGGTTGCGGCCAGCAGCCAAACGATGTCCACCTGTTGGTGCAAGGCCAACAGGTAGAGCACCGGCACCGTAAAAATCACCCCGCTGTTGGAGGTGTTGACCGACGAGGCCACGGTCTGGGCGATGTTGTTTTCGACGATCGTGCCGCGGCGCAGGATGCCTCGCAAAACTCCCCAGCCCAGAACGGCGGCGATGGCGCTGCCGCCGATAGTGAAACCGATCTTGAGCCCTGAATAGGTGATGGCCGCGTTCATCACCACGCCGATCAGGATGCCGAAGACCACCGCTTCCCAGGTGACCTCGCGGTAGGGTCGATCCTCGTGGCTGGGTTGGCTCAAGCTGCTGGTGGAGAGGGACTGCTGGCGCGCGTTGACTGCCATGGTGCGGCTCGCGTGGGCCGCGAGCAACTCTCAATTGGCGCTGCCTTGGATCTTGGAGCCGTTGTGTGGTGTCATGGCCGCCATGAGTACGGTTTCCGCCTGCCTGATCGTCCGCGATGAGGAAGACAATATCGCCCTGTGCCTCGAAGCCCTCGCCCCCTGGGTGGACGAACTGTGCGTCCTGGACACGGGCTCCAATGATCGCAGCGTGGCCATCGCCGAGGAGCACGGCGCCCGGGTGGGGCACTATGTGTGGTGCGATGACTTCTCGGCGGCACGCAACGCCTGCCTGGACCTGGCGCAATCGGAGTGGATCCTGGTGGTGGACGCCGACGAATTGATCGATCCCGAGAGCGCACTCTGCTTGAGGAATCTACTCCTCGATGAAGAGGCCCAGGCGCACCTGGTCTGGCTCGACAACCTCCAATCCAGAGAGCCCGATGGGCGACTTCCCGCAATCAGTTCCGTGGCCATCCCGCGGCTCTTTCGGCGGCGCCCCGAGATCCGCTATTCGCGAGCCATCCACGAATCGATCATGGATAGCTTGGTCGCCCTGGGTGCCCAGGATCCCGCGCCTTGCGCTCTGCGTTTGGTGCACTCGGGCTATCTGCCCGAGGTCGTGCGGAAGCGCAAGAAGCGCGAGCGCAACTTGAAAATCCTAAAGAGCGAGTACGCCAAGCGGCCAGAGGACATCTTCAACGCCTACAAGTTGCAAGGCACCCTGATCAGTCTCGATCGCGAGGACGAAGCCCGGGAGGTGGGCCGCGGCGCTTGGAAAATAGCGAACCAATTGTCGGCGGGACGCCGCGGGCAATTGCCCTTCTTGCCCTTGCTCGCCGCGCAACAGTCGCAGCTCGAACTCTCTGTCGGAAAACTATCACGCGCCCGGAAGGTGGCTGAAGAGGGCTTGCAGGATGCGCCGGGAGTCAGCGAACTGCTCTACGCCCGCGCCGAAGTCGCCCGCAGCGCGGGGCACTTCGAAAGGGCCCGCGAGTGGTATGTGGCCGCGCGCACGGCGAGTCCCTGGACGGATCTCTACCGCGGCGATCCGGCCACGCGCGGCGTCAAGGCGTTGGTGGGGATTTCCCAGTGCGCCGCGCTCTGTGGCGATTTGGCCTTGGCTCGAGACGCTCTTGGCGAAGCCCTTGAACTCGATGCCCATAACTCCCCCGCCCAGGCTCTCGAAGTGCGTCTCCTGGCGGTACTGGGCAAGGAATCCGAAGCGTGGCAAGCTCTGGAGGTCCTGGTCTCCGGGAAAGGCGGCCATGGCCCCGTGGCCCTGGTGGCGGCCGAGATGGCCTGGTCCCGGGGAGAGAACGACATCGCCCAGGCCTTCTGGCAGGGGGCCTTGCGAATCCCGGAGGCCCGCGCCGGGGCCAGCGCCTGGCGCGCCATAACGGCCCTCGTGGGGGGCGAGCTCGCCGGCCAGGGGGCAGACTTTCCCGCCCACGAGCTGGCCACGGCGGCGGCCCACATCGTCCTGGCCGTGCTATCCGGAGAGAGCTTCGCTTGCGACCCAGAGTTCCACCGGGAACGCCTCCTGGAGGAGGTTCAGGCCTGGCTGGCCGAACTCACAGCGGACCCCGAGCGGCGCGCTCTACAGGCCTTCGTCGAGGCTGCGCCTGCCTTCGAGGGGACCTGGCCGGGAATCTCTGGGCTGTTGGCGCCATCCCAGGGCCAGTAGTCCCTGGGCGCGGAAAAATAGCTGCACTTTCTGCAAAAAAGACTTCGCATGGCTCACCTTGAGGGCGATATTCGATGAGGGTGCAAGAAAATGATTGCTCGATCGGCGTTGCGGCCGGGTCGAGCTGCTCTGCCCCCAGGCCGGATTTCCCTCTCGAACCGTCATTCATGGGCCCCAGAAGCCCATCTCACCCTCCCGAACCCGATGCACGATACCATCAGCGCCACCCTCAAGGACGAGGACCTCCTAGTTTGCCAGACGGCCTCCTCGGCCATGGACTATCAGCAGATCCTCGAGCACATGCTCGAGCATGATGTGCGCTTTTTGCGCCTGCAATTCACCGACATCATCGGCATCAACAAGAATGTCGAGGTGCCCGCGAGCCAGTTCGTCAAGGCCCTCGACGGCGAGATCATGTTCGACGGTTCATCGATCTCGGGCTTCACCCGCATCGAGGAGTCGGACATGTTGCTCAAGCCCGATCTTGGGACCTACCGCATCGACCCCTGGGTTTCGGTGGGCCAGGGCGGCCGCGGGCATGGTCGTGTGGCGCGCTTGATTTGTGATGTCTACTCGCCCGACGAGACGCCCTTCATTGGGTGTCCGCGCCAAGCATTGAAGCGCGTTACAGCCCAGGCATCCGAATTGGGTTACTCCATGAACGCAGGCCCCGAGGCCGAATTCTTTCTGTTCCAGCGCGACCCCAGCGGCGAAGCCACCACGATCACCCACGACTCGGCCGGCTATTTTGATCTCGCACCGAACGACCTGGGGCTCGCTTGCCGCCGTGAGATCGTGATCGCCCTCGAAGCCCTTGACTTCGAAATCGAGGCCTCTCACCACGAAGTGGCGCCGGGCCAGCACGAGATTGACTTCAAGTACGGCGGCGCCTTGGAAACCGCCGACCGCCTGTCGACCTTCCGCTTCGTTGTGCGACATGTGGCTCGCAATATGGGCTTGCACGCGACCTTCATGCCCAAGCCGGTGCATGGCATCAATGGCTCGGGGATGCATGTGCACCAGTCGCTCTTCGAGGGCGATGACAACGCCTTCTACGACGAACACGCGGGCGACGGTGGCATCAGCGCTGTGATGCGTTCCTATGTCGCCGGCATCCTCAAGCACGCCCGCGGCTTCTGCGCCGTCACCAACCCCCTGGTCAACTCCTACAAGCGCCTCGTGCCCGGTTTCGAAGCGCCCACGGACCTGGCCTGGTCCATGCAGAACCGTTCGCCTCTGATCCGTGTGCCTGCCCGCCGCGGTGTGGGCACGCGCTGCGAAGTGCGCATGCCCGACCCCGCTTGCAACCCCTACCTGGCCTTCGCCGCCATGCTGGCTGCGGGTCTCGACGGGGTCAAGAACCGCCTCGAACCGCCGGAGCCGGTGTCCACGAACATTTACACCATGAGCGCTCGCGAGCGGGGCCGGCTCAAGATCAAGAGCCTGCCCGAGGATCTCGGCGAGGCCGTGACGCAGTTGGAAAAGGACGAGGTCATCAAGGCAGCCCTGGGCGAGCACATCTGCCAGGAGTTCATCACGGCCAAACGCCAGGAGTGGCACGACTACATCTCGGCTGTGCACCCCTGGGAGATCGAGCGCTATTTGACCCAGTTCTAGCCCGTTTGCATGAATGATTGCATGCATCGTCCGGGCTAGGCCTGGGCTGATTGGCCCGGGAGGGGGTGGGCTCGGCCGCCCACTCCCGGGCCACTTGTTGGCCCCAGGGCGCGGGCGGGCGAGGGCCGTTGCTGGAAGATCAGACGCCGCCTCTGGCAGAAAGTGGTGTCTGGTGGCACTCTGGAGGGTGCCTGTGCGTCCCACGGGTCGCCAGATCCATGCGCTATTTCCTCCACGCTTTCGCCGTCACCGCGGTTCTGTTCCAGCTCTTGGGGAGCCCGGTCCACGGGGCTCCTCAAGGGACGCCTCCGAACCTCTTGGTGCTCGTGGCTGACGATTTGGGGGTGGACATGCTCGCCTGCTATGGCGAGGGGCTGGACCTGCCCGCCACCCCCGTCATCGACGGATTGGCGGCCTCCGGATTGAAGTTTCGTAATTGCTGGGCGAATCCCATCTGCACACCCACCCGGGCCACCCTGCAGACGGGGCGCTACGGCTTTCGAACAGGAATGGGCTACCTGATTGGCGGCGGCGGCCCCGATCTTCAGCACTCCGAGTTGATCCTGCCCGAAGTCCTCAGCAGTCAGACCTTCCCGAGTTGGTCCTGCGCCATGATCGGCAAGTGGCATCTCGGAGCCCACTCCGACCCCAGTCACGCCAATGCAGCGGGTTACGCCCACTTCTCCGGCGCGCTGGGCAACTTCCATTACCCCCAGTCGTTCTACAACTGGACCAAGGTGGTCAACGGCAACGTCTCGACTTCTACAACCTACGCCACCGTCGACACGGTAAATGAAGCCCTGGCATGGATCGCCACGGCACCCGAGCCCTGGATGTGCTTCGTGGCCTTCAATGCTCCCCACGAGCCCTTTCATATTCCCCCGGCCGGAATGTTCTCGGTGGAATTGCCCGATGTGGATCCGCGGGAGATTCCGCGGCCCTTCTACAAGGCGGCCATCGAGGTCATGGACACGGAGATCGGTCGACTGCTGGCGGGACTGCCGCCTTCGGGCGGACCGCCGAACATCATTTTCCTGGGGGACAACGGCACCCCCCGAGAAGTATGCGCGCCGCCCTTCACCCCCGAGCACGCAAAGCTCACGATGTACGAAGGCGGCCTCGGCGTGCCCCTGATCATCACCGGACCCGGGGTGCCCACTGGTGGCGCGACTTGCAATGCCCTGATCAACACCAGTGACCTCTTCGCCACCACCATCGAGCTGTGCTCGGCGACCCTGCCGAGCGCCCTGGCGCCGGATGACTCGGTGAGCCTCGTGCCCTACCTCAGCCAGCCCCAAAGGCCTTCTTTGCGGCGCTTTGTCTTCGCCGAGTTGTTCCGTCCCAACGGCCCGGTGCCCCACGCCAAGCGCAAGCGCGCGGTGCGCGGGAAACGCTACAAACTGATACGGCGGGGACGCGAGGCTGTCAATGACGAGTTATACGACCTGCTCGTCGATCGCTATGAGGAGCAGGACTTGCTGGCCTTACCCCAGGGCGCTCTGAGTCCTCTCGCGTGGCGTGCCCTCGAACAGTTGCGCGCGGAGCTGGACCGACTCGACGGCGCTTGAGCCGAGGCGAGCCGTTGTGACGCGCGGCCAAATAGTGTTCAACTGACGGCCCCAAGGCCCGCGGCGTCTTCTGACACACCGCTGGCCAGGAAGGTCTGCGCTTGACCCCCTCAGCCCCGCACCAAACCCAAACAGCCTCCGGGCTCGAACTGCGTCCGGCACTTCCCGCTGACGAGGCCGCGCTGGAGGAGTTCGTGGCTGCGCACCCGGGCGGTACCGTTTTTCATCGGCCAGGCTGGCGGCGGGCTGTGAGCGCGGTCTTCGGCCACCAGAACCGCGACCTCGTGGCCCTGGCCCAGGGGCGCGTGGTGGGCTGCTTGCCACTCATGCGCTGCCGCGGCTTGCTCGGCAGCGTCCACCACGTCTCCGTGCCCTATGGAGTGCAGGGCGGCCCCCTGGTCGCGGAGGACGCAGGCCTTGACGGGGATATCGAGTCGCAGCTTGTCGAGTTTGCCCTGCGACGAGCCCGTGCCGAGGGCGTGGGGCGACTGGAGTTACGCAGTGCCGCGAAACTCGAGTGCCCCGGCCTGACAGCCTCTGACTTGTATGTGACCTTCAAGAAGGGACTGCCCGAAGATGCGGCCGATGTGCTGAAGGCCATGAAGAAGGACGAGCGCCGCCTGGTGCGCCGAGCTGCGGACACCCACGGCCTGTCCTTTGCCGAGGGAGCTTGGTTCATCTCTGATCTGGCGCGCCTATTTCTCCAGAGCAAGCAGCGCCTGGGTTCACCGGGCCTACCCGTGGCCTGGTTCGAAGCCCTTGGCCGTGAGTTGGGGGACGCTGTGGCCTTGCACGCCGTGCGCCGCGGATCGGAGTTGGTTGCGGTGAGCATGAGCTTCATCGATGGGGACGAATTGCGCATGTACTACATCGGCACCACTCCCGAGGCCAATCGTTCCTATGCGGCCACGAGTTTCATGATTGCCGAGTTGCAGGCCTGGGCTGTGACCCGCGGCCTGCGCGTCTTCGACCTGGGCCGTTCGCGGCGCGACGCCGGTGCGGTCAAATTCAAACGCAATCAAGGCTTCGAACCCCAGCCCTTGCACTACGCCTACGGCCTCTTGCGTTCACGCAAGCTCCCTAGCTTCACGCCTTCGAATCCGCGCACGAGAGTCCTTCGCCAAGCCTGGACATGCCTGCCCGGCTGGGTTTCGTCACGACTCTCCGCACGCCTCGCCAGGTATCTGTTCTAGGCCGCGATTGACGCTTCGAACGGGTCTTGCCCGTGCTGCTTTCACCTCTTCACTCGCCAAGGCAGAATAGTCGGCCACATGAAACCCCTCACCACCGCCAAGGAAGCACTGCTCTATCATTCTCAGGGTCGACCCGGGAAGATCGAGATCGTCGCTACCAAGCCCTGCCTGACCCAGATCGACCTGTCCCTCGCCTACACGCCGGGGGTGGCCGAGCCCTGCCGAGAGATCGCCAAGGACCCCGCCCGAGTCTACGACTACACCGCCAAGGGCAACCTCGTGGCGGTGGTCACCGACGGTTCGGCGGTCCTGGGGCTGGGCAACATCGGGCCCCTCGCGAGCAAGCCCGTGATGGAGGGCAAGGCGGTGCTCTTCAAGCGCTTCGCCGACATCGATGTGATCGACATCGAGCTCTCCACGCAGGATACCGACGAGATCGTCGCCGCGGTGCGCGCCATTGCGCCCACGGTCTCGGGGATCAACCTGGAGGACATTTCCAGCCCGCGCTGCTTTGAGATCGAGCGCCAGTTGGTGGAGATCCTCGACATACCGGTTTTCCATGATGACCAGCACGGCACGGCGCTGATCTGCGGAGCGGCGCTTCTGAATGGCCTTGAACTGGCCGAGAAAAAACTGAGCGATGTGCGCGTGGTGGTCAACGGGGCTGGCGCCGCCGCCATCGCCTGCGCCAACTACGCCATCACCCTGGGCATCGCCAGGAAGAATTTCATCATGTGCGACTCGAAGGGCGTGATCTACGCCGGTCGCCGCGAGGGCATGAACGAGTACAAGCTACCCTTTGCCGCCCAGACTGATCGGCGAACCCTCGAGGATGCGATGGTGGATGCCGATGTCTTCCTCGGCGTTTCCGTTGGCAATGTGGTCACGCCCGCCATGTTGCGCAGCATGGCGGCACGTCCTGTGGTCCTGGCCATGGCCAATCCCGACCCTGAAATTCCCTACGCCGATGCCATCGCGGCGCGCCCCGATGTGATCATGGCCACCGGTCGCTCGGACCACCCCAATCAAGTTAACAATGTCCTGGGCTTCCCGTTCCTGTTCCGCGGCGCGCTGGATGTGCGCGCCCGGTGCATAAACACAGAGATGATGCACGCCGCCACTTTGGCCCTGGCGGGGCTGGCCAAGGAACCCGTGCCCCGGGGGGTGGCTCGCGTCTACGGCCTCGAGAGTCTCGAGTTCGGCGTTGAGTACCTGATTCCCAAACCTCTCGACGCCCGCGTCCTGCCCACGGTCACCCGCGCCGTGGCCGCAGCGGCCATGCAAACCGGCGTGGCTCGCCGGCAGATCGACCTCGACGCCTACGAACGCGAGCTGGCCCAGCGCCTCGGTCCCGAGCGGGACCTCATGCGCCGCGCCGTGACCCGTGCGCAACGCCACCCGGCCCGGGTGCTGTACCCCGAGGGCGCCCACCCCAAGGTCTTGCTCGCAGCCCAGGCCGTGGAGCGCGAAGGAATCGCCTTTCCTGTCCTGGTGGGGGACCGAAGGGAGATTTGCGAGCAGGCGGAGGAACTGGCCGTGGACCTGGGCCCCATGGAGATCCTAAACCCCAAGACGGATCAACGCTCCGAGGGCTTCGCCCAGGAGTTGGTGGAGATTCGTCGCCATCGCGCGAGGGTCAGCCTGGCCGAGGCCAAGAAGCGCCTGGAGGATCCCATGTGGTTTTCATCCATGATACTGCGAGGTGGTCTGGCCGATGCCATGGTCTGCGGCGTCACGCGCCATGTGCGCAAGACCATGCCGCCGATCCTCAAGGTTATTCCCCTGCAGCCGGGTTGCCGCTTGGCCTGCGGCATGAGCCTCTTGATCACCAATCGCGGCGCGTTGTTCCTCACGGACACAGCCATCAACATTGAGCCCTCAGCCGAGTCCCTGGCCGAGATCGCCCTGCTCGCGGCCCAGGCCATGCGTCGCATGGGTATCGAACCGGTGGCAGCCATGCTCTCCTTCTCGAGTTTTGGTGGCAGCCCGCACCCGCGTAGCGACATGGTACGACGGGCCGTGGGCCTGGCGCGGGCCGAGGACCCGAGCCTCGTCATCGACGGAGAGATGCGCGTGGATGTGGCCCTCGATCCTCTGCTCCACGAACGCTACCCCAATATCCAGTTGGGCGGACGGGCGGCCAACCTGCTCGTCTTCCCCAACCTCGAAGCGGCCAACATCGGTTTTGGCTTGGTGCGCAGCTTGGCCGAGGCTTCGGCCATTGGCCCCATGCTGCTTGGGTTTGAACGGCCGGTGTCCATGCTTCAACCGGGCAGCGTCGAGGTGCAGGACCTGATCCACATGACTTCTCTGGTGGTGGTGGACGCACGCATGCGCCAAGACACCATGGCCCAGGAGATGGCTCACTGAAGGGTCAAGAGGCCGCGGCGCCGGAGCCCCTGGCCCTGGCGCGACTCTTGCGACTTGGGGCGGGCTGTTGGCTTGCCTGCGCTCTGGCTTTCAACCGCTGGAGCGTGGCGGCCAGCCATCCCGCAGGCGAACTCTCGCCAGAATCCCTGGCGGAGGTCCTCGTGGCCGAGATCTGCGCCGTGGCTCTGGCCCTTTTGTTTTTCTTTCTGGCGCGTTGGGCCGCGGCCAGGGCAAAGGCCGGCCAGCGGCCAGCGAGGCTCGCCCTGGTGCTCCTCGGGCTCTCGCCGGTGGTGGCGGTGGAACTCGCCTGGGCGCCCTACTTTGAAGCACCTTCGCAGCTCTTTGAAGCCGACAGCACCCTCGGCTGGCGCCTCGCACGGAACGCTCGGGTGCATTGGCTCGGCGTACCCGTGGCGACCAACTCGCGGGGCTTGCGAGGCCCCGAACGCAGCCTGGAACCGGCGCCGGGTACGCGGCGCGTGTTGTTCTTGGGCGACAGCGTGGTCTTCGGGTTTCGTATCGAGGCTGACGCAGCGACCCTGCCAGCCCAGCTCGAAGCGCGCCTGGACGACGCGACTGTGGAGAGCGTTGAAGTTCTCAACTGTGGCGTGGGCGGCTGGTCTCCCTGGCAAGAGGCCGAGTTTTTGCGCCGCGAGGGCGAACGCCGCGCCGTGGATCTGGTGCTCCTCGGATTCGTGCTCAATGATGTGACCGAGAAACTGTCCCTGTCCCGTTTTGGCGGCAGCGAGCGGGGCTTTCAATTGGAGCACAGCCGCAAGAGCGGTCTGGAGGGTTGGCTGGCGGCGCGCTCCTGGACAAATCTCTTGCGCCAGGGGTTGGCGCGGCTCGAGACGGGACTGGATGCGGGCGAAGCCGCGCTCGCGGCTGAAGTACTGAGCGTCTACGACCTGATGCTCGAACCGGACAGCGCCCGGGTGCGAGCGGCCTGGGACATGACTCTGGCCGAGGTGCGTTCCATGCATGTGTGGTGCGCCGCACGGGACTTGCCCTTCGTGATCGCCGTGTTTCCCTATACGGCCCAAATCGATCCGAGAGTTGACGCCGATCTGGGCGCGCCCCAAGCTCGCCTGGAGCGCTTTTGCCGCGAGCTTGGCATACCTCTCCTGGACCTGCGAGTGCCGCTCGATCGAGCCATCCAGGCCGGGCAGACCGAGTTCGATCTCTACCTCGACGCGGTCCATCCCAGCGCCGCCGGTCACAGCCTGCTGGCGGAGTTTCTGGCGCAGGAACTTCTCGGGTTGGCGCTCTTCGACTCCTGATGGCTGGGCGGCCAGTAAAGGGCCAGCGAAGGTCCCCAAAGCGCGGTTTTCGCCGTTAGAATGAGACCCAGCCCGTCAATTCATCTGCTCTGCTGCCATTCGCCAACATGATCCCGACCTTTCTTGTGCGCACCTGCCTGTCTCTGGCCCTGCTTTCCCTGGGTGCTCTTGCGTTCGTCCACGAGGACGATCCCAAGTTGCTCGACCGGGTGGCACCCTTCGGAGGTCCCGGCTACACACCTGGGGCCCACCTGCCCCGGCACGGCCGCCCCCAGCAGTTCCTGCCGCCCACGGGCAGCACTTCGCTGCTTGGCACCGGCCTGGGCTCAGGCTCGATCCAGTTCCCGGCTCAGTCCGTGACCCTGCTGTCGTGGCTACCCCTGGGCCAACTCGCCGCCGGTGCCAACAGCGGCAACGACTGTTGGGGTTATGTCGCTCCTTCGGGTCGCGAGTACGCTCTGATCGGCCTCTCGAACGGCACGGCCTTCGTCGAGATCAGCGACCCCTCGGATCCCCAGGTCATTTCCTTCCAGAGCGGATCCCCCAGCCTCTGGCGCGATGTGAAGACCTACGAGAGCTACGCCTACGCCGTGAGTGAAGGCGGCGGCGGGATCCAGATCTTTGACCTCGGCAACATCGACAACGGCCAGGTCAATCTGGTGAACACCGTGACTTCGGGCGGGACCCAGAAGAGCCACAATGTCGCCATAGACACCGAGAGCGGTTACCTCTACCGCTGCGGCGGCGCCTCCGACACGGGCCTGCGCATCTACAACCTGTCGAATCCCACTTCGCCCCAGTTCGTGGGTTCCTGGCACGGCCGCTATGTCCACGATGTGCAAGTTGTGACCTACACATCGGGCCCCTATGCGGGGCGCGAGATCGCCTTTGCTTGCGGAGGATTCGGCAACGGCAGCGTGCAAACCGGACTGAGCATTGTGGATGTGACCAACAAGAACAATCCCCAGGTGCGCGCGCAGTACCAGTACCCCGGCGGGCGTTACTCACACCAGGCCTGGTTGAGCGAGGATCGCCAGGTGCTCTATCTCGATGATGAACTCGACGAGAACGGTGTCTTGCCCACCACAACCCATGTCATCGATGTGTCCGACATCGACGATCCGCAACATGTGTCCACCTTCACCAACGGCAACTCCTCCATCGGACACAACCTGTACACCAAGGGCAACCTCGTGTTCGAAGCCAACTACCGCAGCGGCTTGCGAGTCTTCGATGTGTCCAGCCCCTTGGCGGGCGTCGAGGTGGCTTCCTTCGACACCTGGCCCGGCGACGATACGGACGCTTTCAACGGGCTCTGGAGTTGTTATCCCTACTTCCCGAGCGGAGTGGTGATTGGCAGCGACCTGGAAAAGGGCCTCTTCGTGTGGTGGGTGGGTACGCCGCCTGTGAGCTTGGCCCTGGCGGCCAACGCGCCAGAGTTGATCGCGCCGGGTGGAGATTCGCTGCTGGTCACCATCGCTGAGGACGCCCCCGGCGATCTGGCCGTAGGCAGCGCGCGGCTCTTCTTCGATGCCGGACTCGGCCTCGTGGAAGTGCCCCTGGTGGCCCTCGGAGGTGACGATTACCGCGCCGATTTCCCGGCCACGACCTGCGGCGCCGAAGTGCGTTGGTTCATCGGTGCCCGCTCTCAAAACGGCACTCTCTGGACCCTACCCGACGAGGCGCCCTTTACTTCTTATCGCAGCCTCTCGGGCGATGTCGAGCGGGTGGCCCTGGAAGAGGACTTTGAAGTTGGCCCCGCGGGTTGGATCGCCGGCGATCTCGCCGACACAGCGACCGCGGGTATCTGGGAACTAGGCGTGCCCGTGGCGGGTCTCGCAACCCCCGATTCGGACCACACCCCCGGCGGCAGCCAATGCTGGCTCACCGGTGCCAACTCCGATGTCGGTGGCGGATTCACCTCGCTGACTTCGCCGAACATGGACCTCGCGGGTTGGAACGATCCGATCTTGAGTTTCTGGTACTGGTTCAGCAAGGGCGAGGGTTCCCCTCAACCCCCGGACAAGTTTTCCATCCGGGTTAGCGTGGATGGCGGTGCGCAGTGGACTCTGCTCGAAGCCATTGACACCCCCCAACACGCATCCATTGCCAGTTGGAGGCACGCCTCTTTTCGGCTCAAGGACTTCGTTGTGCCCACGGGTTCCACTCGCGTGCGCTTCATGGCGGCGGATGTGAATATTGACTCCATCATCGAGGCCTGCGTGGATGACTTGCGGGTTTCAGAGGCCCTGTGCGGTTGTAGCATCACACCTGGCTGCTCGGCGGCGGCCAATTCCGTGGGAGCGGGCGCCCAGCTCTCCGTGCTGGGCAGTCCCTCGCTCACGGTCAACGACCTAGAGCTGCACTCGCATTCAGGCGTCCCGGGGCAGTTTGGAGTTCATTTCTATGGGCCCGGGAATTTCGAGACGCCCTTCGGCGACGGCTCGCTCTGTGTTTCCGGCGGCACCTTCCGGCTGCAACCTCCCCAGAGCTTCAATAGCAGTGGCGAGATGGTACGCGTGATCGACCTCGCAGCGCCGCCCACCGGTGGCGGCCAGAGTGAGATCCTGGCGGGCTCCACCTGGTACTTCCAGGTATGGTATCGCGATCCCGCAGGCCCCCTGGGCAACGGCTACAACCTCTCCAGCAGTCTGGGCATATCGTTCTGCCCCTAGAACTTCATCCGCGCTCCATGTCCAAGTCTCTCTGTTTGTGGGGGGCAGCTCTGGCGTTGCCCATCCTGACCCCGCCATCTCCTGAGCTGACCCTGGCCTTGGCGTTGGAGGACGGAGCGCAGCTCACCACCAGCTTGGAGCGAGTTTTGACCCTCGAGCTCCTGGGCACCGAACTCACCATGGTTTTTGATGGCGAGGAGGAGCAGGGCGAGGGCCCGGAGATCGAAATGTCCATGGTGGAACGGGAGACAATCGTCTTCAGTGATACCTATAGTGCCGTGGATGACGGCCGGGCCGGGCGCATCGAGCGCAGTTTCTCCGAGATTGCGAGCCTCTCCACCCAGAATATCGTCAATGACACGGGCGACGAGTTTGACGAGGAAACTCCCGGGACCAGTGAACTCGAAGGGGTCGCCGTGGTTTTCGTCTGGGACGAGGACGACGAGGAGTACCAGGCCAGTTTCAGCGACGCAGAGGAAGACCTCGATGAGGATCTGCTGGCAGGGCTGCAGGCCGTGGCGGACTTCTCCTGGTACCTGCCTCCGGCGGACACGGAGGAAGGCGACACATGGGAGATCGATCTCGATGCCTTTCGGCACACCGCATCCCTTTCGGGCAACTTGGGAGTCCTGCGCGAGGACGAAGACGAGCCCGATGATGACTTCGGCGTGCAGTTTGACGACAACCTAGAAGGCGAGATTGTGGGTGAGTTCACAGGGCTGCGCGAAGCCGAGGGCCTCTCCCTGGCAGTCCTGCAGATCACAGCGGAACTTTCCACTACGGTCTACCAGAGCGAGGAACTGGACGACGAAGAAGGTGACGGCGAGAGCGAAGAGCAATACGAGTTCTCCTTCGAACTCGAAGGAGAACTGCTCTGGAATGTCGCAGCCGGCCACGCCCACGCATTCAGATTCGGCGGCGACTGTAGCTTGATCCTGACCGCCCAGCAGTCCTACCGCGGCGGCGGCCACGAGATCACCATCACCACGGTGCGCGACTTCGAGGGCCGCATCGACTACGAGATCACTGTGGAGTGAGGGCCGGGCGGGGAGCCTACTCGTCCCAGGCCCCCGGTTGTTGGCCGGTCTCGCGCAGGCTTTGGCTCGTGTAGAGCTCGTGGTAGTGGCCGCCCAGGTCCAGCAGTTCCTTGTGCTTGCCGCTCTCGGTGATGCGGCCGTCTTTGATGACCAGAATGCGGTCGGCGGAGCGGATGGTGGACAGGCGATGGGCGATGACGAAGCTCGTGCGGCCCGTCAGGACCTGGGCCAGGCCGGCCTGGATGTGGCGCTCGGTTTCGGTGTCGATGGATGATGTCGCCTCGTCCATGATCAGGATGGCGGGGGACTTGAGCCATGCGCGGGCGAAGGAGAGCAGTTGCTTCTCACCGGTGGAAAGCTTGCCGCCGCCCTCGCCGACTTGGGTGGCGTAGCCCTCATCGAGGCCCAGGATGAATTGTTCGGCGCCCACCAGGCGGGCGGCGGCGTGCAGGTCTTCGTCGCTGGCTTCGAGGTCGCCATAGCGGATGTTCTCGGCGATGCTGCCGCTGAAGAGTTGCGGGGTCTGGAGCACGATCCCGAGCTGACTTTGAAGCCAGGCGAGACTGCGGTCCGTGTAGTCCACGCCGTCGAGGGTGATGCGCCCACTGGTTGGCTCGTAGAAGCGGCAGAGCAGGCTCAGGATGGTGGACTTGCCACCGCCGGTGGGGCCCACCAGAGCCAACGTCTCACCGGCGTGTACTTCGAGGTCGAAATCCCTGAGCACCTCCTGGCCGCCATCGTAGGTGAAGCTCACGCCCTCGAAGCGAATCACGCCGATCTCTGCGGCGCCCCCATCGACGGCGATGTCGGCGGGTCTGGCGCTGGCGGTCTGGTTCGCGATGTTTGCCCGCACCGAGGCAGAGTCGGCGATGGCCGGCTGCTCCTCGATCAGGCCCAGGACGCGCTCTGCCGAGGCCTGGGCCATCTGCATCTCGGCGAAGAGCCGCGCCAACTCCTGGATGGGGTCGAAGAAGAGGTGACAGAAGGCCAGGAACATGACCAAAGTGCCCAGGGGAATCGCGCCCGCGAGCACGCGGCTTCCGCCCACACCAAGGACGAGGCCCGATGCCAGGCTGGCCAGGACCAGGACCAGGGGTAAGTAGACAGCCGACTGCAAGGCGTTCCGCACAGATGCGCCGCGCATATCCAGGGTGAGCCTCGAGAACTCGTCGGCGTTGCCCGACTCGCGAACGAAGACCTTGGTGGTGCGCACTCCGCTGATGCCCTCGTTGTAGGCCGCGGTGATCTTGGAGTTGATCTTGCGCACCACCCGCGAACTACTGAGGATCTTGCGTTGGAAGTAGCGCGAGACCCACGCCAGAGCGGGGACCACGGACAGGAGGGTCAGGGCCAGGCGCCAGTCCACCAGAAACATGACCACGGTGACACTTGACATGACGCTGAAACCCCAGACGAGGTCGAGCAGACCCCAAGCGAGGATGTTGGTCAGGCGTTCGCAGTCCGAAGTCATGCGCGCCATGAGCCAGCCCACGGGGCGGCGGTCGAAAAAGGAGAAGGAGAGGTCCTGCAAGTTTCTGAAGCCGGCCCGGCGAATCTCAAAGCTCACCCCGGTGCGCAGGGCGCCGCCGCTGTTGATGAAGCCCATGACGCAGCTCGCCAGGCCCAGGGTCAGAAAGGCGTAAAGCGCGGCGTAGCGCCCCAGGGGTAGACTCGCTCCGGCGGTGGTGAGATCGTCCACCACAGCTTTGGTGACCCAGGGCAAGGCCGTGTCAAAGAGGGCCGTGCCCATGGCGAAGAGCACCAGGCGGCGTTTCTCTCGGGAGAACGGTCGGGTGAAGCTCCAGAGCCTGCGCCAGAGCGCCAGGTCCACGCCGGCCTTGGGCTCATCACGGGGAACGCCTGCTTGGTCGCTGGTCACGCCTTGCGCCCTCCCTCGCTCTGGATTTCGTCCTCGAGATAGCCCTGGACCCGCCACAGTCGCTGATAAGGGCCGTCTTCCAAAATCAAGCTCTGATGGCTGCCTGACTCCACAACACGGCCGGCTTCGAGGACAAGGATCAGGTCCGCGTGCATCACCGAGGAGAGTCGGTGGGCGATGAGAATCGTGGTGCCCTGGCCGCGGCGCTCTGTGAGGGCTGCGAGGATCGCGGATTCGGTGACGGTGTCCACCGCCGAGAGGGAGTCGTCCAGGATCAGAATAGTGGGTTCACACAGCAGCGCGCGAGCGATGGCCACGCGCTGGCGCTGGCCGCCGGAGAGGGTCACGCCGCGCTCGCCCACTTCCGTCTCGTAGCCGTGTTGAAACTCGACGATCGAGTCGTGGATGGCCGCCGCCCCGGCGGCAGCGTGCAGGGACTCGGAACCTGCCCTCGGAGCGCCAATCTTCAGGTTGTCCTCAAGCGAGCGCGAGTACAGAAAGGGCTCTTGCAGGACGGGGCCAAATTGCGAGCGCACGAACTGCCGCGGCAGGCTGGAGAGTTCCTGGCCGTCCAATCGAATCGAGCCCTCTTCGTAGTCGTAGAGCCTGAGCAGAAGCTGAACCAGAGTGCTCTTGCCCGAGCCTGGACGGCCGATGAGGGCGAGCGTCTGGCCTGCGGCGAGGGAAAGGGAGACATTTCGGAGCACGGGCTTGCCACCCTTGTAGGCAAAACTGAGGTCGCGCACCTCAATCGCGCCTGTGAGCGGCGGAAGAACCGTGGCGGTGTTGCCCTCGAGAGCGCTCTCTTCCTCAACCGCCAGGACCTCGCGCAGACGGCGCATGGACACCACTGCCTTGCCCGCCTCGGAGAGCACGCGGCCGAGTTGGCGTACAGGCCAGATGATCAGGGCTTCGTATTCAAGGAAAGCCGTCAGGGTTCCAACAGAGAGATCGCCGCTCTTGGTGAACCAGGCGCCCACGATCAGAACCAGTCCCATCTGTCCCATGCTGAGCACATCCGAGGTGGACCAATAGAGGCCCAGGAGCTTGATAAAGCGCTGGTGGTGGACCCGGTAGTTAGCGCTGCGCACTTCGAACTTTTGTCGTTCGTGCTCCTGGCGTCCAAAGGCGCGCACAACTCGGATAGCTGTGAGGTTTTCCTGCAGGACAGTGGTCATGGCGCCCTCGGCCTCATCCATGGTCTTGAAGAGCGACTTGATGCGGCTGAAGAACACATAGGCGAAGGCTACGATCACAGGCAGGAGTGCCAGGGCGACCATGGCCAACTGCACATCCAGGGCGAACAGGATCGGCGTCACCAAGACGACTAGCAGCAGCGCGCGCGCGATCTCCAGGATCTGCGTCGAGAGGAAGGCGCGCACGGTCTCCATGTCGGAGGTGCAGCGCTGGACTAGATCGCCGGTGTCCGCATCGTCCAACCAGGACATGGGCAGTCGCGTGATGTGGCCGAAGAGTCGTTCGCGAAAACGGCAGACCATGCCTTCCGAGGCGCTGGCCGCGAGGCGTGTCTTGAAGTAGAGGCAAATCCCGGAGAGGGCCGCGAGCAGCAGAAAGATAACTCCTGCCAGCCAGAGCTGTCCGCGCACCCCGGCACCCAGGCGCACGCCGAGTTCTTGCAGCCAGTTGTCCTCTGCGGGCAGAGCGCCGGCGCGGCCCAGGGCTTGGGTCAAGGGGCCGTCGATGGCGGCGCGAGTTGCCAGGGGCAGGCCGAAGGCCAAGAGGATCCCCGCCGCCAGGGCAGCGATGGCGCACAGGTAGCGCAAGCGCTGGCCCCTGGAGAGGCTCCATAAACTGTCCTGGGCGCGTTGTGACACGGCGAGTCCGGCTCAGTTTTCGAGCATTGCCTTGAGTCGCGCGAAGTCGCTACACATGCGGGCTTCGAGCAACTGGCGCAGGAACGGCGCGGCCAACCTGGCCTTGAGGCTGGCTAGCCTGACATCGGTACCCAAGATCAAGCGGCAACACTGCCCCAGATCTTCAAACTCGGTGCGGCTCTCGATGATCAGATCGGCGTGGGAAAGGCGCACCACCATGAGTTCGTGGGGCCGCCACTCGATGACTTCGCCCTCCAGCAACTGCTCCACCCCGCGTTCGCGGTGTACTTGCACGAAAGTGCTGCCCGCCGTGGGCAGCTCGCCACCGGCTGGGCGCACCTCCACCAGGGACTCGATCCAGGCAGGCTGGCTGGCTGCATCGCCCGCGGTTTCGAAGGCGCGCACGGCGGGGCAATTGATCTCCAGGGTCAGGCCCAACGCAAATTGCTTTTGCCCCAAGCCCATGCCTATCCGTGCGCGTGACCGCCCTCGCCGTGGGAGTGCCCGTGCTCGAGTTCGTCCGCCGTGGCATCGCGAACTTCCACGATGCTGACCTCGAAGGTCAGGTCGATACCGGCCAGGGGATGGTTGGCATCGAGGACCACCGAGCCCTCCTCGATGTGGACGATGGTCACCAGCCGCTGCTTGCCGTCCTGGTCCTGCACCGGGAACTGCAATCCCAGTTCGAACTCGAGGTCGCCCTTGAAGGCTTCCTTGGGCACGCGGTTCAGGAGTTTTTCGTTGCGCTGGCCATAGCCCTTTTCCGGGGGGATCTCGACCCGCAGCTCATCGCCGGCGGTCTTGCCTGCTAGGGCCTCCTCGAGACCTGCAATGATGCCCCCGCAGCCGTGCAAATAGGCCATGGGCGCGCGTCCCTCCGACTTGTCGATGACCTGACCCTCGGGATCGGTGAGGGTGTAGTTGAAGGCGACAATCTTGTCTTTCGTGATTTCCAAGGGGATGCTCCAGGTCCTGTGAGGGGCTAGCTTGCGGGGGCGGAAGTCTATCAGCATCAACCCAGGCCGCGGCATCAGAAACTGGGGCATGAGAAACTGCCTGCATGAGCGGCGATGGCGGAGCGGCGTGCTTTAGACTGCCACCATGGCCAGTGCGAATTTGACCAAAGAGCTTTCCAGCCTACAGCGCTTGCGCGCGTATCTGCTGCCTCATCGCGCGCGAGTGCGCCGCGCGGCGCTCTTCAGCGTGCTCAACAAACTCCTCGACCTGGCGCCGCCGGTTCTGATCGGTCTCGCGGTGGATGTGGTCGTCAAGCAGAGCGACTCGTGGTTGGCCGGCTTTGGTGTCCCCGATCCGAGGCAGCAGTTCCTGGTGCTGGCGCTCTTGACCCTGGTGATCTGGGTTCTCGAGTCGGTTTTCGAGTACGCCTATAAGTTGTGTTGGCGCAATCTGGCGCAAACCGTCCAGCACGAACTGCGCGTGCAAACCTACAGCCATGTGCAGAGCCTCGAACTGGCCTTTTTCGAGGACCAGAATACGGGCAAGCTGCTCTCGGTCCTGGGCGACGATGTCAATCAGCTCGAGCGCTTCCTCGACCGCGGCGCCAACGACCTCTTGCAAGTCGCTACCACCGTGCTGGTGATCTGCACGGCCTTCTTTCTGTTGGCGCCCTCCGTGGCCTGGATGGCCGTTCTGCCCATGCCCTTGATCCTGTGGGGCTCGGTGCGCTTTCAGAGCCTCTTGGCACCACTGTATGGGGCTGTGCGCGAACGGGTTGGGGACCTCAATGCCGACCTGGCCGGCAACCTGAGTGGCATCGCCACGATCAAGAGCTTTGTGGCCGAGGAGCGCGAGCTAGCCCGGGTCTCCGCCACGAGCGAGGCCTACCGCGTGAGCAACCGCCGGGCGATCGCCTTGTCCTCGGCCTTCTCGCCCTTGATCCGCATGGTGATCGTGGTGGGCTTTACGGCCCTGATGGTCTTCGCGGGATTCTTGACCCTGGATGGCAAGTTGAGCGTGGGCACCTACTCGGTGCTGGTCTTCATGACCCAACGACTGCTCTGGCCCCTGACCCGCCTGGGCGAGACTTTCGACCTCTACCAGCGGGCTCTGGCTTCCACTCGGCGAGTTTTTGGGCTGCTCGACACGCAACCCTCGATTCGCAGCGGAGAGCTCGGGCTCGAACGCGAGGCCGTGCAGGGCGAGATCGTCCTCGAGGGCGTGCACTTCGCCTACAAGGACCGCCAGCCGATTTTTCGTGGCCTGGATCTCCGCTTCCCTGCCGGACAAACAAGCGCCATCGTGGGTCCCACGGGTTCGGGCAAGAGCACCCTGGTCAAGTTACTCCTGCGCTACGCAGACATCACCGGCGGAGAACTGCGCCTCGACGGCGTGAGCCTCTCGGAACTCAAGCTCGACGACCTGCGGGGCGCCATCGGTCTGGTAAGCCAGGATGTATTCCTCTTCCACGGCAGCGTTCGCGACAACATCGCCTACGGCCGACCCTCGGCCAGCCGGGCCGAGGTCGAGCGCGCGGCGCGCTTCGCGGAAGCCGAGGAGTTCATCCTGGAATTGCCCGAGGGCTATGACACGGTGGTGGGCGAGCGCGGCCAGAAACTTTCCGGCGGCCAACGCCAGCGCATTTCCTTGGCGCGGGTGGTGCTCGACGACGCGCCGGTGCTGGTGCTCGACGAGGCCACTTCCTCGGTGGACAACGAAACAGAAGCCGCTATCCAGCGCTCCCTCTCGAAGCTCAGCGTGGGGCGCACGACCATCGTAGTGGCCCACCGCCTGTCCACCACGCGCCACGCCGATAGGATCTTCGTCCTGGATGCAGGCGAGGTGCGCGAGCAGGGCACCCATGCTGAACTCATCGCTCGCGGCGGCGCCTATGCGGCCCTTTGGCGCGTGCAAACCGGGGCCGCGCTGGTCTGATTGGCGTTAGCGGCTACTGTTCGCTCTGGGCGTAGGCGCGCCAACGCTCCTCAATCGATCGGAAGGCCTCGGCGGGGGACACACCCAGGATATCGGCGGCGGCGGCGCGCCACTTGGCGATGAAGGTCGAACGCGAAGAGGAATATCGCCCCGCGGCACGCAGCCACTGTTGGCCCGCCTTGGCCTCCTTGCGGGCCACAAAATCGAAGAAGCTCCAGCTCTTGGCGAGGTCGGCGTCCTCGAGTTCAAAGAGGGTCTTGAGGGCTATCTGATCGATCTTGCGACCTTCCTTGAGGGCCACCTCGTTGTAAATGTCACGGCGGCCTTCCACGACGGTCTTCTCGCCCTTTTTCTTGGCCTTGCGTTCGCGTTTGACATAGCCAGCTTTTTCGCGGTTGAAGGCAAAGCAGGTCACGCTGTTGCGACCCAGGTGGTCGAAGGAGATGTAGTAGCCGAGGGCTTCGGATAGCCAGTCCTGGGTGAGGTGCATGCTGCCCTGGCCGTAGTGCAGGCTGGCGAGGGAGTGCCCCAGGGCGTGACAGATAATCCCCTGCAGGTCGATCTCCTCGGTGCGCCAATAGTCGCGCATGCCGGGTCCTGGCATGGGACCCGTGGTGCGGCCGCCCTTCATGACCTGCTGGTCCTGCTCCCAACGCACGCGCCAAAAGCCGCTCGCATAACGCTTGAAGTGCTCCACATTGTTGGGCACGAAGAGAAACTCGTGGAAGCGTCCGTCGGGGATGAAATCCTCGTAGGCTTCGTCGAGGTAGGGGTCCACGAACTCGGCGCGAAAGCCCTCGATGATCTCTTCCCCGAGTAACAGGGCTGCGGCGGCTTCGGCCTCACTGATGGTGTCGATGTAATAGATGCAGAGGTGCTGGCTTTGGTGCGCGCGGAAGACATGTTCGCCGCCCGAGATCTCCTGGGAGAGTTCCTCGAGCCGGAGGGGGATGTCCATGGCTTCCACCGAGGAGCGCGCCTTCTCTCCGCGCAGACGCAAGGACTCTCCGCGCACTTGGCGGTTCTGTTTCTTGATGCGCTTGTCGAGGTCACGCAGGGCACCGGGGTAACCGGTGTTCAAGAGCCAGACACGCAGGCGTTCCATGCTGGTGATCACACGCACATGCTCGGCCTGCCAGGAGCGAGTGCCAGGCTCCTGTGCATCGCGCAAGCCCTGGTAGTGCTCGATCTGAATAGACCTGATGTTGTACTCCTTGGCGAGCCCGGGAAGGGTCTCGTCGGGCATGAGGAGGGTCAACTTCTGAATGTGGTGGCCCTGGATCGTGAGGCGATTTTTCTTGGAGGCTTCGACCTTCTTTCCTTCGACCAAGAAATAGGCGTGCTTCTCGGGCTGCTTGGGGTTGACCACGAAGATCTGGTTCGAGCCATTGGGCACGAAGGTCAGGTTGTTTTTCTCGCGCTGGTAGACGATGCCCTGCTTGGGTTCGCCTATGACCACCATTTCGCCGCGGTACTCCGTGAGGTTGTGCTTGTACTTCTTGGCGGCCTTTTGGTCCTTGAAGTGCACGGCGATGACCTGGCCCGTGAGCGGGCCCTGGGAGAGAGAGAGAGCGCTGAGTAGCCCGATGATTAAACGGAAACGCATGGAGCTGATATGGGCAGAATGAAGGTTTGCTGGGGGCTGAACTCGGCCCTCCTCTCGCGTAGGATGGCCGCTCTACCCCTAACTCTAACGCCTCATGAATCTCTCCGTGCAGTCCTACCCCCTGGTCCTGGTCTTGGCCCTGGCTTGCTCCCCTTGGAGCATCCTGCAGGGGCTCCAAACCCCGCAGCCGGAGGCCCGCAAGCTTTTTCTCGACAACTGCGCCGTGTGCCACGGCGAAACCGGCGATGGCCAGGGCACGGCAAACCTCGACCGGCCAGCGCGCAGCTTCAAGGACGGTGGCTTCTCCTACGGCAACACTCCCGAGGCCATTTTCCGCAGCCTGACCCACGGCATTCCCGGCACTCCCATGCCGGCTTTTGGCACGGCCTTCGATGAGGCCCAACGGCGGGCTCTGGCGAACCTTGTGATCTCCCTGGGGCCGGGTCTGGCGCCGGCTCCGGAGAACACCGAGATGGTCGTGAGCCACCGGCCCCTGGTGGTGCGCGGCATGTTGCCGCCCCTGACCGCAAGTGCCGTGCTCCAACCCCGGGGCCTCGTGATCGGTTTGCTGAGCGGTCTCAGCCTCGAATACCGTACCGACGATGTACGCCTCTTGGGGTTGCGCCAGGGCCGCTTCGTCGATCGCACGGACTGGGTTGGCCGGGGTGGTACGCCCCTCGATCCCCTGGGGCAAGTCGTGCACACTTATCTTGGGGGCAACCCGGGGCCGTCCTTCTTTCATGGCGCAAAGCCCCTCACGGCCAACTTCAAGGGCACCTGGGTGCGTGCTGAATCAGCGGGCCTGCGCTATCAACTGGAGAACAACGAAGGAGTCGCCCTGGCCCTTGTGCAGGAATCCGCCCGCGCCCTGGCAGGCATGAGTGCCAGTGGCTTTCAGCGCGACCTCGAAATTCGCTCGCTGGAGGAAGCCTTGAACCTCGACTGGCGCGGGGTGGACGAGGGCGGCGGGCCCTGGAACCTGCTAGGGGGCGCGGCTCTGCGGCAGGCCGAGGGCGGTCATCTCGAATGCCTCCTACTTTACGGTGCCGGTGAGTTGTCCCTCGGGGCGGCGGGTTCCCTGGCCATCGATCTGCCTGTTGCTGCAGCCCAAAAAACCTCTGTGGCGCTCCTGTGCCTCTTTTCTGTGGATCCTGCGCCAGAGGATCCCGGAGCTCGCGCAGATCTCCTGGCGCGCATCAAAGAGGAGGTGTCGCGATGAAGCGCTGCTGTTGCTGGTTCATCTGGAGTCTGGGTGCCGGCCTGGCCCTGGCACAGGCTCCCGCCCAATCGGACTACTATCAGGTCGATTTTCTGAGGGCACCCACGGGCGAGGTGCTCGAAGTGGGCGGCTTGGATTTTTTCTCCGATGGGCGCCTGGCCGTCTCCACCCGTCGCGGTCAGGTTTGGATCATCACCAATCCCCTGGCGGAAGATCCCGCCCAGGCCCACTTTGAGCTCTTTGCCGAGGGACTCTTCGAAGGGCTTGGCCTCGCCATCGTCGACGATGAGTTGTTCGTCCTGCAACGCACTGAACTCTCGCGCCTCTCGGATCTGGATGGGGACGGCACGGCTGACGAAATCGAGTGCCTTAGCGACGACTGGGGCTACTCGGGCAACTACCACGAGTTTGCCTTCGGCCTACCCGTGGATGACGAAGGCAACTTCTACCTGTCCCTCAACTTGGGCTTTTTCAATCCCAAGTGGTGGCATGGCAAGTCGGTGGTGCGCGATCGTGGTTGGCTCCTGCGCGTGACTCCCGAAGGTGAGATTTCGCCCTACTCCTTCGGCATGCGTAGCCCTTGCGGTTTGGGCTTTGACTTATTGGGCAACCTCTTCTACACCGACAATCAAGGCGACTGGATGGCCGCCTGCCCGATTTTCCACGCTCAACACGGCCGCTTCTACGGCCACCCCGCGGGCCTCAACTGGACCCTGGCCTACAAGCAAAGTCAGACCACGGCCAGCGACACCGTGCCCCCCGAGCGTTTCCGCGAGAGTGCGGCCTGTTGGATTCCCTACGAATGGTCGCGCTCCACCGGGAGCCTCGTCCCCGACGGCACGGGGGGCAAGTTTGGTCCCTTTGGCGGGCAAATGATGGTCTCGGAGTTGACCAACGGTGCGCTATTGCGGGCCAGTATGGAACGGGTGCGCGGCGGGTGGCAGGGGGCTGTTTTTCCGCTCCTCAGCGGCGTTGGTTCGGCGGTGCGGGTGCGCTTTGCCCCGGATGGTTCCCTGTTCTTGGGCTTGACCAACCGCGGCTGGGGCGGCGTCGCCCCCGGCGACGGCCTCTGCCGCGTGCGCTGGACCGGCAAGACGCCTCTGGAGATCGAGACTGTGCGGCTCAGGAAGGATGGCATGCGGGTGAAATTTACCCTGCCCATCGACCCCGAGCATGTGCCCTCCCCTGAAGAAATCGGGCTTGTGGACTACGACTACGACTACTGGTGGGAGTACGGATCCCCAGAGCGCGATCAGCGCGAGTTGCAGGCTGATCGTGTGCGCCTTGAAGAGGATGGTCGAACGCTAATCTTGCGCATTCCGGACATGCGCAGTGGCCGGGTTTTGCGCGCGCGCCTAGCGGGGCTGCAGGCCGTGGATGGCACGCCCCTCTGGCATGAGGAGTTCGCCTACACCATCAACCAGATTCCCGGCCGGCTGATTTCGCGCGAGCGTGTAGTCAAGACCGTTGAGCCGCCCCCCGCGCGGGCTTCTGGGGAAGAGGGTTGGCTGCGGCTAACTTACGGCGATGCCCTCGATGCCTGGGTGGCCGAGGGCTGGGAACTCTGCGAGGCGGCCCTCGACTCAGCCGACCCGCGCAAGTTCAAGATCACTCCGGGCAACTCGGCCCTGTGCAACACCTCGGGCGACCCGCCCTCCGATTTCGTCTCGCGCCTGGAGTTTGGCGACATCGAGTTGCAGATGGCCTTCATGTTGCCCGAGGCCGGCAACAGCGGGCTTTACATCATGGGCCGCTATGAAGTGCAACTCCTCGATAGCGCTGGGGTTCTGGATCCGGGACCTGGGGATTGTGGCGGGATCTATGCCGGCAACACCTGGCCCGGCGCAGCGCCTCTACAAAACGCCTACGGCAGGCCCGGCCAGTGGCACGAACTCGAGCTGACCTTTCGCGCTCCGCGCTTCGACGAGGCGGGCAACAAGGTGGCCTCGGCGCGCTTTGAAGAAGTGCGCATCGACGGGGTCCTGATTCACGAGGATATCGAAGTTCCCGAGCCCACCCGCGGCGGTTGGCCTGGTGAAGTGGCTCGTGGACCCCTGCGCATCCAGGGCGACCACGGCCCCGTGGCCATCGGAAATGTGCGCGTTAAACCCCTCACTGAAGAGCTGCCGGCAGAGGGGGTCTGGCAGTCCCTGCTCGAGGCCGATGACCTCGGCAGCTGGCAGGTCATGGGGGCCGATAGCTGGACCCTGGAGGATGAAGAACTCGTGGCCAGCGGTCCAGCTTCGCTGCTGGTGAGCCGCCGCAGCGACCTGCACGACCTCGAAGTGCGAACGCGGCTCAAGCTCTCTGACGGCGGGCGTGCTGCTCTCTTCCTGTGCGCTGATGGAGCTGCGAGTGACTCGGCGGGCTACGAGTTGATCCTCAACTCGAGTTTCGCCGACCAGCGCAAGACCGGCAGCGTGGCTGAATTCTCGGCGATTCTGACCCACTTGATCGCCCCCGACACCTGGTACAACCTGCGCGCAACCTGTCGCACGGAACCTGGCGGCAAGCGCCTCAAGGTCTGGCTAAATGGCATCCTGGTGAATGAGGTCCTCGACCCAGAGGGCAACCATCGCGGTGGTCACCTGGCCCTCAGCCAGCACCACACCGGCTCAGTCCTGGAGGTCTCGAAACTAAAGGTGCGCAGCCTGCCCTGAGATTTCGGCCGGGCTTCTGGGGGGCTATTAGCCCAATTCCCCGGCGGCGCGCGCGGCTTCTTGGACGCCGCGGGCCAGGACCGAACGCAACTTGCCATCCTCGAGGGCCATCAGGGCCGAGATGGTGCAGCCCGCGGGCGTGGTGACTTCGTCTTTCAAAGCGGCGGGGTGGCGGCCGGTTTCGAGCACCATGGTGGCGGCGCCCAGGACCGTCTGGGCGGCGAGTTCCAGGGCCACCTTGCGTGGCAGGCCCACCATCACGCCGCCTTCGGAGAGGGCTTCGATGATCACATAGATGAAAGCCGGCCCCGAGGCCGAGAGTCCCGTGACCGCGTCCATGTGACTTTCGTCGAGACGCAAGACGCGGCCGAGGGGCGCGATCAAGGCTTCGGCCAGCTCGATGTCGCCCACTTGCACGCCGCTGCCGGGGGAGACCACGCTCATGCCGCAACCGACGAGACAGGGGGTGTTGGGCATGGCGCGCACAACCCGCGCGCCGGCCCCGGCGGCGGATTCGATCGCCGCCGTGCCCACGCCAGCGGCGATGGAGACCAAGAGCGGTTTGTGGTCCAGGGCGCCCTCTGTGGCGAGTTTGGCCACGACCTCGACCACATGGGCCGGCTTGACACACAGGAGCACGGCCTCCGAAGCGCGGGCCGTGGCGGCGTTGTCGCAACTCACCGCGTAGGGCAGCTCGCCCAAACGTTCAAGACTGGCCTGGTTGCGCACGGTGCCCGACAGCCCCGTGGGGTCCAACCCGCCGCGCTCCAGGAGGCCCTGGGCCAGGGCGCGGCCCATGGTTCCCAGGCCGATGATTCCAAGTTGCGTTTTGTTGAGGGCGCTCATCGGGTCAGTTCTTTGGGGTTCTAAGGGGATGGCGAAGGGGCTCAGTTATCTTCTGCTGCGAGTTCGGTGAATTCGACCAGGTAGCGCAAGCTGGCCTTTCTGATAGCCCCCTTGCGGCGGCCAATCTCCACCCAATAGCGCGAACCGGGAAGTACCGAAACCCCCGCGGGACGAAAGATCAAGGTGCTGCCGCGTTGCCCGAGGTGGTCGAGTTCCAGGGCTGCGTCGCTGCGCAGAAAATTCTCGTCCAGGGGGAAGACCCGCACGAAGAGATCCTTGAGCGCAGCGCCGGCCAGGGGCGAACCCAAGAACTGCACGCTCCAGGCGTGGCGTGGGCCGAAGTACTCCGCGGGCATGAAGCCCGCAGGGGGATAGGCCACGAGTTCGAGGGCGGGGATCTTGGAGCGATTGGCGTCAAAGGACCACATGGCCGAGAACGACCCGCGCAGTCCGAAACCTGTGCGCAGCATGGCCGGATTCAGACACCACAGGCGATGCCCGATGCGATCGATGTTGCTGGGATCTGAATCGTCCATGTAGCTGTTTATCGAGCCCACGAGGGAACTCCCCCGGGCGAGGTTCGAGGAGCTCGTACCGCGGTACCCAGCGCGGTATTCGTCTCCCGGCAGGCCGGGGTTCGCTGGAGTGTGGTTCAACTCGCCCACCTTCACGAGCAGCCGCGCCGCCATGGATGCGAAATGGTTGTAGCTGTCGTCGAGAGTCATGTCGCTCCACTCGAGGCCCACGAGAAAGCGGTAGGCCATCAAGCGACGCAGAGCGCCATCGCGGCCGACATCCTGGGCTGCTCGGGCAGCCGGTGAGAGGTCACCATCGGCGTCGATGTCAAACTTGGGTGGTTTGCGTTTTGTGGGTGCCGTGGAGGTTTGTTCGCTATCGTGGATGCGTTGCAGGCCAGCGCGCAGCTGCGCACGACTCCGGGGATAGGGCTCGAGTCCCTCGAGCAGGGCCAGTTCGTCCGCTTCCCAGAGTTGCTTGGAGATGGTCTGTCCCGCACGCAAGTGGCGAAACTCGCCTGCGCGTGCGCCCTCGGCATACTCGCCGCGCAGGCGCAACTCGCCGGCGTCATCGAACTCCTCATACTTGCCGTGCAGAATTCCATGGTCGTAGGTGCAGCGCAGCACGCGCTGGCCGCCTGACGCGAAAGATTCATAGCGGCCCTGCAGGCGATCGCGCTTGTAGTAGGCCTTGAGCTTCTGCTTGCCGTTCTCGAAGAACTCGAGGTAGGCGCCATCGAGGCGCCCACCGGCATCGAGATGATAGCTTGCGCGCAGGCTGCCGTCGGGCCAGAAGAGCTCCTGCTTCTCGGCCGCGCCAGCGAAGCTCGGGGGCGCGCTGCTCTCCGGGGCGGTGCTCAGCGGGGCGATAATCACCAGGCTAGCCAGGGCCAGGGTGGCCAGTCGCTCGGACAGGCGAGAGTTCTGAAGCTGCATCATGTCGCGAACCACGCTAATCTATTGCGCCTAGTCAGGCGACCCTTCGCCCTTTGCCCGCACCATGATCCAAGCCTACCTCCAGCCCTGCGAGCCCCCCATTTGGGCGCGTAATGGCCATGTGCAGACTCTCCTCGGGCATCTTCTGCCTCAAGCTGGGGCCCCCTTTGAAGCTGGAGCCGATGGAGTCAGTGAACACCAGGTGAGCCTGCCTTCCGGCGATCGCTTGGTGGTTTTTCATCGGCCGGGTTCGCGGAACAGCCTGGTGCATATTTTTCACGGCCTCTCGGGTGACGCCAACTCGGATTATGTACGACATGCGGCGCAGGTGGCCAGCGACATGGGCTACGGCGTCTTGGCAGTCAACCACCGCGGTTCCGGCGCAGGCCGCGGTCTGGCGAAGGGCGTCTACCACTCCGGCTGCGCCGCTGACCTCGCCGAAGTCTTCGCCTGGTCGAGCCAGCACTTTGGCAAACGCCCTCTGGGAATTGGTTTTTCCCTCTCGGGCAACGCCCTCTTGTTGCTGCTCGCCCGGGGTGGCAAGTGCCTGCCCGCTGGAGCTATCGCCATCAACCCGCCCATCTGCTTGAAACACTGTTCCGAACGCATCTCCAGGGGCTGGAACCGCATCTACGAAGCGCGCTTCGTTCGTCGTATAACCCGCGCCATGAAGGAGCGTCAACGGAGCGGGCTTCTTCCCAGCGGCTTTCATCCGCCGCCCTCACGCAGCCTGCGCGAAATCGACGAGCACCTCACCGCACCCCTGGCGGGCTTTCGGGATGCCGACGACTACTACGCCCGCTGCTCGACCCACGAAATGCTCGGCTCGATCCAACAGCCCACGGTGATCTTGACCGCAGCCGACGACCCCTTCGTGGCGGTGGCCGACTTCGAGGAATTGGACCTGCCGGCCTCGGTACACCTGCACATCGAAGACACCGGCGGCCATGTGGGCTACCTCGCGCGGGGCGCGAATGCCCTCTCGTGTGAGCGCTGGCTGGCGGGGGCTCTGCGCCATTACCTCGGAGAACTCGAAGTCGCGGGGGGACTGACTGCATGATCCTCGAAGTCTGCGTGGAGTCTGTTTCCGGCGCTCTTGCCGCCGCCGCCGGTGGAGCCAATCGTGTGGAATTGTGCGCCGATCTTTACCGCGGCGGCACGACCCCCCCTCCAGCTAGCCAGGCCCTTTGCATCGAGAACTGCGGTGCCGAAGTCGTGGTCCTGATTCGGCCCCGTCCCGGCGACTTCGAGTACGACTGGCGCGAACTCGATGAGATCTGTCTTGACCTAAGACTCGCGCGCGAGGGGGGGGCGGCAGGAGTTGCGGTGGGAGCCCTCGACAAAAAGGGCCGGGTGGATCGCGCGGCTCTGAGGCGCTTTATGCGCGCGGCTGGGCCCTTGCCCCTGACATTCCACCGGGCCTTCGATTGGAGCACGCAGCCCGCCGCTGACCTAGAAGTCCTCGTCGAGCAGGGCGTTCGCCGTGTGCTGACATCCGGCGGCGCGGCCCAGGCCGCGCTCGGGCACGACAAGCTGAAGGATCTCGTGCAACAGTCCGGCGAGCGCATCGAAATTGTTGGAGCGGGCGGGATTCGCGCTGCGAACGCCGCCGAGTTGGTGCGCCACACGGGCCTCCAAGCCTTGCACTTCACGGCCTTCGAGCCTGCTCCAAGTGCGGCCCATGAACGGGCCTTGGAATGCCCCCTTAGCGCCGCGGCGCTCCCCAAGGACTCAGAGCGACGGAAGACTTCCGCCGCTCTGGTCCGCGCTCTCCGCGAGAGCATTTAGATTCCGTGGGGGACGCTAGTAGAAGGTAATCTCCACAGCATCCGTGGCTGAGAAGCGCACCGGCGCACCGAGGTCCAAGACGAACCACTGGGCGAAGACGCTGGTGCCGATGAGCACCGGATCCAGGGGAACCTCGATGTTCACCGAGGAGAACCCTGTCCCCGGCGTCGAGCCATTCAGGTGCGGGATGCGGTGGAGCTGCACTCCACCGGTCAAGCCGATGTGTAGTGTCGCGCCCTGGAAGACGGTCCCGCCAAAGTCCTGGGAGGGGCTCAGAGCCAGGATCGCCTGGTGGCCACCGAAACCGTGTTCCACACCAATGGTCATATTGTCGTTGCCGATGCGCGGCGGCTCGAGGGCCACCAGGCGCGGAACGAAGCCGTTGGTACCAGGCGTGCCAGTACCGTAGGGCACGGGCCTGTTGTTCGACTCCATGTAGAGGGTCGGCCGGTCGAAGGGCGCCGTTTCGTTGCGCACGCGCTCATCAGTCAAAGCACGCAGAAAGGCGACAAGCGCGTTGCGTTGACCGGGGCTGAGTCCGATGGGCGCGATGCGCGGGTCCTTGTTTGGTGCGTTGAAGTCCCCGCCGCGGTCATAAAAATTCACAACATCATTCAATGTGGCGAAGGCGCCGTTGTGGAAGTAGGGCCCAGAGAGTTCGACATTGCGCAAGCTGGGAGTCTTCATGGAACCGCGGTCAGCGGGGTTGCCGGTGACATTGAAACGGCCTTCATCTTCAATCGTGGGGCGCACGCCGATGTAGTGGAACAAGCCGTCTGAATTCACGGGCCCGCCATGGCAGGCGACGCAGCGTCCCGGGCCGTTGAAAATCGCAAGGCCGGCCTGCTGCTGGGGAGTGAGCGCCCCAGGGTTGCCGCCCAGGAAGGCGTCGAAGGGCGACTCGAGTGAAATCAAGCTGCGCTCGTAGGTGGCAATGGCCTGGATGATGCGCACGGGAGTCACTGCGGGAGATCCGAAAGCGAGGTTGAAGAGCTCCGGGTAGTCGTGGCCAGCCACGAAGTCCGCCAAGTCCCCGGGCTGAATTTCGGCGAGATCCAGGGGGCTGGAGAGGGCCACTCGTTGGGCGATGTCGAGCCAGTCGACGCCCACATGACCCATCTCGACTGAGCTGGTGGGGGGGGCCGCGGCCTGGCTTTCGAGGGCCGCGCCGAAGGGATCGATGACCTGTCCCGTGATCGGATCCTCGAAGCGACCGCTGGCGCGGCCGTCCCAGAAGAGCGCACCATTGAAGAAGGCCGCATTGATCATGGTCGGTGCCTGGCGACCGGTGACCTGGCGTTGCAAGCCAAAGTCGGTGTTGGAGAGGTAACTGCCGTCGGCAGCGCTTTCCATGACCCCTATCGAACCGGCGATGTCATCGGGCGTACCGAGCAAGCCGTCGAAGCCGGGGTGTCGGCTTGCAGGGTTACCCGCGCTGCGCGGATCCTGGCCGCCGGCGCTGGGGATGTGGCAGGTGGCGCAGGCGCTCGTGCCGCCGGACGAGAGTTGCTCATCCCAAAAAAGCGCCTTGCCGAGGAGTGTCTTGGCCGGCGTGATGGGATTGCTGGGCGGCGGCGGGGGCGGCTGAGGCGGACCACCTTGCGCGGTGCTCGGCGAAGCCAGGAGCGGGCCGCAGAACAGAGAGAGGGCCAGGGCGAAGGTCGTGAGGTGCATGAAAAAAACTCCGGTCGTGCAAAGTCGACAAGCAGTTCGGTTGTCGATTTGAAAGAATGTCTGTGAGGAAGGATCAGGACTGGGTGGCAACGGGGGGACCGTTCCCTTGAGGGGGGGGCGTCGATTGAGGAGGCGCCTGCAGTCAACTCTTACGAAGGAATGCAGCCCCGGGAAGTTCCTTTCTATTCCGTTTGCTCTGCGTGCCTACAGAGCAGCAGGGTGCGCAAGTTGCCAGTGGAGGCCCAGCGAGCGCCAATGGAGGATTCAACTCGATTCTAGGAACTGCAAACCGTGAAGTCGCCAATAACGACCACGCAGGGCAAGAAGCTCCGCATGACTGCCGGATTCCACAAGACGGCCCTGGTGCATGACCAGGATTCGATCAACCTCACGCACGGTGGAGAGTCGGTGGGCCACAATCAGCGATGTTCGCCCGTGCATGAGGGTTCCAACGGCTTCCTGCAATAGTTGCTCGAGTTGTGTATCGACATTGGATGTGGCTTCGTCGAGGGCCAGCACCCGCGGCTCCAGGGCCAAGACCCGAGCGCAGGCCACGAGTTGCCGTTCACCGGCGGAGAGGTTGCCCCCGCGCTCGCGCACCAGTTCGCGGTAGCCTCCGGGGAATCGCTTGACGATGCGGTCGAGGTGCAAGCCATCGGCGGCGGCTGTGGCCTGGGCTTCGGACACCTCGGGATGGCCGAGGCGGATGTTCTCCAGGATGTCGCCTCGAAAGAGGAAAACATCCTGAGGCACAATACCCACGGCCCGCCGCAGACTGCTGAGATCGAGGTCGCGTATGTCCACGCCGTCGAGTTCGATAGTTCCCTCTTGCACATCGTAGAGGCGCGTCAGGAGTTTCAGGATGGTGCTCTTACCCGCGCCCGTGGCGCCCAGGATGGCCACGCTTTCGCCCGCTTGGATCTCGAAGGATAGGTCCTTCAGGACAGGCCCGCCCCCCTTGTAGCCAAAAGTCACCCCGCGGAAGCTGATGGCGCCCTGGACCTCGCCAAGGGCCAAAGGTTGCGCTGCTTCCTCCAGGTACTCGTCGCGGTCCAGCAAGCGAAAGATTCGTTCGGCGGCGGTCAGAGCGCTCTGTAGCACGGTGTACTTCATGCTGAGATCGTTCAAAGGGCCGAAGAAGCGCTCGGTGTACTGCAAGAAGGCCACCAGTGTTCCCAGGGTGACTATGGATCGTGCTTCGCGAGCCAACTCCTCGAAACCCAGGCCCTCGAGGGCCAGGCCGCCGCCGTACCACAAGATCACCGCCATGGTGACCGAGCTGAGCATGTCGGTCAGGGCCGAAAGCACCGACTCCCACTTGACGCTGGCGAGTTCCGCGTCGCGCAAGTCGCAGTTGACCTGGTCAAAATCGGTGCGGCTGCGATCTTCAGCGCGGAAGGCCTGGATCAAGGGCATTCCCGCTGACTGTTCGTGCAGGGCAGCGTTGAGCCGCGAGCGTTTGTGCACCATGACCCCGTAGGCCTCGCGCACTCGGCGGCGTACGAGGATCGTCAGGCCCAGGAGCACCGGCACCAGGAGCAGGGCCACCAGGGTCAACTGCCAGCTCATCCAGAAGAGCAGCATCAGGATGGCCAAGAGGTTCAGCAAATCAGCCAGGATGGTCACCAGCCCCGACGCAAACATCTCCTGTAGAGATTCGATGTCAGTGGTCACACGGCCGATCAATTTGCCCGTGGGGTTTCGGTCGTGAAACGATGCGGAGAGCTTCTGCAGGTGACGAAAGACCGCCAGGCGCAGGTCCACCAGGGAGTTCTGCCCACACAGGTCCACGAAGTAAGCCTGGGCGGAGCGCAGCAGGAGCTCGAGCCCGGCCGCTGCTGCGTAGAAGGCCACCAGCAGCCCAAGCCCCTCGAGGGTGCCCGGCATCAGATGTTCGTCAATGACCAGGCGCAGAATCCAGGGCTGGGCCAAGCCCGCTGCGGAGCAAGCCACAAGGGCCAGGAGAGCCCAGCCAATCAGCCGCCGGTGGGGTCGCAAAAAGGGCCATAGGCGGCGTGCGAGCTCGGCGTCACTGCGTTCGCGTTCGCGGCCACTCATGACCCGCTGCCCTCTTCAAGCTCGCGTTCGAGTCTCTGCTTTTGCGCTGCCAGTTCCCGGCCCTGTTCCTGTTGCGCCCAGGTCGCGGCATAGCGGCCCTTGAGGGCCAGGAGTTCTGCGTGGGTGCCCTGCTCCACCAAGCGGCCTTCGTCGAGCACGATGATGTTGTCGGCATGGCTCACGGTGGAAAGTCTGTGGGCGATTAGGATCGTGGTGCGCTGGTCCGCGAAGCGGCGCAGTTCAGCGAGGATCGCCGCCGCGGTTTGGGTGTCCACCGCCGACAGGGTGTCGTCCAGGATCAGGAGCTTGGGGGCGAGCAACAGGACGCGCGCCAGGGCCGTGCGTTGGCGCTGGCCTCCTGAGAGGGTCACGCCGCGGTCACCGAGGCGCGTGTCGAGGCCCTGGGGCAATTGCTCCAGGTCGCTTTGAAATTGAGCTGCTTCGAGGGCGGCAAGGATTTCCTCTCGGCTGGCGTCCGGGCGGCCGAAAGCCACATTCTCCGCCACGCTACGACTGAACAGGAACGCCTCCTGGGGCACGAGTCCCAGGGCAGCGCGCACTTCGCCAAGGTCGTAGTCCACCAAATCATGACTGTCGAGAAAGACCTGTCCCCGATCGATGGCGAGTTGCCGCGACAGGACTCGCGCCAGGGTCGTCTTGCCCGAGCCCGTATGTCCCACAATCCCCAGAGTCGTGCCCGCGGGAATCTCCAGGGTCACATCGTGCAGGACCTCGCGGGCCACATCGGCGGGACCGCCGGCGAGTTCGGTGGGGGAACTGCCTGTCAGGTGTGCCTGCTCTGCAAGTGGAGGGAAGGTCACGCTGAGGCCGCGCAAGCTCAAGGCCCCGGAGGTGACTTTGGGGCCGGTTCCCTTTGCGCTGCCCGATTTGATCTCCACTTCGCTGTCGAGGATCTCGGCCATACGCCCGTAGGCCGCGAGTCCCCGGCGCAAGGAACTGATCACGAAACCCAGGGTTCGGGTGGGCACGGCCATCCAGGCGAGGTAGGTCAAGAGTACACCGAAGTCCTCCAGGGACATCTCGCCGCGGACCACCCGTGGCCCACCGACGGCGATGACCAGGGTCAGGGAGAGGGACCCGAGAGCCATCATCAATCCAATCAGTAGCACGCGTAGGCGCGTGACGCGCATGTTGTGCGAGTGGTACAGGCGGCAACAATCGTGGAAGCGCTCGTGATCGGCCTGCTCGATGCTGAGGGTCTTGATCACGAGTTGGGCCGAGAGGCTTTCGTCCACCTTCTCGGAGATGTCCCCCAGGGCTTCTTGTGCAGCACGCACGCTGCGCTGGATACGCAGGGCAAGAACCCGCGCAAGCACCAGGAATACCGGATAGGGCAGGATCGCAAGCCCCGCCAACTCGGGATCGATGGATAGCATCAAGGGGATGCTGATGGCGTAGAGCGTCAAGGTCTCCGCCATATACATGAATACCGGGCCACCCAGAGAGCGCACGAAGGTGCGGTCGTTAATACAGCGCGACATCACCTGGCCGGTGGGGTTGCGCTGATAGAAGGAAGGCGCCAGGACGAGTAGCTTGTCGAAGACTTGGCGCAGGATGTCGCTCGACATGCGCCGGCTCGCGCCCAGGATCAGAAGTCGGCTGGCGGTGCGCACGGGAGCTATGACCACGGCTGCCAGGAGGATCCAGCCCGCAGCCACAAGAATCTTGGCCCGCGCCTCCTCGCTGTCGATGGCCAGCCCGCGGCTGTCCATCTCGCGCAGTTCGTCGAGGGCGCCCCAGAAGAAGCGCGGGATTTCCAGCTTGAGCCCCTGGGCCAGGACAATGCACACCGCTCCCACAAGGTAGCTCTGCCAATAGCGCCTCAGCAGCGCGAGGATGGGGTGCGAGGTTCGCATGAAGGCCCACCTTGAGTTTCGGACGCAGCGGGGCCGCGCAGGGTAACAAGCTGTGCGGCTTGGGCGGCGCCTCTTGGCCGGGAGGATGGCACGCTCGGGGGGGGTCGAGTAGAGTCGCGCCATGGCTCGTGAACTCTCACTTCCCTCGCCCGCCCACTTTCACGGGCCACTTGCGTTGGAAGGCATTGGCTGAATGGCTGTTCGGAGACTGCGGCCCCGCTGGGCAGGCTATGGAGACGAGCGCCTCCTCGAGCTCTCCTTCAGCGAACTTGGCCTGGATCTCGCCGGTTCTACCCTGCGCAATCGCCTGGACGAGTTGCAGGCGGAGTTCCAGGACCGGGGCTTCTGCTTTCGGCCCTATGCCTGGCTCTCCAGCGATTGGTTCACCCCCGATCACTTGACCGGTTTTGCAATGCCCTTCTACCTAGCTCATCCGCGGCTGATGCGCCTGGAGCGGCGCCAGATGCTCGAGGTTGAGGGCGGCACGCGGGCCGAGTGCCTCAAAATCATGCGCCACGAAACGGCCCACGCCATGGACAACGCCTATGGTCTGCGGCGCAGGAAGCGCTGGCGCGAGCTGTTTGGCCGAGCGGGTTCCAAGTACGCGGCCAACTACACCCCCGACCCCACCAGCCGCGACTTCGTCCTGCACTTGGACTACTGGTACTCCCAGAGTCATCCCCTCGAAGATTGGGCCGAGACCTTCGCGGTCTGGTTGCAGCCTGGCTCGCGCTGGCGAACACGCTACGCGGGATGGCCTGCGATTGAAAAACTTGAGTATGTGGATGCCTTGATGCAAGAGATCGTCCACAAGCCTCCTGCCAAGCGCACCCGTGGCCAGGAGGACTCCCTGGGCCGCATGGACATGACCCTCGGCGAGTACTACGAACGCAAACATGCGGTCTACTCCGACGACTCCAGCCCGGCCCTCGACGGCCAGTTGTGTCGCGTTTTCCCCCGAGCCGGCGTCGCAGGAACTCGGTTCCCCCGGGCGGCGACTTTTCTGCGCCGTCACCGTCGCGCCCTGGTGCGCAGCGTGGCGGCGGCCACGGGCCAACACAGGTATCTGCTCGACCATGTGGTGCGCGAAATGATCGAGCGCTGCAAGTCCCAAGACCTGCGGGTTTCCCTGGGACCCCGCGAGGCCCAGGTGGGGGCGGCGATTGTCTTGACTTCGCTCTCGAGCCAGTTCCTCTTTGGCGCCCACCCCATCTATCGCCGATGAGACCCAGACGCATTCTATTGCTCATGCACGCTCATCTAGTGCCTCCGGAATCGGTCGCAGGCCTGAGCGAAGCCGAGATCAATAATTACCGGGCCGAACTCAATGTGCGCGAGGCACTCCTGGGCCTCGGCCATCAACTGGTATGCGTGGGATTGGAGGACGACTTCGGCGAGCTGCGGCTGGTGCTGCGTGTATTCAAGCCCCACCTGGTGTTCAACCTACTGACCCACTTTCACGAAGCGGGCATCTACGACTCGGCCCTGGTGGGTTGGCTGGAACTGCACAAGCTGGCCTACTCTGGTTGCAACCCCCGGGGGCTTTTGGTGGCCGGCGACAAGGCCCTCGCCAAGAAGGTCTTGCGCTACCACCGTATCTTGGCGCCGCGTTTCTTTTCGGTGGCGCAAAGGAAGAGTGTTCGGCGCTTACCCGCCAAGCTCAACTTTCCCCTGATCGTCAAGTCGCGTTCGGAACACGCCTCGGCGGGCATTGCCCAGGCGTCTATCGTGCGCAATCAGGAACAACTCGCCGAGCGCGTGGATTTCATCCATCGCCATGTTGGCACGGGTGCCCTGTGCGAGGAATACATCGAGGGGCGCGAGCTGACCATCGGCGTCCTGGGCAACGCGCGGCTAGAGACCAGCCCTGTCTGGGAACTGACCATGGCCGAACTGCCCAGCAGCGCCCCGAACATCGTCACCGCGCGGGTAAAATGGAACCTCGCCTACCAGCAGGAGATCGGACTCAAGACCTTCGAAGCCCGAGACCTCTCCCGGGAGAAGGCCGCCGAAATCGCACGCATCGCGAAGCGCATCTACCGCGCCTTCGGCCTCTCGGGTTACGCTCGCATCGACCTGCGTCTCGACCAGGGCGAGCGGATCTGGGTCCTGGAAGCCAATCCCAACCCCGACCTCTCTTTTGGCGAGGACTTCGCCGAGTCCTTTCAACGAAGGGGTTACAGCTATCCCAAACTGATCGAGAAGATCGTGGCCCTGGGACTGCGCTACGAGGCTCCCTGGAAGACTTGAAGTTTTGACCCACAAGGGCGTAGCATTCCGCTCATAACACCAGCCCCCAAGCACAAGTGAATCAACTCTTCAGCGCCTCGATTGTCAGCGTCTGCCTCTGCGCCTGCCACGCCGGGGAGGGCACGGAACAAGCCCTCGCAGAGGGCACGCCCGAGCAGGGGCCGATACCAACGGTGGATTTCGCACGAGCGACCTTCGCTGGCGGGTGCTTCTGGTGCATGGAAACGCCCTTCGAAAAACTCGAGGGTGTGAGCGCGGTGGTTTCGGGTTACAGCGGCGGGGATGCCCAGGACCCCACCTACGCAGAGGTCACGCGGGGCACTACCGGTCATGCCGAAGCTATCCAGGTGCGCTACGATCCCGCCCAAGTCTCCTACAACACCCTGCTCGAGATCTTCTGGCGCAACATCGACCCCACCGACGCTGGCGGGCAGTTCGTGGACCGCGGCAGCCAGTACCGGCCGGCGATCTTTTTCCACAATGCCGACCAAGAGCGCCAGGCCCTGGCATCGCGCCAACACCTGGCGGACAGTGGTCGCTTCAAGGCGCCTATTGTGACCGAAGTCACCGCCTTCGAGCGCTTTTGGGATGCCGAGGCCTACCACCAGGATTTTCATATCAAGAGCCCCGAACGCTACCAGTCCTATCGCCAGGGATCGGGGCGCGATGCCTTTTGCAGGCAGGCCTGGCCCGAAGGCGTGGAGTTTTCACCCCCTGATTCCAGCGCCGAGCCGGTCTACACGCGTCCCCCTGACAATCTGTTGCGAGCGCGGTTGACGGCCTTGCAGTGGCGCGTGACCCAGGAAGCCGACACCGAAAGGGCCTTCTCCAACGAGTACTGGGACAATCACCAGGCCGGCATCTATGTGGACATCGTCTCGGGCGAACCGCTCTTCAGTTCCCTGGATAAGTTCGATTCAGGCACCGGCTGGCCGAGCTTCAGCCAGCCCCTTGCGACGCAGTACATTGGTATCGGCAGTGACGACGATCTCGGCTACGCGCGGGATGAAGTGCATAGCGTTGAGGGTGGCTCGCACCTAGGTCACCTCTTCAAGGACGGCCCGGCGCCCACGGGCCTGCGTTACTGCATCAACTCGGCTGCCCTGCGCTTTGTTCCGGCCGAAGACTGCGCCAAGGAAGGCTATGGCGATTTCGCCAAACTCTTCGAGAAGGAGAACGACGGATCGGCATCCGATCAGTAGTGGGGCGGCCGCTCGTCTTGCTTGGAAGCCTCTTCCCCCGGAGCCAAGGACGCTGACTCCAAGCGCTCGAGCTTTTGTTCCAGGGTCTCGATGTTCCGCCCCTGGCTCAGGATAACTTCGTTCAGGGTGTCGAGAGTTTCCTCGAGAAACAAGATTTTGACTTCGAGGTCGATGAGGCGCTTTTCCATGGAATGAAGGAATGAACAGGATGGGGTTCGAGCCGTGCGCGGCTCGACAGAACTAGTTTGGAATGCCTTCCCGGAATTCGATGCCGAAGCGCGCATAGAGCCCGGCGATGACTTCGGGCTCGCCAAAGATCAACAAGCGGTCGCCTTCCTGTAGGCGCGTGTGACCGCGGGGTACCAGGGTGCGCCCGGCGCGCCGCACGGTGGACACCAGGCAACCCTCGGGCAGGGCCAGTTCCCTCAGTTCGCGGCCAACCCAGTCGGTGTCACGCTTGAGGGCAGAGACGCGGAATGAAATGTAGCGATCCTCCCGCAGGAAGACTTCGCGCAAAGCCATCTCGCTCGGCGCCGAAAGCCACTCCTCGATAAAATCCGCCTGGTCGATACGACTGGCGAGTTGGGCCAGCATGCGCAGGTGTTGAGCCGGGTCGTGACCGGGACTGACCAGAAAGAAGGCCGCATTGACGGCTTCGGACATCTCGGTCTTGCCAAAAACATTGCCCGCCATGAAGCGCAGCTCCTCTCGCAAGCGCACCAGGACGAGTTGCGGGTGTTCGAGCCCTTCGAGATGCATGTGGGGCAGGGCTACACCGTGGGCTACGGGGGTGGCGCCCTTCAGGGTACCCTGGGTAAAGCCCTCGATGAAGACCTGTCCGGGCTGGCCCGTACGAGCAGCCAGGGCTTCGGCAACTTCCTTGACCGTGCGGTCGAAGTCGGGCTCCGCATCGAAATCAAGGACCACCGCATCCATCACCACGGCTTCGAAGGGATCGTGATCGCGCAGTCCCTTTTCCTTGAGAATACCCCGCAACTCGGAGTCGAGGGCTTCGTGACGGTCCTCGCCGAGCCGCGCGAAGACATGGAAGATCGCCCCGCGGCGTTCCACGCGACTCTTGCCGTACCAGGTGTACCAACCCACCCCGACCACGATCAGGCCCACGGAGAAGAGGGTCGGCAGCCAGCCCATCTGGAAGATCAAGAAGAAGGGCGCCATGAGCCCGAAGAGTGGCAGCCAGGGGTAGAAGGGCGCCTTGTAGCCAGGGTCGTAAGAGTCGAGACCGCTTTCGCGCATGACGATCACGGCCCCGCACAGGAGCGCAAACATCATCAACTGAAAGGCGCTGGCGAGTTTGGCGATGCGCAAGGGATCGAGGCCGATGACGATTGCGATGATCACCAAGGTGGTGAGCACGATGGCCGTGCGTGGCACTCCCGAGCTGCCGCTGACGCGGCTCAGCCAGGGCGGCGCGAGGTGGTCGCGGCTCATGGCCAGGGGATAGCGCGAGGAGGCCATGATGCCCGCGTTGGCCACGGAGAAAAAAGCCAGGATGGCGGCCACGGCCACCACGATCTCGCCCAGCCTTCCGCCGATGGCCCGGGCCCCGTCGGCCATGGGGGTGATGCTTTCCTTCAGTTCCTCGGCGGGCACCACGCTAACCAGAACGGATGTGCAGAGCACATAGATCGTGAGCGCCGTGGCCAGGGACAGGAACACGCCCCGAGGCAGGTTGCGTTCGGGGTCGGTGACTTCCTCGGAGACGCTGGCCACATTGGTGACGCCTACATACGAGATGTAAACCATGCCGGCCGTGGCGATGATGCCCTCCGCGCCGGCGCCCAGAAAACCCTCGAAGCGCGAGAAGTCGAGCTCCGGCAGGCCGCGCAGGAGGAACAAGCAGAGCACGGCCAAGAGCGCGACGACCAGCACGCGCTGGGCTGCGCCACTCTTCTTGGAGCCCAAAAGATTCAAGCCACCGAAGAAGACGGCGAAAACCACGGCGATCAGGGTCTCGGTCCAGGCGCCATGCTCGAAAAAGAGCGAGACATAGGCCCCCAGGCCCACCAGGGCAAAACTGGTCTTGAGCACCAGGGCCAGATAGGTGCCCAGTCCACCCACGGTGCCCACCAGGGGGCCGAGGCTGCGCTCCAAAAAGTAGTAGGCGCCGCCGGCCCGGGGCATGGCGGTGGAAAGTTCGGCGATGCAGAGCATGGCCGGGATGAGCGGGATGGCGGCCACCAAATAGGCCAGCACCATGCCCGGCCCGGCCATGGCGAAGGCCGGCCCTGGCAGCAGGAACAAGCCTGCGGAGAGGGTGGCACCGGTGGCCAGGGCGTACACATCGAATAAGCCCAGTTCCTTCTTCAGCTTGGGCGGAGCGGCCGTCATGGGCGCATGGTATCGGCACGGGCGGGCCAATGCAGCAAGCTCCTGTTTTGTGAGCCTTGCGCAGGGCCCCGGAGGAGGGTCAAGTACGGGGGCTTGCCCAACGCTCCATGTACGCCTCCGTTCTCCTCCTCTACCTTGGCGCTCTCCTGGTCGTGGGTGTCCGCAAGGCGCGCCTGGTCAAGACGGCCAAGGATTTTCAGCTGGCCGGGCGGGGCCTGGGCGGCTTGGTGCTCAGCGGCACCTTGCTGGCCACCTGGATCGGCACGGGATCTGTCTTTGGCAACGCCCAGAGAACCGTGCAGGACGGCCTGGCGGCTTTTGTCCTGCCGCTCTCAAGCGCCCTGGGAATCGCCCTCCTGTTCCTCCTCGCGGCGCGCATCAGGCGTCTGGAACACTTCACGATCCAGGACATTCTCGAGGCGCGCTTTGGTGTGGCCGCGCGCATCGGCGGGACCCTGGTGCTCCTGGCTGGGTACTTGATCATCGTCTCGTACCAATACCGTGCCGGGGCCGCGGTGGTGGAGCGCATCTTGCCTGAACTCTCGCACGCCGGAGCCATCGTGCTCGTGGCAGTTTTTGTGATCCTTTACACCGCCCTGGCTGGATTGCTCTCGGTGGCCTACACGGATCTGGCCAACGGCATCTTGATGTTCTTGGGGCTCTCCCTTGCCCTGGCCTTATTGCTGGTCAAGGTCGGGGGCCCTGGAGAACTGCTCGCCCATCTGCCCGCAGAAAAGAGCAACCTGTGGGCCTACAGCCCGGCTCGCATGATCTCGTTTCTGCTGCCGCCCTTTCTCTTGATTCTGGGCGACGCGAATATGTACCAGCGCTTTTTCGCCGCCCGCGATCCGCGCACGGCCCGGCGAGCGGCGGCGGGAATGTTCTTTGGCGTCCTGATCCTCGACTGGTTGATCATCGCCATCGCCCTGTGCGGCGTGGCCTTGGTGCAAGCGGGGACCATGAGCGCGCCGGACAATCCGGCTCACATGATCGTGCATGTAGCCTTCGAGGCCTTACCCGCCTGGCTGGGCGCGCTGCTGACCGCGACGGTGGTGGCGGTGGTGGTCTCCACGGCCGATTCTTACTTGCTGTCGCCGGCAACTTCCCTGGTGCGCGATGTCTACCAACGCTTTTTGCGCCAGGAGGCGGGGGACCGGGAATTGGTGCGGGCAGGACGCTGGGTTGTGGTGGTCTTGGGAGTTGTGGCCCTGGGATTGGCCTTCACCTCCGAGGCCTTCTTCGAGGTGGCCTTGTTCGCCTACACCCTGTACGGCGCGGCCATCACGCCGCCGCTCCTCGCGGCCCTGTTTTGGAAGGGCGCCAGCCCCTTGGGGGCCGTGTCTTCCATGGTGGTGGGGATCCTGACAGCCTGCTTGTGGCAAGCATGGCTCGGTGCAGCGCTAGCCGAGGCTGCCCAGGAATGTGGTCAAAGCGGGCTCTTCGAGGTGCTGGTGGATCTCGACGCCGCCCTGCCAGCCGTCCTGGTGAGTTCTCTGACCCTGGTGCTGGTGAGTCTCGCCTCACCCCCCGCGGCACCCATTGTCACGATTCCCGGACAGCATGGGGGGCCTGGGTAGCGGCTGGCTGACCCGGATTCGTCCTGCTGGCGGCAAAAACGGCCCTCTGGCGGCTTCCAGATGGTGACCGAGGGTGTTCTGAGGGCTAAGAAAGGGGTTGGTGCGTTAGTTGCATGCGTTAGTTGCAGGCGTCAGGAGCTGCTCTGGGGGCTGGGGGTTTGGAGGCCGCGGGCTTTTGGAGGCCCCTCGGCGCTAAATCGCAGCTTCGCGAGCCGGCCAAGCTAGACTCATCTCCAACACTCCACCGCTCGATTTATCCAATGCGCACCCCCAAAGCCCTCGCCGCCCTGACTCTGATCCTGCTCGGCGCCAGCGCCTGCCAGGCTCGTTTCGGTGGGGCGCAAGGCGAGTGGCGGGCGGCGCCGGCTTCGGAGGTCCCGCCGCCGCTGAAGTTTGCGGGCACAGCCTACGACCACGCCGCCGCGTTTGACCTGCCCGCTCGCGAGGCCCTCGAGGGTTCGGGGCTATTGAATGTCTTTCACCTCAGCGAGGCCGTCATTTCGGGCTCGGAACCCCACGGTCGGGCCGCCTTCAAAAAGTTGGCTGCCCTGGGTGTGCGCACGGTGATCTCGGTGGATGGCAAGTTGCCCGAAGTCGCCCTCGCGGGGGAATTCGGTCTGCGCTATGTGCACATCCCGATCCAGTACAGCGGCATCGACCCGGACCAGCGCCTGCGCTTGGCCAAGACCTTCCGCGAACTCGCCGCGCCGTTCTATGTGCACTGCTTCCACGGCCGTCACCGCGGCCCCGCGGCCGCTGCCCTGGGCCGCGTGGTCCTCGATGGCGTGGCGCGCACGGAAGCCATCGCTGAAATGCGCCAGTACTCCCGCACCTCGTCCCAATACGAGGGCCTGTACTCCACGATCGCCACCGGCGACTTGCCCGGGTCCGAGGAGACGGCAGCATTTGGGTACAGCTTTGCTGCCGAGCACCAGGGCAAGGCCTTGGTGGAAGTCATGGTCAGCCTGTCGCGGGCCTACGATTCCGTCGAGCAATTGAGCGAGCGCGACTGGCGACCCGATCCAGAGCACCCCGACCTCGACGCCCTGAACGAAGCGGAAACCCTGCGCGCCGCCTACCGCGCCGCCTTGCACCTGGACACGGTGGCCCGGGGTTCCGCCGACCAGCGCGGCTGGTTTGGCGACTCCCACGACGCAGCCGAGCGCCTGACAGGGGAATTGGCGGCCCTCAAGGATGGCGACTTCGAGGCAGGTGAACGGGCTCTTGTGGCCTTCAAGGAACTCAAGGCAGACTGTAGGTCCTGCCACCTCGCGCATCGCAACTAGGGTGCGCTGAGAATTGGGTGGCCCCCCGTGGCCTCTCTGGGGAGAATGACAGGCGAGCGATGCACCTTGGGTGCTCGCCCGTTCTACGCTCAACACCGTGCCACCCCAACAGTTCCCATGTCGCGCTGGACCCTTGCTCTGCTCCTGATCCTACTGCTCGTGCCCGCCGCCTTGGCCCAGTCCAAGGCTGAGCTGAAGTTCAATGCCAAGCAGGCCAAGGTCCTGCACAGCTACGCCGAGGGAGCCTTCAAGGACGGTTTTCCAAAGATCGCCAAGCGCGTCTGGCTGATGCTTCTGAGCGAGTACGACCCCGGGCACGAAGAAGCTCGCGCGGCCTTGGGTTTCGATTTGGTGGGGGACTCATGGAGCATGCGCCCGGGATTCGTTTTCCCAAAGGACGACCGCCCCGATCCCAAGAAGGCCGCCAGCCTGCAAAAGAAATGGAAGAGCACCGCGTCCAAGATGGCCAAGGGTCACCTCAAGTTGGCGCGCGAGTTCGACAAGGCCGGCCGCTCGGACAAGTCGCGTGGGCACTACGAGAAGGTGCTCTTCTTCACCGCGGACGATGAAGAGGCTCAAGCAGCCCTGGAGCACAAGGAGATCGCCGGACTCACCGGCACCGACCTCGAGCAGACCCTTTACGACCGCTCCAAGATGATCGAGGCGGTGGTGGCCGAGGAGGCGCGCAAGGACTACCCCGTGGAGCGCCTGCCCGACAGCGAGAAAAACCAGTTGCTTGAGAATGCCAAGCTGACCTACATCTCGGTCAAGACCGAGCACTTCATCATTCGAGGCGATTTCGACGAGGAACTCTTGATGGAAGCCGGCCGTTACGCCGAGCGAGCCTATAAAGTCATGGAAGCGGTGGTGGAGGGCTTCGACGGCTTCAATGCAGACACCACGCGTTGGGTCAATGACTGGGCCTTCTTCCAGGACAAGGCGTCCTATGTGCAGGGCCTGCGCGGCAACGCCAACTTGATGGAACCCGAGGACCTCGAATTCCGGGTGGAGAACACCGCGGGCAGCCATCTCATCGACCGGGAGAATCGTGTCTTCATCGAGATCCATGCTCCCCAGAATGAGCAGGGGGTCTACGACAGCGCCGTGCGCAATGTTGCCCATGCCTATTCAGGGTTTGCGAGCGTCGGCTTGCGCGAAGGCATCGGCCACACCATCACGGGCATGGTCTTCAACAACAACCGGGCTTTTATCGTGGACCGCCAAGAACAGTTGCGCACCACAACCGGCGAGGAGGATCTCGACAAGTACTCGCCCAACATGGATACCTGGAAGGATCTCGCCCTGGAGTCCGCCTGGCGCCTGAGCGAGACCACCCCCGCAGCCCACCTGCCCTTGATCGACGCCGCCAAGTTCACCGACGACGCCCGCATCAAGTCCTGGTCCTTCTGCGACTATGTGGTCCGACGCGACCCCGGCCTGCTCCTCGATCTCGACAGCTGCCGTGACCAGGGTCACCAGATTGAGGTCGAGAAGATGTTCACCGCCAACCACGACGGTCTCTCGGTGGCCCAACTCGAAAAGGAATGGAAGGACTTCTGGACCGAAGCCAGCCCGGTCCTGAAGGCCATCCGCAACAACACCGAACCCCTCAGCGCGGTCTCCAAGGATGTCAAGAAATGGCTCACTGCCTTCAATGAGGCTCGCAAGCGCCTGAATAGCACCGATGTGACCTGGAGCTCCGACTATTCCGGACGCTGCCGCGACCATGTGGAGTACCTCCTGGCCCACGAAAGCCAGCGCGGCGCCGCCCTCGAACAGGGGCAGGACATCACCCTCGAAGGCGGCACCCACCTGGGCGATATGTTCGCCGAGATGGCCCTGGTGGAAGTCGAGGCCAAGAAGGCCAAGAAGGTCTTCGAAGCCTGGTTGCACATGCCCGGCTACCGCGATTCGTTGCTCAACTATGCGCTGCGCACCATCGGGCTTTATTCCCTTGACGGCATCCTGGTCATGGACGCCGTACGCGGAGTTGGACGCGCCCCCGAAGGCAAGGGTGGTTTTGAAACCTACCCCAGCGGCAACCAGTCCATGCCCAGCAAGGTGGCTGTCCAGGATCTCGGCCCCGAGATCGAACAACTTCTCGAGAAGCTCGGTCATGGCGGCAAGGAATTCCTGGGCTACCCCATCAGCCTGCACAACTTCGGCAACGGTGGCCTGATCGGCAATCGCGAGAGCTACAAGTGCCAGGTGAGCGTCATGGGCAAACCCGTGGAAGGTTTTCTGCACCTCGCCGACGGCGGCTCCAACCGCCGAAGCTCGGCGCCGGGCATGGTGGTTTTCTACCCCCTCGAACCCCTGCGCAAGGGCGTCGAGGTCGAGGCCGTGTGGATTTTCGAGAGCGACTCGGGCACCACCCGTGTGCCCACGAAGTTTCGGACCTGAGACGCGTCTACTTACGCGGCGGACGGCGCACAAAGACACTCGTCCGGACTATTTTGCCATCGCGCAGCAGCATGAGGCTGCACCACGCGCCGTCGCGGGTAGCCAGGGGCGTGAGGCTGGCGAACAAGTCCGCGGCCTTTTCAAAGCGCACGAGTTGCTGACTGTCGGCGGTGGCCCCGCGGTGCAGGCTCACAAGCCCCAGGAGCAAGTCGCCCGGGTGTACGGGGTGTTCCGCGCCGGGTTCCAGGGAGCGAGTGCGCTCTACCCGCAAGGCGCCCGCCATGAGCACCTTGGGCAGGGCCGTCTCGTCGCCGCTGTAGGCGCGGTGGAGCATGATGCCAGCGTCGCGCACGAGCACCGTCTCCTCGCCATAGTCCACTTCGCTGACCTCGATGCCGCTCTGCAGGTAGACGCGCCAGGCAGCGTAGCTCTGGGGCTTTAGAGTGAGATCTAGTTGCCTGCCGGCGCGCAGGCATTGCAGACTGACCCCGCCGCTGGCCACGAGGCTGCGCAGGGCCTGGGCGAAGCGAATCGCGCTCCCAAGTTCCTCTCCGTCGAGGGCCAGCACCTCGTCGCCGACTTCGAGTGCGGCGCGACTGGCGGGACTATCGGCGTGGACCCGGGTCACCAGCAACGCTCCGCTCTCGTCGGAAACCTCGAAACCCAGGTAGACCGTGCGCAGCTTTTCGGTGGAGAGCAACTTGTCACGGAAAACAGCTCGCGCTCGCGCCACGGGGATGGCGAGCCCAGCACCGGAACGACCGGCACTGTTGATACCCACCAAACGGCCCTCGCTATCGAGCAAGGCTCCGCCGGAATTGCCGGGGTTGATTGCGGCATCCGTCTGTAGGAGGCCGAAGTACTTGCGCAAGCGACCGCGGATCATGACATCCTGGTCCTTGCAACTGATCACGCCTGCGCTGACCGAGTTGGCCAGGCCGTGGGGGTTGCCGATGGCAAAAACGGGCTCGCCCACGGCCAGGGCATCGGAGTCGCCCAGGACCACGGGCACCACGGCATCGCCTTCACTCAGGCGCAGGGAAATCAAGGCCAGGTCGTCATCACGGGAAGTCGAGAGCACATCCACCACGAAGCGGCGGCCACCGGGCAGGGTGGCCTCAACCAGAAAATCCTCGTTCTGGCTGCCGTCAGCGTTCATGGCGGAATCCACCACATGCCAGTTGGTTAGAGCCAGGCCGCTGGGGTCGATCACGACTCCCGACCCCATGCTGTGGAGGGAAAAAACCTTCTCGTCGCTGGCGAAGGGGTCGAAACCGGCGTCAGCCGTGGGGGCGGCGCGACTGACGAGCACATTGCAGAGCGAGGCGCGGGTGCGCTCCACCACCCGGGAGGCCAAGGCGCCTCGGGAACTCAGGGCGGCCTCGTCGTCGGTCTCCACCACTAGCTCCAGTTCTGAAGTTGTGGCGATAGTCTCGGCAAAGGTCTCAAGGACCACCGCCAAGGGTGCGGCGAAGCCCAGGTAGCTCTTCTCGTCCACATCGCCGGCGCTGGCTGGTTGGCTTCGAGCGATGGCGATCAAACGACCAAAGCGGTCCACCACGGCGCCCCCGAAGTGACCGGGGTGCACCCATGACGCGACTTGGATGAAGGACTCGCGGTCCAGGGATGACAAGACGCCCACGCTGGGGCATAGCCCGTCGTAGGGCCGGCCCACCACGGCTACGAGTTCGCCAACAGTGGCCTGATCGGAATTACAGAGGCGCGCGGGCTCGAGGACCTCGCCCGCGGGCAGATCGACCTGCAAGAGCGCCACCTGGTGCTTGATCGAGCGCCCTAGCAAGCTGGCGGGATGGCTCACCCCGGAGGCGTCACGCACGGATGCCGTGGTCACCTCGTCGGCGAATATCTTGGAAGAGGTCAAGACCAAGCCCTGGGCGCTGATCACTACTCCCGAGGCGAGGTGCTCGGGCAGGAGTCGGGCCGGAGGGTCGGTGGGCGTCGTTTGAGCCGGGTGGGGGGCTTCGACCGCGCTCCACACGCTCACCACGCTGGGGGCGATGGCGGCAATCGGGGTCACGGCTTCGTAAAGACCGAGGGAGCTCCCACGGGGCTCGGCGGATTGAGCGAAATGCTCGGGGAAGGCTGCCCGAATGGCATTGGCCGAAACGATCACCGCGTAGTCGGTGTCGGGCTTCTTTTCCTCGTCATCCTCGGTCTCCTCGAAACCCTCAGGGAGCGCGCTCACATGGGAAGCGTTGTAGAGACCGAGGAGGTGCCCCTGGTTGTCGACCAGGGGCCCGCCGTCAAGGGTGTCGTGAAAGCGCGCATCGCTCAGAAGCACTTCGCCGGGTTCGAGGAGGGCCTCGCGCAGGGTCACCGGCGCCGTGGGCAGAGCCAGGATGCCGGCAAAGATGTCCAGGTCCGCTCCTGAGTTGCTCATGGCCACGACCCTTTCTCCAGCCTGGCGCCCGGCGAGGTTCGCCAGGGGCATGGGGGTCAGGACTTCGAGGCCGCCTTTGATCTGAAGCAGGGCCAGGTCCAGCCGTTCGTTGCGCGCCACCACCTGCGCCGGCCTGGGCAAGCCCCCCGGCAGGGCCACCCGCGCCCAGAATTCGTTCGAGGGCTGGCCGTCTGCATCGGTGACTTCGGCTACCAGGTGTGAGTTGGTCAAGATCAGGCCATCGGCGGTGATCACGACCCCCGATCCCGGGCGCTGGACGAGGACCTCGCCTGGAACGGGGCCGCTGCCCTCGCCGGCAAAGGTCACCACGACCCGCACCACCTGGGCCCGCGCCGCTTCGAAGATGTCCTCCACCGAGGCTTGCGGCAGGGCGCTGGTAGTAGGCGCGAGGAAGAACAGGAGGCCCGCGATGGTGGCGCCAGAGGGGGCAGAGCAGAGGTTCATGGACAGTTGGGCTTGGTACCAAAAAAAAAGCAAGTGGCGGCTACTTCTTCACGGCCGCGTTGAATTCAGCACGGGCGATACAGAGGTCCAGGACCCGCACCGAGTGCCGCACGAGGTAGATGGAGCGGTCGCGGAAGAGCCGGAACTGGTGGTCCTGGCTCTCCTCAAAATTTTTGTAGCCCGAGCCAGCTTTCACGAGCCCCTTCTGCACGGTTTCGAGCAGCTCCTGCATGTTTTTCAGGGGTGGCAGGAGTTTGCATGGCTTCTTGAGTAGGGCGGTCAGGGCTTTGCTTGTTTTGGCGGCGCGGCCCAGGGGCTCGAAGGCCTCGAGGCGGGGTAGGAGCTCGATCAGCTTCTCACGGGTCTTGAGCAGGTCCTTGAGTTTGGCCTTGAGAACGGGCTTGCGCTTGATCGGAATGGAGGGCAGCTTGCGCTTGCCGTCGCAAACCACGCACTCGTAGCGGCCGCGCTTCTTACAAGCACCGCAGGCCACCATGGTGACATTTTCATCGCGGGTCTCGGAGAGCTCTGCGAAGCCATTGCACTGGGCGCAGCGATACCAGGCGCTTCCCGCGCAATAGGGGCAGGGCAGTGCCACGAGCGGATCGAGGAGTTGTCCGCTGCCAGCGCAGTCGCGGCAGGGCGCTTTCTTCTTTCCGTCGCATTCCAGGCAGCCGGGCATCTCCACCTTCTCGCAGCCCCTGCAGTCCCAGGCGCCCCGTCCGCGGCAGGGCTCGCACTTGACGGAGTATTCCTTGAATTGTTGGAAGCCGTCGTCATCGACAACCGTGGCCCGCGTGAAGTCGGTCGCCGGGATCTTTGGCAGGGTTTTCTGGGCGCAAAGAGAACCTGCGCAAAGGGCCAAGCACAGGACGGCGCGGGCGAACAAGGAGCAGCTTTGGATGGAATTTTGCATGGCAGGAGGAGGCTTGTTGAACCGAGGGGAAACGAAACCCGCAGCTCATAGGGTAGCGGGCCGCCTGCGGCTTGGCGAATCTCAAGGCGCGGCAAGCGCTGGCGGAATCCGCGATTCTCGCTTATCATTGCGAGGTTGGCCTGGCCTGATCGCTCTCTAGCTCCACAGAGAGGCAGCTCCCGCGGCGACCTCCCAAGGCCTTGCTTGGCCTTGCGTCTATCCCCTCATCTAGCCCCTCTCAGGTTCCATGTTCCGAGTTCCCCCGCTAGCGTCTCCTGGCGCCCTCGCCTGCGCACTTCTAGCCCTCGCACCCGCCAGTTTTGCCGGCACGCTTTTCGTCGACAGCAGTCTCGCCAGCGGACTGTCCGACGGCACGACGTGGGCCAACGCCTTCCGCGGCGCCGATGCTTTGCAAGATGCCTTGGCCGCAGCGGTTGCAGGCGATGACATCTTCGTCAAGCAGGGCACCTACAAACCCACCAGCGGTGCGGTGCGCAGCGTCTCCTTTCAGCTCAAGAGTCAGGTCTCCCTCTACGGCGGCTTCCTGGGTGGCGAGGCTTCGCCCGCCGAGCGTCCCCCTGCTGGCAGCGCACCCAGCATGCTCTCCGGCGACCTCGCCGGCGACGACGCCAGCGGGCTCGTCAACGACAACAGCTACCATGTGATCAACGCCAGCGGCTCCGGCGCGACAGCGGTACTCGACGGCTTTGTGGTCAGCGGGGGCAACGCCAACGGTTCGGGTAACAACAACAAGGGCGGCGGGATTCTGTGCATCTCGGGCTCGAGTCCCACGGTGCGCCAGTGCCTCTTCGCGGGCAACCGCTGCACCTTTGGCGGCGGCGCGGGCTATATCAACAACTCGGCGCCGTCCTTCACCGACTGCAGCTTTGAAAGCAACTCCGGGGGCTCCTTCGGCGGCGCCTTCGACATCGCCACGGCCGGCGCCGTGCGTTTTGACCGCTGCTTCTTCAGCGGCAACTCAGCAGCGCGCGCCGGAGCCCTGGAGATTTTTTCCAGCAACGGCCCCCAGGTGGTGAACTGTGTCTTCGTCGACAACTTGGCCACCGGCGGCAGCGGCGGCGGGGGACTTTGGATCGGCTCCGGCGGCAACACCAAGGTGCTGAACTGCACTATCGTGGGCAATCGTTCCACCAGCCAGACCGTGGGTGGCCTGCGGGTCCAGAGCGCTGCCGCCGTTACAGTTGTGAATTGCATTCTGTGGGACAACGAAGGCCCCGGCGGCGCGCAGAATCCTAACAACCAGATCGGTGGGACATCGCAAGCCACCTACTGCGTTGTGGAGGGCGGCATTAGCGGCACGGGCAACAGCGCCGCTGATCCGCAATTCACAAGCCCCCTGGCAGGTGATTTTTCGCTGGCCAGCGGTTCCGCTGCCATTGACGCGGGCCAAAACAGCGCCGTGCCCGCGGGCATCACCCTCGACTATTCTGGTGCGCCGCGTTTTGTCGATGACGGCTCAACAGTGGACACGGGTAGCGGATCTGCGCCACTGGTCGATATTGGGGCCTTCGAAGCCACGGGTCTGCAGACCATCCTGGCCTATTGCTTCGGCGACGGTTCGGGGACGCTCTGCCCTTGCAGCAATGGCGGAGCCCCCGGTCGCGGCTGCGCGAACGGAACCTACGCCGGCGGCGCGCTGCTCACGGCCAGCGGCGTCCCCAGCATCTCAGGCGACAGCCTGGTCTTGCAAGTTACAGCCTCGATCCCGAACCAACCCGGAGTCTTCTTCCTGGGCAACAACGCCGTGGCTGGTGGTGCTGGCGCGCTCTTCGGCGACGGTTTGCGATGTGCAGGCGGTGCGGTCTGCCGCCTGCAGGTGGTTCAGGGCGACTTCTTCGGCGACCTCGTCTCGAGCGTCTCCGTGGCGGCTACCTGCGCCCTGAGCGCCGGCGATGTGCGCCGCGCCCAGTGGTGGTACCGCGACCCTGCGGGTTCGCTATGCGGCAATGGCTTCAACCTCTCCAATGGCCTCGAACTGCTCTGGCTGCCGTAGGCCCTTGGACCTGTCCCTCCGCCCAAAGGGGCTCAGGCGAGTTTCCAGGAGAGTTCTCTGCCAGCCCAAAGCGGCACGCTCTCTTCTGTCGGGCTGAGTTCGATCGTCTCGGGCACGCGCCAGGTTTTACGCTCCAGGCGTACCCGGCTGGTGTTGCGCGGCAGGCCGTAGAACTCGGCGGCAAAGTGCGACGCAAACCCCTCTAGCTTGTCCAGGGCATCGAGAGCATCGAAAACTTCGGCGTATAGCTCGATAGCCACGGGGGCGCAAAAGCAACCGGCGCAGCCGCAGGCGCTTTCCTTGGCCGCCGCGCTGTGTGGCGCGGAATCGCTGCCCAGGAAGAAGCGCGGATTGCCGCTGATCGCCACCCGCTGCAACTCCCGTTGGTGGACGGCGCGCTTCAAGAGCGGTAGGCAATAGTGGTGCGGCCGCAAGCCACCGGCGAAGAGATCGTTGCGATTGAGCAGTAGGTGCTGGGGCGTGATCGTGGCCGCGACGCCTGCGCGAGCCGCGCCCACGAACTGTGCTGCCTCGCGGGTCGTGATGTGCTCGAGCACAACTCGCAGTCCGGGAAATTCTTCCAGCAGCGGCGCCAGGGTCTCGGCGACGAAGATCTTCTCGCGGTCGAAGACATCCAGGCCGGGATCGGTGGCTTCGCCGTGGATGCAGAGGGGAACGCCATGTTCTTGCATGGCCTCCAGGGTCGGAGCCAGGGCCGCGAGACGGGTGACGCCTGCCTGGGAGTGGGTGGTGGCGCCCTTTGGGTAGAGCTTGAAGGCCAGGACGCCCGGGGTCTCGGCCACCCGACGCACCTCGGCGGGTCTGGTCTCGTCCGTGAGGTAGAGGGCCATCAGCGGTTCGAACTCGGGCTCCGGCCCCAGGGCTTCCAGAATGCGGCCGCGATAGGCCAGGGCCTCTGCCACCCCTGTCACCGGAGGCAGCAAGTTGGGCATCACCAGGGCCCGCGCGAATTGCGCAGCGCTAAAGGCCGCGGTGCAGCCCAGGGCGGCACCATCGCGCAGGTGCACATGGGCGTCGTCGGGGCGTGTGATTTCGAGGAAGTCAGCCATACCGTCTGCGCTTCATTATGGATCGCCGGGCCCCCCTGGCGAAGTGCTGTTTCGCATCGCAGCCTGGGGCCAAGCCTCTGGACACACGAGCAGGGCGTCGATCCTCTAGGGATCGACGCCCTGCATCTCATTCAGGCCAACCCATCCGTAGCGTGACGCCTAGCCCCGGGGGGCGGAAGGAATGGAGAACCTCGGCGGACGAGTTGAGAGGCCGTGTGGCCAGCTCTCGTAGGAGGCTAGGGCTTAGTAGCGGCCGCCACCACCGCCACCGCCACCGCCACCACCGCCGGTGCGCTTGGGGCGCTCCTGGGCAATGTTGACGCGCAGGTCGCGGCCTTCGAGGTTCATGCCGTCCATCTGCTCGATAGCAGCTGTGGCGTCGGCATCGTTGCCGAATTCAGCGAAAGCAAAGCCGCGGGGGCGGCCAGTCTCACGGTCCATGACCATGTGAATGTCCGTCACATCCCGCCCGCCTTCGGCGAGAACGGATTTGAGAGTCTCCTCGGTGGTGTTCCAGGAGAGATTTCCAATGTAGAGGCGTGTCGTCATGTCGTTACCTTTCCGGTGTCGTGCGCTCAGTTACCTGTCCAGACACGGATGAAGGTCTAGAGTCGCGAATCATCGTTCAAAAAAATCAAAATGCGACGATCGGAAGTGATCGTCGCGCCATTTCCGCCACGCTGCTGCGTCCTCACGAGAGGAGCGCTACTTGCATGGCGGAGTTCTTGGGGATGTCCTGTTGCTCCTGATGTGACACTCAGGTTGTCACTGATCGAACCGGAGATACACCTCGGCATATGGCCGTAAGGAAAGGTGTGGCTGAGGCGGAGGGGGCTCGGAAGGGAAACTGCGGACATCGGTGGAAGAAAAGCGCCGGATCTCGTGGCCCAAGGCGCTATCTTTCCGCGAAAAGGATAAGCAAGTGCCCCTCCCAAAGCCAGCATTCCGCGAATTCCGAGAGAATTTGCCGGAAGTTAGCTCCGAGGCAAGCACGCCCGAGAAGGCTTGGCCCGGGGTTGATCCGGCCCAAAATCCCAAGGTCAGGCCCTTTTGACCCCCTTGACGCCCTGAAAAGGGGCCTTCTCAGGTCAATTCCACCTCGTGGGGGGAATAGATGAGCTCCAGGCGCAGGAGTTCTCGCAGGCCCTCAAGGGCCTGGGCTTCGTCGTAGCCAGCCACCTTCAGGGCTTCGATCAAGGCAGCGCCGCGGAAGGGCTCATTCTGGGTGCTGAGGATCAGGCCCGCCTCGGTTGTGCAGCCAGCTTCGAGGTCCACAGGTTCGGCGGCGCGTTTGGCGAAGGCCACGTTCTCGATGCGCGAGCTGCGCCAAAGATTGCGGCGCCCCACCGCGAAGTGAACCTCGGGGTTGGCGGCGAACAGGGTCTCTCGCCATTGCTTGGGAGGCGGCAGGGTACGAGCCGAGTTTTCGGGATGCACCGCGAAGGCTTGCAGGTTCTTGGGCGCGCGGATTTGCTCGATGGCGCTTAGCCGTTCGCGGAGGGGCAGTGCCTCGATGGAGTCGCGCAGGGGCCCCGACTCGAGGTGTCCTGCGAGGGACCACGCTTCGGGGTTGCACCACTGCAACCAGGCCAAGCCCGCACCTTCGATGAGGTCAAAAAAGCCCGGGATGTCATAATCGGTTTCCTGGGGGTGCAAGTAGCGGTCCACGAATTCGGCGTCGGCCAAGCTGGCTGCTGCTTGCCATGGGCACTCGTCCGCGTCCCCCTTGGCGAGGCCTTGCACCAGGAAGCGCGCGGCTTCGAGTTTTTCTTCGATGGTGAGACCGGGCGCGAGCCAGGCCTTGAGGGTGCGCGCCACGCGCTTGATCTCGAGCCTACCGATGGTGCCGTAGACCATGATCACAAGCACGCCGCCTGGTGCGAGGACTTCGCGCAGCTTCGCGAGCGCCCCCATGGGATCTTCGAGGTGGTGTACGACGCCCGAGCTGTAGATCACATCGAAGCCACCAGCAGGCACCTCCAATCCTGCCAGGGTGGAGAGGTCCAGGGCCTGAACCCGGGCGTTGCTCAAACCACGGCGTGCGATTTCCTCGCGGGCGTCTTGAAGGGAACGCTCACAGATGTCGACGCCCAGGACGGTGGCATCGGGGTGCAAGCTGGCGCAGGTCACCAGGCCCACACCGCGGCCACAGCCGGCGTCGAGGACCTGCAGGGTGCGTCCTGGTTCGCGGCTCAAACTGCCCATGCTCAAGACCCGCCGCAGGCAGAACCCCGAGCGCAGCATGGGGGAGCGTTCTGAGGGATAGGGGTAGGCTTCGTAGAAGCTCTGCACCTCGCGGGTGCAACGGGCGGGGACGGCGGGGGCTTGGGTCATTTCAGACGAGGGATTGTCTCTTGCGATACGGGGTGGAAAAGCGTTGGCGGAACCCTCGAATCGAGCGGCCCGCGTTCCACATCTTTCGACCCTGGGTAGCGAGCTCCTTGAAGGTCCAGAGCGCGGGTTTCCCGGGGCCGGGGCGACCCCGATCTGGGCCGGGGGATAGCCGCCTGCTAGCCTGGCCCCATGAAGTTCGCCCAACTGTTCTGGAGCAGCGCGCTGCTCCTGCCCTGCGCTCTTGGCCAGCCCCATGCAAGCTCCGCCCTGGGCGGCTCGGCGAGACCTTTCGAGACCCCCTTCGCGAGAGTGCAGCGCGACCTCGAAGACATGGTCGCGGAGGGCCAGGCCCTTGCCGTGGAGGCTTCGGTCCAGGTGGGGGACAAGCTGATCTTCCAGGGCCGCGCGGGGTGGCGCGACGCCGAGGGCGGTGACGAATTGGCCGAGGGAGCGATCTTCCGCATTTTCTCCATGACCAAGCCCATCACAGCCGTTGCGGCTCTGACCTTCTTGGACGAAGGCCTCCTGGCCCTCGACGATCCCGTCTCCAAGTTCTTACCGGCCCTGGCTGATGTGAAGGTCAAGGGGCGCCGCAAGCAGCCCGACCAAGCCCTTGAACGGCCGATCCTGATTCTCGATCTGTTCCGGCACAGCGCCGGTTGGGACGAGGCCACTCCCTGGCAGCGCGTGGCCCGGGAACGGGGCGCCAGCCATGCAAACCTGGAGCAGCTCGTTGACGCCCTCAGTAGCCTGCCTCTCAAGTGCCAACCCGGCACGCGCTGGGAGTACTCCATTGCCCATGATGTCCTCGGTCGCGTGATCGAGGTGCTGGCCGAGAAGCCCCTGGACGAGGTCTTTCTTGAGCGCATTTTCGAGCCCCTCGAGATGTTGGACACCGGCTTTCAGGTGCCCGAGGGAGACCTCGACCGAGTCGTGGCTCTCTTCGTCGAACAAGGCGGTGAATTGGTGCCCGTGCCCCCGGGGGAGGTTCCCGATCCCGCCCAGCCTCCGGCCTGGTTTGCCGGGGGCCACGGCCTCTTTTCCACGAGCGCCGACTTCCTGCGCTTCACAGCCATGCTGCGAGGCGGAGGCAAGCTGGGCGATGAGCGCATCCTCAATCCAGAGACCGTGAAGTTGATGTTGCGTGACCACACAGCAGGCCTGAAGATTCGGGGCTCGGCCTTGATGGGCCGCGGCTACGGCCTCGGCGTGGCGGTCCACACCAACAGGTCCTGGGGTCTCTCCCCCGGCTCCTGGGGCTGGTCCGGCGCCGCGGGCACCATGTTCTTCGTGGACCCCGAAGTGGAGCTCACCATGCTCTTCATGAACCAGAACTGGCTCGATTTCGAGTCCCCCTGGCGCTTCGCGGAGAAGGCCGGCAAAGCGCTGGAAGAGTTGGCGGGGAAATAGTTCCACCCTGGCGCGGCGCCCTCAAGACCACCAAGCATTCGTTCTAGCCCGGATGATTCATGCAAAAGCCTAGAACAGGGTGTAGATGAAGGGCGCCACCAGGGGCGAGCTGGCGGCGACCACCAGCAGCGATCCGATGGAGAGCAGCACCACCACCAGGGGCATCAGATACCAGTGCCCGCGGCGGCTGAAGGCCCAGAGGAGTTCCGAGATCGTGGTCAGACGGCGTCCCAGCTTGTAGGCGATAAAAATCAACAGGCCACCGACGAAGAGCACGCTGGCGATTTTGGCCTGGAGTGGTGAGAGCAGGTCGAGGCCCGCCGAACCGGCGCCGATGATGAGGGCCACGGCGGATAACATTCCGCCCACTTCCAGGGGCGCGCGCCAGCGGGCCAGGTCGCGGTAGGTTGCGAAGTGCAGAGCCGTGAGCGCGACGAAGAGGGCACCGAGAACCAGGGGCCAGACGGGGCGCGGCTGGGGCCGGGGGACTCCAGGCGGCAGGCTGCCGAGGGGTTTGGGCACGGCCCACGCGCCAAAGACGCCCAGGGCATCGAGCTCCTTGTGCAGCGTGGCGGTGAGAGTGCGATTGCCTGCGGGATTTAGGTGCCAGTCGCGGGTGTAGTACTGGGGCTCGCCGCTCGAGTGCGCCCCGCGCAAAGCGGCGCGCGGGTCGATGGTGGGGATCTCCAGGTTGGCGGCGAGGCTCAGGAAGGTTTCCACGGGCAGGTCGGGCGACCACCTGTGGGCCTCGAGGCCCAGGACAGCGTGGCCAAAGTCCGGGGCGAACTCCTCGTCCACGGCGCTGTGGGAGGGAATCGGGATCAGCACAAACTCACAGCCCAGGTCGGCCGAGGTCCGCTTGAGTGCGGCCAGGGCGCCGCCGGTGCGCGCCACTGCGTCGGTTACGAAACCGGGGGGCGCTGGCAGCAATACGGCGAACTCTGCCAGCATCTCGCGGCTGGCGCCTTCGGCGAGATAACGGGCGGGGGTCGCTTGCGTGCCGGTCATGCGTTCCCAGAGGGTCGCCAGAGCGAGCTTGCGGGTCCAACTCGCTGCGGGGGGCTCGGGGAAGGGGCCCTTCGAATCAAGTTTTCCCCGGGCGTCGAAGCGTGGCTTCTGCTTGCCGGAATAAGAGGTCTGCCCGTTCCAGTAGAGATCGTTTTCGTAAGCGAAGAGCAGAACCAGGTCGGGCGCGAAAGCCGCGCCGTTTTGTGCCAGCCAAACCGCTGCCTGGTCAGTGGAGTAGCCCTCTGTACCGGTGTTGATGATTTCAGTCTTGCGGCCCTCCGCCTGCCACCAGCGTTCAAGCTGGTCCACGAAGAGGTCCTCGCGGTTGACCGAGAAGCCCAGAGTGAAGGAGTCACCCAGGGCCAAGACGCGAAAGCTGTTCGGCGCTTTGGCCGCCGACTCCATGGGGTCGTCGCGCAGCCCCAGGCTGTTGATTTCGAAGGTCACATCGAATTCGGAAGACTTGCGCTGGCTGGTGGCGTCGGGCCGATTGGCCCAACCGAGGTGGCGGTCAAATTCGAGCAGAATTGGCGCCGGCCCCATGCCCATGAGCCGCAAGCCGCCCTCAAAAACGCACAGAAAAAGCGCCAGACTGATAAGCCAGGTCAGGATGACATTGATGGCGCGCATGTACGGTTCTCTTGGCTAGCTGATCATGGCCGTCACCGAATCTCCTTCGTGACGGATGTGAAAACGGGTGTCGGCGATTTTCTTCTTGGCGTCAGCGCGCACGATGAAGTTGTTCATGAACAGCAGGTCCATGCCCGACAGGCTGAAGGTGTTGAAGGCGTGACTGGGGTGCTCGACAATGGGCTCGCCCTTGAGGTTGAAGGATGTGTTCATCACCACGGGCACACCGGTCAGCTCGCCGAAGCGTTCGATGATGCGGTGGTAGGCCGGATTGGACTCGCGGTAGACGGTTTGCAGGCGGCCCGAACCGTCCTCGTGAGTGATGGCCGGCAGCACCGAACGCTTTTCTTCGCGCACGGGCGTGACATAGAGCATGAAGCGGCCGGGGAAGTGGCGTTGAGCCTCGGGGAACTCAAAAAACTCGTCGGCGCGCTCTTCGAGCACCGAGGGCGCGAAGGGCCGGAATGCCTCGCGGAATTTGATTTTGCTGTTGAGCTTCTCCTTCATCTCCGCCCGGCGCGGGTCGGCGATGATCGAGCGCGACCCCAGGGCCCGCGGACCCCACTCGAAACGACCGCGGAACCAACCGCAGACCTGGCTGTCCTCGAGGGCGCGGGCCACAAATTCGAAAAACTCTTCGTCGTCCTCGATGTAGTCGTGGGCGATGTCGTGGGTTTCAAGGAACTCGCGGATCTGGTCATCGGAGTACTCCGATCCGAGGTAGGCGTGGCCCAGGGCCGGGCCGCGGGGGTTTCCAAGCAGGTGGTTGTAGGCCCAGTAGGCCGCGCCCACGGCTCCACCGTCGTCGCCGGGGGCGGGATGGATGTAGACATCGTCGAAGGGCCCGTCGCGCAAAATCTTGAAGTTGGCCACGGAGTTGAGGGCCACGCCGCCGGCCAGGCAGAGCGAGGTCAGACCCGTCTCGCGATGCAGGGCTCTGACCATCTTGAGCAGCACTTCTTCGGTGACCTTCTGAATCGAGGCCGCCATGTCGCAGTAGTAGGGGTCGAGGGATGTGTCCTGCAACTTGGGATCGCGGGGCGGCCGACCGAGGTGTTCGGAGAAGGCCGGCGTGAGGGTCGAGTCCCGTGAGAAGTGATAGGCAAAGTAACGCATGTCGTGCCAGAGGCTGCCGTCCTCGGCTACTTCGATCATCTCGTAGATCTTGCTCGTGTACTTCGGTTCGCCGTAGGGGTGCATGCCCATCAGCTTGTACTCGCCCTCGTTGATCTCGAAACCACAGTAGGCCGTGAAGGCCGAGTACAAGAGCCCCAGGGAGTGGGGAAAGCGCAGTTCCTTGATGATCTCGATCTTGTTGCCGCGTCCCACGGCACAGGTGGCGGTGCTCCACTCACCGGCTCCATCCACGGTCAGGATGGCACTCTCTTCAAAGGGCGAGGTGAAGAAACTCGAGGCCGCGTGGGACATGTGGTGCTCGGCGAACAGGAACTTGGAGCTGGGCTGGCCGAGTTGGCGACTCATCATGGACTTGATCCAGAGCTTCTCCGAGATCCAGCGTTGCATGGATTCGCCGAAGACAGCCGCCGAGCGCGGGAAGGTCGCCATGGCCGAGATCAGCATGCGTTCGAACTTCACGAAGGGCTTTTCGTAGAACACGATGTAATCCAAATCGTGGAGCGTGATCCCGCCGGTTTCGAGGACGAAGTCGATGGCCAGCTTGGGGAAACCCGAGTCGTGCTTGACGCGACTGAAGCGCTCCTCTTCCGCGGCGGCCACAAGTTCGCCGTCTCGCACCAGGGCGGCCGAGGAATCGTGGTAATAAAAGGAGAGCCCGAGGATGTTCATCAGTCCTGTCGCCGGGCCGCAGCCAGGCCTCCCTTGCTCGCTTTCCAGGCCGTCCAGTTGCCCTTGGGCCTCCGCGAGAGGTGTAGCGGGTCGGAGAAGAGTCGAGTCAGGAGCGCGAAGGGACCCAGAAGCAGAAAATAGAGCAGGAACAAGAGCGCCCGCGAGAGCATGTTCCCAAAGCGCTCGCTGACATCGAGGAGGACCTTCATGCGGTGTGGGGGATGGGGGAATTCGATGCAGTCATCCGAGGAGTATGCCCGCAGTCGAGGGTTCCTGCCAGAGCCCAGCGGACACTACTTCAGCTGCAATTTGCCTCGATAGAGCTCACCTTCGCGGCGAATCTCGATTTCAATTTCAGCTGCGGGGTCAATCGAATCGAGGAATTGCGCCAGATCGATACGGTATCTGAAGGTGTAGGCCTGGGTCAGGCGCCCGCGACTCTTGCGCAGGGCGTTGATCAAATCGCCTCGGTGCAGGCCAATGGCCTCGGCCGGTCCTCCGCTCGAGAGTGCGGACAGGCGCAAGAAGCGCCCGTTTCGCCCGATGGCGACGGGCTCGACTCGCACCCCCAGGCGCTCGTAGATCAGCCCATCGGTCTTGTCCCAGGCCTGCACGGGCAGAGAGATGGTGCTTTCGCCCCGTTGGACCCTGATGGATGTCAAATGGCCGGGGCGCAGGCCCACACGAGCGAGGCGGTAGCTCTCCAGGGAGTCGATGGCCTCATCGCCCAGGGCCAGCAGGCGGTCGCCGTCGCGCAGGCCAGCGAGGGCGGCAGGACTGCCCGAGACCAAGTCGCGCACGACGACATCGTCATCCTGACTGGTTTCAAATCCCAGCCAGGCACTGTAGCGGTCGGGCGAGATCAATTGTTGCTCGAGCACTTCGCGCACGCGGTCGATGGGGATCGCGAAGCCGATGTTCTCCGCCTCGGTGTTGACCGCGTTGTTGATGCCGATCAACTCGCCGTTGATGTTCAGTAGAGGCCCGCCGCTGTTGCCGGGATTGATCGAGGCGTCGGTTTGAATCAGGTCGTCAAACTGCAAGCTCAGGCCCGAGCCCGGGGTATTGATCTTGATGCCCCGGTGTAGGCCGGAGATGATGCCCACGCTGACGGTGTGGGTGATGCCGTAGGGATTGCCGATGGCCAGGACCCGTTCACCGATCATCAGGTCCGAGCTGGTGCCCAGGGGTACGGTGGCGAATTCCTTGCGGGCGCCGCGAATCTTGAGCAGGGCCAGATCTTCTTCCTCCACGAAGGAGAGCAAGTCGGCTTCGTAGACCTGGTCGTCGATGGACTTTTCGAAGGAGACCCGGATACTGGTGGCGCCCTTGACCACATGGTAGTTGGTCACAATGAAACCCGAGCCGGACAGCACCACTCCGGAACCCGATGAGCGGCCGCTCCTGGAGCGCACGCGGCCCCAGAAATCGAGCACCCGGGTCTTGGTGTCAGTCTCGATGAAAACCACCGCCGGCGTGGCCGATGCCACCACCTGTACTTCCTGGGTAAGGCGCCGCTCGAAGCGTTCCTGGGCGGAGAGTTGATCGATGGGCAGGCCGTTCTCGGTGATCTGCGCTCCTGCCGCGGCGGCCAGGAAAGCCAGGCTGGCAAAGAGATAGATGGGCTTCTTCTTGGGCATTGCTTCTTGGGCACTGTAGTGATTGGACCGGGGCGGGCGGGCTGCCTGTAGCCGGGTGGACTTCTGCTTCCAGTCTACGCATCTCATGGCCAACTGTTTGCACCTGATTGTGCTCGGGGATGACCGCTGAGAGCAATCTCGGGTTGGCTTCCCGGGCCCGGCCGTTAGACTCTTGGGTGGCTGGCATCCCTCCCTGGACGCCAGTTCTATTGTTTTGCCTGCCCCTCCAGCCTTCCATGCGTTTCCTCAGCCTTTTCACCTTTTGCACCCTTGCCAGCCTCTGTTCGCCGAGCTTCTCGAGCGGTGGCGACAGCGGTCTAGTCTCTTCGCCCGTAGCCCTCGAGCGCGGCCTGATCCAGCTCGACGCGGACCGCATCCGCGCCGATCTCTACTTCCTGGCCTCGGACGAGATGCGCGGACGCGACACGCCTTCCCCCGAACAGCGCATCGCGGCGCGCTTCATCGCTGCACGCCTGGAACGGCTCGGCTGGCAGCCGGGCGCCGAGGATGGCTACCTGCACGAATACGAGTTGCCGATCCAGGGCCTCGACGGCCTGGCCTGCCAGGTCCTGGTGGAGTCCGGCGACGAGCGCTTGAGATTCGAGTTCGCCAGGGACTACGCCTGCCACCCGTCTTCGATCTCAACCTACCAGGTTCGCGGCGAGGAACTGATCTACGCCGGGGGCTTCGGCAAGGATGAGATCGAGGGCCTCGACTTCAAGAATCGCTGGGTGATCGCCGAGAGTTCAGGAGTTGGCTTTGGGCGCTTGCGCAGAATCGCCCGCAAGGGCGGTGCCCTGGGGGTGCTGGTCGTGCCCGGGTCGGAGCTTTCGCCCGCGGCCATGGCCGATCGGGTGGAGTCCTGGGGAACGCGGGCCCTGGAGGGCAAGCTCAATCGAGGCCGCAGCCGGCGTGCCTACCCGCTTCTCTACCTCACCGCCGATGCGGCGCGCAAGCTCTACGACTTCGCCGGCGTCAGCGATCCCGTGGCGGGCGATGTGCTCGCCGTCAGCCTGCAAGAGACGCGCGCCTCGAAAGATGACGCCCGGGTGGGGCTGGAGAATGTCTGTGGCCTGTGGCCCGGTAGCGATCCTGTCCTGAGAAACGAAGTGCTCATCATCTCTGCCCACTACGACCACGTGGGCGCAAACGATGAGGGCGAGATATACAACGGCGCCGACGACAACGGTTCGGGCACCTGTGGGCTCCTGGCCCTGGCCGAGGGCCTTGTTGAGTACGGCCCCATGCGTCGCACGGTGATGCTCATCTGGGTCTCGGGCGAAGAAAAAGGCCTCCTGGGTTCCGCGGCCTGGACCAGCGACCCGTGGTTCCCCGAGGGGATGCAGCCCGTGGCCGACATCAACATCGACATGATTGGCCGTAACGCTTCCGACTACCTCTTGATCACGCCCACGGCGGAGCGCGCTGAGTACAACGGTCTGGTGCGCCGGGCCGAGGCCCTCGCGCCTCTCGAGGGATTTCCAAAACTCGGCAATTGTGACGCCTACTGGAGTCGTTCGGACCACGCCAACTTCTCGCGCAACTTGCACATCCCCGTAACTTTTTTGTTCTCCGATGTCCACGAGGACTACCACAAGCCCAGCGACACTCCGGACAAGATCGACTACGACAAGATCCGGCGGGTGGCTCGTCTGGTTCTGCGCATGTTGGACAGTCTGCAAGCTGACGAGTTGAACCTCTGAATAGTCGGTGATAGCCCTCTGATGCGGGTGTTACCTCCGGGAATGCTGCCTCTGGAGGGTGAGGCATTCGGGAGCAACGGCCAGCCTTCGGGCCGGGGCGGCGCTTTCCAAGGCTGCTCCTGGAGGTCATTTCTGGGCCGATTTTTCGGAGCGGGTAGCCCTGACGAGCGCCAGGCCCTAGGATCTCGCTCCCTTGCGCCCCAGTCACCGGGGGCGGCCGACACCTTCCGACCGAGAACCTTCCGCCCGAGAAAACAGGAGCTGAACCTTTGACCTACATCGTCGCTGAACCCTGCGTCAAGTGTAAGTACACCGACTGCGTTGATGTCTGCCCCGTGGATTGCTTTTGCGAGGGTGAAACCACCCTGGTGATCAACCCCGACGAGTGCATCGACTGTGGCGCCTGCGTGCCCGAGTGTCCCACCGAGGCGATCTTCAGTGAGGATGACCTGCCCGAGAAGTGGTCGGACTACACCGAGTACAACGCCAAGATGGCCGAGGAGTGGCCCGAGATCACCGAGAAGAAGGACGCCCTCGCGGACGCCGACGACTGGAAGGACATCGAGGACAAGCGCGAGCACCGTAACGAGACCTCCGCCTGAGGTTTCTCTGCCAGCACCGCCCGGGTTTCTCCGCTAATCACCCGGGAAGCGCCCACGCCTCACCAATGCGCCGCAGGGGCCATGCTACCTGGACAACATGGGTTTCTGCGGCTTATTCGTGGGCCTCGAGGGTGCGGTGCAGGAGGATCGCCGCGGCGGCGTTGACGCTGTAGGAATCGATGCTCGAGCTCTGGCGGATCGTGACCGTCTCGTCCAGTGTGGCGATGAATTCGCGCGGCAAGCCAAAGGCTTCGCTGCCTAGGCAGAGCACCAGGCGCTTGGCGCTTCTGCGCCAGCGGGAGAGGGGCGTGCCGCCGCGGGACACGGCGGCCAGGGTCGTGGCCTGGGCGCCCTTCACCGCCTGCCTGAGTTTGCTTGTGCCCGCGCAGGTAAGGATCGGCAAGCACAGGCTGCTACCCATGGAAGTGCGCAGGGCCTTGGGATGGAAGGGGTCGCAGTAACCCACGGCCAGGAAGGCGCAGGCCCCGGCGGCATGGGCCGTGCGCACCAACGCGCCTACATTGCCGGGGTCCTGCACATCGATGGCGGCCAGCACCACGGCGCCCGTGGCCCCGTTGTCTGCGTCGGCGGCCTCAAAAATCCGAGCGAGGCTCGTCTCTGGGGCTCTGCGCACGAAACCTACCAGGGCGCCAAAACTGCGCCCTTGCACGAATTCCGTCAACTCGGCGTCGGGGGCCGCCAGGAGTTCCAACCCTTCGCAGGCGCTTAGAGCTTGCACCAGAGCCCTTTCCCGAGGGCGCTCGGAATGCATCAAGCTGTCGGCGAGCACCACGAATTCGAGGGCTGCGCGCGCCCGTAGGGCACGCTCCACGAGGCGCAGGCCCTCGATGGAAAAGCCATCCAGAGCTGCGCGGCCCGCGGCGCTCTCGCACTGGCGTAGTTCGGCCAGGCAGCGCTGCCAGGAGCGCGGCTTCAAGGGCCCGTCCCTCCAGAGCCCCGTCCTTGCGAGCCCGCCTGGCCACCCTGCTGGCGGTGCTCGAAGGCCCGGCAGGGATGCCCCAAGCTCTGGCGCACGAGCACCGCAGGCCAGGCGCGGGACTTGAGCGCGAAGGCTCGGCAACCGTTGGGCCAGGCGGCTTCGTAGGTCACGAATAGATGCTGGCAAGCGCGGCAGTCGGGGTCGGCTTCGGGTTCGGGCTCCTTCACCCCCCGATCCTGGGCCAGGGCGGCGCCTGGATCAAGCTATGGGATTCGCCTGCTTTGCTCGGGAAGCCGCGGGCACCCTGGACGCCGAGCGCTCCCCCCGGCAACAATGCAGCCCATGGCCAAGCAGCGCGATGAGCGCGCCCCCGATCTCGAGCAGGGCGCCCTGACCCACAATCCCTTCCGGGCCCTGGCCGGAGCAGGAGAGGGGAGCGCACCCAGGGTGCCTGAACCCACCCCCGAACCCGCGGCGCAATCCCCCGCGGATCTCGCGGGCAAGCTGGTTCTCTCCCGCGCGGCTCGCGGCAAGCGCGGCAAGACCGTCACGCGCTTGGTCGGCGTGGGCGGCGGAGACGCCGGGCGCGAAGAGCTCCTGCACAGTCTGCGCAAGGCCCTGGGCGTGGGTGGCCAACTCGAAACAGACGCCATCGTCTTGCAAGGCGACTGCGCCCCGCGGGTCGCCGCCTGGCTCGAGGCCCACGGAGCGCGCAACATCGTGGGCGGCGACTGATGGCGGGCGAGCGGGACAGCATCGAGGATTGGGCCCTGGCGATCATCACGAGCTGCGATCTGGAGCAGAAATTCTCGCCGCCCGCGGCACCGCTGGAGTTCGCGGCGCGGAGCACGCCTCTCCGGGTGGCGACACCGGGTCGGCCACCCGAGGTTGAAGTCGTGCTGTGCTCACCCAAGACGCCGCGCCCCGGAGCCCTGGCAAGGCCCCGCGCCCGGGCTCAACTCCTGCACACCTTTGCCCACCACGAGGTGCAGGCGGCGGAGCTTTTTCTCATGGCCCTCTTGGCTTTCCCAGAAACGCCCGAGGCCTTTCGGCGGGGGCTCGTGACCCTGGCCGGCGACGAGTTCCGCCACGCCCGGCTGTACCGGGCGGAGATTGAGCGTTTGGGTTTTGGTTTCGGCGACTTTCCCGTGCGCGATTGGTTTTGGCAGCGCCTGGCGCCCGCGCGATCAGCGCTCGAATTCGTGGCCCTCATGGGGATCGGCTTCGAGGGCGCCAATCTCGACCACGCCGAAGTCTGGGCCCGTCGCTTCGAGGCCGTGGGCGACGAGCAGGGCGCGCGCTGTCAGCGCACCGTGGGTGAGGAGGAAATCGCCCACGTGCGTTTCGCTGTTGATTGGTTTTGCGCGTGGACCGGCGAGTTGAGTTTCCAAAGCTGGCGCGCGGAACTGCCCGCGCCGCTCACGCCCGCCATCATGCGCGCCAGGCCCTTCAACGCCGAGGCTCGCCAGAGAGCCGGGCTCGACGCAAGATTTCTTGAGGATTTTGAAGCGTGGACCAGCGCACCCTCTGGGATCTGAACCTTGACGCCGAGTTCGAGTTGGCCGCCCGCGGCGGCTACTCGCGCTCCCGAGCAGCGCTTGCGCTGGTGGCTGAGCACACTCGCGGTGCCCGTGGGCAGTTGGCTCCCGGCGACCTGGTTTTGGGGGACCCGGGGACGGCAGGTGAAGACCTCCGCGGCTGCTTGGGCCGGGCCTGGTGCCCCACGCCCTCGGCCCTTGCGCGCTTGCGCGACGCCGGCGCAGAACCGGCGCCGGCGCCCGCGCTGGAAATTCTGCGGGAGGTCAACGGCCGCGCCTTCTGCGCCGAGCTCGGTCAGACCCTGCCCCACGCCTTTCACACCCATCTCCGCGATGACCTGTGCGCACGCCTCGACGGCGGCGCTGGGCCCTCACTCTGGCTGGCCAAGCGCGCCTTCGGCGTGGCTGGGCGCGGCCAGCGCAAGTTGCGCGCGGGCGCGCTTTCGGAGCCCGACCTGCGTTGGATCGAAGCCTCCCTCGACGGCGCGAGCTTGCAGGTCGAGCCCTGGCTCGAGATAGAGGCCGAGTTTGTCCTGCAAGCTCTGCTGGAACCCGGCGCTGAGCTGCGTCTGGGGCCGGTCATGGTGCAGCTCACCGGGCCGGGCGGTGCCTGGCTCGAAACCCTGGAGCCCGCCGAGGCCGCCGTCGATCCAGAGGATGCGGCCGCGATCAAGCGCGAGGGTCGGCGCGTGGCCGAGGCTCTCAGCAAACGCGGTTACTTCGGTCCCTTCGGTCTGGACGCCTACCGCTACCGCTGCCCAGAAACCGGCGAGTCGCGTTTACAACCCCGCAGCGAGATCAACGCCCGCTACACCATGGGCTGGAAGCTGTAAAGGTGGCCGCGCCCCTCACTCGCGCCAGGTATTGACCACCTTTCCGTCCTGGAACTCGACAAAGACCGCGCCTTCGGAATTGTCGGAGGTCTCCGTGCCCAGAACCAAGAAGATCGAGACCTTGTTCACGGAGGTCTCGCTGAATGCCCACTTCCAAATTTCCCCACCTTCGTTGTCGGTTTCGATGATCTGCGTGGGCTCGCCCAGGAGGTCTTGAACAAACCGGGCGGATTGGCCAGCTTGCATCTGGCTGAAGGTGGATTCGGCGATGTGTACGCCGGTGCTATCGGTACTGCTCTTCGAGCCGATCAGGCAGGCGGGCAGAAACAACAGCAGGACGAGGCCGGCGGGGAAGAGGGTCAGGTTCTGGGGTAGGTTGCGCATGGCTTTTGCTTTTGGGAAGAGTTGGAGGATCTGGCGTGTGAATCGTACCAGGTGTGAATCGTACCAGGTACTCTGCCGCTGCTCTGGCGTACCTGGTACGCCAGAGCAGCGGCAGAGTACCTGGTACGATTCACACACACACAGTCTAGCGTTCGTGCGTCGGAAAGGCGAAGTCTAGGAGTGTGAAGGTCTCCGCCTCGAGAGAGACATCGCCGTCGCTGAGGTCGATCGTCCTCTCCAGGAACAGCTCCTCTCCGCTCTCAGTGTCGTGACCGAAGGTGATCTTGAGCCGGTAGACTGAAGGCATGAGTCCCTCGAAGGTGAATTGCCCGGGCACAAGGCGACGTTCCCTCGGTTCCCCTCGTTCGCCGCCTACTTCTTTTCCCTCTTTTGCAATGGGCGTGATCACCCATCCGGAAGCGGAGACTGAATCTACGGCCCACTCGGGCGTGAGTTCGAGCTCGATCATACCCCCAGGGATATCGCTCATAGCGAAGGCGCCGGACAGCCTCCGGTTGCCTTCGAGGACAATGTCAAACGGTGAATGGAGGTTTGCGAAGATCTCAACCTCCCCGACCCGCACTGCAGCCAATCTCGAGCCGCGCGGAGTCAAGTCGCTCGGAGTCCCGAAGAAGAACACCGTCCAGGTGCCCACCCGCAGGCGCGGCAGCTCGTAGAAGCCGAGATCGTCACTTACGGCCCTCCGAGTCCGGTCGGCTACGATGTCGGCCCCAAAAGAAAAAGCGACTTTCGCTCCGGAGCTGGGAACCCCCAGCGCGTCGAATATCATTCCGGAAACGGATCCGTACTCGTACTCCAGCATCTCCCCGTCTTCGGGATCACCCACGAGCAGCGTTTCCTCTGGAGCGGAAAATAGTGGCTTGCGCGAGGCCGAATCCGTGAGGGAAGCCGCTTCCGACTCCCCAATCGCGTCCTCTGCAGCCGCCGGAACGGCGGCCTGAGTCACGTGCTCGAATCCTTCGGGACTACCGAGGTTGTGCAGGGCGACGAGCCCCGCCACGATGAGCAGGCCCGTGGCCACGAGAATCGCCCGCCTTAGCACGGGCAGGCTTCCTTCGTGTTGCTCCTCTTGGTCCCGTTTACCCAGTATGTGGTGGTGCGGGAATGGGTCGTACTGTCGTGGCCGCCGACGCCGCCGGGCTCAACCGTCGTGCCGGTCGTGTGGCTGACTGTTCTCGTGACCTGATAGCGGTAGGTAAACACGAGGTAGACCTCGATGCAGTCGCCCTCGAACCCGCCGTTGTTCTGCGTGTCGCCGTTGGGACCGCTCAAGTTGCCGCCCTTGTTCTCGATCGGCGGGGCTGCTGTCGTGGGCGGGTTACCCGCCGTTGCGTTGCCCATCGGGTCATCGCCCGAGATCGGATCGGACTCCCAAATGGTGGGCTCACCCGTGCCGCAGGCCCATTCCGCGGAGACCGGGTCGCCAGCCTGCCCGAGTGCCGGACGGTCGAACTCGTAGTCGCTTGTCGTTCCCTCCGAAATGCAGTCGGCAGCGAAGATCAAGGGGGCGGAAAGGATGCCGGCGAAGAGGGCCAGCATCACGATGTTGAGCCTGTTCATGATCCTGTTCTTGGGTGTTGTAGGTTTTGGTGAGGCTTTCTGCGGCGGTCCGCGGGGCCATTTGTTTTGGGTCCTGATTGAAAAAAAGCAAGAAGGGGTGCATCACATGGGGCGACCTTTTCAGTGAGGTCTCCCCCGGGCGAATAGAGGCGGCTCTTTTTGCCCCTTCATGGTCCTTGACGGAGGAATGCGGAGGCGGCTACCGAGAATCCTGGTGTTTTTGTTTCGGCCTTCTGGGGCATTGCCTTTTGGGGCATCGCCTTCTGGGGCATCGCTACCCCGCTGAGGATTCCAGGCCTCCCCAGCACAACCGTTCGGCCCCCCTCAAGCGCTTGATTTGGTACTCCGCGCGCTGGGCTTCGGAGCGCGAAGCATAGGGGCCAAAGGTCGCCGCCAGGAGCCACGGCCGGCCGCCGCGGGTAGAGCGCGCGCCACCGGGGGCCAGGCCGTTGTGCTCGGCCACGCGACGCTCGACATCCAGGGCAATGCCCACGTAGGTCGAGCCTCGGGCTTCGGAGGTGATTACATAGGCGCTCCAATCCATAGCGCACCAAGGTAGCGCACAGGGATGCCAGCTGCACCGGCGAGGTTCGGCCCGCCACGATTGGGGCCGTCTGAGGGGCCGGGAACAGCCCTGGCCAAAAAACGGCTGCTTCGGGTCGGCATTTTCCCTGCCCCGGCTTAGCCTGGAGACGGAGGTTCCAGATCTAGAATCGAACCCTCACAGAGCCTCGCTCGCTCGGGGCCCCGGCCACTCTTCCTTCCCCAGCTGGCGAAAAGGCGTACTCCAAATTGGATCCTGGTACCGAGCCACCACGACTTGCCCCTGGAATAACAAACACCATGCACAAACTCCTCGCTGCCCTCTTGGTCTTGCTTTGCAGTAGCACCCTGGCCTCAGCCCAGGCCCACTTCGACGAGTGCGGCGTGATCGTCGCCGGCAGCACGACGGGTTGTCCCAAATTCTTCGCAGTCCACGGCACGACTTACCTGCTCGATGACTACGGCACCTTCCAGGTGGGCGACACCTTGCGCGTTCAAGGTGCCCTCGACCCCGGTTGCCTGACGCTTTGCATCGTGAGTAACGGCGGCTGCGTGACGGTCTCCAACCTCGGCTCCTGCGGACCCGGAAACTCGGCCAGCCCCTTCTGTTTCGGCGACGGAGTGGGTGCGGCCTGTCCCTGTGCCAACCACGGCGCAATGGGCCAGGGTTGCGCCAACTCCACGGGCGCTGGTGCCAGCCTCACAGCCAGCGGCAGCGACAGTGTAGCAGCCGATGATTTGGCCTTTTCTGCCGGCGGCATGTTGGCGGGCCAACCCAGTTTGCTCTTCTCCGGTCTTACGGCCCTCAATGGTGGCAACGGAGTCGTCTTTGGGGATGGATTGCGCTGCACCGGGGGCATCGTCTTGCGCCACAGCATCGCCGTTCCCAATGGCCTGGGCGATGCAGCCTGGCCCTCGGGGCTGGCCTCCGCGGCAGGTATCATCGCTGGCGACACGCGCCACTTCCAGGGCTGGTACCGCGACCCTTCTTCCTCGCCCTGCGGCTCGGGCTTCAACTTGACCCATGGAGTCAGCGTGAATTTCACCCCGTGAAGCGCTGGGAGTGCCTGCACCTCGCCAGTTCGCCGAGAGGCCGGGCTAGTGGGCACGACTCCCGCCGGGGCCATTCTGAACACCACCCCGAGCCTGCCGGCCATTCCCGGCAGGCTGGACTCAGAGCGACTGTTCCTGTCTCCCTTCGATGTTTCCGGTGGGCAACGCCCGTGGCCTGGTGATCGTGAACAGCGCCTTCTGAAGTCCTAGCGGCGCCGGGGAACTCCGCGCAGGGCCTTGGCGCTGCGCGGATCTTCGGGCCAGGAATGGCGCGGGTAGCGGCGGCGCAAGTCGCGACGCACTTCGGCGTAGGTGTTGTTCCAAAAACTCGCCAGGTCCGAGGTGACTTGCTGGGGGCGGCCATTGGGAGCGAGGAGGTGCAAGAGCACCGGGACGCGACCGAGACCCACCCGCGGCGTCTGCTCCTGGCCGAACATTTCCTGGATGCGCACGCAGAGGACCGGCGGCTGGCCGGCTTCGTAGGCCAGAGCTATTTGGCTGCCGCTGGGCACCGTCAGGCGTTCGGGGGCCTGCTTTTCGAGGGCCGTGCACCGTTCCCAGCCGAGCTCGGTGCAGAGAGCCTTGAGCAAGGGCGCGCGGCGCAGTTCTTGGAAGCTCGTGCGGCCACGAGAGAGCTGTTGCAGGGCCTTGGAGAGGAGTTGCGCTTGATCCGGCAGCTCCAACTCGGGGCACCATTCGCCCACGCAAGCGAGTCGTGCGAGCCAGGAGTGCACCTCGGCCAGGTCCAGGTCCAGGGCCTCGGGCAGGTTGGCCCTGGCCGCGGCTAACAGGAGATTCGCCGTCTCGTCGTCGCGCTTGGTGGGCAGGGACCGCGACTCAAGCACCAGGGAGCGATAACAGGTGGTCTCCTGGCTCAACACCCGCTCGCTTTTTGCGTCGAAGGAGAGTCTGCGCTCGCAGGTGATTCGCTCGGGCTCGAGCCACTCGCGCTCCACTCTGCTGGCGCGACGCACCAGGCTCTCCGTGCCACCGGCATCGAGATCGACGCAGACGAAGAGCCGGGACTCACGCACGCCGCACTCGGGCGCCAATCGCACGCCCCGGCCGCCCACCATCTGGGCCCTGTCGCTGCCGGCCGCGCGGCGGCAGGCCAGGCGGTCGGGGAAGGCGGTGAAGAGAGCCTTGAGGGTGGCTTCGTCGCGTTGGGCTATGGTGCCGGGGCTTGCCTCCGAGGTCACCAGCCGTTGCAACTGGTCGCGTGCGCGCAGGACGCGGCGGGCTGCGGCGGGTTGCAGTTCGCCTGCTGGACCGCGGGTCTCGCCGCCCTGCTCGAAGGCCTCCAGGGCATAGACCGCATCGAGCCAGTCCGAGTCGTGGGGGCTGACTCGCGGCGCGCTCCTGCTGTCGCCGCGGCGGAAGGGACTGCGTTCGGCCAGGAGGGCGGCGCACAGGGCGGCTTCCCCGGCCACGCCCGCCGCGGCGCCTTCGAGGAGCAGGCGGCCCAGGCGGGGCGCCAGGGGCAGGCCGTTCAACTGCCGGCCCGTGGTGGTGACTCGCCACGAGGGCTGGCCGCCGGATTCTATGGCGCCCAGCCCTTCGAGCAGTTCGCGAGCGCGTGCCAGGGCTGCCGGCGGCGGTGCTTCAAACCACGGGAAGGATTCGAGATTGCGCTCGCCGAAACAGGCCAGCTCCAGGGCCGCACCCGAGATGTCCACGCGGCGCACTTCGGGTGAGTCTTCCTCGGATCGGCCGCGCTCTTCCGCGGCGCTCCACAAGCGGTAGCAGATTCCAGGCGCCGTACGTCCGGCGCGGCCCGCCCGCTGGCGTGCGGAGGCCCGCGAGATGGGCGCCAGCTCAAGCCGGTCGAGGCCCAGGGCCCTATCGTAGACCACCCGCCGCGCCAGTCCCGTGTCCACAACCGCGCTGACGCCAGGTATTGTCAGGGAGGTCTCGGCGATGTTGGTGGCCAGCACCACACGGCGCCGGGCGCTGTCTGCGAGCACGCGGTCCTGGTCCCGGGGGTCGAGGTCGCCGTAGAGTTCGAGGATCTGAACGCCTCGCAAGCCGCGCAGAGCTTCGAGGGCACTATGCACGCGGCGGATCTCGCCCACGCCGGGTAGGAAGACGAGCACCAGGCCTGCGGTTTCCTCCAGGGCGCGCAGCACGGCGGGACAGACGCTGTCCTCAACGCGCGTTTGGCGCCTTGCCGCGGCCGCGACGGGGAGGTAGCGCTCTTCGACATCGAAGAGCCGGCCGCGGCTCTCGATGAGTGGCGCGGACCCCAGGTATTCCTGCAAGCCATCGCTTTCGAGGGTGGCCGACATGACCACCAGCGCCAAGTCCGCTCGCGTCTCCCGCCGCACGCAACAGCAAAGGGCCAGGGCCAGGTCACAAGTCAGGCTGCGTTCGTGGAACTCGTCGAAGATCACCGCACCGATGCCTTCGAGGAAGGGATCGTTTTGTAGGCGGCGCAGGAACAGACCCTCGGTTTCCACACAGAGGCGCGTGGCCGCGGATGTCTGGGTATCGAAGCGCACGCGATAACCGACTTCGCCGCCAACACGCGAGCCGCGTTCCCAAGCGATGCGCCGAGCCGTGGCCCGCGCCGCCATGCGTCGCGGCTCGAGCATGACCACGGTCTGGCCCCCGGGCAGCGCATCGAGGACGGCGCCTGGAACGCGGGTGGTTTTGCCCGCGCCGGTGGGCGCGCGCAGGAGTGCCGTGGGATTGTTTGCGAGGGCTGCCAGGAGTTCGGGCAGGACCTCGTCGATGGGCAGGGGCTGGGGAACTGTTGGCGGGGGAGGGGACATGGGAACTTGCAAGTCTCTTGCAGACAGCCTAGCGCCGCGCAGGCCCGGCGGGGAGTGCAGTTTGTGGACACTGGCGCCGCGCGGGCTTGATTGCGGATAAATCTTGACCGCGGAACACCAAACTTCGGGAGCGCTGGACTCGCTTCGATTGCGTCAAAGGAGAGAACAGTCAAGCGGCCAGTTGCCGCGTTTGATGCGCGCCTTCAGCGACCACCCGCGTTAGGCTTTGCAAGCCATGGCTGCGACACAAGGAACCGATCGAGGCGCTCGTACCGCGACCGGTCTTTTGCGGTTGGCCATGGCCGTGGCTCTAGGCGGCGCGGCCTGGACCACCGCCACGCGCTACAGCCATCTCAATGGCTTGCTGTATCAGCGCGGGTACCTCGACCTGGAGGCGGTCACGCATATGGACGGCGGCGCGGCTATGTTGCTCGCCTTGGTGGGCCTCGCGACCCTGGCGCGGCGTCTTCCGTGGGGGCTCTTCTACGCTGTTCTTTGGTTCGCTCTGGAAGCTGTGGCCCTGACTCTCGACGGCGGGGCAGCCCTTTCGAACTGGACGGTTGCGGCCCATGCCGTGCGCATCCTGACACCTCTGGCGCTCTTCTTCTTGATTCGTGGCCGCGTCTTGTGGGCAGAGTTTTTGCTGCGCGCAGCGTTGGCGGCGACCTTCGTGGCCCATGGCATCGAAGCCCTGAGCGAAGTGCCCGCTTTTCTCGATCTCCTGCTCTTGAGCGCCAGGCGCCTGGGCTGGTCCCTCACCGAATCGGGCGCGGGGGCGCTGCTGATGGCGATCGGCACGGTGGACATCGCCTTGGCTTTGTTGCTGTGCGCCGGGCGCTTGCGTGCGGTGTCGGCTTACATGGCTTTTTGGGGCGCAGCAACCCTGGTGGCGCGCATGAGCGCCGGGGGCCTCGTCCACTGGCCCGAAGCCGTGGAGCGCATCCACCACGTCGCCGCGCCTGCGGCTTTGTTCATACTGTGGTCAGCGAGGGCGCGCGTGCCTGGAAAGACCTCGCCCTCCAACTTTGCATGATGAAGATATTCTGCCACTCTCTTTGCGCCCCTCTCGCGTGCTTGGGCATGCTCCTCGCATGGCGGTCACCGGCCCTGGCAACGCAAGCGACTTGGACCACCCTGCAAGGCACCACGCCGGCCCAGGTGCGTATCACTTGGTGGCACGCCCCCGCGAGCAGCGCCACAATCTCTTGGAGCACCGAGACGCAGACACAGGTGAATCTCGTGCGCTTGACCCGCGCTGGCGGTCTCCTCGAAGGCGATAGTTCCAGTGACATCGTCGTGGAGAGTTCACGAGACGGCCTGTACAGCGGGAGCGCTGCAACCGGCGGCGCCTATTATCACCACGCACGGGTGCAGGGGCTCGCAGCCGGCACGCGCTATGACTTCGTGGTGGAATCCGATGGGGAACTCTCGCGGCGTTTTCATTGGCGGACGGCACCCAAGGCGGATCCCGGCGAGCAGTCTTCTTTCACACTGCTCTACGGCGGTGACTCGCGCACGGCGCACGCCGACAGGCTGCGAATGAACAGCCTTATTGCGCAGCTTATTGGCAGCGATGAGGCTCTCCTGGCCTTCGTTCACGGCGGCGACTTTGTCATGCGTGGGGACAGATGGCCGGACTGGGAGTTATGGCTCTCGCACCATGAAGTCGCCACCGGCGCCGATGGGCGCATCCTGCCGGTGGTGCCGGCCCGCGGCAACCACGACATCGGTGCGCTCTATGACGAGGTCTTTGACGAGCCTGGCGGCGCGGGCTTGAACTATGGCGCCATGCGGGTCGGCAGCGAGCTGGCCCTCGTGACCTTGAACACCAACATCTCCACCGCCGGCGATCAGGCGCTCTGGATGGAGGCCAATCTGCCGCTTCTACGAGCCTCGCATCGTTGGCTCCTGGCCCAGTACCACCAGCCCATGTGGCCCGCGCTCAAGGCTCCTTCGCCCGCGAAGGATCTGTGGGTGCCGCTCTTCGAAGCCAGCGACCTCGACTTGGTGCTCGAGTCCGATGGCCATGTGCTCAAACGCACTGTTCCCATTCGTGATGGCAAGCATGACGAGAGCGGCGTGACCTACATCGGTGAGGGCGGACTAGGCGCGCCCTTGCGCTTGCCAAAGCGCGATCTCTGGTACCTCCAGAGCCCGGGCATGACAGCGCCCGGGCTGCATATCACCCTTCTGGAAGTGTCGCCTGAAGAACTCGTTATCCGCACCCTGGGGCCGGCGATCTCGGAAACGGATTTCGAGCCCGAGGGCGCCCGGGAGGTGCTCGGATCTCTTGCGCCCTGGCAGGTGCTCATCGACGGCGAGGTGGCGCAGGATTGGTTCGCCGTAGGCCTTGCCGAGGGCGAGTCGGCAGCCAGTCGCGATTGGCACACCGAAAGCTCCAGAAGTGGGGCCGGCGGGCTGGCGCGGGCCTGGGTTCGGCTGCCCGCCGAGGTCCTCGCAGGGGCCTCGGAACTGATGTTGCAGGTTCCCCGGGGCGTTCCCCTGGAGGTTTGGCTGGATGGAGTTTCCGTGGCGCGCCGCGCCGCCTGGCGGTCAGGCCCCTGGTGGCAGTACCTCAAGGGGCGTTTCGCCGTGCAGCCAGTGGAGTATCTGGCTCTTCGCAGCCCCGGGGGCCTGGCGGCGGGCCAGGGAGTCTCGCTGGCCATCGAAATTGGCCTTTCCCCCCGGGCTCGAGCGGGCGCAGGCCCGCGCATCGAGTTGCTGGCTGATCCGGTCAACCTGGATGATCTTTCTAGCAGCGCTCCGCGGCTCCTGGATCTGTGGCGCTTGCAGCCGCGGCTCAACGGGCGTTGATCCCCAGGCCAACAAAGAGGCCGCCGTCCCGCGAGTTGACCTCACGGGGCGGCGGCACAGTTATTGGCCACTAGGACCTTGTCTCAGTTGCCGTAGCGCCCCACATAGATGTAGTGGGCGGTCACGCCAGCCTGGGCATTGGTGTTGGTGACGGTGATCAAGCTGACCTCGCCGCCACGGTTGTCGTACTCGGGGAAGAGCAGCAAGCTCGCCGGCTTGCGGCGGCCGATGGAGTCCTGGCACGACTGACCGGCGGCGCCGCTCTCCTCGTTGTCCCCGGTCACGCTGTCAGGCAGCAGGTGCCCTGATTGCAAGCAGCGTTCGAAGGGCAGGTCGGCCATTCTGACTCCGAGGATGTGCTCAACATAGACCGCGTAGAAGGCCGGGTCCTGGATGCTCGCCGCGCTGGAAACGGCCACGCCTCCGTCGATAGTCATCCAGCCAGATTCGGCGCCAAAAACGTGCTCGGCAGGATCATGGTTGGTGAAGTTGGCGAGGAAATCGTTGGTGAAGACCCCCGAGATGTCGCCCAGGAACACCCTCTCCCAACAACGGAAAGTGTGGGAGGTGGAAAACTCCTCCTCGTTGTCGTTGTGGACGAGGAAATCCAAGCTCGTCTGGAACTGGCGACCGCCGGAAAGGGCGATCAGGATCAACTCTCCCCTCACCAGTTGGCCCCCCTGTGTGGGATCCTCGTACTCGCCGAAGAAACGTGGAATCAGGATCTCACCCGCGGTCTTTTCGTACTCGACGCCATTCAAATCCAGCACCGTATCGCCATCGATATCGGACAAGGCATCCTCCATCACCATGGCCCGGTAGTCCACAGGGTTGATGGAGTACTCGAAGCTCTCAAGCCCGCTGATGATCATCGAGTGCCCCACGAGGTAGTCGAAACCGATGGGCTGGTGGGCGCTGTTCACGGCCACCACTTGCAAGAAGCCCTGGCTTGAATCCGGGTTGTGGAAATTGGTGATCAGGGTCAGGGTGTCGTCCGCAGTGAGCTCTTCATAGCGGTCGAATTCGGTGCAATCAAGGTCGAACGTGCCCTCTTCGCAATCGTCGGGAATGCCGTTTCCGTTGTTGTCGGGTTCACACTCGTCGGGGATGCCGTTCCGGTTGCAGTCGTTGGCTGCCGTGCAGGCGTCGAGGACCAGATCACTGATCGCGGTTGCCAAATCCAATTTGGGGTTGGTGGAGACAAACGCCGATCCACCGGTGCCAGCGGCGAGGTCATTCGCTAACGCGATGACGCAAGCTTGGGAGCCGGTGCCAGAGATGGGTGAGACGAAGACGCCGTTTGCAACAGCAACCACAATCGCATTGTCAATGGAATCCTGGTCGGCTTGAGTGCATGAAGACCCACCGTTCTGCGCGGCTTCGTCGCTAATGGGGACAATAACTCGCACCGCGCCGGGGAGCCAGCTGAAGTTTCCGGCCACCACGGCCGTGGCCGGGCCCCAGTCTTCGGGGTGATTGAGGGGTGGGCCCGGATCGGGTCCGGGCACAGTTGAGCCCAAGAGATTCAGGACATTGTCCTCGAGGCAGGAGAATGTGTTTGCGGTGATACCCAAGATGGTTGGCGTTACCTGGATACCATCGGCCAGCAGATCGGCGACGACCTGGCCGATGATGGCGCAAAGGGCCTCGCCCTCGTCGGACATCGACCCCGAGGTGTCCATGACAAAGACCAGATCCACCGGCGGGCAGGCAGGGCATTCATCGGGCAGCTCGTCGTTGTTGCAATCCGCACTGGTGCCGCTCGCTATATCACACTCGTCGGGGATGCCATTCTGGTTGCAGTCGTTGCCGTCAAGTTCTTTGCTGTCGGGGATGCCATTGCTGTTGCAGTCGGGACCCGACTTGCCCCGAGCACCCTGCGCGCTGACAAGGCCGGCGCACAAACCAAATATGGCCACGCTGATTGCCGCGCTGTGGCAGAATCGGATTTCTCTCATAATACTCTCTCTGTGCGAACGGCTCCGCCATCCCAGCAACCCCAAGTGGGCCTTTGCCGGGGCCCCGGCGAGGGGCCGGCTCGGCGTCCTACATACTTTTGCTGTTAGCCCGGATGATTCATCCATAAGGGCCTGATTCGATCCAACTTGGTTCCAGGTGGTCTACTTCGGTCAATCGAAGCGGGCGGTGGCGGACCCCGGCGGGGCCCTTGCAGGTCTCCCGGGGCGCCAGAAATCGGAAAGTACCGCCAGCGCTCAAGAAGAGCCCGAAGCCGCCCGTTGAGGCGGGTTCAGGTGCTCTTGAATAGATAGTTCAGTAATTCTCTTTCCAGATACTGGTCGCCTTATGCACGCCAGTTATAGCAAGTTGCATGTAGCAAGTTGCACCTGACTCTGGGATCTGTCAACCCCCTTTGTTTGAAGACTCTTCAAGCCCCCTTGGAGTGCACTTCTTGGCCCTCCTGCTGGCCCCTTGGGCACCTCGGGCCATCGAAAACCGCGGAACCCGTCCCTCCGGTGTTGGTTGACTGGACTCGTCCGACAAACTTCTCCCCAGGGCTCCCATGACGCAATCAACTCGACGCCAGCTTTTCTTCCTCCGTGGGATGCAGTCCCTGGCTTTCCTCGCGGCGGGGGCCCTGGGCCTCCAATCGGGGCTTTCCAGTTTGAGCGGGGAGAGCGGCCTCTTGACGGTGGGCGACGATGAGGTGGCCGTGATTCACGACAACTGGAGCGGGGCCGCGCGCCAGATCGACACGCCTGGCAAGCGCTTCTTCATGCCTTTCTTGCAGGACGCGCGGCTCTTGAAGCGCAGTCCGGCGAGCATGGCTTTGCAAGGGGCGGCGCGCCAAACCCCACTCGTGGTGCCCAGCCTTTCGATCCGTGCGGCGGATGGCTCCAGCTTTCGCTTCGAGAACTTCAGTTTGCAGTTTGCCCTCTTGCCCGATGCCGCGGAAGCCTGTCTGATCGACTCCTCGGCTGACTTGCAGGCGGCGGCGGCCGTCGTGGAAGCCCATGCACGGGCCATTCTGCGCGACGAGTACGGCCGCTTCACGACCGCCAGCGTGGTACAGAGCGCGAGCCTCAAGGCTGCCGACACTGCCTGTCGCTCGCGCCTCGCCGAGGCCCTCGCGCCCCACGGTCTGCGGCTGGTTCAGCTCTCGACACCCCAGCCCCGTTTTGATCCGCTCCACGAACAAGCGGTCGAACGGCGCAAGGTGGCCATGGGCGAGATCGAGCGCTTGCGCACCAAATATCTGCAATTGGATGCGGAACGCTCCGCGGCCCTGGCTGCCATGGAAAAGGACAAGGCCCAGGAACTGGCGCAGTTGGAATGGAGCCTGGGCGAGTACCGTGCTGAAGCTCACAAGCAGAGTGCGGCGCGGCGTGCCAAGGCCGAGCAGTACTCCGAGGCGCGGCGCACAGCTGGTGAAACCCGACGCTTTGAAGAGCGGCAAGAAGCCCTGGCTCTGACTCAAGAGTACGCGGTCGAGGCCGGCGCCTTGCAGCGGCTAGTAGATCAGTACGCCCTCTCCGGCGAGTTGGCCGTACGCGCCGCCTGGATCGAACGCTTGAAGGACATTCCCTTCCGAGTCGCGCCCTACAGGCCGGACCCGGGGCGCATGGAACTCAGCTCCGCCGCCGAACACTCTTCCCTGGCGGGGCTCTGAGCCTCGCCCTCCACAATCACAGCCACACACAGATTCCCATGGACTGGCAAAAAAGTCTGACCCTCGGCGCTCGCCGCCTGTATAGCGCCGTTCGAGCTGCCTCAATTTTTGTTCTGCATTGGACCCGCCGGGCGCTGGTTTTTGTGCGCACGCTTGCCACCGGGCCGCGCACTCGCTCCAGCTTGGCCCAGGGCCGAGCGCAGGCCTCCCGCGCCTGGCGCACCGGCGGTCGCGGCTTCGCTGGGGCGGCGATCTGCGGTGGCCTGGTTTGGTTTTTGACCGTGGCGGCGGGCCGCCTGGCCTTGCACCCCGTGAGGCCTGGAGAGATTGGGGTCCGGGTGAGCGAGTGGGGCGGGAGCGGCATCGCGCAGCGGGATTTCGCGCCCGGGTTGCACCTGAGCCTCTTTGGCCTGCACGCCTGGCACCGACTGCCCGCGGGAACCCAATGGGTATCGTGGCGCGCCGCGGGACTTGCGGACTCCAGCGGTCTATTGGGCGTGCGCACCCAGGACGGCAACGAGGTTCTCGTGGCGGTCAGTGTGCCCTTTCGCATTCTCCCCGGCCAAGCTCACCGGATCGTGACCGAGAGCCATCGCAACACCTATCGCGAGCTGACCCGGGCGCGCTCGGAGGCAGTGCTCCTGACCGAGCTCGGCAAGCTCTCCTCGGAGGATTTCACCGCCACCGATGTCCGCAGAGAAGTGCTCGTGGCGGCCCTCGCGGCTCTAAATGAATCCCTGGCATCGGTGCATGTGGTGGCCGAGGCCATTCTGGTGGAGGCCGTGCGGTTTCCCGGGCCCTACGAGAAGAAGCTGCAGGAAACCCAACTCGAAAAGCTGCGCGGCAAGATGCTCAGCGCAACCCAAGCGGTTTCGGAAGAAGAGCAGACCGTGGCGCTCGCCAGGCGCGAAATGAACAGCGAGCTCCAGGCCCGGCGCATCGGTTTGGACATGGAGCTCCAGCGTCTGCGCCTGGAGGCCGAGGACGAACTCGAACAAGTGCAGCGCGAGACCGAGGCCTTCGTAGCGCGCACGCGGGCCTTGGCCGACCGCGAATACAAGCGCCTGGCCCTTGAGGGCCAGGCTGAGAAGCTCAGCGCAAAAGCCCTCGAGGCGGAACTCACCCAAGCGGTCTACGCCAGCGAGGGCGGACAACTGTACCTGGCCGCCCAAGCGGCCAGGGCGACCCACATCCAAACCGTGACCCTCGACGCCAGCGACCCGCGGGTGCCCAACCTGCTCGACCCCGTCGCCATGGCGCGGCTCTTCAGCGGCAAATAGCGCGCATCAGAAGGCCCTCGGGTTGCAACGCCAGGGCCTTGGGCTTGTAACGCCCGGGCGGAGGCCGGACCATGGGGCCCCGGGGACGGATGTTCCAGGGAGGAGCAAGCTTTGGCCGTACGACATTTTCTTTCCAGCCTCGATTTCGAGAGTGCTGAACTCGCCGCCCTGGTGGAGAGTGCCCTGACCCTCAAGCACGCGGGCCGCGGCCGCGGCGGGCTGATCTCCGGCGCTCCCGATCTCGCCGGGCGCGTCCTGGCCCTGCTCTTCTTCAATCCCTCCCTGCGCACCCGCGTCTCGTGCGAGTCCGCCATGGCACGCATGGGCGGCAGCACCTGTCAACTCAGCCCCGGCCGCGACACCTGGCGCTTCGAAGACCGGCCAGGGGTCGTGATGGACGGCGACACCCAGGAGCATGTGGCCGAGCTCGCGCCGGTCCTGGCTTCCATGTGCGACGCCGTGGGTATTCGCAAGGCCGAGTTGTTGACCCAAGACCGCGCCAGCTCCGCCAGCGCCAGCTATGCCGACCTCGCTCGCGACGAGTTTCTGCAGGCCTTCGCGCGGCACTCGGAGGTGCCCGTGATCAACCTCGAATCCAACTCCTGCCATCCCTGCCAGGGACTGGCCGACATGCTCACCCTGCGCGAGTTGCTCGAAGAACCGGCGGGCGAACCCTTCGTGCTTTCCTGGGCCTGGCATCCCAAAGCCTTGCCGGTGGCCACACCCCACTCGCAACTTTTGGCCGCCGCGGACTCGGGCATGCGCATCACCGTCCTGGCGCCCGAGGGCTATGGCCTCGCGCCGGATGTGGTCCGTCAAGCTCGCGAACGGGCCGAGGCCCTGGGCGGTTCGTTGGTGGAAACCCAAAACCCCGAGGCCGCCTTGAAGGGAGCGCGCATCGTCTGCGCCAAATCCTGGGGCCGCCTCGATGCCTACGGCCAGAGCCCCGAGGAGGCCCGCCCCGCCGATCGGCTGCGGGGCGCCTGGATCATCGATGAGGCCAAAATGGCGCGCACCGATGGCGCGCGCTTCATGCATTGCCTGCCCGTGCGCCGTGGGGTGGTGGCCACTTCAGGCGTTCTCGACTCGCCCCTCTCGGCCGTGGTGCAGCAGGCCGAAAACCGCCTCTGGAGCACCACCGCCTTGCTGGCTGACCGCCTGGGCGGTTGAGCCTCTGGGGCGGGCAAGAAGAAAGCTGCCCCCTTAGGGAAAACCCTAAGGGGGCAGCGACTCTCTCTCTTGGGTCTCACTGCCAGGGCAGTGAGCAGTACTAAATTGCATTTAGGGGCGCGATCTGTCAAGAGCCTAATTTTGAAGCATCAGGGATCTCGGAGGCGGGACCCGGCCCGGCCGCCTCGACTTCGGGGGCTACTGGGGCGCCCGAGGCACCATTTTGGAGGGGATCTTCCCCCAGGTTGCGCCCGGGAAGTACGCTCGGCGCCTGTGGGGCCACAGGTTGCATCAGGAGCGTGGGGTCGGTCTCGCGGTAGCGTTGCGAGAGCCCCTCGATGCGCTCGCGGGTTGCAGCCGCCTCGTCCCCGAGGACGCTGAGCTTGCCGAGCACCTCGCGGTACTCAGCGAGCAAGCGGTCGATCCGCCCCGCCTCTTGGCTCAACTCGCCGCGCCGTCCGGCCAAGCTCGCGGCCAGGGCGGCCGTGATGGCCCCCGCGTAGTCCTCGAAAATGCGCAGGGTCAGGCCGTCGAGCAGGGCGGGCACTTGGCTCTCCTGGAAGTCGGCCAGGAGCCCGCCCATGGTGCGCCGCGCGCTGTCGCCCAAGCGCTTGGCCTTGACCTCGCGCGGGATCTTGAGATCGGGCGCTTCGCTGGGACCGAACAAGCGCCGCCGCACCCGGGCGCGGCTGCGCAGGAAGATCCAGTCCAGGATCGACTTTTTGACCGGAATGAGGTCCATGGGCAGGGGGTTCTCATTGATCGCGATGCCCGCGGTGGGATCCACATGATCGAGGGCGCCGCGGCCGAACTTGCCAAAGGCCAGGCCCACACTCACGAGGTCGCGGGCGATCTCCTGGGGCAAGCGCACGCCGGTGGCGCCTTCGGCCACATCGCGGGTCAGGCGTTCGTGGACGCTGAGGGCCAGCTGGCGTTGTTTGGCTTCGAGGCGCGGGGCCAGTTCCTTCTCGATCAGCGACGCGAGGCTGGCGTCGTTTTGGAACCAGGCGTCGAAGGCCTCGGCCACTTCGAGAGCGCTCAAGCGCGAGAGTTCACTCGAGACCCTCTCGCCCACGGCGACCAGTTGGCTCTTCAGTTCGGCCAGGGGTTCGTTCCAGTCGTAGGCCTCCAGGCGCGCGAGTTCGTCCAGGTGCTCGGCCGTCGTGGCTCGCAACTCGGTGAGCCTTGCGACCTCGGCGGCAAGCTCCGCTATGGCCGGGTGGCCGCAGGCCTCGTCGGAATCGGTCAAGAGCCCCAGAGCGCGGCGCAGGCTGTCGCCCAGGAAGGCCACGAGGTAGTCGGTGCTATTGAGGTAGTCCGACAGGTCGCCCATGAACTCGTCGAAGTCAGCCTGGCCGGAGTTGGAAAAGCCGGGCGGGCGGGTTTCCAGGTCATCGGCCTGGCCGCGGCCTTCGGAGAGCCTGCGCGATGCGGCCTTGCAGAGGTCCACGGGGTAGATACGCAGGCGTCCCTCGTCGGCGGCGGCTTTGAGGGGCTGGCTCATGGCCAGGTTCTCAAAAGCCTCCACCACACGCATGGGATCTTCGCTCTCCAGGCTGGGCGTGAGGCTGCCGTCGGGCAGGAGGTCTTGCTTGCTGGAGTCGAGGTTGACCACCAGAAAGATGCGGCTGAAGAGGTCGAGTAGTTCGTTGAATTCGTCGAAGACCTGTTCGAGGAACAGGTTGTCGGTCTTGACCACAAAGATCGCACAGGCCGCCGCGTTGCGGAATTCGCGGGTCATGCGGTCGTAGCCGAATTTCATGCGGCTGTAGAGGCCCGGCGTGTCCACCAGCACCGAACCAGACTGGGCCAACTCGCCGGCGGGCACCTTGACATCGATGCGCCGGATGGCCTCGTCGAAATGGAAGGCCGGGTCGAATTCCTCGCCCTTGGCCTCGATGCTGCGGGTGCGGTCGGCGAGTTCGATGTGAGCCCGATTGACTTGCATGCGCAGGGCGGCGGGGTCGTGGAAGACTTCGCTGTCGCCGTTGTAGCGCGTGACGCGGAATTCGCGCTGATCGGAATCGGAGACATAGACCATGCAAGGGTAAGCCGGCAGGCTGGTGACCTCGCTGACATAGGCCGCGCTCATGGCGTTCATCAAGGTCGACTTGCCACTCTTGAGCGGCCCGAAGATCAGGACATAGGCCTGCTGTTCCTTGACCTTGTCCGCGAGAACCGTGAACTGATCGGCGATATCGATCAGGAGCGGCAGCACCTGACGGCCGCGAAAACTGACGCCTTCGTCTGGCAAAGCCTTGGCGAGGGCTTCGGCTGCATCCCCCAGGGGTTCGAGAAGGGGACGAACCGAGGCATCAAACTCCTCACAAAACTGGCTCAAAAGGGTGCGCATGGATCGCATGGGGTGGCGGTTTGGCGGAGTGGCTTGGAGAGCATCCTAGAACGCAAGCGCCCCTCGGGCCAGAGAAACCCCGCGGGGCAGGCTGGCTTCTGCGAACGGTCTTTTTAGTCGGTGTAGCCCAGAGAGCTCAGGCGTTCCAGGAGATCGCGGTCCAGGATGACTTCGTTCGTGCCGCCGGCGCGCTCGTTGCCGCGGTCCATCTCGGCCTCGAGCAAGCGCCAGAGCTCCCTGGCCAGGGCGGGCTCCTGGGCGGAGAGATCCTGAACCTCCGCCGGATCGCGCCAGAGGTCGTACAGTTTGCGCTGGCCCTCCGCGAGTAGCAGTTTCCAGCCGCCGCGCATGACAGCCCAGGTCTCTTGCGAGCCCGTGGCGCTGAGCAGCTCGCGGTGGGCGTAGATGGGCCTCAGGGCAAACTGCGCCAGGGCGCTCTCACCGGCCTCAGCTCCCAGCAGCAGGGGAGCCAGGGAGCGACCGCTGCGCGCTTCGAGCTGGTCCCGGTCGAGATCCAGGCCGGCCAGCTCCGCCAGGGTGGGCAAGAGGTCCACGAGACTCACATTGACCGGTACGCGCCGCGCCGGAACTCCCAGGCCGGGAGCGCGGAGCAGGAAGAGCACCTGGTTGAGCTCCCGATGCAGCGAAAAGCCGTGGTACCAGCGGCCGTGTTCGAGAAACTCCTCGCCGTGGTCCGAAACGATGGCGACCAGGGTCCCGGGGCCGATCTCCAGGCGTTCGAAGAGGGACTCGAGGACGCCGTCAAGGTACGAGATCTCGCTATCGTAGGCCGACATGCGCCGGGCCCGTTCATCGCCCTCGGAGGAGTACCAGCGCTTGCGGGGATGGTAGGGCGAGTGCACATCGTTGAGGTGCAGGTACAGAAGGTAGGGCCGCTCGTTTTCGGCCATGAGTTCCGGGCGCCACGCTTCGAGGTGTGCGAGGACCTTTCTGCCCGCCAAGTTGTCCAGGCGCTCGAAGCGTTCGAAGCCGCGGTCGAAGCCGATCTCGGGGCCGATGTTGATGTTGGTGGTGAGGGCGAAGGTGCGGTAGCCCTGGGCTTTGAACACCTCGGGCAGGGTGGCGCTCCCGGTGGCCAGAGCGCCGACGGAGAGGGTCCTCGGGGCTCCATCACCCCCGTCCGTGGCGTCCTTGAAGTGGGCAAAAAAACCTTGCAACACGCCGTGGCGAGGCGGCCAGAGTCCGCTGAAGATCGAGGCCGTGGCCGGGGCGGTCCAACTCGAGGTGGAGTAGGCCCGTTCGAAGACCGTGCCCTCCGCCGCGAGGCTGGCCAAGAAGGGAGCCGTCTCGCGGCTGTAGCCGCCAAAACCCAGGTGGTCCGGCCGCAGGGTGTCGATCACCACCAGGACCACATTGGGGCCCTTGCGCTCGGGTTGCGCCGATCCGCCGCAGGCCGCGAGGCTCCCCGCCAGGAGCAGCGCGACGAAAGTCCTCATGCGCTTGGTGCTCAGCGCCCGATGGCGCCCGCTTCGTTGAAGGCCAGGAGGCCCAGGGTGCGGGTCAAGCCGAAGAGCAGTTGAAAGTCGGGGGCATCGGCGGAGACTCCGATGCGCACTCCGACATCGAACAGGGTGAAGTCATCGACGATGAAGGACAAGCCGCCCATGGCGCTCAATTCCTCGCGGTCGACCTCGGGTTGCCAGACAAAGGACATTTCGCCAAAGACGGCTACCTGTGGTTTGACCGGGCGGCGTCCCTGGAGCGAAAGGATGTGCTCGTGATCGAAGCCCGTGCCGTCGGTTTCGCCCAAGACTCCGAACTGGTACGAGCCCGCCACGGTGGTGCCGTAGTAGACCTGCTCCGCCATGATCGCGCCGAAGAAGTCGATTTCGCCCGTACCCAGCCCCTTGGAGGAGCGCGCCGTGGGGAGCTTGGTGGCTACTTGGAAAGCGTAGGCCGGTGAGCGTTTGTCATGGTCGCGGAAGCGGTGGGCCAGTCCCACCAAGGTGTCGCCGAAGCCCGTGCCGTCGGGCGCCAGTTCATTTTTGTCCACCTTGTGGTAGGGCACGAGTCCCACGAAGAATTCCGAACGCGGTCCCAGGCCATACTTGATCGTGAGCGGCAGGTCGCGGATCTCGCCGGGATCGTTGGCTACACCGACCTCCAACTCGAAGAACGAGTCATCGACAGTGTGGGTGTCGCGGCCCAAGAAGGGGCGCTGGGCGTGGGCTTCCACGGTGCTGTGGTCCACGACTCCGGTGGCCGGGGCGACGCAGGCGGAAAGGCCGAGGACGAGGGCAGCGCCGAGGCGCGCAGTGTGCAGGGGAATGGTGCTGGTTTGGGGCATGGGTGCAGGGTACCGATCCCATGGCCCTTGATCCACGGCCCAACCCAAGGGAAGCGCCGGGCGCAAAAAATAAATCGGCGCACCGAAGCCTTCCGAGCGACTTCACAGGAGTCATCCAGACCCCTACCGGCCAGACTCCTACCAGCCAGACCCATCCCCCCCCTGCCCGCAAGAAAAAGGAAAAACCGGGCAGCGGCCCGCCAATGGCGCGTCGCTGCCCGGAAGTATGAGAACCGTTGAGGGGGAAGGATCCCTCATGGATCTCGGTCAGTGGCTCGGGCGGAATCACCTCCCCGCGCTGGCGCACCAGAATCGGTACCCGCACAGGTCGCTGCACACAGTCACCGCAACCATGGAGCGTCCCTGCCCCGAAGGGCAGTACGAGGCCGTTTAGGTACTCCCGGAGGCGCTTTCCGCCGTCGAAGCCAAGAAAAGTTACCCCTCCAGGGGGCAGGGGTCGGGGAAAGGGCATTTTTTTCCACAGGCCCCGCGCCTCAGGGTCTCAATCGTGAGGCCCCAATCCTGAGAGCACAGCCCCGATCCAGACAGGGCGCCTGCTTCGCGGCGGGTTGCCGCTATGTTTTCGGCTTGCGTTTGCGCCGCGGGCGGCGGCGCCGGGAGCGCTTCTTTTCGTCTGCGATGTCCTCGGGGTCCGCGGAGCTGGCCGACTCGTAGCGCTCTTCCCAGGCCTTGTAGATGTCCCAACCTTCGCCGCGGGCTTCGCAGCGCAGGCGGAAGAGTTCCAGGGCCTCGGGGAACTCTTCCGAGAGGCAGAAGACCTGCGGTCGAAAACGGCGCCCGCCGGGGCGGCTGAAGGTGCGCTGTTGGAAGATGATCTTGCGCGCCCTTGAGCTGTCCCGCCGGGAGAGTCGCGCGTTGCCGATCAGGTGCTCGAGGACTTCGCCCGTTACTTTTTGCCACTCGGGCGGGTCGCCCTTTGCGCGGCGGGTCTTTGGATCGGCTTCGCACTCGGCGATGTCGTGGTAGAGCAGGGCCAGGGAGGTTGCCGTGGTGGGCTCGTAGCCATCGTGCACAGCCGAGTCGAGGGCTTCCAGGAGGCGCCAAAAACTCTCCGCGCGCTTGTGATCCGCCTCGGATTGATCGCCATGGGGACCTAGGTGCTTGTCGAGGTCGGGCAACAGGATTTTCAGCACGCCGCAATGACGCATCTTCTTGAAGGCACCAAGTGCCGTGCCCGAGCGCAACAGGCGCAGGATCTCCTCCAGCACCCGCGGCGGCGCCGAGCGTTCGAGTTCGTGGGCGTTGTCGCACATGGCGCGCCAGGTGCGATCCTCGATGTGGAAACCCAGGCGCGTGGCGAACTTGATCGCTCGCAGGATGCGCACGGGGTCTTCGGGGATGCGCACTTCGGGATCGCCGATGGTGCGCAGAATGCCGGCGTCGAGATCTTCGAGGCCCCCGACCCAGTCGAGGATGCGCTCGCTGTCGGGATCGAGGAACAGGCCGTTGACCGTGAAGTCCCGGCGCCGAGCGTCCTCGATGGCCGTGCCGAAGGTATTGTCCTCGCGGATCAACAGGTCGCCCTCCGCCGTGGCCTCCGCGGGCTCGCCCCGGAAAGTAGCCGTTTCAATCACCGTGTCCCCGGCGAAGCGGATGTGCACCAGCCGGAAACGGCGACCGATGATGTGGCTGTTGCGTGGAAACAGTCGTCGCACCTGCCGCGGCCGGGCGCTAGTGGCCACATCGAAGTCCTTGGGCGTGAGGCCCACCAAGAGGTCGCGTACACAGCCGCCCACGAGATAGGCCTCGTGCCCGTTGCGTTGCAAGCGGGAAATGACACGCAGGGAACTCGTGTCGGTGATCTCGTCCACGAGGTCAGCCGCTTCCACAATGCGCGGCTCGTTGCCCTCGCTCGAGGGGAGCCCGGAAGCGGGCGGGCTGGGATCGGGCGGCGGGGCAGACATACGGGTTGCTCCATGCTAGTGCCCGGGCCATCTCGTGCAAGGGCAATCGAAGCGGGGGGGGCCGGGGGCGGAGTCCCCTGGCTCGGTCTTGCAGGGGGGCAGGGCTGCGGCTACCCTCCCACGCTCCCCTGGAGGGCAGTAGCTCCAATTGGTTAGAGCGACTGATTCCAAATCAGTAGGATCGGGGTTCGAGTCCCTGCTGCCCTGCCAATCCCAGCTTCCTCCATACCCCCCCGCCCCGTCCATGTGCCCAGAGCGCGAAGCCGACCCCTTCGACCCCGAACTCGGGGGGGGAGGTGGCGTGGGAGACTGTTCAGCCGGCGGCCAGGGCGCTCCGTCGGAGGAAGACGCCGAGACCGAGGACCCGGCGCCGGAGGAGCTGCTCGATCCCGACGACCTTGAGGATCTGGCGGCCGCGTCGGAGGACGGCGATCCCGAGGAGGGCGCCGCTGAAGGTGAGGCCCTCGAAGGCGATTCTATCGAAGGCGACGATGAAGGCACCGCCGCCGCTGCTCCAGCCAAGAAAAAAGCCCTCGAGGAGGAGCCTCCCGGCCCGGACATACCCGCGCCCCCCAAGAGCACGCTGCGCGAGGCTCTCGAGTGGGCATTTCAAGACGAGGTCGGTGTGCCGCCGGAGTTGCTCGATCGCTTTGCCGAGCACGCCTACATGATGCTTGAGGCCAACCGGCATGTGAACTTGACAGGGATCCTCGATCCCCGCGAAGTCGCCGCCAAGCACTACCTCGACTCCTGGCGTGTCCTGGAGCGTTTGAGCTTCGTGGGCCGCACGGTGGTGGATCTCGGATCTGGAGCGGGCTTTCCGGGCCTGCCTATCGCCATGGCCGAACGCCACACTAGCGTGACCTTGATCGACTCCACCAAGAAGAAGGCCGACTTCCTGGCCGACTGCATCGAGAAACTCGGCATCAAGAACGCCCGCTCTCATTGGGGTCGGGCCGAGGAGTACCTCGCCACGAATCGTTGTGATGTGGTGGTTGTACGAGCTGTCTCCTCGGTGCGCGAGAATGTGCGCACCCTGCGCAAGGTGCGCCAATCCCTGAAGGATCTCGTGATGCTCAAGGGCGCTTCGTGGTCCCGCGAAGTCCGCGCCGGCGAGCGCGAGGCTGAACGCTTGGGTTTCACCCTCGATACCGTGGCCGAGCACGAACTGCCCGAGGATATGGGCAAGCGCGGCATCCTGGTCTACCGCGCCCCCGGCGGCCACGGGCAGTAGGCGCCGCGCTCGAACATGCCCAGCTTCAGCCTCTTGACCTGGATCGGCATCGGCGTGGGCTTGGTGCTCGTGGTGGTGGTGGCCCTGGCCATCCGCTACTACCCCGACGACAATTCGTTCTAGCGCTTGAGCCTTTCTGGGCTGAGGTGCCCAGGGGGTTCCGGCTTCACAGCCAGAAGAAAGCAGGGCCTCTAGAGCCTCAATCTCAATAGAGAATGGTGCCCGGGGGGGGAGTCGAACCCCCACTCCCTTAACGGGAACATGGACCTGAACCATGCGCGTCTGCCAATTCCGCCACCCGGGCTGGGTGCGAGGTCCGAGAAACATACGCAGGCTGCCTCTCCTGGTCAACGGCTCTGCTGAGAGAACTCGTGCCGACGGCCCTGGCGGAGGGCCTGTTCCCGTGGGGGGCCTGTTACCATGTCCCCATGGCAGGCAAACCCCGAGAGTACCGCTCGATCGCTCGCAACAAGAAGGCCTATCATTCCTTCGAGGTGCTCGATGAGCTCGAGTGCGGTCTCCAGCTCGAGGGCACCGAGGTCAAGAGCCTGCGGGCGGGGCACTGTTCGCTCCAGGAGGCCTATGGTCGTATTCAGTGCGGCGAGCTCTTCCTGGTGGGGGCCACCATCCCCGAGTACCGCTATGGCAACATCAACAACCACAAGCCCACCAGGCGGCGCAAGCTCTTGGCCCACCGCCGCGAGATCTTGCGTTGGGAGAAGCAGGTCACCCAGCGGGGCGTGACCTTGATTCCTCTTGAGATCTACTTCCAGGGCAGCCGCATCAAGCTCAAGCTGGGTCTCTGCCGGGGCAAGAAGCTCTATGACAAGCGCAAGAGCCAGCGCGACAAGGACGACAAGCGCTCGATGGAGCGCGCCCTGGCTGCCGCTCGCAGGCGCTGAGGGGCTTATTCGTTGCCTTTTGCCGTTATCTCCCCTGGGCTCCATGAGAGCCGGCGGCTAGACTGGACGCCGGACACTTGTGGGGGCGCACCGGTTTCGACTGGTTTCGCCTGACTCGAGGTCGCGTGTCGGGGATCCTGGGTGATCCCGTAAATCCATCCCGGGAAGGCAACTTTACTTGCCAACAACTTTGCTTTCGCCGCCTAGATACTAGGTAGCCGTCCCCACGCGGAGTGCCCGCGGCCGCGTGGAGACGTACACAGTGGGCTGGCTGGAGCGACTCTGCACTGCGGTCGCCCGGCGAGACTAAAGCAGCGCTGGTCCAAAGGCAGCCTGTCCCTGGGCGGCCCCCGGACGAGAACCAAATCAAGGACTACACACGTAGACACCTGGTGCGCAGAGACTCCAGGACGCGGGTTCGACTCCCGCCGCCTCCACCATTTTCCTCGCCTCCCACGAGGAGCGTGCGCTGTTCACGGCGCGACGAACTGAAAAGTCGCAAAGCCCGCGGCGTTGCGTCCTTCGATTCCATCATAGGGTGGCTTCAACGTCACGCGCCTCCAGAATCCCACCGCACGACCGTTTTTGGGCATCGCTTGCACCGACCATCGCCCCGGCTTGCCTGCGACGATCTCGCGCACCGCAAGCTCGGCGACTCCGCTACCACGGTACGGCTCGTCGACGAACATCTCCCAGATCAAGTAGTCACCCTCTTCACCGACGGCGGCGACGTACCTCGTTCCCATGACGAGGCAAAATCCCACTGGCGCACCGTCGCGGTAGATCATGTAGGGATAGAGATCCTCGGGCTTCTGCCACCAGTCACTCTGGAGCACTTGATCGGGGACGACGCTCTCATCGAACCCGTGCAGGATGCGTGTTTGCTCCGCGTACATGCGCAGGAGTTCGGCGCGGTCTTCTTTGGGGGCGAGGCGCAGCTCGATAGCGGGAAGGTCCTTCATGTCAAGAGAGGCTAGAGCAGGATTTCGATCGGTGCCCTCGCTGGCCAAGCGTACTGGACCGACTGTGCGGTCGGCGTCCGGAGGTCTCGCATGACGCCGCGATGGGGGAGGTTGCGCACTTCAGTCTCTCGGAGGACATCGGCGAGGACCAGGGGTCCAGAAGCTGGTGAGCCTTGGAATCGTCATCTCACCGCCCTTTCGCTGCGAGCAACCGCTTCAGGCTGACCCGCTTCAGGCTGACGGCGCCCTCCAGAAAAAGCCCGATCCTGGTCCCCAGCCTCGACTCTTCTCTCCCAGGGCTCCCGGGCTGCTTTGAATCGGATCCCCGGAGAATAGGCGGCTCCCGCCCAAAGTGAACTCCGTCCGCCGGCGGCTTTGCCTGGAGGGGGCCCAGGGCCTACACTCCGGCCATGCGAGAGGATCTTCAGATTGCGGGCCCTTGGGGGGCTTCAGCGGCGGGGCGCCGAGCGGGCGCCCTGGCCCTCGCTGGCGCTCTTTTGGGCGCGAGCTGCGGGACCTTGGAGAAGATCGCGAGCCTGGACTTTGTGGACCTGCCCGACGCGCGACTGGCCAACCTCGAGGCGCTGCACGGAGCGCATGGCAAGCACCATTACCGGGCCGTCATGCTCGGAGACGCTGCCTACGCCTTCTCGCGCACCGGCGAGCGTACGGCGGGGCTGTACATCGGCGTGGCGCCGCGACACGGGGCCAAAGCGAATTCGATTCCCAATCCATCCGCAGTATGCCTGGAGCTGCTGAACGAACTGCTCGCCTTTGAATCGGAAGACAAGGTGCGCCTGCGCTCAATTCAGATCAGTTGGTGCGCGCGACTGGTAGCCGAGGACCCCTCGCTTCTGACCCGCGAACGGGCCGTGATCGGCCTGGGGGACTTTGCCCCCGGGCTCGCGGTGGGTGCGCCGCTGGTCCTCGATCCGGCGCAGCCGCGGGCAGGCGCCGATCAAGTGGCGGGGCTGCTCACAAGCCTCGTCGCCTCCTATCGGAAAGATAGCGGCTCGCAAGAAGCCCGGGCAGCCGCCATCGCGGCGGTGGGCGAGATGACCTACGACCTGCAAGGCGCGCGCAGGGTGCTCTACGCCACAGCTTCACTCTTCGACAAGATCGGAGGTGAAAGAAGCGCTGCCACGGGCCTCGATGCTCTCGTGCGAGAGATGCAACGACGCACCATTCGCCTCGCCCTGGGCTGGGCTTTGGGCGACCCGAGCGGACGGGTGCGGGGCCGTGCCGTGGCCGCCGCCGTGGGTTGTGGGGATCCCCAGGTCTTCGCCCAGCTGATGGGCAGCGAATTGCGCATGCAGGACGAAGTAGCCGGCTACCTTTTCCTGGATCTGTTGCGGAAGCGCGGATTGCCACGGCCCTCAGCGCGCCTCGCGGGAGAGGAATACAACCTGGCCCGCCAGCGCTGGCTGCGGGAGATCCTGGGCCTCGCCTTGCAACACCCGGCGAGTCACCTGCGCACCCGCGCCATGCAGGTCCTGAAAGTGGTCACCGAGGGCGGCCCGGCCAGTTTGCGCGAGGAGGATTGGGAAGCCTGGTGGTACGAGACCGGGGGCGCGGGGAAGCCTGCGCCAAAGGACTCCGAGGGCCAGGGCGGGGGCAACGCTTCGTGACCCGAGGAACGCTCTTGTGAGCGATCGTACAGAGCTTGTTGGCAATCGTGCGGGGCCTGTTGGCGATCGCCCCCAGGGAGGCGCGGCTCGTTCCAAGCGGGGACGGCTCTTCACCGGGCTCAAATTCCTCTTCGCCGCGGCGCTGCTCTTTTGGGTTGCAAAGGGCCTGCCCTGGCAGGACCAACTCGCCTGGCAAGGGCCGGCGGGAGCGGTGCAGATCGAGGGCCGGATCTTGGGCGATTGGCAGGCGGACAAGATTCGCTTTCGACCGGCGCCCGAGGCAGAGATCCCGAACGAGTGGCCCGTGGAGCTTGCCGCGGATACCGAGGCGGGCGCGGGAGTTCTCGTGGCGCGCCATGGCCCCCATACTGGATTCAGCTGGCGCCCGGGTCTGCCACGGGTTCTCGGCGGCCTGTCGGCCCTGGGACTCACAGCAGCCCTTTGCCTGTTGCTGGGGGGCTCGCTCTTCGGCGTCACCCGATGGTGGCGCCTGCTGGCCTTGGTGGGCTGCACGAGCACCTGGTGGAACACCCTGCGACTCTCCTATATCGGGCTCTTCTTCAACCTGGTTTTTCCCGGCCTGACCGGCGGAGATGTTCCCAAGGCGCTGCTCGTGGTGCGCGAAAACCCCGGCAAGCGGACCGCGGCCCTGGCCACGGTGGTCATCGACCGGCTCGTGGGACTGTGGGCCCTCCTGGGGGTGGCGGCCCTGGCGAGTTGGAGTGCAGGCGAAGCCCTCGCGCCCCTGGTCCCCTCGATCAGCGCCGCCTTCGCCCTGGCCAGCTTGGGCCTGGGCTTCCTCCTGTTTCCCGGGCCGCGGCGGATCCTGCGGGTGGACGCCGTGGTGGACCGCTTGCCCCAAGCGGACAGGTTGCGGCGGCTCGAACAGGCCGCCTTGGTCTACGCCTCGCAACCCTTTGAACTCCTCCTGGCTCTCTTGCTCTCCGTGGGCAACCACTCCTGCGTCATCGCCGCGGTCTTTTTTCTCGGCCGTGATCTCGGCGACACGAGCTCCCTCGGCACCTACTTCAGCCTCGTACCGGTGGCCAATTCGATCAGTGCCGTGCCCCTCTCGCCCGCCGGCTGGGGAGTGGGGGAGGCGGCCTACGGCCAACTCTTCGCCCTGGTGGGGGGCTCGCTCACCCTGGGCGTGGCGGTCAGCGTGACTTACCGCCTCTGCAACATGGGCCTCTCTCTGGTGGGGGGCCTGTTCCTGTTTCTGCCCGGAGCGCGGGTTTCCCGGGCCGATCTGCGGCGCCTGGAGGAACTTGGTCCGGAGCCCTCTCAATCCCGCCGCGGAGTTTGACCCCCGGAGCTGATTGGGTTTTGATCCTCAGCCAACCTGGCCTCTGCTTCAACTTCCCCGACGCGCCACCCGCGCCACAAAGAACCCAATAGGGAACCCTCATGAGCCTGCTCGTCATCGGCACCCTGGCCTACGACAACATCGAAACTGCCCACGACAACCGCACGGATGTGCTCGGCGGGTCGGCCACCTATTGTTCCATCGCCGCCAGCCACTTTTGCGAGCCACGCCTGGTGGGGGTCGTGGGCGAGGACTTTCGGGACGAGGACATCACCGCGCTCAAGGCGAGCGGGGTGAACACCGCGGGCGTGGAAGTGGCCGCGGGCAAGACCTTTCGCTGGGGTGGCCGCTACGAAGCGGACTGGAACACCCGCCATACCCTCTTCACCCACCTGAATGTGCTTGAGCACTTCGACCCCAAGGTGCCCGAGGACTTTCGCTCCTCCAAGTTCGTGTTCTTGGCCAACGCAGCGCCGGGGGTGCAGTCCCGGGCCCTCGACCAGGTTGAGCACCCGAGTTTTGTCATGGCCGACACCATGAACCTCTGGATCGATATCGCTCGGGACGAATTGGTGGGGCTCTTGAAGCGCATCGACGCCATCGTGCTCAACGACGAAGAGGCGCGCATGCTCACGGGCGAGAACAACCTGATCAAGGCCGCGGGCCAGGTCCTGGGCTTGGGGCCGCGCTTCGTGGTCTTGAAGAAGGGCGAGCACGGGGCCTTCATCATGGGCTCGGACATGCACTTTTCCCTGCCGGCCTACCCGGTGAAGAATGTGATCGATCCCACGGGAGCAGGGGACTCCTTCGCCGGCGGGTTCATGGGGTATCTGGCCCTGGTGGGGGCCCACGATCCCGTGCACTTGCGGCAGGCCATGTTGCACGGCACGGTGACCGCTTCCTTCTGCGTGGAGGACTTTGGGATCGAGCCCCTGGCGCAACGGGAGAAGGCCGAACTCGATTCACGCTACAGCGACCTCCTGGGCATCGTCACCGTTTAGGCGCTCGCGTTCCGCGGCCGCCCGGCCAGCGGATTCTTTTTTTAGCCAAGCGCGGGATTCTCCGTCACCCTCGGGAGCCTTGACGGTCCACTCCTGGCCGCGCAGCCACTTTCAGTTGCGCAGCCAGGTCCCGCCGGGCAGCCAAGCTGGCCGGCGCGATGGGGCGAGTCGAGGCGATTTGGGAATACCGAACAAAAACCGAACGCGGCGCTTGAATCGGGCTCTGGGGGCTTCTATGCTCGCTTTTTATCGGACTTGGCGCATCTCCGACGCCTCGTCACCACCCTCTGGAACTTCTCTTCGGGAACATTCTTTCCGAACCTCCTGGGTGGGGCGACTCAGACCCCGCGAAATTGCATGAAGAACACACGCTCGAAGGCCAGCCGCGCTGGCGACAAGACTCAACCCCATTCCAATCAATCCCGGGAATCCTCCGGCACCGGTATTTCCATCAAGGCTCGCGACAAGGCCCTGGAATCGGCCCTGTCGGATATCGAAAAGGCCTACGGCGTCGGCTCGATCATGCGCCTGGGGGACGAGGCCGTCATGGCCCGCACCATTCAGTGCGTCAGCACCGGATCCATCGCCCTGGACGAAGCCCTGGGCGGCAAGGGCCTGCCCCGGGGCCGCGTGGTGGAAATCTATGGCCCCGAATCCTCGGGCAAGACCACCCTGACCCTGCAAGTCATCGCCAACGCCCAAAAGAAGGGCGGCATCTGCGCCTTCGTCGACGCCGAGCACGCCCTGGACCCCGCCTATGCGCGGCGTCTGGGGGTCAACCTGGACGATCTGCTTGTGAGCCAGCCCGACACCGGCGAACAGGGCCTCGAAATCGTCGAGACCCTGGTGCGCTCCAACGCCATCGACGTGGTGGTGATCGACTCGGTGGCGGCCCTGGTGCCGCGGGCCGAGATCGAGGGTGAGATGGGTGACAGCTTCGTGGGCCTCCACGCCCGCCTCATGAGCCAGGCCCTGCGCAAGTTGACCGGAGCCATCTCCAAGTCGAAGTGCATGGTGATCTTCATCAACCAGATCCGCGAGAAGATCGGTGTGATGTTCGGCAGCCCGGAAACCACCACCGGCGGTCGGGCTCTGAAATTCTACTCCTCGGTGCGTCTGGACATCCGCCGCATCGGTCAGATCAAGGACGGCGATGTCACCGTGGGCAACCGCACCAAGGTCACCGTGGTCAAGAACAAGATCGCGCCGCCCTTCCGCAAGGTCGAGTTCGACATCCTCTACAACCGTGGCATCAGCCGTGAGGGCGAACTGCTCGACATGGGCCAGAGCACGGGTTTCGTGGTGCGCTCCGGCACCTGGTACTCCCTGAAGCACCCCGAGGAAGGCGAGATCCGCCTGGGCCAGGGCCAGGAACGGGCCCGCCGCTTCCTGATCGACAACCCCGACCTGGCCGACGCCCTCGACGGCTGGATCCGAGCCAAGGGCAATCAAGCCGAGGAGGGCGCGGAAGCCCCCGCCCAAGGCGCCGCCGGTGCGCAAGAGGCCGCGGCCACTTCCGCCAAATCCGCAGCTTCCACCACGAAGACCCCGGCTGTGGCCTCCAAGAACGGCAAGGAGCCCGTCAAGGCCCGTTGACCCCACGGCCAGTTGTCCGGTGACCCGGACACCGCTTTGGTACTTGCGCGCGCCCGACCCCTTGTGGGCCGGGCGCGCGATCTGCTTTCCGCCTCGTCGAGGGCTATACTCTGCGCCCACCCCTCTGGTTGCCCCCTTGTTCGCCGCCATGCAGCGCTGAGCGATTCTTGCCCCGATTCTAGAAGTGCCCACGACTCCCCATAACATCGGTCCCACCAGGACCGAAAAGCACAGCGCCGTCCAGGTGCGCCGCGACTTCCTGGACTTCTTCGCCGCCCGGGGCCACCGCGAGGTGCCCTCCGGTCCGATCTACCCCAGCGACGACCCGACCCTGCTGTTCACCAACGCGGGCATGAACCAGTTCAAGGATGTCTTCTTGGGCACGGGTTCGCGGGAGTACTCGCGGGCCACCGACACCCAAAAGTGCTTGCGGGTTTCAGGCAAGCACAACGACCTCGAGGAGGTGGGCCGGGACACCTACCACCACACCTTCTTCGAGATGCTGGGCAATTGGTCCTTCGGGGACTATTTCAAACGCGACGCGATCCTGTGGGCCTGGGAACTCTTGACCGATGTCTGGCAGTTGCCGCACGAACGCCTGTGGATCACGGTCTTCGAGGGCGACGAGGCCGACGGCCTGGCCGCCGACGAAGAAGCCGAACGGATCTGGATCGAAGAGGCCGGCGTCTCTCCGCAGCGCGTGCTGCGGGCCTCGAAGGCCGACAACTTTTGGGAAATGGGCGCCTCTGGTCCCTGCGGACCCTGCACCGAGATCCATATCGACCGCGGCGGGCCGGGTAGCGATCCCGAGGATGGTGCCGACCCGAAAATCGGAGTCAACGCCGGCAACGAGCGCTTCATCGAGCTCTGGAACCTGGTCTTCATCTCCTTCAATCGCATGGACGACGGCTCCCTGAAGAACCTGCCGGCCAAGCATGTGGACACGGGCATGGGCTTCGAGCGCATCCTGTCCGTGCTGCAAAAGAAGTCTTCCAACTACGACACCGACCTCTTCCAGCCCATCTTCGATTCCATCGGAGCCCTGACAGGTCGCACCTACGGCGGCGACGACGAGACCCAGAATGTGGCCTTCCGGGTCATCGCCGACCATGTGCGCGCGGTGACCTGCGCCGTTGCCGATGGCGTGCAACCTTCGAACACGGGTCGCGGCTATGTTCTACGGCGACTGATCCGGCGCGCAGCGCGCTTTGGGCGCCAGGCCCTCGGTTGCGAGGAGCCCTTTCTTTTCGAGGTGGCGCACTCGGTCTCCGCGGTGCTCGGGGCGGCCTTCCCCGAAATCGAAAGCCAACTGGACGCGGTGCAAGCCATCCTCAAGGAAGAGGAGATCTCCTTCGGACGCACCCTGGGCCGGGGGCTCTTGGAATTCGAGAAACTCAGCTCCCGGGTGGAACAAGAGGGCAGCGCCAGTTTGCCGGGCGCAGCGGCCTTTGAACTCTACGCCACTTACGGATTCCCCAAGGATCTCGTGGAGCAGATGGCCGAGGAGCGCGGCCTGAGCCTCGACCAAGACGGTTGGACAAAATCCGAAGAGGCCCACCGCGAAGCCAGCAAATCCGAGGATAGCTTCAAGCAACTGCTCTCGGGCCAAGAGGCCGAAGGTCTGGCGGAGACCTGCCTCACCTGCCACGACCAGGAGGGCCAAAGCACCCTGGGCCAGGGCCTCGTCCTGGCCTTCTTTCCCGGCGGGCCCGGTCAACCCGACCGCCTCGTCCTCGACAGCTCACCGTTTTATGCCGAAGCCGGTGGCCAGTGCGGCGATGGCGGCCGGATCGAAGGCCAGGGCGTTTCCATGCAAGTCACGGGAGCTCGTCAGGTGGGCTCGGTCCTCGTGCACATCGGCGAAGCCAAGGGGACCTTCGAGGTGGGCTCAAAGGTGCGCTTGATCGTGGACCCGGGGGCCCGCGCGGCCACCTGTAGAAATCACACCGCCACCCACCTGTTGCACCAAGCCTTGAAAACCGTGCTGGGCGAACATGTCAACCAGCGCGGATCGGGCGTGGATCCCGAGCGCCTGCGTTTCGACTTCAGCCACCCAAGCGCCGTCACGGCTGAAGAACTCGATACTGTCGAGTGCCTGGTGAACCGCCACATTACAGCCAACTCTCCTGTGGACACCACGGTGGAAGACCTTGAAAGCGCCCAGGCTCGCGGCGTGACCGCGCTCTTTGGCGAGAAGTACACCGATCGCGTGCGAGTGGTGGATGTGGGCGGTTGGTCCACCGAACTCTGCGGCGGCACCCATGTGGCGGCGGCGGGGGAGATCGGACCCTTCCTGATCCTGAGCGAGCGTGCCATCTCCGCCGGCGTGCGCCGCATCGAGGCGCTTAGCGGCGCGGCGGCGGTGCTGGAGATCCAGAACCAGCGCCGGCTCCTGCGCGAGGCGGCTGGTTTGATCAAGGTTCAGCCCGAGGAAGTGCCAGCGCGCATTGCGGCCCTGCAGGACAAGCTGAAGCAAGCGAGGAAGCTAGAAAAAGCAGCCGCCGGCGGCGATGTGGCCGCGAGCTTCGAAGCCCTCAAGGGCGCCCTCGAAGAGGTGCACGGAATCTCCACGGCGGTTTTTGACGCCAGCGAACTCACGGGCAAGCCCCTTGATGAACTGGCCGACCGCGTGGCCAGCTTGGGGGGCTCCATGGCCGTGGTGCTGGTGGGCCGCGAGGGGCCGCGGGTGCCCTTCCAGGTGCTCTGCAGCGGCAAGGCCCGGGACCAGGGGCTGGCGGCGGGCAGCCTGGCCAAGGCCTTTGGAGGGCAATTGAAAGGTGGCGGGGGAGGACGGCCCGACCGGGCCCAGGGCCAGGGAACCTCAGTCGACCTCGTACCCCCGGCCCTGGCATGGGCTCGCGAGGAATTGGCCCGCAGGCTGACAGAATAGCCCTGCGCTTCTTATTAGAGGCCCCTGCGTTGACACTCCCTGGAGCTACGGCTAGCCTATTCGCCCCTGAACGCGCTCCGTCAGCTCCTTTCCCGCCCTAGAAGCCAAGCCCACCTTCCTGCTCCCATGGCACACCCCAAGAGCCGCATCTCCAAGCACAAGAAGCGCATCAAGCGCTCCCACCTGGCCCTGGTCGCACAGGTCCCGAGCCACTGCGCCCGCTGCGGCTCCGCCGTTCGCTCGCACCGAGTCTGCGACAACTGCGGCTTCTACGGTTTCGATAAGGGTGGGTCCAAGGGCACTTCGGTGCTCAGCAAGGAAGAGTTTTAGCGAGGCAACAGTCTTCGGGTCGCCTCGCGGCTAAGCCATTGGAGATTCGTTGAGCGCGATGAACAAGGAGCGGTTAGCTCTCGATGTGATGGGCGGCGATAACGCCCCGCGAGCCATTCTTGGGGGGGCCATGCTGGCGGTGCAGGATTCGTTCCACACGCCCATGGCGCCCGAACGCATCATCCTGGTGGGGGACGAGGAACAGCTCACAGCCCTGCTCGAGGAGGCCGGCGGTAATCCTGGTTTCGAAGTGCAACACGCTTCCGAAGTCGTGGAAATGTGCGATCCGCCCACGGCACCCCTGCGCGGCAAGACCGACTCGTCCATTGCCGTGGCGGTCAAGGCCGTGGCCACTGGCGACGCGGGCGCGGTTATCTCCATGGGCAACACCGGCGCACTGGTGGCCAGCGCCACGCGACTCATGGGCACCCTCGCGGGGGTCAAGCGCCCGGGTATCGCGGTCACTTTTGATCTCGACAAGAAACCCTTGACCGTGCTCGACATGGGAGCCAACACCGCGCCCAAGCCAGATCACCTGGTGCAGTACGCCCTGATGGGTTCGATCTACGCCCGTGAGGGACTCGGTTGCGAGGTGCCGCGGGTGGCGCTCCTGAACATTGGCGAAGAGAGTTCAAAGGGGCCCGAGCTCTTGCGCGAGGCCCACGCGAGCATGGGTACGGTTCCCATCGATTTCGTGGGCAACATCGAGGGCAATGCCCTCTTCGACGGTCAGGCTGATGTGGTGGTCAGCGATGGCTTCACAGGCAATGTGGTGCTCAAGTTGCTTGAAGGCTTTTCCTCGTTCCTGTTGGGGCTGTGCCAAAAGGAACTCCAGCAGCACGGCGTGGACTGGGCGCCCGAGGCTCTCACGAACATGAAACAGCGCATCGATTACTCCGAATACGGCGGCGCCCTGCTCCTGGGGGTCCAGGGCGTGGTGGTGGTGGGCCACGGGCGCTCTGACGAGCGGGCCGTGGCCAATGCCCTGGTGCTTGCTGCTCGCCAGCTGGACCTGGGGGTCAACGAGAGCATCGTGAAGGGCATTGCCCAGGCAGGCGCTGCCCCAGGCGCTTGATCCTGGTCTCGGCTTGCTCCAGTATTGGGGCGGCTTCCGGCGCGTTGGAAGTACCTGCACCAGGCGCAGCGCGAGACAACCAAGAAACAGCAGACCATGAGCGAGAAAGGACACATCTGCATCGTCGGCACGGGCCACTATGTCCCCGAGCGGGTGGTGCCCAACACCTTCTTCGAGGAGCATGTGGAGACCAGTGACGAGTGGATCCGCCAGCGCACGGGGATTCGCGAACGGCGCTTTGCCGCCGAGGGCGAGGCCACCAGCGATCTCTGCATCGCCGCCGGGCGCCGCGCCCTCGAAGCCGCCGGGGTGGCCCCCGAAGACCTCGACCTGATCATCGTGGGCACGGTTTCGCCGGACCAGTTCCTGCCCGCCGTGGCACCCCAGGTCCAGCACAGCCTGGGAGCCTGTGACGCCATGGCCTTCGATGTGGTCGCAGCCTGCACCGGGTTCCTGACCGCCATGACCTGCGCCTCGACTTTTCTCACCGCCGGCAAGGGGCAAACAGCCCTCGTGATCGGCGCCGAGACCCTCTCGCGCTTTCTCGACCTCAAGGACCGCACTTCGTGCATCCTCTTCGGCGATGGCGCTGGCGCCGCTGTCTTGAAGGTCGGCAAGGCTGGCGACCCCGGGGAGATCCTGCGCACGAGCCTCGGTTCCGACGGGGCGGGGTACGATTTCATCCAGATGACCGGCGGCGGTTCGAGACTGCCCGCGACGCACACGACCGTGGAGCAGCGCGAGCACTACATCCGGGTCAAGGGCCGCGATGTCTACCGCTTCGCCGTGACCATCATGGAACGCACGGTGGCCGAGATGCTCGAAGGCTACGACCGCGAGGAGTTGGGCCTGGTGGTGCCGCACCAGGTCAACCAGCGCATCATCGACGCAGCCATCGAGAAACTCGAGATTCAGCCTGAGAAGGTCATGGTCAACATCGAAAAGTACGGCAACACGAGCGCCGGCAGCGTCCCCATCGCCCTGGACGAGGCCGTGCGCGGCGGACGCATCCAGCGCGGCCAGTTACTGGTCATGGTGGCCTTTGGCGCGGGGCTGAACTGGGGCGGCGCCCTCGTGCGGTGGTAGCAGCAGGGCTTTTCGGAAAGAAGCGGCGCGAGACCACGCCGAGACAACCCAGAACGGACGATCCAGCGTTGAACTTCCAGCGATGAGTATGCAAGAGGCGATCCTACTCCCCGGACAGGGGGCGCAATTCGAAGGACTTGGCCAGGACTGGTGCGAGGCCTACGAGGTCGCAGCCGCCACCTTCGCGGCCGCCGACCGCATCCTGGGCTTCTCCCTGCGGGACAAGTGCTGGAATTCGGGCGACGAAATCCACCGCACCGACATCGCCCAGCCGGCGATCTTTACCACCAGCGTGGCCATCCTGCGGGTCCTGGAACAAGAGGGCCTCGACCTCGCCGCCGTGCCCCTCAGCGCGGGCCTTAGTTTGGGCGAGTACACAGCCCTGTGGGTGGCGGATTCCCTGGACTTCGCCGATGGCCTGGCTCTCGTGCGCCTGCGTGGCGAGGCCATGCAGGCCGCCAGCGAGGCCTGCCCTTCGTCCATGCTTTCCTTGATGGGAGCCAGCTCGGAACAGGCCACCCAGCTGGCCGAGATCGGAGCCCCCCACGGCATCTGCCAGGTGGCCAACCTCAACGCCCCCGGTCAGGTGATCCTCTCCGGCGAACTGGCCGCCCTCGCTGTGGTCGAGAGCCAGGCCCGCGAGGTGGGGGTGCGCCGCACCCGACGCCTGCAAGTCGCCGGTGGATTTCATTCCGAGTGCATGCGCCCGGCCGCTGATCGCCTGGCAAGCGCCCTGGAGGAAATCGAGATCAAGGCTCCGCGGGTGTCCTTCCTGAGCAATGTCAGCGGCGTGCCCGAGAGCGACCCCAAGCAGATCCAAGAACATCTGGCGAGTCAGGTCTGTTCTCCTGTCCTGTGGGAGAAGTCCATGCGCTGGGCCCTGGACCAGGGCCTGCGCGACTTCCTCGAGCCCGGCCCGGGCAAGATCCTGGCGGGTATCATGCGCAAGATAGACGCCGAGGCGCGGGTGCGTTCGGCGGCCACGCCGGCCGATGTGGTCCAGAGCTGAGCTCCCGACCGCTGCCTGGCTGATCCGCCCCCTGGCCCGTGCCTCGGGCAAGACCCGCCTTCATCCTCCAAACACCTGCCCCCGTCCAAGCCGTGAGCCCTGAATCCTCAAACGAAACCCGCTACCTTGGTGGCAAGGTGGCCCTGGTCACCGGCGCCTCGCGCGGCATCGGCCGGGCCATCGCCGAACAACTCGCCCGGCGCGGCGCCAAGGTGGCCTGCGTGGCCACAACCGCCGACAACTGCGCCGAAACCGTGGCCGCTTGCAACGCACGCACGGAAGGCTGCGTGGCCTACGGCGTCGATGTCTCGCACACAGCGGCGGTCAAGGAGCTCTGCGGCGCGATCAAGAAAGAACTCGGTGGCCTCGACATCCTGGTCAACAACGCAGGTGTCACCCGCGACGGGCTGATGCTGCGCATGCCCGAGGATGACTTTGATCGCGTCATCGCCGTCAACCTCAAGGGCGCCTGGAACTTTAGCCAGGCCGCCATGCGGCCCTTGATGAAAGCCAGGGGACGCATCATCAACATCTCTTCGGTGGTGGGGGTCACCGGCAACGCCGGCCAGGCCAACTACGCTGCCAGCAAGGCGGGACTGATCGGCTTGACGAAGTCCCTGGCCCAGGAACTCGCCGGGCGCGGGGTCTGCGTCAACGCCATCGCGCCGGGCTTTATCGAAACCGACATGACCGCCGGCCTGGAGGCCGACGCCGCAGCCGAGTTGCTCAAGTCGATCCCCCTCGGGCGCGTGGGCCGTGCCGAAGAGATCGCCGCGACGGTTGATTTTCTCCTGGGGCCGGGCGGGGACTACATCACCGGCCAAACCCTCGTCATCGACGGCGGGCTGACCCTCTGAGCGGGCTCCGCCAGATTCTCGCGGGCACTCGTGCGCCAGGGGGAGCGCTGCGGAAGCCTCTCCGCAGGGCCAAAAAACCGACAACTCCTGGCCTACGCGAGGCGCCCTTGAGACCTGAGTGCAGAGATCGACGCGATTATTTAGTACATTCTCACGGTAAATAGGGGTGCCCCCGTGCGCCCCGGAGCCAGCTGCCGGATCTCATGCCGGTCCCAGCTCTGCCCCTCCCAGAACCCATACTCCAAGGACATCCAAGGTGAGCGACTCAACAGTCAACGATCGTGTCGTACGCATCGTCTGTGACCAACTCGGTGCAACCTCCGACAAGATCACTTCTGCTACCTCTTTCATCAACGACCTCGGGGCCGATTCCCTCGATACCGTCGAACTCGTGATGGAATTCGAAGATGAATTCGAAGTTTCCATTCCCGATGAAGACGCAGAGAAGATTCAGACCGTCGGCAACGCCGTCGAATACATCACGGCCAAGCTCTAAGAAAGGCAGGCCTTTCTTTTTTTGAGAAGCTCCCGGGCTGTGCCGTTTGAAGGGGCCGCCTGAGGAGCAGGGCCCTCTGAGAATCAAACACAGGGAGACCAGAAAACTCATGCGACGGGTTGTAATCACAGGCCTGGGCACCATCAACGCCCTTGGGAATGAGGTGGAAACCGCCTGGAGCCGCGTGCTCAACGGCGAGAACGGGGTGCAGCGCATCACGCGTTTTGATGTCAGTGGACACAGCGCCAAGATTGCTGCCTGCGTTGACTGGGATCCGGGAGAACATTTCCCGGGCCCGGCCATGCGCAAGCTCGACCCCTTCACAATGTGGTCGCTGCTCTCCAGCCGCGAAGCCATGCGCGATGCGGGCCTCGAAAACATTCAGGAACTGCCCGAGTCTGTCCGCGAGCGCTACGCCACGATCGTGGGCACCGGCATCGGCGGTATCACGGGCATCGAAGAACAGCACGCGGTTCTGCTGGAGAAGGGTGCGCGGCGCGTGAGCCCGCACTTCATCCCACGCATCATGGCCAACGCTGTCGCCGGACAAGTGGCCATCGACCAGGGCCTCCTGGGCACCTGCTTCACCACTTCGAGCGCTTGCGCCTCGTCGGGCCACGCCATGGGCATGGCCTGGATGTCGATTCGCGCCGGCGAGGCGGACCTGGTGCTCACCGGTGGCGCCGAGTCGGCCATGACGCCCCTGGGTCTGGCGGGATTTTGCTCGGCCAAGGCGCTTTCGCTGCGAAATGACGATCCCGCCGCCGCCTGCCGACCCTTCGACCGCGACCGCGATGGTTTCGTTATGGGCGAGGGCTGTGGCATCCTGATTTTCGAGGAATACGAGCACGCCAAGCAGCGCGGCGCCCGCATCTACGCCGAGGTCAAGGGCTTTGGCTCCACCGACGATGCCTTCCACATAACAGCCCCCAAGAAAGACGGCCAGGGACCGGCGCGGGCCATGGGCCTGGCGCTCAAAACCGCTGGCTTGAACCCCGATCAGGTCGACTACATCAACGCGCACGGAACGAGCACGGCCTACAACGACTCCATCGAGAGTCGCGCCATCCGCCTGGCCTTCGGCGAGCACGCCGACAAGCTTTCGGTCTCTTCCACGAAATCCATGCTCGGGCACCTCCTGGGGGCCTCGTCGGCGGTGGAATTGGTCATGACCACGCTTTCGATCCACCACGGTCGAGTCCATCAGACCCGCAATTACACCACGCCCGATCCAGAGTGCGATCTGGACTATGTAGGCGGCTCGGCGCGTGAGATGCCCGTGCGCAACGCCCTCTCCAACTCCCTGGGGTTCGGCGGGCATAATGTGTCCATCTGCGTCGGGCAGCTTGATTGATCTTGGTGCGCATTCTTCCTGTGATGCCCCCTTGGATGTCCCGCGGCACTGAGCGGGAAGCTCTTGGTCTCGGGCAGCCACGAGTCTTGGATTCTTGCTAAGCTGATGCTTGGCCGATCCCCCGCCCTATCTCTTTTCTCTGACCCCGGGCCAGCTACCCCTAGAGGAGCGATGACATGAAAAACCAATTTCGGAACCTCTTGCACGACTACAAGAAAGAGGTGTTCCACGCTCAGCACGACCCCTCCAGCATCGAGGAAATCGCTGCTGAGTGCATGCATATCACCGAAGATGTGCTCGAACAGAAGTACTCGTACCACTTCCACAAACTGCCCGATGCCGACCGGGCAGAGATCATCAACATGATCAGCAACTATACCCGCGAGGCCATTCTGCCGCCGATCATCGAGGCTGTAGTGCGCCGCCAGGTGATGCAGGACAAGAAGATCGAAGCCCTGGTGCACCTCGTGGAGCATCTCTTCGAGACACTCTCCGGCGAAACCATTACAAGCGCCCGAAACTGAAGCTCCTGTGACAGCCACCGCCAACCAGTTGCGTCAACGGGCTGAGGCCTGCGGGCAGGGTCAAATATTTGCCCACTGGGATCAACTGTCCGAGACCAGCCGCGGCCAGCTATTGGGCCAGGTCGACGCCCTGGATTTTGAGTTCATCGCCGAACTCGGGGTGTTGCTCACACGCTCTGCCTCGGAGGCGGCGCCAAGCACTTTCGAGCCACCCGAGCTTTTCCCACTCGCACGCGATGCCGCCTGCGAACGGCGCGCTTTGGAAGCGCGCGGCGTGGGGACCGAAATCATGGCCGCCGGCGAGGTGGGATTCGTGCTGGTGGCCGGTGGGCAGGCTTCGCGCCTGGGCTACGATGGGCCCAAGGGCGCTTTTCCCGTGGGGCCGGTCTCCCGGCGCACGCTGTTTGATTTTCACGCGCGCCGCATTCGCGCTGCACGCGAGCGCCATGGTGTATCCATGCCTTGGTACATCATGACCTCGCCGGCCAACGACGCGGTCACGCGTGCCTTCTTTGTCGAGAACGACTACTTCGGTCTGCCGGCGGAAGATGTGACCTTCTTCTCCCAGGAGATGCTGCCCGCCCTGGACCTCGAGGGGCGCATCTTGATGGCCGCCAAGGACGCGCTCTTCCTGGCACCCAACGGACACGGCGGAGTCCTGGCTGCCCTGGCGAGTTCGGGCTGCCTGGCCGCTGCCCGCGAGCGCGGGGTCAAACGCTTGTCGTACTTCCAGGTGGACAATCCCCTGGTGCGCCCAGCCGACGAGTTGTTCCTTGGACTGCACGCCCTGGCCGGCGCTCGCATGTCGAGCAAGGTCGTGGCGAAACGCGACCCCGGCGAGAAGGTGGGCGTGATTGGCCGTGCGGACGGCACCCTGGGCTGCATCGAGTATTCCGACCTGCCCGAGGACTTGCGCCAGGCCCGGGACGCCGACGGAAGGTTGCTCTTCGGTGCCGGGAACATCGCAGTGCACATCATCGACACCGATTTCGTCGAGGAGTTGACTCGCGATGGTCTCAACCTCGGTTGGCATGTAGCCCGCAAGAACATGCAGGTGGTGAATGCCGCTGGCGAGAGCGCCGAGACAGCTGGCGCCAAGTTCGAGGCCTTCGTCTTCGACGCCCTGGCCAAGAGCCCGGAGAGCGTGACCCTGGAAGTCGCTCGCTCGGAGGAATTCAGCCCGGTCAAGAATGCCGAGGGCGAGGACTCGCCGGCGAGCGCGCGGCGGGACTTGTGCACACTCTTCAGTGCTTGGGCCAGCGAGGCAGGCCTGGATCTGCCGGCGCCGGACAGTGCCGGAATTGAGGTTGTGGAGGTCGATCCGCTGCTTGCGGAAAGTGCCGCAGCGTTCTGCGAAGTTGCCCCCGAGGCACCCCACGCCAGCGAACTCGGACACCTCTACGATGCCCCCTGACTCAGATCCCACCCGCGTGGTGCTGGTGGGGGCGACGGGACGCATGGGCGGCACGGCTGCCGGCTGGATCGAAGCGGCGGAAGATCTGGTCCTGGTGGCGCGACCGGGAAGTGGCGACGATCTCGCCCGATCTCTGTCGCGGAGCGAGGCACAAGTCGGTCTTGACCTGACCGTGGCTGGTTTGGGCGCGGCCCACGGCCAGGCCATGCTGGCGGCGGGCATTCGGCCCGTGATAGGTACCAGCGGCGTGACCCCCAAGGAGATCGAAGACCTCGACCGCCGCGCCAGGGAAGCCGGGCTGGGAGGCCTGGTGGTGCCCAACTTCAGCCTGGGGATCTGGCTCTTGCAGCGCGCTTCGGTCGAGGCGGCGGCTTGCTTTGCTCACTCGGAGATCATGGAGATGCACTCACCCCACAAGCAGGACAGCCCCTCGGGCACTGCTCTCGACACGGCCAGGCGCATGGAGGCCGTGGGCCCCAAAGTGCCCATTCACTCCCTGCGCCTGGCCGGGTTGCACTCGGACCAGGAGGTTATCTTCGGCGGGCCTGGGGAGATCCTGCGGATTTCGCACCGGGTCAGCAGCCCCGAGTGCTTCGAAGCAGGCTTGCTTTGCAGCCTGCGCTACGCCGTGGGAGCCCTTGGAGTGGGCAGTGGCCTTGACCTTGCCATGGAAAGCTCTGGGCGCGCGCCTGGCAGCGGGCTTGCATCCCACGACCTGGGTCCTAATATCTCGTAACAACCGAGGCCAGGGTGGCGGAATTGGTAGACGCGGTGGATTCAAAATCCACTTCCCGTAAGGGAGTAGGGGTTCAAGTCCCCTCCTTGGTACCAGCCTCGGTGGTGTTCGTTTCGCCAGTGGACTTTGGCCCGAGCGCTGCCCCCCCCCCCGCGCCAGCCATGAACTTTGAGGTGCTACGCTTGACTCACGAACTAGCCCAGGGCGACATGGGTAGCAAGACCTCGGCCGATGGCCTGGCCGAGGCGCTCTTGCCGGTGTTGATTCACAGCATGAACAACGCGACCCAGTTGATGGCGAATCTGTCGACTCTGGCCCGTTCAGGTCAGGGTTCATCCATCAACTGGATCGAGAGCCGCGCCGACGACCTCCTGGCCAGCTCCCGAGAAATCGACCGCGTGGGCTACATGTTGGCCGTTCTGGCGTCGGCTTCGGGAGCGGAACTGTTGGGCCAGCGCCGCGTCCCCGAGGGCCTGGCCTGGATGACCGCGGCCGTGGCGCAGGCCGTGCGACGCGAGGGCGGGGCTCTCGCCGAAGCAACCCATCCCGTTCCCCTTGTACGCCCCGGTGCAGCCCACGGTTGGGAAGTGTGTTGGGCAGCCGGTGCCCTATTACGGGCGGCCGCGGTGGGCTCAAGCCGCGCGGAGCCCCTCGAATGGCAGTGGCTCGACGAGGGCGATTCCTGGGTGCTTGTGTGTGCGGGCCCGGCCACTGCTGAATTCAAAGCGCTGGGCGAGACCGTGACCAGGCGCCTGCCCGAGGCAGAGCTCGACCTTCGCAGCGAGGGCTGGAGTTGGCGTTTGCCCGCGGCCTGGCTGGAGGCAGCCGGCGAGTTTTGAGTTGGCTATCGGCGCTCTTCTCCCGGGGGGAGAGCGTGGAGCCCGGGCCCCGCGGGGAGCCGCTCAAGTTGGCTGAAGTCGAAGCCGTGTTGGAGCGCATGCGCCCCGCTTTTCGAAGCGACGGGGGCGATATTCTGCTGGTGGAGGTGGACGCGGAGGATGTCGTCTGGGTGCGCCTCGTGGGCGCCTGCCACGGCTGTCACGCCAGCGGCGCGACCCTCTACGAGGCCCTCGAACCCGAGTTGCGCCGCCGCTTGGATTGGGTTCAGGGCCTGCGCTCGGTTAGCTAGTTAAAGGCCGCCTCGCAACTGCCGATGAAGGCCCCAGTTTCGTCGGTGATGAGTCCCTGGAAAACGAGGGTGCCAGCGAGGTTCTGGAAATCGAAGTAGGTGAACTGGGCCGCGCCGTTTGCATCGGTGGGGGTGTACCAGGGCGTGCGGCGAATTTGACCCAGGGGAATGCCTGTGTGAAACTCGAAATCAAAGCCAAGTTGGTAGGAGTTCTCCGGGCTGGAGTGGGTTGCCGCCGGCCCCCACAGGACGAGCACCGCGCTGTTTGGTTTGGCGCCGCTGATGCTGAAGGTGACCTGGTTGCCGTTGTAGTTGACGCTTGTCGTGGGCCGCAGGGGTTCGACGGTCACGATGTTGGCCCCGAGGTAGCGCAAGAAGGTTCCGGTGGCGGGTTGATAGGCGTGCATGTGGCCATTGCCGCCCTTGTCGCCGAATTCGAGGGCGGCTAACCAGCTTGGGCTCTCCACCACCACATCCGCCAGGGAGCCGGACTGCTTGTCGAACTCCAGGATGCGGCTGGCGCTGCCGAAGATCGACTCGGCCAAGAACAGGTTGCCGAAGCCCGGGTCAACGGCCATGGAAGCCGCGCCGTCCAGGCCTGCATGGAAGACGGCTGCGTCGGCTTCAACGAGGACGCTGCCCGATTGGAGTTGGGCATTGCTCCAGCGCAGGATGCTGGTGGAACCCGGGGGCGCGGGAAAGTCCCCGCTGTTCGTGGCGTAGAAGAGGCCGCCGCCGGCGTCCAGGGCCAGGGGACCTGAGGAACCGGCTACCTGGGCCAGGCTGGTGACCTGGCCGCTCGTGGTGTCGACACGCAAGATATCGTTGCCGCAGCCAAAGCCGCAGACCGCCGCGCTCACGATCAGCGAGCCCGAGTTTTCAAAGACGGCGTCATAGTTGAAGGGCAGGTTGCAGAGGGTGCTATAGCCTGAACCGTCGAGGGCCACCTTGAAGATGTCGTGATTTGAGGTCTCGCCGCAGATGGCGAAGGTCAGGCCAGGGTCGATCGCCACGAAGGAGTTGAAAACAAAGCTCGGCAGGGAGGCGAGGTTGAGCATGAAGACGCCAGCCCCGTCGTAGAGGTCGATGGAGAGGCCGTCGAAGATCACGCGCTCGCCAGTGGCGAGGGTGGCGTAAGAGGCGAAGGCCGCGGGCAGGACTTCGCTGGAGGTCTGGCTGAATCCCGGGGCGATAGTGTCTTGGGCCAAAAGGCCGGCGCCGGGGGCAAAGGCCAGAAGAGAGACAGCGCAAGCGCCGCAGGTGACAAGCTGGAGAGTGTTCATGGTTCAGGCTCGGTCCTTGGGTGGAAAACTAATTGACCCGGGAGCAGGAACCCAATGGTGGAACACGCTGTGCCACGCAATGATCAGGGATCCGGCCCACACCTCGAGGTCGGTTGTCCCGTGAGCGAGACGGGTCTCCTGACTTGTCGCTTATCTCCGCTTCCGCCAGGCCTTCCCGGTCAGGCACGGCAGAGAGCGCGGTGTTCCGATTCCAGTGGCCGATCCCGGTGGGGGATCAAGGCGGTGCGGCGCACGACTTACAGTGGCGGGACCGTGCAGGATTCTCACCTGCTTCCCCATCGGCGCTCACGAAAAGAGTTGTCAGCAGGTCAAGCTAGACTCGTAGAGCCCAAACTGTCAAGGGCGGATCGCAGGGCTTCATCTCACGAGGCCGCTGTCCTTTGACATTACGGGCAGCCAATCCTTGAGGGACTCGGTGGACGGCGAGTGTCCACGGACGAGGGCTTCGTGGCGCATGGCAAAATCGAGCAGGGAGACGCTGTAGGTGTCTTCAAGGATGCGCGCAGCCCAGGCCTTGGGGGCGAGGTAACTGAGGCCCACCAAGAGCCCTGCATGGAGGAAGAGCCCGGTGATGAGCCCCGCCAGCGCGCCGCCGGCGCGATCCATCAGGCCCAACTGCATGGCTGCGAGGCTCTTCTTGCCAAGAGTTCCAAGGAGCGCGGTGATCACGATGCCGGCGAGGAACAGCCCCAGCCAGACGGCGCCCACGGCTACCTGATTGGAAATCTCGAGCGAGGCTTCGAGCTTGGCTCCCCAGCCCCCGGCGAAGGTCCAGGCCAGGGCCCCCGAAGCGGCCAGGCCGGCCAGGCGCACAACCTGCCACCAGAGTCCGCGCAGGATCCCAAGCCCTAGAAACGAGAACAGAAGCCCCACGGCGATCCAATCGATCCAGGCTAGAGAAAACTCGTCGGCCGCGGAGCTCGACTCTTGCAGGAGGCTCAGGAAGATCATGGATTGGGGCTTGGGTTGGGGCCCTGCGATGTTCGCGCGTGGGACCTGGCAGGCGGGTGGTACTCGGCCCGTCGGGCCCCGGGCGCGGTTCCGGGCGAGGGAGGGGGGTAGACCGGATCCGCCGGTCCCCCTTAGAATGCATCCATAGAATGCACCAGCCAGACCACGGCGCACAAGCTGAACCCATGACCCTTTCCACGGAACTCTTCGAACTTGGCCTCGGCCTCCTGTACGACATCGTGCGGGAGCCAGAGTCGGGATTGAGCGAGGAGTTCGAGGCCAGCCGTAGGCAATTTTTTGGCCCCCAAGGTGCCCCCCAGGATGGTCTCAAGGGCGCCTCCCGAGACGATGCCCAAAATTCTGTCTGTGGTGCGCGAGGCGAATCCGCCAGCAAATCAGCCGACCGCCGACACCTGGAGTGGTTTCTATTCGAACACGCCCCCGCGGCGCGGGCGGCCCTGGTGGTGGAGGAGTTGCTCGACACCTGGCGCTCGCGGGCTCCCGCGACGCTCTGTGAAAAGACCGAGGCGTTTCTACAATCGGTGACCGGAATCTATACCGTCACGCAGTCGGAAGCCGAGGCTCCCGTGGTCTTGCGGTGCATGACGGGCATGGGGTCCCTGGGCCTCGGCGGCGCGCAAACCAGAGGTGTTTTGCACCCGGGCGATCTCGTGGTGGGGCGCTTGTTCCCCCTGGGCGATGGGCTGCATCACCTCTCACCGGCGGCTGAGATCTTCCGCGACCCGCGGCTGCTCGCGGCCATCGAGCGGGATCTCGAAGCCCTGCGTGCCTCCCGCAGTCGCAAGATCATGAGGCTCTCGCAAATCGAGCTAGAATCCATGTTCTTTGGCGGCGGCGGTTCCCTGGCCGAGGCCACCGGGGACACTAATGCCCTCGAGGAGTTGCGCGAGTTCTTGAAGCTGAGCGGCATCCCCGCTGAGCAGGTGGCGACTTGGTTCAAAGCCTTGCGCCGCAGGCCGTGCGCTGCGGACAGCCTGACGCCGGGAGTGGGCGACTCCCTCGCTGAAGTCCTCGAGACCATGGCCTTCGATAGCGACCTTGACCTCGACCGAGCCCGGGCGCTTTTGCTGGCAGCCTTGCCGGCCCTGCAAGGCCCTGACTCTGGCCCTCCTACAGCGCCGGCTGCCTCGCATGGCGACGGCAACGACCAGGTGGCGGCAGCCATAAAGGACTTCGATCGCGACCGCGCCGCTGGCCTCGATGTGGAGAGCTCCTTCCTCGCCCTTGAGAGCAAGCTGGGCCTCGACGACGACGACTCCGATGACGATAGCGAAGCACCCGATTTCCCCGGGGTGGTGGGGGCGGTGGTGGAGGAGTTCCTGTGGGAGACCCAGGCCAAAGAGCAGAAGCTCCACGAGGGACTGCGACTCTTCGCGAGCTACGCACACAAGATCGGAGTCTTTGAAAACCTGGGCGCCCGGGACATCTTGTCCTTCGCCGCTTTTTGGGTTCCCGAAAGTCGGCAGATGAAGAATGGAGCCGAGGCGGAACGATTGATGACCGCGCTCGGTGCCTTTGGTCAGTGGGTGGTGGAGACCCACGGCATCGATGTTCTCGACGACGAACTCGGGGAAAGCCTCGAGCACATGCGCACCTCCTTGCCGCGCGCGGTGGTGGCCAATGCGCTCCTGCCGCGGGTGCGCGATGTGGAAGGCGAACTGTTCGCCTTCGTGGCGGCCGAAGGTTCAGATCGCGGTCGCATTCGCGACAAGGCTGGCGTGGAACGGGAGGTGAGTTTGCCCACCCAACTCGCCAGCGTGCTCGAATCCGGCGACCTCTTGCGGGGCTTCACCCGCGCCGACGGCGAGTTCCAGGTGGCCTGTTGCTATCCGCCCCAGGCGGCTGGTCTGCGGGTCTAGCAGGGGGACCGGGCCAAGGACGGGCCCCCTTCCCCAATAAGCGGCTTCCTAGCGGGAGGTCAGTTTCCCGGGCCCACGGGGATCTGGACTTCGCAGCGCAGATCGTCATAGCTCGCCACCCGTGAGGGCGGGATCAGGTAGACCTCACGGACGGGACCGGTTTCGCTCCAGCCGAGGCTACCCATGTAGCGGTACAAACCCGGCAGGATGCGGGGCACATCGGGGTAGGCGCCGGCGGCGTAGGCGTAGACCACCGTGCAGCTGGGCAGGATGTCGAAGGTCAGCTCGCCGCTGGGGTTTTCACGCTGGGCCACCGGGACGCAGGCCCGCGAGCGCAGGCGCACCGTGGCCACCCGGCCGGGATCATCGTAGAACAGCGCAAAGGGTGGGCCGCTGGCTTCCAGGCCCTGGTCCGCCATGGCCTGGTGCAGCATGGGCAGGAGCCTGCCGGTCTCGGTGTAGGAGCCCGTGTATTCGATGTAGATGTAGGGCTGGTCGAGGCGCTGCTTCCAGTTGGCGTGGACCTCCCTGAAAGGCGCCCGGCTAATCTCGAGATCGGGTTGCACCGACTGCCAGATTTGGACTTCTGTCGGGGCTGTGGCCGTTTCGCCTGAGGCCTGGGTTGGACTCGGGTCAGGAATGACGAAACAGGCGCTGAGGAGTCCGGCAAAGAGAGCGACGAGGGGTGTTTGGAGGGTCATGGAGGGGATGTCCGTGGGGTTCAGCGACGGCGGCCAAAGAGGCTTGTAGTGCTGCTTGTCGACCACCCATGCAGAGACCTTGATGCCCCGGGAGCCCTGGAGCTCAGGTCCGCGACAGGCCAGGCCGGGATGTCTCCCGGCAGGCCCGGGCCGAGCCAAGGGCCTCCCTGGGTTCTGAGCCCCGTATAGCGTCTGATAATGTCCGTTATGTTGCACTACCATGGGCCTAGAAGACCGGGCTCAGCGAGGACCCTGGCCGGGCAATTCCTCCCCCCTTGGGTAGGAGCTCTACCGGAGCCTGATAAGATGCCACAATGGGCAAGAAGTACTGCTTCATGGACGCCAAGCGCGTCTGCGACCTGACCTGCAAGGCGGCCTTCGAGGTGGATGACCCCATCGAGAACATCGATTGCTACTTCATTTGGCTGGCCTACCACTTTGGCGAGGGGCTATTCGAGGTCAAGCGCTCCCTGGGTGGCTTGGGCTCGGGTAACTTCGGGCCAGGCGGCCCCGGCGCGGGTCCCGGCGGCCCCACCCCGGGCAGCAGCCCCGGGCCAAAGAAACCCAAGGGCTTCCCGAACAACTAGCCTGGATTCTTCCTGCCCAAACACCTGAAGCATCCCAGTAGGACCGAGTCAGGCCCCCGTTCTTGAATAATCCGCACTGGCCGGCTGTCGGGACGACTGGCAGGCAAGGGTCTGCCGGCGGCGGGATTCAGAGCGCTTCACGGAGGGCAAAAAACCTCGAGGCTGTTGGAACAGGTGGGCGCCTTGGATAGGGTTCTTGTTTCTGGCAGGGCAGGGCTTCCGCGGTGCAACATGCAGTCGCCAGGGCGCTCTCCCCCACTTCCCCTCTTCGAGACCCCTCAGGCGCAAACATGCTCGGCTGGCTCATCCGGACGGCAAGCTCGTCCATTGGCAAAAAAGCCCTCATGGCCCTCACGGGCCTCTTGCTCATCGGTTTCCTCGTGGTCCACCTCGCCGGCAACCTGACCTTCTATATGGACGGGGATGGCGCGGCCTTCGACAGCTACGCCGAGACCCTCGAATCCAACCCGCTTCTGCCCCTGGCGGAGTTTGGACTGCTGGTGCTTTTTGTGACCCACATCGTGCTGGCCCTGCGAGTGACCAAGCAGAATCGCGATGCGCGCAAATCGCGCTACGCCGTACGGGCCACGGCCGGCGGCAGCACGGCCGGCTCGCGCAGCATGGTGATCACGGGTATCGTGCTGCTGGTCTTTCTGGTCGTTCACATAATGGACTTCCGGCTGCAAAATGACGGCACCGAAAGCATGGCCGCCCTGGTGCGCGAGGAACTCTCAGCGCCTCTGGGCGCGGGCCTCTACGCCGTGGCCATGTTGGCCCTCGGCCTGCATGTGAGTCACGCCTTCAAGAGCGCCATGCAGACTTTGGGCTGCAACCATCCCAAATACACGCCACTCATCGAGAAGGTCAGCTTGGGGCTGGGCATCGTCCTCGGCCTTGGTTTCTTGTCCTTCCCCCTGGTGATCTTCTTTTTGGGCGGCAGCGCCGCGGGAGGCCAAGCCTGATGGCTCAGCAACTCGACTCCAAATGCCCCAGCGGCCCCATCGAGGAACGCTGGACTCGCCACAAGTTCGCCCTGCCCCTGGTCAACCCGGCCAATCGGCGTAAGTACACGGTGATCGTCGTGGGCTCGGGCCTGGCGGGCGCATCGGCGGCGGCTTCCCTGGGCGAGATGGGCTACTCCGTGCTCAACTTCTGCATCCAGGACAGCCCCCGTCGCGCCCACTCCATCGCGGCCCAAGGCGGCATCAACGCCGCCAAGAACTACCCCAACGACGGCGACAGCATCCAGCGCCTGTTCTACGACACGGTCAAGGGTGGCGACTTCCGCGCGCGGGAGTCGAATGTCTACCGCTTGAGCGAGGTCTCGAACAATATCATCGATCAGTGCGTGGCCCAGGGCGTGCCCTTCGCCCGCGAGTACGGCGGGATGCTCGACAATCGTTCCTTCGGCGGGGCTCAGGTGGCGCGCACCTTCTACGCTCGCGGGCAAACTGGCCAGCAGTTGTTGCTGGGCGCCTACGGAGCGCTCATGCGTCAGGTCAAGAATGGCCGCGTCCAGGTCCTGCCGCGACGGGAAATGGTGGATCTGGCCGTGATCGAAGGACAGGCCCGGGGCATCGTGGTGCGCAACCTCGTCAGCGGGGAGTATGAGCGCTACAGCGCCGATGCGGTGCTGCTCGCCACCGGCGGTTACGGCAATGTCTTCTACCTCTCCACCAACGCCAAAGCATCCAACGCCTCTGCCGCCTGGCGCTGTCACAAACGCGGCGCCTTCTTCGCCAACCCTTGCTTCACCCAGATCCACCCTACTTGCATTCCGGTCTCCGGCACCCACCAGTCGAAGCTGACCTTGATGAGCGAGTCGTTGCGCAACGACGGTCGCGTGTGGGCCGCCAAGGAAACCGGCGAAACCCGCCGCCCCTCGGACATTCCCGAAGATATGCGCGACTACTACCTCGAACGGCGCTATCCGGGTTTCGGCAACCTGGTGCCCCGGGATGTGGCTTCGCGGGCGGCCAAGATCGAATGCGACCTGGGTCACGGCCTGGGTGCAACGGGCCAGGCGGTTTGCCTGGACTTCCGCGACGCCATCGCCAAGGGCGGCAAGGACCAGATCGCCGCCAAGTACGGCAACCTGTTCCAGATGTACGAGATGATCACCGGCGAGAATCCCTATGAGGTGCCCATGCGCATCTACCCGGCGGTGCACTACACCATGGGTGGCTTGTGGGTGGACTACAACTTGGAGAGCACCATCCCCGGCCTGTTCATTCTCGGCGAGGCTAACTTCTCCGACCACGGAGCCAACCGCCTGGGGGCTTCGGCCCTGATGCAGGGGCTGGCCGACGGCTACTTCGTCATACCGGCCACCATCACGGCCCAAATCGCCGGGCGCAGTCGCGAGGCGGTCGACACCAACCACCCCGAGTTCGCTCGGATCGAAGAGTCCGCTCGCACCCGCAACGAACAGATTCTTAGCGTGGGCGGCGGCCGCAGCGCCGAGTCGATCCACCGCGAGCTGGGACTCATCATGTGGGACAAGGTCGGCATGGGGCGCAACGCCGCAGGCCTCCAGCAGGCGCAAAAGGAGATCGCTGCCCTGCGCGAGGAGTTCTGGAGCAATGTGCGCGTGCCGGGCACCAGCGATCACCAGAACCCCGGCCTCGAACATGCCGCGCGCCTGGCGGACTTTCTCGAGCTGGCGGAGTTCTTTGCCGCCGACGCCGAGCACCGCAAGGAATCCTGTGGCGGACACTTCCGCGACGAGTACCAGACCGAGGACGGCGAGGCCCTGCGGCGCGATGACGAGTTCGCCTACGCCGCAGCCTGGGAATTCAACAAGGTCGGACAGCCAGCCACCCTACACAAGGAAGAGCTGTCCTTTGAATATGTCAAGCTGGCCACGAGGAGCTACAAATGAGCGCCCATGCAGAGACCGATTGCCTCAACCTGACTCTGAACATCTGGCGTCAGGAAGGGCCGCATGCCACGGGTTCGTTCGAGGTGCGACAGCTTCAAGACATCTCAACCCACATGTCGTTCCTGGAGATGCTCGATTGCGTCAACGAGGATCTGGTCTCCGAGGGCCGCGAGCCGGTTTCCTTCGACCACGATTGCCGCGAAGGCATCTGCGGCATGTGCAGCCTTGTGATCAACGGGCAGGTCCACGGACCACAGCCCGAGACCACGACTTGCCAGTTGCACATGCGGCACTTCAAGGACGGCGAAACGATCACCATCGAGCCCTTCCGGGCCGAGGCCTTTCCCGTCGTGCGTGACCTCTGCATCGACCGCACGGCCCTCGATCGGATCATCACCTCGGGCGGCTATATCTCGGTCAACACCGGCAGCCCCCAGGATGCCAACGCCACCCCCATCGCCAAGCCCGACTCGGACCTTGCCATGGACGCCGCGGCCTGCATCGGTTGTGGAGGGTGCGTGGCGGCCTGCCCCAACGCGGCCGCCATGCTCTTCACCGGGGCCAAGGTATCGCAGTTGGCACTCCTGCCCCAGGGCGCGCCCGAGCGCGAAAGCCGCGTGCTGTCCATGGTTGAGACCATGGACGCGGAGGGCTTTGGCAACTGCACCAACGAGTACGAATGCATGGCGGCCTGCCCCAAGGCCATCGATGTCAGCCACATCGCGCGCATGAACCGCGAATACATGCGTGCCTCGCTCGTCGGCAGCAGCCCTTAGCGAGGGTTTAGTCCGGACTGGTCGGCCAGGTGACGGTGACGGTGGTTCCCGCGCCGGGACTGGTGTCCACCTTGAGTACGCCGCCGAGCCGTTCCACGCAGTCCTGCACCGAACTCGTGCCGAAACCCGAGCTTCCCCTCGATTCGCCAGGGCGGAATAGGCGCGCGCGCTCGGGTGAGGTCATGCCGCGGCCCTCGTCGCGCACTTCGAGTTCGAGGGAATCGGGTGCCGTGCCGCCGCGCAGTTGCACTCGCACGCAGCCCCCGGAGGGTGAAGCGGCAATGGCGTTCAGCGCCAAGTTGGCCACGATTCGTCGGAAGGCGTCCTCGGAGGTGCGGGCTGCGCGTGGCGCGCGGTTGCGAGTCAAGAGTCGCACGCCGTGGTTCTTACCGCCAAGTTCGAGGGCCGTGCGCAGTTCGTCCTGAAGCCAGGCGCCCAAGCCCAGGGTTGCAGGCTTGGCGTCGCCGTCGAGAAAGTCCTCGCATAGGCTGCGCGCTCGTTCGAGGGATTGGATGAGGCCGCGAGCGTCTTCTTGGCGGCCGAGATCGAGACGCGCGCTCTGGAGGATGGCGAGGGACAGTTGGTTGCGCAGGTCATGGGCCACTCCCGCGGAGCGTTCGCCGCGCCGGGCCAGGTCGCGGACCGAGATCTCAAGAGCGGTGCGCCGGACCAGGGCACTCAGCCAATCCAGACAGGCGAACTCTTTGGCGCCTTGGCTCCGCTGGAGACCGAAGTCACCGAGGCCGGATACAGCGGCGCTGTCGAGCCACAGGACTCCCGCACTCGAATGCCGCACGAGGGCAGCGCCGAGCCCGGCGCCAGAGGCCGCGGGATCGCGCTTCAGGGTCGCCGGGGAGAGGCGCTGCACGCCTGCCGGCGCACCTGGCTCCAGCCAGCGCCCGGGGATGTCGCTGGGCACTTCGCAGGGCCTGGAAAGGACTCCGTCCACGGCCAACCAGTTGCCACCACTCGCGCTGCACCACAGGGCTCGCTGGGCCCCCCAGGCGACCCGCAGGGCTTCGAGGGCCGGAGCGAGGGGCTCGGCACCGGCCAGGAGGGCCTGCACGCCGAGATCTAGCGGGCGACTGGCGGGGGCCCCGGTGGCCTCGGGGGTCAGGATGGTGCTCACCCTGCCAGTCTGCCCTACCTGAGGCCCCGACTCAAAGCCCCAGAGACAAGGGGCCTTGGGTCGGGTTACCCTCGGGGTCGAGGGCGCTACGAAGAGGGAACGCGGGCTCTTGGGAGAGGCTTGGCTCCCCCACTCCCCACTCCCTGTCAGAAGGCTTCGGGTGCCCCTGGGGCCTCAGGACTTGGCCCCGGAGCCCCTTCCCCGTAACCTATGATTGGCTCTACCGCACCTGGCACGCAGGTTGCTTTATGCTGTCACGCAGGTTGCCCCAGGGCAGCCGGGACGGTCCTTGCCAAACGAGAACCGGCAACAAACTCGAACTTCGAGCCCTGCCCGCCTCTTCTTTTTTCGACGCTTCAACGCCTGACACCCATTCCTCTTCAGATCATGAAAAAGCTGCTCCTCTTCGGTGCCCTCCTCGCCGCTGGCGCCATCGGCCTCCAGGATGTGTCGGTCGGCCACGGCGGAACTTATCGCGGCCCTGGCGACACCGTGCCCCCCGGCGGCGGCGGTGGCGGCGGTGGTGGCGGTCCCTCGACCCCCGGTCCCTCCGGTCCTTCCGCGCCTGGTCCCTCGGGACCGAGCACCCCTGGTCCTGCGGGCCCCGGTGCCCCCGGCCCCAGCAGTGGACCCGCCCAACCCAGCACCTCGGGCGGCTCATCAGGTCCCGACCTGACCCTCTGGCAGTTCTGGTGGGGCTTCAACAAGGACCCCTACCTGAACCTGAAGTCGCACATCCACAGCGGTTCGACCCTGACCGGATCCGACGACTTTTTCCTGGGCCACGGTCAGCAAACCCAGGCCAAGGACAGCCTGCGCCCCTCGGAAGAGACGATCCGCAACACGATCGTTCCGGCGCTCATGGAAGCTCTTCAAAACGAACGCAACAATGACATCGTCACCGGCGCCATGGTGGCCCTGGCCAAGATTGGCGACGAGCCCTCGGAAGACGGCAGCTCGAAGTTCCAGGCCGTGATCTCACCCTTCCTGAGTGACTCCAACCAGGAAATTGCAGAGACCGCCGCCGTGGCCCTCGGCCTTTTGGGAAACCCCGCGTCGATCCCGGACCTCAAGCACCTGGTGCTCGACACGCCCTCGGAACGTATGCGCCTGGTGGGCAGCGAGGGCGGCGTCAACTACCGCACCCGCGCCTTCGCGGCCTTCGGTCTCGGTCAGATCGGTTACTACACCGAAGATCCCGCCGTGCGCCAAGAGATCGTCGACCTGCTCTGGGGGGTCTGCGAATCCCCGCGCATGTCCACCCGCGATGTGAAGGTCGCGGCGATCATCGCCCTGGGTCTCGTGCCCCTCGATGTGGAAGACGCTGATGCAGCGCCGGCCGCAGAAGGCGAAGATGTCGAGGAAGCCGTTTCGGCGGCTCCCACCAACCGCAAGGAACAGATTCAGTACCTGCTCGACTTCTTCCTCGATGTGAAGGACAAGAACAAGCACTACCTTGTCCGCGCCCATGCGCCCCGGGCCATTGCCAGTCTCTTGAGTGGCGCCCCGGAGATGAAGGACGAGGTGGTCAAGGCCTTCGCACCCTATGTGTCCAAGCGCGGTCACATCGGCAAGCGTGAAGTACGCCAGAGCGCGTCCCTGGCCTTCGGCCAACTGGGCGACCTCGATGACGACAAGGCCGACAAGACGATCCGCAAGGCCCTGATGGACGCGGCGGGCAACGCCGACCAGCAGGTCAAGAACTTCAGCGTGATCGCTCTCGGTCAGATCGGCGGCCGCCCCGGCAGCGGCGACGATCCCTTGGCTGGCGAAGACGAGGTGCGCAAGTACCTCCTGCGCCAGCTTGCCAAGGGCAAGAGCCAGGTCAAGCCCTGGGCCGGTCTGGCCATCGGCGTCATGGAACGCGGTTTGTTGAAGAACAACTGCCCCCAGTCGGCTTCGGCCCTGGCGGCTCTGCGTTCGGCTCTGCGGGACACCCGCACCAAGATCGTGGTGGGCGCCTACGCCATCGCCACGGGCATCGCTGGCGACATCGAGTCGGAAACGATCCTGCTCGAGAAGCTCGACCGTATGTCCGACGACGATGTGCGCGGCAACATCGCCATCGGCTTGGGCCTGATGAACTCGGTGGCCTCGATGGAGCCGATCCAGGCTGTTGTCAAGAAGTCGAAGTACCGCGGCGAGTTGCTCAAGCAGGCAGCCATCGCCCTGGGACTCTTGGGTGACAAAAATGTCGTCACCAGTCTCGTGACCCAGTTGCAAGACGCCGACACCCTCACGACCCAGGCGGCCATCGCCTCGGCCTTGGGCTTCATCGGTGACGCGCGCTCGGTCGATCCCCTGGTGGGCATGCTCAAGGACCAGGAACTGACTGGCGGAGCCCGCGGCTTTGCAGCGGTGGCTCTGGGCATCGTGGCGGAGAAAGAAGAGTTGCCCTGGAACGCCAAGTTCTCGGTGGACATCAACTACCGCGCGAACACCACGACCCTCACGGGCGAGAACGGAACCGGCCTGCTCGACATCCTGTAAAGCACCGCGAACGAACTTTTGGCCGCGCGCCTCCTTCGGGATGCGCGCGGCTTTTTTCGTGTGCTCGTGGCGTAGCACCCGGGCGGGATGGCGTAACGCAGGGCGCGCGGCGCCGGCACTTGGGACGGCGCAGGGGCCTGCAAGGATGATTGCCCCTGGTGGCACATGGGTTGCTCTGTGGAGTTTGGCGGCTGCCTTTCAGCCCCTACTGCCTTTCAGCCTCAGGCCCTCCCACCCGACGACCCCATGAAAACATCCATCCTGTGTTGCGCCCTGGTGGCGTCTATCTCACTCGTGTTACCCGAAGCCGCCCGCAGCCATGGTGGCATCTGGATCGGTCCGGGCGACACGGTACCTCCCGGTGGTGGCGGCGGCAGCGGGCCGCCTTCGCCTGGCCCTTCTGATCCCGGTAGCCCTGGCCCCTCCCGGCCTTCGTCGCCCCGGCGGCCGGGCGATCCTCCGGCGCCCGGTCCGTCGCAGCCCAGCGGCCCCTCGACGCCCGGGCTTGGTGCGGGCGTGGACCTCACCGACTGGCGCTTTTGGTGGGGTTTCAACAAGAGCCCATACATCAACCTCAAGGGGCATCTCTACCGCGCCGGGAGTGTGACCGGGTCCGACGACTTCTTCCTGGGCGCCGGCCAGAGTGAGCGTTCCAAGTCGAGCCTGCGTCCCTCAAAAGAGACCATCCGGCAAGTGATCGTGCCCGCGCTGCTCGCCGCCCTCGAGCACGAGCGCCACAACGACATCGTCACCGGCGCATTGGTGGCCCTTTCAAAAATCGGGGACGAACCCGGAGAGGACGGCCACTCGCTCATCCAGGACGCGATCGAAAAGCGCCTCGACGACCCCAGTCAGGAGATCGCCGAGACCGCCGCGGTTTCCCTCGGCATCCTGCGCAGCCAAGGGGCCGTGGAGATACTCACCGACCTGGCACTCGACACCGAGCGCGGGCGTGCCCTCGTGGGCCGTTCCGCTGGCGTCCACTATCGCACCCGTGCCTTCGCGGTTTATGGCCTCGGTGAAGTCGGCCAGTTCCACTCGTCGCCCGTGGTGCGCGAGGATATCGTCGCGGCCCTCTGGCGCATTGCTTCAGCGCCGCGCTCGTCCACCCGCGACCTCAAGGTCGCGGCCCTGATCTCCATGGGGATCGTGCCGCTGGAGGTTCGGGATCCCTTGGCTGAGTTCAGCGGGCGTAGCGAGCGCCGGGCTGGCCGCAACGGAGCACCCACTTGTCGCCGAGAGCAAATCGATTACCTCCTGAACTACTTTCAGGACGAAAAGAACAGCGCGCGGCCCGTGCTGGTGCGGGCTCACATCCCCCGCTCCCTGGCAAAACTGCTCGAGGGCCTGCCCAGCGAGAAGCCACGGGTCGTATCGGCGCTGCTGCCCTATGTCACCCGCCGCGGCCATGTCGGCCAGCGCGAACTGCGCCAGAGCGCGGCCCTTTGTTTCGGCCAACTCGGCGATTTGGACCTCGACCCCGAGGATGTGGCCCTGCGCAAAGCCCTGATGGAATCCGCGGGCAACGCCGACAAGCAGGTGCAGTACTTCAGCCTGATGGCCCTTGGTCGCATCGGCGGACGGCCTGGCAGCGGTGCGGATAGCCTGGCCGCAGAGGCCCCGGTACGGCGCTTCCTGCTGAACAAGTTGGCCCGGGGCAAGAACGCTCGGCCCTGGGCGGCTCTGGCCCTGGGAGTCATGCAGCGTGGTCTCGAAGACGCCGGTCGCCAGCAGTCCGAATCGGCCCTCAGCGCCCTGCGTCTGCACCTCAAGGAGAGTCGTTCTCCGTCCGATGTGGGTTCCTGTGCCATCGCCCTGGGCATCGCCCGCGACAACCGCGCGGAGTCGTTGCTGCTCGACAAGCTCGAGCAATCTTCCGGGGACGAACTGCGCGGGCAGATCGCCATCGGCCTGGGGCTCTCCAACTCCCTGGCCGCCCTGGCACCGATCCAAGAAGTCGTGGCGAATTCGAATCACCGCGGCGTGTTGCTCAAACAAGCCGCCATCGCCCTGGGTCTCTTGGGTGACAAGCGCATTGTCAAGCGGCTCGTGGCCCAATTGAAGCAGGCCAAGACTCTCACGACCCAGGCCTCCATCGCTGCGGCCCTGGGTCTGGTGGGCGATGCCAACTCGGTGGTCCCCCTGGTGGACATGCTGGGCGATGAGAATTTGACCGGCGCGGCGCGGGGCTTTGCCGCCGTGGCCCTGGGGCTGGTGGCTGACAAACAGGACCTGCCCTGGAACTCGGTTTTCTCCATCGACATCAACTACCGAGCGACGACCTCGACCCTGACCGGCCAGAACGGCACGGGGCTCTTGGACATTTTGTAGGGGCAGCTCGCGGGGGACCTCGTCCCCCGCGCCTTAGCCCCTGGCCGCCGCGCGTTGACGCCTGAGCGTGAGCGCGCGGCCCGCGAAAACGCGGCCCAGGAGCGCGGCGAGGGCCAAGAGCGCGGCGATGCCCAAGAGCACAGCGCGTGCTCGGGCCAGGGCAGCCGTTTTGGCCTGCCGTCCTTGCACGAGGCCGCGGGCTGCTGTGAGCAGGGGCGCCAGGCGTTCTTGCTCGAGAGGACCGACGCTCTGCACGAGCTCATCCAAGAGTCCCTGGGCGAGTCCTCCCGATCCCAAGCTCAAAGCCAGGTTGGCGCAGCGCTCCAGCAGCCAGGGGTCTTTCGGTGCGACCTCGAGGCCGCGCAAACCCGCGCTCAGGGCTTCGTCCAGGGCTCCCGCGCGCTGCAACACGAAGAGTTCTCCCTGGGCTCGGAAGAGCGCGTCGTCATCCGTGCGCGCCAGCTTGAGGGCCTCCACAAAGCGCTCTTCAGCGGTAAGTCGCACGGCGCCTTGCAGGGGCGTTTCGCTCGCCGCTTGCGGCAGCCAGGCGAGGACCAGGATGCAAAGCGCGGCGGTCATCGCTCTTCGCGCTCCGCACAGGCTTGGGCCGCGAGCAGAATCGACTGCGCTTGCAGTCGTTCGATGGGATTTCGATCGTCGCTGAGGGGCGCCGGCGTCGCCGGGTGGATCAGAGCCCAACGGCTGGAGATTTCCACGGGTGGCAGGAGCTTCGCCACGGGGCCCTCTGCGAGGCTCCAACCACTATCCCCCGGCACAAAGGGTGTGCCGTTCGCCTTGAGGTAGGCCACGACATTGCGCGAAAAGGGCACGCGCACGCAGAGGGCTGCGCTCTGAAAAGCCGTGGCCGCCGTGGCCGCCACGGCTTGTACGACGGGGTCGTTGAGGGAGAAGCCGCCGATGTTGATGGCTAGCCAACCGCCCGGAGCCAGTCGCCCGCGCACCTCGCGGAAGAACTCGACGCTGCACAGGTGTGCCGGCATCTCCATCTGGTTGGCGTAGGTGTCGAGGATGATCTCGTCGAATTGGCCCTGCATGGCGCGGAGGGCCGCCCGTGCGTCCCAGCCCGCCAAGGTCTGGCGCTCGGGGCTCTGTGGTGCGAGTTCCAGAAATTCGCGAGCGAGGTCGATCACCGCCGGGTCGATCTCCGCGCCCGTGGCCACGAGGCGCACCCCCGCGGGTAGGCTGCCTTCGAGGACCCGCCAACTGGTTCCTGCTCCCAGGCCCAGGACCATCACCCGCCAGGTGCCCTGCGCGCCGGACCACCAGGGCGGCAGACAGAAATAGTTGTAGTAGTACCCAACCGGCAGCAGCCCGGACTCCGGTTGCCAGACCGACTGAAACGAGTCGAGACCCTCGTTGACTTGCAACTGGCGCATGCGCTCTGCGCCCGCGCCGGTTTCCACAACGCGAACCGTCTGGTAGGCCGACTGCACCTCGGCCAGCAAGGTTCCCGTGGGGCTCGGCGTGCGAGTCGCCGCGGCAAACGAGAGGACCACGCAAACGAGGGCGCCGATGCCCGGCCAGGTCGCCCGTCGCTGGAAGACAAAACTGATCAGGGACAAGACGCCCAGGCAGACTCCGGCCAGGAGGAAGGTGCCCTTCAGGCCGAGCCCGGGCAGGGCGAAGTGGGTTGTGCCAAAAGTCCCCGCGAGGCTGCCCAGGGTCGAAGCGCACAGGACCTTGCCGCCAGCGCTGCCTGCGTGTCCACCACTCCGCCGGGCGACGATTTCCACGGCCAGGGGCCCCACGCAACCGAGCGCCACAGCAGCCGGCGCGAAGAGCAGGGCCGCGGAGGCCAGGCTGCCCCAAACGAACAGTTCCGCCGCGCGATCGAGGGTCACGCCGGCGGGCATGAACAGATCGGCCACCGGCGCCGCCAGGGCGGGCAACCAGGCTGTGCTGGCGGCGCCGAAGGCGAGAACCCAACCCAGGGCTGCCAGGGGTTGCGGCCGCGCCGCCAACTTGGAGCCCAAGAAGTAGCCCAGGGCCAGGGCAAAAAGCACCACGCCGATGACATTGGTCCAAACGGCCTGGGAGCTGCCAAACCAGGGGGCTAGAAGGCGCACCGCCGCGAGTTCCACCACCATGGTCCCCGCGCCAGCCACGGCCACGAGCCACAGCAATCCAGCGCTGCCGGACCCCACGCCCACGGGCTCGTCGCAGTCCCCAGGCGAAGTTTGCGCATCCCCAGTTCCGGCTCTGGAGTGACCCACGGCGCGTCAGTCGCTGCCGCCTTGCGCATCCCCGTCGTCGGCGGCTGCGGGCACATCGTAGGACTTGACGGCGGTGTAGATCTTGCCGGGATCGCTGCGACTCTTGTAGATCTGATCCATCATGGTGTTGAAGTTGCGTGGGATCAGATCTTCGTTGGTGAGTCCATTGAGAATCACCTTGACGGGCTTGTCGAGGTCGACGATCAGGTCGTTGTAGTAAATCGTGAGGCTCGTGATGCCCTTGGCCGTGACTGTGATCGTGTTGCTGTCGCGGTCGGCCACGGCTTCGAGGCGCGCGACCTGTGTGCCATCGCTGGGCGGGATCTCGATCCAGTAGGCCTTGTTGGGGAAGGGCGCACCGGCCAGGAGGACCACGCGCTCGGGGTTGGAGCGCCGCGGGTTGGCCCCGATCCAGCTCCAGATGTCCGCTTCGGTGGCGTCGGGGGCGACCTCGGCCGCCAGGCCTCCGGCTTTTTCGGTGAGGCCCGCGAACTCCGTGGCCTTGCTGCCGCCGCCGGCGAAGAAGAGCGGCAAGTTGCAGAAGTTGTCCGGCGCGAGGTCAGCCGCGTCGCCCGAGATGCAAATCACCCCGGCAAAGCGGTCGGGAAACGAGTTGCCAATGCGCATGGCGGCCTCGGCGCCGCCTGGCCCTTCGCCCACGAGGAAGATGCGGTTCACATCCACGGCGAAGCGTTCGCCTACATCTCCGAAGACCGAGAGCAACATACCCATGCCCCCGGCGTTCTCGGGGTCACCCCGCACGCCCAGGCTGCCCCAGTGTTCTTCTTTGGGCGGCATGTGGAGCGCGACCAAAATGCAGGCGTCGCGCACCTCGGAACTATGCCAACGCTCTTCCAGGTGTTCCTTGGGGGTGGCCGTGGAGCCGGGCAAGCAGATGATCAGGGGATAGGGCCCCTGTTTGGCCTTGTACTTGGAAGGCGCCCAGAGTTCGTACTCGGCCACAAAGTCCTCGCCGTAGAACTCCACCGGGACTTCGAATCCCGCGATCTTGCCCTTCTTGACTCCCCGCGCCTTGGAGTAGTTGCGCGCGTGATAGAGGGAGGCGCCGAGGTCTTCGGTGAGCGACAGGGGCTCGCTGCCCTTGGCCGCCTTCTTCCACTTTTTCTCGATAGCCTTGCGCAGAGCGGCCTCGGCTTCCCGTCGTCCTTCACGCGCGAGGTAGGCTGCGATGCACTCTCCCATGGCCTTGCCCACGCGCTTGTGGTCCGAATCCTTGAGTTTGGTGTCGGCGGCCCTGAGATTGGTTGCTGGAGCAGCGGGGCGGGCCTCCGAGGCCCTGGAGAAGACCGAAGCAAGCGCCAAGACGGCCAGGGCCAGGGGACCGAAAACGAGGAGGGGGTTGTGCATACCGAGCATAGTGGAGGGCGCTGATGGAGTTGACAATCGGGCTACCTTGGAAGGCTAGCCGGGGCGGATAGCGGGCCGCGCGGCAGCATGCTAAGGCCCCAGCCGCGCCGAGCCCAGGATTGGCCTTGGTCGCGGTCCAGGAGGCTTCGAAAAATGGCCCTGGAGCGGCGCAGATGGCCCTCCTGGAGGTCCATGCGGCCCAAAACCACGCCGGCGTTGGCCGAGCCCCGGGTGAAGGCGGCGCCCAGTTCCCGGCGGGCGCGGTCCTGCTCGCCAGCCGCCAAGGAGGCCAGACCGATGCGCTCCAGGAGATTTGTGCGGTCCTCCCGGTCGAGGTCCAGGTCGAGTTGTTCGCGCAACACGGCCTGGGCCTCGGCCGGCGAGCCGGAGCGGGTGGCGGCCAGGGCCAGGCTGCTGGCGCTCCAGGGGGCCCGGGCCCGGCGGTGCATGGCTTCGGCGAGGGGCAGGGCCAACTCGAATTGAAAGGCCCGCGTCTGGTTCAAAAATTCCTCGAAGGAGAGTTCCAAACAAGCGGGAAGGGCGTCCGCGGCGACGCTTTCGAGGGCCTCCATGAGTGCCCTGGCCCGGGCTCTTCCGGGGGCCAGTTGGCGCGCCCGGGAGAGGGCCGAGGGCTCCGCGGGCAGGGGCGCATCCTGGGTTGCGCCAGGGGCCAGGAGGCCAGCGAGAAGACAGACGAGGGGGAACATGGGCGCTGAGCTCTCTTACGCCCAGGCGACGCCCGCGGGACCGTCGTCGATCTGACCGAGGCGGTGTACGGCTTCGCCCTTGGCTTCGAGTTTGGAGCGCACGCCGGCGACCTGGTCCTGTTCCACGCAGAGCACCATGCCGATGCCCATGTTGAAGACCTGGTAGGCCTCGTCCCGTTCGACCTGGCCCGCCTCCACGAGGTAGCGAAAGAGCGGTGCGGGAATCCAGGCGTCGAGGTCGACGAGAGCCCGGCGGCCGCCGAGCACCCGCGGCAGGTTGTCCACCAGTCCCCCACCCGTGATGTGAGCCATGGCCGCGATGGAGTCGTCTTCCAAGAGCGGCCAGAGTAGGTCGAGGTACGAGCGGTGTTCGGCGAGCAGGGCTTCTTGCACGGAGGCGCCGGCGAGGCTGGCGGGGCGGTCGCTGAGGCTGTGCCCCTGGCGCTCGAAGAGGATCTTGCGCGCCAGGGAGTAACCGTTGGTGTGCAGCCCGGCGCTTTCGAGGCCCAGCAAAACCTGGCCGCTTTGCACGCGACTGCCGTCGAGCAACTTGTCGGGGTGTACGGCTCCCACGATGAAGCCCACCAGGTCGAAGTCACCGTCCTTGTAGAGCCCCGGCATCTCGGCTGTCTCGCCGCCGAGCAGGGCCAGACCTCCCGAGCGGCAGGCCTCGGCGCAGCCGCGGATCAGGTCCGAGACCACTTTGGGATCGAGCTTGCCCGTGCCCACATAGTCCATGAAGAACAGCGGCCTCGCGCCCTGGACCAGGATGTCGTTGATGCAGTGCTGGACGAGGTCGCGCCCCACGGTGTCGTGGATGCCGGCCCTGACCGCCACTTCGAGCTTGGTGCCCACGCCGTCGGCGCTGGCCACCAGAATCTGTCCACCGCAACCCACCTTGGCGGGATCGAAGAGGCCGCCAAAGAGTCCCACATCCCCGAGCACGCCGGGGGTGAAGCTCGAGCGAATGGCGTCCTTGGCGCGGGCCAGGGTCTCGTCTTGGGCGGTGATGTTGACGCCAGCGTCGCGATAGGAAAGAGGAGCGTCGTTCTTCACTTGGGTCACGAGTCGTACGGTGCGTGTCTTCTTTGGAGGGCGGGATTTCAGGCTGGCCTACAAGGTAACTTCCCCGCCCGCGCTAACCCAGACCGAAGCGCCCCGGATCTCGGTGCAGGGGCAGGAGGATGCGTTCACGGTTGTCGAAGCCCATATCGGCGGGCAGGGCGTCCAGGGCAAACCAGGCAACCTCGCGAGCATCGTCGCCAGGGCACAACTCGCCAGCCACCACGCTGCACAGGAAAACGGCAAGATTAGCGGGTTTCCTGGGGTCGTCGGGGATGTAAAGCAGGTCAATCAGGGCGCCGGCCTGGATCTCGAGCCCGGTTTCCTCAAGCGCCTCGCGCACGGCAGCTTGACGGGGGTCCTCGTCGATCTCCTGGTAGCCGGCGGGCAGGGCCCAGAGCCCCTCGAAGGGTGCAATGTCTCGGCGAATGAGCAGCACCCGGCGCCGCTTATCGAGGATCACCGCCGCCGCCGCCGAGGCGGGGTTCTCGTACAAGACGCAACCGCAGACGACGCAGCGCAGGCGCTTGCGCCCGCCCACGGAAGAAAGCTCGAGCCCCCCCTGACAAACAGGGCAGAACTTGGCGCGTTTGATCCACATGGGCCATGAACCTAACCGATGCTGGCAGGGAATGGCCCTCGGGGTACTCCTGCCCGCTTCTCGGGTCTAGACTAGGGGGCCGGCTCCCAAGGCGCCTGCACCCTCCATGACCCGCCTCCTGCTTCTCGGCTCCACCGGCTCGATCGGTACCCAAACCCTGGACCTCGTGCGCTCTCCCGGCTCGGGGCTCGAAGTCGTGGGGCTGGCTGCGGGTTCGTCCTGGGAGGCCCTGGCGGCTCAAGCGCGGGAATTCCGTCCAGCCTTTGTGGCGCTCGCCGACCTTGAAGCGGCCGAACGGCTGGCGCCCGAGTTACCCCGGGGCACGACCCTCTTCTCCGGGCCCGATGCCGCCTGCCAACTCGCCCGCGAGGCCGACTACCGCGTCTGCATGCACGGCATGGTGGGCGCTCGGGGCGTCTTGCCTTCGGTGGCTGTGCTCGAACGCGGCAAGAGCCTGGCTCTCGCCAACAAGGAATCCCTGGTGGTGGCCGGCGAGCTCTTGATGCAGCTTGCCGCTGAGCACGGTGCCGAGATCATTCCGGTGGACAGCGAACACAGCGCCATCTTCCAGTGCCTGCGCGGCGAAGACCTCGGCCGGGTGCGGCGCGTGCTTCTCACCGCCAGCGGTGGTCCCTTCCGGGGCCGCTCGGCCAGCGAGTTGGCGGGAGTGACCCCCGCCATGGCCCTCGAGCATCCCAACTGGGACATGGGACCGCGCATCACCGTGGGCTCGGCCACCTTGATGAACAAGGCCCTTGAAGTCATCGAAGTGCACCACCTCTTCGGCCTCGAACGGGAACGGATCGAGGTGGTGGTCCACCCGCAATCCCTGGTGCATTCCATGCTGGAATTCATCGACGGTTCGGTCCTTTGCCAGATGGGTCCGCCGGACATGCGCGGGCCGATCCACTACGCCCTGCACCATCCCGACCGCGCGCCCCTGGCCATGACCGGCTTTGATCTCACGCTCTTCTCCGAACTGACCTTCGAGGCGCCCGATCCCGGGTGCTTTCCGGCCCTCGACCTGGGCTTTCGGTGTGTTGACGAAGGCGCCGATTCAGGTAGTGTGCTCAACGCGGCCGATGAAGTGGCGGTGGAGGCCTTTCTGGGCGAGCGCATCGACTTCCAGGATATCCCGCGCATCAACGCCGCGGTCCTCGACCGCCGTCCGGGCCTTTCGGCCAGCATCGAGGAATTGCTCGAAGCCGACTCCCATGCCCGTGCTCTGGCCCAGGGCGAAGTGGCCGCCCTGGCTCCCTGACCCATCCAATCAAGCTCCGCGTCCTGTTTCATGGACCTCTCCAGCATCCCTCAATACATCCAGGTCGTCCTGGGCATCGGCCTCGTGATCTTCGTTCACGAATCCGGGCACTTCTTCGCCGCCCGCTGGTGCGGCGTGCGCGTGCATGTGTTCAGCCTGGGCTTCGGTCCGCGGCTCATGTCATGGACCCGCGGCCACACCACCTACCAGATTGCCGCCGTGCCCCTGGGCGGTTATGTGCGCATGGCGGGTGACGAGGGCTCTGAAAGCGATGGCGGCGAACCCGAACCGTGGGAGCTCGCCGCCAAGAGCGTGCCGCAACGCTTTTTGATCTATTCCGGGGGTGTGTTGAGCAATGTGCTCTTCGGCCTGGTGGTCTTTCCCATTCTGTTCCTCCTGGGGATCCCCTCCTTCGAGCCCATCACGGGTCAGGTCGAGGCGGGTTCGCCGGCTTGGCACGCCGGTGTGGAGCCGGGCTCGCGGGTGCTGCAGGTCAACGGCCGCGAGATCTACGACATCACCCAGGTCTCGTCCGAAGTGGCCTATGGCGGTAGCGATCCGGTAGAGCTGCTCTTGCGCCCGCCGGGCAGCGAAACCACCCGTCGCGTGCTCCTCGAGCCGCGCTTCGACGACCAGATGGGGCTCTTTACCATCGGTCGCTTGGGCCCCGCCGCCGACCGCGCTGCGCCGCTTTTTGTGGCCCCGGGCAGCCAGGCGGAACAGGCGGGCGTGGTGGATGGCGACCGGCTTCTGGGGGTCACCGGCGTCTCCGCGGCCCTCTCGCCGCAGCGCCAATTGGCTCTCGCCATGGACACCGAGGAGCCCATCTCCCTGCGCCTCGAGCGCGACGGCGAGGAACTTCTCGTGCAGGTCGAGCCCCGTGAACTCAAAGCTACAGGCCGCCCGCTGCTCGGCGTGCAGCCCCTCGTTAATCTCGTGACGGGCCTGCGCGCGGACCAGGCGGCCGAGGCCATGGGCCTGGAAGTTGGCGACCGCGTGCTGCGCATCGACGGCCAATCCGTCGATCGCACCAGCGACATCTTGAACCTTCTCTTCGCCTCTCCCGGCCCCCACGCCTGGCAGGTTTCTCGCGCTGGTGACGCCGTTGCTCTCTCTTCGCCGGCCCTGGCTCCCGCCGCGGCCCTGGCGCTCTTGGATTCCATCGCCTTCGAGGCCGACATGTTGGGTGCGCGGGTGGCGGTTTTGCCCCGATCGGCGGCGGACAAGGCCGGTCTGCGCTCCGGGGATCTCTTGGAGAAGATCGACGGCACGGCCGTCAACGAGTACGACGACATTCGCCAAGCAGCCGTCTTGGCCGGTCGTCAGGGCCGGGCCATGGAGATCGACATCGCCCGTGCGCGCGTCGGCCAGGCCCCGGAGTTCTTGAGCCTCTCGGTGCTGCCAGCGGCTTACGCTCGTTCCGACTACGGCCTCGGTATCAAGGCTGCGCGCTACGACTACACGGTCAGTCATGTGCCCCGGGCCCTCAGCCTGGGTGTGTCCTCGTGCTACGACATGTTGCGCGATGTGGCCCGCACCCTGAGCGGAATCTTGCGCCAGGAAGTCAGCGAGGAGAACCTCGGCGGCATCATCACCATCGGTGTGATCGCCAAGCAGACCGCCGACATCGGCCTGGTGAAGTTCTTTTGGTTCCTGTGCCTCCTGTCTCTCAACCTGGCCTTCTTGAATGTGCTGCCCATCCCCCTGCTTGACGGCGGGCACTTGTTTTTCTTGGCTGTGGAGGGCATCAAGGGCTCGCCGGTGAACGAACGCATCATGAGTTACAGCCAGCTCGTGGGTTTGGTCTTGATCGTGTCGCTCTTTGTCTTCGTGATCTACAACGACCTCAGCATGCACGTCTTCAACTGATCCATGGCCGCCCAACCCGCGGGCTTTCGACTTTGCGACTGGGGCCGGGTCCTGCGCCTGTCCTTGGCGCCCACCGCCGCCGCCGATGTACTCGCGGGCGCGTCCTTGGCGGGGCTCACCGACCTGCGCGCCATCTGTGGCCTCGTCTTGGCCTCGCTCGCCGTCTACCACGGCGGCATGGCCCTCAACGACTGGGCCGACCGTGGAGGCGACGCCTTGGCCCGTCCCGAGCGGCCGCTGCCCTCGGGCGCGCTCCAGCCCGCAGCGGTCTTGGCCGCGGCCCTCGCTCTATTTGTGTTGGGCTTGGCGGCTGCGACCTGGGTTTCTCCGAGGGCGGGCCTGTGGATGGCGGCGGTGGCCCTGGCCGCCATCGTCTACGATTTGGTGGGCCGCGGACCCTGGCGCGGCCCGGCTCTCTTGGCCTTCTGTCGCGCGGGCAACCTGGCCACGCCTCTCCTGGCTTTTCCTCTGGCAGGATCGCGGCCCGCCCTTTTTCTGGCCGCGCCCCTGGCCTATGGGCTCTTCGTTTTCGTCGTTTCGCGCCTCGGCCGCCTGGAAGACGCCGAGGATGACCTCGTTTGCGATCGCCGTCCGCGGCGCTTGGTCGCGACCCTGATTTTGATCTTCCTTTGCCTGCCAGCCCTGCCTGTGCCGTCCCTGCCACTCCACGGCCGGCTCGCCGCTCTCGCCCTCGCACTCTTCGCCAGCTTCGGTCTACTGCGCGCCCGCAGCGCGCCCGGTCCCTGGACCCTCTCGCGAGTGCGCAGCACCATGGGCCTCGCCCTCGCCCGCCTCTCCCTCGTCACCGCCTGCCTCGCCCTGCTTCCCGGAACCCGCGCCAGTTTTGCCCTGGCCTTCCTGATCCTGCTCGGCTTTCCCCTCTCGCGCGCCCTGCGCGGAGTGTTTCCGCCGAGTTGAGCCCCCCCCCCTACTCTCCGGCGCCGGTGCGTTTTGTCAGCCACTTGAGGGCTGCTGCGCGGGTGGTTAGTTCGCCGTTGAGTTGCAGGGTTTCGGCGTCGTGGAAGAGGGTGCTCCAGCGCGGGCCGCGGGGGATCTTCGCGGCGGCGAGGTCGCTTGAGGTGACCAGGGCCGGGGGCCAGAGGTCGCTCTCGGTCAAGGTCGAGCGCAGGTCGTCGAGGCCTTGCAGGCGCTCGTGGTGTGGGTGCTCGGCTGCGAGGAACCAGGCGCCGAGGGCGGCCTTGGCGGCGGGCCAGGCGGCGAGGCGCATGAGGCGCCGGGAGGCGGCAATGTCCCTTGCGCCGGCTTCGAAGTGTTCGACGAGGTCGGCTTCGGCTTGCCAGATGGCCAGCACCTCCCGGGAGAGGGCGCGCGAGCAGCGCAGGGCATCGAGGCGCTCGCGATGGGCGGGAGTCGCGGCGGACTGGAGCGGCTCGGGACCCAAGAGCAGGGCCAGGCCCAGGCCCTCGGCCAGGGGACCGGAAAGGGTCTCGAAGGCCCTCTGGCGGGTTTGAGCCAGGATCTCGTCGTCGTCGGGCGGGCCCAGGGCGACCTCCAGGAGGCCCGTGGCGAGGAGCAGATCCAGGGCCAGCGCGGGCCTCTCGGTGGCGAAGATTCCCCGCAATTCGGCCGCAATACGCTCGGCACTGACACCCTTGAGGCTGGCTCTAGTGGCGGCGGCCGCGGCCAGGACTTCGCGGGTGGGACGGGCGTTGAGCTTGGCCGCGAAGCGAGCCAAGCGCAAGAGCCGCAGGCCGTCCTCGCCAAATCGCTGGGCGGCCTCGCCCACGCATTGCAAACGCCCGGCGGCGATGTCGGCGAGCCCCCGTTCCGGATCCAGGAACTCGTCGGTAAGCGGGCCGAGATAAAGCGCGTTGGAAGTGAAATCCCGGCGGCGAGCATCTTCTTCGACCGATGTTCCATAGGTGACTTCTTTCGGCCGACGACAATCCCCATACGCACCGTCCGAACGGAAGGTCGTGACCTCCACATCGATGCTCTTCCCGTCGAGCTCTTGGTGCACCACGATGGTCCCGAAGGCCTTGCCCACACAGCTGGTGCGCGGGAACAAGGCCTCGATCGAATCGGGCAGGGCATCGGTGGCCATGTCGACCTCGCGAGGTGCCGCGCCCCGCGCCAAGTCGCGCACGGCGCCGCCCACGATCCAGGCCTGGTGGCCGGCGGCTTTCAAGGTTTCAGCGATCGAGCGCGAAGCTGCGCGCAGGTCTGCTGAGAGATTCTGTACAGAGGGTTGGTCCATGGGCTCGCAGACTAGCAGACCCTCCTGGAATCGTGAGGGCCTTGCGCGAGAGCAGGCCGCGCCAGCTCCCTCGAACGGACTCCAGCCACGATGACCAGCGAAACCCTCCAACTGCCCCTCGGCACTCAGCACCAGCGCGTGGCCGCCCCGGCCAGTCGCTTGCGGCGCTTTTTCGGGGGGCCAGAGCTCCTGCTCGTGGCCGTGGCCACGGTGGTGGTGTCCGTGACCCTACCGCTCCTGCGGGGGCTGGCTGTCCACGAAAACGAGCGCGACGCCATCCGCACCCTCGAACTCTTCGGCGGAGAGGTTTTTGCCGGGCCGCGGACCTCCCTGAGCGGCCTGGGCGCCCTGATGGAGTCCAGCCCGTCCCTCAACCGGCGTCTGCCCGACACGCGGCTCTTCGCCGACGGCCAACGCATCTTCCGCCACGGTTACATCTTCTGCCTGGACCGCTCGGAGGGCCACGAGCCGGAACTTCTCGCCTGGCCCTACTCCCACGGCGAGACGGGCCTGGGCGCTTTCAGACTCGGCGCCAGCGGCGAACTCTACGGCACGGTCAACCGCGCCGCACGCTGGAGCGGACCCTCCCGGGCGCCTTCAGCCACAGCCCTCGCCGAGGCAGGCGGCGCTCTCAACTGGCGGCGCCTGACGGGCGGCGCGCGCTGAAGACGGCTCAGCTCTGGCCGTACCAGCGCCAGAGCAAGCAGTTCAAGGCAGCCCGGTAGACGGCATCGGTCTCGCGCCGAGCGGCGCGCTTGACGAGGCCCGCGACTTCCGCGGCGGGCCCGCGACAGGCCATGCGATCCGCCACGAAGAGGCGCTCGTGGGGAGCGGAACGAGCGACGGCCAGGACTTCCTTCAAGAGGCCAAAGCTGACTGCATCTTGCACACCGCTGGCGGCCCAGAGGTAGTCGAGGCGCAGCTGGAGATCGTCCTCGTCGCGCCAGGCCTGGGCCAGGAGTGCGCGCCCCCGCGGCCCGCTGTTCGAAGCCTGGATGGTGAGCCAGCGGTGGCGTGTCAGGCCCTGGTAGGGCAAGCCAGGTTCCGCCGCCGCGGCTAGCAGGAGGGCCGTGCTCTCTGGGCCCGGGATCAGGCCCATGGCCTGGTAGGTTCGTGCCGAGGCTTGCCAAGGCAGCGCGTGCTCAGCGTCCAGGCGCTTTTGCAAGACCTCCAGGGCCCGCGGGGCCAGGCTGGGATTGGCTTCCCATTGGCCCTTCAAGCAGCGCACCGCCAATTGTATGTCCTGTTCGGATCCAGCCAGGAGCGACAGCACCAGGTCGAGGGCCGCGCCATCCCCCACCGCGACCAGGGGCCGCAAGCAAGCCTGGCGCACGGCGTCCACGCTGTCGTTGAGACCGTCGTGGAGAGCCTTGTTGGCCAGCGGATCGAGAGCTCGCGCACCCAGGAGCTCGGCGGCCAGGGCGCGCAGGTTGGCCACGGGATCCGCGCGCAACAAGTCCGCTGCAAGACCGCGGAGCTCGGTGAATTCGAGAGCCCGCAAGGCCTGGCCGCGCACCTCGGGGTCGGGGTCGGCGAGCATCTCGCCCAGGAGCCCGGCGGCTTCTGAATCGGAGTCGTCCACCAGGATCGCGAGCAGGGTCGGGCGGGTCAGGGGATCGCCAAGCGATAGAGCCACGGGTGCGAAGAGTGCCGCGCTGGAGTCGGTCTTGTTGCCCGCCACGAGGCGCGCTGCGAGGGACCACTGGCCCGTGTAACTCTCTTGCATGATCCAATCCAAAAACAGCAACTCGAAGCGCCGCGGGTCCGCGCGGCCCAGAGCGCTCACCAGGATCCCGCGGCCGGACCCTGTGACGACGGGCATGAGACTCAAGAGATCATCAAAGACTACGCTCGTGGCGTGGCGCGCCAGAACCTCGATGGCGGCGCTACGCACGGTCTCCTGGGGATGGCCGAGGCAATCTCCTGCCAGGGCCACGGCCCGCGGGTCGCCGCCGGCTTCCGACATCTCGAGTACGCCCAGGGCATTGATCACAGCGTGGGAACCGTGGCGTGCGGTGAACAGCCGCCGCACCAAGCGCTCGAGCTCTGGCAGGGCCCGGCTGCCCGCCTGGGCCAACTCCTCGCGGGTGTTGTTGAGCACGGTCATGGAACCGCGTTCCAGTTTGGAGACCTGCACGCCGAGCAGGTAGCTGGTGTCGCCAGAGAAGGTGCCGAGGGAGGAGCAGTCCTCGATCAGGGCCTTGATTCGATCGTCCCCGGTCCAGTCCCGCACAGAAGCTGGCGCCACGCCGGCGGGCGAGTCGCCGCCATGGCAAGCGAGCAGCAGAAGGGCCAGGGCCCATGCCAGCCGCTCCATCAGTAGACCTCTCCGGCCGTGCCCTGGGCCACTTGAAGGGCATAGAGCGCCTTGGCATGGCCAGCCCGTGCCGACTTCTCGGTGTTGAGGGCTTCGGCCAGGCGCTGTTGGAACTCAAGCAGCTGGAAGTTGGTGGAGAGGTCATTCTGGTAGCGCGCTTCCTCCGCCGCCAGCTGGCGGCGAGTCGCTTCAAGGCTCGTCTGTGCGGCGCTCACCGCTTCGGCCTGGTAGCGCACCTGGCGCACGGCCTCGCGTACCTCCCCCACGATGCGCGTCTCGAGTTGATCGTAGGTCAAGTAGGCCGCGCGCACCCGGGCCCGGGCGGCCTTCTCGAGGAAACGCGCCGAGCGATTGTTGATGGGTGCAGAGAATTTCAAGCCGGCCGTGTAAGTGGGAAAATCAAAGGCCAGGGCCTCTTTGGCGGCTTGGCCCTCGTTCCCGCTGAAGCTCTGGCTGTTGACCGAGAGGTCGAGGTCGAGGCCCATGCGCCGTTCGGAGACCGTGCGCTCGTGGCGCAGGACCGCGGCCTGGATTTCAAAGCGCTGCTGGCGCAGTTCGGGGCGCTTGACGAGAGCCAACTCGAGCAGTTGTTCCCAGGGTGCCACCTCGGTCGAAGCTTCCACGGGCAGGGGTGTGATGGGAATCAACTCGGTGTTCCAGGTGGCGCTGTCCCTGCCAGGAAAGATCAGGCCTTTGAGTGCATCCTCGGCGGCGCGCAGCGCCACCTCGGCTCGCAGAAGAGCCTCCATGCGCTGGGCTACCTCGGCCTCGGCTTGGATGACCTCGACCTCGGTGCCCACGCCCGCTGTCAGCATGCGCTGGTTGCGTTCGAGTTGTTCGAGGCCTAGATCGAGGCTCGAGGCGGCGACTCCCAACTGTTCGCCGGCCAGCACCAGATCCCAGTAGGCATCGTGGACATCCTTCAGGAGAGCCTGGAGTACCTCCCGTCGGTGCTCCCGTTGGCGGCGGTAGCTGACTGCGGCCTCGTTTTGCACCGAGGTGCCGTAATCCGCGCCAAAACCTCGCAGGAGCGGTTGGCTGTAGGAGAGGCGCAGGTTGTCGGTGCTGGAAGCGGGTAGGTTCGAGAACATGTTATTCGTGCTGACGATGTTGGTGTCGAAGGCCGCCACGAACGACCCGCCGGTTTCCAGGGCGCGGGTGAAGCTGAAGTCGTAGGTCTGGGATTCAAACTTGAGAACATCCGCGCCGGTCAGGGTGCTGCTGCCCTTCTGTTCGCCATCCGCCAACTGGCCGCCTGCGGCGAACATCCAATCGAAGTTGCCCCAGCTTCCCGCGGCGTCAAAACGAGCCACCTCGAGGTTTACATCCTCCAGTTGCAGGCCGATGTCGCTGCTCTCTGCTATTTGCAGAGCCGCGTCGATGCTGAGCTCGAGGCCGCGCCCCGGACCAAAGAGCTGGAACTCTAGAGCGGCCGGTGCCTGGGCTTGAACCGAAGCATGGAGGGCGCTGGTGGCGCCGAGGTAAAACAGGATCTTGAACGGGGGGATCATGGCCCCATTCTAGGACAGGCCCGGGCCGGCCTCCACCGGCTGGCTACTGCTCCTGGCTGACAACCTGCAAATACACTTCGGCCCAGGCGTCGCCGCGCAGCAGGCCGGCATCCGTGCCCTCGAGAGGCGCTCCGGAGTGGGTCAGGCCTGCGGCTTCGGCACGCAGCCAGGCGCTCCGGGCCAGGCGCAACAACGGCGCGCGGGAAGCAGCGTCCTCGCCAAGAGGGCCCTCGCCAAGGAGCTGCTCGAGATGTTCGAGAGCGAAGCTGAGCCGGGGCGCGGGCTTCCCTGGCGCCTTGCCAGAAGGTGCCCCGTCGAGTTGTTGTTCGCACCAAAGAACCAGGCCCAGGTCGTCGGCCCAGACCACGGCAGGGTCGTCGCCCCGGGGCATCGCGCCGAGTCCGGCCTGGGCGCGGTGGCGGGCGAAGAGCACGGCGGCCGGCGGCAGACTGGCGGGGTCAATATCGATTTTCGGGATCTCCACGCGAGGCTCGGGCTCGCTCTCCGCCGAAGCGTAGGGCAAGGCTTCCAGAGCGCCGAAGCGCTCCATGGTGATCAGGGTCTTCTGCCGCGGCCCTGCGAAGAAGGTGAAGTAAGCCAGGACCGGCAGGGCGGCGATGTGCAAGAGCAGGCTGGCGGCCACCACGCGCAAGAGCGCCGAAGAGGAGATGCGTTGAGAGACAAAGGCCACCACAAGGCGCAGGTCGCCGGCGAGTCCGAGTTCTTCGCGGGTGGTGCGCGCCAGGATCGAGTCCGCCAGAGACCTGGAGGGAGAGATGACCTGCTCGTCGCTGAGGGCTGAGCGGCAATGCTGCACGAGGGCTTCGAGTTGCTCCAAGCGTTCGGCGTTCGCCGGCTCGCCGAGGAGTTGCTCCCGGGGCGTGGCGCGGCGCGCGCGCTTGTTGAGGATCCACTCGAGGAGTTCCTCTTCGCTCCAGGTTTCGTCGTGGGGTCGGGGAGTTTGCATGGGCTTCAGGCGCGAAACTCCTCGCTGTCCTCGGGAGAGAGCCCTTCGATGGCGGCGCGCAGCTTGCGCAGGGCGTGGTGCATGCGCGACTTGACCGTGCCCTCGGGAATCTCGAGCAGGGCGGAAATCTCGGCGTAGGGGAGCTCCTGCAGGACACCGAGTTCAAAGACCAGCCGCTGGCCTTCGGAGAGGGTGGCCAGGGCGTCCATGACGGTCCGGGCTGCTTCCTTGCGTTCGGCCGCTTCGCCCGGGCTGGGGCTGTCGCTCCGCACGCAAAGCTCCGGCGCCCGGTCGTCGTCCTCGGCCTGGCCGCTGCGCCAGAAGGGGCGCACGGCGCGCCGGCGCTGGTGGTCGATCCAGGTGTTCTTGGCGATGCGGAAGGCATAGGCCTCGAACTTGCCCGCGGGCTGATAGGTGTGGGCGTGGCGAAACATCTTCAAGAAGAGATCCTGGACGAGGTCCTCGGCTTCACTCGGCCGAGCCCCAAGGCGGCGAAAAAAGGCCAGGAAGCGGCCACTCTCCGAACGAACAAAGCTCTCGAAGAGCGTCACATCCCCGCCCTGGAGGGCTAGCAGAGGGTCTCGATCAGCATCCGATGACTCTTTCAAGGCCTTTCCCGAGTCGTTGCCGTTCTCCAGTCAAGCCCCAAGGCGCAACCTGCGCCCAAATCCTCAACGCAGGCGTCGCTCAGCGGTTCAGCCTTTTGCGCCTTTCGGGCCAAGAAAACAGTATCGGGGCTCACAGGGGATTCATCACGCCTGGGACGCCTCGGGAGCCTCGCGCAGCTTTGCGAGGAGGGTTTCAACAGGCTGCGAGCCTGTTCCCTGGCCCACGACCTCGAACCAAAGCCGCCGGGAAGTGGGACTTTCGTGGGTTAGCAAGAGCCGTAGGTAGGGCTCGGGCAGGGCGGCCTGGACTCGCTCGCCCCACTCGATGGCGCAGACCGCGTCCGACCCCAGGAGTTCGTCGCCCCCATCGGCGAGCAGAGCGCGTTCGCGACCCTCCATCCAGGCGTCGAAGTGCAAAAGGCCTAGCCGTCCCTTGTACTCGTGCATCAGGGCAAAGCTAGGGCTCGTGACCGGCTCTTCGATCTCCAGTCCGCTGGCCAGGCCGCGCACGAAACAGGTCTTGCCCGCGCCCAACTCGCCTTCGAGGGCGATCACCAAACCGGCCCAGGCCAAACGACCGAGGGCGGCGCCCAGGGCCTCGGTTTGGTCTGGCCCGCGGCTGAAAAATTCGAAAACGGCCCGCGCTTCACTCGCCATGACGCCAGCCTCCTTCGTGGGGTTGCCAGTCGCGTGCCGCGCCGCCGCCTTCGAGTAGGGCGACCAGTTTCCGCGAGAGAGCAAGCCCGCTGCCCTCCACGACGCGACCGATCTCCAGCGCACCGGCGGGCAACGGCGCATCGCGGGGCAGGCTGGCGACGAGTTCGTGATCTTCGCCATCGTGCAGGCCATGGAAGAGAGCGATTTGGCCGCTTTTGCGCGCCATGCGCCGGGCATCCTTGTGCAGGGGCACACGGTCAAGCTCCAGGCGCACACCCGAAGCGCGCGCCAGGCGCCAGAGGTCCCAAGCCAGGCCGTCTGAAATATCCATCATCGCCGTGGCCCCAGCCTGGAAGAGTTCCCGGCCCTCTGCAAGCCGCGGGCAAAAGTCCAGGTGGCGGCCAAGGGCGCTGCCCCCCACGGGACCCGTCAAAACCAGGCGCTGGCCCGGACGCGCTCGGTCGCGGCCAGGGGGCTTGGCGCGGCCGGGCAAGACGCCCAGGGCGCTGACCACCAGCTGCAACTCGCTGCCCCGGGCCGCCGACAGGTCGCCGCCCACGAGCGCCGCCCCGCACTCCGCCCCCGCCCGGCGCACGCCGCCGATGGCGGCTCGCAACCAGGCTTCGGGGCGCTCGCGGGGGGCTGTCAGGGCCAAGAGGAGCGCCCGCGGTTCGGCCGCCGTGGCGGCCAGGTCACTCAGGGCCCGTGCGGCGGCCTTGTGCCCCACCCGCCCCGGTGCCGCCGTGGCCTCGAAGTGCACGCCCTCGATGCAAGCGTCGATGCAGAGGACTTCGCGGCCCCCCGGCGCCGCGAGCACGCAGGCGTCGTGGCCCGGGCTGCCCACAGCCACTGAGTTTTTCGAGGTGCGCCAGATCCAGCGCTGAAGTCGGTCCTCGTCCCAGCTCATGGCCCGGTCGTCGCGCTGGCCGGGGGGTTGCCCGTGGCCAGGATCATGCGGCCGCGGATGTTCGTCCTCGCGATCCAGCCCAACTCGGCACTGTTCGCGCCGGGACAGGCGGACACATCGGTGACGAGCCAGAAGCTGTCGTCTCTGGTTTTTTCAACCTCGGCCAGGGCCAGGCGCCCGCCTTCGATGTCGAACAGAAGCACATCACCGGGGGCGATGCTTTTCGGCTTGAGGTCGATCCAGAGCAGACTCCCGGGGGCCAAGCGCGCCAGTGGCGAACAACCGTTCGCGGGCAGGCGCAAGACTTCAAAGTGCAACCAAAGCCAGGCTCCGCCCAGGATCGTCAGGACGAGAGTCAGACGCCCCAGGGGTTTTTGCAGGGCCCGGGGATTCAAGTTCCGGCTCCGCTGCTATCCCAGGCAGCCAGGTAGGCCGCCGTGGCGCTGGCGATGTCCTCGGCCCCGAAGAGTCCCCCGATGGCGGCCACGCCCTGGGCGCCGGCATCGAGGGCGGCGCGTACTTCGGCCGGGCCCAAACCTCCCAGGGCCCAGACCGGCCGCGGGCTGCTGGCACAGAACTCGCGCAGCACCTGCCAGCCCGTGGGCTCCAGGAGACCCGCCTTGGAAGGCGTATCGAGCACAGGGCCAAAACAGAGGTAGTCGGCCAGGTCCAGGGCCGCGGGATCCGCGCCGTCGCAGACATGGGCCGAATAGCCCAAGGCGAGGCCCTCGCCCGCGGCTTGGCGGGCCGCCTCGAGGCTTAGCGAACGCCAGCCGAGGTGCACGCCATGGGCGCCTGCGGCCAGGGCCACATGTAGGGAGTCGTGCACCCCCACCCAGGCTCCGCCATTGGCCGCGGCCAACTCGAGGCAGGTCCCCGTGAGTTCGAACAGATCCGCGTCGGAGAGGCCCGGCTCACGAATGGAAACGCCGGGCAGACCAGCCTTGAAGGCCGCCTCCACCTGGCCCAGGAGCTTCCGCGCGCCGCGCTTGTCGCGCGCCAGTCCGGGGCTGATTCCCAGGAGACCGGCGGGAATTCTCATTCCACGAGTTCCACCAAGTACCCCAGTTCGCGCAGCAAGGCCTGCATGCGCCTGGGCGTTCCCTTGGCTTTCAACTGGAAGGAACGCTCGTCCAGGGCCTTCGACAGGTAGCTGCGCACCCCCGGATCCTTGTGGAAACGCGCCAAGACATCGCTGTTGTCGCCGCTGACCACCAGGTCTGGGCTGAGACGCAGGAGTCCCGCGTGGGAAGCCCAGTCACGAATGGTGAAGAGCACATTCTGGGGCACCGGCGCCCGTGAGTTGTTTTCCAAGGTACCCAGGATGCGCGCGAGCAACATGCCCTCGTTGAGTGCCCGCTGCACACCCTTTTCCTGGATGCGGAAGTGAACGAGATGGCCGTTCTTTTCGCGCTTGCAGAAGCGGTCGAGGTCGTGAACCAATTCGGCGTCATCGCCGGTGGAGAAGAGCACCACCTCGTAGTCAGGCGTCACCACCAGGTTGCCCACGGACTGTCGTTCGAGGCGCGCTTCGGCCACGCCGATCAAGCGCGCACCCTGGCGCGTGAGGCGCATGGCCACCGGTCGGTCGTGACGGTCGTAGCCCATGTCCACCAGCCCCAGGAGGTAAAGGCGTTTGCGCACCCAGTGCACCAGGTTCCAGGCCAGGCGTTGGGGATCATCAGCGGGCGTGCGGTGCGCGCCGCCGTTTTGGGCCTCAAAGAAATCCTCTACGGCCAGCTCGTCCAGGTTGGACAGATAGGTGTTGCGCGAGAGAAAGGGCAGGTACATCAAGTCGTACCAAACACCCACCTCAACGCGCTTCAGGAGACGCAGGAAGATGCGCCGCAGCTCTGCTTGGTGGAAGTATTCGCCGCCGAGGTCATGCTCGTCTATGGTGTACTCGAGCAAGAGGCTCATCTTCTCGTCGAGTTCCTTGGGCTCCCACTCGTGACCCGCAGGCGTCAGGGCGAAGGTGCGTTCGCCGGTGCTCTCGATCAGAGCTGAGTGGCGCGCGAAGCCGTAGATGAACGAAAGCACCTCGGCCCGTTCGAGTTCGCGGCCCGGGTTGGGAATCAACTCCCCAAGGATGCGCTTCTCGGTCGTTTTGAATATCTTGCCCTCGACGGTAAAGCGCACCTGGTGCTCGAGGATGAAGCCGATGAAGCGGGACAGGTTGGATGTCAGATCCACACCCAGGGACGCTTCCTGGTGGGGCGCATCGGGATCGGAGGGCACCGCCACCCGCCGCAACCAGGCCAGGGCTACCTCATTGAAGACGATCATGAGTTCGCCAGAGTGCTTGAGTCCGTAGCGCGTGAGATCCAAGCGCTCCACCGTCCCCACGAGGGACTCGCGCAGGATCTTGCCCCAGCGCTTGCCGTTCCAGTGGGGCAGGTCGTGTTCCATACGCTCGAACAGCTCCCGCGAGAGGATGCCGCCGAACTCCAGGATGACCTTCTCTACCAACCCACGCAGGCCATCGGGTAGCCGTTCGATGCGAGCCACCGCAGCTGCTTCGCCAGAGTAGACCTTGTACAGTTCGCGTTGGCGGCTGCGGGGCATGGTGCCGCCCTGGGCCGGATCCTTGAATGTGCGTTCAAGGTGTCCCTTGAGGGCAAAGCTGTCGAAGACGCCGCTCTGTTTGGCGCGCCGTTGCTGTTGCAGACGCTCGCCGATATCGGTGGGGATGGCCCAGGTATCTTCGCCGTAACGCGCCATCTCCACCGAGACGCTGGGGACCAGCAGACCGTGGCGTTCGAGCTTGGCAATGGCAGCCTGCAAATCGTACTTCGAGAGGTAGGCCAGTTGTTTGTTGGCCGCGAGTTCGGAGAGGGGCTGTTCGTAACGCGGCGAGGCCATGAGCAAATCGAAGATCGCGCGCAATCCCCGGGGCATGTCTTCGACGCGTTCCGCGAGCAGCGCCCCGTCGGCTATCCACTCGAGGACCTGCGCGCGCAAGAGGTCCGGGTCCTCGGGTGCAAGCTTGCGGCGCTTGCCTGCCCAGTAGCGGAAGAGCCCGGCGAGATCGGTCTCGGGCAGGCGCCCTAGAGCCGCCGCGCTGCCCATTTCTTCGGGAGATTGGGACTCGGGAAATTGGCCTTCAAGAGCTTCCCCCGGGCGCGAATTGCGATGGAAGCTGGCCTTCTGCTTGCGCGCGGGGCTCATGAGGGGCTCTTCGCTGCCTGATTTTTGCCCAGGTGGCAAGCTTCGACGATCTTGTAAGCGTAGCCCTGTTCCGTGAGGAACAGTTGGCGTTTCTCGGCGAACTCCTGGTCGCGGGAACCCAGGGTCACGATCGAATAGAAGTTGGCCCCGGAGCCGTCGGACTTGGGCCGCAGGATGCGCCCCAGGCGTTGGGCTTCTTCCTGGCGTGAGCCAAAGGTGCCCGAGACTTGGATGGCTACGTTGGCGTCGGGCAGGTCGATGGCGAAGTTACCCACGCGACTCACCACCAACACGGCGATCTCGCCGCTGCGGAAGGCCTGGTAGAGCCGTTCGCGCTCGGCCACCGGCGTCTTGCCGGTGATCAGGGGAGCTTGAATCGTCTTGCTGATGGTTTCGAGCTGGGCGATGTATTGGCCAATAATCAAGATCCGCGCGCCACGGTGGCGCTCGAGCAGATCAGCCATGGCGAGCAGCTTGGCCGGGTTCTCCGAGGCAATGCGGAACTTGCCACGCCCGTCCGCGGCAAGATAGCGGGCCTTGAGGCTGGCGTCCATGGGCACGCGCACCTCGATGCAGTTGGCCTGCGCGATGAAGCCATCTCCTTCGAGCACCTTCCAGGGAATATCAAAGCGCTTGGGGCCGATCAGGCAGAAGACCTCGTCGGCCTTGCCATCCTCGCGCACCAAGGTGGCGGTCAAACCCAGCCGGCGGCGAGCCTGGAGGTCGGCGGTGATCCGAAATACGGGCGCGGGCAGGAGGTGCACCTCGTCGTAAACCACAAGGCCCCAGTTCTCGCGGCTGAAGAGTGAGAAGTGCTCGAACTCCCCTGCCTGAGATCGGCGCCAGGTCATCATCTGGTAGGTCGTGATCGTCACCGGGCAGACATTCTTGCCCTCGCCGGTGTACTCCCCCACCTGCTCCTCGGTGAGTTCGGTCTTGTCGAGGATCTCGTTCTTCCACTGACGGACGGCCACGGTGTTGGTGGTCAGAATCAGAGTCTTGGCTCCCACGAGATTCATGACTCGCAAGGCCACGATGGTCTTGCCAGCGCCGCAGGGTAGGGCCACCACGCCGCTGCCACCGAGCACCGAACCGCCGGCATAGAAGGCGCTAGCGGCGGATTCCTGGTAGGGCCGAACGCAAAACTCGCCCCCCGCCAGGGTTTTCTTGCGCAGGGGGATTCGCAGCGAGTCGCCGTCAATGTAACCGCCGCGGTCGTCGACGGGAAAGCCGACGCGGATCAGCGCTTGCTTGATTGAACCGCGGCTCTGCGCCGAGACCCAGACGCGGCCCTCGTCATCGATATCTGTTAGCTTTTGGATGTCGCGGTAGCCGAGGATGTCCTGCAGGACCTGCTTGTCGGCAGCCACGAGTTCAAAGCGCGGATCGCCTCCGGTTTCTTCGTGGCGTTCGATGCGCAGCAGACCATAGCGTTCGATCCAACTCTCTATCTGCTCCAGGATGATCGTGGGCACGGGGATGGCCGCAAACTCATCGAGGGTGGCCGCGATGTCCGCGGCGCTCTTGCCCAGAGCCGCGGCGTTCCAGACCGAGACCGGCGTCAGGCGGTAGGTGTGCAGGTAGTCGGGGCTCTTTTCGAGTTCCGCAAAGACCGATAGAGCGTCCCGGGCGGCAGCGTAGAGGGGGTGCTCGCGGGTCATGGGCTGGCCCTGGCTGTCGCGCTGCTGCTGGCCGTTTTCGTCGACGACTGCGCTCACGGTATGCAGCATCAAGGTTCGGTCGGACTGCACGATGAGAGGGTTGTTGGGGCTCAAGCTCACGGCGTGCACTTCCCCCCACTGGTGGTCTTGCGGCGCGCTTTGGCCTTGGGCCTGGCGGCGCTCTTTTTGGAGGCCTTCTTCTTGGTGGCGCCGCTCTTCCGGGCGCTCTTGCGCGCACTCCGCCCTGCGGGAATGGCCGCAGCGGGGAAGAGGTAGGGGCCGGTTTTCGACTTGGGGTTCTGGGCCAGTTCGTGGGGCGTGCCCTGGGCGATTTCCAGACCGCCATCAGCGCCACCCGCGGGGCCCAACTCCACCAGACGGTCGCAGGCTTCGAGCACATCGGTGTTGTGCTCTACCACAACCACCGCGTTGCCGCGGCGCGCGAGGGCCACCAGCACATGCAGGAGCTGGTCAACATCCACCGGATGCAAGCCCGTGGTGGGTTCGTCGAGGAAAATAGCACTACGCGAGCCCTTGCGCGCCTGGAACAGTTCCGAGGCCAGCTTGAGTCGCTGGGCCTCGCCGCCGGAGAGGGTTGTGGAGCTCTGGGCCAAGCCCAGGTAGCCCAAGCCCACCTCGCTCAAGGAGGCCAGGATGCGTTCGAGCCTGGGCTGGGTGGCAAAGTGCTCGAGGGCTTCGTCAACGCTCATGGCCAGGACATCGGCCACGCTCTTGCCGCGGTGCTGAACATCGAGCACTTCGGGGCGGTAGCGTTTGCCGTCGCACTCCTCGCAGTCGAGCCACAGGTCGGGCAGGAACTGCATTTCGATCTTGAGGGCGCCGCGGCCCTCGCAGGCCGGGCAGCGACCGCGGGCCGAGTTGAAAGAAAAATGAGCCGGGCCAAAGCCGCGCATGCGCGCCTCGGGGGTGCGCGCGTAGAGTTCGCGCAGAGGCTCGATCAAGCCTGAATAAGTGGCCGGCGTGGACGAGGGTGTGCGCCCGATGGGACTCGAATCCACCACCACCACCCGACCGTTGCCGCCGATGCGCCCGCGCAGGTTCTTCCAGCGGCCGTCGGGAGCCTCGCCTTCCAGGGCCGGAATCAGGGTCTCGAAGATCAGCGACGATTTGCCCGATCCCGAGGGACCGCAGACTCCCACGAGTTCGCCATGGGAGAATTCGAAGTCCACGCCGCGTAGGTTGTGGGTCGTGGCGCCGCTGAGCAGCAAGGGTGCCGCGGCCAGCGCGCGCGGGCCAGCGTCAGCGTCCGGGGGTTTGATGCCAGCCAGGTTCCGTTCGCCGCGCAGGGCGGCGCCGGTCAAGGATTCCCGGTGAGCTGCGATCTCGGCCGGGGTGCCCGCCGCCACCAACTGGCCGCCCAGGCGTCCCGCCCCCGGTCCCACATCGACAATCCAGTCCGCTCGTTGCATCAGGGCCTTGTCGTGTTCCACCACGATGACCGTGTTGCCGCGGTCGCGCATTTCGAGCAAGGCATCTCCAAGGCGCTCGACATCTTGCGGGTGCAGGCCCACGGTGGGCTCGTCGAGGACATAGGTCACGCCCACGAGTTGTGAGCCCAAACTGGCCGAGAGTCGCACCCGCCGGGCCTCGCCACCGGAGAGGGTTTGGGTGCGTCGGTCGAGGGTCAGGTAGCCCAAACCCACCCGCTCGAGCAGGCTAACCCGCGAGCCCAACTCGTCGAGCACGGCGCCCACGGCCAACTGGGCCGACTTCTTGAGCTTGACCTTGGAGAGCCATTCGAGGGTTTCTTCCACGGAGAGGGCCAGGACCTCGGGCAATCGCTTGCGCGAGATGGTCACGGCGCGCCACTCGGGTTTCAATCGCTCGCCTTTGCAGGCGCGGCAGACGCGGCGGTTCATGACTGGCTCGATCACCGCGCGCCAGTTGGCTTCCTCGGCCTTTGCGTACCAGGCATCCACATGGCCGCAGAGGCCAGGCCAGTCGGAGCTGAAATTCTCCTCGATGTCGGCGTTCTCGGTGTGGCGCTCGCGCGAGACCTTGTACTGCTTGCGGGCGCCGACGCCGTGCTCGATCAAGGCGCGGTGCTTTTCCGAGAGATCCCTGTAGGGCCGATTGAGGTTGATGCGATGGGAGCGCGCCACCTCACGCAGGAGCAACTCGTAAAAGCCCTTGCCCTTGACCAGATAACGGCCGAGCTTGCCGGGGATCGCGCCGTCGCAGAGGGGTTCATCGGGCTCAAGGATCAACTCGTCCGCGTCGCACTGCAAAACCTCGCCCAGGCCGTCGCAGGTTTCGCAGGCGCCGACGTGAGTGTTGAAGGAAAAGTGTCGCGGCTCGGGTTCTTCCGTCAGGCGGAATCCGCAGTCGGGGCAGATGCCGCTGGTGGAATACTCGTGGCGGGCACCGCCCTTGATCTGGAAGGAGACGCGGCCATCGGAGAGGGAGCCTGCCTGTTCAATGGCCTCAGAGAGCCGCGACTTGCTGGACGAGTCGAGTTGCACGCGGTCGAGCACCAGGTCAACCCGAGCGCCCGCGGTCGGGATCGGGCCATCTTCGCCAAGGCGTTCTTCCACGCCATCCACGAGCACCCGCACAAAACCTGCCGCGCGCCAGGGATCACGGCGCTCGGCGAAAGCCGCGGCGAGATCCTCGGGCTCCTCGCAGCCAGGACCGAAGACCGGCGCCACGAGCCAACCGTTCTTCTTGGGGTGTTCTTTCAGGATGCGTGCCGCCAGGCGACTGGGGTCGCTGGCTTCGAGTTTGGTGCCGTGCTCGGGGCACAGCGGCTGGCCGGCGCGGGCCCACAGCACGCGCAGGTAGTCGTGAATTTCGCAGGTCGTGGCGATTGTGGACCGCGGACCGCCGCGGGCCGTGCGCGCTTCCACCGCCACGGCCGGGCCAAGTCCCTCAATACGCTCCACCGGCGGGCGGTCGCGGGAACCGAGAAACTGGCGCGCGTAGGTCGAGAGTGACTCGACAAAGCGCCGCCTGCCTTCGGTGAAGATCGTGTCCAGGGCTAGCGAACTCTTGCCCGAACCGCTGCGGCCGGAGATGACCGTGAGAGCATCGCGAGGGATGTCCACCGACAATCGCTGAAGATTGTGGGTGCGCGCTTCTACCACGCGAATGCAATCGAGGGGCGCCGCGGGTTCCAGGCCGCGGACCTCCTCCAGAGCCTGAGTATGGCCCGCTTGCATGGAGCGCAGGGCGGCGCCGGTGTGGGAATCCTGGTTCGCGCGAACTTCCTCGGGGGTGCCGGCGACGACGATTTGACCTCCGGCTTGGCCACCTTCGGGGCCGATGTCGATAACTTGGTCCGCGGCCCAGAGAACCTCCAGGTTGTGCTCGATGACCAGCACGCTGTGGCCCATGTCCACCAGTTTCTGCAAGGCCGCCACGAGCCGGGCCACATCGGCGAGGTGTAGACCGGTAGTGGGTTCATCGAGGAGGTAGAGGGTGTGCTTCTTCGGGCGCCGGGAGAGTTCCTTGGCGAGTTTGATGCGCTGGGCTTCGCCGCCAGAGAGGGTCGTGGAGGGCTGGCCCAGGGTCAGGTAGCCCAGGCCGACCTCGTTCATGACCGCCAGGGGCCGGGCGATCTTGGGCAAGCTCTTAAAGAACTCGGCGGCCTCGGCGATGTTCATGGCCAGCACATCTGCGATGGACTTGTGCTTGTAGCGGATGTGCAGGGTCTCGGCCTGGAAGCGATGGCCGCCACACTCTTCGCAGGGCACCGTGACCGGCGCGAGGAATTGCAGTTCGACGAACTTGGCCCCTGCGCCGCTGCAATCCTCGCAGCGGCCGCCGGCCACATTGAAGGAGAAGCGGCTCTTGGTGTAGCCGCGCATGCGACTCTCGGGCAGGCTGGCGAAGAGGTCGCGAATGGGGCCCAGAACGCTGGTGTAGGTGGCCGGGTTTGAGCGCGGGGTGCGACCGATGGGCGCGGAGTCGATACAAACCAACTCGTCGATGTGTTCGAGGCCCTCGATCCGGCCGTGGGGCGCGGGGTGCGGGGCTTCGCGGCCGAGGTGGCGCTCGAGGGCACGGCGCAGGATGCTATCCACCAGGGTGGACTTGCCCGAGCCGCTAACGCCGCTGACGCAGGTTAGGGTGCCCAGGCGGAACTCGACATCGATGTCCTTCAAGTTGAAGCCGCGAGCCTCGCGAATACAAAGCAGCTTGCCGTTGCCGCTGCGGCGCTGGTCGGGGGCGGGCATCTGGATCTCACCGCGCAACATGCGGCCCGTGGGCGTGTCGAGCTTGGCCACTTCGGCGGGCGAGCCCGCGCCGCAGATCTGGCCGCCGTGAATCCCGGCTCCGGGGCCCACATCCACGAGGAAATCAGCCGCCCGCAAGGTCGCCTCGTCGTGTTCCACCACCACCACGGTGTTGCCGGCGTCGCGCAGGCGTTCGAGGGCGCCCAGGAGCCGGCCCTGGTCGCGCCAGTGCAGGCCGATGGAGGGCTCGTCGAGGATGTAGAGCACGCCCTGCAAGCCGGCGCCGAGTTGGGCCGCCAGGCGGATGCGCTGGGCTTCGCCGCCAGAGAGGGTGTCTGCACCGCGGTCCAGGGTTAGATAGCCGAGGCCCAGGGATAGCAGGAAGGCCACCCGCCGTTTGACCTCGTTCAAGAGGTCGATGGCAATGCGCGCTTCGCGTTTGCTTAGTTCCAGGGCTTCGATGCGCTCGGGAAGGCTGGCCACCGGGCAGTGGGTGAACTCCTGGAGGATCTGGCCGCCGAGCTTGACCGCCCGTGCGGCGGGCTTGAGACGCGTGCCCGCGCATTCGGTGCAAATGACCGTGTCCAGAAAACGCCGAGCAATGCGCTTGTGGATGCCCTTGTCCTGGCCCTTGATGAGCGCCGGAATGACGCCTTCGTAGCGGCGCTTGAAGGTGGCGCTACCCGAAGAGCGCTTTCCATTCCATTCGGCTCTGTCCTCGAAGCGTTCGTCGCCGGTGCCCTGGAGGATGATTTTTCGTGCCGCGGCGCTGAGGTCCTGCCAGGGCGTATCGAGGCCAAAGCCGTGGGCCCCGGCGACCTTGCTCATGAACTCAAAGTCCACCCGCGGAAAGAGGAAGGCTCCCCCACTGGCGCGGGTCACGGCCAGGGCGCCGTGGCGAATCGAAAGTGCGGCGTTGGCCACGACTGCCGTTTCGGAGGGTTGGCGCAAGACGCCCAGGCCCTTGCACTCTTCGCAAGCGCCGTGGGGCGAGTTGAAGGAGAACAGGCGCGGCTCCAGGGGCGGCACCAAGGTCCCGCAACCGGGGCACGAGCGTTGGGTGGAGTAGCGCGTGTCACCCTCGTCGGTGTGCACCACCACATCGCCGTCGGATAATTCGAGGGCGGCGTCCACAGCTTCGCGCAGGCGCGCGGGGTCGGCAGGATCGGGCTTGATGCGGTCCACCACAGCTTCGATGGTGTGGCGCTTGTAGCGTTCGAGTTCCGGAGCGTCTTCGATGCGCAAGAAGACGCCGTCCACCCGGGCGCGCATGTAGCCCTTGCGGGCCAGGCCGTCGAGGGTCGTCTTGTGGTAGCCCTTGCGATCGCGCACGACTGGCGCCAGGACCTGGACGCGCTGGCCAGCGGAGTGCAGCAGAATCTGTTGCACGATGGCTTCGGGGGTCTGGGATGCCACAGCGAGATCGCACGCGGGGCAGTGGGCCTGGCCGGCGCGGGCGTAGAGCACGCGCAGGTGATCGACGATTTCGGTCAAGGTACCCACGGTGGAGCGCGAACCGCGCGAGACGGTCTTTTGGTCCACGGCGATGGCCGGTGAGAGACCTTCGAGTGACTCCACATCGGGTTTTTCCATGCGCCCGAGGAATTGCCGGGCGTAGGCCGAGAGGGTTTCGAGGAAACGCCGTTGGCCTTCCCGGAAGAGGGTGTCGAAGGCTAGCGAGGACTTTCCCGAGCCGCTCACCCCGGTGATTCCGATCAACTTATGACGGGGCAGATCCACATCGACTCCGCGCAGGTTGTTCTGGCGCGCTTGCCGGATGCGAATCGAGTCGAGGATCATGAGTCGAGCTCTGGGCTGGCGTGAATTGGGTGGGCGAACCACGGCCAGGAGGCTGATTCTGGCGGTTCGGGGGACTTTGGAAGGGCCCTTTCGGGACCTCCCGGCTGGAAACAAGGCGAAGATCGTATCACCGCCGTCCACAGTCGGGAAGTCCCCTTGGGGCGAGAATCTTGGGGCTCGTCAGCACGGCCAAGCCAAGCCCCCAGGAGGCCGGCGGAAAATAAAAAAAACGCTCTGGCCGTTAGAGTGAACTTGCAGGTTGCTTGAGTCCCGAGGCGGCAGAACCTCCGCCCTCAGGTTGCGCTGCGCGCACACACCGGAAAAATCTGGCCGAATCCCCCACCCCAGCAGCCTGTAGTGTCCCCCGGACCCGATCCGGGCGCGAATAGCCCGTCTTATTAGAACGGGGTGGGAGACCAAACCGGGTAGATTCGGTGTCTACCTTGCGTGCCCCCGTTCCGGCACCAAGAGGAGGGTTGCCCCAAGCTGCCCCCAAGAAACCAAATCATGCCCACCAAGGACAAACTGGATCTCGCCAGGACGGCCGTGATCTTCATCGGCTACCAGAACGACTACTTCGCCGCTGACGGTATCCTGCGCGATGTGATCGAGAGCGCCCACCTGTTTGGGAATGGTGATTGATGGTGGCAGGCGAGGAGCGACAACTCAATCAGGACGAACTCGACTCCCAGACGCGCCACCGTCTGGTAGAGCAGTTGGCCAAATCCGAACGCCTCTACCGCACCCTGGCAGACAACACGACCGATGTGATCTTGTCCATGGAGATGGACCTGACCCTGACCTATGTCAGCCCCTCGGTGGTGGGCTTGACCCATTACAGCGTCGAGGAGTACGAGGCCCTGCCCCCTGCCGAGCGCTACGGTCCGGAAACCCGCGCGGCCATCGAGAAGGCCGTCAGCCAGGATGCGGCCTCTTTCGGTGGCGTCGCCAATAGCAGCCTGTTCGAAGTGGAATTGCCTCGCAAGGGCGGTGGCTCCGTGCCAGTCGAGGTGGCGGCCTATTTAACCCGCGACGATTGCGGCCAGCCCACCGGCATCATTGCCGTGGCCCGTGACATCTCCGAACGCAAGCGGGCTGAAAAGCAACGCGTGGAACTCGAGGAGAAACTGCACCAATCCTGGAAGATGGAGTCCATTGGCCGTCTGGCGGGTGGCATTGCCCACGACTTCAACAACCTCCTGTGTGTCATCCTGGGCTACTCGGACATGATGCAGTTCAATGAGTCGCTCAGCGACGAGCAGCGCGGGAATATCCAGCAGATTTTCTCTGCCGGCCAGCGCGCCAAGGCCCTCACGCAGCAGCTCCTGATGATGAGCCGCAAGCAGGTCGCGCACCTCGCTCGCACCGACATCAACGAGCAGATCGAGGAGTCGTTGAAAATGTACCGGCGCCTGCTCGAGGAGGACATCGCGCTCCATTTCAGGCCCGCGGTTGACTTGCCGGTGGTCATGGCCGACAGCGATCAGCTCAGTCAGATCCTGGCCAACCTGCTGTTGAACGCGCGCGATGCTTTGAACGCCTGCGCCGCCGAGCGTCGCGAGCGCTCGATTCGCATCTCCACCGCGGCTGTCCAGGTAGACGGCAAGCTCGCCCGCAGCTTGGGTCTGGAGCGTGGCCCATACATTCGCATCAAGGTGGCAGACACGGGTTCGGGAATGGATGCCGCCACCCAGGCTCAGGTCTTCGAGCCCTTCTTCACAACCAAGAGCCAGGGCGAAGGCACGGGCCTGGGTCTCGCCACGGTTTACGGCGTGGTGGGGCAAAACGAGGGCGCCATCCGCCTGACCAGCGAGCTGGGACTGGGGACGACCTTCGAAATATTCTGGCCGATTATCGATGGTATCGAGGACACCGCTGAGAGTCCCGCCACGCAAGAGGACCAAGTCGTCGGAACGGGTAGTGAGTTGCTGCTCTTGGTGGAGGACGAGGTAGGTGTGTTGCTGTTTTCGCTCAAGGTCCTGACCGATACGGGCTATCGAGTCGTGGCTGCAAAGAGCGCCGAAGAAGCCCTTGAACTCCTGGAGAGCGGCACCCTCGTGCCCGACATGCTGGTCAGCGATGTGGTCATGACTGGCATGGATGGCAAGCAGCTCTCGGAGCGGGTTCTCGAAATGTTCCCCGGTCTACCCGTGCTCTACATCTCGGGTTACGCGGACAACATCATCGCCCGCCATGGTGTCCTCGGCGACGGCGTGGAACTGATCGGAAAACCATTCAGCGCCACCGAATTGCAGCGCAGGGTGAGAAAACTACTGGATCACGGTCGCTCGAGTCGTTCATGCTAGGCCATCCCATGGGCAACCCCACCAGAGGACAAGACCCGGCCATCCAGACCAGAGGGCTATCGCGTAGCTTCGGGAGCTTCGTCGCCGTCAACCAGCTCAGCCTGACCGTGGCGCCGGGGACATTCCTGGGCTTTTTGGGAGCCAATGGCGCAGGCAAGTCCACCACGATCAAGATGCTCACGGGGCTCCTGCGGCCCAGCGCCGGACAGGCACAGGTTCTCGGTCACGACCTGGCCAGCGATGGCGTGGCCGCCAAACAGCAGGTGGGCGTTGTGCCCGAAGAGTTGGCCCTCCATGATCGCCTGAAGGGCTCGGAGTACCTGACCTTCGTGGGGCGCATGTATGGCATGCAGCGCGATGTCTTGCAAACCCGTCGCGGGGAGTTGCTCGATTGGATGGACCTGGCGGGCGAGCCAGAGCGTCTGATCGTCGACTACAGCCACGGGATGAAGAAGAAACTTGCCCTTGCAGGAGCCCTGATCCACGACCCGCGGGTGCTCTTTCTCGACGAGCCCTTCGAGGGTATCGATGTGATCGCCTCGCGCCAGATCCGGGGCCTCTTGCAGACCCTCCTGGGCCGCGGCGTGACGATCTTCTTGACATCCCATGTGCTCGAGGTCGTGGAGAAGCTTTGCACCCACATCGCAATCATCCACCGCGGGGAACTCGTGGCCCACGACTCCCTCGAAGCCCTCTCGGCCGGAGTCCTGGTGCAGGGAGCCGACGGTGAGACGCGCCCGCGAACTCTGGAGGAGATCTTCCTCGGCCTGGTCCAGGCCGAGACCAGCGAAACCCAGACCCTCTCCTGGTTGGGGAACGACGAGTGAGGGCAGCGGCGGCCATCGCCTGGATTCAGTTCCGTATGCTGGTCAACAGCATGACGCGCCAGGGCACGGGTTGGAGGGCGTTCGGCGGCATCTTGCTCTTCGCTCTGGCGGCTGTGCTGTCCCTGGGTCTCGCCCTGGGTTTGGGGGTGCTCTGCCTGGCCGCCAGGCAGAAGGGTGACGACGACTTGTTGCAGATTGCCTTTCTGGCGGCTTTTTGGATCGCTTCGGTCTTCGGCCTCTTGATGCCCCTGCTCCTCTCCAGCGGGGGCTGCGGGTTGGATGTCAGCAGCTTGCGGCTCTATCCCTTGTCGCGGGCCAAGCTCTTCTGGATCCGCCTTGGGGCTTCTTTTGTTTCAGGAGACCACGGCTTCTACTACCCGGGGCTCCTGGCCGTCTTCGTGCTGGGCGTCGTGCCCGCGGGGAGGGGCGTGGGGTTGGGGGCGCTCTTCTGCGCCTTGCTGGTGGTGGTCATCGTGACCTGGTCGCAGGCCCTGGCCAACGGCTTGCAGGGCATCATGCGCAAGCGGCGCACGCGCGAGGTCATGGGTCTGGTGGGGCTCTTGTGCTTGTTCGCAGTGATCTTTGCCCCCGCGCTTCTGGGCACGCTGTATGACGATGCCCCCCGGACAGAGCCCCATACAGCGACCCTCAACCTCCAGACGCTCTCGTGGCTGACGCAGTTCTCAGCCCCCAGTTTGGCCGCCCACGGGCTGGCGGCTGCCCGCGGCGGAGATCAGGCGCAGGTCTTGGGGGCTCTCTTGGGGATGCTCGGGTGGGCCGTGGGCGGAGCTGCCGCGGCCTATTTGGTCTTCGTCCGCGTGGTCCTTGGGGATCCGGAGAGCTCGCGCGCCGGGAAGGCCTCCCGCGTAAAATCTTCCTCCAGCGCGTTCGACATCACCCGCATCCTGCCCTTTCTGCCGGTCGAGGTGCTGGCGGTGGCCTCGAAGGAGCTGCGTTACCTGCTGCGCAGTTTGGTGGGCCGCTTCAACCTGATCATGATCGTGGTCTTCTCGGCCCTGATGGCGCTGCTCATCACACCTCAAATTCCCAACCTCCCCCTGGGCATTCCAGTCGGAGTGCTCGGCTTATACGGGATGGTGGCCTACACCACGCTCTTCTCGAACGCCTTCATCTTCAACTCGCTGGCCTGGGAGGGGGCGGGCTTTCAGGTCTACCTGGTTTCGTCGGCTTCCCCTCGGCGAGTGATCCTGGGTAAGAATCTTGGAATCTGGATCTATGTCGCCACGCTCGTCCTGCTTTCCTTACTGGGCTGGGTGATCCTGACGGGTTTTCCAGGGGCGCGCGTCATCCTCAACTCCCTCCTGCTCGGCGCCTGCGTGAATGTGCCCTTCGTCATGGTGGGCAATTTCGCCTCCTTTAGTTTTCCGGTGGCCCGCAGCGTCTCCTCCCTGAAAAGCAATCCTGCCAGAACAGCGGTCTTGATCTCCATGGGCACTCTTTTGGCCGTGGCCGTACCCTGCGTCGCTGCGTTGGTTGTGCCGCTCGCCTTGAATCTGCCTTTTCTGCAACCCGTCTGCCTACTGGTGCTTCTGGCCGCGACCCTGGGCCTCTATTTTTTCTCCTTGCGTTTTGCCGTGCAGGCCTTCGAGGGGCAGACGGAGAAAATCAGCGCCGCGCTCGAGGGCGCTCCCTGATTCTTGGAGCAACCCGGGCTAAGCCTCGACTCGCTCACAGATAGCCCGGTGCACCCCGGAGCCCGAGGCCACGATGCTGCCGCCGCGCAACCAGTCGTCGCCGCCATCGCCGTCGCTGACCAAGCCCCCGGCTTCGCGCACGAGCAGCGCCCCCGCCGCCACATCGTGGGGCGAGAGGTGCAGCTCCCAAAACCCATCCAGGCGACCCGCCGCCACGAAAGCCAGATCGCAAGCGGCTGAACCCATGCGGCGGATACCACGGATGTCGTAGAAGAAGCGTGAGAAGTTCTCGAGGTTGGAGTGCTCGAGCTCACCGCGGCGGTAGGGAAAACCCGTGGCCAGGACGCACTGGTCGAGAGACTCCGCAGAAGAGACGCAGAGGCGTTCGCCATTCTGGAAGGCGCCGCCGCCGCGCAGGGCGCTGAAGGTCTCTCCGAGTACGGGCAGGTGCACGACCGCCAGTTGCGGTTCGTTGCCCACCATGAGCCCCATGGAGACGGCGAACATAGGCAGGCCGTGGACAAAATTGACCGTGCCGTCAAGGGGATCGAGAAACCAGCGCGGCACGGTTTCCACGGTGCTGGGGTCGCTGACTTCCTCCTCGGCTTCGATCTGAAAGCCCGGCGTCAACTCGCGCAGAGCCGCCACCAGGGCTCGCTCGGAGGCGATGTCCGCCTCGGTGACGAGGTCACGGTCGCTGCTCTTGGTGCGGATCGACGAGGCGCTCAAGCGCCCGAAGGACGCCAGCAGAAGCTCGCCCGATCGCCTGGCCGCGTCCACGCAGGCTTCGAGAAGTTGCGGACCGTCGCCCACCAGAGGGTCGAGTTTGCGTTCAACCATTCCAGTTCACCAACGCCGCGCAGATGGCGTCTTGCATGGGTTTCCAGCAGGAAGTGTTGAGTCCGCTCTCGCGTGGGTAGCTCACCAGGATCGAAAAGACGAGCCGTTTGCCCTGGGCGGTCTCGACAAAACCGGACAGGGCGCTGGCCCCGCCTATCCAACCGGTTTTGGCGTGCACGCGGCCCCTGGCCGGGCCGCTGGTCATGCGGCCCAAGAGCGAGCCCGATTCCCCCGCTACCGGAAGGCTGCGGTAGAAATATTCGAAGGTGGCCCCGTCGAGGTTTGCAGTGGCGCTGAGCAGAGCTGTCAGTTGGCGTGCCGTGAGCCGCGAATCCCGCGAGAGACCCGAGCCGTCCACTTGCACCAGGCCGCCTGCGGGCAGGCCCAGTTCGGTCAGGGCGCGTCGGGTGGCGGCCTGGCCTCCGGCGCGGGTGCCCGCGCCTCCCACGGCGTCGCCCAGGGCAAAAAACAACTGGTCCGCCACTGCGTTGTTCGAGTGCAGATTGATGGGCGCGAGGACCTCCAGTAGGGGCGTGCGCAAGTTGGCCAGCAAGCGCCCCGGCGGTGCGCCGCGCAACTGCACCGCATCACCCGCGACGGCGATGCCGCCCGCCTCAAGGGCGGCCATGAGGACCGAGGCGAACAGCCGCAGGGGATCTGGAGCTGCGAAGCGGGTGCTCCAGGGCTCTATCCCGGCGGGAATCGATCCGCGCAGCGTGACGCAGCCCGGCACGGCGCCCACGGCGATGTCCAGACGCGCACCCCGGGCCGCGGTGTGCACTTCCCCCACCCTTTTGAGGCCGTGTTCCAGGGGGCGCACTTCGGCCAAGGCCAAGGCGCCCACGCGGCCGCTGCGTACAAAAGCGGTCAAGCAACCCGCATTGACGCTGAATCCTCCCGAGCGCGCGCAGTACTCCTGCCAGTACTGGTTTTCCGAAGGCCAGGCCGGTCCGGGACCGGGCTCCAGGTAACTGCCCTCGTCGAGCACAAGATCGCCGTCGATCGTGCTAACCCCGGCCTTGCGCAGGGACTCCAGCAAGGGAGCGAAGAGATGCTGGGCTTCGCCGTGGGCCTCGGCATCAAAGAAAGGATCGCCGCCGGCGCGCACGATCAAGTCGCCGCGCAGGTGCCCCGCCTCGATTTCCCCCGGCGATTCGAAACGGGTTTCAAAGTTCCAACTAGAGCTCAACAGCACGAGCGCGGCGGCGCTTGTGACGAGCTTCATGTTCGAGGCCGGAATGAGTGCTGCATCGCTCCGGCGCGCCACGAGTTCCTGGCGACTCGCGGGGTGGGTGATGTGCACAGCTACGGTGGTGTTCGCGGCCCGCACGCGCCCCGCGCTGAGTTTCTTGGCCCTGGAGAGGGCCTCGTCCACGAGGCTGGCCACGCGCTTCGAGAGGCCAGGGTCCAGGGCCCGCTGCCACTCCGGGAAAGGCGCGCTGCTCTGCTCTTCGAGAAATGCCTGATCGCCTGGCGCCCGGTCTTCAAGAAACGCCAGGGCGCCGGGCGTTGGGGCCAGGGAGGCCCCGGGCAACCGCGGTTCCTGCTGCAACGGCAGCTCTCCTGCCAGATCAGCTGCCGCGTGGCTGTGCCGTAGAGACTGGCCCAGGATTCCCAGGAGCAACGCAACGATGGCGAATCCCAGGAGGCCTAGTCGCGCGGTTTCGGCGGTCGTGCGTCGTCGTTCGCGAGAATCCATATGGTGTTGTATACGAGTTTGGCCGTGCTGGTGGTCTTCGCCAGGTCGACGCCTTCAACGGTGTCGCGCCAGGTGTGGTAATCCTTGTTGTTGCTGAGGGGCAGCCCCTCGAAGAAGAAAATCGCGGGTATGCCAATGCGGTGGAACTCGAAGTGGTCCGAGCGCTCGAAGAGCTTGATGCTCTGGCCGAGTTCCTTGCGTCTGCCGTGATGGATCTTGGTGATTCCGGTCTTGCCGAGTTGTTTGGCCCGTGCCAGGACGGCGGACAACTGCGGGTTGTGGGCCGTGCCCAGGACCGAGGTCTGCTTGGTGGGGCCCACGCCGATTTGATCCAGGTTGACCATGCAGACGATATTCTTGGCATCAACAGGCAGGTTGGCGCAAAACTCCCGGGAGCCGATCAAGCCGTCTTCCTCGGCGCAAAAACTGGCGAAGATCACCGAGCGCCGGGGCGGATTCAGGGCCAGAGCCTCGGCGATTTCGAGCAAGGCGCTGACCCCCGAGCCGTTGTCGTCCGCCCCGCAAGCGACTCGCCCCCGCGGCCCCACGCCCACATGGTCGTAGTGCGCGCCGAGAACCACGAACTGCCTGGCCAGGGCCTCGTCAGTTCCCGGCAGAATCGCCACGAGGTTGTCGTGGCGCACGGGCATGCGCCTGGTCGCGGAATCGAAACTGACACTGCGGTCCCTGGTTTTCAATTTTTGAGGCTTGGCGCGTTTGTCCAGTTTAAGCGCCAGCTTGCGGGCGTCGGTGCCGAGTAGCTCGCTGGCGCAGTCCATGGATATGTGCAGGGCCGGAAGGCTGCGCGCGGGTTGGCGTCGCAGTTGTTCCCCCTGCCAGGCCGCCCAGGTGTAGCGGAAGTCGAGGGCATTCTGGGGATCCACCTCCACGCCAAAGGGACTGCGTTGGACCACCAGGGCACCCACGGCGCCGGCGGCCTTGAGAGTTTCGAGCTGGGTCCAGATCGAAGCCGCGCGTGTCACTTCAGTCCCGTCGAACTTGCGCTTGTGGCGCGGCTCACCCTCGAAGATCAAGACCACCCGGCCGGCGGGCCGTTGGCCCTTGAAGTCGTCGTACTTGGCGCGTTTGGATTGGATCCCAAAACCTCCGAAGAGCAATTCGCCGCGCACGCTGCCTCCCGCGCGGTGGATCGGCTGGAAATCGCGACCCAGTTCGAACTCGGCTGTGATCTCGTCCTTTTCGAGGAGAGCCAGATGACAGCCGGCCGGGTCGGGCGCGCTGAGTTCGCGGCTGAAGGGGCGCAGGAAGAGGTTTTCATCTGCTTTGGAAGCGCGCTCTCCGCCGCGAGCTGCGAGGACGGCTCGGGCGTCGGCAGCGGGCTTGAGGCCGAACTCGGCGAAGAGCCCGGTGATGTAGCTCGCGGCCCGGGCCTGGCCTTCGCTGGGTGAATCGCGGCCCTCCATGTTGGGGCTGGCGATGATCTCCAGGCGCTCGGCTATGTCGCTCTTCTCGATACTCGCCAGTCCCAGCGAGCCGTCGCCCGGGGAGCCCTGAAGACACAGCCAAAAGAGCAGTCCGCATCCAGCCGCCGAGGTCACGAGCACCCTTCTCCCGTCCTGTCACCGGCGAGTTCAAACACCGAACGGTCCTGGGCCAGGAGGATCTCGCCCTTGAAGAACTTCGCCGCTTCGACGCGGGCACGCTCGGGGTCGCAGCTTGGGTAGAAGTGGGTCAGAACCAAGGTGGCACAATCCGCATGGGCCGCCAGGCGTCCGGCTCCCGCGGGTGTCAGGTGATTGGGTTGGCCTAGCTCCTCGGGAAAGGAACACTCGCAGAAGAAGAAGCCGCTCTTTTGAGCCAAGGTTCCCACCATGGGTTCCTCGCCGGTGTCGCCGCTGTAGGTCACCGATCCCCCGCCCGCGAGGTCGGCGCGCCAGGCGAGGGCCTGAAGCGTGTGGTAAGTGGCCACGGTGGAGAGCTTGTAGTCCTCGAACTCCCGAGAGGCGATCTTGCCCGACGGTTCAACTTCGAGGAAGCGTACACCCAGAAAGCCCCGCGCCGGAGAATTGCCGAGGGCTGCCGCGGCCCCCTCGATATAGTGCTGCAGGCCCACCGGCCCGATCAACTCCAAGGGCGGCGCATCAAAGGCCGGGTTGGTGCGGGCGAATCCCAGGGCGAAAAGATCCAGGCAGTGGTCGAGGTGAAAGTGGCTGATCACGATGCGCGTGAGGGCGCTGAGTTCAAGGCCGGCTTCGGCCATGGAGCGCAGGGTGCCGGGGCCGCAATCAAAAAGCGTCACGGGGCCGCCGGGCGTGGGTTCGAGGGCGTAACCCGAGCAGCCGTAACCGCGACGGGGCAGGATCGAGCCCGCGCCCAGAACGGTCCAGCGCGCTCCGCCCTTGGCTTTGGAGAGCTTTTCCTTCTTGGCCATGGATCAGGCGGGCCCGTAGCCCTCGGGGTGGGAGCGCAAGAAGTTCCAGGCGTCGCCCACGATGTCCTCGATGCCCGGTCGCTTGGGGGCCCAGCCGAAGAGCTCCTTTGCGCGCTTGCCCCCGCTGACCAATTCGGGCGGGTCGCCAACGCGCCGCGGGGTGATGCGGGTGGGGATGGCGTGGCCCGTAACCAAGCGCGCGGCCTCGATGACCTGCTTGACCGAGAAGCCAGTGCCGGTGCCGAGGTTGCATGCGATGCGCACCGTGCTCCGGGAGATCTTGGCGAGGGCGGCGATGTGGGCTGCTGCGAGGTCTTCCACATGGATGTAGTCGCGGATGCAGGTGCCGTCGGGCGTTGGATAGTCGTCGCCAAAGATCGAAATCGATTCGCGTTGTCCCAGGGCGACTTGCAGAACCAAGGGAATCAGGTGGGTCTCTGGGTCGTGGTCTTCACCGATCTCGGCGGATTGCGAGGCGCCGGCGGCGTTGAAGTAGCGCAGGGCGGCGAAGGAAAAATCGTAGGCCGTGGCGAAGTCCTCGATCATGTGCTCCATGTGCAGCTTGGTGCGGCCGTAGGGCGAGATCGGATTTTTCGGGTGGGCCTCGGTGATGGGTATCTCTACCGGATCACCGTAGGTGGCGCAACTGCTCGAGAAGACGATGCGCTTGCACTTCGCGGCGCGCATGGCTTGCAGGAGATTCCAGGTGAAGAGCACATTGTGCTCGTAGTACTTGGCTGGATCCTCCACCGACTCGCCCACGAAGCACTTGGCCGCGAAGTGGATCACCGCCCGCGGCTTGTGCTCGGCGAAGACCCGCGCCAGAGCTTCGGGATCTCCCAGGGAAGCCACTTCCAGGGGCGCATCGATGGCCGCCCTGTGACCGGCGGAAAGGTCGTCGAGGACCACCACCTGTGTGCCTTGCGCTTGCAGGGCGCGCACGGTGTGACTGCCGATGTAGCCAGCGCCGCCGGCCACCAGGACCGGGCGTTCTTGTTTGGAGGGCGGTGTCATCTAGGCGGGGTAATGAAAAACCGGGGAGTTCAAGGCGCGGGCGCGTCGCTCGTGGGAAGGGTGCAGTCCCGCCAGAAGCCGGGCCAGGACTTGGCCACGCAGCCCGGATGCGTCACGAGGATACCAGGACGCACGAGGCCCAGTAAGGCGAAGGCGAAGGCCATGCGATGATCTCCGTGGGGATCGAGGTCCAGGGGATCGCTCGTGGGGCTGCCGGGCCCGACTTCGAGCCAGTCCGTGCCGCAGCGTACCGCGAGTCCCAGGCGCGTGAGGGCAGCGGCCAGGACATCCAGGCGGCGGCACTCCTTGCCGTTCAAGGTGCCCAGACCACAAAAGCGCGACGTCGCTCCAGCTGCCTGGTCCTCCAGGGCCACGGCGCCTGCCAGGGCCAGCAAGACCGGCGCCAGATCGGGTTCGCCGGTGAGGTCGAGATCGACGCCCCGCAGAGGCCGTCCCGTGGCGGAAAGCACACCGCCGGAGAGTTCGGCCCGGCAGCCGAAGGCCACGAGATGATCGACGATGGCGAGGTCGCCCTGGGAACTCGCTTCGCCAAACCCGCCGATGCGCGTGGCGCTGCCGGCGAGGCATGCCGCGGCCAGGGCCACCGCGGCGGCGGAGGCGTCGGGCTCGATCGAGACCGGTGCCCCGGGTGCGCGCAGGGGGCCGCAAATCTCGAAGCTGGAGCCCTGCGCCTCGAGCTCTGCGCCGAACTGCGCGAGCACGGCACAGGTCATGGCGACATAGGGTAGGGATGGCAGGGTCCCTCGGACCTCCAGACGGTGGGTCCCCTCGAGACTGGCGAGGGCCAGGGCCAGGGCCGTGAATTCCTGGCTGGAGATCGGCTCCTCCAGGCACAAGCGCTCGGGCGCTCTTGAGCTCGTGAGGGTCAGGGGCCAGGTGCCCCGGGGGCTCGCCGGCTCGATGGTGGCTCCGGCGGCTCGCAGGCAGGCCACGAGGGGGGCACTCTCCCGCTGGACGAGACTGCCCCGGGCCTGCAAGTCGAAGCGCGAGCCCGCCGGCGTACTCAGGGCCAAAAAAGCCGTGGCGCAGCGGGCCAGGGTGCCGCTCTCGCCCAGTTGAAGGGGCCCGCACGCCGGCCACTCGCCGGGCGGGCGGCCGTGGATCAGCACCGGGCCCGGTGGCACCCCTTCGACAACCAGGCCGCCGTCGCGTAAGAGATCGAGGCAAGCCTCGATATCCGCTCCACCGGCGAGGCCCAGCAAGCGGGTTGCGCCACGGCTCAGGCCGGCGGCCAGCAGGGCTCTCTGGCCCAGGGACTTGGACCCCGGCGGCAGGATCTCGCCGCGGATTCGGGTCTCGGTTGTCCAGCCCGAACGCTCCGGGTGGTCTTCTGTATCTATGTCCATGGGGCCTTTCTGAATGGGCTCGCCGCCTTGCCAGTCGCCAGCCGCGAGTAGATTGTAGCGGGAGCCCGACCCTGCCATACTGCCATGGTGCCCTTACGAACCCAGCCACTTCCTTTGAGGGGACTCCCCCACTCTTGCCTATGTCCTCGATGACCCGAGCCGCCGCCTACCTCGGCCGCGACGCCGCCCCTCCCGGGCTCAAGCGCCTGGCCACGGGCAAGGTGCGCGACATTTTTGAACTCGACGCCGAGCGCCTCCTGTTCGTCACCACGGACCGCGTCTCGGCCTTTGATGTGGTCATGGACGAGGGCATTCCCCACAAGGGCCGCGTACTCACGGCGATCAGTGCCCACTGGTTTGAGCGCACCGCCGACATCATCCCCGGACACTTGCTGTCCGTGGATGTGAACGAAGTTCCCGGTCTCAGCGACGCCTGGCGCGAACGCCTCGACGGACGAATCATGATCGTCAGGCGCTGCGAGCCCACCCCGGTGGAATGGGTCGTGCGCGGATTCGTGGTGGGTTCGGGCTGGAAGGAATACCAGGCGAGGGGAACCATCTCGGCTCTGCCCCAGCCCCCCGGTATGCTCCAGGCGCAGCGCCTACCCGCGCCGATCCTGACGCCCAGCACCAAGGACGAGATTCACGACCGGCCGATTTCTCCCACCGAAGCCGCCGAGATGGTGGGTTCCGAGGCCTTCGCCACCCTCGAGCGCGTGTCCTTGGCCCTCTTTGAACGGGGCACCCAGGAATTGGCCGAGCTCGACATTATTCTGGCCGACACCAAGTTCGAGTTCGGTTTGTCGGGGGACGAACTGATTCTGATCGATGAGGTTCTGACACCGGACTCCTCGCGCTTCTGGCCCCGCGCCGAATACCGCACCGGCATTTCGCCGCCGAGTTTCGACAAACAAATCCTGCGCGATCACCTAGAAACCCTGGACTGGAACAAGGAAGCGCCGCCGCCGAATCTCGACCCGGTCGTGCTCGAACGGGTAGGTGCGCGCTACCTCGAAGTCTGCGAGATGATCTGTGGCAGCCTGCCCAGGGGGGTCGTGGCGTGAACCGGGTCGCCCTTCTGATGGGATCCGATTCGGACCTGGATCGCCTCCAACCGACTCTTGCCCACCTGGCCGAATTTGGCGTGGGGTGCGATGTGCGGGTGCTCTCCGCTCACCGCACGCCGGATCTCCTGGTGGAGTTCGTGCGTGGCGCCGAGGCCCGCGGTATCGGCGTTTTCCTGTGCGCCGCAGGTGGCGCCGCCCACCTCGCAGGCGTGGTGGCCGCCCACACCCTGGCGCCGGTGATCGGTATTCCCATGGACAACCCGCCCCTGGGAGGACTGGACGCCCTGCTCGCCACGGTGCAAATGCCCGGCGGCATTCCCGTGGCCAGCGTGGCTGTGGGTGGCGGCGGCCCCGCCAACGCGGCCCTCATGGCGGTGCGCATCCTGGCCCTCTCCGACGCCGACCTGCGCACTCGCCTGGAGGCCTTCCGGGCAGCCATGGGCGCCAAGGTCGTGGCCAAGGACGCCAAGGTTCAAGCAGCCTTGTCCTGAGCTCAGATCAATAAAAACCCAAGTAGGAACCCATGCCTGTCGAGACCTTGATTTGGGTCGGGGAACGCCCCGGCTTCGTGCGCATGATCGAGCAGACCAAGCTCCCCACGGAGTTTGAGTTGCTCGATGTCAAAACCGTCGAACAAATGGTGGACGCCATCTGGCGACTGGCGGTGCGTGGAGCGCCGGCCATCGGTGTGGCCGCAGGCTACGGGGTTCTGCTCGGCGTCCAGGCCCTTGAGGGTCTTGGCGGGGAGGAGTTCATGGGCCGCACTCGTGAGATCGCCGCCACTCTGGGCAAGGCGCGACCCACGGCCGTCAATCTGTTCTGGGCCCTCGACCGCATGGTGGGCCGGGCTCAACACGACTGCGCCGCGGGCATGAGCGGCGACGCCATGCGCAGCGGGCTCTTCGAGGAAGCCCACGCGATTTTTCACGAGGACCAGATCACCTGCGAAGCCTTGGGCCGCCACGGCGCGGAATTGATCTCGGACGGTGGCACCTACCTCACACACTGCAATGCCGGCGCACTTGCAACGACCAACACAGGTACGGCCCTCGCGCCCTTCTACGAAGCAGCGCGTCAGGGCAAACAAATCGCGGTCTTCGCCGACGAGACGCGGCCACTCTTGCAGGGTGCGCGGTTGACTTCCTGGGAGTTGATGCAAGCGGGCATCAGTGTGACTTTGATTTGCGACAACGCCGCCGGGCTCGTGATGTTCGAGGACAAAATCGACGCTGTCTTCGTGGGCTCCGACCGCATCGCTCGCAACGGTGATGTGTGTAACAAGATCGGCACCTATTCGGTAGCCGTTCTGGCGCGTCAACACCGAATACCCTTCTACGCCGTGGCGCCCCTCTCGACCTTCGACCGCAACATCACCCACGGATCCATGATTCCCATCGAGGAGCGGCCCGCGGAAGAAATCACCCGCGGGTTCGGCAAACAGACCGCCCCCGATGAGGTCAAGGTCTACAACCCCGCCTTCGATGTGACCCCGGCCGAATTGGTCACGGGAATTGTCACCGAGACCGGGGTGATCGAGCTGCCCTGCCAGAGCTCGGTGGAAAGCACCATGCGGGCCGCGGGCATCGATTTGGCCTGATTTTCGGCCTTCCCGGGGCCCCCCGAGGGTCTTTGCGCCTCAACTCGGGGGAAATAGAGCGTCCTGGTCCAGTCGAGCCCGGACCGGGGTCGATAGAGCCACGCAAGACCCTATTTTCTATTGGCCATTCTCAAGCAGGCCGTCCCCCAAGAACGATCATGAGCGCTGACAAGCAAAACCCCGATCCCAAGCTCTCCAAGGCCTCGAAAAAGACCGCCAAGCCCAAGCAGAAGGGCCCCCGCGCCCTCAAGCCACTCAAGCCCGACGAGATGACGGCCGAGGTGATGGACTTCCTGAGCGCCATCGACGAGTACAAGCGCGTCAACGAGCGACCCTTCCCCTCGTGGAGCGAGGTGCTCGTGATTCTCAAGGACCTGGGCTACAAGCGCTCGGCTTGAGAGGAGCAGGATTGTGGCCGGCCTCCTGCGGCGGCCCAGCCCCGGGCGCACTCCGCCCTGTCGAGATGGCGCCCGACCAGGACCAGTCGTGATTCCTCCGGCGCAGGGCCCGTGCCCGGACCGATCTCGAGCCACTCGTACATGCCCTGGATCACCACGGCTTCGCTGAGCCCGGTGCAGCGCACGAGGCCCTTGATGCGGAACAATTCATGACCGCGGCGGCTGGCGAGGAACTGTAGCCAGAGCTTGAGTGCCGCGAGATCCAGGGGCATGGCACTCGCCAGCGACACACTGCCCACGCCGCTCGCGTGGACGTGCGCGGCTTGCATGGGCTCCGGCGCTGGGGCTCGCACCCTTTGCTGAACACTCTCGAGGACGGCTGGGTCGATTTCAGCGTGGCGGGTTTCGTGCACCTCGGCCAGGGCATTGAGCTCGCCAAGAAGCCTCTTGGTCTCCGCCAACTCCTGGGTGCTGGCCTGATCGGCGTGGTTCAAGAGCAGCAGATCGGCGTAGGCCACTTGGGCCGCCGCCTCGGGAAACTCGGCCACCTGCTGGGGCAGGTTGCGGCCGTGGACCAGGCACAGGATGCTCTCGAGGTAGAGCTTGTGGGCGAGATTCGGATCGAGGATCAGGGTCTGGGCGATGGGCCCAGGCGCCGCCAATCCAGAGGCTTCGATCAGAATCCCGTCGAAGTCGCGCTTGCCAAAGAGGCGCCTCTCGCGGGCGGCCAGCAGGTCTGCCAGAGCCGCCGCCAGATCACCGCGCACCGTGCAACATACGCAGCCGCCGTCGAGCAGCACCAGGCGCTCGCTGGCCCCCACCACCAGGTCGCCGTCGATGCCGAGGTCGCCGAATTCGTTGACCACCACCGCCAGGCGCGGGCCGTTTTCGCGGGCTAGCAGGCGGTTGACCAGGGTGGTTTTGCCTGCTCCCAGGAACCCCGTGAGCAAGGTCACTCCCAGGCGCCCCGCGGGCTGGCTGGGATCCTCATCCGCGGGTTCTATTGTTTGCGACACTTCCCTGGCCCCTTTGGAGTCGCACTCAGCCGTAGATTGGATGGGCCCTGGCCATCTCGGCCACTTCGCCGCGGATGCGCTGTTGCATGCTTTCGTCCTCGGGCGAGCCCAAGGTTTCGGCGATCCAACCTGCGAGGGTGTTCATGTCGTCCTCGTCGAGTCCGCGGGTGGTGATGGCTGCGGTGCCCAGGCGCACGCCGCTGGCTTCCATGGGTGGGCGCTCGTCATAGGGAATCAAGTTCTTGTTGCAGGTCAGGTCGACCCGGTGCAAGGCGTCTTCGGCCTGGGCGCCGGAAAGTCCCGAGGGACTCACATCCACGAGGCAAAGATGGTTGTCGGTGCCGCCGGAGACGATGCGCAAGCCGCGTTCGCTGAGGGAGCCGGCGAGGGCCTGGGCGTTTCTTACCACGGCACGGGCGTAGTCCGCAAATTGGGGTGCGAGGGCTTCGCGCAAGGCCACGGCCTTGGCCGCGATGACATGCATCAAGGGCCCGCCCTGGCCGCCGGGGAAGACGCTAGAGTTGACGCGTTTCAATACTTCGAGGTCACGGGTGACGATCAAGCCGCCGCGGGGACCGCGCAGGGTCTTGTGGGTCGTCATGGTGACCACATCGGCATGGGGCACAGGGTTGTCGTGCTGGCCGCCGGCCACCAGACCGGCGATGTGAGCCATGTCCACCATCAAGAGCGCGTCGTTCTCGCGGGCGATCTCGGCAAAAGCGGCGAAGTCAATGCTGCGCGAGTAGGCCGAGGCTCCGGCCAGGATCACCCGCGGCTGGACCTCTTTGGCGCGACTGGCCACCTGGTCCATGTCGAGGCGTTCGCTCTCCCGTTCCACGCCGTAGCTGTGAAAGTCGTAAAAGACCCCCGAGAAATTCTTCTCGTGCCCGTGGGAGAGGTGCCCACCGTGGTCGAGGCTCATGGCCAGAACGCGGTCGCCGGGTTGGCAGAGCGCCATCAAGGCGCCCATGTTGGCCTGGGTGCCTGAGTGCGGTTGCACATTGGCGTACTTGGCATTGAAGAGTTCCTTGGCCCTGCCGCGGGCGATGTTCTCGACCACGTCCACATGTTCACAGCCGCCGTAGTAACGCCGACCGGGATAGCCTTCGGCGTACTTGTTGGTGAGGGTTGTGCCCACCGCGTCCATGACCTCTTGCGAGGTGTGGTTCTCCGAGGCGATCAGTTCGAGTTGTCTCTCCTGGCGCTCGGTTTCCGCAGCCACGGCGGCCCAGATCTCGCTGTCGCTGTGGGCGCTCATGGCTCTTGTCCCCCGCTGCCCGCCGCGGGGGCTTGCACCGCTTGACCGTGGCCGTCCTTGACTCGCTGGCCGGCCTCGTAGACGCCGGTCAGGCCGGGATGGGAACTGCCGTCGCTGTTCCAGTACTCCCAGGGTCCCTCGGCCAGCCCAGCACGCATGCTGCCCCTGGACTTGGGCGTTCCATCGGGAAAGAAAGTCTTCACCGGCCCTTCGATTTTGCCAGCCTCGAAGGTGGCGCGCTGGGCCAGTTGCCCGTTGTCGTGAAATTTCTCTACCGCACCAGCCTGCAAACCAGCGACAAATTGCATCTCGAAGTCCAGCTCACCATTGGCGTGTAGGACGCGCCAGGTGCCGGCTTGCAAGCCGTCCTCGTACGGGCCTTCCGATTGCAGCCGCCCGTTGTTGTGGAAACTCTGCCAGGGGCCTACTTGCTTGCCCAGGGCGTACTCGCCGCCGCGCTTGCGCTGACCGTCGCTCCAGTATTCCGTCAGGGTGCCGTGGAGCAGGCCATCGCGATAGCTCGACTCGAGTTTGATGTCTCCGGTGGGATGCCACTCGCGGTAGTCCCCCAAGTGCGTGCCTATCTCGAACTGGCCTTCGATGGCCAGCTTGCCGTTCTCGTGCCAGCGCTTGGTCGTGCCGTTCCAGCGCCCCTCGGACCAATCGATGGTGCTCTCGCGGCCACCGCCGGGGTGCCAAGCGTTCCAGGTGCCGGTCTCCCGGCCCGCCTTGAATTCGCCTCGCACGGCGACCTGGCCGTTCTCGTGCCACCAAGTCCATTCGCCCTCGCGCTGGCCGTAGCGTTGTTGGCCCTCGAAACGCTTTTGGGTTGGGGCCTCATCGAAGTACTCCACCATGGTTTCCAGCTTGCCCGCGGGGCTGTCGACGGGGCCGCTGGAGCCCGACCCGCCATCGCAAGAACTGAGGGTGGCGGCCAGCAGGGGGGCCAGCAAGAGGCTACCGGCCGTGAAGCGGCGGGCGGGGAAAGGGAACTGTGTACGCGAGGCTGTCAAACGCTGAATCATGCCTGGGATCATAGTCTCCTCATCCGAGGGGAGCACTGCTTCTCGCGTGGAAGCTGGCTTGATACGCTGGGCCCTCCCGCGACCATCCTTCTCCGCCCCCCCCCCAATCCGCCTCCCCCGAATTGCCCCCCATGCTGAACTGCTACTCGCGCAGCGTCTTGCTCGCCGCCGGCCTAAGCCAGATCCTGGTGGCCTGCGGCGGAGCGCCGGAAGGGCCGCGCAATGTGATTCTGGTGACACTGGACACGACCCGGCCGGACTTCTTCGGCTGTTACGGGGCGAGCGGCGACTTGACACCACGGCTCGACGCCTTGGCGCAGGGCGGTGCGCGCTTCGACATGGCCATCAGCGCCTCGGCTGTGACGCCGGTCTCGCACGCCTCGATCCTCACCGGGCAACTGCCTTACCAGCACGGATTGCGGGTTCTGGCGGCGCCGGGGGGCTTTCGCCTGCCGGAAACCGTACCCACCCTGGCCAGCATTCTCGGGGCCCGCGGGTACACCACCGCTGCGATTCACAGCGCCTTCCCCGTCTCGCGCATCTACGGTTTTGAGCGCGGCTTCGATCTCTTCGAGGACCTTTCCAATGTGGACCTCGAACAGAAGCAGGACGGCGGCCAAGGCTGGGATGTCAGCCGGGGCCAGCGCCGTTCGGACCAGACCAGCGACATGGCGATCCGTTTCCTGCAGGACTGCGACGAGCCATTTTTCTTGTGGCTGCACTACTGGGATCCCCACGACATGGTGCTGACGCCCGACAAGGAGTTCATGGCCGGGCGCGAACCGACGAGCCCGGCCGATACCATGGCCTTCTGGCGCGAGATGTACGCTCTTGAAATCAGCTATGTGGACCGGGAGTTTGGCCGCGTGCTCGATGCCCTGGAAGAGGGCGGCCGTGACCGGGACACCCTGATCGCTGTTATCTCTGACCACGGCGAGGGTCTCGACGATGGTGAGCGGCGCCATGGCTGGCGCGCCCACCGCATCCTCTACCAGGAACAGGTGCACGTGCCCTTGATCCTGGCTGTACCAGGCGGCCCCCGGGGCCTTGTGGTGGACAGTCTGGTGCGTTCGATCGATGTCTTTCCCACCGTTCTCGACTACCTGGATGTGGCTCCGCCAGCGGGAGTCGAGGGCTTGAGCTTGCGGCCCCTGCTCGAGGGCCGTAAGGACGCGCCGCGCATGGCCTACGCCGACCAGATCAACGGCTGGGACGCCAACGCCGGCATGGTCAGGCACCGGCCCCAGGCGGACTTCTTACACATGGCCATGGATGACACCTACAAACTCATCTATCGGCCCTCGTTCCCCGACCAGTCCGAGCTCTACAACTATCGCCGCGACCCCGGGGAGATCCTGGACCTCTTCGGCCGGGAGGAATTTCGCGCGACTCGGGTTGCCCTGCTAAGCGACCTCGCCGCTCGGGCGGGTTGGGTGCTGGCACCTTTCCAGGCCGATGGCGAGCCCATGAGCGAGCGCGATCGTGCCATCCTGCAAAAGTTGGGTTACACCGGCGATGGCGAGGCGGCCAGCGAGGCGCTCTGGGAGTGGCTTTGCCCGGCGGACTGGACACGCCACGGGGACCCAGGCCCCTGCCCTCGCTGCGGAGCGGCCTGTTTACCCGCAGCGGCGGGGCGCCAGGAATAGCCCCTCGCCGGGATCAGCGGCTCGGAGTCTGGGTTCCCTGAGCGCTAGCGGTTGGCAAAAAAGTGTTGTAATGCGGGCACAAATCCAATCCAGCCCCTAGGATTGGGGGGTAATCCCGAGTGTTTCGCACTCCCTAATCTCTCTCGACTCTTGCGATTGTCCCGCCCTTGGTGGGGATCGCAGTGGCGCTCTTCCTGCGGCTCCCTAGTGCCAAGGACCCAGAGTCAGCCCCAACTAGAGTCAGCCCCCTAGATCCCCAGTCCCATCCAGAGGAACTTTTTCCCCATGAAGACAACTATTCTCACCGGCCTCGCTCTTGTGGCCGTCACCAGCTTGGCCCAGGCGCAAGTCCTCGCCAGCGACGACTTCAGCTATGTGGGAGCCCTGACTCTCAACGGCTGGGGTGCCCACAGTGGCGCCGGTAACAAGTTGGTTATGTCCGACGGTTCAGTCGCGACTCTCGATCAAAGCGGCGGTTCCGGAGAGGACGTCAACGTCGCCTTCGCCCCCCAGTCGGCCACGGCTACTACCTACGCCTCGTTCACCCTGAATGTCCCCTCGGGCAGCCCGGTCAACCCCGACGCCAACGGCCTGTACTTCGCCCACCTGAAGGACTCGGGCTTCAGCTTTCGCGCCCGAACGGGCCTCGTGGTCCCCGCCGGCCTCGGTGATTATGGTCTCGCCATCAACGCCGACAACTCGGCCCTCGGTGCCGGCGTGACCTGGGGAGCCGACCTTTCCTTCAACACCGACTACACTGTGGTGATTTCCTTCAACGCTGCCACCGGCGACGGCACCCTGTGGCTCGACCCCGTCGATGCCTCCAGCATGTCAATCGTCGACCCCAGCACCGCCGTGGGCGGGTTGATGGAGGCTTTTGCCCTGCGTCAGTCCAACGACTACACGGGCTTCATCACCATCGACAATGTTGTCGCGGGTTCGAGCTTCGCCGATGTTTCCGGCGGTGGCGGCCCCTCCGGTCCCGGTGCGGGCTACTGCGCCGGTGATGGCAGCGGCACGGCCTGCCCCTGCGCCAACAACAACGATGGCTCCAATGGCGCCGCCGGTTGCGCCAACGGCGTCAACACCGGTGGTGGCTTGCTTTCCGGTTCTGGAACCGCCAGCGTCATGGGCGACACCGTTGTCCTGACCGCATCGGGCGTCCAGGCTGGCCAGCCCGGCCTCTTCTTTAGTGCCCTCAACGCCGTCAACGGCGGCGCTGGCAATGTCTTCGGCGACGGCCTGCGCTGCGCTGGCGGAAGCCTGGTGCGTCTGGGCATCGTGGCCGCTGACGCCGGCGGCGTCGCCACCTCGAACCCCGGCGTGGGCTCGGGCCTGGTCGGCGGTGATATCCGTCGCTACCAGTACTGGTACCGCAACCCGGCCGCCAGCCCCTGTAGCGCGAGCTTCAACCTCACCAACGGCTACGAGATCACCTGGGGTATGTAAGCCACTCTCCCCTGCCCTGCCTTGTGCGGCGTAGGGGTTGATTCACGGCGGGGCGCCTCGAAAGAGGCGCCCCGCCTTTTTTTTGTCCCGAGACCCAGCTCGCCGGCCGAGGTCTCTCAAGAGTTGCTGGAGCGTCCGCGGGTCATCAGGGGCAGGTGTCGTTGATCGCTCCCGGGGTGCCGCTGTCGTTGCCCGGAGAGGCGACACTCGAGGAGTGGCACCAATGCGCGGGGGCATCATTCAGCGTGCCGTCCATGGCCGTGGGCTTGAGCGAGATCGAGCGGCCAGGCGTGTCCGGCCAGAGCACACCATCGTCGTACTCGACCTTGTCGAGCAGAGCTCCAAAGCGATCGTGGAAATAGATCTCGTCGTTCGAGTTGCGCAGGGAGAAGCCGCTCCACTTCCAGTCCACCTCGACTCCGCCGTTGGCATCGAAGGCATCGTCGTTACCGACGACGAAATACTCGTGGGGCCGCAGGTAGAGGGGCCTGCCGCCGTTGTCGAAGACGAAACTGGCTCCGCTGGCGTCGGAGAGCACCACACCGGCAATGTCCAGGCGCCAGGGCAGCATGTTGCGCACTTCGATCCACTCGCCGTGGGAGTCGGTCACATCGGTGGGGTCCTTCATGAACTCGGTGACCACCAGGTCGCCAGGTTTGGCCGTGGAGTTGATCTGTCCGCCACTTGGAAAGCTGACGCAGAGCAGGCTCCAGCTCCCCGCCGGTGTGGCGGCATTGGGGCCCGGCGGCGTCCAGAGCTGGGCGAAGACGGGGCACGAGGCTTGCTGGATCAGGATCTGGGCACGGCCGTTTCCGTCGCAATCGATCCAGGTCTGGCCCAGGGGCAAGACCCGTTGCCCCTCGATCCGTCCGCCGGAACCTCCAGGCGGAGTGCCGCACTGGCCCACGAGCAAGAGGGCGCGTTGAAAGGGCTGTCCCGCGATGACCAGGTGACCGCTGGCTGCTCGGGTCAGGCTGGCGGTAGGGTTGATCGGGGTCTCTTGCACGGAACTCTGAGCGAAGACCGGCAGGATGGAGAGGGTGCAGGTGGCCCAAAGGGCAGCGGGGAACGAGATTTGGTGTCGCATGGGGCAAAAAAGCAGTAGGGAGAAGAGGTAGTTGGCGACGGAGAGAACCAGCCGCGCTGTCCGCGAAGGCGAGGATGACTCGCCCAAAGAGCAAGACGCGAGCCCCCAGGGACGGTCACGGCGCTCCCGGGGAGAATTCCTTCCCTTTCTGGCCAATTCCCCCTCCCGAGCAACTTGACGGCCTGAGGACCTCGGGGGATGATTGATTTGGGCAGGGACCAGCTTCGGGCACTTCCTGAAGCAGCCCCGGGCTGGGCTCGGTGCAAGCGGCCCGCCGTGCCCCCCCGAATCCGCGAGGCCCCGAAGCGGCTGTCTGGGACCACACACCGCCCCGGCCCCAGCCGGTCTGTTCCTCTACCTCTATTCTCTGGCGCTCCAGCATGTTTCGATTCTCCTCAGTCCGAGCCCTGGGCCTCGTGGGCCTCGTGGGCCTCGGTGGCACGGCTATTTTCGTGACCCGAGCCCAGGGAGTGGGCACCTCCCCCAGCCTGCCCCTGACCACCACCCTGGCGGACTTCTTCCAGCCGGGCACCCAGGAGAACACCCTCCAGGCCTCGCTCGTCGACGCGCTGAACTGCGCCAATTGCCACGGCCACTACAACGAACAAATCGAGCCCTTCGACAACTGGGTGGGCAGCATGATGGCCCAGGCCACCCGGGACCCGGTGTTCCACGCCGCCCTCGCCATCGCCAACCAGGACGCGAGCTTCGCCGGCGAGTTGTGCCTGCGCTGCCACACCCCCGGCGGCTGGCTGCGGGGCCAGAGCGTGCCCACCGATGGCTCGGGACTGGATGTGGTCCAGGGCGATTACGACGGAGTCAACTGCCACTTCTGCCACCGCATGGTGGACCCTGTCTACGATGCCAACTCGAACCCCATCGAGGACCAGGCGATTCTGAGCGCTCTCAATCCGGCTCTGCTGTCAGAGCCTGACACGGGCCAGTACGTGGTCGATCCCGAGGATCGCCGCCGCGGTCCCTTCGACCTCGGCAGCGGCTTTTTCTGGCACGACTGGCGCCAGTCCGGGTTCCACCAGGAGTCGCTCCTGTGCGGCACCTGCCACGATGTGTCCAACCCTGTCTTCACCCGCCAGGCAGACGGCAGCTACGCGCTCAACGCTCTCAACACAGCCCACCCGACCCACGAAAAACGCGACAAGTTCCCCGTGGAGCGCACCTTCAGCGAATGGTCCCAAAGCCAATTCGCCCGCGAGGCCATCGACATGGGCGGCCTGTTCGGCGGCAACAAGAGCGCCGTGGCCACCTGCCAGGACTGTCACATGCCCGATACCGATGGCACGGCCTGTGCACCCGGATTTGGCGGCGCCTTCCGCGATGACCTGCCCCTGCACCAGTTCAATGGCGGCAACACCTGGGTTCTGCGGGCCGTGGACAGCCTCTACCCCGATTGGGAAACCAATCTGACACCCTCCATCATCGACAGCTCGATCCAGCGCGCACACCAGATGCTCGAGAGCGCGGCCGAGTTGTCGGCCTGGATACGCGGCGGCGAGGTCGTGGTGCGCGTGGAAAATAACACGGGCCACAAGCTCCCCACGGGCTATCCCGAAGGTCGCCGCATGTGGATCAATGTCCAGGTCTTCGGAGGTGCCGGCATGCTCTTGCAAGAGTACGGTCACTACGATCGCACGAGCGCCCTCCTGACCACCGGGGACACCACGGTCTTTGAGAGCATCCTGGGCCTCGACGCGGCCATGGCGGCCACCACCGGCCTGGCTGCCGGGATGAGTTTTCACTTCGTGCTCAACAACGAGATTCTCAAAGACAATCGCATCCCACCCCGGGGCTTCACCTGGGCCGCATTCGCTGCCGTCCAAGCAGCACCGGTGGGCGAGTCCTTCAAGGAAGAGCAATTCTGGCACGACTCGAGCTTCGCCCTACCGCCAGGTGCACGCCGCGTTGAAGTGCGGCTCTTCTACCAGACGACTTCCAAGGAATACATCGAGTTCCTGCGCGATAACAACACCACCAACGCCGCGGGGCAAACGGCCTACGACCAGTGGGTCCTGCACGGCAAAAGCGCGCCGGCGGAGATGGCCAGCGCCGTCGTCCTGCGCAGCGTGCCCTTGTGTCCCCTGCCCATCGTCTACGGTTCGGCCGGGGTGACATCGGGCGGCAGCAAGCTGCAACTCGCAGCCGTCGGATTGCCCGTGGTCTCCGCGGCCAATTTCAAGCTGCGCATCAGCGGCGGCCCCCCTGGTGCCAGAGGAATCATCATGCAGGGCAGCGAGCCCGCTTCGACTCCCTTGCTGGGCGGCACGCGCCTGGTGGGCGGCAGCACCACGCGGCTCGTCTCCGTGCACCTCTCGCCCTCGGGTGAAACCCAAGTTTCGGTGCCGCTCTTCGCCAGCCAGATTGGAGCCGAAATCTACTACCAGGCCTGGGCGCGCGATCCTGGACTGGCCAGTGGAGTCGTCCTCTCGAACGGCTTGCACGGGGATATCTGCCCGTAGATTCAGCCTGGCCCTTCAAGGAGCAGGGCGAGAACCATCTTGGAAGGCTCACTGCCCCCCGGTGTCAGGGTAGTTGCCGCCTCACCCCTTCACGCCGGGGAACAGGCTGTGAATAGGCGTAAGCCAGGTTCAGGATCAAGGTTACAGCCACCAAGCGAACCGACAATGCGGGCCAATTTGTCGAGGCCCCCAGCCTGCCCCCATGGCTGAGTAGCGTGCCGCTCCTGGTCAAACGCAGGTCAGTCGTCCTCAGCAGCCCCGGACTTGTCCTTGCCGGTGTAGCCAAGGGCTTCGAGTCGCTGCCGGACCTCGTCGGCTTGGGTTGTGTTGAAGCGCGACGGGCGGGGGGTCTCATGGGCGCTCCAGGCATCCAGGGCTTGTTTCAGGATCGGTAGCTCGACCTGTGACCGTGGACTTGGGTGCAGGAGCAGGTTGTGCCGCTCGAAGGGATCGCTGCGCAAGTTGAAGAGCTGGGCGACCTCGATGTAGGGCGCTTCGATGTATTTCCAGGGACCGCGGCGCACGGCCCTGGGTTTGAACTGACCCAGCCAGCGCCCCGCCTGTTCGACCCCCAAGACCGGTTGCGTGGCCTCGCTGAAGACGGCGCGCTCGGGTAGCGGTGCGCCATCGAGGGCCGCCATGAGGCTGATGCCGTCTACCTCCTCGGGCAGATCGATATCGAGAAGTTCGAGCAGGGTCGGGAAGACATCAGTGCCCGAAGCGAGGCCCGTGACTTGCTTGCCGGCACCGCGGCCATCAGGCAGGCGCAGGATAAGGGGCACGCGCACATTGGTGTCAAAGACCCAGGCACCGTGGTGCCAGGCGTCGCCGTGCTCCCAAAAAGTTTCGCCGTGATCGGCGATGACCATCACCACGCAATCCTCCAGCAGGCCGCGCTTGTCGAGACCCGCGAGCAGGCGCCCGATGGCGCCGTCCATGTAGGCAATTTCGGCGGCGTAGAGGCTGGCCAGGAGCCTGTCCCCCGGGAGCGGGTCGTCGCTCGTGAAGGCGGCCATGGAGCGGGTGAGCCCGAGGTCGTACACCGAGTGCTGTTGCCCCTCGGAGCGCTGGTGGTGGAGGGCCTCTTGCAAGCTGATCTCGCGTATGTTGGAGGTCACAGGTTGCCCCTCGGGAACGAAGCGGGCGCCAAAGGGCGCGGGCGGATCGTAGGGCGCGTGAGCGTCGAAGTAGTGGGCGAAGAGGAACAGGCGCTCGTCGCCATCGAGTTCGTCCAGGTGATCGAGCACGGCATCGGTGACATCTTCCCCGCGGCGCTGGTTCTGGTCGGCGTGCAGGAACGAGAACTCGATATCGAATTCCTGATCCCAGGCATCGAAGCCCTGGTTGAAATCGAACATGCGGTCGAGGGCGTAGGATCCGAGAAAGCCAGCGGTGTGAAAACCAGCGCCCGAGAGCACCTCGGCCAACATCCGGTTCTCCTGGTTGACCATGAAACCGTTGCGCGCCACGCCATGTCGCCTGGGGTAGAGCCCGGTCATGATCGATGTGTGCGAGGAGAGGGTTGTGGTGGCCGTAGCCACGACATCATTGAAGAGGGTGCCCTCGGCGGCCAGGGCGTCGAGGTGCGGGGTGCTCGCAGTCAGGTTTCCGTAACAACCGAGGTGATCCGCCCGGGTCGTGTCCAGGCTGATCAGGAGCACATGCTTGTAGGGGCCCAGGAAAGGCTCTTGCGCGCAGCCGGGGGTCCCCAGAAGCAGGGTGCCGAGGGCAAGCCAAGACGCGGCTGCCAGGCCTGTTGAGAGGGCCCGGGAGGGGCTGGTGAGTGGTCTCTGAGGCATCATCTCGGGGCAGGCTGGGTGCGCTTGGCGGGGGGGGGAAGTGGGCTCTGGGGTCCAGAAGGTCTCGTTGGTCTCCACGGCTGAGGAAACTACGGCAGAGGATCCTACGGCTCAGCTTGACAGTTTGGAGAAATCGGCGGAGAATTGAACAGGCAGGCTGCATCCTGTGGTTGGCCTGCCCCAGGTAGCGCTTCCCGATCTCGATCCAGCCCCACCTATCATCTTCTCCCTGCCAGCACACTTGCCCTCATGCGTATCCAACAGCTCATCTCCCTTTGCGCCCTGGCCTCCATGGCCGTCGTACTCGGCTCCACTCCGGTCTTGGCGCAATCTCTGAAGGTTACCGAGATCGCCTCTGGTTTTTCCGCTCCGCTCTACCTCACAGCTCCCCCAGGGGATACCTCGCGCCTGTTCATCGTGGAGCAAGGCGGTCGGATCAAGATCATCAAGAACGGCACCTTGCTGAGCACGCCCTTCATCAACCTCGACCCCTTGACCAACGGCAGCGGTGAGCGCGGCCTCCTGGGCCTCGCCTTTCACCCGCAGTACGCCTCCAACGGCAAGTTCTATGTGTCCTACACCAACACCGGGAACAGTTCCGTAGTGCGCGAGTACACGGTGAGTGCCAACCCCGATGTAGCCAGCACGGGTTCCTTCAAGGACATCTTCGGTCCCCTCTCCCAGCCCTTCTCGAACCACAACGGTGGCTGCATCCAGTTCGGCGGCGACGGCATGCTTTATGCCGCGTACGGCGATGGTGGCAGCGCCAACGATCCGAGCAACCGCGCCCAGAATACCACCAACCTCCTGGGCAAGATGCTGCGCTTCGATGTGGACATCGCCGCGCCTTACATCCCGGCCTCGAACCCCTTCGTGGGCGTCGCTGGCACTTCGGATGAGATCTGGGCGATTGGTCTGCGCAACCCCTGGCGCTTCAGCTTCGACCGCAGCACCGCCGACCTGTGGATCGGCGATGTGGGTCAGAACGCTCGGGAGGAGATCGACTTCGAGACCGCCGGAAACGGCGGCAACAACTACGGTTGGCGCTGCATGGAGGGCCTCAGTTGCACGGGCCTATCAGGTTGCACCTGCAACAATGCAGCCCTGACCATGCCCGTCGATACCTACAGCCACGGCTTCGGCTGCTCGGTCACCGGTGGCTACCGCTATCGCGGCGCGGCCATGCCGAACTTTGTGGGCCGTTACTTCTACGGTGACTACTGCTCGGGGCGCATCTGGTCCTTCGCCTTCAACGGCAGCTCGATCTCCGGCAAGACCGAGCACACCACCGATCTCGGCATCCCCGGTGGCGAGAACATCACCTCCTTCGGTGAGGACGCCAACGGCGAGTTGTATGTGGTGGACGCCAGCGGTGGCCAGATTTGGCGCATCGACGAGGAATGCGCCGGCACCACCACGCCCTACTGCACGGCCTCGCCCAACTCGATTGGCGCAGGAGCCTTCCTGTCCGCGGCCGGCACCGTCAGCATCTCGGCCAACAACTTCTTGATCATCGCCAGCGGCGCGGCTCCCAACCAGCCGGGCCTGTTCTACTACGGCGCCAACCAGATCTCGACGCCCTTCGGCGACGGCGTGCGCTGCGTGGGCGGCGCGGTCTTCCGCCTCAATCCGGCGGCCTTCGGCGACTTGTTCGGGGACGCCTCGCGGGCCGTCGACTTCACCCAGAGCCCGGCCAACGCCGGAGCCGGGGCGATCACGGCGGGCTCGACCTGGAACTTCCAGTACTGGTACCGCGACCCGGCGGCGGGCGGCACGGGCTTCAATCTGTCCAACGCCGTCTCGGCTTCGTTCTGCCCCTGAAAGCCAGGCCAGGGCGCCTTGCGGGGCGCGATTTTTGAAATAGGCGCGGGCCGGACCTCGGCGGTTCGGCCCGCGCGTCGTTGTTCTCCAGAAGAGGGCTCTTGGCCCCTGCGTTGCCCGGGGCCGCGCAATAGTGTTCAACTGGGCCCGCCCAGCAGCGTTTTGCGCTCTGCCCAGCTCTCCGTGAAGCCTTCCCACGATTCCCAGCAACACGCCGATGGCCGCTGAGGTCTCGCAGCAGCATCCCCGCCGTGATGCCATCGCCCTGGCCCTGGTGGCCCTGGCGTTCTTGTTGCGGGTGGTCTACATCTTCGAGCAACGGGCCAACCCCTTCTTCGAGCTGCCCCTACTCGACTCGCTCTACCACTTCGAGTGGGCCCAGTCCCTGGCGGCCGGTGAGCCCTATCAAGAGGGGCCCTTCTTCCGTGCACCCCTCTACCCCTGGTTGCTCGGCAGCGAGATGCGCATCCTGGGTTTTGGGTTTCTTGGCATGCGGCTCTTCCAGGCCGGGCTCGGGGCGCTCACCACATGGCTGACCTACCTCCTCGGGCGCCGTGCCTTTGGCCGCGGCGCGGGGCGGCTGGCGGCGCTGCTGGTGGCCTGCAACTGGGTCCTCGTCTATTTCGACGGCGAGCTCCTGATCCCGACCCTGGCCATTCCGCTCAATTTGCTGGCCCTGTACCTGACCCTGGGCCTGGGCCAAAGGCCGGCGCCACGGGCCCTGGTGCTGGCCGGAATGGCCTGGGGTCTGGCGGCCTTGGCGCGGCCCAATGTGCTGCTGCTGCTGCCCTGCCTCTTCTTTTGGCTGGTCTGGGGGGAACCTCACAAGCGGCTGCTCGGGGTCCGCCGCGGCCTTTTGCTGGCTCTGGGGGTCTTGCTGCCGATTCTGCCCATCACGAGCTACAACCTCCTGGTGGGCGGCGACAGGGTGCTGATCTCGTCCCAGGCGGGGGTCAACCTGTGGATTGGCAACAACCCCGCCTCCGACGGCTCCACGGCCATCGTGCCCGGCACCCGGCCCGGTTGGTGGGATGGCTTCCACGACGCGATCGCCCTGGCCGAGGCGGCCGAGGGACGCAGTCTGGCACCCTCGGAGGTCTCCGCTCACTACGGTCGAAAGACCCTGGACTTTTGGTTCGAAGAGCCCCGTGCGGCCCTCGAACTCTTTGTTTGGAAACTGCGACTGTTCTCCTCGCGTTTTGAACTGGGCAACAACCAGGATGTGCGCTTCTTCTCCCGGCGCTACAGCCGCGTGATGGATTGGCTGCCGCCGAGTTGGCTCTTGCTCTTGCCCCTGGGGGGAGTCGGTTTGATGCTGGCCTTGCGCCGCCGCCGGGAGCTGTTTCCGCTCTGGGGTTTTGTGCCGGTCTACGGTGCCAGCGTGGTGCTGTTCTTCGTCTGTTCGCGCTTTCGCGCCCCGCTTCTGCCCGTCCTGGCGATCCTGGGGGCCGAAGCCCTGGTGCAGGGCTGGCGAGCTCTAAAGGCCAGGCGCTTTGGAAACTTCGGCCTGGGGCTCGGCCTGGCTGTCCTGTTGGGTCTCTTGGTGGCTCCGATTCCCGAGCGCATCGACCGCACCGACGCCAAGGGTCTTTGGCAACTCGGCATGTACGAGTTGGAGCAGGGCCAAGCCAACGAGGCCCTGCCCTGGCTGTACCAGTCGGTGGAAGCGAACCCGCGTTTTTGGATCGCCCGCCGCGACCTGGGCCTGGCCTTGCGCGACACGGCCCAGGCCCGCGCGGCCCAGGACCAGTGGAGCGCGGCCCTGGCGCTTCAGCCCGGCGACCTGCAAATCTCGGCGCTCTTCGTCGAGCTGAGCGTGGCTCTGGATGAAGTGCCCCGAGCCCTGGCCGTGGCCCGGGAATGCGTCCGCTTGCACCCGGACCTGGCCCTGCCCCAGGCCACCCTGGGCCAAGCACTCCTGGCCGCCGGCGATCCCGACGGAGCCCGTACCGCCCTCCGCGTGGGCCTGGCCAGCTCCCCTGATGATTACCTTTGCAACCTGCGCTTGGGGCTCCTGGAGCGTGAAATGAAGAACCCTTGCGCAGCGGTCGAGCCTCTGGCGCGAGCTCGGTCCTCTCCCAGCGCTCCCTCGGAAGAGGCCCGCGCAGAGGTCCACACCCTGTGGAGAGAAGCTCGTCAGGCCTGTCGTTGAAGGCGCACCCGATGCGCTCTTGCATGCAACCGACTGAACCGTGAGCTCGTAGCCCTGGCTTGAGATTGAAGGCCCTTAGAGCCCCCCCCCAAAAAAAAAGGGGCGGACATCCAAGTGGATGTCCGCCCTCGTTGCAGAGCTTGAAGGAGCTAGGCGCTCCTCAAGCTATCTTTGAAAGCAACCTACAGAACGG
>DUCM01000004.1 GCA_012959785.1 Planctomycetota bacterium | reverse complement strand
TATGATCCTGGCCCACTATCCCTTCAAGCCCACGGCCCATGTGGTCTATTTCGACAACACCGAACCCGCGCTGGCGACCTGGGAGTGGCAACTCGGCGACAATGGCATCTACGCCGTCAAGACCGCCCGCGGCCCTCTGGTGGCCACGGTGGAGCCGAACGGCGCCCTGGACAAACTCGCCCGTACCGAGGGCAACAGTGCCCTGCGCAGCTCCTCGGTGAAGGCCGAATCCTATGGCGGCCCGGGCCTGCCGCCGGCCAAGCGTAAGCCGCTGGATGTTTCCGCTTCCGATCGCCAGGACGATCCTTGAAGGACTTGCACAAGGAGCCGCGCAGGCCCTCGAGCAGCCCCCCGACGGAGTCGCCTGCCCATGCCCGCGAAGGCGAATTCAAGCCCCTCCAACTGGGGCCCCTCTCGATCTGGCCCCCGGTGGAGCTAGCGCCCATGGCGGGGGTCTCCAACTTGCCCTTTCGGCGCCTGTGCGCCGAGTTTGGCGCGGGACTGTTCCTCTCGGAGATGATCACGGCCCGCGGCTACCGCCTGGAGAACGAAATGAGCCGTCTCCTGGCCGCCAGCGCCGCGGATGAATGGCCGCGCTCGGTGCAAATCTACGGCGCCGACCCCCTCGATCTCGGCGAAATGGTCAAGCAACTGGTGGCCGATGGCGTCGACCACATCGACATGAACTTCGGTTGTCCCGTGCCCAAGGTCACGCGCCACGGTGGCGGTTCTGCCATTCCGGTCAAACCGCGACTCTTGGCGCGACTCTTGCGCGCGGCGGTCTCGAGCGCAGGCCGCGTGCCGGTGACGATCAAGGTGCGCAAGGGCATCGACGATTCCTTGATCACCTACCCGGACGCCGGTCGCGTGGCGCAAGAAGAAGGCGCCGCGGGGATCTGCCTGCACGGGCGCACGGCGGCGGAGCTATACAGTGGCGCCGCCGATTGGGACGCGATCGGCGATCTCAAGTCACAGGTCTCGATCCCGGTCCTCGGCAACGGTGACATCTGGGAGGCCCATGACGCCCTGCGCATGATGCGTAGCACCGGTTGCGATGGCGTGGTGGTGGGTCGCGCCTGTTTGGGGCGGCCCTGGCTCTTTGGCGAATTGGCGGCGATCTTCGACGGCCGCGATCCCGCGCCGCCGCCGCGCCTGGCAGAGGTGATCCGCATCATGGACCGCCACGCCCGAGCGTTGGTAGATTTCTTTGGCCCCGAGCGCGGCGTGTACCAGATGCGCAAGTGGTGCTCCTGGTACACCAAGGGTTTTCCAGGTTCCGCGGCGGCCCGCGGCAAGCTCTCGCGCATGGGCAGCCTGGACGAGATGCATGCGGTGCTGGCTGAGCTTGATCCAGAACTGGCTTTTCCCCCCGGAGCCCTGCGCGTCAACCGCGCCAAACGCGGCGGCACCCAGCGCGTGCGCTTGCCCGAGGGCTACCTGCTTTGTCGCCACGACGACACGCCGCCGAAGAGCCCCCACACGCCAGAAGAACTCGCGGCCTGGGAGCGAGCCCTTGGCGGCGGATGAGCGCCACCCCTTTGAGTCACGACTTGGTGGTGGTGGGGGCGGGAGCCGCGGGCCTCTGGGTTGCGGCGCGCACGGCGGAGCTCGGCCGGAGCGTCCTGCTGCTCGAAAAAACGCGCCGGGCGGGTACCAAGATCCTCGCCAGCGGTGGCACCCGTTGCAACCTGACCACGACCCTGGGAAGCTCCCAAGCCGCCTTGCTCTTCGGCGCGCCCGGCGCGCGTTTTTTGGCTCCGGCCTTTCGCTCCCTGCCGCCCGATGCCCTGCGGGCGCAATTCGAGGAGTTGGGACTCGCGACTCTGGAAGCTCCTTTGGACAAGGTGTTTCCGGCCAGCCAAAGCGCCCGCGAAGTGCGCGACTGCCTCCTGGGCCGCGCGCTCAAAGCAGGAGTCGAGGTGCGTTACTTGCAAGAGGTGCAGGCGGTCGAGCCCAGTTCCACGGGCACCTGGCGCATCCGCCTCGCGCCCGCGGGTGGGGCGCCCGTGATACTCGAGTGTCGGTCCCTGTGCTTGTGTCCCGGCGGCCGCAGCTATCCGCGCACGGGCACCACCGGCGATGGCTATCCGTGGCTGGAAGAGTTGCAACTCGAACTCGTGACGCCGGTGCCGGCCCTCGTGCCCCTGACGAGTTCCGCCGACTGGGTCCATGACCTTACCGGCATCGCTCGTCAAGGGGCGCGGGTGCGACTACTCGACGGCACGGGCCGGGTCTTGGCGGAGCGCACGCGTCCCGTTCTCTTTTGCCACTTCGGCCTCTCAGGGCCGGCGGCCATGGATCTCTCTGGAGTGGTTACCCGCGGCGAGGCCACAGCCCGCAGGGCCCGCGCCGATCCACCAAGCTGGCGCGCCAGCATCGACCTCGTGCCCGAACTCTCGAGCGAGGAGTTACGCCACAAGCTGATCGCGGTGGGAGCCGCCGCCGGGCGCCCGCGCCTGCTGAAGGCCCTGGGCCCCATGGCCCAGGAAGCCCTGCCCCGGCGCCTGGTACGAGCCGTCTGCGGCCAGGCTGGCCTGGCTGCCGAGCGCTGCCTGGCCGAACTCAAGAAACACGAACGCCACCAGCTTGTGCTGACCCTCAAGGGACTCGCCGTGCCCATAGACGGCACCCGCGGCTGGGATCGAGCCGAGGTCACCGGCGGCGGCCTGGCCCTCTCGGCCCTCAACCCGCGCACCATGGAGGTCAATGCCCACAAGCAGCTCTTTGTTTGCGGCGAGTTGCTCGACCTCGACGGCCCCATCGGCGGGCTCAACTTCCAGGCCGCCTTCGCCACCGCCGACCTCGCCGCCCGGGCCCTGGCGAAGGACACCTGAGAAGCGCAGGCCGCGGCTCCTATTTGAGATGAGGAGGGTGCAGCAAGAATGCCGCAGCCCCCCCCGTTTCACTGGCCCCGCGGGCGTCGCGCAAAGGAGGGGCTCCGTGCTCTGGCTCTCGATGACCCCGGGGTCAGAATCCCGGCACGGTCTTCGCCTTGGCGTAGAGCGCCTTGCAGATCACGAAGCTAAGCACCAGCACGCCGGCTGTTGTGGGCACCACATCCCAGGTAAACATCGCCGGTTGACCCACACCGACCATGAACAAGAGCAGCGAGATCGACATGTAGGTGTTGTGCTTCGAGCGAGTACCGGCCATGGCAGCATCAGCGGCATCTGGCGCGTCTCCATTCTTGATGGCCGTGACGATCCGCCGCTGCGCAGGCCAGATACGCATCCATACATTGGCGGCCATGGCGGTGCCGAAGAGCGCGGCCACATGAATGTAGGTTGCACGGTCTGAGAATTCCTGCTGCTCATTGAGAAACCAGGCGAAGGCGACGGCCAGGACGCCCCACAGGATCACGCCGACGGAGTGCTGCTTGGCGAGCACCTTGAACAGAACATCGTAGACCAAAAAGCCCACGATGATCCCGAGGAAAGCCGGGCCCCAGTCAGCGAAAGCAGGCGCCGCGTGTTGGCCGTCGAAGAGGTTGGCGCCATCGTACCCGTGGTAGTAGACGACGAAGAGCAACACAACGCCGGTGATCCAGGTGACCGCGGCCCCCCAGCGAAACCAGTAGAGCACGCGCGGGACCAGTTCGGGAATAACCTTCCGTTTGGTCTCGGCATCCATCGTGGGTGCGAAAGCCGAGTTGATCCAGTTGAAGAAATACAGCAGGCCGATCCAGAGGACGCCTGCACCAAAGTGCAGCCAGCGGTCAGCGAGTTCAAAGAGTTCCATGGGGCTTGACGAGTCGTGGGGCTAGGGGTGGGCTTGAGGAAGAGGCACGCGGGGGGTTTTGGGTCTCGCGTCGGTCTTCGTCTTCCAACTCAACACTTTCCCCCGGGGCAAGTCAAAGGACTAGAAACTCGGGATTGGCTCGCCCGCTCTGTGTGCAGGCAGCCAGTCAATCGGCGACGAATTCGAAGGCCACACCGGCCGATCGCCGTGCTTCCACCGCGACTCCGCCGCGCAAGACTCCGAACTCCTCGTGCTGGACTTCAATCACATAGTTTCCCGGTGGCAAGTTTGGAATCCGGAAGGCACCAGCGGCGTCTGAAACTGCGAACCAGGGATGTTTGCAGACATGCACTTGAGCGGTCATCCAGGGATGCAGGTCGCAGCGCAACTTGATGAGGTCCGGGCGCCTGAAAACGAACTCCACGGGATCCTGCCCCGCCACCATGGCGATATTCGGTGACAGGCGGTTGCCTGGTGCTGACATGTTCACATTGTGGGCTGTGGGATCGCTCGTGGCGATGCGCAGTTTTTGCCCCACTTGCAGGCCGGTCACATGGGGACTGTAGATGCAGCCTCGCTGATCGACCACCACGGGAAGCGCCGAAGGCGTGGGAATATCGGCCTTCTGAAATCCGGAGATCACACTCACGAAGGCGTTCTTGAGCTTGCCGTCAGCGGCAACCACGATGTCGCTCAAGTGCTCTACATCGTCGAACTGGCAGCACTCGGACATCTTGCGCGCGCCCAGGGGAAAACGGGCCGGTACATCCCCCGTGACCCGGATGACGCCGTGCACAGCGCCGAGTAGGTCCGAGTCGAAGGCCCGCGCTTCGGTCAGCTCGGCCAACTCGACAGTCAGGAAGCTCACTTCGCTGGGCGCTTTCGGGGGCACGGGGGCCGCGGGGTGCGAACCCTCCTCGCAGGCGCAGAGCACGAGCAGCCAAACGAGCAGCAAGAGCGAGGGCGGGCGGTTCTTCATGTTGCCATGTTTTGTCTGTGCGCCGGGCCTACAGGTGCCCCGAGGCGATCAGCGTCTCGATCAGTTTCTTGCGCACCCAGAGGCCATCGCGCAACAGGGTGTCGCGGCGGTTCAGGCCCTGCTCGGCGAACTTGGCGTCGCCCGCGACCTCCTCGACCAAGTCCTCCAGGAACTTCTGCCAGCCCTTCGCGTCGGGCAGGCTTTCACGCAGGGTGCTGGGCGTGCTCGCGGCGCGCTCCCACAAACTGTGCAGGCGATCGAGGTTGGCGGAGTAGCCGTCGCGCAGTTTGGGCCTGCCGCACAGGTAGGTCATGGCCAGGGCGTGGCGCAAGCCGCGGTAGCGCTGGGCGGGTAGAAACAAATCGGCCACGCGGTCGTAGAGTTCGCGCTGCAAGCGGCCGGGTACCGGAGCCTTGTAGGTCTTCCAGTCGCCGGTGAGGGTGTGCAGGATCCCCAAGGTGTCAATGTCGGGCATCTCCATGTTGGCCCCCGACGCCCAGGCGTCGTAGAGGGTCAGGCCGCTGTAGACCCGACCCGAGCGATCGGTGTAGGCGTGGGCGAAGGCTGTCAGGCAGGGCCGCTCTTCGGCGCGGTCGAGTTGCTGTTCCACCAGAGCCTCGGCGAGATCATGGTTCGGCGCAAATCCGGCCAGGGCGTTTGCGAAGAGACGCTCGATGTCGTTAGCCGGCGCGCTGCGGCGCAACTCGCCCGTCACATAGTCGTAGACCCAACCGCTTGCGAGACGCCGTTTGGGGACGCGAAAAAAGAACTCGGCGCGTTTTTTTTCCAGAGCCCGCGAACCCGCCTTGAGGGGCTTGCGTGGGATGGGCTGGAGCGGCGCGTGGGTCCGGGGATCGAACCAGGGCGCCGCCTCGGCAGCGGGCCAAAAGCCAGGGTCTTCGGTCTGGTTGTCGAGGATGTGGGCCAGCAGCTGATTCTGGAAGGTGGGCAGGTAGACCACCTCGGCGCGGAACCACTCCATGACCTCGAGCTTCTGGTCCTCGTCGAGGGCCTGCCAGGCCTTGAGAGCCTGCTCGTCGGTGGTGCGATCGGCCTGGTCGCGCTCCTGCTTGGCTGACGCCTCCGGCGCGGTAGCCTGAAAAGAAAGGACCTCTCGGGCTCCGCAAAGGGCCACAAGCAGCAAGGTAGCGGGGCGGAAACTCATAGCGCCAGTCTGCCCCAGGCCGGCCCCGGGGGCCAGAGCTGGCCCTGTTTGGGTCTACGGGCAGAAGAATCACCAAAATAGACATAAGTATACGATTGTGATCGTCGTATTGAATAAGTATGCTTTTTGCCATGCCTGCCCAAGCCCGCCGCGCTGCGATCCGCAAGATCCTCCTCAGCACCACCATCCGCAGCCAGAGCGAGCTCGCGGCGTTGCTCGAAGCCCAGGGCATCGTCACCACCCAGCCCATGCTCAGTCGCGATCTGCGCCAATTGCAGGTGGCCAAACGCGAGGGCTGCTATCACCTCTTGACCGAAGAGCGGGTGACGCCCCTCGAAGCCCTGCCCACACTTCTGCGCTCGGCCCGTTACGCCGGGTCCAACCTGATCGTGGTGCACTGCGAACCCGGAGCGGCCAGCGCCGTAGCCCGGGCCCTCGAAGCCGAGGAGATCGAGGGGCTGATCGGCACCGTGGCGGGAGATGACTCGATTTTCGTGGCCGTAGATTCCAAGACCTCCGGCGGCCGCGTCCTCGACCGGGTCGCCACAACCCTGGAGGGTTACGAATGAAACGCGTCCTTTTGGCTTACTCCGGTGGCCTCGACACATCCTTCTTGACCGCTTGGCTCACGCACCACGAGGGCCATGAAGTCCTTGCCGTGAGCGTGGACTGCGGCGGTTTCTCAATTGCCGAGCGCGAAGCCATTGCCAGGCGCGCCGTTGCCCTGGGTGCCAAGGAGCACCGCTTCATCGACGCCCGCGGCGAACTCTTCGAGCGGGTCCTCAGGCACCTGATCGCGGGCAATGTCAAACGCGGTGGCGTCTATCCCCTTTCGGTGGGAGCCGAGCGCGGCTTGCAAGCGGAACTCCTGGCGCAACTAGCCCTCGACGAGGGCTTCGATTGCCTGGCCCACGGTTGCACCGCGGCGGGCAACGATCAGGTGCGTTTCGAAGTTGCCCTGGCGGTCATCGCGCCGGACCTCGAAGCTCTGGCGCCAGTGCGCGACCTGGGGTTCACGAGAGCCGAACAAGTGGCCTGGCTGGAGGAACGCGGCCTGCCCCTGCCGCCCGCAGGAGGTCTCTATTCGACAAATGCCGGACTTTGGGGCCTGACCATCGGCGGCGTCGAGATGCTCGACTCCAGCTCACCCCTGCCCGAGGAGGCCTGGATCTGGACCAGCGCCAGCCAGGCAGCCGAAGAGCAGACTCTGACGATCACCTTCGAGGCTGGCCGGCCGATCTGCCTCGACGGTGAAGAGCTCGATCCCGTGACCTTGATCGAGACCCTCAACCTGCGCGCCGGTGCCCTGGGGGTGGGACGGGGCTATCACCTCGGCGACACCCTCTTGGGTTTTAAGGGCCGCATCGCTTTCGAGGCGCCTGCTGCGGAAGTCCTTCTCGGCGCCCACAGCGAACTCGAAAAACTGGTGCTCACCGAGGACCAGCGGTTTTGGAAGGATCACCTCGGCGAGGTCTACGGTCGGCGCCTGCACCAGGGTTTGATGCACGACCCGCTCATGCGCGACATCGAAGCCCTTTTCGCTTCAACCCAGGCCGTGGTCAGCGGCCTTGTCACGGTACGCCTGGCCGGCGGCGCCTTGCAAATAACTGGCGTCGAATCACCGCACTCCATGCTGCACGCCAGCGACGCCGTGTACGGCGAAGAGAAGGCCAAGGCCCAGGATCCACGCACCGCGGTGTTTCTCGGACGCATCCTGGCCGAACCGGCGCGCCTGGCCCGCCGCGCGCGAGCTGGCGTTCCATGCAGCCCTCAAGCCGCCGCCCTAAAAAACGAGCTATGAGTCCCATGAGAAGAGTCCAACTGGACAAGATCGCCTCGGTCACCGCGCGCCTCGAGCTCGGGCGCCACGCCGTGCTCGGAGAGGATATCCCCGCCGAGGCGGGAGTCGTGGTGGCCTGCCGGGTGCTCAATTCGAAGACCAGTTACAACACCCTCGAGGATGTCCATGGCCGCTTTCAGACCCTGCACCCCGGGGATGTCATCGCCGGAGTCCTGGGCCACCGCGACGCCCTCTACGGTTATTCGGGAGTCGTGCCTGCCGAGGTCGAGGTGGGCTCACAGCTCAACCTGCTCAACCTCGGCGGAGTGATCGGCCTCGGGGCCGAGAGCACTCCCGGCATCGGCGACCCCTTCGCCCTCGAGGTGCTCGGCAGCGTACTCGAGTTCCCCAAACTCGACCACCGCGTGGGCATCCCCGCGCGCATCGAGAGCGCGGCCCTGGCTAGCGCTGGGCTGCCTGCCGATTTGCCGCCCATCGTGGTGTTCCTCGGCACCAGCATGGACTCGGGCAAGACCACCTCCGCGGCGGTGTTGATCGCCGCGGCGACCCGCCAGGGTAAGCGCGTCGCCGCTGGCAAGCTCACCGGCGTCTCGCTCCTACGCGATGTGTTGCACATGCGCGACTGCGGCGCAGAGCCTGTCTGCACCTTCACCGACTTCGGCGTGGTGACCACCACCGAAGCCAACGCGGTACCGGCTGCCACCTCTCTCATCGCGCACCTGGCCGAGTCCACCCCTGACCTGATCGTGCTCGAGATGGGTGACGGCCTGCTCGGCAACTACGGCGTCCACGCGCTGCTCAAGGACCCGGCCGTGCGGGGTGCCCTGAGCGGCATCGTGCTCTGCGCCCAGGATCCCGTGGGTGCCTGGGGCGCAGAAGACCTGCTCAAGGAGCGCTATGGACTCGCAGCCGACCTGGTTTCGGGGCGCGTCACCGACACGCCAGTCGGGCGCCGCTTTTGCCAAGAAAAACTGGGTCTGCCGGCCTGGAATGCCCTGCGCGGAGACAACGATTCCCTGAACGAGTTCCTCGAACAACTGGCACACCCCAGCGAGGCCAACCGGGCTGTGGTGAGCCCATGAAGATCCCCATCTGGATCGTGGGCGCCAAGGGACTTTTGGCGGGAGAACTCGCGCGGCTGCTCGAAGACCATCCCCATTATTTTCTCGCCGGCGCCGTCACCCGCGAGGGCAGTGAGGCGCTCATCCACGAACACCCCTTCCTCACCAGCGCGATCACATGCGTTGCGGTGGGCCAGGCCACGGCCGAGATCGAGAGGGACCTCGCAAGTGGCCCAGCGGGGCTTTTTCTGGCCCTGCCCCACGGCGAAGCGGCTGGAGTTTGGAAGACCATGGCCTGTGAGTTGGGCTCCGCCGCCGAAGAGTTGGCGGTGGTCGACCTCTCGGCTGACTTTCGCTTGCAGAGTCCCGAACACTACGCCGCCGCCTACGGCCGCGAGCACCCCGATCCCGCCGGCGACCTCGGTTTCGTCTACGGCTTGCCCGAGTTGTATCGCAGCGAACTCACCGGCGCCCGCCGCGTGGCCGCCCCCGGTTGTTTCGCCACCGCCATGCAACTCGCCTGCATACCCGCTGCCGCGGCGGGACTCATCGCCCCCGGGGCCACACTCCTCTTCCAGGGAGTCACGGGTTCCAGCGGCAGCGGCGCCGTGCCCGGCAAGGGTTGCCATCACCCTTACCGCAACGGCAACTTCAAGGCCTACTCCCTGGCGGGCCATCGCCATGAAGCCGAAGTGCTCCAGGCCCTCGCGGCGTACCATGGCCAGGAATTGAAGGTGCACCTCGTGCCCCATTCCGGGCCCTTCGCCCGGGGCATCCACATGACCCTCAGCCTGCCCCTCGCGGGGGATCTCAACGCCGAGGAAGCCACCTCGGTTTGGAGCGAGTTCTATGCCGGGGAGCCCTTCATCCAGGTGCTTCCAGCCGGCGGCAGTCCCGAATTGCGCTGGGTCGTGGGCTCCAACCGCGTGTCCCTCGGCGTGCATGTTCGCGACTCGGTCTGCACCGTCTTGCTGGTCCTCGACAACACCCTCAAGGGCGGCGCCGGCCAGGCCCTGCAAAACATGAACCTCTGCCACAACCTGCCTGAAACAGCCGGCCTCGCCCGGGCCGGATTGGGGGTCCTGTAGACATGGCTCCCCTCAGCGAACTCCCGGTCTACCCGCGCTTGCCCCTTGACATCGCCAGCAGCGCCGGTTGTGAGCTCGTCTTGCAGGACGGGCGCGTGGTGCTCGACCTCTACGGTGGCCACTGCGTGAATAGCCTGGGGGCCAGCGCCCCGGAACTCGGCGCAGCCATCGCCCAGCAATGGAACTCGGTGTCCTTCCTCAGCAACCTCTTCGAGCACCAGCCCCGGGCCGATTTCCTCACGGCCTTCGGCGCCTTGCTTCCGCCGGGAGAGTGGCAGGCGTTCCTCTCCAACAGCGGTTCCGAAGCCAACGAGAACGCCCTCAAAGTGGCTCTGGCCGCCACCGGACGGCAACGGGTGATCGCCTTCGAGGGCGCCTTCCACGGCCGCACCGCCGCCGCCAGCGCCATCAGCGATGTCGCGTTGCAACCCTTCCCCACAGCTCCCCTGGAAGTCACCCGCGTCGCCTGGGGCGATCTGGCCGCCTGCCGCGCGGCCGCCGACTCTAGCCTGGCGGCGATCTTCCTCGAGCCGATTCAATCCATGGCCGGCGTGCGCACACCCCCGGCGGGTTTCCTTGAGGGCCTCTGCGATATCTGCGACAAGGTGGGCGCTGCGCTCTGCTTTGATGAAGTGCAAACCGCCAGCGGCCGTACGGGCACGCCGCTGGCAGCCACGACCTATGGCGTCACGCCAGACATTTTCACAACGGCCAAGGGTGCCGCTGGGGGATTGCCCATTGGCGTCACCGTGATCTCTTCGGCCCTCGCTCGAGACCTTCCTGCGGGGCTCCTCGGTTCCACCTTCGGCGGCGGCCCCACGGTGCTCGCCGCGGCGACCGCCGTGGCCCGCGCCGTGGCCTCGGAAAACTTCCAGGCTCAGGTGCGAGCCAGTGGCGAGGCCCTGGCCGCCGCTGCCCGACGCGGCCCGGTGCGCGAAGTGCGCGGCGCGGGGCTGCTCCTGGGGCTCGTCATGGAAGAGGGACTCTCGGCCGCCGAATTGCGCAGCGCGCTCCTCGAGCGGGGCGTGCTCGTGGGCACCAGTTGCGATCCTTCGGTGGCGCGGCTCTTTCCCGCCCTGACCTTGACTGTTCACCAGGCGCAGCGTTTCGGCGACGCCATGGCCAGCCTGTAGCCGCCAAGCTGCTGCTCCCTCATATCCCAGAATCCAAAGGAACTCTTGCCGTGATCGATCTCTACCGCGCTTCCGAATACGCCCGCCTGCACCGGGGCAAGACCATGGTCTTCAAGATCGGCGGTGCCTGCCTGGCGCGGGCCTCGCAAGTCAAGGCCATCGCCCGCCAGCTCTCGGTGGTGGCGGCCTTTGGTGTGCGCGTGGTGGTCGTCCACGGTGGCGGCCCCCAGACCAGCGCTCTACAGACCCTCCTGGGTGAAGAGCCCCAACTTGTCGACGGCAGGCGCGTCACGAGCGCCACGGGCCTCAAGGCCCTTTGCATGGCCACCCTGGGCGATACCGGTCCCCAACTCGCCTGCGCCATGACCGCCGAGAGTGCCCGCGCCCTGAGCCTCTCGGCTGCCGCGGCTGGCATCGTGGAAGCCCGCCGCCGACCGCCCATGGAAACCAGCTGCGGGCGCGTGGATTTTGGGATGGTGGGGGACATCGAAACCGTTCACATCGAGCCCCTCGTGGCGCTCCTCGACACGGGCCTCGTGCCGGTCATCGGTCCGCCGGCCTACGACGGCGAGGGTGGGCTCTTGAACGTCAACGCCGACCTGTGCGCCGCGGCTCTCGCCGAAGCTCTGGATGCGGAGAAGCTGATTTTGGTCAGCGACACGCCGGGCATCCTGCGCGACCCCGACGATCCCCAGTCCCTGCTCTCAACCTTGAGCCTGGACGAACTCGTCAGCTTGAAGGACTGCGGCGCCTTGCGCGACGGCATGGCCGTCAAGGCCGTGGCCATTCAGAACGCGCTCGAAGGCGGCGTGCCGCGGGTGCACCTGGTTTCAGGGCGCACGCCCGACGGCGTCCTGGGCGAGCTCTATACGACTCAAGGCACGGGCACGCTGGTGACCCTCGAAGCGCAACTGGCGCCACTCCTCGCGTAAGCGGCATTGGCCTATGAACGACACAATCGAAGAACTCCTCGCGGACTTGGTGCGCATCCCCAGCGTCTCCGGCGATGAAGCGCGCCTGGCTGAATTCTGCTGCCAGTGGCTCGAGCATGCGGGCCTTGAGGTCACCCTGCTCGAGCGCACGGTGCTGGCGCGACTCAAGGGCAGCGGCGGCGCCAGTCTGCTCCTGAACACCCACCTGGACACCGTGCCCGCGGGCAACGGCTGGCACGCGGATCCCTGGCAAGCCCTCTGGCACAACGAGGCTCTGGTGGGCCTCGGCGCCAACGATGCCAAGGCTTCGGTGGCGGCCATGATGATGGCAGCCCGCCGCCTCGCCGGCGGACCAGGGCTGGCTGGGGACTTGATCCTGGCCTTGAACCAGGAAGAGGAAACCTCGGGTGCAGGCATGTCCCTCGTCCTCGAACACCTGGGCCCACCCGACCTGGCCGTCACTGGCGAACCCACGGACCTCGAGGTGGTGCGCTCCCAATCGGGGCTGGCGGTCTTCGTCGCCACCTGGAAGGGTCGCGCCTGCCATGCTGCCCACATCACGCGAGTGGAGCACGAGAACGCGTTGCTCGCTGCGGCTCGCGAGTTGGCGCAGTTTCCCGATCCCCTGGCCCTTGAGGGTGAACACCCGCTCCTGGGGCCGAGCACCCTGGCGGCCACGGTGCTCACGGCGGGCGAACGCCATAACCAGGTGCCCGACGAAGCCCGGGCCACCTTCGACGCGCGCATCGCGGCGCCCCACACCGTGGAGGAGTGCCTTGACATCCTCGGGAAATGGCTGCCCTCGGCCGAAATCAAGGTGCGCTCGCGACGCCTGGGAGCGGTGGAAACGAGCGACGACCATCCCTTGGTGATCAAGGCCCTGGTGCGCGCGGAAAAGGCAGCGGCCACGGGCTCCAACACCCTCTCGGACATGGCTCTCTTGGCCGGCGTGCCCGCCATCAAGTGCGGCCCGGGCAAGACGGCGCGCTCGCACACAGCGAACGAATTCATAACTCGCACGGAGTTGGCCCGGGCCGCGAGGTTCTACGGAGATCTCGCGCGGGATTGCCTGCAAGCCACCGGCGGGCTTGGCGCGACCTCGCAGGCCCTCGCTGACGCGGCGCCCTCGCAAGCGCAGAACTGAGCCTCTACTCGACACCCTGAACCCAGCGAGACCATGAGTCACGACGAAATCCGCCCCTTCCACCCGCCCGTCTGGGACCGCGGCGAAGAGATCGACGCCCAGATGATGCAGTTCACCATCGGCGACGACTGGCGACACGACCAGCGCCTGGTGGAGCAGGACATTCGGGGCTCCCTGGCCCATGTCGACGGTTTGCTTGAAGCCGAGTTGATCTCCAGCGCGGACCACGGCGCCTTGCACAGCGGCTTGCGGGAATTGCTCGCGAGCTGGAGCCGGGGCGAGTGGACCGTGGAAGCTGGCGACGAGGATGTGCACTCGGCGGTGGAGCGCCGCCTGACCGCGGCCATCGGTGAGGCCGGCGAACGGTTGCACACCGGCCGCAGCCGCAACGATCAAATTGCCCTGGACATGCGCCTCTGGTTGCGCGACGCCCTGGCCCTGAGCCAGGCCAGCCTGGCGCAACTCGAAGAGGCCTTCGCCGGCCTCGCCGAACGCCAGGGGGGCCTGCCGCTGCCCGGCTACACCCACCTCCGGCGCGCCATGCCCTCGAGCGTGGGGGACTGGCTCGCGGCCCACCGCCTGGCCTTCGCCACCAGCGCCCAAGAACTCGCCGCCGCGAGTTTGCGCCTCAAGCATTGCCCCCTGGGCAGCGGCGCGGGCTACGGCGTGCCCCTGCCTCTCGCACGCGATTGCGTGGCGCGGGCCCTGGGTTTCGAGGGTCCCGAGGAGCCGGTGACCGCGGCCCAGCTCTTTCGCGGCCGTGCCGAACTCGCCTACCTGAACGCCCTCGAGAGCGTCGGCCTGGATCTCGAAAAACTCGCCTGCGACCTGTGGCTCTACACCTCGGAGGAGTTTGGCTTCGTGGACCTGCCGGTCGAGCTGACCACGGGTTCCTCGCTCATGCCCCACAAGCGCAACCCTGATCTGATCGAGCTCTTGCGCGGTCATGGGCGCCAGTTGGGTGCAGACCGCGATAGCCTGCGGGCGGTGATCGCTGGGCTGCCATCGGGTTACCACCGCGACTTCCAGTTGCTGAAAGCGCCGCTCTTTCGCGCCCACGACCGCTCGCAAGCGGCTCTGGCCCTCACGGCGCGGCTCATCGAAGGGCTGCGCTTCAAGCCCGATGCCTTGGAGACGGCGGCCCTCGATCCGGCCCTGGAAGTCACGCGCAAGGCCCTCGAGGCGACCCAGGCGGGCATGAGTTTTCGAGCGGCATACCGCCAAAGCAGCCGTTCCCAGGGCTCGCCGCCCGCCAGCTTGGACTGAAAACCAAAGGCGCTGATTCGGGGGCCAGGCTTCGGATCGCATGCCGCAACCCGGTAGGATGTCCCCATGGGAGACCCAAGCGACGAGACCTTCAAGAGCTTCAAGGATCTTCTGAAGTCCACCGGCAGCGAGCCCGAGCCGCCCGGCGAGGAAGAGTCGCGGGGCTGGACCCTCGATACCGGCGAGGAAGGACACGCCGCCCAGGACGCCGAGCGCCTGGGCGAGCGGGGTGTCACGCCCCGTGAAATTGTGGACTCCAGACCGGCGGGTTTTGGCGCCATGGACACCGGCCCGCCCTGCTACCGGGACGAGAAATCCGAGGAGATGGAACTCGTGGGCTCCTTTCGCGTACGCACGGTGTTTCCCGCCGCGGTGCTCAGCGAGGTGCGCTCCTTGCCCCCCGATCCTGGCCCGCGAGACTTCGAAGGCCGCCTCGATTTACGGGCTGAGACGATCTTCACCATCGACGGCGAGGACGCCAAGGACTTCGACGACGCCATCTCCATCAAAGCCCGTCCCGAGGGCGGCGTGGAGTTCGCCGTACACATTGCCGATGTCGGTCACTATGTCAACTCGGGAACCCAACTCGACGCCGAGGCCCTGGCGCGGGCCACCAGCGTCTACCTGCCCGACCAGGTCATTCCCATGTTGCCCGAGGAGATATCCAATGGCCTCTGCTCCCTCGTGGAGGGCCGCGAGCGCCTGGCCTTCTCGGTGATCATGCGCTTCGATTCCGAAGGCCGGCGCGAAGACTACGAGGTCAAAAAGACGGTTATCAAGAGCGTCAAGCGCAGCACCTACAAGGCCGTGCAGGAACTCCTCGACCGCGAGGACACGGAGGATGCGCGGGCCATCGCCTTCCTCGAAGAGCCCCTGCGCCTGTTCGAGACCTGGACGCGCCAACAACAAGCCCAACGGGATGCCCGCGGCTCCTTGCGCATGCAGAGCACCGAGCGCGTGCTGGTCTTTGGCCCCGACCATGAAGTAGTCGCCTGCGTCGACGCTGCGCGCTACTTCTCTCAGACGCTGATCGAGGAAACCGCCCTGGCCGCCAATCAGGCGGTGGGGGACTTTTTTCGCAGCCGCGGCTTGCCCACCATCTACCGCGTGCACCCCGAGAAGGATCCCGAGGAAATTGCCGCGGTGATCAAGATGCTCGAGGATTTTGGCCTGCGCGTGCCCGACAAGGACCGCTTGACTGGCCGCGACATCGCGCGCTTGATCCAAGCTGCCCGGAGAAAGCCCAACGCGGACGCCCTGACCCAACGCATCATGGGGCTCATCGAGCGCGCTGTCTACGAGGTCCACGACCACGAGGATGTGGCCACCCACTTTGGTCTCGCCCGCGAGGCCTACCTGCACTTCACTTCGCCCATTCGGCGCTACCCCGATCTCGTGGTACACCGTTGGCTGCACCGCATCGCCAGCGGCGAAGAGGGCGCCCGGGAAGAACTCTGCACCGAGGACTTCTTGGAGGACCTCAACGAAGTCGCCCAGCACGCATCGGTGCGCTCGGAAGTGGCCCAGATGGCCTCGCGGGCGCTGGGGGACCTGAAAATCTGTCAGTACATGGACCCGCACCGAGGCGAAAAACTCGACGCGCAGGTGCGCCGAGTCATGCCGGCGGGCATGGAGGTGATGCTTACTGATTACAATGTGACCGCTTTCCTGCCCACCCGCGCCATCGGCCAGAGGGGCCGAGTCAAGGGCCCCACCCTCACGATCCAGGTCGGCCGCGGCCATCGCTCCTTCTCCGAGGGCTACGCCATCTCGGTGCTGCTCAGCGAAGTCGATTTTCTCAAGCTTCAATTGACCCTGGAGCTCGCGTAGCGGTCGTCCGCTCTGGCAAATCATGCGTCACATCTTCTACACCGTCTCGGTCTTGGCTCTGATCGCGGTTTGGTTGTTGAGCCATTCTTGGCCGCCGTTCTTGTGGGCTTACGCCCTCGTGTTGCCCTTGATTCTGCTCGGCATCCACGATTCCCTGCAAACCCGTCGCGCGGTGTTGCGCAACTTCCCGATCCTCGGCCACGGCCGTTACCTGCTCGAGCTGATCCGGCCGGAGATCAATCAGTATTTCATCGAGTCGAACACCGACGGCGCGCCCTTCAACCGCGAAATGCGCGGGGTGGTCTACCAGCGCGCCAAGGGCGCTGTGGACACCCTGCCCTTTGGCACGCAAAAAGATGTCTACGCCCAGGGCTACGAGTGGATCAACCACTCCCTGCGCGCTCACTCCGGCCCCCAGGAAACGCCACGCACCTTGGTGGGGGAGACAACCTGCGAGCAGCCTTACTCGGCAGCCCTCTTGAACATCTCGGCCATGAGTTTTGGTGCCCTTAGTTCCCACGCGGTGGAGGCCCTCAGCCGGGCCGCCAAGCGAGGGTGCTTTGCCCACAACACAGGGGAAGGCAGCATCAGCGCCCACCACCTCGCTGGCGGCGGCGATCTGATCTGGCAGATAGGCACGGGTTACTTCGGCTGCCGCGACGAGCAGGGCAACTTTTCCCCCAAGCTGTTCGAGGAGAATGCGCGCCTGCCCAGCGTCAAGATGATCGAGGTCAAGCTCTCGCAGGGAGCCAAGCCCGGCCACGGCGGCATCTTGCCCGCGGCCAAGGTGACTGCCGAGATCGCAGAGATCCGTCATGTGCCCCTGGGCCAGGATGTGCTTTCGCCGCCCTCCCACAGCGCTTTCAGCACGCCGCTAGAACTGCTGGAGTTTCTCGACGCCCTGCGCCTGCTTTCGGGGGGCAAGCCCGTGGGTTTCAAGCTCTGTCTTGGCTCGCGCTCCGAGTTCCTGGGGCTCTGCCACGCCATGTCTGAGACCGGTATGCACCCCGACTTCATCGCCGTCGACGGTGGCGAAGGAGGCACCGGCGCGGCGCCGCTCGAGTTCAGCAATTCGGTGGGCACGCCCCTCACCGAAGCCCTGGCCTTCGTGCACAACGCGCTCTCGGGCTTTCGCCTGCGCGACTCGATCAAGATCTTCGCGTCGGGCAAGATCATCACCGGCTTCCATATGGCGCGCTGTTTTGCCCTGGGAGCTGATCTCTGTTATTCGGCACGGGGCATGATGTTGGCCCTCGGTTGCATTCAAGCTCGGCGCTGCAATACCGGCGAATGCCCCGTGGGGGTGGCCACCCAGGTGCCCGGCTTGGTGGCCGGCCTCGATGTGACCGACAAGGCCGAACGGGTTTGGCGCTTCCAACGCGAAACCGTGGAGTCCCTGCTCCAAATCCTCGGAGCGGCAGGCCTCGATGGGCCCGAGGAACTGGAACCGCGGCACATCATGCGCAGGGTGGATCCCTTGCGGGTCTTGAGCTACGACGAGATATTCCAGTTCATAGAACCGGGCTCGCTACTCTGCCAGCCGGTTCCCGAAGAGTTCGAGGCGGACTGGCTGCGAGCGCGCAGCGATGCCTTCGTCTGATTCGGAACCAGGGACCCCCAGCCCGGCCTGAGCCGGACGCCCCGCTTCAAGGCGGGGGAGGCGGCACCTACTTGGCGCTTCGCTCCCGGGGCTCGGGGACCAGCTCCAGAGGGTCCAATCGAACGCGGTAATGACCGGGAGCGAGGGGCGCGGGCCAGGACAGAGATGGGCCACCAGGAAGCCGCAGGTCTAGACCACTGATGGCACCCCCCGAAAAATGCAACCTGGCCGAGCCGCTGCCGAAGTACGAAGGCTGGGGGCCAGCCTCGCGCAGGATTGTGGTGCCGTCTCGGAGGTGAAACTCCACCAGAGTGCCTCGGGGCAGGCCGGAGAGCACCACCGCCCGTTCGTCCTGGCCCAGGTTCTCGAAGAGCCGCGCCGCACCGTTGCATTCGGTGAGCACGAGATCGAGATCGCCGTCGCCGTCCAAGTCGCCGGCGTACAGCCCGCGGCCCACCACGGCTGTGGCGCAGAGGTCGCCGCTCGTCGCGCTCACATTCTCGAAGTGCCCGGCCCCGTCGCCAGCCCAGAGCAAAGGCTTCTGGGCCCAGGTTTTGCCGTCGTGGTAGAGTTCGATGTTGTGGATGATGTGACCGTTGGCCACGGCGATGTCCAAATCGCCATCGCCGTCGAAGTCCTCGAGCAGCGCGCCAAACCCCACCGACAGGCGCGATGAACCCTCGAGCCCGGCGATCTGGGTGATGTCGCTAAAGAGCCCGGCGCCCTCGGCGCGGTAGAGGGTGTTGGACTCGTCGTCGAAGTTGGTCACGAACAGGTCGAGTTGCAGGTCGCCATCCACATCGCCCGTGGCCAGCCCCATACCGGCCTCGGTTAGACCCAATCCGTTGACGCCCACCCCAGCGAGCAGGGTGCCGTCCTTGAAATGTCCCGCTCCATCGCCGAGCCAAAGCCGATTCTCCACGCTGTCATTGGCTACATAGATATCGAGGTGGCCGTCGCCGTCCAAATCGCTCGCCACAGCCCCCAGTCCCTTGCCCGCGGAGTCGCAAAGGCCTGCGCTCTCGGTGGCGTCCCGAAAACGGCCATCGCCCAGGTTGAGCCAGTAACTGTCGGGCACTCCCGCGTAGGCGTCGGGGTGGCAGTAGCTGCGCCACCCCTCGCGTTGCAGACCGCAGACTTGCGGGTGTTCGATGTCGATTTCGAGGTACCCGGTGATGAACAGGTCGAGGTCGCCGTCGTTATCGGGGTCGAAGAAAATGGCACCGCCACTCCAGCCGGTGACGCTGATCCCGGCCGCCCCGGTCACATCGCGAAAGGAAGCACCAGGCTCGCCGGCCAACAGCACATCGGCCCCCAGGTTGGTCACGAAAAGATCCTCGTAGCCGTCACCATTGGTGTCGCCCACCGAGGCGCCCATGCCGTAGCCGCGGTGGGCGGCATCGCCGCTCATGGCTGTGTGGTTGGAAAATCTCATTCCTCCATCGTTGAGCCACAGCTCGTTGGGCGGCTCGCCAGCGCGCTCGGCCTGCAGGGGCAAGGCGCCGCTCTGGACGAAATAAAGGTCGAGGTCCCCGTCCAAGTCGGCGTCGAAAACCGCCGCACCGGCGCCCATGGTCTCGGGCAATTGGCGCTGGCTGCTGATGCCGGCTACATGGATGAAGGCTAGCCTCGCTGCGCCAGCGCGCTGCGAAAAACGCAGGGGCGGCGCGTCAACTGGTGCGTCGGCGCATCCAGCGAGGCAAGCGAGAGCGAGCAAAAAGAGCCGCCTCACTTGACCTCTTTCGCTCTATTCAACTCGGCCAGCCGCTGCTGGATGGACTGGTCCGAGGGGCGCGCATGGAGGGCTGTTTCTAGGTGCGCGCGAGCCCGAGCATACTCGGCCAGGGTGCCGCAGAGGTCCGCGGCGCGCACGCGCAAGCGCACGGCCTCGTGGCGCAAAAGCGCCTCTTCGAGGAGCGCGAGACCCAGGTCCGGCCGGTCTAGAACCTCGACCTCAAAGCGCGCCGCTCGCAGGGCTATGGGCACCAGGTCCGCGCCACGCGCCCCGGCAAAGGCCCGGGCATAGGCCGCGCGGGCTTCGCCGGGGAGTCCGGTTTGCTTGAGGCGCATGTCAAAGTCCAAGAGCGCCCGCAGTGCGTCGCCCAGAGCGGCCTGGTTGGCGGGACCGCCTGGCGCCAGGGCCAATCCGTGGCGGGCGAAGTCGAGGCGGTCCAGAAGAGGCATCAAGCGTCGATGGCGCTCGAGCTGGGCGAGGGCCGCTGCTCTCTTGCCGCTCGCCAGAAGTGCGCGTCCCAATCCAAAGTGCGCTTCGGCCTCGAGGGGGGCTCGCGCGAGGACGGCTTCAAACTCGAGAGCGGCGCCAGGGCCGTCGCCCTCGCGCAGGAGCTTGCGCCCCTTGAGCAGGCGGTAGGCGGGGTGCTCCGAACCCCACAGTCCCCTGACCCGTGGCAGCAAGCTGTCCGCCTCCGCGATGCGCCCCAGGGCGCGCAAGCTCTCCACCGCCAGGAGCACCTCGTCGGCCTGGTCGCGGGACAGGTACTCCAGAGCTTCAGCGTAGCGCCCAAGAAAATACAGCGCCCGTCCGATGGCCCCTCTGCCGGCGGGGCCCAAGGGGCGCGCGTGTGCCAGGGCTCCTTGAAAGCGCGACAGCTCGAGTTCGCGCTCCACAAGCCGCAACCGCAGGACCCGGTCCTCGGGACGGACTGTGAGTTCCGCCGCCATGGCATCCAGGGCCTCCAGGCGCTTTCCCGCTTGCCACAGGGCCTCGCCCTCGGCGGGGGCCTGTAGGGTCGCGGCGAGAAGGAGCTGCACGAGGATGCACACGAGCTCTACTGTACATCTCCTGTTTGTCCAGTGGGTCTCCCTGGCGAGTCTCCAGGAATCGGGGTCTCGCCCAGGCCCAGGAACTGTAGGCTGCCAGCAGCATCCATTAGGAGACAAGTTCAAAGCAAGCGAACGCCTACAGTGCAAATTGGCTTTTGCCCAACCACTTTTTTGCCATGAAACTCATTTCTCTCTCCCTGGCCCTGGCGGCCACACTCCAACCTGCGCCGGTGGCCGAGATCGTCCAAGTGGGCGACCTGGCCCCGGAAATCGAGGGCGAATGGTTCCTTTCCGAAGCCAACACCCTGGGAGCCCTGCGCGGCCGGGTGGTTCTGCTCGATTTCTGGCGCACCTGGTGAGGCCCCTGCAACTCGGCAATTCCTGAACTCAATCAGCTCCAAGGGGAGCTTGGCGAGAAGGGATTTGTCATCGTTGGCGTGTCCAACGAACCGACCGGCTTGCTTGAACGGCACATCGAGAAGATGGGCATTGCCTACCCGATCGCCAAGGTCAAAGGGGAAACAGCCGACCGCACCTATGGAGTGAAAGGTTTTCCCTCCGGCGCCCTGCTGGACGCCAAAGGACGCGTGGTCTGGACCGGACACCCTGGCAGTGTCAGTCATGAGCAGATCGCGGCCCTGCTCGAAGACACTGCTTTTGTCTCCAGCATTCCCGGTAGCGAGCACAAGAAAATCAACAAGCTGATCACCGCCCAGGATTTCGGCAAGGCTCAAAAAGCCATCCTCAAGGGGCTTGGCAAGAGCCCTGATGATGAGGCCCTGATTCAGGCCCGAGACGACATCCAGGGACTGCTTCAGCGCAAACTGAAGAGCGCCGAGGCCTTGGCCGTGGCTGGCGACTTCGGCGGCTCCATCGAGATCTACGGGGAGCTTCAAACCCTCTTCAAGGGCTCTGATTCGGCCAAGCAAGCCAAGGCCGAACAGAAGACCCTGGAGAAGAACCCCGCGGCCAAGGCCGATCTGGGTGCGTGGAAGATGATGCAAAAGGGAAACGCTGCCCAACGGGCGGGGGACTTCGAGAAGGCCGCCAAGGTTTACCGCAAGGTCATCAAGAAGTACGGGGACACACCCTGCGCTGGACGCGCCCAGGAGTTCCTGTCCCGTCACAGCCGCCTCTAAGGGCCAGGCAGCCAGAGTGGGCGGCTTTCAAGCGGCACGCTTCGACGATGACTGTCGAGGTCCTCTGATGGGCTGCTTGCCGCCTTTGAGTTGCGAGGCCTTGAGCCGCATCGATCGCCTGGCGTTCGAGCGGCTCGGGGTGCCCTCCGCCGTCTTGATGGAGAATGCAGGCCGCGGGGCAGCCAATTTCGCCCGCCGCTTCTTCGACCTCCGAAAAGACCTGCAAGCCGCCGTGGGCCCGGTGTTGGTCCTCGCCGGTGGGGGCAACAATGGCGGCGACGGGTTCGTTTTGGCACGGCATCTGGCCATAGCGGGCTCGACCGTGGTGCTCCTCGACTGCGCCAGCGCGGGCAGTCGCAGCGCCGACACAACAGTCTTTCGAGGGGCTTGCCTGGGCCTCGGGATCAAAATCGTCAGCATCGACGAGCCCGCTGCGCTGGAGCGCTACTGCCGAGACTCGAAGGGCGCCGCGCTCTTCGTGGACGGACTCCTGGGTACGGGCTTCAAGAGCCCTCTGCGCGCCCGTGAGGCCCAGCTTCTCGAGACCGCCGGGCGCTTCTGCAAGGCCACGACAACCCCGGTCCTGGCCCTCGACCTGCCCTCGGGGTTGGAAGCCGACTCGGGCCGCGCAGCGCCCGAAGCTCTCACCTGCGCCGCCACGGTGACTTTCGTTGCGCCCAAGTTGGGATTCTGCCTGCGCCCGGCAACGGCTCTAGTTGGAACCGTCGAGGTCGTGGGAATTGGCCTTCCCGAGCGCTGGATGGCAAGTATTCTGTAAGCCGCCCAGCCTCCCAGGCTGCAGGCCGGGATTGGCGTTATTGAGTGCCCCCCCAGCCGTGGACAAAGCTGGCTTCAGGCTGTTTCTTTAAGAACAGTAGTTCCGAGGAGCCGCCTCATCGGAGCTGCTCTGGGCCACTGGAGCCTTTCTTCAGGCCCTCTGCCCTGCCAACTCGGCCCTGCAACCCACCGCTTCCAATTCGGCGGGCATCCTTCGACCACAACGATCATGATCTCCAAATACACTGTGCACGCAGCCGCCACCGCCATCGTGGCGGGAGTGGCCCTCGGCCTCAGCTCCTCGGCCCCCGAAGGCGTCAGCGTCGGTGACCAGGTCTCCTACAGCTTCCGCACCCCGGCCTTTAACGCCATGGGGGCGAAGAGTCTCTCGGACATGCGCGGAAAACCGATGCTGGTCGAGTTCTGGGGCACGCGGTGAGGCGGTTGTGTCGGGGGGTCCGTGCCGGCCTCCATCAAGCTTCAAGAAGAATACGGTGAGGACCTCGCGGTGCTCTTCGTCGAGTCCCAGGGCACCGCGCCCGGTGCCACTACGAAGTTCGTGCTCGAACACAAGTGGCTCGGAAACGAGGCCATGTGGACCAACGAGAGCCCCTTCCGCACCGGTTCCAACGGCCTGCCCAACTTCGCCCTGCTATCCGCGGATGGCAAGGTGCTCTCCAAGGGCAACTTCGTCAGCAAGCGTGTCCGCGAGCAGATCGAGGCAGAGATCAAGCGCGGCAAGCTGGGTCCCAGCGACACGCCCAAGAAACTCAAGAAGGCCTGGAAGAGCTTTGCCAAGGGCGATGTGTCCAAGGCCGTCGAGACTGCCAAGAAGGTCGGCCAGGACGCCGAGCTCAGCGCAGATGCCGAACTCGCCGTGCTGGCTTTCATCGAGCGCAGCGAGAGCCGCCTCGAGCGCATCAACTGGCTGATCGACAACGGCTATGCCTCTCGGGCCGAGAGCCTCTTGAAGGCCGCCCTCAAGAACTTCAAGGGCAGCTCAGAGCTCTACGACCGCGCTACCGAAATCCAGGTCAGCCTCGACAGCGACGAGGGCAAGCGTGAGATCAAGGCTTCGGCCTTGCTAGAAAAGCGCCTCAAGAAGCTGTACGGGGATCCCAAGAACGAAAAGTTGTTCAAGAAGATCGCCAAACTTGCTGAAGAATTTACTGGGACCAAGGCTGGCGAGCGCGCCCGCAGCATGGCTGCCCTGGGCTCCTGAGCCCTTCGGAGCTCGAGTCTCTCATCACAAGCAGGCAGCCTGGGGCTGCCTGCTTGCGTATTTCAGCCCTCCGGGGTTGCCTTGAAAGGGATGCAAGCGAACACCACTAGAGAAGCCCGCAACTGGGGCCTGGCGGCCCACCTCGCTGGTGCCTTGGCTGGCTTTGTGGTGCCCTTTGGAGGACTGCTCTCCTCGCTCGTCATTTGGCTGGTGCGCAAGGAAACCGACCCGTTTTCCGCGGGTCACGCCCTGGAGGTTCTCAATTTTCGCCTGACCGTGGTCATCGGTGGCGTCGTCGCTGGAGCCCTGGTTCTGACTGTAGTGCTGATCCCCGTGGGGCTGATCTTGGCCCTGTTGATCCTGGTGAGCTCTCTCGTCTACGGCGTTCAGGGGGCCGTGGCGGCCTCGAAAGGCAACGAATTTACCTATCCGGCCTGGATTCCCCGCCTGGTCAAGGGCGCCTGAGGGGCCCAGAAGCGAGGTTTGGCCCGACCAGGGGCCAAGAATTTAAGCCAGGGGGGTTTCTGGGCTCCCCGGCCGCCAATCGTGGGCTAGCTTTCGATAGTGGCTCCAAGGGGCCGCTGCATATTTCTGGAGACTGGGCTTCTTGGAAGCGCGCCTGACCAGCTCAGGCACGAACGAACAAGCAATCCCCGCGTTCAACGGGACGGCTCTCCAGCCCTCAATAATTATTGCCTGCCGCCCTGCGGCCCCTTTTTGACCTTGCAACACAGGAATCCTTCCATGCTTCGAACATCCCTCACCATGGCCGCCGCCCTTAGCGTTGGCCTCTGCGCCAGCGCCCAACAAGACGCCATCGGCAAGATCCAGACCGCTACAGCCGTCAAGGATGCCGGCACCTACCACATGGCCACGGGCACCTGGACCCGCGCCAACTCGCCCATCGCCCAACTGCACGGCGATGTCCTTTATGACAACACCTGCACGATCGGCTTCTACTTCGGCCTTTCGGCTGGCGAGAGCATGGTTGACTCCGGTCGCATGCCTAGCTCCTCGTCTCCGACTACGGCGACATCCGTCACTGGTTCGAGCATCAACTACCTGATCGACGGCTTTAACATTGGCTACTGCACAGGCGAGGCGACAATCGACGCCACCTTGGCCGTGTATCAGTGCTACGACCCCTGCGCGGACGCGACTCTTTTGATCCCCGACTTCACCGGCACCGTCCTGGCCCTTCCGGGCACCGGTACTGGCACAGGCGCCCTCGGCTGCTGGAATGTCACCGTCGATCTCTCCGCTTCGACCACAGGCTTCACGATCTTTGCTGATTGTGACGGCACCTACGACGGCGTCGCCTCCCTGGACAACTTCGGTTGGTCCTACGAGCAAGCCACCGCGCCGCTCTCCGGCATCAACGGTGGTCCCTTCATCGCTGGCGATCCCTTCGGCCTGTTCACCGGCACCGCCTGCACCTACGGCGACGGCACCTTCTGGTCAGGCAACGTCCTCCCCGGCACCGGCCTGGGCAGTGACGATGTGTTCGAAACGGATCTCAACGGCCTCTTTGGCGGTTGCTGGTTCTTCGGTGGCTACCTCTCCGGTAACCCCTACTCGAGCTTCGGCATCCAGATCACTGGTGACGCCGCGGGCGCTCCCACGGTGACAGGTACGCAGTACTGCTTTGGCGATGGCCTCGGCACGGCTTGCCCCTGCCTCAACAACAACGACGGCTCGAACGGTAGCGCTGGTTGCGCGAACGGCTCGAACATCGGTGGCGCCAGCCTTGACGCCACGGGTACCCCGAGCGTCGGTGGCGGCGTGGTCCTGACTACGACGGGCGTCCAGCCCACCCAGCCCGGCCTCTACTTCCGTGCCGACAACGCCGTCAACGCCGGCGCCGGCATCCTGTTCGGTGACGGCCTGCGCTGCGCCGGTGGCGCCCTCGTGCGCCTCGGCGTCGTGGTTTCCTCGCCCGCTGGTGTTGCCACCTCGGCCGGCGATCCCCTCGCCGGCCTGATCGCTGGTGATATCCGCCGCTTCCAGTTCTGGTACCGCAACCCCGCTGCCAGCCCCTGCGGCAACTCCTTCAACCTGTCAAACGGCTACGAGATCACCGTTCTGTAGGTTGCTTTCAAAGATAGCTTGAGGAGCGCCTAGCTCCTTCAAGCTCTGCAACGAGGGCGGACATCCAAGTGGATGTCCGCCCTTATTTTGTGTCGCCTCGCTCTCGGCGGCTAGCCGCCGGAACTCACCGGGAGGTGAGTTCATCGACGAGCTCGATCAGGACTGCGTCGCCAGTGCTGCGGGCGAAGACCGAGAGGGTTTGGTGGAAGGCGGGGTCGCCGGGCAGAGCGGCGATGCAGCGCTTGACGGTGGCCCGCGCTTCGGCGATCCGGCCAGTGGCCACCAGAGCTCGCAGACGGCCAATCCAGGCGGGCTTGCAGCGCGGATCCAGCTCCAGGGCCAGGTCTAGCTGTGCCAGGCCGGCGTCAAACTTGGCCTGGGAGAAGAGCACATTGGCCAGGTTGGTGGGGGCGTTGGGGGATTCTGGCTCCAGTTCCCGTTGGCGTTTGAAATGGGCTTCGGCCGCGGGAAACTCGCCGCGCCTAGCTCGCGTGAGCCCCAGACGGCCTTGCACCTTACCGTCTCTCGGGGCGGCCTCGGCGGCCCGGGAGAGGGCTTCCAGGGCGGCCTCGAGGTCCCCCAGGCCCAGGTGGGCGTCGCCCAAGGAGGTCAGGCGCCCGGGTAGATCGGGCCGCCTCCTGAGGCTTTTCTCGAAGGCCTCGCGGGCCTCGGCATAACGCCCGAGCTCGAGCAGGGAGGACGCCAGGAGGCTCCAGACCTCGTCGGACTCCGGGCTTTCCGCCACCAGGGGAATGAGCAATTGGACAACCTCGCTGTGCAGCCCGCGATCGCTGAGTTGCTTGGCGCGCATGGTGCCCGAGTAGACCTCGCGGCAGTCCTTCGGGTCTCGCAGGCCCTCGAGATTCCCGAGAGCGCCGAGCGCCGCTCCCCCCAGGTACCCCAGGGCCGCCAGGTTGGCGTCGGCGCCAGGTGTCAGCTCGACTTTGCTCGCCTCGCGGCCGGTGCTGCCAGCGAGCAAGTTGGCCAAGACGCGGCGCTGCCCGGCGAGTACTTCGGTCTCGCTGGCGCTGAGGTCACGCAGCTCGCCGGGATCGCTGGTCACCTCGAAAAGCTCGGCCCTGGGGGCCTTGATGTACTTCCAGCCCGCGCTGCGAACACTCTGCAGAGGCGCCCAGCCGAAGGAGCGCAGGGAGTATTCGGCTTCGGCGTAAAGCGGCCTGTCGGAAAGAGCACCCCGGCGTAGTCCTGCCACCAGACTGCGGCCTTCCACCAAACTCGATGCCTGGGCGCCGCACAGCTCGACGATGGTGGGGTGCAGATCCACGAGGCCCACCGCGGCCTCGACGGTGCGCGGTTCGAGGCTCGCAGGCCAAGAGAAGATCAGGGGCACACGCAAGGTCGAGTCGTAGAGGAACAGACCGTGGGTGGTTTCGCCGTGATCGCCGAGCCCTTCGCCATGGTCGCTGGTGACAACCACCAAGGTATCTTCCGTGCGGCCTTGCTTTTCCAGCCAGGTGAGCAGGCGACCGAGTTCGGAATCGATGTAGGCGATCTCTCCGTCGTAGGCCGTGGCCGCGTGGGCGAAGGCCTCCGGCGGCTCGTAGGGGTCATGGGCATCGAAGTAGTGCACCCAAAGAAAGAAGCGCTGCTCTGGTTCCCGGGCCAGCCAGGCCAGGGCGGCGTCGGTAATTTCCGTGGCGTCGCGTTCCACCTGCTGGCCAATGTCCTGGGCCTGCGCAGCCTGGTCGGCGAGGTCGTCGTAAGTCCCGAAGCCCCGCGCGAGCCCGAAGTCCCTGTTGAGCACCCAGGCTGCGAGGAAGGCCCCCGTACGGTAGCCCGAGGCGGCGAACATCTCGGCCAGGAGTGGCACATCGCCGTGGATGGCACCCTCGAAGTTCACGTGCAGCCCCGTGCCCCGCGGCAGAACCCCCGACATCAAAGAGGCGTGGGAGGGCAGCGTCAAGGGCACCTGGGAGTAGGCCCGTTCAAAGCGCACACCCCTGGCCGCCAGGGAATCGATTTGGGGCGTCAGCGCCGGGCCGTGGCCGTAGCAGCCGAGGTGGTCGGCGCGGGTCGTGTCCAGGGTTACCAGCAACACACTCGGCGCCGTGGGGGGGATCGGGCCGGCGGGCTGTGCGCCGCCGCAGGCCGCGGCCAGGGCCGCCGTGGTGCTGACCAGGAGGTTGTTCGAGGCTCGCATGGCGCAGAGCGTACCCGAGCGCCCGGGACAGAGCTACTTGGGCGTAGCCTTCTTGCGGGCCTTCTTCCTCGCGCGCTTGGCCGTGCTCGGCTTGCGCGGGGCCTTGCCCTTGCGCTTGGAGCGGCCTCCTCGGCGTGGCTTGTCGCTCGCGCTGGGCGCGCCATCGGCGGCGACCCAATCGTCGGGTGGGGCTGTTCCGCGCATTTCGAACAGGAAGCGCGAGGGCTGCACCGCGACTCGTGTTCCGTACTTGGCGCGCTCTGTGGTGTAGCTCACCGTCAGGCCATTGCGGGCGCGCGTGATGCCCACATACATCAGGCGCCTTTCCTCTTCGATGTTATCCTCGGCCAGCGATCGGGCGTGGGGCAGGATGCCCTCCTCGAGCCCCACCAGAAAGACACGGTTGAATTCGAGGCCCTTGGCCGAGTGCAGGGTCATGAGGGTCACCGCATCCTTCTTACCGGCGTCTTCCCCGGAGCGATCATCGTTCGCCGAAAGCGTCAATTCTTGGAGGAAGGTTCCCAGACTCGGACGCTTGCAGCGCCGCGAGTGGTTCTCCGCAAAGTTCAGGATCTCGGTCACGGCCAGCCAGCGCGCATCCCGCTCACGGGCATCGGGGTAGCAGCGCTGCACCTCGTCGCGGTACGCGAAGGTCTCCAGTACGCGTTCGACGAGGCTCACCAAATGGCCACCCGCATCCCCGTTCTTGAAGGCTGCCAGGCGCTCTTGCAGGCGCTGGACCGCCTCAACGGCCCGCGGCGCGGCACCGATTATCTCGGAGGCTCGACCAAAGGCCTCGGGGACTCCGATGCCCTGTTCCACGGCGAAGGCCAGTACGCGATCTAGAGTCGACTTGCCGATGCCGCGGGGCGGGCAGTTGATGATGCGCAGGAGTGAGACCTCGTCCTCTGGGTTGTGTATGACCTTCAGGTAGGCCAGCACATCGCGCACTTCCTTGCGATCGAAGAAGCTCATGCCGCCCACCAACACATAGGGCACTCCGCGGGCGCGCAGCTCCGCCTCGAAACTGCGCGGTTGGATGGCTGTGCGGAACAGGACCGCGAAGTCGCTCAGGCGATTCTTGTGGTCCTCCACCCGCATGCAGATGTCGCGCACGACGAACTCGGCTTCGACCATCTCATCGCGGTGCACCACTAGCTGGATTGGCTCGCCGTGACCGGCGTGGGAGCGCAGAGTTTTCTCGTGGCGTTTGGGGTTGTTCTCGATGACGCGGTTGGCGGCGTCGAGGATGTCCTGGGTGGAGCGGTAGTTGGTCTCGAGGCGCACGACCACGGCTTGAGGGTAGGTGGTCTCGAAACTGAGGATCTTCGAGATGTCCGCGCCGCGCCAGGAGTAGATCGATTGGTCGTCATCGCCCACAACGCAAACATTTCCGTGCTTGGCGACGATATGGTCAACGATTTTCGCTTGCGGGCCGTTGGTGTCTTGAAACTCGTCCACCATGATGTAGCGGTAACGGGTCTGCAGGGCCTCCAACACCCCGGGATGGTCTTCGAAGAGACGCACGGTGAACAGCAACAAGTCGTCGAAGTCCATCTTGCGCGAGCGTTTCAGAAACTCCTCGTAGCGCGCGTAGCCGCGGGAGACCAGCTCGTCGAAGTTGTCGCCAGGTTGGCGACTGACATCCTCGGGGGTCATGAGCTTGTTCTTGAAGAGCGAAATCCCGGCTTGCAATGCGGCTGGTTTGATCGATGTCTCGGCGATGTGCAATTCGCGCAGAACGCTCTTGCAGGCGGCCAGTTGATCGGAGGCGTCGGCGATGCTGATGCCTGCGGGATACCCCAAGAGGGCTGCATTCTCGCGTAGGAGCCCCAGGCAGAAGGCGTGGAAGGTGCCCACGGTCAAGCGCTCGGCCCGCTGCTTGCCGACCAACTCGGCGACTCGTTCGCGCATCTCCTTGGCGGCCCTGTTGGTAAAGGTCATGGCCAGCACGGCTTCGGGTTTGACGCCGCTGGCGCAGAGATGGGCGATGCGAACGGTGATGACCCGCGTCTTGCCGCTGCCAGCCCCGGCCAGGACCAAAACGGCCCCCTCAATTGCGGTCACGGCCCGGAGCTGGTCGGGATTGAGCTGGGCGAGGATCTTCTTCAACGGTGCCGCGGGCCAAATAGGGCCGGGAGCATTCCAGGGTAGCACAGCCGCCTCTCAGGAACCGCCCTGCCGAGCTGTGCTGCCATACTCGGAGGCCAGGCCCAGAAGCGCGGATTCAGGGGGGGCAGCCTCCTCCAGCAAGGGCTTGTCGTTGCACCAGGGCCCCGATGGCGTTCAACTATTGAGCGCCATCGGGCGCCTTGACCCAAACGGGATGAGCCGCCCTGCCTCACAAACCTCTGGCGATCAGCCGAAAGCCCCAGCCGTGCCGAACCTCTTTCAAGACTATCTGGCCCAGGCGCCCCAAGCGCCAGAGAGGCCTTGCCTCGTGGGCGTCGTACACCTACAAGCTCTACCGGGTGCGCCGCTATTCCAGGGCGACTTGCTGTCCGTTCTCGACGCGGCGTGCAGGGACGCCGAGGCGCTCCTCGATGGTGGCTGTGACGCTGTGATCGTGGAGAACTTCGGCGATGTGCCCTTCTTCCCCGCTGCCGTTCCAGCGGAGACTGTGGCGGCGATGACTCTGGCTGTTTCCCGGGTGACCAGCCTCGCTGGCGATCGGCCGGTGGGCGTCAATGTGTTGCGCAACGATGGTCGGGCCGCCCTGGGCATTTGCGCGGCTAGCGCTGCCGCCTTCGTGCGGGTCAATGTGCTCACCAGCGCTCTTGTGTGTGACCAGGGCCTGATCGAGGGCCAGGCGGCTAGCCTGCTGCGCGAGCGCGCACGCCTCTGTCCCGAGGTCAAGATCCTCGCTGATGTGCATGTCAAGCATGCCAGTCCCCTGGGCTCCGAAAGCCCCGAAGAAGCCGCCTGTGACCTGGTTCGGCGGGCCCTGGCCGACGCTGTGATCGTCACCGGCAGCGGCACCGGCCGCAGCACCTCCCAGGCGACTCTGGCCCGCGTGCACCAGGAGCTCGCCGGCCGACCCCTCTTCATCGGCTCGGGCCTGACCGAGTCCAATGCAGGGGATTTGCTCAAGTACGCTGGCGGCGCCATCGTCGGCACCTGGCTCAAGCGGGATGGCCTGCTCGCCAACCCCGTGGACCGGGATCGAGTGCGGCGCCTCGCCGCGCTATTCGAAGGGAGCGTGACACCGTGAGCCTCAAGCAACACCGCCACGAGTCCGCCCAGACCGTGCGCTTCGCAGTCCTGACTTTTAGTGATAGCAGGGACGAGGCTTCCGACCGCGGCGGCTCGTATCTCGTGGAGCGCATTGAGGAGGCCGGGCAGCGCGTGGTCCGGCGTGAGCTGTGCGCCGACGATGCAGCCCTGGTGGCCGCCTGCGTGCGCAGCGCTGTGGTCCAGGAGGATGTCGACCTTGTCCTGACCACTGGAGGCACCGGCGTTGCTCCTCGAGACATGGCCTACGACACCCTGAAGGAACTTTTCGACAGCGAGATCCCCGGCTTTGGCGAACTCTTTCGCTGGCTGTCCTACGGGGAAATCGGCAGCGCCACAATCTTGAGCCGCGCCATCGGTGGGTTGCTCGGGGGCAAGGTCGTCCTGGCCCTGCCGGGCTCACCCAAGGCTCTGCGCCTGGCCATGGATGAGATTGTGCTCAAGGAGGCCGGTCACCTGGTTTCCCAGACCCGCGGCTGATTCTGATTCGCTTCGGGTTTTCAGGCCACGCGCCGCAAGAGCGAGATGGTGGTGGTGAAGATGCGGTCGCGGTAGAAGGCGAAGGGCAAGTCCGGCAGCTCGAACTCGACCGTGCACGAGTCGATCCCCCGGGTGAAGTGGACATCGTAGTTTGCGCCGAAGATGAGTGAGGGCACCGAGATGTTGGTCACCTCGAACTCCGAACCCTGGAGGGCTTCTTTCGTGCGTCCCGCGATCATGTTGCCCAACTCGCAGATGGCATCGACGCTGTCCTCGGTGATCTCCGCCTGCTCTTCAAACAAGAGCTTGCCCGCCAGGAACAGCATGGCGCTCTCGCTCATGTTGACGGTCAGGGTGCCGTTGGTCTGGCCCACCAGGCCCACCATGACCGAGATGTCCCGGCGCGTTTGGTTGACACTCGAGGCCCCCACGGGTTCCGGCACGAGGGCGGCCATCTCCAGGCCTTCATTGGTCCCCTGGACCACAGCCTGCAAAAGGGAAGTGTTGATCGAGAGGACAGCAGCTGCGATAGAGTCGGGCACGGCGGTATCTGGCGGGGGACAGGCTTCCCGGAGGGTGGGAGCGGGGCTTACAAGGCCCTTCTTGGGGGCTTTTCACATGGAGGCTTTCGGCAGGCCGCAGGGCAGGGCTTGACCTCGGATTGACCCTTTGGAGCCTTCGAATTGCCCTCTGGCCCTGGCCGGGGTGGGAAACGAGGACCGAGAGCTCCCACGCTGAAAGGGCAGAAAATCACATAATTAGGAAATTGCATTATGGCGAGGATCTTCCCAGCCGGGTATTCTGGGTCAGTGTTCCAACGGCTACCCGATCCGGCCGAGGCGTCTCCCGTGGGAGGGGAGGGGGCCTGGATTACTTTATTTGTCCACACTCTTCTTTATTGAAAATCACCAGCCGAGCTGCTTGCTCGGGCGCGGAACCCCACCGGCACGCTCCACAAACGCTTGTCTTCGGGGCCCCAAGAGCCACTGAACGGCCAGAGAGAGAACCATGACCAGAGAACTATTCCCCCGTCATCTGACAAGCCTATTCCTCGCGACCGCCAGCCTGGCGAGTGCCAGTCTGGCGCAGACAACGCTCTACACGCTCTCTGGTGACAAGGCCAACGACCGCTATGGTGCGGTTGTGGCTAGCGCCGGCGACTTCAACAACGATGGCTTCAACGACATGGTCGTGGGGGCTCCCGAGAACTTCCATATTTTCCTGACCGGGGAGGGCTATGCACGAGTGATCTCGGGCAAGGACGGCCTCATCCTCGCCACCTTCGACGGCACGAATCTCCAGGATGCGTTTGGCGATGCCGCTGCCGGCGTGGGCGATGTCAACGGGGACGGCTGGGATGACCTTGCTGTGGGGGCGCGCCTGGCTACCCTGGGCAGCTTCTCAGGGGGCCTCGTGCGTGTGATCTCAGGCCAGACTCAGTTGCCCCTGTACGAAGTCGGGGGGCTGGCTTCTGGCGAGCAGCTCGGCTGGGCTGTATCTGGCTGTGGTGATGTGGATGGAGACGGCCTGAATGACTTCGTCGCGGGAGCTCCCACGGCTGTGAGCAGCATGGGCATCGCCCGGGTCTATTCGGGCGCCACCGGCAGCGTGATCTACACCTTCACCGGGACGGTCGCCAACGGCAGACTGGGCTACTCGCTGGGTAATGTCGGAGATGTGAACGGCGATGGCCGGGCCGACATTCTCGTGGGCTCGCTGTTCGAGGGCGTATACCTGTATTCTGGCCTTGATGGCAGTGTCTTGAAGCACTTCACGACTCTCGCCTTGAACGACATCTACGGCAAAGCCGTCTGTGGAATCGATGACATGGATGGCGATGGCCGACTTGACATCGTGATTGGCGCCACCCAGGAGGGCGTGCTCTCCATTCCGGGACCTGGCTACATCGAGATCCGATCCAGCGCCACCGGAGCCCTGCTGCTGAGCGTTGCGGGAATCACCGACGGCCTGCGCTTCGGCAGCTCCGTGGCGGGGGCTGGGGACTGGAATGGGGATGGCACACCTGACGCCCTGGTGGCAACGGTGCCGTCATCTTCTGGCGTCCAGCCCTATGCCGAAGTCCTCTCAGGACTCGACGGCGCGGTTCTGGCCACCATGACAGGCGACGGCCTGGGCCTTGGAATCGCAGGACTCGGTGATGTCAACAACGATGGCAAGGTCGAAGTTGCTGTGGGGGCGCCCCATGTGTCTGGCCCAGGCATCGCCGCAGGACAAGTCAAGGTCTACTCCGGTTTGGCTGGCTCTTGTGGCGGCATGACCAACTATTGCACGGCCGGCGCCAACTCAGTCAGCCCTGCTGGCATGAGTGTTCTGGGCGTGGGCTCCGCCAGCGTCTCCTCCATCTTCTTTCTCAGCGCGGCGGGGGGACCTGCGAATCAGCCCGGCCTGTTCTACTATGGGCCCAACCAGATCAGTATGCCCTTTGGCGAGGGCACGCGTTGCGTGGGCGGCATGGTGCACCGCCTGTCCCCGATCGTGATCGGGGCCGGAGGGACAGCATCCATGCAGCTCGACTTCCCGGCTCTGGGCTTCCCGATCCCGGCCAACAGCACCTGGAACTTCCAGTTCTGGTACCGCGATCCGGCCGGTGGCGGCTCGAACTTCAACCTCAGCGATGCCGTCGAGGTCAATTTCTGTCCCTGAGCGGTTACCCTGGATAGCGAGCAGGGGCTCGTAGGCCCCCTGGCGCGTCAATAAGTGCAATATCCTTGTGACGGCGGGTTATAGTAAGAATACGCATTGCCACCCTGGGGTCCTCGGGGTACGGTGGAATGCTCCTTTGCTGCCGCCTTGGCGGCCGTAAATTACATTCAATCCGTGCCTGGAAGGAAGGACCACCATGTTTCGCATCAACTACTCAAGGGGGGGCCCCAGCTGGCTCCTCGGGCTCGCCGTGGCTTGCGCCACGACTGCAACAGCCCAAACCAGCCTCTATACCTTCAACGGTGCCGGGATCAATGACCGACTAGGCGTGGCCGTTGCCGCAGCCGGCGATGTCAATGGTGATTCGTACCCGGACCTGATCGTGGGCGCCACCGAGGACTTCAATATCTTCGCCATGCAGCCTGGCTATGCCCGCGTCTATTCTGGACTCGATGGATCGGTCTTGCTCGACCTCAACAGCGCGGGATCCGGCGCAAGCGGGGAGCTCTTTGGCGCAGCGGTTGATGGGGTCGGTGATGTGGACTCTGATGGATTCGGCGATGTGATCGTCGGAGTACCGCGGGATGGCTCCAACGGAAACAGTTCGGGTGCTGCCTATGTGTTCTCGGGACAGAACGGACAATTGCTCCATACCATACTCGGCGTCAGCACGGGCTACCGAGCAGGTGCCGCGGTCTCCGGAGCAGGTGATGCTAACAATGACGGAATTCCCGACTTTGCCGTGGGCATGCCGGGCGCCAGTGTCAACGGGGCCAACTCGGGTCTCGTGCGTGTCTACTCTGGAATCTCAGGCGTCCTTCTCTTCGAAGTGCTCGGGCAGGCCATAGGCGAGCGTCTTGGCGTCAGCCTGGATGCTCTCGGAGATGTGGACGGAAATGGTTTCGATGACATCTTGGTGGGTTCCTATGCAGCTGGTGCCCAGATCCTCTCTGGAGTGGATGGGTCCTTGATTCGTTCTTTCACAGCCTCATCCACTAGCGACTATCTTGGCATTGCCGTGCGCGGTATCGGAGATGTCACCGGTGACTCCGTGCCCGATGTCATTGTGGGAGCTATCCAGCCCACGGTATTCCTCCCCGGCGGATCGGGCTACGCTCTGGTGCTTGATAGCGCCACGGGCGCCGAAATCCATCGTTTTGACGGCGTTTCCGCGGGCGATAGATTTGGTGTCGATGTGGATATCGCTGGAGACTACAACGGCGATGGGCAGATGGATTACCTGGTCGGTTCGGAGCCCAGTTCCACCAGCAGTGCCGGCTATGTTCAAGTCCTCTCGGGCAGCGATGGGGCCCTGATTGCCACCCTGGTCAGCCCTTCCTCGAGCAGTACCTACGGCTTGGCGCTGGCCTACTTGGGCGACATCAACGGCGACGGCACCGAGGAGTTCGCCGTCAGCGATCCCCAAGAATCGAGCCTGATGCTCGCCGCCGGTCGTCTGACCGTCGAATCGGGAGTGGGCAACACTTGCGGCTCGCCAAGCAACTACTGCACGGCCCTGCCGAACTCCACTGGCTTTCCCGCCAGCATCAGTTTCCTCGGCAGCAACAGCAAGTTCAGCAACGACCTGTTCCTGATCTCTACGGGCCTGCCGCCGAATCAGCTAGGCATCTTCTATTATGGAGCAGGCATGGACAGCGTGCCCCTGGGCAACGGCCTGCGCTGCGTGGCCAATCCCGGCTACCGCATGCCGGTCACTCACATCGGCGCCAGCGGCACTACAGCCTGGATGTTTGACAACAACGCCTTGCCCAACCCCAGCCCGCCAATTACCAGCGGCAGTACCTGGTACTTCCAGTTCTGGTACCGCGACCCCCTCGCGGGCGGTGCCTCGATGAACTTCAGCGATGCCCTGAAGATCCCGTTCTGCCCCTGATCGAAGCGGCCATTAGCAGAGTACCAGGTACTGCGTCGCTACTTTTAGCGATGCAGTACCTGGTACTCTGCTAATGGCCGCGTCGATCAGCGCGGGTCCGGGCCGGCGCGGCGCCAGTTCTTGGGGTGGGTGGTGATGAGCTGAGGGCCGCGGGGGCCTTGTTGCAGGGTGCCGTTCACGAAGGCGTAGTTCTGGCGGAACTCGGCGGTGAGGGCCTTGAGGTCGAAGGCCTCGAAGGCGGGGCGGGAGTCGGCTGGGATGATGACGCGCAGACCAGGGCTGTCGGCTCCGGCGCGGAAGAGGACGGTCAGGCTGCCGTCCTTTTCCTCGTAGAAACGGCTAGGTGAGCCAAAGACCTCGACGGACTCAGACCGCAGGGTGGCGGCGGCTAGGGTGGCTCCGTTGTCGGCGGCGATCAGATTCTTGGCGCCAGCAGCCACTCGCCGCCGAAAAGCTTCGATGGCGTCGGCGCGAATCTGCCACCAGGGCAGGAGCGCGGCGTAATCGCGAACCGCCGCAGGGGCATCGGAATCGAGGGGACGGTTGGTGGTGGGGTCCCAGATGCCGAGCTTGAGTCCTCGAGCGCTCTTCTGGGCGGCCACAAACTCATCATGGGCGATCCTGCTGTTGCCGTACTTGTTGAAGTAGGGACTCTTGCCCAGCTCCACCAGGAGCAGGTTGAAGTCCGTACCGTCGGGCATGATCACATGGCACAAGAGACGGCCGTAGATGTCGCGCTCCTCAAGGCCCTCGGGGAAGGAGAGCCCCACTCGCAGGGTGCCCTCGGAGTCACGGAATTGACCCATGTAAGCCGCCGTCCAGAGTTTGGTCTCCTCGCCAAAAACAGTCTGCGGCTTGCTCGCCGATCCGCGCCGGCCGGGGGTGAGCTTCTCCTCCGTGTCGACGGAGAGCAGGCGCAACTTGTCGGTTTCGCCTGCACGCAGGATGTGGATCGTGTCGCCATCGATGATGCGCGTGACCTCAAAGAGCTTGGGCTCTGTCTCGTCCGCGATTTCCACTTGCCCTGTGGCGGGGCTCGTGCAGGCGGCCCGGACTGGATTCCAGGGATTCCTGAGCGGGCCAAGGCTGCCCACCGGGCCCATGGCGCTGAGCGGGCCCAGACCGGCAAAGCTGAAGAGCGAGAGGGCCAGCCATCTCGCGGGGCTCTGGAATCGGGCGGAGCTCATGGTGTGCCGGTGGTAGGGGTGGGTGGAGGGCGGTACCATGACCGCCTTTGAGGGGTTCAGCATACGCATGCCAGGCTTTTCAGACCATGACCCAAGAATCCCCCCCCAGCGATCCCCCCCAGGACAGCCTGCCTGCACCGGTTCAGAGCCTGGAACTGCGCGGCACTCCTGTGGCCCCCGGCCTGGCTCTCGGGCCGGTGCACCGCAAGGATTATGACCTCGACCGCGTGCAAGCCCAGCGCGTGCCCCTCGATGCCATCGAGGCCGAGCTCAATCGCTTTCATTCATCCCTGCGCGAGTCCAAGCGCCAACTCGATGAGCTCAAGGACAAGCTCAAAGGCAAGGTCCCCAGCGATCACATTCGCATCCTCGACACCCATGTCGCCTATCTCTGCGACTCGGTTTTTCTCTCGGATGTCGAAAATTTGATCCTCAATGAACAGATGAGCCTCGAGGCGGCCATCGCCAAGGTTATCTCCGACTTCGATCGCATCTTTCGCCTGGTGGAGAACGAACTCCTGCGAGAACGCGCCGTGGACCTGCGCGATGTGGGCATCCGCGTGCTGCGCAACCTCGAAGAACTCAAGCCCGAAGACGAAACCGAGGCAGAACCCCAGCCCCTGGGCGATTACATCCTGGTGGCACGCGAACTCTCGATCGTCGACATGTTCCACCTCGGCGGCCTTTCGGTCCTGGGCATCATCACCGAGGAAGGCGGCCTGACCAGCCACGCAGCGATCCTGGCCCGCTCCATGGGTGTGCCCTGCTTGACCGCGGTGGAGGGCCTGCGCGAGCAAGTGGCCGAAGGCGACTTCGTGATCCTCGACGCCAGCGAGGGCCGGGTGCTCGTCAACCCCGACGATGTGGTGCGCGCCCAGTACCGCGAAGCCAGCGCCGACCACGACCGCTCGCAAGCACCCGAGGGTGCAGTACAGTGGAAGGCCGATTCGTTTCAGACCAAGGACGGCACGCAGATCGCCATTTCGGCCAACTGCGGCAATCTACCGGAGGTCACAGCGGCTGCGGCTGCCCACCTTGCCGGCGTGGGGCTGTACCGCACTGAGTTGCTCTACCTGATCGACAAGCAGCAACCATCCCTCGAGTCCTTGATCGCGCACTACACCGCCATCGCCCGGGAATTCGCTGGCAAAGAGGTCACTTTTCGTTTGCTCGATCTGGATTCCAGTTTTCAGGTGGACTACCTGCATGAACAACGCGAGCCCAACCCGGCGCTGGGCTGCACTGGCGTGCGCGCGCTCTTGGCCCAACCCGCCGTCTTGCGCCGCCAACTCGAGGCCATCTTGCGCGCGGCGGTCGAGGGTTCAGCCGTGCGCATCCTGGTGCCCTTCGTGATTGATGCTTCGGAGATACGCAGAGTCAAGGAGGCGTTTTTTGAAGTACGCATGGACCTCCAACGCGCACGCCACCCCCTGCCCGAAAAACTTGAATTTGGGGCCGTGATCGAAACTCCAGCGGCCGCCATGGGCGCCCGTGCCCTGTGCGAGGAGGTTGATTTTCTGGTGGTTAGCTACGACTCGCTGACCCAGTATCTGCTCGCTTGCGATCGCGACCAAAGCGAGCTTTCGGAACGCTTCGACAGCATTCATCCGGTGGTACTGCGGGTCCTGCAAGCCATTCTCGAAGCGGCACAGGATGAGGGCACGACCTGCACCGTGACCGATGTGGGTGCCACCCGCCCGGCGATCCTACCCTTCCTCGTGGGCGCCGGAACGCGCCGCTTCGCCTTGCCCTCGGTGATCCTCGCCGATGTTCAGCGCAGCCTTGCCAGCTTTACCCTGGAACGCGCCACCGAAGCCTCAAGTCGCGCCATTCGCGCCGCCTGCCAGGCCGACTGCTTGTCCTTGTCGGACTCCTTCGTGCGCGCTTTTGACACCGCTGAAGAGCACCGCTGAAGGGCTCACTCCGGCCCCGGAAACCACCAACTGCCCTGGAGCCCGCCCCGCGCCGCAGTCTCTTTCAGGGTTCCTCGCCGAGATAACCCAGATTCAAGAGCTGCGCGCGCTCTGCCTCGCTGAGTTCGCCAGCGCCGTCTTGACCGCCGCCGAGGGCTGCGCGAATTTGTTCGCACTCGCCAATGATGCGGTCCAACTGGTGGCCGATGCGCTCCAGGCGTTGGGCACTCTCACGCTGAAAGGCCTCGTCGACCATCAGGTTGTGCGTCTCGCCAGGGTCGGCGCTGCGGTCGAAGAAAACCGGCGGGACCTCGTCAGAGATCCTGATGTACTTGTAGGCCGAACTCTCGTCCGCGTCGATCAGGATGTGACCCTGGAAGAGGATCGGTGCCGGTGCGGGCTCTTCGCCCAACATCACAGCCCGCGCCAGGGACTGGGTCTGGCCCACGGGTTCGAGACCGCACAATTCCAGAAGTGTTGGGGCCAGATCGGTGGATTGGGTGGCTGAGTTGAGCCTGCGCGGCGGGATTTGCCAGCGCGCCGGCGGCACGATGAGTAGGGGCACGCGAGCATCCTCGTCGTGGTGGCCTGAATGCAGGAGCGTCAGGTGTTCGCTGAAGGCCTCGCCGTGGTCCGCGGTGATGACGATCAGGGTTTCGTCCAGCAGGCCGCGCTGATCGAGTCCCTTGAAGAGTCGCTCGAGATCTCCGTCAAGTTTTCTGATGCCGGCGTCGTAGAGGCCCATCAAAAAGTCGAGGTAGCCCGGCGGCAGCGGTTTTCTGGTCCACGACAGGGCCTCCAGGTACTTCGAAGCGCACAGGTCGGGCCGGATCGGGTGGCACCCTGTGAAACCCTCGGGGGAAGCACCGGCGAATTCGGCCACTAACTCGGGACTTGATTCGTAGGGCAGACAGGGCGCCTCACTGCCCGAATCCGAGTGGATGTCGAAGAAGTGCAGGAAGGTAAAGCTCTTCTCCGGCGGGGTTGCATCGAGGCGCGCGAAGTACTCGTCGATGGTCGTCTCGGCCGAGCGCCAACTGGTCTCGAAGGAATCAAAACCCTGGTCGAAACCGTGGGCCTGGTTGAGCCAAATCGGATGGCTCGTGATGGCCTGGGTTTCGTAACCCGCGCGCTTGAAACTCTCCGCCAGGGTCAGGACTCCGGGGGCGATGGGCGTGATCTCCTCGTCGCCGGTGCTTTGCGGAATTACGCCGTGACTGGGCATCCAGAGCCCGGTCAGCATGGAGGCGTGAGAGGGCAGGGTGCAGTTAGAGTTGGCGAAGTGCTGCGTAAAGACGACACCCCGTTCAGCCAGGTTGTCCATGAAGGGCGTGGTGTCCGGCCCATAGCCGCCAAAACCGCAGTGATCGGCGCGCAGAGTGTCGAGGGAGATCAGGAGCACATGCCGGGGCGGCAAGTCGCTTTTATCGGCTCCGCAGGCCCAGAGGGCCGGGAGCAAGAGAGCGCACAGTCGCGAGGAACTAGAGGAAAGGCACATACTGAGGTTATGTGGGGCAGTATACCCCACGATGGTAGCTCACCCCTTGAGGTCGCCTACCGGGGTAGCGCCCTCCCGCGCAGGTTTGAGGACGCGTTCAGTCGTCCAATCGGCATGGTGGCCGAGTTCTTCGGCCATGGCCGCGGCGGCGTGCCGTGCAACTTCCGCATCGGTCGCGACCGCGACCAGGGCCGAACCGCTGCCACTCACCGTGGCCCCCGCGGCGCCGGCTTCGCGGGCCGCGTCCAAGGCGGCGCGGCCACCGGGAATCAAGGCCAGTCGGGCCTCGACATGCAGACGATCCTCGATGCCGAGGGCGATCAAATCGTCCTGGCCCAGACGCAGGCCTTCGAGCAAGAGCGCCAAGCGCCGCGGGTTCTCCACGGCAACAGCGAAGGGCACTTCGCCCGGCAGCGCGGCCCGTGCCGCGTCAGTGGCGAGTTGCTCCGAGGTCCAGGCCACGCCAAAGATCAGGTTCTGCGCCAGGGGCTGGCGCACGATGCGGAGGCGGCCCGCGCCGACGGGGACGGCCAGGGTGCAACCTCCCACAAGGGAAGCGCTCGAATTGTCGGGGTGGCCTTCCAGGGCGAGACCGAGCTCGGCGAGACAGGTGAGTTCCCTTGAGTCCGCCTGTGGAATGTCGTGCCCCGCCGCTTGAAGCCCCAGGCAGAGTCCCGCGGCGACGGCTGCACCGCTCGAGCCGAGGCCGCGCCCGAGGGGGATTTCTGAACGCACTTTAAAGCGCGAGGGGCGCGGCGCAAGGCCCGCCGTGCGCAGACTGGTATCGAAGGCGCGACACAGAAGGTTGTTCTCCAGGGGCCAGTGGGCTGCTTCATCTTCAGCGCGGACGACTTCGTGGGTTGTGCCGTCCACATCTTCGCGGCGCACTTCCAGAAACAGTTCGAGGCAAAGGCCCAGGAAGTCAAAGCCCGGGCCGAGGTTGCTGGTGGAGGCGGGGACTCGGACGCGAGCGGGCGAGAGGGGAGCGGGTTCCATGGGCCGCCCAGAATGGATCCCCCGGGCCCCGGCGCAAGGGTGGAATCCCAGCAGAACCCCAATCCAACCAATTCCCAATCCGGGGAATCCCAGGCAACCCCATCAGGTTGTCCTAGGAGGATCTCACACCACAAGATACGGTGGTTTTCGCCGAGGCTGGGTCTCGACTTGAGGCGCGAGCCACCGGGCGACCCGGCAGGGGGGTGGGGACCAAGGGCAGCCAGAAGCTGCTGCAGATCCCCAGCATGGCCCTCGGGGGGGCCAGACAGCACCCCGGATAGAGACTCACAACCGATTCACACCAAAGAGCGTTGGGCGACCAGCTGACGGACAGACCCGTCAGCCGGGGTGCAAGGCGCCGAAAGGCCATGGGGCCAAAAAAAGGGGCATACAGATGATCAGTGGCGACGAGAAGGAGCGCTTCTATTCACGCCTGGCATCGATTCCCGGCATCCAACCCATGCCGTCGATTGGCGACTGGATTCTGCTCGAGGTGGCCAAGCCTTCGGATCTCGCTCGCAAGGTCAACCGCCGCATGGCCCCCGGGGTCATGCAGGTTCCGCGACAGGTGAGCGGCGCCGTGCGGGTGCATGTGGGCGAGCCCAAGGCCAACGAAGCTCTGCTCAAGACCCTGCGCGACTTGGTCGCCTGAGGGTGTGGGCAGCGGAGACAATTCCCGAGGATAGGCTGTGTCCGTGAAGAGGCTCCTCCGATTATTTGGGGTCTGGGCCGGGTTATGCGCCCCCTTGGCGGCCCAAGTAACTCCGGCGATCCTGCGCGCCGACCTTGAAGAGCATGTGCGTTTCCTGGCCTCCGACGAGTTGGCCGGACGCAAGGCTGGCAGCCCTGAAAGTGTCGCCGTGGCGCACTACCTCGCCGAAGCCCTGGCCGAGTGTGGCCTTGAACCCGCGGGCGATGACAAGAGCTTCTTGCAACTCGTGCCCTTTCAGCGCGAGCGCTACAGCGCCCTGCCCGAGTTGCGGCTCTTGGCCGCTCAAGAACGCAACGCGACCCATGGTGCGGACTTCGTCGTGCGCCAGGGCAGCCCCGGCGGCGAGGTGCAAGTCGTCCTCGTGCGTGTGGCGGAGGACTTGCCCGACGAGGCTGATGCGGAAACCTGTTTGTGCTTCGTCGCCGTGCACCGTTCCCGGGCGCGCAGTTGGCTGAGGAAGGCAGGTTTCTCCCATGGCCGCGGCTTTGGACTGGTCCTGTCGCCAGCCCGACGCGAGTCGCCCGCGAACCCTGAGCCGCCTGCTGTCGGTCGTTTGCACTTGCCCCCCCAGACCCAGGAGACGTCCGTTGCCTGGCTAGAGTACGGAGAGGAGTTTGGCGCCCTCATCGTGGCTGCTGTTGAGGAAGAAGGCAGGGCAAGTCTCGCCTTCGACCTGCACTGGGAGCTCCAGCCCCGGCCCAGTTTCAATGTTGTCGGTCGCTTGCCGGGTGTGGCCAGCGCAGCGCGGCCCGAGTTGGCCCGCGAAGCCGTCGTCATCTCGGCTCACCACGACCACCTGGGCATACGCGCGATCCCGGGCGCAGGAGAGACCGCGGACACGATCTTCAACGGCGCCGACGATGACGCTTCGGGGGTGGCATGCGTGTTGGAGTTGGCCGCAGCCTGCGCCGCCGGGCCAGCACCGGCACGCGAGTTGATCTTCCTCCTCGCCACGGCCGAGGAGATCGGCATCGTGGGCACGACCTACTACCTTGATCATCCCTCGACGCCCCTCGAAGAGACCGTTCTCAACCTCAACTTCGAGATGCTGGGGCGTCCCGACGAGAGCATTGGCGGTTCGGGCAACCTGTGGCTTACCGGTGGGGCGCGCACCAACTTGCTGGCCGCCTTCGAGGAGGCCAAATTGGATATCTTCGACGATCCCCACCCCCAGCAGAATTTCTTCCAGCGTTCGGACAACATCGTTTTCGTGCGTCGCGGCATCGTAGGCCAGACCCTGTCGAGCTACAACTTGCACAAGGACTACCACACGCCCAGAGACGACGCCGACAGTCTCGATTATGCCCACCTCGAAGCCGCCACCAAGGTCGCCTTCGAGGCCTTGTCCCTCGTCGCAACAGGTTCCCTCGACCCCATCTGGCTGCCCGGCCAACAACCAGGTCAGCGTCGCTAGCCCCCGGTGTCAGGGTAGTTTGTTCCCCGAATGAGTAGAGCCCGACCTCCGTGGTGGGAGGCCGGGCGCCTTAAAAAATTGGCTGGCGAGCTTTGGGGCTCAGTCGCCGAGAATCGTGTGGGAGCCCATGTCGGCTTGAGTTCCGTCGGGGTCACTCGGCAAGGTTGGGTCGCCGGCGTCGATGGCCGGCGAGCCGGGCAGGACAGCGTGGTTGCCCGCAGCGGCGTCGACGAACAGGGGGTCCGCGGAGAGCGGCGTGCCCGATGCGGCGTCAAAACCGTCGTAGTCGAGAATCGAGTAGTCCAGGGAGCCATGCAAGGGGACCCTGCTGGGGCTTTCAATGGCAGCGCCGCTGCCTTCGTCCCATACGATCGAGCTGTTCAGGGAAACAGCCGTCAAGTTCTTCACGAAGATCTCGGCACCAGAGTTCGAGGCGATGGTGGCCTGGGTGGCGACGAGGGAGCCGCCATCCATCCAGAGCCCACTGCCCGCGATCAGGGCCGTGTTGCCCGTCACCTTCGAGCCGCTGATCACAACCGGGGTCGAGTTCAGGACATGCACACCGCCGCCAGTCGTCTGGGAGGAGTTGAAGATTACACGGGTGTCGTGGAGGGTCAGAGAACCGCCCTCGACGTAGATCCCACCGCCCTTGGGGGCCGTGTTGCCCGAGATCAGGCAGGACTGGATAGACAGGTGGCCCGCGTTGCGGGCGCTGATGCCCCCGCCGGCCTGGCCGCCCATGTTGCCGCTGATGACGCAGGTTCCGATGGAGCCCGAGCCGCCATCGAGGGCGATGCCCCCGGGGCCGTTCAGCGAACTGTTGTTTTCCACCCGGCAACCAACAAGGGTCACATCCGCTCCGTTGCGGGTCGCCACACCTCCGGCCAGGCTGCCGGAGTTGCCGGTGATGACACAGTTGATGAGGGTCACCGCGGCACCGTTCGTGACAAACACGCCACCGGCTTCGCCAGCGCCTCCTCGCAGCTCGATGCCCTCGACAGAACTGCCGGAGGTCGAGGCGCCGAAGAAGGTCAGCACAGGGCCTGTGCCCGATCCTTGCAGGATCGCCCCCTGGGTGGAGATCAGACGCACTGGACTGCCGTTGAAGACGGCATGCGCATTGTGGACTCCGGCTCCCAGGATGATCAGGTCTTCCTGACCAGGACCACCACCCGGATCTCCAGGTGCGTTGCATCCAAGAGCCTCTTCCAGGGAGTGGAAGGGGAAGGCCTCTGAACCGTTGACAAACTCGTTCGTGGCGAAGGAATCGACGAAGACCGTGTTGGCCACTGCACTGGTGTCAAGCACAGTGAATTCGATGTCTGCGAGGGTCCGGCCCGCATAGGCAGGGTCCACGCTATTGACCGATCCAAAGACCAGGGAAGCCGTCTGGATGCCGTCGACGACACCATCTTGGTGGCCTATGATCACGATCTCCTGGGGATGGAACCAATCCTCGGTGGTGAAGACCAGATCGGGCAGCCCGACGAGAGGATCCAGAACCGTAGTATCACTCACCGCGTAGGAGATCGACACCGAGGCAACGGGCGCTTTCGTCAGCGAGACACGCACCACGCGCGTCGCATCGAGTACAAAGGCGGCCGGGCCGCAGCCCAAGAGGCCGGCTTCCTCGATGGTGGTGGCGGGGCCCGGGAGAGCGCCATCGACGCCGCCGACCGCGACTTCGATGTCGGCGCTGAGGCGGTCGATGAACTCATCGAGGGGCTGGCCACCGTTCATGCCGGTGGCGGGTATTTCGAAGATCTCGAGCACGCCCTCACCGTTGCCGTCGTCCAGGACACCCTGCTCGTCGCCAACCACGCCGATCTTGATCGGCAGGGAGGGGTGCGAGAAGGGGCCGGATTGTAATTTCACTCGCGGGTCAAGGAGCCCGTTCTTGAGGAAGGCCACCAGGGCCGCTTGCTTGTCGGCCTTGTTGCGCAACGATCCAACACCAGCCACCTCGGGATCGAGGTCGTCGATGTTCTCGGCGAAGAAGTCAGCGCCGCGGGCATAGAACTGGACCACCTGCTCCAGGGTCGCCATCGATCCGTTGTGCATGTAGGGGCCGGTCAGAGCGATGTTCCGCAGGGATTGCGCCCGGAAAGTGCCGTTGACGGCAATGCGCTCGTCGACTGCGACGGGAACCGAGAGGTCGAGGTGCCCGACAGTGGGGTCCCCAGCCTGGAGCCGTGCCGCGATCGAGATGGGGCCGAAGGGGACGCTGCCGCCTCCGCCGAAGTCGTCGGTGGTGGGGCGAACGCCGATGTTGTAATAACCCACATCGTAGATCGCGAAGGGTCCGGCGACAGGCATAACCAGGACGCCGACCTGTTGGCCGTTGATCAGAACCGGATAGTCGCCTCCAGGCGTTCCCGCGCCGGGCACAACCTCGCCCTCGATCTCCAGCATCAGGGCGCAGGAGCCATCGGGCAGGAGCTCACCCAGGACGTCGAGGGCGACTGCGAACTCTGCCGGCGGTTCCGGCTCGAGGGGGTTAATCGGTCCCGTGGGGAATCCCGGGCCTTCGTTCAATGTCGTTGCGAGCGAGGTCTCTGTGCAGCCAGAGCTGGTAGGGATCGAGCCGTGGGCCAAAACCTGGTTGGTGTCCGGGCGGATGATCTCCAACAGCATGCCGCGGGGATCGAAACCGAGGTGCCAGATCACATCGTGGCCCTCCACATGGGGATTGGTGGGGCCAGGGATGGTCGAGAGCAGCAGCGCAGCTTCTTGCTCGCTGTTGGCCATGCCCATGCGTTCAACCCCGGAACCATTGCCTTCGATGGGATCGTTGATCTGGGAAACCGTGCCGCCGGCGAACTCGGGGCCGAAGTGACAGCCGAAACAAGCTGCGCCACCGCTGAAGAAGCGGCCCATGCCTTCCTTCTCTTGGTCCGTGAGGGCGTTCTTGTCGCCAGCCATCCAAAGGTCCCAGGGAGCCTGGTCGGAGACCAATTCCGACTCATAGCAGAGAATCGCCAGGCCCCAATAGAGGGAGAAGTTATGTTCGAGTTGGGAGAAGCCGTCCACCATGCCATTGCCAGCTGTCCACTTGTCGTGGAAAGCATCGGCGATCATGCCTGCGTAGCTGCTCGAGGTGAGCAGGCCGCGGTTGGGACTGGCTGAATAGCCGCCCAGGTGATAATCGGTGGGGTCCACCATCTGCTCGCCCAAGGGGGCCAGGGAGAGCAGTTTGCGCCCCATTTCCTTGAAGCTCCGGCCTTCCCAGGCCATCTCCACATCGGAGCCGGGGGGGCCCACTGCCTGGCTGGCCAGGGAAGCCTGCTCGACTGAGATGTGCACCCAGTCCAGGCTGCCATTGGCCTGTAGTTCGAGCACCTGAGCGTTCGTGTCACGGTCACCGAAGGGGTTGACACCGTTGAAGTTGAAGTCGGCGCGACCGTCCCAGAATTGGCGATGATTGAATATCGCGTTGATCACCGTGGGCGCCTGGCGCCCAGTGACCTGGGGCAAATGGGTGCCGCCCACATGGAAGGTAGTCTCCGTATCGACACTGCCATCCTCGACGCCTTGACCCAGAACGATCTTGTCGAAGATGCGATTCATAACGCCCGCGGTCCCCACGACATCATTGATGCTCTGGAGCACATCGGCCTCCGCGTTGTTGGGATCCGTGAGCTTGTGGAAGGGGAAGTCGCTGGAACTATTGGTGTAGTTCGCTCCGCCATCTCCGCTGGCCAGGGTCGAAAAAATTCCATCGTGGCCGGGGTTCAGGGTGCCCTTGTTACGGATGTCCGTACCCGCTGAGTAATGGCAACTGGCACAGGCGGTCATGCTGTCTGAACCGGCCTGGATATCCCAGAAGAAGGCCTTGCCCAGGCGCACGGCGGCATCAAAGTCCACGACGAATTCGTCCAAGTTGACAGGCAGGGGAACCGGGACACCCACGAGGGGTATATCCGGCATGACTCCCGGGATGTGGCGGGCGCCGCCGTTAGGGTTCGGAGCATTCATGCCAGTCCGGGTGCCCGGCTGCTGCGCCAGGCCCTCGGCGGCGGTGAATGCGACTAGAAAGCTGGCCAGACAGAGGCTGGCTGTTCTTGTCCGGGACAATAGGGGTTGGCTACGAGTGAACCTCGAGCCCTGCTGCGGGGAGTCATACATGGGACAACGAAAATTGGTTGGGGGGGTCCCAGGGCCGCTTGCTTGCAAGGGCGCACTTCGAGTGCACCACTTGGGCTCAGTCGGCCCCGATTCCGACACCGGTAAGCCTCCCGCCAGCCCTCTTGAAGAGAGCCCTAGCATGGAGGAGGTGGGGTTGCTGCTTGCCTGGAGTGGGGCACCCGTGGGTACCCTATCTCTGGACAGGACAACCTAGGTATACCTCGATTCTGAAGCCGTGGGGTCAAAAATTGCAAGATGTCGCATGTGCTGTAGCGGCATGGTTTGAAGAGGCCGGCAAGTGATGCGCCCCGGGAATCTGCCGGGGCGCTTTCGGTTGTGGGCCATCGTAGACGCGCCAGCTTGCGCGACGGTCAGCGTTTGGTGACTCCCTGTCCCCTTCCTTGCCTGGTCATTTCGTGCGAAATGGCAGGCGGGCATTCTTGTGGGCTACGGCCTGTCCGCAGGGGTGTCTGTATCTGTATCTGTATCTGTGTGTGGTGGGGCGTGGCGGGCAATCTGAGGACTCGCGCCAACTCTCCGACCGGCCCCCAGGTTTCGGGGTAGCTTCGATATGTAGGAACTGTGCTTCCCTGCGGCAGAAACCCACTTGCATGTGGGGTTGCTCACCGGAAGGCACCCCTTATCCCTTTCTTTCGGCAGACCAGTCTCTTTGAGGATTCCAGCCTCCTCAACATTTTCTCGCCCCTAATTTTAGCTATGTCAAACTCTCACTTCTCCCGTACTCGTCCCCGTACCGGCAGGCGTCTCTCCGCGGCCCAACTCACCCTGGGCGCCCTGGCTGGCCTGTGTTTCGCCGCGCCCTTCGTCTATGACGGCCCGCCGCCTGGCGATCCGTCGGCCTGGACGG
>DUCM01000003.1 GCA_012959785.1 Planctomycetota bacterium | reverse complement strand
GAGATAATCCGCGCGTCGGCTTCCTGGATGCCCTGCTGCTCGCGGGTTTCCTTGAAGCGGCCGAGGAACGATGCATACAGGACGCGATTGGCTTCGGCCTGGCGGCTCAATTCGCGCAGGCGAACGCGCGCGGTCTCCCCTTCCGAGCGTTGGGCCCGCTCTTCGGCAAGGCTCTGCTCCAGGGATTGGCTGCGCGAACGGGCCACCCTGACCTCGTTTTCGAGGTTCGCCACGATGCGATCGAGTTCGCCTGCGACGCCCTGTTCGAGATCCTTGCGCTGGGCCCGGATATTAATCATGCGCGGATGGCGCTCGCCGTAGCGCGATTCCAGCTCGGCCTGCTCTCGGGCGAGTTCGGCTTGTTTCTGCCGAAGGTTACCCACCACTTCGGAGGCCAGCACCTCGGCCACGGAATCCACCCCCGCCCCCGAGGCCAGCAACTCGTTCACGTGGCGAAAACGCGCCTGCTTTTCGGCCAGGTGGGCCCGGGCCAGGATCAACTGGGCGTTGACCTGGGACAATTGCTGCTCGTCGATGGTGAGGCCCCCGGAGGACACAAGACCGTGCTTGGCCCGGTAAGCGGCCACCAGATGCTCGGATTTTTCGAGTTCCGCGCGCAGCGCGCCCAGGCGTTCATTCAGCCAATCCGTGGCGCGCTCGGTGGCCTCGAACTTGGCCTCGAGCTGCTCGACCACGTAAAGATCGGCCAGGGTGTTGGCCACCCGGCTCGCCTTGGCCCCGCGCTCGGACGTAAACGCGATGGAGATCACGTACGAGGCTCGCCCCACCCGGGAAACCGCCAGGGCTTTTGAAAATTCTTCGACGAGCCGGGTTTGCTCCAAGGCCAGGCGCTCTTCTTCGCTGGGCTCTTCGGCTTCACCCGGGGCCAGCGCTTTCAAACCGCTCAGGAATCCGGCGAGGGCTCCCGGCTCGCGCAGGGCGGCATTGAACTCGGGGTCGCGCTCGAGATGCAAGGCCTCGATGACCCGAAGGGCCAGAGAGCGCGAACGAATCAGCTGGATCTGGCTCTCGATGGTGGAGGCGTCGGGGGAGAGCCCCGAGAGCACCGAATCGAGATCCGCCACGTTGCGGTCGTGCGGATCGATGAGCACCTCGGCGCTGGCGGTGTAGCGCGGAGTCAGCTGAAAAGTGACCAGCAAGACCACCGATGTGATCAGGAGGACGCAACCCGCCAAGGCCCAGCGCCGGCGGCGGAGCGCCCGAAAGATCTCGGCGACATCGATCTCAACGTCGTCGGGCTCATGGGGGGACTCATAGGGGGAAAGGTGATCAGGGTGTTCCAACAGGGGTGCCTTCTCCGCGAACCGGGCCCAGGCCTCATGCGCTGAACCCCTCTACCGCCTCGCCGCAACCCTCTGCCGCTCGATCTCGGGCGTTCAGAGTGAGTGCGTCAGGCCCGATGGTATTGCGTCTCAGCGCTGGAGGCGAACCCCAAAAGTCACCTGGTGCCGGCTGTAGTCCTGGCCAGCCACGTTCGAATCGCGGTCGTCGAAGCTGTAGAGCAGGTCC
>DUCM01000002.1:101290-175000 GCA_012959785.1 Planctomycetota bacterium | reverse complement strand
ACAGGCAACGCAAAAAAACAAACAGTTGCCTTCTGCTTCATTTCCCGGAGTTAGGCACTCCCGGAGTGAACATGGATACCTTGATCCCTGGTGCTTCCTGGCCTTGAGGGCAGGATTCAGGGCATGGGACTTCCCTGTTCAGGAGCAAGCGGGCATGCTGATCCCTCGGTGGCAGGCAGCAAGCCCGGCATCCTTTACCAACCACAAGCGAGACAAGAGGAGATACCCAGCCATGCAAATGAAGACTCTCAAGAAGATCGGCGTGCTTTCCGCAGGGAAAATGGGAGCTGGTGTGTTTGGAGCCATGGGGGTCATCATTGGCGTCATCTACGCCGCGATAGGGTTTGTCGCAGGTGGGGTCGCCATGGCCGGGGGGGAGGAAGGGGGCATGCTTGGTTTCGCCCTCGGCGCAGGTGCGATCATCCTAATGCCCTTGATCTACATCGTATTGGGCTTTCTTTACGGCCTTTTCGTCTCCTTTGTCTTCAACCTCGTCGCCGGGCACTTGGGCGGGGTGGAACTCTGGTTCGACGAAGACTGAGTGGGGTTCCCCCAGGCTCGGAGGGATGAAGGTCGCGGTGGATTGATCCGCTGATAGGTACAGGCTGAGAGCCTCGGCCCTGGAATAGACACTCCCGAGCGGGGGCCGAGCGCCTATCCCCATTCAGGGCGGGGTGGAGCTCCGAGCGACTCGCGTGCAAGAGCGGGACGCGATCATGACGAGACTGTCATCCGCATCTTGGGAACCGCTCCGAGGGTCTGTTGTCCCCTTTGCGACTGGGTGAGGGGTGCACCGGCCCTTCAGCGACCGAGAAACGGGAAAATCTGGAGAGAGCTGGGAACCCACGGGGAACATGGAGGGCGGATTGGGCATCTAACACGGTGAATTGCCGAATCCAGTCGACCTAACTCCCCTCGGAGCGCGCGCCTCAGATTGTTGTTTTTTTCGCGAACAGGGCGTGCGGTGGGTGATTGTTTTTCGGCTTTGCATGATCCGGGTGTGTTGTTGAGCGCTCAAGGCGTGACCCTCTTCAGCCTCTCTTTACCCCAAACCAAGACAGCAACCTATACCCACTCAAACCGGACCCAACATTCCAAGAGCCAGACCGTAGCAGTCGTGTTGCGGTCACAAGTGGCGGCCCCTGGCGTAATCCTTTCATGGCGCCAACTCTCAGCCTGCTTGCAACCCGTTCTCCAAAGCCAGTCTCCAGCGAACCCACCCATTGGACCGAGCCGCCCAGATGCGGCTCACGAGGAGACAAACACAGTGCACAAGACTTCCATCACCCACTCTGAGTTGGACGAACGGCTCAGCAATCTGGCCGAGTCCATGGACAGTTACGACTCCAGCGTCACGGGTCTTGCTCAGAAGTACGACACGGGTAGAGTCGAGCTTGAGATCACGAAGCCCACGGCCTGGCGCCGTGAGCGGGCACCGGGTGAGCGCAGTGCTGCGAATTCGATCGAGGAACAGTTTCGCTTCGAGGTGGCCCTGATCCTCACCCAGAGCCGCGAGGATGAGGTCCTCCTGGCGCGGCGAATCGATTTCTCCCGCAGGCTTCTGGACATCTCCTTGGAGCGTGCTGGGCTTGATTTTTCCGATCTCTCGCGCCCTCGGTCCGGCAGCGGTTTGGACAGCAATCTAGACAGAGCGGGATTCCCCGCGGATCTCCTGCGGCGCTGGCGGGAATTGCACGCCCTGCGCAAGGAACTCGTCGAGCGCAACCTGTACCTCGTGCTGATCAATGTCGAGCGTTACGCCCATACCCGCGTTAGCCGCATGGATCTGATGCAGGAAGGCTCTTCGGTGCTTTTTCGGGCGGTCGATGGTTTTGACTGGCGCCGCGGCTGGCTCTTCCGCACCTACGCCGTGCACTGGCTAAACCAGGCCTTCCGCAGCTTTCTGTACAACTTCGGCAATACGGTGCGCGTGCCCGTTTACTTGCAGAAGGCCATGAAGCATGTCAACGAGGCGATGGGTCGCCTCGGCGGCCAGTCTACCACTGCCGAGGAGATATCCAAGGAAACCGACATCGCACAGAATGTGGTCGAGTCGGCGATCGGCGCTTCGCGTTTGACACGCTCGATCGACTCGGAACTCAGCCATGATAGCGAGGGTGCTCTGCGCGATCTGCTGGCCATCGATGAAGCCAGCGACGGCCCCTACGATCCCGAGATGGAGGACTTCAGCCTCCAGGACGGCGTGGACATGGCCCTCAGACGGCTCAGTCCCCGTGAACACTTTGTCATCGGCCTGCGCTTTGGCCTGGACGGACAACTCGAACACACTTTGGCCGAAATCGCTGTGCGACTCGGCGTCTCGCTCGAGCGCGTGCGCCAGATTCAGGTGCGAGCGATCTCGAAAATGAACACTCCGAAGCTGCGCAAGGCGATCGACCCCTTCCTGGTTTGATCGCGCAGTTCTTGGGGCGTACTTGACTCTCTCTCTCTCTCCTCGGGGCCCGTGTCATCTCTCCGGTGGCGCGGGCCCCTCTGCGTGAACAATACCGCTTCCTGGGAGACTGGTGGGGTAAGATAGGGGCGGCTGGAAAATGAGCGGCGACCATGACCCTCCTCCCCAAGAGATTGCAACAAACCGAGGCTCCTCCGGCCCGCGCCCTGGGCCTGGGTGTTTTGCGCACGCTCTACATGGACCTCCTCGGACGGCCGCCCTTCAGCGCCGAGATCCAAGCCTGGCGTGGTCGCGGTCGCAGGGAGTGGCTCGATAGCGTTCTCGGGTCCTTCGAGTTTTGGGAGCACTGGCTTGGTGAGCAGTTGTATTTCTTCTTCTTGATCGACAACTTCCGTCCTACCAGCGAAGCGCTGGGGAACTTGTCGCGCAAACTCGATCTAGGCCAGCTCAGCGTGCGCGATGCCGTGCACCGCATCGGCCTCAGCTCGAGTTTTGAATTGCGCAATCCAGGTGCCGACACTTTCGTTACCGTGGCCATGGAACAATTCTGCGGCTTGCGCGTGGAAAAGAATCAGCGCGAGCTCGAGATTGGCAAGAGTCTCTACGATGGAAAGCCAGGGTTGTTCCTCGGAAGACATGGCTCATCCCAGTCCGATGTGGTGCACATCGCCGTCTCCGACAAGCGTTTCGCACGCAGTTTCGTGGCCCGCGAATACGAGCGCCTGGTGCACCAGGCGGTGCCCAAGAAAGCCCTCGCTGGCTGGGCTCGCAGCCTGCAGCGCGAGCCCGGGGAGTATCTCAAGCTGGTGCGCGCCTGGGTTCTCTCCGAGGATTACGACGGGCGCTTGCAGCGCCGTGTGGCGCAATCCGGGCGGCTCTTCATCCGTACCCTCTTCGTGGACCTGACCGATGCCTTACCGACTCCAGAAGAGGCCGAGCCCCTGCGCAAGGCACTCGATGGGCTGAGCGACTCAGCGCCCCTACGATCCATTCTGGTGCGACTTCTACTCGACTCGGGAGCCGCCGACCTACCAAAACGCGAGGAGATCCGCGATCCCAGCCTGTGGGTGGGATCCCACTACCAGCGCCTTCTGGGTCGCGAGCCAAGGAAGAGCGAACTAGATGCCTGCGTGGCGACCCTGGCGCACCCCGAGGGTCGACCGGAGACAGTCTTGTATGCACTATTGACCAGCGCCGAGTACCATCGCTATTAGCGCGAGCGATTTTTCACCCAAGCGCACCCATGCAACCAAGCCAGCCCGTTCCCTCGTTCAACCGCCGCCGCTTCTTGGAATTTGGCGCCACAGCCGGTGCCTTGGCCTTGGCCCGGCCCGCTTGGGCCATGGTCGAGGAGCAGAAGACTCGCCGCGTGATCCTGATCGCCTTCGCCGGTGGAGTGCGCACCCGCGAGACCTTCGGCACGCCTGAGAATGTGCCCAACCTGCAACGCCTTGCCGACGAGGGCGTCTACTATCCCAAGATGCGCACCGCGAACCGCGGACACTTCGGAGCTGCGCTCTCGATTTTTACCGGCGTGGGCCAGCAACGCGGCATTCGCGAGAATGGCCGCGGCCCCGAGCCGACGCTGTTTGAGTACCTGCGCAAAGATGCTGGCTTGTCGGCGGGAGATGTCTGGATCACGACATCCGGCGGGCCGCAACAAGTCAACTATTCCCACGGCACACACACGGACTATGGGCCCAAGTACGCAGCCAACACCCTTGACGGCGACGGCATCTTCAACCGCGAATTCAAGAGCGTGCTGACCTCTCTGGGCAAGCCCCGCGAGATGCCCGAGGCCGAGAAGGGGCTTCTCGAGAAGATTCGTGAGGCTATGGACCCAGATTCCGACGATGCCGAAAACACCGCGCGCGTTGAGGAATACATTTTGGCTGAGCTTACCCGCGGCACCTCCGATGTGCGCGGCGCCAACGCGGGCGACGGCAAGGCGTTGCGTGTGGCGCGAAATCTGATTGCGCTCTTCAAGCCCAAGCTCACCGCTGTTGTTTTGCAAAACGCCGACACTGCCCATGGCTCCTACAACGGCTATGTAGAGGTCATCCGACGCAACGATGCAGCGATCGGTGAGATCGTCGAGACCGTGACCGGCGATCCCGATCTGGCCGAGTCGACCGCTATCTTCGTACTGCCCGAATTCGGTCGCGACCGCGACCTGAACTCTCGCCGCGGCCTCGACCACGGCGACGGATCCGACGACTTGAACTTCGTCGGCGGTCTCGCCTGGGGGCCGGATTTTGCCCGCGGGCGCGTCGTGCAAGACGAAGTGCGAACGATCGATGTCATGCCCACAATCTGTGAGCTGTTTGGCACTCGCGCCAAACGAGCCAAGGGTAAACGCCTGGCCAAGCTCGGCTGAGCGCCGGATTCACCGTGGCGGCACCTTCACGCCTGTTGCAGCGCTGGGGCCTCGCCCTGTGGGCGTTGGCGGCAGCGAACCTGGTCCTATCCAGCCAACAGGCCCCTTCCAGCCAAGCAGGCGACCCCGTCCCGCAGCGTGGCCAAGACTCGTCGAGCTGCATCGAGTGCCACGCAGGGATCGAGGCCATGCACCCCAAAGCGGAACTCTCGTGCGTTGATTGTCACGGCGGTGATGGTAGCGCACGGTCCAAGTTTAGCGCCCATATCGTGCCCCGGGGCAACCCGCCCAGCGACGAGCGCGTAGCCGGTCTCAAAGCCGACCTGGCCTACCGGCGCTTCAAGAATCCCATGGACTTGCGCGTGGCCTCAGCCACCTGCGGGTCCTGCCACAAGCGCCAGGTCGACCATCTAGCGTTCAGTTTGCACGGTACCACCGCAGGTCACCTATCCGACGGTTTCTTCGAGGTGGGTTTGCTAGAGCAGCGGCGTTCGGTGTTCTCCATCTTCCCGGTTAACTCGTTCCAGACCGATGAGGGCGAAATCGATTCTCTGGTGCAGATCCAGGGTATGCGACATCAACTGAAGGACAGCTCCTTCGCCAAGCACTTCAGCGACCTGGCGCGCAAGGAGTGTATGCAGTGCCACCTCTATTCCCGAGGCCGAGCCGTGGAAGGCCGCGTCGGGTTCGATGGCGACTACCGGGGCGAGGGCTGTGCTGCCTGTCATGTGGCCTATGCCACGAACGGCCTGTCCGAGAGCGCTGATCGCAAAGCCACCCGCAATGAACCGGGCCATCCCACCCACCATGAACTCCAGGCCACACCCACAACTCAAACCTGCACCACCTGCCATTACGGTGATGCGTCCATCGGGATGCACTTTCGGGGTTTGAGTCAACTGCCTCCCGGTGCACCCGGCGGGCCTGACATTCCTGGCACCACCGACACTCTGCTCTACCGCGGGTTCTACCTGAACGATCCCGATCTGTGTCCGCCGGACATCCACCACGAACGGGGCATGCACTGCGTGGATTGTCACACCACCGCCGATGTGATGGGGGACGGTGCGCTGCACGGCAAGATGGAACAGCAGGTAGAGATCTCCTGCGAGGCTTGCCACGGCGACCTCGAGGCTGTGTCAAATCTGCGCACCGAGCGCGGCTCGCCGCTGACCCATTTGCATGCCGAGGGCGAGCGCGTCTTCTTGACATCCAAGGTCACCGGGCGCATCCATGAGGTGCCGCAGACTCGCCATGTGGTGGACCCGGAATCGCCCCGTTACAACGCCAAGGCGCGGGCGGCCATGACTTCGGAGCACGCGAACTTGGAGTGCTATGTCTGTCATGCGGGTTGGAATGTGAATTTCCTGGGCTTTCACTTCGACCGCAACGAAACCCTCAGCCAGCTCGATTTGATCAGCGGCAAGCGCACGCCGGGCCGCGTGACCACCCAGGAAAAGGTCTTCTCGACCTGGAAGAGTTTCTACGCGGGGTTCAACGAGAAGGGCCGCTTGGCGCCCTACATGACGGGCTTTTCCACCATGGGCAGCGTGACCAACGCGGAGGGCAAGCGCATACTCGACCAAGTCATGCCAGTCACGGCCAATGGCCTGTCGGGCTTGACCATGATCCACCACCAGACGCACTCGGTGCGGCCCGAGTCGCGCGCTTGCGTGGAGTGTCACCGCAGTCCTCAGACCTTTGGCCTGGGCTCGGTGAACTTTCGCCTGGCGCGGCAGTTGGCCTTCGTGGCCGATCGGCGGGGTGTCGAGGTGGTTGCCCTCGATCGCGGCCAGTTGACCGCTTCCATCCCTCTTGCGCGGGTCGTGTTGCCCGATGTGATCGATCTGGTGGTGCTTTGCGACGATCTCCAGGGGTTGGCCCAATTCGTTTTCGCCGCCGAGGGCGGTCGCGGCGTGCATGTGATCGATGTGCGCGATCCGCTCCACCCCAGGCGCGTGGCCTTCAGCGCCACGGTACGCCCCCGGGGGCTGGCACTCTCGGGCGATCACCTGTTCGTGGCCGATGGCGAGGGCGGGCTCAAAATCTTCGATGTAACCAAGCCCAGCGAGTTGCGCCTCGTAGGGCAGGCTCCGAGCTTTGATGCCCACGCCGTGAAAGTGCAGTGGCCCTGGGCCTACCTGGCGGATGGTAGCGGCGGTTTGGCAATTTACGATGTGCGTGCACCGGTGGCGCCGCGCTTGATTTCGGCAATTGGCTTTGGCCGCGAGGGCGGGGAGAACATCGCCATCGACCTCTCGATTCTGTTCCAGTACAGCCGCCCACCCGTGGGCGGCTCACTGGTGGGGCAGCGCACCGAGGCGCGCAACCTTTGCGCGGTCGTCGATGAGCAGATCGGTCTAGTGTTGGTGGATGTGACCGAACCGAGGGCTCCGCGCATTCTTTTCCCGGACCCCGTGCAGGCTACCCGGTCGAGTGGCCGTCGCATTGCCCGCAGCGTGGTGTTGCAATCCCATGTGGATCTGGCCGAAGCCCAGGGCGGTAGCCGCACCACCGAGCGCGACTACGCCTATGTCCTCTTTGAAAGCCGTGCGGCCAATGGGCGCTCGAGCAGCGAGCTCCAGATCCTGGACATCGGCGACCCCAACCAGCCACGGCGCGTGAGCCGCCAGCGGATTCAAGGCTCGACGGAGATGGCTGTTCTGGGTTCTTTCTACAACACCCCTTTCTTGCAGCCGGTGATGTTGCTGGCCGGTGAAGAGGGTGTCCTGGCGCTGGATGTTTCGCTCTCGTCGTCTCCCAGCGAGCTCGGCAGCTTGCCCTTCATGTCCGACACCTATGCGATTGCCATCGAGGAGTTTCCCCTCGACGCCATGCGCGATTCATCTGGCCGAGCCCTCAAAGATGTCAGCCACGAGCCCTCGCGTTGGTTGTTTCTGAGTGAGATTGAAAGGCTGCTCTTCGTGCCAGCCCAGTCTCTGGGGCTCTTGCCCGAGGAGGGCACTCCCGCCGTGCTCGGTCACACGGCGCGGCTTCTGGCCTCCCAGCTCGACAAGAACCGGGACGGCTTCATCTCAGACAGCGAGGCTTCTCCCGCCTTGCTGGCGAGCGCCGATGCTTCGGACGATGGCCGCGTGACCTTGCTCGAACTGGCGCAGGCAGGCGGCGGGCTTGGGGGCCGCCAAACCAAAGTTCCTGTGGATTCAATCTTTCTCGCCAGCCGCGTGACTCCCGATGGCGATCTGTCGCGCCTGTTGGACGGCGTCGATCCCCATGATTTTGATGATGACGACGATGGTAGACTCATGCGTCCTGAATTCGAGGCGGCGGTCTTCGCGGCCCTTGACCTCGACGGTAATCGGCGCCTGTCCCGCGCCGAGTATTCGCGCTATCCGGGTTCCGCGCGCCAAGTGCGCTACACCGACGAGGGAGCTCTTGAGCGTTGGCTGGAAGAGGACTTGAACCGCGACGGGAGTTTGGATTGGCGCGAATTCGATCTAGGCGATGCCGAGTGGGAGGCGGTCGATGTGGATCGCGATGATTCGGTTGCCTTGCCATACGACATGGGACTCTACGAACGCCGCCGGAGAGGAGGTCCCATCGCTCCCGAATGGCCGCGGCGACGGGCGCGCGTCTACGCTCTACCGCCGAACCTATCCAGCGAGATGCTCTTGCGGGTTCTGGACAGGAGTGGTGACTCGATCCTCAGCACCCGCGAACTGAAACGCCGACGAGACCTGTTGCTGAGCCTGGACAGCGACTTGTCGGGTTCGCTGGAAGAGGGGGAGTTGCGTGGGCCTCTCAATCTCATCAGTCGCTTGGGGGTCGAGGCCGTGGCCGACGACTTCGAGGCCCGCTGGGATCTCGATGGCGATGGGCGCGTCGACGATGAGGAACTACCGATCACTGGTGGCCTGCGCGTGCGCCTCTTCGGCGAGCAGCCCTGACCGCAGCCATGGCAGAGCTCCTCGTTATTTGGATTCCGGGCCTGTTCCTGCTCGTGGTGTTGGCCGGAGCGGGTTGGGCGGCCATTGGCGTATCGGCGGCATCTCCAGGATGGGGCTCGATCGCGGGCTTTTTTGGCCTGTTCATCGTGGGTGGCGCCATCGCCAGTTACCTGCCCCTGCGTGCTCTGCGGGCCGTCCTGGAATGGACTGGCGTGGCGGGCGTTGAGTTCTGGGAGTTGCCACCGGGATTGCGGCCAGGGGTCGTCTTGATTTGGGCAGGCTTGGATCAGGGCGTGCAACTCGTGCTCCTGGCCGTCGCCTTGCAAGTGAGCGCATGGCCGCGGCGAACAGGCCTGCGGGCTGCCGTGGCTCTGGGGGCGGGCAGCATTTTTTGTCGCACCTTGCTGGAATTCTTCAGCCATGGCGCCCAGGCAGTTGCGCCCCTCGAACTGGCCACATCCATGTCGGTGGCGGGATCAGCCGCGCTCTTCCTCGGTAGTCTGTTCGGCGTGGGCCGTACCCTCGCCGCTTGGCTGATGGCCACCTTGGCATTGGTTCTGGGCACCTGGGCTATCCAGGTTTTGCCCATGGCCGCAGCGCCCCTTGCTGGGGTGGTCCTGCTGTTCGCCGCCGACCGGCTCCTCTGGAATTGGCGGGTGGGGGAGAGTGAGGGAGTCGAGCGGCTCTACCCGCTTTGGCGCGCCGCCTACGAAGTGCACCGCCAGTGCCTGGGTGCGCGCCTGTTGTGGTCCCTGTGGCCTCACATCTCCTGGCGCGAGCGAGTCTTCCGTGGCCTGGGCAATTGGCTGCCGGTGATCCTGGCCCTGGCACTGGTCGCGGCCCTGGTGACCTTGGCCTTGCTGTTTTTTAGCGGGACGAGCGTGGACTTCTTGCGAATCCTCCTGGGAATCGCGGGCGCCGGCCTAGCAGCTGTTGGCGGCTTGGGCCTCGCCTGGGCCGGCGCGGGCTGGCACTCAGCGTGCTTTCCAAAGTGGGCCTTTCTGGCCGGGGGGGCTCCGGCCGAGCCTCCAGAGCGCTGGCGCCAACGGGTTGTGAGCGCCCTCTGTCTGGCCTTGCTCGGTCTGGCTGCGGGATTCTCGGGGGCAGCCTGAAGAGGGCTCTTCGGCAGTCCCTCGGTCGGGACGGGGGGCACGCTATTCTGGTATCCTGCGCGTTCCTGGCCATGCCCAAAAAAGGCCACCAGAACCCCCTCCATGAGCCCAATCTCCCCCTCCACCAGCCCGAGTAGCCCCGTGTCCCGTGGGACTCTGGCCGACCAGGCAACTGCCCCCCACGGCGGCCGCAAGCCGTCCTGGCTGAAAGTTTCGCTGCCCGGTGGCAAGGGCTACGCGCGGCTCAAGGGCATGACCCAAGACCTCGGCCTGCACACGGTCTGCGAGGAAGCCCGCTGTCCGAACATCGGCGAGTGCTGGCGCGGCGACCACGCCACCATGACCTTGATGGTGCTCGGCGACGAGTGCACCCGGCGCTGTCGCTTTTGCGCGGTCAAGACCGTCGAGCACGCAGCTCCGCCGGATCCCGAGGAACCCGACCATGTGGGTCGTGCCGTGGGCGCATTGGAGGCGAGTTATATCGTGCTCACCAGTGTGGATCGCGACGATCTAGCCGACGGTGGCGCGAGGCATTTCGCGGACTGCATTCGATCCCTGCGGGAGCATGCACCCCACGTGGTGGTGGAGGCTCTGATCCCTGACTACACTGGCGCGCGCTTGGAGACCTTGATGGCGGCGCGCCCTGATGTCTTGGCTCACAATGTCGAAGTCGTGGCCGCCTTGCAGCGCAAGATCCGCGATCCGCGCTGTTCCTTCGAGGCCTCGCTCGCGGCCCTGCGCGAAGCGAAGAGTTGCGACCCCGAAGTCTTCACCAAGTCGTCGCTGATGCTCGGCTTGGGCGAGTCCCAGGATGAGGTTCTAGATTCTCTTGAACAACTGCGCGAAGCCCAGGTCGATTTTGTGACCCTGGGTCAATACCTGCGGCCCGGGGCGAGCTACGCACCGGTGAAAGAGTATGTGACTCCCGAACGCTTTGCCGAGCTCAAGTCTGTTGCGGACGAGATGGGTTTCTTGTACGCAGCCTCGGGCCCTTTGGTGCGTTCCAGTTATCGTGCTGGCGAGTATTTTGCCGGACGCCTGGTACGCGACCGGCGCGCGCAAGATCAATCCAACTCCGGCGCGAGCGCGCCCCAGAGCCGCTGACCTTAGTTAAGAACTCCGGGGCGATTCCCCAACTAGCATGGCATCCAGGACACCAGTTTCCATCATCGAACCCGACGGCACAACGCCGGGGTACGACCACGGGCTCTCCAGTGGTGAGCTCTTGCGCATCTACTCCAGCATGGTGTTGACGCGGGCCTTCGATGATGTCTGCATCAAACTTCAGCGCTCGGGGCGGATCGGCTTTTCGATCCCTAACAAGGGCATCGAGGCGACTCAGGTGGGTTGCGCCAGCGCCCTCTCCCCGGACGACTGGTTCTTTCCCAGCTACCGTGACTTTGGCATGCCTCTCTATCACGGAGTCGAGCCGGTGGAGATGATGAACAACATGTTCGGCAACGCCCAGGACAGCGCCCGTGGTCGTCAGATGCCGGTGCACTTTTCCTTTGTTGATCCGATCCGTCTGGTTTCGATTTCGTCGCCCATCGGCACTCAGATTCCTCAGGCGGTTGGTGCCGCCCGTGCTTTCCAGATGCGTGGTGAGGATCATCTTTGCCTGGCGAGCTTTGGCGATGGAGGCACTTCCAGTTCGGGCTTTCACTCGGCCTTGAACTTCGCCGGGGTTTGGAAGGCTCCGGTGATCTTCTTGTGCCAGAACAACGGCTACGCCATTTCCTGCCCCACCTCCAGTCAGACGGCTTCGGAGAGTTTTGGCATCAAGGGCGAGGCCTACGGCATTCCCGGTGTGATCGTGGATGGCAACGACGTCTTCGCCGTCCGCCAGGCCGTCGAGCAGGCCGCCACGCGGGCTCGCGCTGGTTTAGGGCCGACGCTTATCGAGTGCGTGACTTTCCGCATGGGCGGGCACTCGACCTCGGACGACCCCTCGCGCTATGTGCCCAAGGAACTCATGGAGTACTGGGCGGGCCGCGATCCGATCATGATCTACGAGAGCGTCTTGTTCCGCGAAGGCCACCTCGACGAGGCGCGCAAGACGCAGATCGCCGCCGAGGCCGAGGCGCGGGTTGACGCCGCGGCCAAACAAGCCGCCGCCACGGACCCGCCGAGCCTCGAGACGATATTCAGTGATGTCTACGAGGACATTCCCCAGCACATCCGCACTCAGGGCGAAGCTGCCTTCGACCTCGTCGCACGCAAGGGCGGCGCGGCCGGCGGCGGCGGCGAGTTCCCGCTCTGACCCCATTGACTGTTTCCTTTCTCTGAACACGAGACCTACCCCACCCCCCAAGCAAATAGGTTCCATGGCGCTCCTGACTCTTCTTCAAGCCATCAATGACGGACTGCGCAACGCGCTGCAGGACGATCCGTCCGTCCTCGTCTTTGGCCAGGATGTGGGCCCCAAGGGGGGAGTTTTCCTGGCCACCGAAAACTTGACCAGCGAATTTGGCGAGGCGCGCTGCTTTGACACGCCGCTTTCCGAGGACGGCATCATCGGCGCCGCCATTGGCATGGCGATGAACGGCCTGAAACCCGTTGCCGAGATCCAGTTCCAGGACTTCATCTTCCCTGCCTTCGATCAGATCGTCAGCGAAGCAGCCAAGTTGCGCTACCGTTCGGGCGGGCAGTACACGGCACCCATGGTCATCCGCACGCCATACGGCGGCGGCATTCGCGGCGGGCTCTACCACAGTCAATCCGGCGAGGCCTACTTCTGCCACACCCCCGGGCTCAAGGTCGTTGTGCCCTCGACCCCCCATGATGCCAAGGGCCTATTGATGGCCTCCATCGCAGACCCCGACCCGGTGTTGTTCCTCGAACCCAAGGCGCTTTACCGTAGCTTGAAGGGTGAGGTGCCTTCGGGTTCCTACAGCGTCGACTTGTCGACGCTGCGCACGGCGCGCGAGGGCGGAGATGTGACCGTCTTTTGTTACGGCGCCATGGTGCCCGTGGCCCTCAAGGCCGCCGACCAGGCTGCGGAGAAGGGCATCGAGGTCTGCGTTGTGGATCTTCGGACGCTGCTGCCCCTCGATGAAGAGGGCGTACTCGATGCCGCCAAGCGCACCGGCCGCGTCGTCATCTTGCATGAAGCGCCGCGCTTCTGCGGCTACGGAGCGGAGCTTTCGGCCCTGATTGCGGAGAATGCGATCGAGTACATCGAGGCACCGATCAAGCGCGTGACTGGCTTTGACACGCCCTTTCCCAACACCCTCGAACACCACTACCTGCCAGACGAGCGGCGGGTCCTCGACGCCATCGAGACCACTCACGCTTTCTAACCGGAATCACTCATGACTATCGAGTTCAAACTTCCCGATGTGGGCGAAGGCGTGGCTGACGGCGAGATTGTTCAATGGCTGGTGAGCGCGGGCGACCGCGTGAAGGAGCACCAGGCAGTGGTGGAGGTCATGACCGATAAGGCCACGGTGGAGATTCCCTCGCCTGCGGACGGACAGATCAGCGCACTCCTGGCCGAGGCTGGTGATGTAGTGCCCGTGGGTTCGGTCATCTTCACCCTCGAAACCGAAGGTGGAGCAACAGTCGCCGAACCCGCTCTCGCTGCCGCCAGCGCCAGCGGAGGAACGGCCGTGGCCAGCGCGCCGCCGGCTGCCCCGCCCGCGATCAAGACCACGACGGGCAAGGTGTTGGCCGTACCCAGCGCCCGGCGAGTGGCCCGCGACCTGGGGGTGGACCTCGATCGTGTTGCGGGCAGCGGACGCCACGGCGTTGTGCGCCGGGCCGATGTGGAGGCCTTCCACAGTTCGGGCGCTGCCCCGGCGAGCGCAGCACCTACTCCGGCGCCGATCCAGGGTAGCGGGGGAGAAACCCGCACTCCGTTCCGTGGCGTGCGCCGCAAGATCGCCGAAGCCATGGTTCGCTCGGCCTTCACCGCCCCGCACTTCACCGTGATAGAGGAAGTCGATGTCACCGATCTCGTGGCCTTGCGCGGTCGGGCCAAGGCGCTTGGAGCAGCCGAGGGGGTCAAGGTCACCTACATGCCCTTCATCATGAAGGCTACGGCCCTGTGCCTCGCTCGTTTCCCCATGCTCAACGGAACCCTCGATGAGGAGACCAACGAGTTGGTCAATTTCCATTACTCCAACCTCGGTATCGCAACGGACACCCCCAATGGCCTACTCGTGCCGGTCATCAAGGCGGTGGAGCAGAAGGGCGTTCTGGCCTTGGCGCGAGAGCTCGCTGAGCTCGCTGAGCGTACCCGTGCAGGCAAGGTCAAGCCCGACGAGCTGGTCGGTTCGACTTTCTCGATCACCAACGCCGGCAACATTGGCGGAATTATGGCCACGCCGATCATCAACTTCCCGGACATCGCCATCCTGGGCGTGCACCGCCTGATGAAGAAGCCTGGCGTAGTCGCGGGCCCCGATGGGGATCGCATCGAGGTGCGCCAGTACATGAATTTTTCGATTAGCGTCGATCACCGTTTGGCCGACGGCGCCGATGGTGCGCGCTTCTTGGCCTACTTCCGAACTCTGCTCGAGGATCCGGGGTTGCTGTCGCTGTGACTCTGGCCGTGAATATTTCCACGAACGATCCCTTCCAGATCCTCGCGCCAGACGGCAGCGTCGTGGGGGATCTGCCGCAGCTTTCCGAGGCAGAGCTCGTGGATATCTTGCGCGGCATGCTGCGGGTTCGCTGCATTGATGACCGCATGCTCAAGTTGCAACGCGCCGGGCGCATCGGCTTCGTCGGTTCGGCCATGGGTCAGGAGGCCACCATGATCGGTTCGGCGGTAGCACTTCTGCCGCAGGATTGGCTGTGGTCGGGACTGCGCGAGGGCGGCGCGGCCATCATGCGCGGCCTGCCTCTGGACGAATATGTGGCCCAGATGTTTTGCAACGCCAACGACACCGCCAAGGGGCGGCAAATGTGCAATCACTTCCAACACAAGGGCTCGCACTATCCAAGTTGGTCCTCAGTGATCGGCACCCAGATTCCCCACGGTGTGGGCGCGGCTTTCGCCGCCAGGCAGCGCGGTTTGGACGAAGTCCATGTGATTTTCTTTGGTGATGGTGCTTCGAGTTCGAACGGCTTTCACAGTGGCCTCAATTTTGCTGGCGTCTGGAAGGCGCCCTGCGTGTTCGTGCTGGTGCACAACGGTTGGGCTATCTCGGTCTCTTCCCGCAATCAGACCGCTGCGAATTCCTACTCTGCCAAGGGCACAGCCTATGGCGTTGAGGGGCGCGAGGTCGACGGCAACTGCGCCCTCGCTTGCTACCAGGCCCTCAAGGAGGCCACAGATTCGGCGCGCCGAGGCGCGGGGCCCCAACTCGTGGTGCTCAACACCTATCGGATGGGCGGCCACTCTAGTTCGGATGACCCCAGCAAGTATCGCGACGAGGCCGAAGTGGACGAGTGGCGTGACAAGGATCCCATCGAGCGCATGACGCGCTTTCTTGAAGCTCGCGGCAGTCTGGCGGCGGGCGCCGTGGATGAACTGCGGGACGAGTTGTTTATGGAACTCGATACGGTCATTCGTACCCAGGAAGCCGCACCCCGCATGTCCTGGAGAACCCTGGTCGAGGATGTCTACGCGGATGTGCCGCCACACCTTCGCCAACAGTACAACCAGTTCCTTATCACCCAAGAGAAGTATGGCGAGGCCAGTCCTTCCGACGGTGCCTTTCCGCTCTGACAACCAAAGGCCCTGGGCCTGCACCAACAGATAGGTTTCTCATGAGCACCCAGCGCAAAGTTGTGGTCATCGGTGCCGGCCCCGCCGGCTATGTGTGCGCCATCCGTTTGGCCCAACTGGGCCAAGATGTGACGATTGTCGAGCGCGATCAGCTCGGCGGGACTTGCCTCAATGTGGGTTGTATCCCCTCCAAGGCCCTGATTGCCGCAGGAGCGCATCTCGAGCGCATCGAGCACGGCAAGGTCATGGGGGTCACAGCCGAGAGTGTGAGCCTAGACTTGGGCCAACTCGTCGAATGGAAACAGGGCATCGTGGCGCGTCTGACCGGCGGCGTCGGGACGCTGCTGAAGAAACACGGCTGTCGCGTGGTACATGGTGCTGCGAAAATCTTGGGGCCGGGCGCTGTACAAGTGACGGGTTCCGAGGGCCAGACGCAACTCACAGCCGATGAGGTCGTGATCGCCACGGGTTCCGTACCGATCGAGATTCCCGGGTTTGCCTTTGATGAGAAAGATGTTTGGTCGTCCACCGGAGCCCTCTCACCCGACCGCGTGCCTGAACACCTGGTGGTGATTGGTGGCGGCTACATCGGTCTCGAGTTGGGTTTTATGTACGCCAAGCTCGGCAGTCAGGTGACCGTGCTTGAAGCCACGCCGGGCGCCTTGCCCGGGCAGGACGCCGATTGCGTCAAGGTCATCGAGCGTTCGCTCAAGAAGCGCCGCATCAAGCTGAATACCGAAACTTTCGCCCAAGGCTACGAGCGCCGGGGCGACAAGCTCTTCGTGCGCATCAAGAACGCCAAGGGGGAATCGGAAATCGAGTGCGACCAGATCCTCTCCACTGTTGGCCGCCGGCCCTACAGCGCGGGCCTCGGCCTCGATGCCGTGGGACTACAGACTGACAAGCACGGTTTTCTCGCCGTGGATGACCAGATGCGCACTCCGGTGGCGGGCTTTTGGGCCATTGGCGATCTTGCGGGGCAGCCGATGCTGGCCCACAAGGGCAGCCGCGAGGGCGTCGTAGCAGCGGGGGCCATCGCGGGCAAGGACGAGCGCTTCGATGTGCGCTGCGTGCCGGCTGTGATCTTCACCGCGCCGGAAATGGCCTCGGTGGGGGCCAGTGAGGCCGAACTGACCGAGGCCGGTCGTTCCTTCAAAGTTGGCAAGTTCCCCTTTGCCGCTTCGGGCCGAGCCATGAGCCTGATGGAGACCGAGGGCTTTGTGAAGGTTCTCGCCGATGCTGAGACCGACGAGTTGCTCGGTGTTCACATGGTGGGGCCCGAGGTGTGCGAATTGATCGCCGAAGCTGCCCTGGCCATCGAGATGGGCGCTACGGCCGAGGACATCGCTCGCACGATCCACGCCCACCCGACCTTGCCCGAGGCATTCATGGAAGCCGCCGAGGCCGTCGAGGGCATGGCGCTGCACATCTTTCAGCCCAAGTGAGCGGCGCGCCCCGATTGCTTGAAGTCCGCCGCCTCGGCCGCGTCGACTATTCCGCAGCTCACTCCCTGCAGGAGGAACTCGTGGCTGCCCGCGTGGCTGGGACCATCGGGGACACACTCGTCTTGTGCGAGCATGAACCCGTGGTCACCGTGGGCCGCGGAGCGGGACCCGAGGTGGCAGCCGGCGTGGGAATGGAGGTGATCGAAACCGAACGCGGTGGCGAAGCGACCTATCATGGTCCGGGCCAGGTCGTGATCTACCCGATCATCGCGCTCCCGGAGGGACAGCGCGACTTGCATCGCTACCTGCGCGATCTGGAAGAAGTCGTGATTAGTGTCTTGGCGGAGTTCGAAATCGTAGGCCGGCGCGTAGATGGTTTGACAGGGGTCTGGGTCGGTGAGAAGAAGATCGCTTCGGTCGGGGTGGCCGTCCGGCGTTGGGTGGCATGGCATGGCCTGGCGATCAATGTGCACACACGCCTCGAGGCCTTCAACGGGTTCCAGCCCTGCGGCCTGGCGCCCGAAACCATGACTCGCCTGGCCGATCTCGCCGAGCTGCCGCCGGGCAACATGTTGGTGGAGGTCCTGGTCGTGAAGCACTTCATCCGAATCTTCGGCTTTGACCTGCCACCCCCTGCGGGGAGGTCCGAAGCTCAGTCAGGCTGGCCCGAGCTGCCCCTTTTTCCCGTCTGAGCGACAGGGTCGCTGGGGGCTGCCTGGAGAAAAAAGGCCCCTGTTGGGCCTTTCCAGCGCCCGGCACCTGCTCAGGAAGGGGAGCTTGGATGGCTTCCGGGCAAGTCACACAAGTTAGGGAGGGGCGGGGGCCGATAGGAAGGGACATCCCCCTAGCCGTTTCCCATCGGCTGGACAACTATCTCCAGTCAGCTCCCCCATGAATCTAGAAAAAGCCCTAGCCGGCAACCGCCTCGTGCTCCTCGACGAGTCAGCGCTGATCGGCATGCGTTTGATCGGTGGCGAAGAGACCACAGGTTTTGTCTCGGACATGATCGATGTGTTCCTCACAGACGCCCTCGTGTGCATGCAGGACATGACCTGCGGTCATGAAGCCGGAGACCTACGCCGGATCCAGGGGGCTGCCAATACGCTGCAACTCAGCGCCGCACACATGGGCGCAGAAACCCTCGCCCATGTCTGCGAGGCCATCGAAGAAGCTTCTCGTGCTGGAGCGCGCGGCCTCTGCGGCGAGATGCTTGAGGCGTGTCAGGAAGCCTACACTCGAACCGAGGAAGCCCTGCGCGATTGGTCGTGAGCGTTCTGCAGAGCTGAGCTTCCCTTCTCTTTCAAGCCTCGAGAGCGTCCCATGATCAGCAAGGTATTCGAAGAGCTCGTTCTTACCGATTGCTTGCCCTCGCCTTCTGGCGTGGGCATGCAGATCTTGCAGCTAACACAGGGAGATGACTTTTCGACTGCCGAAATTGGCATGGCTATTTCGGCCGACTCGGCGCTCACGGGCCGCCTGCTAAGGCTCGCAAACTCGGCCGAGTCGGGTTCTGTCGAGCCTATCACTACCGTGGGCGAAGCCACAATTCGCCTCGGTATTCGTACGGTGCGAAATGTTGCCCTCGGTCTCTCGCTGATTTCCACGAATCGGCAGGGTGCCTGCACCGCATTTGACTATGACCGCTACTGGTCGCTGTCCCTGGGGCGCGCCGTGGCTGCTCAGCAACTGAGTCGTCACCTGCGCATCGGCGTCCCCGCGGAGATGTACATTCTCGGCCTCTTGGCTGACATCGGCAGTTTGGCCCTGGCCAGCGTGCACCCTGAGTCTTATGCCGAACTCCTGACCTTTGCGGACTACGACGGGCCTGAGGGGCTCTTGCGCGAAGAAGAGTCGCGGTTCGAGATCAACCACATCGATGTTGGCGTCTGCATGCTAGCTGAGTGGGGTTTGCCGCCCACTTTTGGCGAGGCCGCGCGTCGTTTCGAGGGCCTTGACTTTGCAGCGCAAGGCACCAAGCTCTCCAGTGTAGAGGCCTTGATCAAGGCTGCCGACATCATCGCCAGGTTGTGCCTGGGGGACTCATCGAAGAGAACCAACGCTCCAAGCGAGCGCGCCGCTCGTTACAGGACACTTCGCGCAAGTTGTTCCCTCGACAACGAGCTTTTTGACAGAATCGCTGATTCCATTGCCAAGGAATGGCGCGAGTGGGGACAGTTGCTGCATATTCCCACCCAAGCACCGTTTGGATTTGAAAACCTGGCGAACGGGACCGAGGAGACCTCCGCCGAGGGTGTGTTGAATGAAAAGCAATCCTCAAACATGGAGAAGGCCGCACAAATCCAGGCCCTGAAACCAGTGCCCGGCATCAGTGGCCTGCATGTGCTCGTGGTCGAAAATAACCCGGCCGCAGCCAAGCTAATCGAGGGACACCTTGCCCATGTTGGCCATCGAGTCACCGTCGTGACTCGCGGCGACGACGCCCTGCGCGTGGTGCTCGAAGAGAATCCGGCACTTGTGATCAGTAGCCTGGAAACTCCGGGATTGGACGGGCTGGCCTTATGTCGCGCCGTGCGCCAGATTTCCACCGGCCGCAAGACCTATTTCCTGCTCCTCTCCGACCGCACCGATGAAGCTGCCGATGTGCAGGCCTTCGAGGCCGGTGTGGATGATTTTCTGGTGCAGCCCTTCAATCCGCTTGTCCTGGTGGCGCGCCTGCAAGCAGCGGTTCGTTGCCACGCGACTTCCGTGCTGCTCGCGGCGCAGGAGAACAAGTTGGTCAAACACAACGCTCGCTTGCAAATCCTCATGCGTAAGCTGCGTTCCGCCGCGCTGACTGACCCGCTGACAGGGCTTCCCAACCGGCGCTATGCCATGAAGCGCTTGGGTCAGGCCTGGGAGACTTCGGTGCGTTCTGGCAGGCAGATGTCGGTCATCATGATGGACATTGATTTCTTCAAACAAGTGAACGATAGGTTTGGACACCAGGTGGGGGATGTGGTTTTGAGGGAGACCTCGATCCAACTGCAAGAGGTATGTCGCGAGGAGGAAGATGTCTGCCGCATGGGCGGCGAGGAGTTTCTGGTCATCTGCCCCGGTTCAGGCAGCGAGGCGGCTATGGCTTGCGCCGAGCGCATTAGAGTAGCCGTCGAGGCCAATGTAGTGCGCTGGAAAGGCGTCGAGTGCTCCGTGACTATTAGTCTGGGGGTCGCCTCAAGGGAACCGTCCATGACCCAGGACGACGACCTGATTAAGGCCGCTGATGACTCAGTCTTCATCGCCAAGAAGAGCGGCCGCAACAAGACGGTGATCGCCGAGATCAACAGCCCCCGCCGCGAGTCTGCCTGACGCGGCTACTCTTCGATGAAGAAGGGGCTTGACCAAGCCTGACCGCCGTCATTTTCGAGCACGCGGATGTAGACGAAGTCTCCCGCTGAGAGGTCTTCGAGTTCGATCTCCAGGTGCAAATCGAGTTCGCTGGAGCAGGGGATGCGTTCGACTTGCCTGCCCTTACGAACGATCTCCACGCGCTCGAGTCCTGAACAGGCTGCCACTTCCACAACCAAGCGGGCGGGTTCTTCTACCGCGGTGACCGGTACGCTGCTGCCCATCTTGTGACCGGCCAGGGAACAGGCCAGCCAGATCCGCGGGCCGCTGGTGGCGTAAACATCCCGTGCGCGGAAGGCCTTGAGGAGCGCAGCGGGTTCCAGGATTGAGGCGCGCACAGCGGCCAGGCCTCCGTTGCCCAGGCGCTTGTCTGCCCGGCGGCCGCGGGAATCGGGGCGGGCCTGACGGTAACCAGCGTTGGGAGCGAGGTGGGCGTGGCCGGGGTGGCCGTCGTGGCTGTCGCCGCTGCCCACAAAACCCAGGCGCACTCCCCGTTCCAGTTGATCACGAACGAAGTTTCCGCGCACGGCGCCGTAGATCCTCGAGGGCGAATCCCAGGCCTCGCTGCTGCCGTGGACGCTCATGACCTCGGTCACGGGCTCGAGAAGCGGGTCGGGTGTGTAGCTCCAGTCGGTGGCCACGGGGCCGCCGGCGGAATGGTGCGCGAAGGTCAAGGCGTCCCTGCCGGCCAGGGCATCCCAAAGCCCCTGTGGCGTGGTCGTCGATGGATCGAGGGAGCTGAGGATGTCGCCTTGTCCGTCGAAATAGAGAACATGGCGGTGACCGTGGAGCCAACTGGTCCACTCGTAGCCGAGGAGAGCCACGAATTTGCCCGGACGATTGGCGTCTCCGACTGCGGCCCGGATCTCTTCCCAAAGCTTGGGGTGCGCATCCAAGAATCGTACGCCGAAGTGGTCGTGGTCGGTGAGCACTACGAGATCGAGGCCAGCCACATCGCGGGCGTACGCGAAGTAGTCCGTGGGTGTTCCCGTGCCATCGGAAAGCCCGGAGTGGCCGTGCAGGTCGCCCCAGAAGACCGGCCGCACACCGGCGGCCACGCGCATGGGGTTGGAGAGACAGCTTGCCTCGCGGTTTTCGTCAAGTGACACGGTGGCGCGCACGCGAAAGGTCCCGGGCTGGATTGCGCCGATCGGAATTCTCTGTACGCCTCCATCGCTGGCGGCGAAGTCAACCTCGCGGGGGAGGCCGAGGCCCGGGGGAATAGACTCGAGTTGCACCGTGCCCGTGAAGCCGACACCGGCGTTGGCGAAGACATCGAGCAAGGCGAGGACCAGGCTCTGGGTCGTGTTGGGTTCGGCCGTGGAGGGCAGGTGAGTGTTGATGCGCGCCGCTGGTCCGGGGAGCACTCGGATGGCGGGGGAATCTCCCACCAGGCTGGAGACGCCATCTCCATCTCCATCCACTTTGAAGTAGAAGCGCGACTCGCGCTCGGCGTAGGTGTCGGCCATGGCCTTGGCCGGGCCGGCACCGTAGATCAGGCGCAGGCTTTTGCCCGCTTCCAAACCGCCCTCGCCAAACTGAACCATGAAGAGACTCTGGTCATAGCCAGAGGCTTCGAAGGGCACTCCGGGGCACTGTACCACGCAGTAGCCCAGGCGATCGGGGGCGGCGGCTTGGGGCCGACTCCAACCCCAAAACGGTGGGGAGAGAAAGGTTAGAGAGCCTCCAGCGGCGATGCCGAGGGGACCGGCTACATACTCGAATTCCCAACGACCCGTCGTGGCGCACATAACTGAGCCATCATGGCCTTCAGCCAGAACCAGGCGCACCGTGCCGCCACCATCGGAGGGTGCCCGCGGGGCAGCGAGGTCGGCCAGGAATTCTTCGTGCACCGAGGGCCGCGCCGTGGGCGATTCCGTTTGGGGTGCGGGGCTTTCGTCGCTGCATCCGCCTGCGACCAGGGCCACCATCAGACAAGCGGCGTGTTGCGTTCTTTTGCTCAGCAAGGCATTTCAGTCTTTTGCGCGATGCCAAAAATGACGCTGGAGACGATCCAGGGCATGGCCACGGTTCTGCGTGTTTCCAGCGAATCCCAGGCGAAGCCGGCGGCTTCGATCCGTTCCTGAGTTTGCCGGTTGGCATGGCAGCCGCAGGCCAGCTGGCGCAGGAAGGGCGTCCAGAGGTGTTGACACGCGCGGTGCAAGATGCTGTCGCCGAGGACGTGCTCGAAGATCAACAATTTGCCGCCGGGTGCGAGGACGCGCCTGGCTTCCTCCAAGGTCCTGTTGACATCCTTCACGCTGCACAGCACCAGGGTCGCGACCACCGTGTCAAAGAGGCCATCGGCAAAAGGCCAAGGAGGGGTTGCAGAGGTGACATGGCGAAGGGTGGCACCCCGCTGCCGCGCGCGTTCGCGAGCCAGGGGAGACAGTTCGTCTTCGGGAGAGACGCTGGTAATGCGCGTAATGTCAGAAGGGAAGTGGGGGAAGTTCAATCCAGTGCCAGGGCCAATTTCTAGCAACCGGCCTCGGGCGTTCTTGAGCAAACGCCCCCGCTCGGCGTCCATGGCCTCGCCTTTCAGCCCCCGTTCGATCAGGGGATTGAAAATGCGCTTTTCGTACCAACCCATGGCGGCAGTATAACGGACACCTAAAGGCCGCTCAGGCCGTTTCGATCCCGCCCTGTTCGGCGAGCTTGGAGAGCTCGGTGAAGCCACCCACAAGGGCATCATCGATGACCACGATAGGGATGGTGTGGTGGTCAAAGCGCGCCTTGATTTCGTCCAGTTCAGGTCCCTTTTCATCCATTTCGTGATGACTGTAGGGCGCGCCGAGGTCGTCGAGTAGTTGAATTGCGGAGCGGCAGAAGGGGCAGTAGCTCTGGGTATAGATTTCGATGCGCATGGGGCTCGGGATGGGCATTTGGCGGCTCACGGGGCCCACAGCATACGGATCCCTTGCCAGGTCGCTCCAGAAAACCGCAGGGGAGGTTGGCGGTATGCCCAGCACCATTGACAATGACTCCCATCAAGCCATGAAGACCGTCATCACCGCCATCGCCTCGTGTCTGTTCCTCGTCTCAATTCTCGCAGCGCAGGAAGAGCACTCAACCGCAGAGCAACAAGAACGGCCGGCGAATCATCTGATCGACGAGACCTCGCCCTATCTCTTGCAGCACGCCCACAACCCCGTGGACTGGTATCCCTGGGGGCCCGATGCGTTGCAGCGCGCCAAGGACGAGGACAAGCCGATCTTTCTCTCGGTGGGGTACTCCGCCTGCCACTGGTGCCATGTGATGGAGCACGAATCCTTCGAGAACGAAGAGATCGCGAAGCTCATGAACCAGTGGTTCGTGTGCATCAAGGTCGACCGCGAAGAACGCCCCGACATCGATGCCATCTATATGGCGGCGGTGCAGTCCATGATCGGCAGCGGGGGTTGGCCCATGAGTGTATTCTTGACGCCCGACCTGGAGCCATTTTACGGCGGCACTTACTATCCTCCGCACTCGAGGGGAGGTCGGCTGGGTTTCGATGAGGTGTTGCAGCAGGTGCACACCTTCTGGTTGCAGAATCCAGCAGCAGCCGTGGAGCGGGGTCAATTCATGATCGAGGCTCTGCGGGCCCGGACCAATGCGCCCAGTGCGGCGGGGAAGCCCCCTGGGCTCGCGCTTCTCGAACGGGCCTTCGCGGATAGCAAGGCCAGCGCCGACCCAGCCTTCGGCGGGTTTGGCCGCGCACCACGATTCGCGCCCAAGTTCCCGCGTTGCGCTCAACTCTTGTTTATCTTGCGGCGCGGCGCGCGCGAGCAGGATGGTGCCGCCTTGACCTTGGTGCGCAAGAGCCTGGACCAGATGGCATGGGGAGGGATGTACGACCAGCTAGGTGGCGGCTTTGCGCGCTACTCCACGGACCGCAGTTGGACCGTACCGCATTTTGAGAAAATGCTCTACGACAACGCCCAGCTCGCCTTGCTCTACATGGAAGCCTGGCAGGCCCTGGATCAGCCCTTCTACCGCGAAATCTCACGCGAGGTTCTGGACTATGTCGCGCGTGAGATGACCGGGCCCGAGGGCGGTTTCTACTCGGCTACCGATGCGGACAGCGAGGGCGAGGAAGGCAAATTCTTCGTCTGGAGTCTGAGCGAGGTGCGGGCCATTTGCGGGAAGGATGCGGCGGTGGCGGAAGCCTGGTTCGGCGTTACCAAGAACGGCAACTTCGAGGGGCACAACATCCTCACGGCGCGCAGCAAGAAACTCGTAGTATCCCAAAAATTTGGACTCTCAATTGACGATCTCGAGGCGGCCATAGCGCGCTGCACCTCGGCGTTGCTCAAGGTGCGCGCCAAACGCATCCCGCCAGCCCTCGATGACAAGCGCCTTGCTTCCTGGAACGGCTTGATGCTGTCGGCCTTCGCCCGGGCGGCCATGGTTTTTGATGACGAGCGCTATTTGGAAATCGCGCGAGCCAATGCCCTCTTCCTGATGGGGCCTATGCGTCGCGAGGGCGGCGGGCTCTTCAGGACCAGCCGCTCGGGGCGTGCGCACCTCGACGCATATCTTGAAGATTATGCCCTTGTCGCCCAGGGTTTGTTGGATCTGTTCGAGGCCGACCAGGACCCGCGCTGGCTGAGGGGCGCCCAGGAATTGATGGCTTACCTCGACGAGCACTTCGCCGATGAAAGCGGCGGCTACTTCAAGACCGCAAGCTACGCGGTGGGTCTGCCGGTGCGCATGAACAGTCCTCAGGAGTCGAGTCTGCCGAGCGCGGTGGGCGTGGCCCTCTTGAACAATGCGCGCCTGGGGTTGCTCGAGGGATCGACGGCGCGCCTCGCTCGTGCTCGGGCCGGTTTGGTGCGTCACGGAGAGGCGTTGCGCCGCTGGCCGAGCGGGCACGCCACGCTGCTGCTCTTGATCGATTTTCTCGAACACGAACCGAGCGAGGTCTATATCGTCGGCCCGGCGGACGACAGCCGCGTGCAGGCCGAACTCGCCCGACTGCGCCGACAATGGCCGCCCTTGCGAGTCTTTGTGCAACTGGAGCCGGGGAAGTCCGAGCCACTCGAAGCGCTCCTGCCCGCCGCCAAGGGCAAGACCATGGTCAAGGGCAAGCCCACTGTCTATGTCTGCCACCACGGCGTCTGCGACGCGCCGCGAGAGCTCTAAGTCTTCATTTCCGCGAAGTAGGGACAGGCCACCTGGTGGCCGTTGCCCGTGTCGATCAGTTGCGGGATGTGCTCGGCGCATTCGGGGCGGGCGATGGGGCAGCGCGTGCGGAAGCCACAGCCCGAGGGCTTAGCGAGCGGCGTGGGGATGTCGCCTTCGAGGCGCACGCGGCCCGAGGAATCGTGGCGCGGATCGGGCTTGGGAACAGCCGAGAGCAACGCCTGCGAGTAGGGATGGCGCGGCGCCTTGTAGACCTGGTCCGCTGTGCCGATTTCAACCACGCAACCGAGGTACATGACCGCGATGCGGTCAGAGATGTGATACACGACCGAGAGGTCATGGGCCACGAAGATGTAGGTCAGGCCGAACTCTTCCTTGAGCTCCTGCATCAGGTTGATGACCTGGGCTTGGACAGAGACATCCAGGGCGCTGACGGGTTCGTCGGCGATGATCAGATCCGGCCGCGTTGCCAGGGCGCGGGCGATGCCAATGCGTTGACGCTGGCCACCTGAAAACTCGTGGGGGTAGCGTTCTGCGTACTGCGGTTGCATGCCCACTCGATCGAGCAATTCGAAAACGCGTTCCTTGCGCTGGGCCGGATCCATGTCGGTGTGAATCTTGAGCGGCCCTTCGACGATGCCCTGCACGGTCATACGCGGGTTGAGCGACGAGAAGGGATCCTGGAAGATCATCTGCACATCGGCCCGGTGGGGCTTGGTGGCCGCCCGACTTAAACCGTTGAGGTCCACGGAGCCGTGCTTGGAATGCAATGTGATTGAGCCTTGAAGCTCGACATCGGGATACATGGCCTTGTGCAAGTTGATCACGGCGCGGCCCACAGTGGTCTTGCCCGATCCCGATTCGCCCACAAGTCCCAGAACTTCGCCCTTCTTGAGGGTGAAACTCACACCATCCACGGCTTTGACCGTGCCCACCTTGTGGCGCAGGATGCCGCCATAAATCGGAAACCAAACCTTGAGGTCGCGGACCTCCAAAAGCAATTCTCCTTGACCAGTCATGCTTGGCGCTCGGCGAGGTGGCAACGGACGCAGTGGCCGGGGGCGACTTCGTGCAGGGCAGGAATTTCCTGGTGGCAGCGTTTTTCGACCTGGGCGCAGCGCGTGTTGAAGCGACAGCCCCCCGGAAACTCGAAGATGCTGGGGACATTGCCGGGGATGGCTTCGAGTTTGTGCCCCTTGTCCTGCATGTGCGGGATGCTGTTCAAGAGCCCCTTGGTGTAGGGGTGCTGCGGGTTGTCGAAGATGTCATGGATCCCGGCGATTTCCTGGATCTGGCCGCCGTACATCACTATCACGCGGTCGCAGGTCTCGGCCACCACGGCCAAGTCGTGGGTGATGAGCAGGATCGAGGCGCCCGAGCGCTGGCTCTGGAGTTCCTTCATCAGGTCCAGGATCTGCGCCTGGATAGTGACATCCAGAGCCGTCGTCGGTTCGTCTGCGATCAATAGGGCCGGCGTACAGATCAAGGCCATGGCGATCATCACGCGCTGGCGCATGCCGCCGGAAAACTGGTGGGGGTAGTCCTTGAGTCGCTTTCTGGCGTCTGGAATACCCACTTGATCGAGCACCTCGACTGCGCGATCGAGGGCTTCTGCCTTGGAAATGTTGTCATGAAAGCGCAGAGCCTCGGCAACTTGCATGCCGATGGTGAACACGGGGTTCAGCGAGGTCATGGGTTCCTGGAAGATCATGGCGATGTCGCGCCCGCGTATCTGGCGCATCTCGTCATAGCTGAGCTTCAAGAGGTCGCGGCCTCCAAAGAGAATCTCGCCGCCTGCGATCTTGCCCGGCGGATCGGGAATCAGGCGCATGATCGAGAGCGAAGTCACAGACTTGCCCGACCCGGACTCACCCACGATGCCAAGCATCTCATCCTCGTAGATGTCGAAGCTCACGCCGTCGACGGCGTGGGCTTCCTGCCCCTCGACCAGGAATAGGGTCTGGAGGTTCTTGACCTGGATCAGCGGCTGCTTTGCTTTGGTAGTCATAGATAATCCGCGCTATCGCAGCCTGGAGAAAACCTTGGGATCGAAGGCTTCGCGAATGGCCTCACCGATGAAGACAACCATCATCAAGGTCAGGAACAGCGCGCTGAGGGGAAACACCACCAGATGCCACTTGTGGATGTTCTCGAGACCCTGGTTCACCATTTCGCCCCAACTGGGCGTGGGGGCCGGCAGGCCAAAGCCCAGAAAATCGAGGGACACCAAGGAACTGATGGCGGCCACCAGGGCAAAGGGCGCAAAGCTGATGATGGGGGTCAGCGAGTTGGGAAGGATGTGCCGGAACATGATCGATGCGTGCGAGTCCCCTTGCGCGATGGCCGCGGCTACATAGTCGCGCGACTTCTCGCGATAGAACTCTCCGCGCATGTAGAAACTAGTACCCATCCAACGGAAGGTGGCCAGGATCAGGATCAGGACGGTCACGGACGGCGTGACCATGTTGCTGATGATGATCACGGTGTAGAGAAAGGGCAGTCCGCTCCATATCTCCACGAAGCGTTGGCCATACATATCCACGCGACCACCGAAGTAGCCCAGGATCTGGCCCACGATCATACCCACGATGTACGAGAGCAGGACGACGCCCAGGGCGAAGGTGACCGATATCTGAAAACCGTAGACTAGTCGCGCGAAGACATCTCGGCCGCGGTTGTCGGTACCCAGCCAGTGCTCGGCGGTGGGGGCGTGGGGCGGCCTGCCGGGGAGCAGGGCGTCATCAAGCAGCGACTCGTTGGGGTGGTAAGGATAGGGCGTCAGCAAGACGAAGTCGTCGCCCCTGGATTCGTCGAATTGTTGTTTCAAGAGCCGATAGTCGGCCTCGCCAATGATCCGTTGACCAAAGTCGCGCGCCTCGCGAAAACCGCTCAAGGCCGGAAAGCTGTACTCGCCATTGTGCTTGACGATCAAGGCGCGACTGTTGACGAGCACAGGGCAACAGAGGCTCAGGAAGTACAGCACCAGGATCGCGACGAAGCTGTACCAGCCGCGCTTGAGAGTGCGAAATTTGCGCCAGCGCCGCCGGAATACCGAGAGCGACTTTTTCGGTGCGTCTGCCTGGCCCGGGGTGTCAGTTTGGGGGGCGGGCATGGTTAGTTGAATCGGATGCGGGGATCGACGAGGACATAGAGCACATCGCTCAAAATGTTGCCGATCAACATCAGTAAGGTGTTGATCACAAGCACGCCCATGACCACGGCATAATCGCGGCCGATGATCGAGGTGAATCCGAGCAAGCCCAGGCCGTCGATGTTGAAGACCTTCTCGATCAAATAGCTGCCAGCCATGACGATCGAGATAGCGTGGCCGAGGCCGGTGCAGATGGGGATCAATGAGTTGCGCAGGGCGTGCACCAGGATCACGCGTTTTTCGGTCAGGCCCTTGGCGAAGGCCGTGCGCACATAGTCTTGACCGAGGTTCTCCATCAGCGAGTTCTTGGTTAGCACGGTCAAGGTGGCGAAGCTACCGATGGAGTAGGCCACGACCGGCAGGGCCATGTGGTGCAGAAAGTCAACGATCTTCTCCCACAGGCTGAGCTGTGCAAAATCCGGGGACTGTATCCCTCCCAGGGGGAAGACATTCCAGAAGGAGCCGCCGCCGAAGAGCACCAAGAGCACAGCGCCCAAGGCCCAGCCGGGAATCGAATAGCCCACGAAGACCAGCACGCTTGAGGCGAAGTCGAAGTGTGAGTTGTGCTTGACGGCTTTCAGCACGCCGAGGGGCACGCAAACGAGGTAGGCCAGCAGAAATCCCGTCAGTCCGAAGCGCAAGCTAATGGGAAAGCGCGAGACGACGAGGTCGATCACCGGCACTTCGTACTTGTAGGAAGTGCCCAGGTCTCCGGTTAGCAGACCGGCGCCGGTCTTGCTCCAGATGTCCGGAGCCAGCACCGCTTGCGCAATCTGGCCCTGGGGCTGGAACTCGTACAATTCGTCGCCCACCGACATCATGCTCTCGCGCTCGGCCAGGAGCGCCATGACCGTGCCCGCGGATTCCGCCAGGACCTCGCGCGAGATGATCGTGGCGCTGGCTCCGTGCTCCGACTCGATGCCGGTCATGCGGATGCGCGCGATGGGTTGGCCCTCCTCTACGACTGCGCCGGGGTCGACATACCAGGTCAATAGCTCCACTGCATTGATCTCGTCGCCGAAAATGCCCCGTTCATCGAGGTTGAGGGGGCCCAGGAACTGTAGGTACTGCTGCCAGAGCGGCCAGTCGAAGTGATAGTACTTCTTGAGGTTTGCGAGAGCTTCGGGCGGGATGTCCACGCTCGACTGGGCATCACCCGTTCCGGCTCCGCTTTCCCCTCCACCCACGCCGCCCGATTGCAGCTGCATGATCATCTGGTCGATGGGGCCTCCGGGCACGAAGCGTGTGATGCCAAAGACAAGCATCGTGATCCCGAGGAAGGTTGGGATCAGCAGCAGGAAGCGGCGGGCGAAATAGGCGGCCATTTGGGTTTTTCGGGATGGAGCTACGGCCCTGCCCTCGATGGGCAGAACTCGATGCAGTGCATAGTGTCCGGGCGTTACTGGGCGTTCTTGGCGTGCCAGCGGGGCCAGAAGCGGTGCAGGATGGGCTCGGTCTCGAGGGTCTTCGAGGAGCTCTGCTTGGCGGCTTCGAGGTCTTTTTCCATCTGCGGGTCGATCCACCAGCCGTACATCATGTCGTTCTCGTCCGCGGTGCGCGAGACACACCAGGCAGGCATCTTGAACTTGTTCCAGTAGATGACGCGGTTGGCGCCATTGAACCAATCGAGGACATAGGGCTGAGCGGCGTACACGATGCCGTCGATTTCACGGATAATCTCGATGCGGCGGCTCACCTCGTATTCCAGGTCGTATTCGTCGAGTAGCGCATCCACGCGGGGATCGGAGAATGCGGTCACATTGTTGTTGTCTACGATCACCGCCAGCTCCCCCTTCCACGAAGTCTCAGGGTTGGGGAAGGTCAGTCCGCCCCAAGCGGTGGACGATAGGCTGTACTCGCGCTTGCGCAGGTTTTGCCAGTGGGTCGCCGGGTCGATCAGCCTGAGGTCGATCTTGATGCCGGCTCTCTTGCAGTCTTCTTGGTAGATCGTGAGGCTGGGCTCGGAGATCTTGCTTCTATAGGCCAGTTCGAACTGCAGGCGTCGGCCATCCTTCACGCGGTAGCCTTCGCCATCCAGCTCGGTCCAGCCCATCTTCTCGAGCAACTCCACCGCTCGGAAGGGGTCGTAGGGGAAAACCTTGTTCCCTGGGTTCTGGTAGGTGCCGCCCTGCCAGTAGCTGGCCAGGGGCTCGTACTCGTTGAAGAACAACTTGTCGATGAGCTTGGGGCGGTTGCGCAGGAACTGCAGCACCCGCCGCATGTCGAGTTGGTCGAGGGGCGGCCGGGTAGTGTTCAAGGCGAAGCCCGCGGTGCCGATGGGGGCGTCGTTGAAGAACTTGCGCTTTTGGATCAACCCGCGCCTAACCGCACCGATCTTGCTGCCAACTATTTCCTCAACCCACCACAGAGACTTCGGCACGACATAGTAGTCAATCTCGCCCTTCTTGGCTTTCTCGAAGGCCAAGCCCGTGTCCTGGATGACTGCGAAGTGGTAGGCATCCATGTTGTGCAATCCCTGCCAGGCGGGATTGTCCGCGTCCCACCAGTCATCCCGGCGGCGCAACACCAGGGACTTGTTCATGACGATATCTTCGTCATTCAGCCGATAGGGACCGGATGTGGCCATGTAGCTGTTCTGGAACTTCTTGAGGAACTCGTCTCCGGGGATGGATATCTCGCGGGCGGGGAAGAGGGCCATGCCCCCGAAGTACATGAAGTTGCGCCAACTGGTTTTCTTGACCGTCACCTCGACGATGTACTTGGACAGCGCCTTGGGCTGGTTCATCTTGCCGAAGACCAACTGCTCGGAGGGAAACAGGATGCGCTCATCCATACGCAGGTTCCAGGTGGCCACCACATCGCGGGCGGTTAATTCCTCGCCATCACTCCAGCGTGCTTCGGGGTTGATGCGAAAGGTGTAGGTGGTCTTGTCATCTGAGATCTTCCAGTGTGTGGCAACCCCGGGAATGATCTCGAGGCTGTTCGGGTGGACGGAAACCAGGCTCTCCTGACACAGGTCTTTGGCGCGGTAGTTGAAGGCCGTGTTGTAGTCCTTGCCCATTAGCCGCAGGGTTGCGGGCCAGGAGGTGATATACATGTGGATCGTGCCGCCCTTGACCGCCTCCGCGCTACCCATGGCGGGGAAGGTCATGTTGGTGGTCCAGCCCTCTCCAGTGAAACCGGGGCCGCCGTCTTCTTTCGAGACCGAGGCGTCACCGGATTTTGGATCCCAGGTATAGGTGACATTCGGGATGTTGAGGTCGTAGCGCTCGGGCTCGAACTCGGGCATCTCGCGGCCGTCCTCGATCGACATGTCGATGGTGCTCGGCTCGGAGCCGCCGGCGTTGACCACTTGCACCGGCTCGAGAGCGCTCTGTGGTCCGCCCGCAGCGGCTGCTCCAGGGTTGGATACGAGGGGCGCCTTGGGGCTATCTCCACCTCCGCATCCGATGACCAGGGCGGAGCCGGCGGCGAGCAGCAGAATCGAAGGGGCGGGGGGCGTGGAGGGGCAGCGATTCATCGGGAGCGACCGTGGGGTGGGGGCCAGGGGGTGCACTATTCGGGGCGAGCATTCTACTCCCTCCGCCCCTCAGCATGACCCCGGGTCATACAGTTCTGCCTTGCCAGGGCCGATCCCCCCCTGCCCGGCCCGCTGACTTGAACGCGGGCTGCACCCGCACCCAGGCCGGGCTAGAACTCCCAGGTCAGCTCGTACCCGTTGGACAGGTTAAAGCCCGACCCGCAGGGCGATGCCACCGGGTTGCGGTACCACAACTGGTAGCGCTTCACATCCCCGGGCAGGACCCCGCCGAGAGTTGCGATTGAAGCAGTCGTTGCCGACTCGCCCGTAGCGCTCGCCGCGCGCACTTGCAGCCGCACGATCCCGCCACCGGCGCAGCGCAAGCCGTCGCCGAAGAGAATGCCTGCTCCGCCAGCGATGCGGTTGTCGCCCTGGAAGTAGAGGCCCGGTTGCGAGGGGTCGAGGCCCGAGGCTATGAGGGTCAGGTTGTTCAAACTGATGCTGGCAGCGCCTGAAGACACCAGTATTGCGCCCTGCCCCGTGCTGTTGGCGCAGCCGCCCGAAGTGCTCGAGTTAGCGCAGGGGCAGGCGAGACCACCGGCGCCATCGCCGGTGCAGAAGGCGACTCCGCCCGAACCGGTCTGGATCAGGAAGGTCTGGTCGAGGTGGGTCGTGACGGCGAGGGCGGCGTCCTTGCCTTGCAGGTGCACGGTGCCCTGAACAGTCTCGCCCAGAGTCACGGTGAGTTGGGCAATCAGGACCTGGCCGTTGGCATCAGGGAACATGTGCAAGTAAGCAATGGGAACGGCAAACCAGGCAGCGTTGTCGGATGTCAAGGATCCGCCTGCGTTCCAGGGGCCGTAGTCGAAACCGATGTCCAACATTTCGTTGTTGGTGGAGTCGTCGCGCCCGATCGTGACCCAGGAGTCGTACCTGAGATCGGGGAAGCTGGGGAATAGTGCGGCGTTGATGGCCTGGGAGGTGTTGCCTCCGAAGGGGCTCTGATAGAAACCCAGGGGGTCACTGGTCGAGATTGAGAGAACATTGGCGCCGTCTCCGTAGACGGCATTGAGCTGCATGGCCGGGTCGTCATAGCCTGCGTAGATTCGCACGACGGCCCGCGGAATCCCGTCGATCACCGGGTGCGTGCTGTCGATGCTCCATTCGAGGCCTCGGTATTGGGCGGTTGCCGAGACGCTTAGAGTCAGAAGTGTGCAGGTGGTCAAGAAGGTGCGCATGAATGCTCCGGTCTAAGAGATGAGGCAAGGAACTGTCCCCCTGCACAGTCTAAGGGTCCTCGTTAGATAGGGGCTGTGAATCTCACAGACATGTTCAGGGACTTTTCTCGGCCTCGGTTACGAGCTCTCCTTGGGCCCGCGATCAGTCACAAGCGATCCGCTTCCAGCTCTTGCCTTGATGCGCCCTCGCGGGTGGCGTAGGTTGCTCTGGCTGGCGCGCTGCGCTTCGAAGGGCCCTTAGCTCAGTTGGTTAGAGCAGGTGACTCATAATCGCTTGGTCGTAGGTTCGAGTCCTACAGGGCCCACCATTTTTTCCTCCTCTCAAGATTCCCCGCCCTAATCTATTCCGACGCTTGGCCGCTGGCGTCGAGCGGACCCTTCAAGATGTTGCGGATGATTCCATCGGGGCCAACAACCAGTGTCGAGGGAATCGGCAGGCGTTCGATGTCGATGACTTCGGTAATCGAGGTGAGGCCGTCGCCCTCCGTCGGCTCGCGGCCGATGTAGAAGGCCGCATAGCGCGCACCGCGTTTGCGAAGAAGCTCGTGCACCGCACTCGAGTCGGCCGGCGCATCCATGGAGATGCCCACCACCCGCACGCCGGGCTTTTCATCCAGCTCTTGCAAGTCGGGCAATTCCTTCACGCACGAGCCGCAATAACTGGCCCAAAAGTTGATGTAGAGCGTGCCCCCGTCGGCCAGCGCCACGGGGTCGATCAGCGTTTTATTGGACTCAGCATCAAGCACCGCCAACCGCGGCAGGCGCTCTCCCACCAAAATCTTGAAGCCCCGGGGCAGGGGATCGGGCAGCGCTCGGGTGTGAGCTGCGAAGGCGCGCGCTTCTCCCTGGCCCTCCACCAAGAGGACGCGGCTGTTGCGTTCGGTGTGCCCAAACTCTTCTAGCACTCCGCCAGGCCAGCGCACCGCGACCTCGGCGCCCGGAGCTCCGCCCAGGCCAAAGACCAGTTCGGGAGCCTGACAACTGACGAAGCCCGCACCGCGGGAGAGCACTTGGGCTGTGCTGTTGCCTGAAACTGTTGCGATGACCGTAGCCCCGATGGCCTCGTATTGGCCAAGAGTAGCCTTCAAGCGCACCTTGATGAACCCTCCTGCGCTACCGAGTTCGTTGCGATAAAGGGCGTGTCGTTCGCGTTGGATGTTGTGCACGAACAGGTCTACATCGCCGTCATCATCGAAGTCTGCGGCCACGACTCCGCGGCCATCGTTGGGCGAGTCGAGCCCCGAGAGGTCGGACATGTCACCGAAGGATTCGTCGGCGTTGTTGAACCACAACTTGTGACGCTCATTGCCACTGAAGGAACGCCCCGACTGGAACATCTCCGTGTTGTGTCGGTTGAGGTAGGTGATGTCGCCTACTTCCTGTTTCTCAAAGGCATCGACTTCGTCTTCCGCGTTCAGGGAGGACGCCACCACGTGGCGCCAGTAGGTGCTTCATGTGTCGAAGGGCAGGTCGCCGGTGACAAAGCCGTTGGCACAAAACACATCCAGCGCGCCGTCGAGGTCAAAATCGCTGATGGCCGTGGACCAGGCCCAACTGCCGCCCACTCCGCCGGCTGATTTCTCGAGACGCCTAAACTTGCCGTCCGCCTCTTGCAGGAAGATCGTGTTGCCCGCGGCGAGCTTCTTCAGCATGGCGAATGTCTCAGCATCGAGGTCCCCGCTCAAGCGTTCGAGGATGCGATTGCCGGCGGTGGACGACATGTTGGAAACATACAAGTCGAGCCTGCCGTCCGAGTTCAAGTCACCGAAGGAAACCCCCATGCCATTGCCCGAATCGAGCACACCGAGCTCCTTGGAAACATCGGTGAAGGTTCCGCCATCGTTGCGCCAAAGGGTGTTGGTGCCGTAGTCGTTGGCCACATACAGGTCGCTGTCGCCATCACCATCATAGTCCGCTGCCGCCGAGGCATAAGTCCAGGCCCGACCAGCTAGGCCGAGTTCGTGGGCAACATCCGCAAAGCCCTTGCCGGCATCGTTGCGCAAGAGGCCGTTCTTGGCGCCGTTTGTGGCCTCGATCCAGGAATTGTTGTGCTCGACTTCAAGGCGGCCGTAGCCGCAGACGAAGACATCGAGGTATCCGTCGCCGTCGTAGTCGAGGACCGTCAACGAGTAGGCCGTAAGGGGCGCGCTCCCCAGGCCAAATTGTTCGCCGCGTTCTTCAAAGTGGCCGCGACCATCGTTGATGTAGAGCTGAATCCTTTTTCCCGCGGCCTGGCCATCTTCGGCGCGCCATCCGACTTGGCCCACCATCAGGTCCTGGTCGCCGTCGTTGTCGCAGTCGAAAAACACCGCCCCGGTGCCCGCGTCGGGCTGGGCCAAGCCATGGCTCTCTGCGGCTTCCGTGAAGCGCCCTCCAGAATTGGCGCTATTGGAATTGGAAAGGTACAGGTAGTTGCGCGCGTCGCTGGGGACGAAAATATCCCAGAGCCCATCGCCATTGAGATCGCAACTGGCCACACCGTTGAAGGCATAACTCTGGTTCCCCGGTTGACCAAAACGGATCCCGGTGTGAGCTACGCCGGCTGCCACCGAGACATCGGTGAAGATCGTGCCCGCGCGGCGCGTGCTCTTGAAATTCGTAATCTTTGAGCGGTCGAGGACCCACTGGCCTTCCTCGCGAATAGCCCGTGCCCAACCCCAGGAGGCGATGGACACCCAACCGCCTTGGGCGTCGACGCCGGTGATGTGGACGAAGAGCTGGATCTTGCCCCAGGAGTTGCGGCTGGTCTCGAACTCGGCGCCTTTGGTTTTCCAGATCACCGACTCGACCCGCGACCAGGGGCCAATCCAGTTCTTGATGCCGTCCAGAAAGCCCGCGCGGTTCACCACCTGGGCCGAGCTTGGGTCGCGGTGCGTGGTCACCATTGCCAGGTGCAGTTCGGCCTCTCGTTCCACGGCCAGGCCCGCGAGGCTTTCACCGGCGAAGTCCGCCGAGAGGAAGCTTGCCGCAGCGCCGAAATCTCGACGCCTGATCTTGTCGCTGAAACTGAGCAGACGATCGGCGACCTCTTCGGTGGCGTCCTCGACGAATTCGAGGCGCCCGATGGGCTGCGTTGGGTCCGCGATCTCGATGGTGCTCGGCAGTGACGCGCCGTTTTCAGCCGGGGGAGATCCGCCAGTGGCCGAGTGTTCGCCGGCGCCCCCGCAGGCCGCCACACAAATCAACACGCCGGCGAGGCCGGCGGGAAGGGAAGATGAATGCATGGAGAAGATGAGGAAGCGAGACGAGGAGGGTCGGGGGTGCAGTATTACCCCCAGGGTACAGCTTGCTGGCCGCGAGTCAGGCTCGCGTCCAGAGCAAAATTCAGGGAGCCGTGGCTTGGAAGGATGAAGCGGGCAGGCCCTCCGTGTTGGTCAGGTTGGGTTCATCGGCGGCGCCCCAGGCGAAGCGCACAGAGGAGGGCTTGGGTACCGCGGCGCTCCTGAGCAGCAGCGACTCGCCCTCGATCAAGGCTACTGCTGGCTGATAGACCCCGTCGCTGCCAGCAACTTCAAAATGGGTCAGAGGCCCGCCGTTGCGGGCGCTGAGTCCGCCGCCCACCGCATCGAAAAAGATGCGCAGGGCGGCGCCGTCCCTCTGGATACTGCGGTAGAGGGGCCCCGAACACGTCAGTTCCTCCTCACCGTAGGTCTTGGCCCGCGCCCAGAGCGCCAGGCGCTGGCCCACAACGAGCTTGTTCTTGGGGTGGATGTCGGTGGGGTTGCCGATGTCGAGGGTGACCACCATGCCGGTGCCGGCGACCCTTAGAGTCTTGCGCTGGGCGTCTCGGAGGCTCGCCGCTTCACCCGTGTCATCGTCGTACTCGAAGGGCGCAATCTGCACGAAGTAGAAGGGGAAATCGCCGCGGCCCCAGCTCGCCCGCCAGTCGCTGATGAGCGCGGGAAACAAACGTTCGTACTGCTCCGGGAGCAGGCGATTGGACTCACCCTGATACCAGATCACTCCGCGCATGGCGAAGTTGGTGATCGGCGCGAGCATGCCGTTGTAGAGCGCCGAAGGGTGGTCCTGCGAGAGCGACGCGCTCGCCGGCCAGGGCTCTAATTCGCTCATTGGTGTGCTCGCCCTGTAGCGCCAATTGCCCGCCAGCGCCAAGACTCGGCTGACATCCAAAGGCGCGATGGAGAGTTGTTGGGCCTGGCCGTAGAGCCCGCCGTAACCGCCTGAATCGTAGATGCGCACCGCGATGGAGTTCGGGCCCGCGCGCACGACACCGGCGGGCACCACATAGCTGCGATCCTGGGTCCAGAGCCCGGCGTCCTCGTGACCGCCCACCCTCACGCCATTGACCCAGGTCGTGTCCATGTCGTCGATGGGGCCCAGGTCGATGATGCACTCCCTGCCCGCCCAATCTTCTGGCGCCTCAAAATCATGGCGCATCCAGGTGATGCCATCGAAATCCGCGAGGGGCGTCTCGTGCCAATCGTTCGGCACGGCCATCTCGGCCCAGGTGCTGTCGTCGAAGTCCTGCGCCTGCCAGTTCTGCCGCGAGCCGCCCTCGTCCGCCTCGAGTGCTTGCCACCATTGCGCCAAGAGAGTCTTGTGGCGCGCTTCCACGGCTGCTGGATCGGTGGCGCATTCGTCCATGAAGGCCAGTCCCGGAGCAAACTCGGGCCAGGACTGCAAGGTTTCAGCGCTGGTCCAGGCCTCGGCCAGGGTGCCGCCCCAGTTGCAACTGACCAGGCCGATCGGAACGGCCAGGTTGAGGTGCAGTTCGCGGCCGAAGAAGAACGCCACGGCGCTAAAGCTCCCTACGCTGCTCGGGTCGCAAGCCTGCCAACGGCCCAGATTGTCCATGACCGGTCTAGGAGCAAAGTACTGCGCTGCGGTGAAGAGTCGGATCTCGGGGTGCTGAGCGGCTTGCTTGACCTCGTCGTAGAGCGGTGCGCAGTCGTCCAGGGTCCACTGCATGTTCGACTGGCCCCCGCAAATCCAGACCTCGCCCAGGAGCACATCCTTCAGAGTGATGCGGTTTTTTCCCGAAATCTGGAGGGTGTGCGGGCCACCCGCTGGGCCGGTGGCAAGTTCCACACTCCAATCGCCCGCAGCGTTCGCCTGGGTGCGCGCTTCTCCGTCGGCCCAACTGGCCCGCACGCGCACTTCTTCTCCCGGATCGGCCCAGCCCCATATTCGCACCTGGGTTTCGCGCTGCAAGACCATGGAATCTCCAACGAGTGCGGGCAAGCGCACATCGGCAGAGGCCGTCCCAACAAAAAGGGAGGCAAACAGCATGCACAGGGCTCGCAATCTCGTGGCAGAGGGATTCATGGCAGAGGGATTCGTCGTGGGGGAATGGGGAGGGCAGGGTAACAGCCGCGCAGCGCGGGTGCGGGACGCAGCAAGTACTCGCAAGAATCGGTTTCAGCTCGAGGCCTGGTTGCCTCTCCAAGAATTCATCTGGCGCGGGGTGTAACACACCGGGAGGCAACACGCCTGGGTAGTGAGGAGGCGTTCTGAGATTGCTGGAACACCGCATGAGCACGAGCCCCAATAAAAAGCCAAGCCCCTAAACCCTTGCAAGGACCATCCCATGAAACATTCAAACCGTAAACTTCTTACATGTATCGGCATGGCGCTGATGGCCTCATCGGTTCCTGCGCAGAGCTTCAATGTCGACATGGACCGCTTCGATAATGTAATCACGGCTCCCAATTCCTACACGGCTGGTGGTCTCCAGAACGGACTCTGGAATTCGTTCACAGACATCCCGTCCCTGGATATCTTGAGTGTCAGCGGCCAGGCCACTGCGATCAGCCTCTCGATCGTGAACTTCCAAGGCAACGGTTTGTTCAGTCCCGGTGTGCCAGCGCCGGACAGTGAGATGTACAGCGACTTCGCGCTGCTCAACCCCAACAAGACCTACACTTTCACGGGCCTGATACCCGGCGAGTACACGGTGCATGTTCACTCCTACCACCCTCCGACCAATGGCGTTTGGCGCACACAGATCAGGGTGGATGGTTCGAATGAAGGCGTCCAAGAGCTCGGCGCTAGCTTCTGGCCGGGAGCCCCGCAAGCGGGACTAACCTACTCGACCCACACCATCTCATTCCAGAGCACCGGCACGCTGCTCATCCGCGGCCGAGCCGCAAATCCGGTCGGAGGTGTGGGTGGTGCTGTGAACGGCATACAGGTCGTTCGCACGGGAGATGTCTGTGCTGGCGTTCGCTATTGTTTTCCTCCCGAGCTCAACTCTCTTGGCTTGGCGAGCTTCATCTCTTGCAGTGGCAGCGACTCGATCGCGGCCAACAATCTCACCCTCACTGGCAACCTCTTGGTCCCCAACCAGCCCGCATTCTTTGTCATCGGCAGTGGCAATGCGGTCGTCAGCCTGCCCTTTGGTCGCCTGTGCGTGAGCGGCGGTCTCGCCCGCATGCCTGTGGGAATAACCAGCCCCAGTCCCAACAGCATCTTCTCCTTTACAGTCGACTACAACAACATGCCCGCCGGGGCTCCCACTATCAGTCCGGGTACCACGACCTACTGGCAACTCTTCCAGCGCGACCCTCAGGGCGTTGGTGGCGGTTCCTTGACCGATGCCATGGCGGTGACCCACATTCCCTGAGCGCGCCCACTGATTCCCTTTGACCCGTGGTGTGACTGGGTGTTGCACCTTGCTGTCGTGAGCCGGTCAGTCGCAAGCCTCAAGAGGGCGTAGCGGCTGGCCGGCGAGTGATTTTGTGCGGAAGAGTTGGGCCAAGAGGGGCGCGGCGGCCTCGCTGCCCACGAAGGCGGGATCGTCGGCACCGGAGAGGCAGCCCACCCAGACTCCCACGGCGAAGCGTTCGTTGTGGCCCAGGGCCCAGGCGTCGCGAAAACCGGAACTGGTGCCGGTCTTCCAGCAAAATTCGGGCGCAGCCTGGGCCCTGCTCGCCTTGTGTATCCAAAGACACCTTCATGCGCTTGCCTCCTGCCAGTTACCAAGCTGATGTCATTTGTCTAGATGTGATTCCTGTTTAGCGGTTATCACACAGCACCTGCAAACACCGTCGGCCGGAATCCCCAATCAGTTCCCAATCTCGGCATGGGCTTGCGTTAGCAGGGGAGAGGGGTCGCGCAGACTATTCATGAATGTGCCGAGTTCTTGCTAAAGCGATGAAGTTGCAGCGAGGGTGAGCCCTGATGGACGGCGAGTCCTGTCTTGGCTGGGAGTTGCCAGCCAGCCTGCTACCATGGTTGTGCCGTGGTCCACCCTCCCCAAACACCGCTTGCCGAGTCCCTTGCTCGAGGGAAGCCTATTCTCCTGGACGGTGGGTTGGCGACGGAGTTAGAGGCGCAGGGCTTTGACCTCGACACGCCCCTGTGGAGCGCCGAGTTGCTCCTGAAGGAGCCCCAGGCCATCCGGGCCGCGCACCGTGCCTTCCTGAAAGCCGGCGCCGAGGTGCTCATCACGGCGAGCTATCAGTTGTCGGCCATGGGGCTAGAGCGGAGGGGCACCGATGGGGGGCTATTGGAGGAGCTGCTCGTCGCATCCGTGCGACTCGCAGTCCAGGCGCGGGAGGAAGGGGCGGCCATGGAGGGCAGCCGTTGCTCTCCAGTTCTGGTCGCGGCGAGCTTGGGGCCCTTTGGCGCAGCTCTCGCGGACGGCTCGGAATACACCGGGGACTACGGTATTGGCGATGCCGCTCTGAGCGATTTCCACCGCGGTCGTCTGGCTCTTTTGGACCGGAGCGGGGCGGACATCCTGGCCTGCGAGACGATCCCGAGCCTGCAGGAAGCGCGGGTTTTGTGCGATCTGCTTGATGGAGTGGCGACTCCGGCCTGGATCAGTTTTTCCTGTGCGGATGGTGTTCGGCTCCATGACGGCAGCTCGATCCGCGCCGCCGCGGAGTTATTCGCCGAGCACCCAAGGGTTTTTGCGGTGGGCGTCAACTGCACGGCACCCCGTTTCATCACCGCGATCATCGATGTCCTGAAGGACGCAGCGCCGAAAAAGGCAGTTGTCGTCTACCCCAATTCAGGCGAGAGCTTCGAGGCCGAGACGGGCATCTGGCATGGCACGGTCAGCTCCTCCGAATGCGGCCGCGCGGCCCTTGAGTGGTACGCCCGGGGCGCTACGCTCATCGGCGGATGCTGCCGCATGGGGCCCCAGCACATCCGGACCATGGCGCAGAGTTTGTGGCAGGAGAAAGACGCCGGGGAAGTGTGAGCGGCGATGGCTCCAGCAGCGACGGCACGTGCCGCTACGGCCTGCCTGAGCAGGTGAGAGGGCTTGTCTCGCTGGGCTTTGCCCTGGCTTTGCGGCAGGCGTATACTGAGAATTCATGGCGCGGCACATCCTTTGCACCGCGGCTCTTTTCTTGTCGGCATCCATGTCGGCATCCACGCGAATCGGTCCCGCCTTCTTCGGCGGGGGCTAGACTGCACCTCCCTTCAACTGCGTTGCAGCCCAAGCGGGCCCTCCTCGGACCCACGATGTGGGCGCGGCAAGGCCCAGGGCGATTTTTTCTCAAGGAGTCATCCATGCACATAGTGGCAGCGATTCTGGGGGCTTTTGGGCTCCTCTTGTTGAGCTCTTTCGATCCCGTGAACAACGCGGCAGCGGGCAAGCTCCGGATCTACCTCGACGCCGATCGGACGGGAGTCGTAGAGTCTGGCAAGGCGATCGAGTGGGGGATCCGCACCGCTCTCTCGGAGGTGCAGGACCGTCTCGGGGGACACGAGGTTGAACTCGTGATCCGCGATCACCGCGGAAACACTCGCCGTAGCACTAAGCACTTGGAGGAGTACCTCGAGGACAAGCATGCCCTGGTCGTCTTTTCCGGGCTGCACTCGCCGCCCTTGCTGGCCAACTTGGCAATGATCAACGAGGAGCAGATCCTCGTGCTCGACCCCTGGGCGGCCGCGGGGCCCATCACCCGTCACCCGACACGCGAAAACTGGATCTTTCGACTCTCGATCGACGACACCAAGGCGGGCCGTGTCATCAGTCAACATGCGATTCTGCGCCGCGGCCACCGCGCTCCGGCGCTCTTGCTCGAGAAAACCGGTTGGGGTAAGTCGAACGAACGCACCATGACCGCGGCCCTGAAGGACCTGAAGGCCGATGCTGTCTCGACGACCTGGTTCAACTGGGGCCTGACCGAAGAGTCGGCGAGAATCATCCTGCGCGATCTCGCGAGGTCCGGTGCTGATGTGATCTTCTTCGTGGGTAACGCCCCCGAAGGCAAGACCTTCGCCCGGGCCATGACCACCATTGAGCGCAACTTGCGCCGGCCCATCTGTAGCCACTGGGGAATCACTGGAGGCGACTTTCCAGAGGTGATCGGAGCGGATTTGCGAGCGACCGAGGGCTTCTCTCTCGAATTTCTCCAGACTAGCTTTTCCTTCCTCGATCAACCCGATGACGAAAAGGGCAAGGAGGTGCTCGCCCGCGCCAAACTGCTCTTCCCGGGGCTGATTGAGGACGCCTACGACATCAAGGCACCCACGGGCTTCATCCACGCCTATGACCTGACCTTGCTCTTGGTCGCCGCGGCGAACAAGACTGAGTTCAGCGGGGATATATGCAAGGACCGTCGGCGCCTGAGGCTGGCGCTTGAAGACCTTGACAAGCCGATCCACGGGCTGATCAAGACCTACAAGAGGCCCTTTTGCGCCTCGGATGAGGACCACCCCGATGCCCACGAGGCTCTTCACATCGAGGACCTCGTGATGGCGCACTACGGAGAGCGGGGCGAGATCATTGTGATCCGAGACTAGCCCCGTCGATGCCGTACAAGAGGATCATGGCCCGCGGGATTCGCACATCATGGGCAATGGTTCTGTTCAACTCGGCTGGCCTTCTCGTGATCGGCGGGATCTCTTTGGCGCTCGTTGTGCGGGGCGGTGAACGCGTGCGGCTGCGCACCATCGAACAGACCAAATCTCGAACGGTAGAGGCCATTGGGCGTAGTGTGGATGCCTTCATTGGTAACCGCGTAGCGGTCCTTAAGGACTATGCGGCTCACCCCTTGATCGCTCAGGCAGTAATGCAGCCGGAGATGTTGCTCGTCGACCTGGTTGATGTGATGAGCACGATCTCAATTCTCGGTTACAAGCACCGACTGGTGCTCTTCGACTTCGAGGGGCGTGTGATTCACTCCACCGATGGCAGCCTTGACGGTTCTCGCATCGAGGCGCGGTGGGTCAGGGAGATTATTCATGAGAGGATCGAGGTCCTCGAAGAGGGGCATGAACGCTACTGGCGGATCGCTGTGCCGGTCAGATACAACAGCCATTTTGAGGGCGTTCTTGCCGTCGATATCCCCATCGCACTCGTGCGCTCGGAAGGACGGCTCTCAACTCTCGACCTGCATGGCCAAACCGAGATCTTTCAGGGAACGGTCCTTCTCGCGAGCTTCGGGCGGGAGGTGGATGGCCCCTGGCGCAGCGCCTCCTCAGCTGAGTACGGCATCGGCATCAGGTTTCGAGTCGCCGGCGATGCGATCACGAGCGGCTACGAGGACATCCTCTGGGAATTGATTTTCATTATTGGCTGCCTCGATGCAGTGGGGCTCTTGATCGCGGTTCTCTTCGGCCGCCGGTTTTTCACAAAGCCCCTACAGAAGCTGCACAGCGCAGCTTCCCAAATCTCGGGCGCCGAGGCCGACAGCAACGCTCCCATTCCTCAAAAGCAGTTGCTGCGAGAGTTTCGCGATCTGGCCCAAGCCTTCAACGGGATGCGCGACAAGGTTCGCCAGCGCGAGCAATCGCTCCAGAGTGCTGGACAGGAACTTGAGGCGCGTGTCATCGATCGCACAGCCGATCTACGGGATGAGATTGCGGAGCGGACGAAGGCTGAGGCGCGCTTGCGCGAGAACTCCCAGGAACTCGAGAGCGTGAACACGAAGCTCATTTTGCAACAAGGCCGAATGGCCGAGCAACAAGAGGAGTTGCAGGCGACTAACGCCGAACTCCAGGAGGCAGAGCAGGTCGCCGTCGAGGCGAACCAGGCCAAGTCGCGCTTCTTGGCGAGCATGAGCCATGAGATTCGCACTCCCATGACCGCCCTCTTGGGCTACCTGGAAATCCTCGAGCAGGATGTGCCCGATCTCGGGGGAGAGATTCGCGAGTACCTTGGGCGTTTGCATCTCAATGCCGATCACTTGCTGCTCCTGATCAACGACATTCTCGACCTCTCCAAGATCGAGGCGGACGAAATCGTCGTGCAGTTGCAGAGCCACTCCCTCGACAAACTCGTCGAGGAGGTCCAGGCACTGATGGCTGCATCGGCGAAGGAAAAGGGGCTCGCGCTGACCGTGGTGCGAGAGGGGCCTCTACCCGAGAGAATCGTGACGGACAGGATCCGGCTCAAGCAGGTGATGATTAATCTCCTGGGCAACGCGATCAAGTTCACAGACAGCGGTCAGGTCAGGATGCACTTGAGCCTGGGCCAGGCCTCTCCTGGGGGCGTTGAGGTGTTGAACTTGTCGGTCCGTGACACCGGGATCGGGATCTCGGAGAAGGACTTTCCGGTTCTCTTCCAGCCCTTCACCCAAGTCCACACCAGCCGCGCGGCCGAACTCGGGGGCACGGGCTTGGGCTTGGACATATCGCGGCGTCTTGCGCGCATCCTCGGCGGCGATATCACTGTCCAGTCGACCCTTGGGGTCGGCTCTGAGTTCACCGTTCATCATCCCCTCGATCTCGCTTCCGACGCGGCAGTGGATGAGGAGCAAGATGTTGCGTCCGAGGGCGCTGCGGACTCCTGTGAAGTCGACCTCAAGGGCGTTTCAGTCCTGGTGGTCGATGACAGCCAAGACAACCGCCGGATCATCGAGTTTTTCCTGCGCGCCGCTGGAGCCGATGTGGCTATCGCGAACAATGGAGAGGAGGGTGTGCAGGCCTACAGCGAGGCCGGCCAGGCCTTCGATGCCATCCTTATGGACATGCGCATGCCGGTGATGGACGGCTACACCGCGACGAAGAAACTCAGGCAGATGGGCGTCGAGGTTCCGATCATCGCGTTGACTGCGCATACGATGAGCGGAGACGCCGAGCGCTGCATCGAATCGGGCTGCAGCGCCTACATAGGCAAGCCGATTGGCAGGGAGCAACTCCTGGGCGAACTGCGAGCCGAGCTCAAACGATCGGGGTGGCGTCCTCGAACGGTCCAGGAGCCGGAGTTCGCGGCTCCTTCGGCCAAAGTGCGCGTCTCCCTCGCGAAGCTCGTCCAGAATTACAAGAGAACCCTGGCCAGCTTCAGCGGGGAGTTGACTGAGTGCTTGTCTCGCGGTGACCTCGAGGGTCTCGAGACGCTTGCCCACAAGATGCACGGCTCCGCGGGGAGCTACGGTATGCCCGAGCTCTCCCTCGCAGCTGCCGAAGTGGAGGGGGCGATCCGCGACTCCAGCTCCATCGAGGAGATCACAGTCTTGACGGCGCTGTTGCTGTCCAGGATCGAGGCGGTCCTGGGCGACTCGGGCTAACCCACTGGGGTCGGCGACCATGGCCCAGGTCCCGGCAGGTCCTCGGCTCATGCGGATTCGCGTGCGGGTTGCACCAGAATAGGGCACGCTCCGCGGGATGGGGACATGCAGTTCGCTCGGGATTCATGGCGCAACTCTGGTAAGATGAGCTGGCATGAAGATCCTTGTCGTGGATGATGACGCAGACCAGCGCCTGCTCTTGACCCTGGCCCTCGAAGAGGTTGGGGGCATGCAGGTGATCACCCTTCCCGGGGGCGACTCCATCGTTGAGACAGCCGCCGCGGGCTCCTTTGATGCCATTCTGCTCGATGTGGTCATGCCCAGAATCGATGGGCCCCATTGTCTCGAACTCTTGCGGGCAGACGAACGCACCAAGGGGCTTCCGGTGATCTTCTTGACCGCCCGGGGCAGTCGCGAAGATCGAGCCAGCTTGGGAGAAGAGAACGGCATCCAAACCCTCGCCAAGCCCTTCGATCCCATCAGTTTGGCGGACACGCTGCGCGGCCTCTTGGGCCAGTAGCCGATTCCACGCGAAGAAGATTCTTCCCGCGGGTAGGCACTCTGCTGTCTGGCCGCTCCTGGCCGCCATAAGCACCCTCCATGGGCCTTTTTTGGCCGCGGAGGCTCTTCTTGGGGGCGATTCCGATCAGGTCCACGGGCCAGGGAGTCGATCAAATCCAGGCTGATCTCACAGGCATCAGGCATGCTTCGTACAGGTGGCATGGGCGCTGCTTGGGCTGTGGCCCTGTTCTCCTCGTGCAGCTCTCGATCGATCAAGTACAGTCCTGTTGCACCCAGTCCGCTGCTGTTTTCCGCCCTTCTGATCCTCCAACCGTCTTAGCCCTGCCATGAAGCCCCGTTTCCTCGCACTCGCCAGTTTGCTCACGCTGCTTCTCGCTGTGGCTTGCAGTGAATCTCAAGAGCAGCCCCAGAGCGAGACCGCTCCCGTGGGCGCCGCCGTACAGGGCGATAACTCGAGCTCCGATGAGGTTGACCTGGCGGCGCAACGCCAAGAAATGCTCGCCGCCAAGGCGCAACAGGCTGCGGCAGCGAAGCAGGCCCAGCAAGCTCGGCAGACCAAGGAGAAGGCAGCCGCGCAGAAGAATAAATATGGATTGACCGAGGAGCAGGAACGCCAGCGCCAGGTCGTGATCGACCGCAAGGCTGCCCTGCAAGCTGACCAGGGCAAGAGCGTGGCCTACGACGGCCCCAAGGGCCAGGGCCCGCGCATTTCCGTCGAGAACACCCAGATCGACTTCGGCGAGGTCTGGGACACGGACACCATGACCGGCAGTTTCAAGTTCACGAACACCGGCAAGCAGAAGCTCATCATTCAGTTCGTCAAGGCCAGTTGTGGGTGCACCACCACCGAACTGGATCGCATGGAGTTTGAGCCCGGCGAAGGCAGCACGATCCATGTCGAGTGGCACCCCAAGGGGTTTGGGCCGCAGATCAAGACCATCACGATCACCTCGAATAACGAGGGCGAGCTCTACACGCGCCTGATGATACGGGCCACCATCACACCCTTCGCAGCCTTCAAGCCAGAGCCCACCCGCCTGGGTAATGTGCGGCTCTATACGAAGAAGATGGCCCAGGTTGAGCTGACTTGCGTGGACCCTGACTTCGAACTTCTCGATCTCAGAAGCACCAACCCGCACCTGACCGCGGTGGAAACCGGGCGCTCGGTGGACGGCACGCGAACCATCGAGTTGACCCTCGATGACAGCGCTCCCTGGGGCATGTTCAATGTCTCGGTGATCGCCAAGGTGCGCGGCGTCCGCGAGCCTGGTGCAGAAGTGCAGGAGCGCGATGTGCTCTTGCATGTGGGCGCCTCGATCTTTGGCGACCTGGAGGTCAAGCCCAACCTGTTTTCGGTGGGTCGGGTCCAGCCGCGGGGCCGGATCAGCTTTTCGGTGGTGCTCAAGAGCGCCGATGGCAATGACTTCGAGTTGACCCGCGCCGTGGTCGAAAACTCAACTCCGCCGGGCATGACCCTGCGCAGCGAACCTCTCTCAGAAGGCGGCCTGCGGGTCTTCGTCGAGGGCGAGGTGGGTGACTTCTTGGGGTTGATTCGCGGCACGGCCGTGATGGAAACCAGCCTCGCAGGTGAAGGTGAACGGCGCCTGCCGATCATGGGCATGGTGCGTCAGTAGCCCAATAGGAGTGAGCGCCACAGACGAGGGCCGAGTCGAGACGAGGCGCAGCGCAGGGTTGCTGATCGCTGCCCTATTGTCCGTGCCCTTGGGGGTCGTGGCCTTGCACGGCTTGGCGCAAGATCCCGATTTTGTCGAGCGTTGGTACTCGGATCGCGTCTTCGTTGCGGTGCGCTCGGCGCAGCTCTCCGTATCCAGGCTGTTTCCCTGCTCGCTATCGGAGATACTTGTCGGGCTTGTGGTGGCCTGGTTCGTGGCCAGAAGCGTGCGTTGCTTGCGTCTCTTCTGCGCGCGCAAGGTGAGCGTGCGGGAGATCATCTTTGGGGCGCTGCACAGGGCCTTGGTTGGAGGGGCTGGCTTGTGGGTGGCATTTCTCTTGCTCTGGGGTTTTCAGCACGCGCGACGACCCTACGCATTCCACTCCGGCCTGGAACCGCGCCCCATTAGCACGCAAGACCTACGCGCCCTGAGCTTCTATCTAGTGGGGGAGTGCAATCGCTGGCGCCGTCAGTTTGACCTCGACGATTGCGCCTTGCTCCCCGGAGAGGGCGGCGTGGATGCGCGCATCCTCGACGCCTATGAAAAATTGGGCCGTCGTGTTCCGGCGCTCCGTGGCGGGCAGCCGCTCTTGCGCCGCGCTATTCTCTCACCCCTGCTCAGCCATCTGGGGATCACCGGCATCTACTCGCCCTTCACGGGCGAAGCCCATGTTAATCCAGAGGTCAGCCCCTGGATTCAGCCCTTCGCCGCCTGCCATGAGTTGGCGCACCAAAAGGGCTTTGCCCGCGAGGACGAGGCCAACTTCATCGCCTGGCAGGTCTGCCGGCTCTCGGAGGACCCGGCCCTCTGCTATTCGGCGAGTTTCGTGGCCATGAGCCACGCCTTGAGCGTGCTGGGCCAGGACTTTCCTGCGGCGGCCGAGGAGTTATTTCTACTGCTCGATGCGGCCGTACTCGCCGACCTCGAAGAGAATCGCCGTTTCTGGGCTTCCAAGGACTCCGCCTTGGTGGGCTTGGCGCAATCGGTCAACGATACCTATCTAAAGACGGCTGGCAGCCCCGCTGGCGCGCGCAGCTACGGGCGCATGCTGGTCTTGATGGTGGCCGAGCGCGAGCGGGGCGTTGGCTACTAATCCGGGCCAGGGACCTGGGAAGAGGGTAGGCTGCGCAAGCTCTTCGCGCATTTCCCAAGCGAGCCGCACCAGATCCACGCAGACCCCCGCCCATTTTGTTTTCCATTCGACTTCACGGACTGCCAGCCCTCGCGGGCGTGATCCTCTTTGGGGCTTGCGGAGGAGAGAGTTCCCATGCGGACCGCCCCGATGTACTCCTGATCTGCCTCGACACAACGCGGGCCGATGCCTTGGGACCATTCCGCCGGATGGGTTCGGGGCTCTTCGACGGTGACCGGGCGGCAAAGACGCCCTTTCTCGATCAGCTCGCCAAAGAGTCTCTCGTGTTTTCCAATGCTTGGGCTGGATCGACCTGGACAGGGCCGAGTTCAGCCACGATTTTCACGGGACTGATTCCGCCGCGCCATGGGCTGATCCTGAACCTTTGGGCTCAAGTCGCCACCGGCCGAGATGAGCGCAAGCTGCTCGACTACATGGCCGATGTTGAATTGATTGCCATGCCCACGAGCGTGCCCACCATTCCAGAGCACATGCAAGCGGCGGGGTATCAGACCGTCGGTGTTTCGACGAATCCGAATCTGTGTGAGGACTTTGGATTTACTCGCGGTTTTGATGTGTTCCACAACCTCACGGATGTGCCCGCCAGCGAGACGGTGGACGATCTTTTGGGTCTGGTGCAAGCCCTGGATGAGAATCGCCCGCGCTTCTTTTTCCTGCATCTCAATGACCCTCACACGCCCTATGTGAGCCATGCTCCATGGTGCCAGCACACAACGGGAGAAGGCTGCAACAACCAGTGCCGCTATCGCAGCGAGATTTCGTTCCTCGATGCAGAGCTGCGGCGTCTGTTCGATTCTCTGAGTCTTGCTGACGATGCCGTGGTGATTTTGGTCAACGATCACGGTGAGGAGTTTCACGATCACGGCGATATCGGCCACCGCTACAGCGTGCACCAGGAACTCGCTCGCGCCGCATTGCTTATCAGGGCACCGGGCGTGCAGCCCAGGCGCACCGATTTGCCCGCCCATCAAATGGACATCCTGCCCACGCTCCTGCACATCCTGGATCTCGCGCCCCCTGAAACCCGCGATGGCATCTCGCTCCTCGGTGCCTTGGACGACGCCGAGCAACGCCTGCGCCCCTTGATCACCCACCGCGAAGGCGGCCAGGACGGTGCTGAGTTGTGGGGCTTGACCCTGGGCCGTTGGCGCTTGATGGAGGAGGTCCCGGAGGGATTCGTCAAGCTCTACGACATCGAACAGGACCCGCTCGAGCTGAACGACCTTTCAGAGACCCGGCCTGAAATTCTGGCGGGCCTGCGTGGGCGCTTGGCCAAGCTCCGCGCCGACCTCAAGCCCATCCCTTTTGAACACATCAAGGTGAACATGACCGCAAAGTTGACCGAAGAACTGATCAAGCTCGGCTACGCTGGCGAGCACTGACTTACTTGAGGCGACTACCCATGACCAAAACAGCCATTGTCCTTCTGCTCGCCAGCCTGACCGGCATCGCTGGGTGGTGGACCTACATGGTCAGGACCGAGTTGCTCGGCCAGACCCTCGAAATCGAACGTCAGGAGGAGCTGATCGGCGCGCTCGAAGGCGATCTCACCCAAAGTCGCGAACACATCGGTGAATTGGATGCCGAGGTGGCCCTCAAGAAGCGCCGCATCCTCGAGCTGGAGATGCGCCTGGCCCTCCTCAAGGTGGATCACCGCGTGGCGCGCATCGAAGTCGTGGACCAATGGCGCGATCCCTCCGATCACGAGCGCATCACCACCACCGTGCGCTTTATTGAGTTTGGCCGCGACGGCGAGCCCCTGGGGCCCGGACAGGAGATCACCCTCGAGGGCACGACGCTCTACCTTGAGACCCTCGTGGTCAAGTTCGATGACGAGTTTGTCGAGGCCGGTGAGTTCCTGCGCGGGACATCCCTGTGTCTCTTCCGTCGCATGTTCAGCGAAACCGTGGCGCCCAACGATGGTGTGCCGATCGACGAACAGGGCACGCAGCCCTACGCCTACACCGGAGGCGACGGCCCGGACGAGATCTTCCATGCAGAGCTGTGGCAGAATTTTTGGGAGTACGCCAACGACCCCGAAGCCGCCGCCAAGAAGGGCGTGCGGGCGATCCACGGTGAAGCGCCCTTCATCGAAGTCCGCCCCGGCCGCTGTTACCGCATCGAGTTGCGTTCCTCGGCTGGTCTCTCGATCAGCCCGGAGTAGAGGCCAGAACTCTAGCCCGTTTGCGAAGTTTTGTGGGCGTTTGCATGAATGATCGGAGCTATCCGAAGCGCACGGTGTCGTCGTTCCACAGGGCCACTCCGATCTCGTAGCCCGTGGGGTCGGCCACATACCAGGCCAGGGAGTGGGGCCATTCTACGAGTCCGCCGTAGAGAAGTTCGAGCTCCTCGTCCGCAATGGTCTGTTCCCAGCCGGATCGGTCCGCAATGCGCAGGCTGAAGTGGCTGACTCCGTGGAGAGCGCGCGCGTAACTCGGCTCCGTCGAGGAGCTCTCGGCCCAGAGCCTCGTAGATGCACAGCATGGCGTCCTCGCAGCGCAGGACGCCTCATTCGACGCCATCCTGCACATCGCGTTCGACGAGCACAAAGCCGAACACGCGGCCGTACCAGGCGACGGTCTCATCGAGATGGCTCACCGTCAGGTTCAGATGATCGAGTTGTCGTATCAGCGCCGAGTGAGGAACCACAGGGGAATCCGGCCCAGCGAACGCTGTTCCTCGACAATGAAGTTGCGCTCGCAAGCCGCTCGAATCAGCTCGGGTCGGTAGCGCCGGTCGAGGCCCAAATCCTTGGCGCGTTTTTGGACATTGTTTGGACAGCGCTCGAGTTCGATGCGATTGGAAAAAACCAAACGCCGAGAACAGACTCGCCCCAGCAACTCGAAGAGGGCGTCGTGATCTGGCAGATGGTCCTCGCAGCGCGGGCTGCCGAAGAACAAGTAGGGGTAGGTGTTGACCAGCAGCACCGTCTTGAAGGGGCCGCCGAAGTTCTCGATGTCGCCCGCGAGCTGGCGCAGGGTGAGTTCTTCAAAGCGCGCACGGGTTAGTTCCAGGTGTTCAGCCACCGCGCGACTGGCGGCCAGATCAGGGGCGTGAATGTCGATGCCCAGGGCGCGACGGCACTCGGGGCGGCTGGCGGCCTCGAGCACGAAGTAGCCCTTCGACGAGGAGAGATCGAGCAGGTCGCAGAGGGGCTTGGCGTAGCCGCGAGCCAGGCGGCGGAAGCGACTCCTCAGTTTCCAGCACGGCGACAATTTGCCACGCTTGACGCGGTAGTCGAGATTGTGGGGGTAGGAGTCGGTTATGTGGCGCGTGACGGCTGGGTCCAGGGGCGCCCGGCTGGTGGTCACGGTGCCTCGCTCCTGAGTTGACGCTTGAGCGTCACCAAGACGCCCAAGCCACCAACCGTGGCAACGGCCAGGGCGATCTCCGCGCTTTGGCTGCTTCCCAGTAGCAGGTGCCCCAGGCCGAGCATCAAGCCGAACACCAACGAAAGGCCGCTGATGATGCCGAGCAGGGCGCTGACGCCTTCGCTGCGCCGCTGCACTTCCGGCGCCAGGGCCGCCACCGGTCCCCAACAGCCGGCCGGTCGCACGGCGCGGTAGAAGGCGACGCATCCGGCGGGATCGGGCCTGCCTGCGATGACGAGCGAGATCAAGGAAGCCGCCAGGGACGTCAGGACCACCAGACACAGGCGGCCCTCGGCCACCAAGAGACCGTTGTCGGAGAAGGGGCCCAGCTCCCAATTGATGTCCAGGAAGGTCAGGGCCACGGTGGCCGTGGCCGAGGCGACCATGGCCGTGATTTCGGTCGAGGCTTGCACGCGCCACCACAGCCAGCGCAGCACATAGACCGGGCCGACCCCGCCCAGGAAGGCCAGGAAGAACAGGAATAGATCCGAGATGGAACTGGCCTGTGATGCCATCAACCCCGCGAGCAGGAGCACTACCACGCTCGCCCAACGCGCCACGGTCACATAATGTTTGGCGGCGGCCTCGGGCCGCCAGAAGCGCCGGTAGATGTCATTGACGAAGAACGATGCCGCCAGGTTGACATGGGTGTCGATGGTAGACATGAAAGCGGCCAGGAGGCTCGCGACCACAAGACCCAAGAGGCCTACCGGCAAAAAGCGCTTCATCATCACGACATAGGCCCGTTCCGAATCGGTGGCGGCCAGGGTCGCGCCGACGGCGACTTGGGTGTCGACCTTCACAAGCGGACTTGGGGACCAGTCGGCCTCCTCTCCAGCCAGCAGGAACTCTTGCGAGCTGCCGTTCGCGTTCTCGACCACTACGCGCTCGGCGTCGACGCTGATCACGCGACCCGCGATGGGCGTCGTGACCTTCAGCGGAGGCAAGACCACGAGCGAGGCCAGGGCCACCATGATCCAGGGCCAGGGCCTGAGGGCGTAGTGGGCGATGTTGAACCACAACATGGCGAAGACGCCCTGGCGTTCGTCTCGCGATGCGGCGATGCGTTGCACGGCCACACTGGCGCCGTCTACATTTTCCACGGCCCACCATGACACCCCCAGGTAGACGCACAGGGCGGCGAAGGGCGCGGTCCAAAAACTCGCGTCGAAGATCGATCCCGGCCCGGATTGGGGCACCAGGGCCAGGGTATCCGCGGTAAAGGGCGCCCCGGCCGCGGCCGCTTCGGCGATGCCAGCGCCACCACCCACCGCGCTCCAACTCATCCAGGCCAGGGACACAGAACCGACCATGGCCATCACGAATTGCACCAGATCGGTGACGACCACGCCCCAAAAACCAGCCATCAGGCAATAGGTCAAGGCCACCCCGCAGGCCAGGCCCACCGCCAGGGTCTGGTCGATTCCAAGCAGCACATCCATGATCTTGGCGGCAGCTAATAGCACCCAACAAAGAGTGATGGTGTTCGTGACTCCCGCGTGCATGACGCCCAAGGTTGCGCGCAGTGCCGCCGCACCGTGTCCTCCGTAACGCAACTCGGCCAACTCGGCCTTGGTCATCACGCCCCCCCGTCGCCACCAGCGCGCAAACAGGAAAACGCTCGCCATGCCTCCACCGCAATAGCACCACCAGAGCCAGTTCTTCCAGATGCCAAAGTCGCGCACCCAGCCAGTGATGACTAGCGGCGTGTCGGCGGCAAAACTCGTGGCCACCATGGATGTCCCGGCAATCCACCAGGGCAGGCTGCGGCCAGAGAGGAAGTATTGGTTCACATCCTTGCCAGCTTTCTTGGCGTAGACCACGCCCACGGTGAGGGCGAAGATCACATAGGCGCCAACGATAAACCAATCCAGCGGGGCGAGAGCCATGGGCGGAGCTTACCCCGGATGCCTGGGCGCTGCGCTATCTTTGAAGCCCAACTCGTCCGCGGGTCTACTTCTCCTGCGAGGCTAAGCTGTGTCCGGTCGCGGGCCGTCGCAGTTCCAGCAGTTTGAGAAGGTCTTGCCCACCGCCTCGCCGCAGCTAGCGCAGGTCCAGGGATTTTTGCCTTGGTTTTCCCCGAAAAACTGATCGACGAGCCCGATGGCGCGGGCATGGTCTGCCTTGGGCACATGGATGTCCACCAAGAGCACATCGGCCGGGAGCTCGCCCAGGGCCAAGGACCCTTGGCCGCCCACGCGCCAGGCGCGCACGCCCGAGGCATCCAACATGGCCATGAGCAGCGAGGCTTCGATGTTGTCCTTGGCGTGGTAGAGGAGGACGCTCGGGGCGTCGCCGCCAGTTGCTTGTTTCTCAGTTTGCGGGTTGTCTTCCATGGGCTTGATTGTAGCCCACGGGCTGGTTTTGTTGCCACTCAGGGACTCTGCACCCACGGCGGCGGTGTCAGGCGGCGTTTGCCGTCGTCAGTACGTTGGGCCTCGCTTTGGCCCTTATCCGCTAGGCCAAATTCTCGGTCCCAGAGCTGGCAGGTTACCTGGCTGTGTTTTTGATCGAGGGCCTCGCAGTAGTTGGTGTACTTGCAGCGTGCAATCTCCGCGCCGCGACCGAGGTGCATCTTGCGCCACCAATCCGGATCGGCGAGGGACTGGCGTGCCGCGGCCACGATGTCACAGTCACCCTCCAAGAGCGCGGCTTCGGCGAGATCAAAGTCGTTCAAGCCGCCGGCGCCCACCACCGGCGTATTGCAGCCCGCTGCGCGCACCCGCTCACGGATGGCTCTGGCGAGGTGCAGGTTGCGGCCGAAGGGCGCGCGTTCGCTCTCGAGCACGGTGGGCATACAGGCCGCTCCCGAGGGACCGGTGTAGGGATAGGCCGCCGCGCCGACCCGCGGCTGGCGTGCGTCCTCGAACTTGCCGCCCACCGATATCGAGAGGAAGTCCATGCCCGCCCGAGCAAAGGCCTCGCCATGGGCACAGGCATCGCTGATGCGACTGCCTCCCGCGATGATTTCGTCGCCCAGAAAGCGACAGCCCACGCAGAAGTCGGGACCCACGGCTCGCCGCACCGCCGCCAGGACTTCCAGGGGCAGGCGCAGACGGCCTTCCAGCGAGTCGCCGTAACCATCCTGACGATCGTTCAAGCGCGAGAGGAACGAGGCCATGGTGTAGGCGTGGGCGTAGTGCAATTCCACGCCGTCGAAGCCCACTCGGCGCGCGCGCTCGGCGGCTGCGGCGAATAGCGGCGGCAGGCTCGTGGGCAAATCGGCGATATGTTCGAGGTGTGTGTCGGTAACTCGCTCGCGGCTGCCCCGTTCGAGGTCTTCGATTTCCCGCGGCGAGAGAACGCAGGCGAGGTCGTCCTCGGCAAGCGCGGCGAGGTCGGCGCGCAGGTCGGCTTCGTCGCCCTCGAATTCCATGCCGCGCAGCTCCCCCAGCCGTGCGCGATGGGCGCTCTCGACTTTCAAGAAACGCGCGAAGTACTTGTCGCGCTCGGGCCGTCGTCGGATGGCGAGAAAGTCGATCAGTTGAATCATGAGCCGCGTCTCGCCGCCCGAACGCTCCGCGACCACCTCGATGAGACGGGCGAGGCCTTCTTCAAAACGCTCGTGACCGATGCGCAAGAGCGGGCCCGATGGCACATCGCGAATGCCCGTGGCTTCGACCACCAGGACCCCCGGACGGCCCTCTGCAAGGCGACCGTACCAATCCAGGAGGGCGTTCGTGACCTGGCCCTCTTCCGAAGCGCGCCAGGGCACCATGGCTGGGACCCAGGTACGCGAGTTGACCTCGAGGGGACCCAGTCGCACCGGGGAGAACAGCCGGCTCGAGGCTGCCACCTCGGCCGTGGGCCAGTGGGCGGGGGGGATCGGGTGCTTCAAGCGGGATCACTCTACGCTCTTTGCGCCGCCGACCGGAGTGCGGTGCAGCCGCGAGCCGGATTCGGTAGGCTTCCCTCCCGCATGGCCGACAAAAGAAAAGTTGCCCTCGTCACCGGAGCCAGCGGCGGCATCGGCACGGCAATCGCGCTGCGCCTCGCCCGAGAGGGTGTGTTCGTGATCGCCACCAGCCGTGATGTCGCCCGTTGTCGCGCCCTGTGCGACGAAATCGAAGCCGCCGGCGGCGCTTCCGTGGCCCTTGCTCTTGATGTTGGCAAAGCCGATTCCATCCGATCCTTGGCCGCGCGACTTGGCGACTGCGGCGCCGAAGGACCGGTGTCCTGGTTGGTGAATAACGCCGGCGTGGCGCTGAGCGCGCCACTCTTGGCGCCCGAGTCCGAGGCCCTTTCAACGCATCACATGCAGGTCAACTTTCACGGACCCCGGCGCTTGATCGAAGTTCTGGCCCCAGAAATGGTTGCGGCGGGTTACGGGCGCATCGTCAATATCGCGTCGTCGGCTGGCCTGCGCGGCTACGCCTATGTCGCCGCCTACTGCGCCTCCAAGCACGCCCTGGTGGGCTACTCGCGGGCGGCCGCCCTCGAACTCGGCCCCAAGGGCGTCTTTGTGAACCTCGTCGCGCCGCATTATGTGGACACGCCCATGACTGCAGAGGCCATCACACGCTTGATGGAAAAAACCGGCCGCAGCGAGGAGCAAGCGCGGCGCTTCTTCGAAGAACAAAACCCCGGCGGCCGTTTGGTCACGGTCTACGAAGTGGCCGATGCCGTTTGGGAATTGTGCGCTGGCGAAGACAACGGCTGCGTCGTTTCCCTCGACGGCTCGTGAGCGCCCAGCGCGTACCCACCGATAAACCTCAAGAACCCAAGAAAAGCCTCTGATGACGCTCACAACCATTCAGCCCCCCGGCTGGCCCACGCCCAAGGGCTATTCGAATGGGCTGCTCGCTCCGGAGGGTTCACGCTTGCTCTTCACCGCGGGCATGGTGGCCTGGGACGAGCACGAACAGATCGTGGGGCCGGGGGACTTTGTGACTCAATTCGCAAAGGCCCTGGCCAATGTGGTCGCGGTGGTGGAGGAAGCCGGTGGCGGCCCCACCGACCTCTTGCGCCTGACGATCTATGTCACCGACAAGGCCGTCTACCTCGCTTCACAGAAGGGGCTCAGCCGCGTCTACCGTGAAATCATGGGCCGCCACTTCCCTGCCATGGCCCTGGTGCAGGTTGCCGGCCTGGTGGAAGAGGGCGCCATGCTGGAGATAGAAGGGACCGCCGCGATCGGTGGGGGATGAAATTCCAGCGATTCATGGACACCCTCGCGAAGAATGTGCCAGTGCATCCAGCTGGAGAGGGGCTGGGCTCGGGGTGTGGCATTGTGGATAATCCAAGGCAGCGATCATGAATACCAAACACTTCCAGTACAGCGAAGCCGCTGGCGTGGCCACCATCCGCCTCGACCGGCCCGAGCGCCTGAACGCCCTGACCTTCGACTCCTACCGCGAGTTGACCGACACTTTTGCCGCCCTCGCCAGCCGCGACAGCGTGCGTTGCGTCGTCATCACCGGTACGGGCAAGGCCTTTTGTTCGGGCGGTGATGTCAAGGACATCATCGGCAAACTATTCGGTGTCAGTGACGCCGAGTTGCACGCCTTCACACGCATGACTTGTGAGCTCGTGCACAACATGCATGTCCTCGAAAAGCCGGTCATTGCATCCCTCAACGGCACCGTCTGCGGCGCCGGGGCGGTGATAGCCGCGGCAGCAGATATGCGTCTGGCCGCGGATAGCGCGAAGATCGCCTACCTGTTCACCCAGGTTGGGCTGTGTGGTGCCGACATGGGTGCGGCCTGGCTCCTGCCTCGCATCATTGGTTATGGGCACGCCACGGAGCTGCTCATTGGCGGCGAGTTCATCAGCGCCCAACGGGCCCACGAGATCGGGCTCTACAACCGTGTTGTTCCCGGCGATGAACTCGAAGCGCTCACCTCTGAGTGGGCCAAACGCTTGTCCGAGGGGCCCAGTCTGGGAATTGCCATGACCAAGCGCATGTTGCGCAAGGAACAGTCGCTCTCCTTCAGCGAAGCCATGAGCCTCGAAGGCTGGGTCCAGGCTGAGTGCATGAAACACCCCGACTACAACGAGTCCTATCAGGCCTTCATCGAGAGGCGCCCGAAAAACTTCGTGCAGAACTGGCCCGGCCACGCGGGCCAGGCGCCCCTGGGAGAAGATTCGTGAGCGACGCACGGCTCAAGGACCTCACGGCCCAGGCGCGCCTCGTGGGCCAGCGCCACGCCCGGAGCTTGGAGAGTATGGGCGAGGACGACGCCGCTCGCGCGGCCCTTGCGGCTCTCGCCGACGCGGGCCTCCTGCGTTGGGCCGTGGCCGCCGACCACGGCGGAGCGCCGCCCGATGGCTTGGCGCCTTCGCCGGCTGATATCTCGGTGCGCGCGCTTTGCGCCCTGCGCGAAGAACTCGCCTACCACAGCGCCATGCTCGATGTGATGCTCGTCATGCAGGCTCTCGGCTCCCTGCCCATCGCCCTTGGTGGCAACGAAGAGTTGATCCGGGCCGTGTTGCCCGAAGTCGCCCGGGGACGGGAAGTGGCGGCCTTCGCAGTCACCGAAGAGGGCGCCGGTTCGAGTCTTGGGGAGGTGGCAACCCGCGCCGAGCGCAGCTCGGACGGGTGGCGTCTCAACGGCACCAAGGTTTTCATTTCGAATGCCGGGGTGGCGACCTTCTACTCACTCTTGGCCCGGACCTCGGGTGAAGTAGGCGATGGTGGTCGGGACTCCTTGACCATGTTCTACCTGCCCGCATCCTCACGCGGCCTTGAGATCAAGCGCTTCTGCGTCATGGCTCCCCATCCCATCGGCGAGTTGGTGCTGGCCGATGTGAAGGTCTCCGACAGCTATCGAATCGGTGAAGTGGGTGACGGATTGCAGTTAGCCCTCGACACCCTGGCGCGCTGCCGCAACTCGGTGGCCGCGGCGGCCGTGGGTTTCAGCCGGCGCGCCCTGGACGAGTCACTCAGCCACCTCAAGAGCCGCGAGCAGTTCGGTCGGCCCCTGTCGACCTTTCAGGGCTTGCGCTTTGATTTGGCCGAGATGGACACACGCCTGCGCGCGGCCCAACTGCTCGTGGCCGAAGCGGCCGAGGCCCTCGACAATGGGCAAGCAGCGACCGCCGAGGTGGCCCGCGCCAAACTCTACGCCACCGAGAACGCATCGTGGATCTGCGACCGGGCCGTCCAGCACTTCGGCGGCCTGGGCGTCAAGCGCGGCAGCGTTGTGGAGCGTCTCTACCGCGAGACCCGCGCCCTGCGCATCTATGAGGGCACAAGTGAAGTGCAAAAGCTTATCCTGGCGAGAGAACTCCTGGCTTGCGACTGAGGGCAGGTCCGGAGCACACTCGGCAAGCGATCGTCATGCCCAAATTTCAACGACACATCTTCATCTGCAATAACGAACGCCCCGACGATGATGAGCGCGGTTGCTGCGCTCAGCGCGGGGGCCACGATGTGGTCCAGGCGTTCAAGAAGCGCCTCTTCAACGCTGGCTTCAAGCGCATCGTGCGTTCCAACAAGGCCGGCTGTCTCGATCAGTGCTCCAAGGGCGTGGTCTGCGTGGTCTATCCCGATAATGTCTGGTACGGCGGCGTCAGCGTGGACGATGTGGATGAGATCATCCGCGAACACATCGTCTGTGGACGGGTGGTCGAGCGCTTGGTGATTCCCGATGAAGAGCTGACCGGAATCGACCCCGCCTCCGCCGCCTCCTTTGATGTTTGAGAAGAGACCTGCATGAGCCAAGAAGATCAAGCTGCGTCCGCAGGCGGACTCAACGGAGCCCGCCACCTCGAAGAGGAGAGCCGCGGGCTTCTGCGCAAGATTCTCTTGGGCCAGGCCTACCGGCAGATCATGGCGGCCAACATCCGCGGTCACGGGCTCAAGTTCTTGAGCACCAGCGAGGGCCGCTGGAGCCTCGTGGCGGACCTGGCCAAGATCCTCAAGTCGGTGTCGCGCGCCCAGGAAATCTACACTGCCCAGGGCGGCGGCGATCTGCGCCAGGACGCCGCGGTCAAGATGGAGCGAATTCCCTACCCGGCCTCCAGACTGGAACTGGCAGCGTTCTTGGCCACTTCGGACCTGGCCGAGAGCATTGCCATGGAGGGCTACAGCGACTCCGCGTGCGTGCCTCTTGCAACCCTGGCCCGCGAGAACCTGGTCCACGAACGCACTGCCACCAAGCGCGGCCAGGAGTTGTTCCAAGCCTTCGCCGCCGACCCTGCGCAACAGGCCCACGCGCAACAGATGTTCAGCCGCTGGTTGGTGATTGCACTCCTCGCCCTGGGACGGCCAGGCACGCGGGGTGATGAACGCGCCGTGGCCCTCGGCTTGCGCTCACGCACCTGCGCCCAGGCGGCGGGTTTGTTCCTCGAACAACTCGATCCCTTCATTAGCGCCTGTCATCTCGAACTCCCCGACCTCGAGAGCCTGGGCGTCGTCCTGTCTCCATGAACCGTCTGCGACCATGACTGCTGCTTTCAAACCCATCGACCCTCTCGTCTGGCGCAAGCGCTTTCCGATTCTCGAGAACACGACCTACCTCGTCAATCACAGCCTGGGCGCCATGCCCGGGGGAGTGCAGCGCAAGTTGGCGGACTTCGCCAACCATTGGGCCACGCAGGGCGTCAAGTGCTGGAGCGAGGGTTGGTGGAGTGCGCCCGTGGATGTCGGCGATCTCGTGGGCAAGATCATGAATGCGCCCGCACGCAGCGTAGTCATGCACCAGAATGTCTCGATCATTCAGAGCCTGGTGGCTTCGGCTTTGGACTTTTCCACGGCGCGCAACAAGGTTGTCTACAGCGACCAGAACTTTCCCAGCAACATGTATGTCTGGGAAGGTCTGCGCGAGCGCGGTGCGCGCATTGTCGAGGTCCCCAGCGAGGGGCTCAGTGTGCCCATTGAGCGCTTGTGCGAGGCCATCGACGAAGAGACTCTGATCGTTCCCATCAGCCTGGTCTGTTTCAAGACGAGTTATTTGCAGGACGCCGAGGCGATCTGCACGCGCGCCCGCGAAGTTGGCGCGCTCGTGATGCTTGACACCTACCAGGCCCTTGGCACGGTGCCCGTGGATGTCCAGGCCCTGGGCGTGGACTTCGTCTGCGGAGGCTCAGTCAAATGGCTCTGCGGAGGGCCAGGCGCTGCCTATCTTTTCGTTCGGCCGGACCTGATTCCGAAGCTCTCGCCCAAACTCACCGGCTGGGCGGCGCACGCCGATCCCTTCGCTTTCGAGACCGGCGAGCAACGCCACGCGACTGGCATCGAGCGTTTCCTGCACGGTTCACCGGCCGTGGCTTCCTTGCTCCAGGCCACCGTCGGCTACGAGCACATTCTCGAGGCCGGTGTCGAGGCAATTCGCGACCACTCCCTGCGCTTGACCGAGGGTCTACGCGAGGATCTTCTCGAGGCCGGTTTTACCGTCAACAGCCCCGAGGATCCCGAGCGCCGCGGCGGTACGCTGACCGTTGGTTTGAATGAAACCGAGAATGGCCCAGCGTTTGTGAAGGCTCTCGATGCCCGTGGCGTGGCCGTGGATCATCGGCCCGGAGCCGGTGTGCGGGTCAGTCCGCACTTCTACACCCGCGCGGAGGAGTTGACGGCCTTCGTCGAGATGATGAAGGAAATTCGCGAGAAGAAGCAGTGGCAAGCGCACCTCTCTGGAACGGCGGCCTACTGAGACCCCGGCAGGGCTCTGACCTGGGCAATTGAGCCCTTTTTTGGCTTTCTAGTACTCGCGGCAGCCCCCTCTCCTGGCTGGGGTAGACTGGAGATAGCCATGCGTTCAGAGTTCCCTATCCAAGAGTCAGCATTGTCTTGTGAAGTGCCGTCCTCTGAGGCTGCCCTGGATTCAGCGGCTGCCCTGCAACTCGAGTTGCCCTTTTACGAAGAGAAGGAAGAGGTCGCCAATGTTCTGACCCACGGCCTTGGCGCCTTGCTCTCGGTGGCGGCGCTGGTCTTGATGGTGGTCTTCTCCGCACTCAACGGCGACGCCTGGCATATCACCAGTTGCGCGGTTTTTGGGACATCTCTAGTCGTGCTCTACCTGGCCTCGACCCTCTACCACGGAGCGCGCCAGCCGGCGGTCAAGCGCTTCATGCGTTGGTTCGATCACGGGGCGATCTTTCTCTTGATAGCAGGCACCTACACGCCATTCACTCTGGTGAGCCTGCGCGGCCCGTTGGGCTGGTGGCTCTTCGGCACGATTTGGTTCCTGGCGTTCTTGGGTGTGTTCTTTCAGACGAGCCTCTTGCAGCGCTGGGAGGTCTTGCGCGTGGGGCTCTACATCGCCATGGGATGGGCTGCGGTCGTGGCCTATGAACCCCTGGCCGCGTCCCTGGACTTGGGCGGCGTGGTGCTGCTCGTGGGCGGCGGCTTGGCCTACACCCTGGGCGTGATTTTTTACGCCTGGGAAGCCCTGCCCTTCAGTCACGCTATCTGGCATGTATTTGTCCTCATGGGCAGCGGAATGCACTTCCTGTCGGTGTTCTTCTATGTGATTCCGTCGGCATCCATGGCTTCCTGAGCGCTCTCCAGGCGGGGCTCTGTTATATTGCTGCGGTTCCCCGCCCCCGCCCTTACCACCGTGCACCATGGCGACCCCAAAGAGCACCATGAGAGACCGCAGCCTGACCCTCTTTGACCTCGCCCCGGGCAAGGTCGTGGCCGGCCGTTACCAGATTCTCTCAGCCCACCGCCATGGCGGCATGTCGGCCACCTTTCTGGTCCAGGACGCGGAGAGCAACGCGACCCTCGAATTGCAGGTGTTTCCCGCGGCACTCTTCGAGAACACCGACCAAGCCCGTGATTTTTCGGGCGTTCTAGAAGCCTGGAAACGCATCGAATCGGAAGCCGTGCTGGCCGTCCTCGATGTCCTCGTGCGGGCCGACGGAACACTCTTGTTCGTGACCGAGATGCCCCCCGGGACATCCTTGCGCAACTGGCTCACCGAAAACAAGCAAATGTCTGCTGGCGAGGTCGTGGCCCTGGGCACGCGCCTACTTGCCGGACTGGAGGCCGTGCATGCCGCGGGCCAGATCCACGGCGACATCAAGCCCCACACCATTCACCTCGATGCTACGGCGAAGAGCGCCATGCTCGTGGACGGCGGAATCACCTCGGGCCTTTGGAGTGCCAAACACCTCGGCGACAAGACGGCCTTGATCGGTACGCCTTTCTACGCCCCCATCGAGCAGTTCGGCGGCGAGTCGCCCGATGTGCAGTCGGATGTCTACAATCTGGCCACGGTGCTCTTTGAGGCCTTGACCGGTGTCGTGCCCTGGCCGGGTCAGAGCTTCCTGGAAATCTTCCAGGCCAAGCTTGAAAAGCGGCCACCGACCATGGGCTCCCGTGCTCCAGAGCTCGAAGTGGCGCCGGAACTGGAAGCCGCCATCGTCGGCGGATTGATCGCCGACCGCAAGGAACGCCACGCCAATGCGCGGGTCTTCCGCGAGGCTCTCGAGGCCGCCGAACTGGATTGAGGGCCGTGAACATCGAGCGAGTCCTGATCACGGGTTGCGGCCGCTCGAGAACTGGCTACAGCGCCAAACCCCTCTCGGCCTTGGACATTCCGTGCGGCCACGAAGAGGTCTTCAGCCTACAGGCCTGCACGAGCGGCGAAGTCGACTGGCCGGAGAGCCTGCTCGCCGAGTCGTCGTGGTTGGCGGCGCCCTTCCTCGGCGACCTGCCTCCAAGAACGGCGATCCTGCATCAGGTGCGCCAATCTCTTTCCGTGATCCGATCCCTTGCGCGCATCGGTCTGTTTGAAGGCCCCAGTGCCTACCGCTCCTTTGTCGAAGAGCATCTGGGCGGCCGCGCCCGATGGGGGTGGCTCGGGGCCCTGGAGGCCTGCCTGCGTTACTGGGAGGAGTGGAATGCTCTGGTCGAGCGTGGCGCTCAAGAGAGTGGGCTTTACTACCGCCGCATTCAGATCCAACAGTTTGACCCCGGCTTTCTGGTCAGCTTGCTGGGGGAACTCGGCTTCGAGCGCTCCGAAGCACAAGTAGCGGACTGCAACACAAGTGGCGACAAGACCGTGGACGAAAATCTGACCTGGCAGAGCTTGCACGAAGGCGACACCAAGATGGCCGTCGCGCTGCGGGCTGCGAGTTATGGCCTGGGACTGACCCAATGACATCGGGCGATCTCCACGACACGCTGCCGCCCTTCCCGGAGCGCTTCAACCTCTGCGAATACTTCCTCGATCACAACCTCGGGGCGGGCCGTGGCGACAAGGTGGCCCTGATCAAGGGCGACGAGACGCGCACCTTCGGGCAACTGTCCCGGCGCGTGCGAAAGCTGGCCGCGGCCTTCCGGCAACTCGGTCTGCGCCCCGAGGAGCGCGTGCTGATCGTCTTGCCCGATGGCTTTGAGTTTGCAGAAACCTGGTTTGCCTGTTTGCGGGCAGGTGGCGTCTTCGCCATGGCCAACCCCCTACAGCCCGCCGAGGCCTTGGCCCACTACCTTGAGTACACCAAGGCGCGCATCGTCATCACCGTCAGCGAATCCCTCGCGAGTCTGGGGCCCGCAGCAAGGGCCAGCGAGTGGTGTGAGAGTCTTCTGGTTGTGGGTGACGACGCTGGTGGATTCTTGAGCTACGAGGAGTTGCTCGAAGCTCAGGATGCGGACGGCCACCTCGCGCGCATGGCGAGCACAGGGCCCGACGACCTCGCTGGCTGGCTGTTCACTTCGGGTTCCACGGGTGCTCCCAAGGCCTGCGTGCACGCCCACTCGGACTTTGCCTGGGCTACCGAGACCTACGCCCTGAAGGTGGCGGGTTATCGTGAGGATGACCTGTGCCTGTCGGTGCCCAAGTTGTTCTTTGGCTACGCCACCGGCACCAACTTGATGTTTCCCTTCCGCGTGGGAGCCAGCGTGGTCCTGTTCGAGGGCCGCGCCACCGCCGAGGAGATCTTCCGCCAAATTGAACAGCACCGGCCCACCTTCTTGACGGGCGTGCCGACCCTGTTCAACAACATGCTGCGCTCGAAGCTCCTCGACGGCGTGGACCTGTCGTGCTTGCGTGTTGCGCTCTCGGCGGGGGAGGCTCTGCCCGAGGCCCTGCTCTTTGAGTGGACCGAGCGCACGGGCATCGAAGTCTTGGACGGCATCGGCTCGGCTGAGATGTTCCACATTTATGTGTCGAACTACCCCGGCGAGGTGCGGCCCGGCAGTCTGGGCCGGGTGGTGCCTGGCTACGAGGTGAAAATCGTCGATCCCTCCGGCGAAGTTGTGCAGCCCGGCGAACCGGGACGCCTGCGGGTGCGCGGCGGCTCCACGGCTCTCTGTTACTGGGGCGACAAGCAGAACTCCCGCGAGACTTTCCAGGGTGAGTGGTGCACGACATCCGATATATTCCGCTGCGACTGTGATGGCTACTACTACTTCGAGGGCCGCATTGACGACCTTCTGAAGGTCAGCGGCATCTGGGTTTCGCCCCTCGAAATCGAAAACGCTCTTCTGAGCCACCCCGCCGTGCGTGAAGTGTGTGTGGTGGGCCGCGAAGACGAACGCTCGCTGATAAAACCCCACGCTGTTGTCAGCCTGTCCGAAGGCTTCACCGGCGGCGAGCAGCTCGCCGTCCAGCTCAAGCAGCACGCCAAGGAACTTCTCGCGCCCTACAAGTACCCGCGCAGCTTTGAATGGCGCGACGAACTTCCCAAGAATGACCGCGGCAAGATCGACCGCAAGTTACTGGATGTGCAATGACTGAACTTGCCAAGCTCACCTGGCCTGAAGCGTCCAAGTTTTTTGGTCCGCGCTCGATTGCGATTCTGTCCATGGGCTCGACCGAGCCCCACGGGCCGCACTTACCCCTGGACACCGATGTGACCATCGCCATGGCCCAATCGCGTCGAGCTGCCGAGAAGCTCACCGAGCTCGGCGTTCAAGCTATTTTGCTGCCGCCCATGCCCTATGGCATCACGCGCTTTACCCAGGGCTTTCCAGGCGGCGTCACCTTGCGCCCGGGCACCTTGTGGGCCTTCATCGAGGACATCGCCCTCTCACTGCAACAGGATGATGTGCGCCGAATGATGATTTCCAACGGCCATCTCGAGCCCGCCCACATCAAGGTCCTGCGCAACATCTGCGTAGATTATTCCGAGTGTGGTCCCGGCAAGTGCGAGATCGTGTTTGCCGACAACACCCGTCGGCGCTGGGCAGCGACCTTGAGCGACGAATTCCGAAGCGGTGACTGCCACGCCGGAAGTTACGAGTCGAGCATAGTCCTGGCGGCTGATCCGGACGCGGTCCACCACGACAAGTTGGCGCAGTTGCCCGAAAAAACCGTGCACTTGATAGAGAACATCCAAAAGGGCGTTCAATCCTTTGCGGATATGGGCGCCGATCAGGCCTACTGTGGCGCACCCGCCCAGGCTACTCTGGAAGAGGGCCATGAAATGATTGAACGACTCTCTGACATGATCGTCACTACCTGCCGGGAAACCTGGCCCGACCTATTCTGATGGGTGTCTTCAGCACAGTCATTCCCGTGCGCTTCGGCCATGTGGATCCCGCCAGCATCGTCTACTTTCCGCGGATCTTCGATTACATCCACGAGGTCTTCGAGGATGTCTGGGAGGTGCATGTGGGCCAGCGCTACTACGACCTGATCCTGAATCGCAAGATCGGCTATCCCCTGGTGCGCTCGGAAGTGGATTTCATCCAGCCGCTTTGTTTTGGCGACCGACCGGTGGTGAGCGTGACCTGCGTGCATCTCGGCAGGTCCTCGCTGCGCTTGCGCTATGTGTTCAGAATCGGGGATCAGGTCCATGTCGATGCGACAATGACTTGTGTTTGCTCCGATCTGGTGGCGATGAAGAGCATTCCTATTGAGTCGAGTGCCCGGACTCGCTTCGAGGAGATCATGGAGTAGGCTCGGGGAGCCCAGACCCAAACATGCACAGGAGCAAGCCTTGAGGATCAGTGAGATGTACGGGACCGGCGAGCCGGTCTTTTCCTTTGAGTTCTTTCCGCCCAAGACCGACGAAGGCGCCAAGAACCTCATGAAGACCGTTGCGGCACTGAAGGGCAAGCTCAGCCCGCACTTCGTTTCGGTTACCTACGGCGCCGGCGGATCGACTCGTGATCGCACCCTTGAGGTGGTTGCAAACATCCAGAACGACCTCTCGATCACGGCCCTCGCGCACCTGACCTGCGTCGCCTCCTCCCGTGGCGACCTACGCGAAGCCATGCGTCGCATGATCACCGAGAATGTCGAAAACATCCTCGCCCTGCGCGGGGACATCCCCAGCGGTGAGGGCGAGTTTGTTCCTCCCGAGGATGGCTTTCGCCACGCTTCAGAGCTGATTGACTATCTCGCCAATAACTACTTCGTGGACATCGGTGCCGCCTGTTACCCCGAGTCGCACCCCGAGTCGGATTCTGCCGAGAGCGACATGCAGTGGACCAAGTCCAAGTACGACTTGGGGGCCAACTTCCTGATCACCCAGCTATTCTTCGACAATAGCCACTATTTCGACTTCGTGGAGCGCGCCCGCGCCGCTGGTGTCAAGGCTCCGATCGTTCCTGGGATCATGCCGATCACCAATGTGGCTCAGATCGAACGCTTCACCAAAATGTGCGGCGCCACGATCCCCGAAGAGTTGCAGGAACGCCTCGCCCGCATCGCAGACGATCCCGCGGCGGTCATGGCCACAGGCATCGAACTGGCCATCGACCAATCTCGCGAGCTGCTAGACAAGGGCGCCCCGGGGCTGCACTTCTATACGCTCAACAAGTGCGACGCCACACGCTCGGTGCTGGCGGCACTCCGCTAGGAGCCCGCGCTGCCTACCTGGCACGGAATGACCAGGTAGGCGAGAAGTCAGCTCTATTGCAGAATTGGCAGGGCGAATTGGCGGATGGCCAGGCGTTGGGCCAGGCGGCCGGCGACTTCGGTGAAGCATGCGGCGAGCTTGGACTCGGGCTGGGCAGCCACCACGGGGTCGCCGCCGTCGCCCGCAGCGCGCAGGGTGGGGTTGAGAGGGATCGAGCCCAGGTGCGGGAAGTTGTACTTCTCGGCCAGGCGAGCGGCTCCGCCACTGCCGAAGATGTTGACTACCGTGGAGAAATGGCCATCGGGGCCGATCTCCAACTCTTCGGTGCGGTTGCCGAGGTCCAGGGTGAGCTTGCCGCCATTGGTGCCCTGGACCGTACCTTCCACGGTGTAGCCCGACATGTTCTCGATGATGCCGAGGACTTCGACATTGACCTGGGCAAACATCGAGATGGCCTTGGCCACATCGTAGGTGCTGACCGCCTGGGGGGTCGTGACCAACACCGCTCCCGACAGGGGAACGATCTGCGCCAGGGAGATCTGAGCATCACCGGTGCCCGGGGGCATGTCCACCAGCAGGTAGTCGAGATCGCCCCACTCCACATCGCCGAGGAACTGCTCGATCAGCTTGTGAATCATGGGGCCACGCCACATGACAGGCTTGTCGTCCTCGAGCAGGTACCCGATGGACATGGTCTTGACACCGTGGCGTTCCTTGGGGATCAGCTTCTGGCCCTCCTGATCCGGCTGGCCGGTGAGTCCCATCATCATGGGGATGTCAGGGCCGTAGACATCGCAGTCCAGGATGCCCACTCGCGCGCCGGTCTTCGCCAGAGCGCAGGCCAGGTTGACCGTTGCCGTGCTCTTGCCCACACCGCCCTTGCCCGATGAGACTGCCAGGATGTGTTGGATATTGGCGGCCAGCTTGCGCGTAGCCGCTGCTTCGTTGCGCACCACCGCGGTCATTTCGACCTTGCAGGACTCGATACCCTCCACGGCGAGGATGACGGCTTCCGCCTGGGCCTTGAGCTCATCCTTGACCGGACAGGCTGGCGTGGTGAGGTTGATAACCACATCGGCTTCGCTGCCCGCGACTTCGCAGCGCGTGACGAAACCGAGGCTGACAATGTCTTGGTGCAAGTCGGGGTCCTGGACTTGCTTGAGGGCTTCGCGGACCTGACTGGAGGTGGGTAGGGACACGGCAATCGGCTCCAAACGGGGGAGGTCGGGGAGAATATGGGCGGCCAGCATAACAGGCATTCGGGGCGGGAACCCCGGTGGGCACAGAAGTTCAGGAAGAAACCACCTGGCGCCGCGTCTTCCCTTGTGCTTCGGAAGAAGTTTGCGCCCGGGAGAAGACTCCCTAGCAGACATCCCCGGGGCTCTTGAAACCCGCTCTGGCGGGGTCGCCGATTTCAGCCCTCTGCCCTCCAAAGGAAGACTCAATCATGAAAGCACTCCATCTCACGCCCTATTTCTTGTGCGCCTCGATCCTTGCCGCGCCGACTCTGCTCTCTGCCCGGGCTCCGAACAGCGTGCCGAAAACCAGTGACGATTCGACCAGCTTGGCCGTTTTTCCCCCACCATCAGGAGATCTTCTTATCGAGATCGACCGCGATGAGACTGCCAGCTTGGCCGACATTCTGGCGCGCTTTGAATCCCTCGCAAGCCACAACCTGCATATCTCCGCAGCGACTCGGCAGGTTCTGGCGCAAGTGGACTCAGGGCTGTCCAATTCCGTGAGCGTGCCTGCTGAGGAAGTCTATTCCTACATCTCCTGTCTCTTGAACAACTCTGGCTTCGTCATGGCCGAAACTCGCAGCTCGGCACCCAGCTTGCTCTCGGTCTTCAGCATGGATTCGCCCGAGCGCAATATGGTGGGCAAACATGCCAGGGCCATCGATGTCGAAGACCTCGTGCGCTTTGAGCGCCACCCCGCCCTTTTGGTGCAGGTGGTGATCGAGGTGCAGCACCTTGACACACGGTTTCTGGAGAAGTCATTGCGGCACATGGTGGTAGACCGATACACCCAGTCCATTACCAGCCTGTCGCCCCACAGCATGTTCCTCATGGGCAATTCCAGAGAAATCAGTGCCTGGGTGCATGCGATCCGGACGGTTGATTCCTGGGAACTCGAGGTGGCTCCGTCCATCGAAGAAGCTCCGAAAGGCCAGCAGAACGAAGACGAAGGAGAGGACTGATCCACAGCTCGATGAGTCTCGGGAAAGCCCCGCGGCGCTCGATTGGGAGCGCCGCGGGGTGTTTTTGTGCCGGGACCCATCCCGCGGCCGACGAGTCTCGTTACCTTGCTCGGGCCATGGAGCCCCAAGCCCAACCCATCGCCGTCTGCCTGGTCTCCGGTGGTATGGATTCAGCCGTTTGCCTGGCGCAAGCGCGGCGGGACGGTTTCCTTGTCCACGCCCTGTCCTTCGACTACGGCCAGCGCCACGCCTGTGAACTCGAAGCGGCGGCGCGCGTCGCCCAGGCGGGCGGCGCCAGCGAGCAGCGCGTTGTGAGGGTGGACCTCAGCGCCCTGGGGGGCTCGGCCTTGACCGATGCTATCCCAGTTCCCAAGTCAACTTCCGCGGAGGACCTGGGCGAGTGTGTACCGGTGACCTATGTGCCCGCGCGCAACAGCATTTTTCTTTGCGTGGCCCTGGGCTGGGCCGAGGTCCTGGGCGCCAGCGACATCTACATCGGCGTCAACGCCGTGGACTATTCGGGCTATCCCGATTGCCGGCCCGAGTTCCTGCGTGCCTTCGAGGCCATGGCCGTCCTCGCCACGCAAGCTGGTTGTGAAACTGGCGCTACATTCCGCGTGCGCGCACCGCTCATGTCCCTCTCCAAGCGCGAGATCGTGCTGCGCGCCGAAGAACTCGGCGTGGACTTGGGTCTAACCCACTCCTGTTACGATCCAGTACCCGGTTCACCGCGCTCCCTGGCCTGCGGCGCCTGCGATGCCTGCCTCTTGCGCCTCAAGGGCTTTGCCCTCGCCGGCCGCAGCGACCCCGTTCTCTACGACCTATGAACCAAGCCACCTCCCGCAGCGCCGCCTTTGAGCATTTGTTCGCCATCATCGATTCCCTGCGCGAGCCCGAGGGCTGTCCTTGGGATAGAAAGCAGACCGTCAAGTCCATGGCTACATTCGTGCTCGAAGAGGGTTTCGAGTTGGTCGAGGCCATCGAGAACGACGACGATGCGGGGACCGTAGAGGAACTAGGCGATGTCTTGATGGTGTTGGTCTTGATCGCTCGCATTGCCACGGAGGAGGGGCGCTTTGACATCGAGGGCGCGGCCCAAGCCGTGACTCAAAAGCTCATTCGCCGTCACCCGCATGTCTTCGGCGAGGCGCGAGCCGAGGATTCCGACGAGGCGCTCAAGAATTGGGAGGCCATCAAGAAGGAGGAGCGCAGGGAACGCGAAGAGGACGCCAGCGCCCTGGCCGGACTGCCCCTGGCCTTGCCGGCGCTCCTGCGCGCTGCCCGCACTTCGTCCAAGGCGCGCTCGGCTGGTTTTCGCTGGAAGAGCCCTGCGGGAGCCCTCGAAAAGCTCTCCGAGGAGCTCGCCGAACTGCGCGAGGCTCTGGAGGGAGCGGATCTCGAAGGGGCCGGTCCAGGGGAATCGCGGATCCAGCTCGACCCCGGGACCCTGGCCCGGGCCTCGGAGGAATTGGGCGATCTGCTGCTCTCCGCGGCCATCTTGGGCGACTACCTGCGCATCGATCCCGAAGCGGCCTGCCGCGGCGCTTTGAGGCGCTTCGAGGCGCGCTTTCGCCACATGGAGACCAGCCTCGGCGGCGATCTCCACGGGCCCTCGCTGGAGGAGCTCTTGGCGGCCTGGCAGGAGGCCAAGAGCGGTCTCTGTTGATCCTGTGGAGGGGGCGCGTCAGCCCCCGGCTTGGGTCAGCTCTCGCCAACCGCCTGGGCCGGTTTTCGCGTGCCGAGCCCAAGGGTCATGATTGCCAGCACCATGGCTATGTGAATCGATGACCGCAGCCAGAGAACGGAAATAGCCTCAGCTTCTTCAGCTCTGACCATCAGCTCGAGAGCCACGAACAGCAGGGCAACAGGCACGGCGAGTAGGACCGTGGTTGTGATCCTGGCCAGGCACTGCACCGAATCCTTCGCCCGCAGCAATCGCAGCCCCCCAAGAGCGAAGGCAGCAACGAGTGCCCCGAACGACGTCCACCCCAGCCAAGAGATGTTGCGTCCGCCGTGCAGAGCCCAATCCCCGGCAAGCCAGGCTGCAATGATGGCCAAGAACAAGATGTGCGAAGGGTCGAACCGTCTGTCATTCATGATCATGTCTTACAGGGTCAGATCCACAGGAGCAGGCATAATTGCGTAGAGAAGCAGGAAGCCAAGATGCTCACCCGGCTGGCTCGGAGTACTGCTCCCACAGAGTCCAAGCAATGCTGCCAGCAATAATGGCCCACCCAACAAAGGGAACTGCCCTACCCGCGATCTTGGCGATAGCCGCGGTTGCAGCCTTCTTTCCCACCTTGCGGACAAGCGCTTTTCTGAATCCGGATGATACAATCGTCTTTAGAAGTCGCTTGGTTAGCTTAGCAGTCGTCTTGACTTCCTTTCTAGCAAGAGCTGTTCCCATTGCCTTCAGCGTAGCGCCTGCTTGTTTGGTGAGAATCTCGTCAAAGGCTTTGGCGATTGTCTTGAGCCCCAAGGCAGCAATGAGCTTGGAGGCAATTACAGTTGTTACTCCCTCCTCGATCAGGGCAGCATTCCCAGTCATCCTCACGGCGGCGAGGTAGACCCTGGGGTCATTGTACTGGCCTTCGGTCAAGGTGGCGAGTACTTCGCACTCATCCGCATAGAACTGTGTGTAGTCGAAGGCGCCAAAGTTGTTGACCGGGAAAGACTGTTGGTCAACCCACAGCAGGGCACCTGTGTCCGTGCCAAGGGTGGCGCAGTGGTTTTCAAGGAGTGCCAATTCAGATGAGAAGTACTCCCACGCAGCAACGACATCACCCTCTTGCAGGTCTTCGTCGATCCGCGGCAGATAGGCGTCTATCCTCCCAGTCATTGCCTCCACATCCAGTTTTGCGTCTGCGACATCCTTGACGGCCCTCTCTACATCGAAATCCCCATGCTTGGAGAGGGTTGGGTGGGGGGAGCAAGGGGCGGCACGAAGGGCGTTGTGGAGAGGCAAGGTGACAAGCGCCAAGCCCAGGGCGAGAAGAGTGTGTTTCATGGGTCTGTCCTACAGGTTGGAGCCTTTGTCTCCCCCGAGAAGACCAGGAGAGGGGTCGTAACCAGTGATGTCTACACCGCGAGACCACCCAGGCCTGGGAGGCATCGTTGGCCAGGCAACGTTTGGTTGCATGGTTGTACACCTGGATGGATGCGCCCAAGGGACGGGCGGTTACAGCGCAATCCGAGTTTTTTCCTTGAGAGACCTCCTCTCTGGCGAACTGCTCCTTTTTCTTCCGGCGCTCCTGCGCGCGGCCCGCACTTCGTCCAAGGCGCGCTCGGCTGGTTTTCGCTGGAAGAGCCCTGCGGGAGCCCTCGAAAAGCTCTCCGAGGAGCTCGCCGAACTGCACGAGGCTCTGGAGGGAGCGGATCTCGAAGGGGCCGGTCCAGGGGAAT
>DUCM01000002.1:0-101122 GCA_012959785.1 Planctomycetota bacterium | reverse complement strand
TCGGCGGCGATCTCCACGGGCCCTCGCTGGAGGAGCTCTTGGCGGCCTGGCAGGAGGCCAAGAGCGGTCTCTGTTGAAGCGGCCGGGGCTGCTCCAATTCTTCTGGGAGATTCTCGACGGGCTCTGGACGGCCCGCGACTGGTGGCTATACTCTGCCACCCAACCGCGCGGGGATGTAGCTCAATTGGTTAGAGTGCCGGCCTGTCACGCCGGAGGTTGCGGGTTCAAGTCCCGTCATCCTCGCCATCTCCAGAGGCCTTCCTGCGCGAGCGGGGGCTGGCATCAAGTAGGGGCGTAAGTGCGCGTCCCGTGACCTCGGATCGCTGTACATCTCCCTTCTTCATGCTCTCCGACCTTCCCGAGCCGACCCTGATCGAGGAGCAAGAAGCCCTCGATGAGCTGGTCGATCTGCTCGCCGGTGAGGACGAGATCGCGGTGGATACCGAGGCGGATTCGTTTTTCAGCTATCGCGAGAAGGTCTGCCTGATCCAGGTCACCGCTGCCGAGCGCGACTTCCTGATCGATCCCCTGGCCGGGCTCGACCTCTCCGGGCTGGGGCCAATCCTCGCTGATCCTGGAAAGATCAAGATCTTCCACGACGGCGAGTACGATGTCCTGATCCTCAAGCGCGATTTCGGGTTTGAGTTTCGCGGCCTGTTCGACACGCGCATCGCCGCCGCCGCCCTGGGCAGCACCAGTCCCGGCCTGGCCGCTGTGCTCCATGAACACTTTGGCGTCGAGCTCGATAAGTCCATGCAGCGCTCCAACTGGGGGGAGCGGCCGCTCTCGGAAAAGCAGATCAAGTACGCGCGCCTGGATACGCATTTCCTCCAACGCCTACGGGCCAACCAGGAGCGCGAACTCGAGCAACGCGACCGAATGAAGATTCTCAAGGGCGAGTGCCGGCGCATCGAGTCCCTCGAGGCCAGAGTCGTCGAATTCCAGGCCGATGACTGGGTGCGCTTGAAGGGCGCCCGCGCCCTCTCCCCCGAGGCGCGCCAGGCTGCCCGAGAACTCGCGATCCTGCGCGATGAATTGGCCTGTGAACAGGATGTGCCGCTGTTCCGGGTTATGAACAATCAGACCCTTCTGACTGTCGCCGCCGAGCGCCCGCGGTCGCACCAGCAACTGACCGACATCCACGGCATCTCCTGGCGCCAGACGCGCAAGATCGGTGACCGGGTTCTGGATGCGCTCCAGCGCGCGGCCGACCTGGGACCCCTGAAAGACCTGCCCAGCGTCCCCTCCAAGTCCAGCACCGCCGGGCTCGATCCGTATCAGGTCGTGCTCCACGAACGACTCTCGGCCTGGCGCCGCGATCGCTCGCAGAGCGAGGGTATTGACGCTTCGCTGGTGCTCAACCGCCACACCCTCGTGCGGCTGGTGAAGGGCCTGCCCCGCACAAGTGAGGACCTCGCAGGCACCGAGGGGCTCGTGGTCTGGCAGGTTGAACAATTCGGCCAGGAACTGCTCGAGGTCCTGCGCGCCTATGCCTGTGATCGGGCTGCGGGCCGCATAGAGGTCGGCCGGCGCAGTCCTCGCTCGCAGCGTCGACGTTGAACTTGGTGGAGACGAAGGGGCTCGAACCCTCGACCTTCGCGTTGCGAACGCGACGCTCTACCAGACTGAGCTACGTCCCCACTTGAGCCGGGGATTCTAGCCCGGATTATTCGGGAAGCCGCACATCAATCAGCCCAAACGGAGGGGCTCAAGACGGGGGCCCTGGGATTCTCGCCCAGGCGCGCGGAGGATGCTCACTCTGGCGAGACTGGCCCGTAGGTTGCTCCTATCTTCGATAGATCCGCCATTTGATTGCTCCCCCGCCCTCGAATGATCGTGGTGGACCAGAATCGAGGTGCCCAGCCCGAGAACAGCTGGGGGCGGTAGGATGGGGGAGAGCCCACTTTATGTAGCGAGCATCATGACCTCTATTCTCACTCCCCTAGCCCTGCAAACGCTGCTGTTCACAGCGCTTGCCACTGCGCCCGTTGGTGCTCTGGCCCAGGATCGTTCGGTAGAGGAGATGCGCTCCTGGGATGATTTGAGCCTGCCGGTCCACTTTGTCCTGGACCTCGAGACTGGCCTCGTCGCCAGCCGCGCAGCGGCGGCAAGGCCCACCCTGACCTATGCCGGGGGACGCTTGGAATCACCGGTGCCCCTACGCAGCCTGCCCTGGAGCGATGCCGGCCCGCGCCGCACGATCTCTCGCGATGAGGGCGACCTCGTCTCGGGAGTGACGGCAGAAGTCGGACGCGAGTTGGTTTTTGACCTATACGGCGAAGCCTGGGGCTACTTGCGCGTGACTGAGATCACAGACCAGGCCGTACAGCTTGAGTACTGCTTGGAACCGCGGTCGGAGGTGCGCGAGCTGCTCCGCGAGCCTGCACGCCTCAGTGCTCGTTCAAATGCCCGTTCAAGCGCCCGCGGCGTGGAACTTACCTGGGCCGCAGTGGCGGCGCGCTCGTACCGCATCGATCGACGGCCTGTGGCCCAGCCGGAGAGCTCGGCTGAGCGCGGCTGGACTTTCTTGGCCAGGGTCGACGGCGGCAGGTGGTTGGACGAAGAAACCAGCGGCACACAACTCGTGGAGTACCGAGTTTGCGACGAGCGCGGCGGATTTGGAGCACGGGCGCGGGGCGTGGGCGACCTGGCACCTGATGGCGCTCTCTTGCATATCCAGGCCAACGAGTCAGTCAATCTCTTGAGTGGTCGCAGCGATGACGGTCGCAGCGATCTGGTCGTGGAATTCGTGCGCGCGAGCGGAGTCCAATTGCGACCATCGGCGGGAGCCGCGGCGCGCATCTTGACGGCCAGCGAAGTTGCCGAATGGGATCTGCCCGAGATCATGGAGGCCGGCATACCACGCCAGCGCTTATTTGTGGCCGCCGGGCGCGTCCTGGCCCTGCGTCTACCAGAAGGTGCCTACGCCCGGGTGCGCGTGGTGTCTATTGAGGGCCAAGAGGTGACCCTTGAACGGCGCATCAACCTGGACGGCAGCCGTACCTTTGCCACGGTCCCCAAGCTGGCCGATTCGCGTTGGCAAGCAGGCCGCGGTGTTCTCTTGAGTTTTGAGCCCTCGCCCGAACGCCCCGCCAGCGAGCGCTCGGGAATCCTGCTGGAACGCGAAGCCAGCGACGGGAGTTGGTCGGAGTGCACTCGGGGAGCCCGCGGAGTGCTCGACCTCGTGGACTCCAGCGCCACCCTGGAATTGCTCGTGCGCTACCGTGCTCGACGCTGGCTGGGCGACTCCGGGCTCTCGCCCTATTCGGAACCCGTGGCGGTACTGATCGGCGACGATAACGGCGCAGGTGCCGGAGCTCTGCTCGAGCGCGCTCTCGTGGATCTGGGCGGAAGCGACTACGCCCGCCGCGGCCGCGCCCGGGCGGTATTGGCCGCTCTTGGCGAACGCGCCTGGCCTGGGCTGCGCGAGGCCTTGCGCTCGGACAATGTTGAACTGGCCGCGGCTGCCCGCGAGCTTCTGATGCAAGGCGCCGAGGGCACAACTTTGGAGGCGGCCCACGAAGGTGGCGACTTGGTGGGCTTGCTCCTGGGTGTCCGTGCAGAGGAGCTGGGCGCAGGCCTTGCGCCCCATCCCGACTGGATTTCGAGCCACGCCAGCGTGCGGGCCAGGGCTGCCTTGTGTGGCACTGGCTGGCGCGCAGCATCGGTGGAACGCTGCGGCCTGTGGCGGCGTGTTCTGGCTGAGGCGGATCCCCAAGAGAGCGTGCGCCTCGCTGCTACCATGGCAGGCGCTCTGCAACGCGAAGGCTTGGGGCCCGACTTGCGCCAAGCCGCTCCCGGATCGGCTCCCTGGCAGGCGACTTCTCCCGGCACCCAATTGGCACCCCATCCATCTGCAAACCAGAGTCTCGAAGGGGCGTCACCCTGGGCCCTCCTGGCCGCTCTGCAAGCCTGGCACGCCCTGGCCCATGCGGCGCTGCTGGGAACTGAGGGCGTTGCCCTGGCCCACGAGCGACACGACCTGGCGCAGGCCCTCGTGGCTCAGTACGAGCGGTCGGGTGAGGAGCTTTTCCTCGACAGCGCCCTGCGCGTCACCGATCAACCGCTGGCTCGTTTGCGCGCGGCCCTCGACCTGCTCGCCATGCAGGGCCAGGCCCAAGACGCGGACGAGGCCAGTCGCCGGGTTGTGCGTCTCGCACAGCCAGACACCGAACGCCTGGTGGCCGAACTCGAGGAGCTCAAGCGGCATCCCGAGGTGCCCCTCACGATCATCCTGCCAGCCGGCGTCTACGCACCCCTCGGCAGTGCTCGCCAGATCCTTCTCGACACCGGACGGGTTCACTTGCGGGCTGAGGGAGCGGTGGTGATGCGCACCGGTTTCACCTTGATGAATGGCTGCCGAGTGGTTTTTGAGGGCCTCCACATCGCGCCGCCCGAGGGCGTGCCCCTCAACTTGGTCAAGTCCGTTGCACGCCTCGAAGGCTGTACTGTTGAGGCTCAGAACATCGGTGTGATGGGCATGGATTCGACCCTGGAGATGATCCAGAGCGAGATCGTACCCGGCGCGGGTGGGGGTGACGAAGTCGTGGGTTTGCGTCTCCTCGGCCGGTCCCTGCTGCTCGCCAGCGAGTCGCGCATCGAGGCCACGGGCATTGCCGTTTTTGGAGTGCGCGCGATCTTGCTCGATGCCTGTGTGATCCTTTCGCACACACGCAATGCCATCGAAGGCAATGGCGAGAGCGAGCTATGGGCAGTGGCTTCCTCCATCGTAGGAGCCAAATCTGCCATCGTGCGCGTCGCTGGAGGAGTGCTCGACGGAGTCGTCGTGTTAGGTGATGCAAAGCAGCCTATTCAGGCCGAGAGGGATCTGCGCCTGTGCCGCGATCACCTGTGGAGCCCGGGCGATCTCGAAGAGCAAGCATCCTGGACCTGGCTAGAGCGCTGCGCGTTGCACCGCTGACGGCGCGCTACAGCTTTTCGCGCACGCGCTCCAGGATTTCGCCTTCCAGGGCCGTAGCTTGGGATTCAAGGTCCTCCGCGCGGCTGATGAAGGCGCGCTGCTCGGATTCGTCGTCGAGGTCGCTGCAATTCGTGCGCACATTGAGTCCCGCACCGAAGATCGCGGTGCGCGCGCAGAGGGCGCCGACGCCCGCATCGCTGAGGGAGTTCTTGAGGCCGATCTCGCTCATCTTTTCGATCACCGCCATCGAGGCCAGGGCGCTTTCCATGACCCTCAAGGGCACCTCGATCGCTCCTCGGGTGGCTGCCTGGATCGCTTCGTCGCGGGCGCTCGCTTCGGCCTCGCTGGCCTTTGGCAAACGGAAGGCCATCATGATGGCATTGAAGGCGCCTGTGTCTTCGTCCACCAGGGCGGTCAGTCGTTCGGTCTGGACCTTGCCGCGCTCGGCCCATTCCGAGAACTCCTCCCAGCGCTGGTCCCAACCGGGCTTGTGACTCGAGATGTTCGCCACCATGGTTCCCAGGGCTGCGCCAAGAGCGCCCACGGCTGCGGCCACGGAACCGCCACCGGGAGCCACGGCTTCCGACGCGGTTACGCTGGTGAAGTCCTCCAGGCTGAGATCCACGAGGCGTTCTTGGGCGTCCTTGGCGAGGACATACTCGATGATCTTCTCATTCGGCTCGAAGGGCGCGAGATCGTCCATGCCCATGGATTTGACCGCGATTTTGATCAGTTCGCCATCGGAAATGCCCAGGGAGCGCCGCTGCTTGCGCAGGAAATAGCGCCCCGCATCGAGCATGGCCTGCAGGGGCAGGAGCCCGACGACTTCGGAGCCCGTGACGCGCACACCGCGTTCGCGGGCTCGCTCGCAGCACTCGTCAAAGGCCACATGCACCGGTGTGACCTGGATGTTGGTCAGGTTCATGGAGATCTGCGCCACGCCGTACTCCTCGATGTACCAGCCGATACCCTTGACGCACTTCAAGGCGCCGGGTTTCCAGACCGGCTGGCCCTCGTCGTCGCGCACGATGTCGCCGGTGATCGGATTGCCCGAGCGCTGGATGCGCCCCTTCTCGCGCACATCAAACGCGATCGCGTTGGCCCGGCGCGTAGAGGTTGTGTTCAGGTTGACATTGTAGGCCACCAGAAAATCGCGAGCGCTGACGGCTGTGACGCCACTTCTTGGATTGAACTCCGCGGGGCCGAAGTCGGGCTTCCAGGCGGGGTTGGCGAGTTTCTGGGCCAGGCCTTCGTACTCGCCGGCGCGAACCGTGGCGAGGTTTTTGCGCTCGGGCTTGAGGGCGGCGTTCTCGTAACAGTAGATGCCGATGCCGACTTCCTCGCCCAAGCGTTGGGCCAGGCGCTGGGCATACTCAATCGTTTCTTCCATGGTCACTCCCGCCACGGGGACAAGGGGGCATACATCTGTGGCGCCAAAGCGCGGGTGTTCGCCCTGGTGCTTGGACATGTCGATTAACTCGGATGCCTTGCGCACAGCCCTGACGGCCGCTTCGATGACCGCTTCGGGTTCTCCCACGAATGTTACCACCGTGCGATTGGTGGCCTTGCCAGCATCCACATCGAGCAAGACCACATCGCCCACGGCTTCGATCGTGTCGGTAATCGCCTTGATCAGGTCCATGTCCACGCCCTCGCTGAAGTTGGGGACGCATTCGATCAATCGGGCCATCTGTAATACTCTTGTGTCAGGAGAGAGGGGAAAGCGCTTCTGGTGACGAAGAACTCGGTCCCAAGGTAGCGCATTAGATGCCGTTGCGCGTGGGCCGAGGGCCAGAAAGGACCGCATGGGGGCGTCCTGCCGGTGAGCTACCCCATGTGCTGTCTGGGGTGGAGCCCGTGTTTTTTTTGCATCGCGTCCTGCTGGGAGTTGGGTACCGTTGGATCGCGCAGCCCAGCGCCCAAACTCATGTTGCCGTTCACTTCAGAGTCTCCCTCACGCGCCTCTTGGCTTGCCTTGGCCCTTTGGCTCTTGGTGCTCTCGGGGCCTGTCGCTCTGGCCAGTAGTTCCTACCTCGTTCCGCTGCGCAGTTCGCAACTTCGCGACCTGGATGCCGCTCGCAGTGCAGCCCGGGGCCGCTTGGTCAAGAGCCTCGAGGAGCTCGTGGAATGGTGCACGAAAAAGAAACTCTACGCCTCGCGGGTGGGAGTGTACGAGTCGCTGCTGCACTTTCAACCTGAGCACACGGCGGCTTTGCGCGGCCTGGGCTACAAGAAAGGCCGCAAGGGTGAGTGGTTGCCACCCAAACAACGCAAGCCTCCCAAGAACTGGAACAAGTCAGCCGAACGCCGTTTTCCAAAGCAGCGCTCCGCAGTTGTTACCACCTACCGGGACGAAATGCTGATCCTTCTCGAAGAGCACGCCGCGGGGATCGATGCCGCCGACCGCTCAGCGATCTACGCCGACATTCTCTTCGCCGACCCTGACGACGCACGGGTGCACGAACTTCTCGGTGAGGTACGCGTCGATGGCGTCTGGGTTCTGGCCCAATCGGCCCGCTCGAAGTCTCGCCGCCAAGCCATGCGCATGTTGGTCACCCAGGCCTTCGCCGACGCTCCCCAACCCAGCGCTAGCGCTGCCAACGAAGCCGAATTGGCCCTGGGAATCAAGTGGACGGCTGTGTTTGAGGCCGATGGGGTGCGCTCGCTGGGAACTGGCGAAGAAGAGGAGGTCATGCGCTTGCCGATCGCCATGCATGCCACGCGCAGTTACTTCAATGCGGTCCTCGGCGCCAAGGCGGCCTATCCCGATCCGTTGACGGTGTACACCCTGCCGCGGGCCAGTGACAAGTTGGCCTTCCTCATGGGACATCCGGCCATCGATGAGACCTATCGCAAGTACTTGATGGCTCTCGATGGCTCGGGGATTCGGGGCTCGGGGGATTTCGCTCACTGGGCACCGGACCCTGTGCGTCGCCTCGACGGCCTCGTGCGCCAGTCCATCAGCTGGCTGTTGACTGGCGGCTTCGGCATCAAGCCCGCCCATGGTTGGGCCTTTGAGGGCTTTGGTCTCTATCTCACTCGCGAGTTGGTGGGAACGCGCCTGACCTGGTTTGTGCGCGAATCGAAGTACCTGACTCCCGAAGAGGACCAAGCCTTGAAGGCGCGCTTGTTGGATTCCCGGGCCAACTGGATGGACGAGGCCTTCCAGATGTTCGCCACGGGCAAGCCCATCAAGCTCCAGTTTCTGCTCGGCAAGAGTGTCAACTCCCTCGACGCCCGGGACATGCTTTACTCCTATTGCCTGGCGGCCTATATGCTCGAAGCCGAGGCGCAGAAACTGCCCCAGTTGCTGACGGCTATCGGCCAGGGCAAGACTTCCCAGGCCGCCTTTCAGGATGTCCTGGGCCTTGATGTGCGCCGTTTGGATGAGCGCCTGCGGCGTTGGCTCTCCGAGCGTCGCTAAAACAAAAAACCGACAAGGATTCGACCATGCTCAGTCTCGCATTCTGCTTGCTGCTCTCATCCGGCGGGGGTGTCGCGCCCCTCGCGAGCCCTCTTGAGGGGCAGCCATCCTTGGAGTGGAAGTCGCGCTCCTATGACCTTGAAGACTTGCCCGAAGAGCTTGGCCCAGGTCCAGCTGCGGCCGCTGGGGCATGGGCTGACTGGGTCTTGGAACACAATTACCAAATGCACCTGGACGCCGATGGGCGCGTGCTTCTCATCAGTTCGAAGAAGAATCGCAAGTGGAAGCGCCAGTTGCGGCTAATCGCCGAAACATCCGAGCTCTTCGATGAACTCTTGCCCCTGCCATCGAGGGAGGAAGCCCAGGACGCGGCCGATGAGCCACAGCCCGAGGATGGCGAACCGCTCCCCGAAGATCCCGAGGGCGGACCGGTGGGCTGGGGTTCCGGCGGTTCGAAGCCCACTTTGGAGAGCTACAGCTATGAGTGGGGCGCCGGAACCTGGCCTCTGGAGACAGAGACCTGCGTGATGTTCGTGGCTCACAACGAAGAGGACTACGGCGCCCTGCTCGCGCACCTCGGCGAGTTGGAGTCCTACCTCAAGCCTTGGCTCAAGAGCGCCGGGCGCTTTGCGGGCTTTGTCCTCGAGAAGCCATTGATTGGTGCCTACATCGAGAACGCCAGCGGCATGGAGGAATGGGACCCCGAGAACGAGGTCGTCAATCGCGTGGCCCAGATGCTCTTTGTGCGCCGTTTTTCCCAACAGCCCTTCTGGTTGCTCATGGGACTCGCCTGGCACATGGAGATGGAAATCAGGCGAGGGATTTATTCCTTTCCATACCGCGAGGGTTTTGTATGGGCCAGCGAGCACACTGCCTGGGCGTCGGTCCTGCGGGTGCGCTTCGGGGCTCGCAAGCAGGAACCCCTGGGGCTCGATGAATTTGCCCACTGGAAGCGCGGCGAGTACATCGACGAGCTAGCCAAGGTCAGCTTTGGGCTGGTGCGCTTTTTCGTGCGCCATCACCGGATGAGCTTGAGCGCCTTCGTCGAGGAGTTGCGCCTGTTCCGCGGGGAGCACAGCCGCGTCGACCTCGGCGATGGAACCTGGCAGTTCAAGCCCGACTACAGGGTCTCCGACGCCGACCTGACGCGCCTCCTCAAGGCCCATTTTCGCCCCAGCGTCCTGCAAGACGCAGCGGACTATTTTCGCAAGGGCGAGCGCTACCGCCTGTCCAGGCCGTAGCCGGGCTGAGGGTTCAGCCGGATCTCTACGACGCGTCCACCGCGATCGCTTCGGCGCGGGCGGCGGCGGCTTCATGGAGCAGGTTGGCTTCGCCCTGGGTGATCACATTGGCGGCCAGGGCCGGTTCAATTTGGGTCGCCTCTCGGCCACGCTTGAGGGTGCCGGCCATGGTGGCAGCGCGCAGCTTCTGACGCACGGGCTGGGCCGCCACGACCTTGGCCAGGGAGTCCTCGAGGACCCCCAGCCCGGGCTCTGTAGCATCGGGAATGTAGATGCTGCCGGTCAGATGCTCGCGGGCCTCGCCGCCGTCGAGGATGGCGCGGCTGACCCGCGCTATCAGGCGATCGCTGGGGCCCCGGAAGCGCCACATGGGCGGGAAGAGCTTGAAGCGGACGATGCGCGCCGCGAAGCGGTTGGGCAGATTATCGAGCAGCCCGAGCAGGGCACCCTCGATCTCGGCCAGGGCCGTCTCGGCGGACCACTGCACGAAGGGCAGGTCGCGCTCGGTTTGGCCCTCGTCCACGAAGCGCTTGAGCGAGGCCGTGCCCAAGTAGAGCCAGCCCAACCCGTCCGAGAGGCGGCCGGTGAGCATCTCCTTGCGCTTCAAGCTGCCGCCCAGGGTCATCATAGAAAGTTCCGCGCAGACCGCAAAAGCGGCGCTCATGCGTTCGAAGTGTTGGAAATAGCGCGCGACCTTGCCGCGCACTGGCGAGCGAACGATGAGGGCGTTGGTCCAACCCTGCCAGGCGGCGCGGGTGAAGATGCCGAGGAAGTGGCCGGTGTGGCCAAAGAAGGCGCGGTCAAAGCGGGCTACATCCCGTGCACCAACGGCCTCGATCTCGTCGAGAGCGTAGGGGTGACAGCGAACGGCGCCCTGCCCGAATATGATCATGGAGCGCGTGAGGATGTTGGCGCCCTCCACAGTGATGGCCACGGGCAGGCCCTGGTAGGCTCGGCCGACGATGTTGCGCGGACCCAGGGAAATGCCGGCGCCGCCCACCACATCCATGGCGTGGTTGACCACCGTGCGCGCTCCTTCGGTCATGTAGGCTTTGCAGATGGCTGTGATCACAGCGGGCTTTTCACCGGCATCAATAGCGGCAGCCGTTAGGCGTCGCGCACTGTTCATCAGATAGGTCATACCCGCGATGGGGGCCAGACGCTCTTCGATGCCCTCGAAGCGGCCGATCGGCATGTTGAATTGCTCGCGTAGGGTTGCGTAGGCGCCCACCGTACGCGTCATTAGCTCGGCGCCTCCGCAGGCTTGCGCCGGCAAGGAGATGCCGCGTCCGGCCGCCAGGCAATCCATGAGCATGCGCCAACCCTTGCCCGCGTTCTTCTGGCCGCCGATGATGAATCCTATGGGCACGAAGACATCGTTGCCCTGGGTGGGTCCGTTGATGAAGGGCACATTCAGGGGGTTGTGGCGCTTGTCGGCGACGACGCCCTCGAGGTGGCTGGGAATCAGGGCGCAGGTGATACCCAAGTTGGCCACGCCGCCGAGGAGTTGGTCAGGGTCGGAGAGCTTGAAGGCCAAGCCGATGACCGTGGCCACCGAGCTGAGGGTGATGTAGCGCTTGTCCCAGTTGAGCCGCATCCCCAGGACTTCCTCGCCTTCGTACGAGCCGCGACAGACGACACCATTCGAGGTGATCGAACCGGCGTCGCTACCCGCTCCGGGCTCGGTCAAAGCAAAGCAGGGGATCTCCTTGCCGCGCGCGAGGAGCGGCAGGTAGTGCTGTTTTTGTTCCTCGGTCCCGTAGTGCAGGAGTAACTCCGCGGGGCCCAGGGAGTTGGGCACCATGACCGTGACGCCGGCGGTGACCGAGCGCGAGGAAACCTTGGCCACCACCGCGCTGTTGGCGCTGGCTGAGAGTCCCAAGCCGCCGTATTGCTCAGGAATGATCAAACCCAGGAAGCCCTCACTCTTCAGGAACTCCCAGACCTCGGCGGGCAGGTCGTCGCTGTTGAGGATCTCCCAGTCGTCGATCATGCGGCAGAGGTCTTCGCACGGACCGTCGAGGAAGGCCTGGGCCCTGGTTGAGAGCTCCTCGACCCTGAAGTCCAAGAGCTTGGACCAGGCCGGTCGACCGCCGAACAGATCGGCGTCCCACCAGACCGTGCCGGCTTCGAGGGCCTCCCGCTCTGTCTGGCTCATGACCGGGAAGATCGGCGCCAGCTTGGGCATCAGGACGCGGGTCAGGATCATACGCCTCAAGAGTGGCCAGCCGAGGGCTACGATGAGCACCAAGGAAAGGCTGCTCGCCACCCACCAGAGGGTGGTCGTGCCATCGCCGTGCAGGTACCAAGCCCCCAAGAGAAGCACCAGCGGCAGAGTCCAGGCCAGGAGGGCCCGGCCGATATAGAGGAGCCAGATGGCTAGGAAGAGAAGCAGGACGATGATGAGTATGGTCATCTGGGGGGCGGGGTGCGGAGGGTGAGATGCTGGGCTGGCGCGTGCGCGTAGCGGTTTGTGACATGCCGGTCATCCCCATTCAAGCTCCGATCCTGGCCTCCCGCGCTGTCCTACGCACAATTTGGTACCACGCCTCGGCAGAGGCTCCACTTCTCTTCTGGGCACTTGCTTTTGCCAATCCCTTTAGAACACAAGGAGGGAGGGGCGGCAGCTGTGACTAGCTACCGCCCCTCCCTGATCCATAAGGCTCCGAGAGAGCCCGCTTATTGGGCTACCATTGGACCGAGTAGCCGTTGGTGAGGTTGAAGAAGGCACCACAGGGGCTGGCTACCGGGCCGCGATACCAGAGTTGGTAGTGCTTCAGGGCACCGGCAATCACTCCACCCTGGACGGAGATCGCCACTGCGAAGCCCGCCGTCGAGGAGGTACCACCAGCGTCCGCGCCGGCCACGCCGAGGCGCTGCACACCGCCACCAGCGCAACGGATACCGTCACCGAAGACGATACCCAGGCCGCCGTTGACGGCGTTGTCGCCCTGGAAGTAGAGGCCGGGCTGACCCGGAGCAAGTCCGCTGGCGGACAGCACCAAGCTGTCAGCGCCGACCGTTGCCACGCCAGTAGCCGTCAAGTTACCACCGGCCGGGTTCGAACCGTTGGCGCACCCGTTGCCAGGCGCTCCTCCGTTCGCACAGGGCGCGTTTACCACCGTGCAGAAGCAGAAGGGCGTGCCCGGCTCGGCCGGACCGGCGATGGAGATGTCGAGACTTGCCAAGCCGCCCCCGGCTCCGGGGAAGTTGCCGACCTGAAGCATGTAGCTCGTACCGGAAACCACCGGGAAGAGGATGGTCGACTGCAGGCCGCACGTGTCGTCATTACACGCCAGCGAGGAGCCAATCGTCGGGCAGGCACCACCGGGATAGGCGGCAATTTTGGTGTCGAACAGGGCCGTGCAGGTCGAGATCGTCGCAGGTCCCGTTGCGTCGGGAGTCCACGAGAACCACATGTCGTTGGTGATCCCACTTGTTCCGAAGGCGTAGCAGCTGGCCTCGTTCTGACCTTCGGCACCCGTCGACGCGATCGAAGTGTCGTAGGGGAAGTTTCCCTGTCCCGCGATCACATCGGGCGTGTTGCAGTCGTCAGCGAGGAGGGGCGGAACGATGGAGATGTCCATCATGCCGGTTCCGCCAGCCGCGCCGGGGAAGGTGCCCACTTGCAGGGAGTAGACCGTTCCGTTCGTCACATTCGCGAGCACGGTGGTTTGGAGCCCGCAGGCGTCGTCGTTACAAGCGATGGCCGATCCAGCTAGCGGGCAGCCGGTGCCTGCATAGACGGCAATCTTGGTATCGACGATGGTGGAGCAGGTGCCAATCACGGCGGTTCCCGTCGCATCGGCGGTCCAGCTGTACCAGACATCGTTGTCGATTACTGACGATCCGATGTTGTAGCACAGGATCTCCGCCTGGCCCTCAGCGCCCGTCGAGGCGCCGATCTGGCTGAAGGGGAAGCTGCCTTGGCCGGCGATGGCCGAAGGCGTTGCGCAGCCGTCGTTCGGAGCCGGGGGGACGATAGAGATGTCCATCAGGCCGGTTCCGCCGGTGGCACCGGGAAAGGTGCCGACCTGCAGAGTGTAGACCGAGCCCAGGGTCGTGGCGAACTGAAGGCTGGTTTGGAGACCACAAGAGTCGTCGTTGCAAGCCAGGGCCGATGCCAACGCCGGGCAACCGGTGCCTGCATAGACAGCGATCTTGGTGTCGACAAGCGAGGTGCAGGTTCCAATAATCGCGATACCGGTGGCGTCAGCGGTCCAGCTGTACCAGACATCGTTGTCGATCACTGACGATCCGAAGGCGTAGCAGAGGATCTCCGCTTGGCCCTCGAGCCCCGTGGTGGCGCCGATCTGGCTGAACGGGAAGCTGCCCTGGCCCGCCAGGGCGCTGGCAGCTGTGCAGTCGTTGTTGGCGGCCGGGACCACGATCGTGATGTCCAGATTGCCAATGCCGCCGGCAGCGCCGGGGAAGGCGCCGACCTGCAGGGTATAAACCGTTCCGGTCGTCACGATCATCTGGAGGTTCGTCGAGAGGGCACAGTTATCGTCAGCACAGGCGATGGCGGTACCCGCCACCGGGCAGCCCGCGCCGGAGTAGGCGGCGATCTTGGTGTCAAGACCGCTGGCGCAGGTCTCGATGCTGGCCAGGCCATTGGCATCGGCGGTCCAGGTGAACCAGACATCGCGGTCGACCACCGTCGAGCCGATGAAGTAGCACAAGGCCTCGGTTTGTCCCTCAATGCCTGCGGAGGCGGCAGAAGTGTCGAAGCCGAAGCTGCCCTGCCCGAGTATAACCACAGGGTTAGTGCAATTGTCATTCGTCGCCGGCAAGGCGATGGAAATGTCGAGCAGGCCCGACCCGCCAGCCGCGCCGGGGAAGGTGCCCACTTGCAGGGTGTAGGCCGTGGCGTTGGTCACAGGGAAGCTGATCTGCGACTGGAGTGCGCAGGTGTCGTCGTTGCAAGCCAGGGACGAACCGACTGTCGGGCAGCCGCCTGCGGGATAGGCGGCAATCTTGGTGTCGAAGGCCACCGAGCAGGTGCTGACAATGGCTGTGCCGGTGGCATCCGCGGTCCAGGAGAACCAGACATCGTTGTCGATGGCGCTATTACCAAAGGCGAAGCAGTTTAATTCTGCTTGGCCTTCGAGGCCTGTTGTAGCGAGAGTCGAATCAAAGGCAAAGCTGCCTTGTCCGGCGAGGGCGTCGGGTGCGAGGCAGCTATCAGTGCCTGTTTGGGCACCAGCACCAGCAGCCATCAGAGAGCTCGCGCAGAGCGCGGCGAGGAGTCTTGTAGCGTTCATGAGATTGCAATTCTTCCGAAGGGATCCAAAGGGGAAAGGAAGTTGAGTCGGGCATGCGGGAATAATTAAACTGGCTTGGCGGGGGGGGGCTAGCCTGGGGTTTGCTGCCCCGTGGCATGTATCTCGGGAGACATACCGCAGGCCTCGGTGAGAGACACCTAGCCCTAATCTCTAATGTACTGGAATTGTTTGTTTGTCGCTGCCAGGTATGGTCTGTAAACGCTGAATTTTCTCGTCTTCAGGGTTCCGTCAATCTGCTTTTTTTGCAAATTGCCTGCCCCCCCGGTGCCAGCGTAGTTGCCACTCGGTACCCCAAATTGACAAGTGCCTGCGATGGGCGACCCACCGCAGGCACTTGATTCAAACCGAGGTCACTCAGACCTGCTTCCTACCATTGGATGGTGTATCCGTTGCTGAGGTTGAACAGCGCGCCGCAGGGGCTTCCCACGGGACTGCGATACCACAGCTGATAGTGCTTGAGATCGCCCAGGCTCACTCCGCCCTTGGCGGAGATGGTGCTGGCGAAGCCCGCGGTCGAGGAGCTGCCAGCGGGATCCGCGAAGGCCACTCCGAGGCGCCGGACATCGCCACCCGCACAGCGCAGGCCGTCACCGAAGACGATGCCAATGCCGCCGTTGACTGCGTTGATGCCCTGGAAGTAGAGGCCCGGTTGGCTCGGCGCGAGGCCGGTTGCCGAGAACACCAGGGTGTCCGCGCCGACATCCGCATTGCCCGTGGCCGTGAGGTTGGCTCCCGCTGGGTCGCTCCCGTTGCCGCAGCCATTGCCGGCAGTGCCGGGGTTGGTGCAGGGCGCGATGACCGCATCACAGAAGCAGAAGGGCGTACCCGGCTCGACCGGGCCTGTGATGAGGATGTCAAAGCTGGCGGCGCCTCCGGCGGTGCCGGGGAAGTTGCCCACTTGCAGCAAGTAGCTCGTACCCGTGACCACATTGAGCAGGACCTCTGATTGGAGACCGCAGCCATCGTCATTGCACGCGAGGGAAGAACCATCCAGCGGGCAGCCAACACCGGGGTAGACGGCCAGCTTCGTGTCGAGCGCTGCTCCGAGGCAGGTTGACACCGAGGCCTGGCCCGTGGCATCGGCAGTCCATGAGAACCAGACATCGTTATCGATGACGGCCGATCCGAAGAAGTAACAGCTCACCTCCGCTTGACCCTCAAGGCCCGTTGTGGCCATGGTGGAATTGTATGCAAAGGTGCCCTGACCGGCGATCACATCTGGTGTGGCGCAGTCATCGGCTTGGAGGGAACCCGTGATCGAGATGTCCAGGTTGCCGCTGCCCGCGGTGGCGCCGGGGAAGGTGCCTACCTGAATGCTGTAGACCGAACCTGCGACGACCGTGGCGAAGACTTGGCTTTGGAGCCCACAGCTGTCTTCATTGCAGCCAATCGCTGATCCGGCCACGGGGCAGCCGGCGCCAGGGTAGATTGCCAGCTTCGTATCCACGAAGGAGGTGCAGGTGTTGATCGCCACCGTGCCGCTCGCATCAGCGGTCCAGTCGTACCACACATCATTGTCGATCATGCTTCCGCCGAAGAAGTAACATGCGGTCTCCGCCTGGCCGTCGGCACCCGTCGTGGAGCCGGTCTGGTCGAAGGGGAAGACGCCTTGACCGGCGATGGCCGTGGCCAAGGCACAGCTGTCGTTCCCTGCCGGAGGGCTGACGGTGATTTCCATGTTGCCGGCACCGCCGCTGCTGCCGGGGAAGGTACCGATTTGCAGGGTGTAGGTCGAACCGGCGCTGACGGAGAACTGAACCTCGGACTGTAGCCCACAGCTATCGTCGTTGCAGGCAATGCTGGTGCCGGGCGTGGGGCAGCCACTGCCTGCGTGTGCGGCGATCTTGGTGTCGACGCTCGCGGTGCAGGTACTGATCACCGCCATTCCCGCGAGGGAAGGTGTCCATGCATACCAGATATCGTTGTCGATGCTGCTAAGGCCGAAGAAGAGGCACAACGCCTCATTCTGGCCCTCCAAGCCTCCAGAAGCTCCGAGCTGGCTGAAGGCGAAGGTCCCTTGACCGGCGATGGCCACAGCCCCGCCGCAGTCGTCATTTGTTGCCGAGGATGCGATCACGATGTCGATCGTCCCGGTTCCACCGACATTGCCGGGGAAGGAGCCTATCTGCAGGAGGTAAGCCGTGCCGGTCGTACAGGCGAAGTCGATAGCGGATTGCACACCGCAGGAGTCATCGTTGCAGGCGATGGCGGTACCCGCCACCACCGGGCAGCCGCCCGCAGGATAGCCCGCGATCTTGGTGTCGAGCAGCGATGCGCAGGTGCTGATAGATGCGATGCCCGTGGCATCGGCGGTCCAATTGAACCAGACATCGCTATCGACGGCGTTCGAGCCGAAGGCGAAGCACAATGGCTCGGATTGGCCCTCCGGGCCCGTCGTGGCCAGGGTGCTGTCGAAGGAGAAACTGCCTTGGCCAGCGATGGCATCGGGAGTGGTGCAGTTGTCGCTGCCATTCTGAGCGCCGGCAAGGGTTGTCAGGGTGGCTGCGCCAAGAGCTGCCAGGAGATAGGAGAGCTTCATAGCAATAAGTAAAGGTCGGGAGTTGGTGCTGCCAATACCGCGCATGCTGCAATGCGCTCGGTGATGGTATTGAGGAATAGATGTATTGAGGTGCTGCAGGGTGCCGGGCAGCCTTCTACCCACGCACTCCTGTTAAATCCTATCCCCACCTGGATTGATAAGAGAATGAAAAGGAGGCAATTCTCGAAATCAATCCCGCACCAGCTCTCCGGGCCCTTCGATCTCATTCACGGAGAGATGTTTAACCCATTTGCGGCCGATTCTTGCCCTGGGCTCTCACCACTGGATGGAATACCCGTTGCTGAGGTTGAAAAAAATTCCACACGGGCTGCTGGTGGAGTCGCGGTACCAGACCTGGTAGTGGCGCAGGTCACCGAGTTGCACCCCTCCTCTGACCGAGATGGGTTGCATGAGGGCCGATGTATCCGCCACGCCAGTCCCCCGAGCAAAGCTCACCCCCAAGCGTCTGATGTCGCCGCCGACGCAGCGCAGACCATCACCAAAGGTGTTCCCGGCTCCTCCATTGACGCGGTTCATGCCTTGAAAGAACAAGCAGGGCTCGCCGCTCGGCAGCCCCGAGGCCGACAAGACCACGGTATCGGTGCCCACCACGGGGTTTCCCGTGGCCGAGAGCACACTTCCGCCAGGGGCAGCGCTGTTGGCGCAGCCGTGCCCATCGAGGCCCGGGTTGGTGCAGGGCGAGGCAGCCAATGTGCAAGAGCAGAAAGGCGATCCTGGCCCGGTGGCGATACTCACATCAAAGCTGCCACTACCGCCGGCGGCTCCGGGAAAGTTGCCTAGCTGGAACAGATAGCTGGATCCGGCGAAGGCCGCGAACTTGACTGCCGCTTGCAGCCCGCCGCAAATGGCTGCGTCGTCGTTGCACTGGATCGCCGAGCCCGCAGCCGGACAGCCTCCAGCGGGGTACACAGCCAGTTTCGTGTCGAGCAGGATACCGCAGGTGGATACGCAGGCCTCGCCGGTCGCATCGGCGGTCCAATCGAACCAGACATCGCGGTCGATGCCGCTGGCGCCAAAACCCAGGCAAAGGGATTCGTTTTGGCCCTCGAGGCCGGTACTGGCCAAGAGGTTGTTGAAGGCAAAGCTGCCCTGGCCCGCGATGGCTACCGGAGTCGCGCAGTCGTCAGCAACCAGAGGCGGCTGAACATCAATTTGCAGGAGCCCCGTCCCTCCTGCAGCACCGGGAAAGGAGCCCACCTGTAGCATGTAGGCCGTGCCGCTGGTTGCCGGGAGGAGCAGGGTCGATTGCAGCCCGCAGCCATCATCATTGCATGTGATGGCCGCACCATCCTGCGGGCAGAGAACATTGGGGTAGGCGGCGAGCTTGGTGTCCACGCTTGAACCACAGGTTCGGATCACGGCGGTTCCCGTCACCGTTGCGATCCACCGGTACCACAGGTCGCGGTCGATGCTGGTGGAGCCGAAGGAAAGGCAGAGCGCTTCTGCTTGCCCCTGGGCGCCAGCTGTTGCGCCACTGTTGTTGAAGGCAAAACTGCCGCTCCCATTCAGGAGCATGGGTGAGTTGCAGTCGTCATGCACTGGTGTGGCCACGATGCTGATGTCCATCTGCGCCAGACCGCCGGGGGCGCCAGGGAAGCTGCCGACCTGCAAGGCGTAGACGGTGCCGCTGACGACGGAGAAGCTGATCGAGGATTGCAGCCCACAGGCGTCGTCATTGCACGCCAGGGCGTTGCCAGCTGCGGGGCAGCCCGCTCCTGGCCAGGCCGCTATCTTGGTGTCCAGGACGCTCCCACAGGTGCTCACGGTAGCCACGCCATCCAAGCTGGCCGTCCAGTCGAACCACACATCATTCTCCACGGTCGTCGAGCCGAACCACAGGCAACCTGGGTCCAACTGTCCCTCGCTGCCCGTTGTAGCCGCAGAGGAATCCACGGCAAAGCTCCCCTCTCCGGCGATGGTGTCGGGGGTCGTACATCCATCGGTTCCCGCTTGGGCTTGGAGCAGATGGGGGCAGGCGAGCAGCAAGGCGACTGCCAGGGAGGATTCGTGCAGCATGGCTATCGTTCAGCCTACACCGAATTCGAGGGCTTGGGTGGGCCGGAGGTGAATAGGGACCTTGACCCCATTCGCGCCCAGGTTCAAGAGGCGCGGGCAGATGAAGATCGTGGAAATACGCAGCAGGGCGGCGCCGCACGCAGCGACACCGCCCTGATTTTATTCGCAGTAGGTTAGTTAGCTCAAGAGGCCCGCTCGGGGGCCTCTCCAGCGACTACCACTGGATCGAGTAACCGTTGGTAAGGTTGAACGACGCTCCACACGGCGAAGTACCCGGCGAGCGGTACCACAGTTGGTAGTGCCTCAGGTCGCCCACCAGGACGCCACCAATGGCCGAGATGGGCACGGTGAGTCCAGCGGTTGAAGAGGTGCCCGTAGCGCTCGCTCCGACCACTCCGAGGCGCACGATGCCGCCGCCCGCGCAGCGGATGCCGTCACCGAAGACGATGCCCAGACCGCCGTTGACCGCGTTGAGGCCCTGGAAGTAGAGGCCCGGCTGGTTCGGCGCGAGGCCCGAGCTTTCGAGCACCAAGGTGTCAGCGCCCACGGTGGGCACGCCTGAGGCGGTCAAGTTCGCGCCGCCGATGCTGGCGCCGTTGTCACAGCCGTTGCCGGCCGCGCCACCATTGGCGCAGGGAGCGTTGAGCGCGGTGCAGAAGCAGAAGGCCGTGCCGGGCTCGCTCGGGCCCGCGATGAACACATCGAAGGTCCCCAGGCCACCTACGGTGCCGGGGAAGTTGCCCACCTGCAAGAGGTAGGTCGTGGCCGCCACGGCGGGGAACTGGATCTCGGACTGGAGGCCGCAGGTATCATCGTTACAAGCGATACTGGAGCCCGCCACCGGGCAGCCGCCCGAGGGGTAGACGGCCAGGCGTGTGTCGAAGGCCACGCTGCAGGTCGAGACGGTGGCCAGGCCGGTGGCGTCCGCGGTCCAGTTGAACCAGACATCGTTGTTGATGGCGCTTGTGCCGAAGGAGTAGCAAGCCAGTTCAGTTTGGCCTTCGACGCCGGTGGTGGCCGTTCCGTTGTTGAAGGGGAACGATCCTTGGCCCGCGACAGCGGTGGGTGCCCCACAATCGTCGTTGGCGAGGGGTGCTGAAATCAAGATATCCATGGACGCCACGCCCCCGGCCGTGCCGGGGAAGGTGCCGATTTGCAGGCCGTAAACCGTGGCGTTGGTCACAGGGAAGCTGATCTGCGACTGAAGTCCGCAGGTGTCGTCGTTGCACGCCAGGGAAGACCCGGCAGCGGGGCAGCCGCCCGCGGGGTAGCTAGCGATCTTCGTGTCAAAAATTGCCGAGCAGGTAGAGATGGTGGCCTGGCCCGTGGCGTCGGCGGTCCAGTCGAACCAGATATCGTTGTCCACTGCACTCGTGCCGAAGGAGGAGCAACTGACTTCCGTTTGACCTTCGAGGCCGGTGGTGGCGCCGGTGCTGTCGTAGGGGAAGTTGCCCTGACCGGCGATGGCCACGGCAGTAGTGCAGCTGTCGTTGGCAAGGGGACCGCCGCCGCCGATGAGGATGTCGAGGGTGCCGGGGCCGCCACCGGCTCCGGGGAAGGAACCGATTTGCAGGGTGTACACCGTTGCCGCGGTAACGGGCAGAGTCATGACGGACTGTAGCCCGCAGGAGTCATCATTGCACGCCATGGAAGAACCGGCAGCGGGGCAACCGCCGGCCGGGTAGGCCGCGATCTTGGTGTCGTGGGCTGTCAGGCAGGTGCTGATGGTCGCTGTGCCCGTGGCGTCAGCGGTCCAGTCGAACCAGACATCGTTGTCAATGGCGCTCGAGCCGAAGAAAAGGCACAGGCCCTCAAGCTGTCCCTCGAGGCCCGTGGTGGCGAGGGAGGAGTCGAATGGGAAGCTGCCCTGGCCCGCGATGGCGCCGGGGGTGGTGCAACCGTCGGCACCCGTTTGTGCAGAGGCGACTGTGAGCAGGGTACTGGCCACGATCGCTGTGAATGTTTGGAGAAGTCTCATGAGCTAAAAATGGGGCAGGCTTCTGGGCCTGACATGGATGAAAGCAGTTCTCGGGATGTAGATAGATTTTCGTTCCCGACCCCCGGAAAAAGGGTTGGGAGACCCCTCTATGAGGCGTAGTTGCAGCAAGCCTGGGGCCTGCTACCTCGGGACCACCCCCAATTCTAGAGCAATTTCACCTTGCTGGCTAAGATTGTGAAAGTTTTTGCGGCCATCGCCTCCTCGGAATGGGCCTGTGGAGGGGAGGCCGGGACTGCCCCAACACCTTGAATGCAGCGCTCAGGGCTCTTTCCGCAACTCATTCAGGGCTCTCCAGCAACTCATTCAGGGCTCTTTCCGCAACTCATTCAGGGCTCTCCAGCAACCCATTCAGGGCTCTCCAGCAACCCAGTCAGGGCTCCACCACACAATAAGCCGCGCCACCCCAGGGGCGACGCGGCTCGCGTGACTCGTCCCGTGGGATCCGCAAGGGATCCCACGGAGTTCTGTCAGTTTATCTACCTACCACTGGATTTCGTATCCGTTGGTGGTGTTGAAGCGAGCGGCACAGGCCGAAGCTCCATCACGGTAGTAGGCCTGGTAGCGCTTCAGGTCGCCGGCGGTGACGCCGCCCTTGACCGAAACCACGACGCCCATGCTGGCGGTGTCTGCGCTGGTGGTTGCAGAAACCGAGATACCCAGACGCACCAGGAAGCCCCCGGCGCACTGGATGCCATCGCCGAACGGCATGGCCACGGCGGTATCCCCCTGGAAGATCAGCACAGGCTGATTGGGGGGGATATCCGAGGCGGTCAGGACCACGGTGTCGGCGCCGACGGTGGCGTTGCCCACGGCGTCGAGGTGGGCACCGGCCGCAGTCATGGAGTTGCCACAGCCGTTGCCAGCAGCGCCCAGGTTGCCACAAACCGGCACCACGCCACCTCCATCACAGAAGCAGTAGGGCGTTCCGGTCGTCAGCGGGCTGATCGAGATGTTCAGCGCACCGGCTCCCCCGGCCGAGCCGGGGAAGGAACCGATTTGGAGCAGGTAGGTCGTACCGTTGGTGACGGCGACACCCCCCATGGAGGACTGCAGGCCACAGGAATCATCGTTACAAGCAAGGCTCGTACCCGCAACCGGGCAACCGCCCGAGGGGTAGGCCGCGATTTTGGTGTCGTGGGCCGTGCCGCAGGTAGCGATGGTGGCGTCCCCGTCAGCATCGGCGGTCCATTCTATCCAGATGTCATTGGCGATGGCGCTTGAGCCGAAGAACGAGCAGATGGCCTCGGCTTGTCCTTCTACGCCGGTGGTGGCGAGCGAGGAGTCAAACGGGAACGCGCCCTGGCCGACGATAGCATCGGGCGTGACGCAGTCATCGCCAGCTGTGGCGATGGTCATGGTGGATGTGGCTGCGAGGGCCACGAAGAGAGTGGTCAGTTTCATGGAAATTTGGTCTCGTCTGGAGAGTCGGGGTGGAATTCAGAAAGGGGTAAAATCTGGGATCGTGCCTTCCTTGAACCTTGCGCGGAGCTCTGTTGTGGCCTGGTCCCTCTGAGCTGCGCTCATGGGGGCTCTGGTCACCTCAGGGCCTCGGGGTGCGCTGGGGCAGAAGACATAATAGCGTGAGCGCGCCAGGGAGCACTCTCACCCGGGCGGCAGCTGCCGCCCGGTGTGTTGTGGGGGAAAAAGCCATCCGCTCAGACGCAGATGGTGTTCGGGGTTCTGGAAAGGTCTGATTTAAGCGTAGGTCAATTCCAAAAAATGGGTCGGTTATTTGTAGGAATCCAGGGCCGATTTTCCCTTGCTGCGAGCTTCTTCCTGCCGTCCGACGCCCCCCCCCCGCTTGCAGTCCCCTGCACGGCACCCACAGCACCCCCAGAGGCCCGCCAAGGGCCCCCCTCACCACTGCACCCGGTAGCCGCCGGTCAGGTTGAATCGGGTGCCGCAGGGGCTCGTGAAGGGGTCCCGGAACCAGAACTGGTAGTGGCGCAGGTCTCCGGCGACGAGGCCGCCCGCAGCAGCTAGGCCAAGGGTTGTCGCGGTCTGGCCGGTGGCATCAATTTGCCGCACCTCGAGACGCACGAGGCTGCCGCCGGCGCATCGCAGGCCATCGCCAAAGGCCACACCCGCTCCGCCGCCGAGTTCGTTCGTGCCCTGGAAGAAGAGCCCCGGCTGCAACGGCACGAGACCGCTGGCGTGGAGTACCAGAGTGTCGGCCAGGACATCGGCCGTACCCACGCTGGTGAGCAAAGCGCCTTGAGCATGCGCACCGTTGGCGCAGCCGCGGCCCGGGCCGCCCGGATTGGAGCAAGGCGCCTGGGCGCCGTCGCAAGAGCAGAAACCGACTCCGGCTTCGCTGACGAGCGGCGTGCCTTGGGCGCGCAGGAGCCAGTGACCCGGGAACTGGATCGACTCGAGGGTCTGGGGCGGCAGGTTGTTGGCCGCCAAGTTCACGAGGTCCAGGCCCAAGCCCCCCGCGGCCGTGGCCCCCGCGATCCAGTTGCGTCCCCAATGCGAAGCCGATTGGTCCAGGGCCAACGGCCACTCGCTCGGGTTGTGTGCCACCGCGACACCCACGAAGCTACCCGAAAAAAGCGCCAAGGGTGAACCCAGTTGCGCCAGGATGTCATAGCTCGTGAAGGCGTCCAAATCGGGATTAACGACGCCCTGGGGAACCTGGAAGGTATGCAAGAGCTGGGCATCGGTGGGATCGGCGTCGTTCGTAGGGTCGTCCCAGACAGCCACCTGCACCGGGCTGCCCAGGGAGATGCCGCCGGGGCTGGCGGGACTGCCGAAGGCCACTTCGACGGCGTCCAGGCTTTCGAGGCAGTCGATGTAGACAAGGGCCAGGATCTCTCCGCCGAAGGTCAATCCCAGGGATGTCTCACTGTCCCCGTCGTCGGCGGCGCCGCACGGAAAGCCCGCGGGCTCGCCCACGAAGAACTCGCCGGTGCCGCCCGTGGCTCCCGCGAAGGTGCCTACCTGCAACAGGTAGGTCGTACCCAAGCTGGCGTCGAAGACCAGGCTCGACTGCAAGGCGCAGGCGTCGTCGTTGCAAGCGAGCAAGGTGCCCGGTCCTGGACAACTGGCTGCGGCGTAGACCGCCAATTTGGTGTCCACCAGAGTCGAGCTGCAGGTAGCGAAGGTCACCGCGCCGGTGGAGTTCGCGGTCCAGGCAAACCAGACATCGTTTTCCACAGCCAGGCTCGAAGCCCAATCGCAGAGGGGCTCAGCCTGGCCCGCCGTGCTCGTAGTCGCGGCTGAGTTGTCGAAGGCAAAAAAACCCGCGCCCGCGATGGGCTGGGCGGTGGCGCAATCGTCGCTACCGCCCGCGGCCAGGGGGGCCAGGGGCGGCGAGGCTGCGTACTGCGGAGGGGAGCTCTGGAGCACGAAAAGAGACAAGCAGAGGGCGCTGAGCACGGTGGGCGGTGTGGCGGTGTGGCGTTGCGAGACGGCCAGCCAGCTTAGCATTCGTACGGAATTGCAATGGACTATTCCGCTTCTCTAGAGGCCGAAGGTCCGGTGCACCCAGCGCGGTCTGCTGTAGTCCCAGTTGGATTCCGCCATGGCCGCCACGAAGATGGGGAAGCAACCCTCCAGGGCGCGGCAGTAGCCCTCATCCAGGCCCAGGGCTGCGGCGTAGCCTTGGAGCTTTTCCTTTTCGGTGGGGCGCAGGGGTCCTTTTTCGACCAACGAGCGCCAAGCTACCGGCATGGCGAGATCGCGCGACTGCTTGTACTCGTGGATCAGGAACAACAAGAGGTCGGTGTAGGGCAAGCTCGCATCCAGGGACGATCCCCAGTCGAGGTAGCCCAGGACGCGGCCTCGCCCGTCGACCTGGATGTGCTTGCTGCGCAAGTCGGCGTGAAACAGGACCAGGGGCACCTCGAGGCCCAGGACCTGCTCGCGAGTCTGGTCCCGCAGCCGCAGAATCGCCCGCGCCGTGCTCGCGTGGCCACAGTGCCGCCGCACCAAATCGAAGCGCTCGTCGAAGTGCTTGGCGAAGCCCGCCTCGTCGAGGACTTCCGTCGCGCCCACGGCGAGTCCGGCGAAGTGCCCGGCGATGTCATCGAGGGTGCGGTCGAGACAGGCCTTGTCGCCGCTCAATTCCGGCGCGCCAAATCCAGCCAAGCGTCGTTCGCACGAGAGCGAGAGCCCCGCAAGCACGCCGTGAAAGAGTGGTTCGGGCACGGGCAGTTCGGCCTGCGGTGACCAGAGCCGTTCGATGACTTCGTGGTGCCGCGAGATCTGGCGTTCCTGTTGCGGACTGAGGGGAATGTGCAGGGTCCAACGGCCCTCGGGCTCTTCCGGGTTTGCTCCTGGAACGGCGGTCTGCACCAGAGCAGTGTTGCCGCGGGTGGCGACGCACTCGTCAGCCACCGGTAGGGGCTCGTCCAACTGTTCGGAGAGCTCGCGCAGGATGCGTTCGATGCGCAGGGGCACTCTTGCGAGGCCGGGTTCGGTCTTGATGATGGCGAAGGAAGGCGTCAGGACCGGAAAGAGCCCCGTCGCCTGCCCGACGAGCTTGAGCTTGTTGCGCCGTTCCATGGGGCCGATGTGCAACTTGGGCCCGATGCCGTCGAGGCCCACGATGTGGCTGAAATCGAGGGAGTGCGGATACAGCGCAAAGGCCCGCGGAGAGGCGCTATCCGCTCCTTGCAGCGCTTTCTTGTAACCCCATAGAGTGTGCTCGCCGCGTACGCCGCCGAGGACGTTCAGGCAGAAGCGCAGGGGCGAGGGCACGCCGTACTTGCCCCGAGCACCCAGGGAGTGCTTGTAGCCCAGACGATTGTCGGCCACCACGAGAAGCTCGCCCCCGCAGACCCGCACGAGTTCCGCCAAGGTTGCGTCCCAATCAGTACGCCAGCCGTGGGGGACGCCTTCAAAGACGACCAATTCAAAATGATTCGTCTCGAAGGGCAACTGGACTGTGCCCTGGCATTCAACGATATCGAGTTTGACGCCGGTCAAGGCCAGACAGCGCGCCGCTTCGAACTCCATGCGCTCGGGGGACGGATCGCAGAGGGTGGGTCGAAAGCCTGCACCCGCGAGCACATGGGCCGTGGCTGAAAAAGCATTGCCAAGAACCAGGGCGTGGCCGCCCGAGGAGCGCAAGAAGGGTAGCCATGCGCCGCGGCCTTCACGCAGGAGCAGCATCAAGTGTTCGGCGAGGGCGGGATCGAGTCCCAGGAGCAATTCCTCCAGAGTCGTTTTGAAATCAGCTCCGGCGCGCAGGCTCGCGAGGCATTCGTCGAGGGCGCCAACGGAAAGGGGCCAGGGGGCTGGCTGAGCGCCGCGTTTCGCGGCGCTCATGGCCAGACCTCGAGGGACCAGAGCCAGAGGGCCAGAGCTACAAGGCCAAACAAACCCAAGAGGCGCGCCCGGCGGTCGGCCATGGTGCGCCAAACCATGAGTCCCGATACGCTCCAGAGGGCGCTCACGACGACCGTCGCCGCCTGGCTCCAGCCAGCCCAAAGGGCACCCACGAGGGCCAGAAACACCCCACCGTGAAAGATTCCCAAGGCCACGGGCCGCCCGTGCCGGGGCCGCAAGCCTCCTGGCAGGCTCACCAGTCGAAGAACCAAGAGCAAGACCCAAAACCACCCCGGCGGCACCAGCTGGAGCCCCAAACCGCCCAGGAGCCAACTGGCCGTGAGGGTCGCGCCCAGCTCCAGCCTGTCGGCGTAGCCCGGCCACCCCGGCGGCAGCCAGGCGAGCAGGAGCCGCCCCACGGCGAACTGGATCAGAGAATCGACGAACACGCCCGGCAGGATAGCTATCCTCGGCTGTGATGCGCGCCGCCGTCTTTCAGTTCGATGTTCTGCCCGATTCCGCCCACAACCTGGAGCGCGTCCTGGAGGGGCTTTCCCAGGCCGCAGCCCAGGGCGTGGATCTCGTGGTCCTGCCGGAGATGTGGCCCACCTCGTTTCCCTCCGGCGCAGCGAGCGAGGCCGATCTTCTCGCCACCGAGGAGGCCTGGCTGCGGGTGGGGGAGTTCACAGCCGGCCAGCCCCTCTGCGTCATGGGCAGCGGACTCGGCCGCACCGGGGGACTGCCCGCCAACCGTATGCGTGTTTTCGAGGCTGGCGCGGAGCTACTCGCCTACGACAAGCTGCACCTCTTCTCGCCCACCGCAGAGAACATGAGTTTCTCCGCCGGAAAAGAGCCGCCGCCCGCTCTCGACACCCGCGCCGTGCGCCTTGGCGTGGCGGTCTGCTACGACCTGCGCTTCGCTGGCTGCTTTGACCGCGCCTGGCGCGCGGGCGTCGACCTGTGGGCGCTTAGCGCCCAGTGGCCCCTGCCGCGCATAGGCCACTGGCGCGCCCTGGTCATGGCCCGCGCCATCGAACGCCAGTGTTTCTTCGTCGCCTGCAATCGCACCGGCTGCGCCGAAATCGGTCGCCGCCGTCTGCCCCTGGAGTTCCCCGGCGCCTCGCTCATCGTCTCGCCCTTGGGCGAGGTCCTGGTGGAAGCGGACGGGCGCGAAGGTCTCTTCACGGCGGACCTCGACCTCTCCGAAGCGCGCCGCTACCGCACCCGTATTCCGCTCCTCAAGGACGAACGGCCCCAGTTCTACGGCTCCTCGACGAGGAACTCGTCAAATAGACCGTGAGGGCGCCCGAGTGTTTCACTCTGGCACCCTCACGAGTCTCTCTTTGGCTGTCCCTGCGGTGCATAATCGCCGGGAGCAGTGCTCCTTGTTGAACCTGAGTCCGATCTAGACCGGCGGCAGGGGTTTCTTGCGCAGGCGCGGCGGGTGGTCGCCCTTGGGCTTGTTGGTGGGGGTCAGGGCCGGTACATGGAAGGCCGGTTCGGCGTGACCGCCACCGCTTGTGGCGTGAGCTTCGTCGGGGCCGAGGACGCCCAGCTCGGCCGGCAAGTGGCTCTGGCCAGGAGCGAGGCCGAAGGCTGGGCCGCCGCTACCGCTCTGCATCACGCTGTGGCCGCAGGGCTGAACCCAGAGGCTGTCGGTGACTCCAAAGGACTTGGGATCGAAGGCGATGGCGCCGCTGGTTATCCAACCTAGCTGTGAATCCTGAACCACTTCGAGGTCGAGGCCGAAGAGCGTTCCGCGGGGAAACTCCTCGTCGTACTGGCCGCCAGGGCTCAACCAGAAGACAGTCTCGAGACCGCTGCTGGCGCTGGAGAAGATGACGAGCAGGGGCTCGCCCGTCAGGCTGCGCAACTGGAGGTGCGTGTTGCTGTAGTGCACCTCGAGCACTGCCGGGACCGGCGCCAGAGGTGCTGCGGCGGGGGCGGGACTGGCCAGGCTGAGGCTGGCGAGAATGGCTGCTGTGATCATGGGGGTCTCCTGACTCGTTCCGGCCGCGGAAGAGCGACCTGTGGCAGGAACAGCTATCGGAAGGCCACCCCAGTGGCTTGAGGTTCGGGCTTCCAGGCCGGGGGCGGGTTCTTGCCAACTGAGGGGTCAGAAGAGGTTCTTGCCCCCATTCAAGGCCCCAGACAGCCCTTTTTGCCCCTGTCCCAATCTCGGGCAGGGGAACCGAGTCCGCCGGTTCAGTCGCGGCCAGCCAGGCGGAAGGCCGCCCAGTCCGCGCTCGACGCGCCAGCTTCGCGCAACTCGACCCGCGCTCGACGGGCGGCTTGGGAGGGCTCGAGTCCCTCGCCCAGGGCTCCGTGGAAGCGCCTCGTGAACTCGGCGGCCGCCTGGTCCGCCACGGGCCAGAGGGTCACGGCCAGGTTGCGCGCGCCGCCCTCGAAGAGGGCCCGCGCCAAACCCTGGCGGCCGCGGGCATCGATGGCCCGCCCGCCCGCTGTGTCGCAGGCCGAGAGCACCACCAGCGGACTGGTCACACGCACCCGGGCCAGTTCCGCGGCGCAGATCACCTGGCCCCGGTCGAGTTCGAGGCCCAACGCAGAAAAGCGCCCCTCGTCGCACGCAGCAGCTGCGCGCAGGTGCGTCGCGATGTGCACCGGCTGCTCGCTCTCCAGGGCGGTCACCAGGGCGGCGCGGGTGAAGTCGCGGCCCGAGTATCGGCTGGCCGCGGGCCAGATCTTGCCGATGCCTTCGAGTTCCGGGCCCGCCGCTGGCAGGCGCAGGTCGCCGCTGTTCGTCATGGGATCGCCCACCAGAACCCAGGCGGCTGCCAGGCCGGGTGCAGAACCGGGGGTGCGACTCGGCAGCTCTGGAAGCACCAGGCAGGTCGCCCGTTCATCCAGACTGCGGCCGCCCCAGGTGACCGCTTCGAGGGGCAAGAGTTCCAGGGGGCCGTGGGCGATGCAGAGCAGCCGCTCACGGGTCGCGCTGCCCTCAAGTCGTTCGAGGAGCCCCGGCGGAAAGAGCAGCTCGACCAATTCCCCGGAGAGGCGCCCGGCCAGGACTTCGTCGCCCGCGAGCAGCGCCTCGCGCATGCGCCGCACCGCCTCCAGGACCTGCTTGCGCGAGCGGTCGATTCGGAGGGTTGCTGCCGCGCCGTTCTGGTCCACGGAGACCGCCAGGCTGGAGTCCGCGCCGAAGATCCAGGTCACGAGTCCAAGTTCGAAATGCGCCGCCCAGTTCTCGATCTCCGCCCGCGTTGTGGGGTCAGGGCGAGCGCCGCGCCAGGCGTGCGATTGAGCGCTCTCGATGGCCAGGGCGGCATCGGTGCCCCGACCGAGGGCGCCCAGGGCGCGGGCTTCGAGGGCCTGGGTGTGTAGCCCTGACCACTCGCCGAAGATTGTGGCCGAGGTGTCCTCGAGGGCCCGCTGGCGTTCGAGGCGGCGCTCCCAGGTGCGCGCGATGTCGCCCGCCGCAGTCAGTTCCGCGAGGGCCAGGGCGGGCTCATCCAGAGCCAGCCAAGCTTCGCCACGCAGCGCCAAAGCGGCTTGCTGGGTGCGCAAGGAGAAACCTGCCAGACTCTCCTTGGTGAGGATTCTTCGGACCTCCCGCAGCTCGTTGCGCTTGAGCGCTACCCGCGCGCGCAGGACCATCAATTCTTCGTCCATCGGTCCTTGCTGTAAAGCATCCAGCAATCCCAAAGCTCCCTCGGGATCTCCCTGGCGCAGGCGCACCAAGGCCATCAATTGCCGCCATTGATCGAGTTGCTCGCGGTCATCCTCGCCCAGGGGACGGTTGCGCAGCAAGAACTCCGCGGCCTTGCGGGGAGAGTCGGCATGCAGGAGTTGGTTCGCGTGACCCCGGGCCAGGGGCCAGCACTTCGACGGTTGGCGAAAACTGGCCAACTCGGCCAGCAGGCGCTCCACTTCGGGCAGATCGCCGCGGCCCAGCGCCACGCTTTCCAGCCCCAAGAGGGCGCGCTCGCGGTAGTCGTCCACGCGGCAGGCCTCAGCGACTTCGAGAACTTCGGCGTAGAGATCCTCGGCGCTTTCTTCGGCCTCCGCCAGGAGGGCCAGCTTGGCCTTCAGCCAGAGAGGTTCGAGGCGCGGCGTCTCAAGGCCCGAGCGTTTGAAGATAGCCAGAGCTTCGCGGATATCTTGGGCCGCGCGTTGAGTCTTGTCTTCTTGCTCTGCGTCGGAGAGATTCGCCTCCAGGGCGCGCACTTCGATGCGTGCAGCGAGGGCCAGGGCATGGCCGGCAGGCACGAAGTCAGCCCGGGCTGTGGTCCTTGCGATGAAGCCGCGCAACTCCTTCAGCAGGCTTTCGCGCTCGACTGACCAGCCCTCATTCGGAGCCGACTCCACCTCTTGCCAAAGTTCGCCGAAGCGCCGACTGTCGGCCAGGCCGGCTTCGCGCTCGGCTGGGTTGAGCCGCTCATAGTACGCAGAGGCTCGCAAGGCGTCGGGGCGGTTGTGCTCCTCGGCCAGGCGACGAGCCGCAGCTCGCAAGTCGCCAAGGGCCTCGTCCTCGCCGCCGCGCCAGGCCCCGAGCGCTTCACAGAAAGCTCCGTAGTCCCGCTCGTAGCCAGTTTTTTGTTCGTGCTCCGGCGCCGCAGCCAGGACGGTCTGGCTCGAACTTTCCAGGGCTCTATAGCCCCAGAGGAACACCCCGGCGAAGAGCCCCAGGGTCACCAGTCGCGGAGCGGGAGCGCGCACGGTGTCTATCGGCAGCGTCCGCTAGCGTCCCGGCGGATGCAGATAGGCCTCGCGCTCGGCGCTGGGGGGCAAGCCGCGAGCCAAGGCTCGGGCGTCAGTCAGGTAACCTGCGCCGTGCAACTCCTTGATGCGCGCCGCGGTGGCCGCGATGCCCCTTGGGGCTTTCCCGGCGAGGGGCGCTAGATCGGCCTTGACCTCAAAGTCGAGGGCGCCCAGATCGCGCTCGAGTCCATCCACCGTGGCCCATCCGTGCCAGGTGTAGTGGCCCGCTGCCAGGGGGGCGGCGGTCACAGAGGGCGCGGCGGAGTTCAGGCTTTGCACTCGCTGGCCGGCATCGAAGGCCGTGCCATCACGCTTGTAGATCTCGATCGAGTAGGCGCTGGCACCTGCGACCGGTGCCAGCTCGAAGAGCGGGGTATTCAGGCCTTCCGTGTTCGCCAGTAGCGGACCGCGGGGGAAGTAGAGGGCCTGGCTCTCGGCGCCCCGCAGAACAGTGGCCACGGGCAGGCCCAGGGCGGACGGGTTCAGGGCCCTCGGGCCACCGAAGAAGCGCGGCGCGATGAAGGCTCCCAACAAGAGCGCCGCGGCCGCCGCCAGAGGCAGCCAGGTGCTGAAGCGCGCGGGCTCTGCCGCGGGCGCGGCTTGCTGGATGGGCAGGCGTGTGGGCTTCTCGTCCGGCAGGCGCGTCCATTCCAGGGGCAGGGGCGGCCCGCTTTCCAGGCTGGCCACCAGGGCCGCGCAGGCGATGCAGTGTTCAAGGTGCTGGACCAGGACCGGATCGGGGCTGGGCAGGCGGGTCAGGGGGGCTCCGGTGACTCCCGGGCCTTGGCCATATTCGTAGAGCACCTCGGCCTCGGGGCAGGGACCGATATCGCCCCCGGTGGGGGCCGATCCGGTGAGCCAATCCTCGCTGGCACGCAGGATGCGCAGCCGCAGCCCATGTTCGGGGTGGGCGTCGAGGCGCGCCAGGGAGGCCGAGTCGAGCTCATCCCAGTAGCTGAGGGCGTCTTCGATCTCGGCGGGAGAGGCCAGGGCGGGGTCCCGGAGGGTCCTGGTTTGTCGGGTGTCCATTCTTTGGGGCGGGGGCGTGTGTGTCGCTATAGGCCGAGAGGTTCTCTATACATGGAAGATGTAGTTTGTCCGAGGCGAGAGCGGGCAGGGGGTCACAGAACCACCCTATTTTCGGCGAGTTCTTCACAGGCCAGTCCCAGACTCGTCCCGAGATAGCCCTCCGCCTGGGCCAGGCCCTCGAGGGAGAGGTCGTTCAGGATGACGCGCCGCAGAGCCGTCGAGGCCTTTTTGAGCCGATATTTGCACTTTTCGTGCGAAATATGGAGTGTTTTGGCGATTTCGTGCAAAGTTTGGCCTTGGACAAAACGCAAGTCGAGCAGGCTGCGTTCCTGCTCATTGAGGCTCACCAGGGCTCGGCGCACCAGGCTGGCCACTTCGGATTCGCCGGCGATCTGGCCGGGACCGGGGCCGGGATCGGGTCTTTCGGGGACTCCTTCGGCGCCGCTGGCGACCTGGGCCTGGCGGCGGCCCTGGTTCTTGCGCAAGAGGTCCACGCAGCGGCACCAGGCCACACGGTACAGCCAGGTGCCCAGGGAGCCCTTCTGGGGGTCGAAGCGACCGGCGTCCAGGCGCTCGATGATGCACTTCACGATCTCCTGGTGGAGGTCGTCGCGGGCTGATGCCTCCTGCTCGAACTGGCCGATGCAATGGAAGATCAGGGACCGATAGCGTTCCAGGAAGATCCCCGTCAGGTTCTCATCGCGGGTTTGGAGACCCCGTACCAGGCTGGCTTCGTCCATGCAGGCAGTCATTGGAGGCATTTTCTGCGTTTCGAGGTGCGAGGGCCCTCGCAGAGAATCTCCGAAATACGCCTTTGTGAGGCGAGTTGCAACCCTGGGCAAGCGGCACCTCCCCTGGGTTCCGCGTCGGCGGCCGGATTCGGTCCAAAGGTGCCTCCTACACCCCTCCGAGGGCTACCGGAGGGCCATTCGGCCCTAGGATGCCCTTTTTGGGACCCAGGTGCCATTGACCCAGGAAGGGGCAAGAAGCCCCCCCCCAGGGATTTCAAAAAAATGGCCTTGCCGCACCTCTCCGTCCGCTCTCCATCCCTTCTTCCCCTCCAAATTTGGTTGGTTGTCCCCTGTGTTGCCCTGGCGAGCCCCTCGACGGCGGCTCTGGATTGGCCCACTTGCCCCTTGGCCGCGGCCTTTTTCTCGGATCCGGGCGTAACATGGAGTCGGGGGCCGCGCCTACTGGAGGCAACACCCATCCACGGTGAAGGCTCCTTACCACAGAGCCCTCTCACCAGGGCAAGGAGCCCTCCTCGCCGGAGGACCCTGCCGCCGACCACGACCTGCCAGCTCCATGAACTCAGTCCGACTCACCTGCCTGCTCACAGTTCTCGCGGTGCTCAACCCCTCCGGGCCAGCCCAGGCCATGCAGGCCGCGCCCCTGGTGCTGGAGTGGAAGGGCTTTGCCAGCCAGACCAGCTGGACCAGCGGCTCGGGCCCTTCCGAGAACTTCTTGCACCTGCGTATCCGCGGCAATGCCAGCGTCTACGCTGGAACCTGGGTCGAGCTCACGGGTCGTGTCTGGTTCCACGATGCCTTCTTTGTGGACCCCTCTCCGCCGACTTCGCCCTCGGGTATCCGTGGACTGCACAACTGGCGTTTCATGATGTTCAAGGGGGCCCCCCAGCCCTGGGATGTGGCCGCCGCTGGCTACACCGTCCCCCAGGGTGTCAGCGTTCCTCTGTGCGTCCTTGAGCCCAGGAAGTACGCGGACATGTTGGCCAAGAACGAAGCGGATACGCCCAACAGCCAGATCGTGCTGCAACACAGCGAGCCCATGTTGGCTGTCCCCCGAGGCCAGACGGAGACGATCCGAAACTGGACCATGCCGTACATGCACTGGGGTTCCCAGGCGAGCGACTATTGGGCCGAGATCAGCGCCCAAGCCAGTGTCGCTGTGATCTCTCGAGATGCTCTCATCAAGCGCTTGATCCTGGACAAGGCGCCACATCTCACCACGGCGTTTTTCACCGGCGATGAATGGGACCAGCTTCTGCAAAGGCCATCGGGCGATGGTGTCAAGTTCCAATTGCAGGGCGTCACCATGGTCGGGGGCGGCAACGACCCCGCCACCTACGCACAGACCGACAACAATCCCGCGGGCTTTATCGGAGGCTGGACCGCCAAGGCCACCACCACCGACCTGCCTTTCGTCTTCTTCAGCTACACCGGCCAGAGCCTGCCCTTCGATGCCGGCACTCCCTCGAATTACGGGAACATCCCGGCAGTCGCAGGAGAACTCGTCGTGATGCAGATGAGCGGCTTGCGAAAGAACACCTTTGCCCTTTTTCGCATCAACGGCGACAACAATCACATTGAGCGTGTGCAGCTCGCAGCAGGCGCCACGGTGCAGGATGCTGTATTCAGGATGCCTCCCCACCTGGTCCCCGGCGACCTGGTTGAACTCAGGGGCTTCGAAAGCCCCGGTGGCACCAGTGCCCTGCCAGGCCTGCATTCCTTGACCTACACCATCATCCCGTAGCGCCGCGCCGTCCGCGGGACTTACTGGTCCGAATGGGATTCGTCCGCAGCTTGGGTTCCGGGGAGTTCGCCCTCCTCGACCACTCCGTAGAGGGCTTCGAAGGTCTCACTGGCGCGCTCGACGATTTCCAGGTACTCGGCGCTGGCCGGGACGCTTGCGAAAAGATCGCGCGCTTCGATCAAGAGCGACCAGTCGGAGGTGGCTGCGATCAGTCGAGTCGTGTGGCGAGCGAGGATGGCGCGCTCCTCGTCGCGACCATGGGTGTCGCCCCGTTGCAGGGCTCCCAACAAGTGGCCCAACACGGTGCGTGCGCGGGACAGAAGGTAACGGTCGGTGCCCTCGTCTAGATCTCCGCTGGCGATCAAATCCGGCGCCGCGCCAGCCAGGCCCAGGCAGTGTTCGATGTAATCAGCGCGCAGCAGCACTTCACCGGGCAAGAGTGCCAGGGCGAGTTCGAGGGAGTCAAAACCTTGGCCGGCGGGGCCCACGAAGATGAGCACGAGGCCCAGTTTCCAGGCCAGCATGCCCCTGGCGCGGGGCAGTTCGAGGGATTCTCGGAGGGCGTAGCCAGCCTCGCGCAGGGCAACTAGATCTTCACCGTTCGACTCTCCCAGGGCCGCGATGGAAATAGCGCTGTCCACCTGCATGCGGTATCGAAGCGCCGCCGCGAGGTCGCGTATGGCGGGGTCGGGCGACTCGTCTATCAGTCTCTGGTAGACCTCGCCAGCTGCTTGGATATCGGTCAAGGCCAGGAACTGAGCCTCTGCCAGACCGATCAGGTTGGTTCCGGGGTGTCGTGCGTGGTGGAGAGCCAGGCGCTCTTCGAAGAGCCCCCATTGTTCGGTGGCGAGGAGTAGTTCGAGATCGCCAAAGGCATCCGCCACGCCCCACTGGTTGATCTCGATGGAGCTGAGGACTTCTCGCGCGGCTTCGAACTCACCGGTCTGCGTGCGCACACGCACCAGGAGGCGCCGGGCTTCAACGGCGTCAAGGAGCGGATCGACGAGAGCCTCCACGATCTCTCGCGCTCGCCCGAAACGGCCAGATGCGGCCAGCACCACGCCCTGGGCGTAGAGGGCCCGGGGATTGCCGGGATTGCGTGCCAGGGCGAGGGCTGACTGTTGTTCCTGTTCGGCGTAGGGGCGCCTCTGGAGCAGCAGCACCAGACTGCGCAGGATTTCTTCGGTCGGCTCTATGGCCGCGGGCAGCGCTTGTGGCTCTGCCCCCAAGAGTTCCGCCAAGGACGCCGCGGCGAGAGGAGCTCTGCCGCCCTCGAGCAGTGCGTGCAAACTCTTCCCGGCGCGCTCCTCGCGTCCCAAACACCAATCGGCCACGGCGAACAGAGGCCCGGCCCGGTCTGGAATGTGCGTCAGGGCCTGGGCACGCTTGGCTTCCTCCAGGGCGCGGTTCAAACCCTGCCAATCGAGAAGCAGGGGCCGTTGGAAGAGGGCTGCGAAGAGACGATCCGCGGCGACTTCGGCGGCCACGCGCTTGGCCAGGCCAGAGACCTCGGCGGAATCCTTGTGGCGCTCCACAAGGCTCACCAGGGTCAAGCCGGCGCGTTCGACTCGACCTTCGTCGAGGTCAGCCTGCACCAGGTGCACGCCCGAACGCAGGGCGCGTTGTTCGCCCCGGCGTGCCAGAGCGGTAGAAATCGTCAGTGCGACCACCACCACAAAACTGAACAGGGCGAAGATCGCCACCCGCGGATAACGGCGCATTCGGCGCGCAAGGCGGTACAGGTGACTCGTGGGTTGCGAAGCGACAGGCTCGTCGTTGAGGAAGCGCTGCAGGTCGTCGGCGAAGGCGCGGGCGCTCGGGATGCGTCGACGGGGCGATTTTTCCAGAGCCCGTAACACGATCGTCTCCAGGTCGCGGTGACGCCGCGCGAGGCCCAAGGCTGGCGCGTCCTGGAGCAGGATCTTGCGCACCGTGGCCACGGTCTGCGAGCCCAGGAAAGGTGGGCGGCCCACCAGAAACTCGTACAGCGTCACACCCAGGGCGTAGACATCAGTGCGCGGATCGAGCACCGGCGCTTCGCGCGAGAGCAGTTCGGGTGCCATGTAGGGTAGGGTGCCCGGCACTGAGCCCTGACTTGTCAAGGTCGGATCCACACTAGAGCGCGCCAGCCCGAAGTCCACGAGGAAGGGCGTCTCGTCGTCGAGCAGGATATTGGCCGGCTTTACATCGCGGTGTACGACACCGGCCGAGTGCGCCGCGTCGAGGGCTTCGGCCAGAGCCAGGCAGATGCGCGCCGCCCGTTGTGGATCGATGGGCAGATCGATTTCGCTGAGCGGCGGTCCCGTGAGGTGCCGCATGGCGATGAAGCACTTGTCGCCCTCTTCGCCCACGGCGTAGACCGGGACGATGTTGGGGTGGTTGAGGCTGGCGGCGATGGCCGCTTCGCGGCGCAGACGCTGGTAGGCCTGGGGCGTGGCTACCCAACTCTTGTCGACTACCTTGAGCGCGACCTTGCGGCCCAAGCGTTCCTGTTCGGCAAGGAAAACCGTGCCCATGCCGCCGCTGGCAATACGGCGCACGATGCGAAAGTCATCGAGCCGCATGCCCGACCACTCATCATCGTGGTCGGGCTCTCCGACACCCGCGCTCTCTCCCCGCTGGCGCAAGAACTCGGGCTCGCCACCGAGCAGTTTCTGGGCCTTTTGGGCCAGTTCCAAATCGCCACCGCAGAGTTCCTGGAGGTTTGGCTCCTGGCCTTCTTCGCTCAAGAGAAACCACTCGCAAAGCACGCGTTCGACGGCGCTGGGGTGCTCGGCTTCGCGGCTCATTAGCCTTGCTCTTCCAGCTTGGCGAGCAGCGCGGCTCGTGCTCGAGCGAGCAGGACTCGTGAAGCGCCCAGGGAGCGTCCGAGGGTGCGCGCCGCGAGTTCGTGGCTGAAATCGGGGCGCATGAAGAGTTGCAGGATGCGCTGGTAGTCCTTGGTGAGTTCCGCCATGGCCAGGGCCAGGCGGGTCACATCTTCGGTCTGGATCAGCTCCGTGGCGGGGGAGGGCCGCCGCGCCGGCACGCGGCTCGCTGCCTCCGCATCGAGGCCTTGCTCCTTGGAGCGGTCGCGGCGCTCGGCGGTGAAGTAACGCGCCAGGTCGCGTATGTTATTGTCGAGTACGCGCAGGCTCCAGCGTTCGAGGTTCTCGCTCGACTCCTGAGGCAAGCTCTCCGCGCCGCGCACGATGTCGATGAAGGTCGACTGCAGGACATCGGAGACGCTGACTTTTTCGTGCAGGTGCCCGAGTCGCTTTTGCGCCGCCCGCCGCAGGCGCGGTTCGATGTGATTGCAGAGCACCTGCAAGGCCTCCTTGTCGCCGCTGCGCGCCCGCGCCAGCAACTCAACATCCAGGCCGGGTTCGGAGCCGGGGTTGGGATCGTTGGGCGTGATGGCGTTGCTGGTCGGGTTCTCGAAGGCGTCGCTTCTTGGGAGCCCTATTCTAACGCTCTCTCGCGTCTCGCAAGCGGGCCGCAAAGGCAGCCGGAGCGACAAAGTTTGGAATGCGTGCCAGAATCCGGCCCTCGGCATTCACCAGGAGCGCCATGGGCACCGCCTTGATTTCAAAAAGCTCGGCCACTGCGGTGACGAGCGTCACATCGAGTTGCTGCTCGATCCAGTGCTCGAGTTCGGCTCGCACCAGGGGGTCTGGATAGGTCACGCTATCCATCTCTTGGCAGGCGCCTCAGCCGGGGGCGACGAAATCGAGCAGAAGGCCGCAGCCGCGCTCCTTGGCCCGAGCGAAGAGGGTGCGCAAGTCCGCTGGCAGCAGGGCGGGGTCGATGCCCTCGAGGACGGCCCGAACGGGGGTGGGATCGGTCAGCTCGTTGGGCTCATAGCCCAACCTGCGCACGATGGCGAGGACCCCAGCGGTGGAGATGCGGCGAGGGTCGTGGCGGATGTGAAAACGCTCGGCGGAGATGTCGAACTCCACCGAGAGGATGCCTGGCGACCCTTCCAGGGCCTCCTGAACCCGATTGGGTCAGCCCAGTCAGGTGATGCCCGCGGCCTCGACGAAGCCTGCCACCCGCAGCGTGACCGCGGCCGCATCGGATGCAGGGCCGGCTCCGGGCCCGGCGCATGCGCAGGCGAGGAAAAAGGCGATCAGGAGGGTCTTGGAGGGCATGGGGGTGGGGCTTGAAGAAGCGGGCCAGGGCATGCAAGCGGCTACAGAATAGCACCCGCTCCGACAGGGGCCAGAGGGAAGACCTACCCAAGCTCTCAGGCGGTAGACCCCCCGTTGGCCACCCTGAGAGGCAGGCTCGCCGGGTCGGGGCTCGACCGAGGCCGGTACCGTTCTTATAGTAGTCGCCCCTGAACTGCCCGCCGAGCCCCAGCCGTCGAGCCCCTCAGGTTCCCTTTCCACTCCCCCCTCAGCCCGGCCCGCGAGGTCCGGAGGTCAGCCCGTGAGAGATGTCGTCATCGTCAGCGCTTGCCGCACTCCCGTCGCCAAGTTCCAGGGTTCTCTGGCCGGTTTTCGCGCGCCGGAGCTTGGCGGGCTGGCCGTCAAGGAAGCCCTGCGCCGCGCCGGAGTCGAGGCAGAGTCGGTCGACGAGGTGATCCTGGGCAATGTACTCAGCGCCGGCCTCGGTCAGAACCCAGCCCGCCAGGCCGCCCGCGCCGCCGGCGTGCCCGACAGCGTGGGCAGCCTGACCATCAACAAGGTCTGCGGCTCGGGACTCAAGGCGGTCATGCTCGCCGCTCAGGCGATCAAGGCCGGCGACGCCGAGATCATTGTCGCCGGCGGCATGGAGAACATGACCCGCGCTCCCTATTTGATGCCCCAAGCTCGCGATGGTGTGCGCCTCGGCCATGGTGAGCTGATCGATTCCATGGTGGGCGATGGCTTGTGGGACATCTACAACGACTTCCACATGGGCCTGACGGCGGAGAAGGTGGCCGAGGAGTTTGATATCACCCGCGCCGCTCAAGACGAGTATGCCGCGAGCAGCCACCAAAAAGCGGAGGCCGCCAATATCGCCGGCCGCTTTGACGACGAGCGCTTCTCAGTCATGGTGCCGCGCCGCAAGCAAGAGGCGTTGGCCTTCGAGTGCGACGAGAATGTGCGCAGTGGCATGACTGCGAAGAGTATTTCCGGTATGCGACCGGCCTTCAAACCTGACGGCAGCGTGACCGCCGCCAACGCTTCCTCAATCAACGACGGCGCCGCGGCTTTGGTGGTCATGAGCGCCGAGCGTGCCTCCGCCCTGGGCCTCACGCCCATGGCCCGCATCACAGCCTACGCCACCGGGGGCTGTGCCCCCGAGTGGGTCATGATGGCGCCCGAGAAGTCCATGCCCGCTTGCGCCAAGAAGGCCGGCATGTCCCTCGGCGACTTTGACTTGCACGAAGTCAACGAGGCCTTCAGCGCGGCGGCTATCGCGCTCACCCGCAAGCTCGACCTCGACCCAGAGAAGGTCAATGTCAACGGCGGTTCGGTGGCCATCGGCCACCCCATCGGAGCTTCTGGCGCGCGCATCCTGACCACCTTGCTGTACGCCATGCAACACCGCGACGCCAAGACCGGCATGGCTTCGCTTTGCCTGGGTGGCGGCAACGCAGTTTCCCTGTCAGTCGAGCGTTAATTCCATGAGCGAACTCATCCAACAGGTCGCCGTGGTCGGCGCGGGCACCATGGGCAACGGCATCGTGCAGACCTTCGCCGCGAGCGGCAGCAGTGTGCTCATGATCGACACGGCACCCGCAGCCCTCAAGCGCGGACTCGCTGCCATCGACAAGAGCCTCGGCCGCATGGTCAACAAGGAACGCATCAGCGCCGATGACGCCAGCGCGATTCGCGGGCGTATCCAGTCCGCCACGGATATGAGCGCAATCGGCAGCGAGGAGTTGGTGGTGGAGGCGGTGGTGGAGCGCAGCGATGTCAAGGCTGAGATCTTTGCTGCCCTCGACGAAATGTGCGTCCCAGCCGCGATCCTGGCGACCAACACCTCATCGATCTCGATCACATCCATCGCCTCCCACACGGCCCGCCCCGAACAGGTCATCGGCATGCACTTCATGAATCCGGTGCCGATCATGAAACTGGTCGAAGTGATCCGCGGCCATCAGACATCGGACCAGACCACTGCCCGCATCATGGCTTGCAGCGAAGCTATCGGCAAGGTGCCGGTGGAGGCAAACGATTACCCGGGCTTCGTCTCCAACCGCGTGTTGATGCCCATGATCAACGAGGCGATCTTCTGCTTGATGGAAGGCGTCGCCACCCGCGAAGGCATCGACACGGTGATGAAGCTCGGCATGGCGCACCCCATGGGCCCTCTGGCCCTGGCGGATCTGATAGGCCTCGATGTCTGCCTCGACATATGTGAGGTCTTGCACAAGGGCCTCGGCGACAGCAAGTACCGTCCCTGCCCCCTCTTGCGGCGCATGGTTGCCGCCGGACAACTCGGTCGCAAGAGCGGCCAGGGCTTCTACGAATACTCGTGAGCCCAAGGGTCCTCTCCACAAGCCAACAAATCGCCAGACAGCCTGCCAGGAACGATTGATGGATTTCTCACTGACTGAAGAACAGCAGATGGTGCGCGACATGGCTCGCGACTTCTCCCGCGAACAGCTCCTGCCGCGAGCGCGCAAGCACGACGAGCAGGGTTGCATCGACCCCGAGGTTTTCGTCGGGCTGGCTGAGCTCGGCTTGTGGGGGCTGACGATTCCCGAGGAGCATGGCGGCGCCGGCATGGGCAACTTCGAGTTGGCGCTGGTGCTCGAGGAGCTCAACGCGGGCTGCGCTTCCACGGGCGTCACGGTCTCGGTGCACAACAGCCTACTCGGCAGCCCTATCCGGCGCTTCGGCACCGTCGAGCAGCAGAACGATTGGCTGCCGCAACTCGCCAGCGGCGAACGCATCGGCGCCTACTGCTTGACCGAACCCAACGCGGGCTCGGACGCCGGCGCCGTCAAGACCAGCGCGCGCCGCGATGGCGACGACTGGATTCTTGACGGCACCAAGATCTTCGTGACCAACGGCGCCTTCGCTGGGCTCTTCATCGTCTACGCCCGCACCAACCCCCTCGAGCCCGGCGCCAAGGGCATGTCGGCCTTCCTGGTGCCTTGCGAAGCCGAGGGCTTGACCGTCGGCAAGGCCGAGAAGAAAACCGGTATCCGCGGTTCGTCCACCACAGAAATCCTGTTCGAGAATTTACGCCTACCCAAGGAAGCGCTGCTCGGCGAGGAAAACAAGGGCTTTACCGTGGCCATGGATACCCTCGACGGCGGCCGTATCGGCATCGCCTCCCAAGGGCTTGGCATCGGGCGCGCCTGCCTTGAGGCCTCGATCCGGTACGCCAAGGATCGCGAGCAGTTTGGCCGACCCATCGGACGCTTCCAGGCCATCCAATGGAAGCTGGCCGACATGTCCACCCAGCTGGATGCGTCGCGCATGTTGGTGCACCGCGCGGCGCTCAAGCGCGACGCAGGCGAGCGCTGTTCCCTCGAAGCCGCCCAGTCCAAGTTGATGGCCTCGAAGACCGCCAACTTCTGCGCCGACGAATGTCTGCAAATCCACGGCGGTGCGGGTTATACCGATGACTTCGAGGTCGAGCGCCTATTCCGCGATGCGCGCATCACCGAGATCTACGAAGGCGCCACCGACATTCAACGCATCGTGATCGCCCGCTCGCTACTCGCGTGACCCGGACTCCATGACCGTGGCAACCCTGAAGACTACGCCTGAGCGCCTGTTAGCCCGTGATCGCCGCGCCCTTGCGCGCTTGATCACTTGGGCGGAAAACGCACACCCGCGTTTCCCCGGCGCCTTGCGCGAAATCTATGGTCATGTCGGTCGGGCGCGCCGCCTGGGTGTCACCGGCCCTCCCGGAGTGGGCAAGAGCACCCTCTGCAATGGCCTCGTGAGTTGCTTGCGCGAACGTGGTTCCGAGGTCGGCGTCCTGGCCGTGGACCCCTCCAGCCCCTTCACCGGCGGCGCCTTGCTCGGCGACCGCATCCGCATGGAGTCCCACACCAAGGACCCGGGCGTGTTCGTGCGCTCCATGGCCAGTCGCGACAGCCATGGCGGCCTGGCGCGTGCAGCGGTGGACGCTTGCGATGTGATGGATGCCTTTGGATTCGATGAACTGATTCTCGAGACGGTGGGCGTGGGCCAGGCCGAGTACGACATCGTTTCCGCTGCCGACACGGTGATTGTTGTGCTATGCCCCGGCGCTGGCGACAGCGTCCAGGCAATGAAAGCTGGGCTCTTGGAAGTGGCCGATGTGCTCGTGGTCAACAAGAACGATGCCCCTGGCGCCGACCGCCTGGTATCGGACCTCGAGGACGCCGTCGCCCTACGCCGCGAGAGCCGCGATGGTTGGACCACGCCTGTGGTACGGTCCAGCGCGGGCCGAGGCCTGGGCCTGGAAGATGTTCTGGCAGCCGTGGAGCAGCAGCGCACCTTTCTGGGTAGCGCGGGGCTCGCAGCGCGCCGTCGCAAGATGCGCGTGGCCCAGGTGCAGCGCACGGTGGGCGAGTTGCTCGTGCAGGCGCTTTGGAGCGACGGGTGCCGGGTCGAGTTCATCAAGACCGCCCTCGCAAGCGGTCGCCCCCCCTACGATGTGGCCGACGAGATGAGGGACCAAATTCTATGACTAGAAGAAGCCAACAGGTGACCAAAGCCGATCCCCAGAAGATCTGGAACGAAGCCATGGCCGACTCGCGCTTGCGCGAGTCGCAGTTCACTTCGCTCTCGAGTGCCGAAGTGCAACCGCTCTACGGACCAGAGGACGCCCCTGGCGACTACGACGAAAAACTTGGCTATCCCGGCCAGTACCCCTTCACCCGCGGTGTGCATCCTTCCATGTACCGCGGTCGCTTGTGGACCATGCGCCAGTTCGCCGGCTTTGGCAGCGCCGCCCAGACCAACGAACGCTTCAAGTTCCTGCTCGAGCACGGTCAAACCGGTCTCTCTACGGCCTTCGACTTCCCGACGCTCATGGGCTACGACTCGGACGACGAGATCAGCCTGGGAGAAGTCGGTCAAGTCGGTGTGGCCATCTCGAGCCTGCGCGACATGCAGGCCCTCTTCGATGGCATTCCCATGGGGGAGGTGTCCACCTCCATGACCATCAACGGTCCGGCGCCGATCATGCTGGCCTTCTATATCGCTGCTGCCGAGCGCCAGGGCGTGGACCCCAAAATCCTGCGCGGCACGATTCAGAACGACATCCTCAAGGAGTACCAGGCCCAGCACGCCTGGCTCGTGGCGCCCGAACCGGCGCTGCGCATGATCTCGGACATGATTGCCTATTGCGTCAAGCATGTGCCGCGCTGGAACACGATCTCGATCAGCGGCTACCACATCCGAGAGGCTGGCTCGACCGCAGGCCAGGAACTGGCCTTCACCCTGGCCAACGGCATGGAATACATCCGTCGCGGTGTGGCCGCAGGTTTGGATGTGGACGAGTTCGCGCCGCGCCTGTCGTTCTTCTTTGACAGCCACCTCGATTTCTTTGAGGAGATCGCCAAGTTCCGCGCAGCCCGTCGCATTTGGGCCAAGAAGCTCCGCTGTGAATTTGGCGCCAAGGACCCGAGGTCCTGGATGGTGCGTTTCCACACCCAGACTGCCGGCGTCTCGCTGACTGCCCAACAGCCCGAGAACAACATCGTGCGCACGGCTTTCGAGGCCCTGGCCGCGGTCCTCGGCGGCACTCAGTCGCTACACACGAACTCCATGGACGAAACCCTCTCGCTGCCCACCGAGAAGGCTGTCAAGATCGCCCTGCGCACCCAGCAGATCATCGCCGAAGAGACCGAGGTCTGCCATGTGGCCGATCCCCTCGGCGGTTCGTACTACATCGAGTCCCTGACCGATCGCCTCGAAGCCGAGGCCGAAGAATACTTCAAGGAGATCGAGGAGCGCGGTGGCGTCGTGGCTTCGATCGAATCGGGATTTTTTCAGAGCGAGATCCACCGGTCGGCCCTGCGCTACCAACGCCAGCTCGAGCGCGGCGAGAAAAAAGTAGTTGGCATCAACTGCTACCGCGAAGATGAAGCCGGACCGACGATCGACTTGCACCGCATCGATGCCAAGGTCGAGTCAGAGCAGTGCCAGCGCCTGATCGACCTGCGCGCCGAGCGCGACCCCAAGGCTGCCAGCGATGCCCTCGATGCCATTCGCACTGCCGCCCAGGATGGCAGCAACCTCATCGAACGATTTGTGACCGCCGCCCACGCCGAATGCACTCTGGGCGAAATCGCCAGGGTCTTGCGCGCTGAGTTCGGCAAGTTCCAGGAGCCCAAGATCCTCTAAATTGTCCTATTCCATGACCCATGCAGATGACTGAACGAAAGATTCGCGTACTGATCGGCAAGCCCGGTCTCGATGGGCATGATCGCGGTGCCAAGACCGTGGCCAGCGTTCTTCGCGACCACGGCATGGAGGTGATCTACACCGGGCTGCACCAGACTCCGGCGGAAATTGCCGAGGCCGCGGCCCAGGAGGATGTCGATGTTGTCGGCCTCTCGATCCTTTCCGGAGCCCACATGACCCTTTTCCCCAGGGTGCGCGAAGAACTCGTCAGCCGCGGCATGGGTGAAATTCTAATGGTCGGCGGGGGCATCATCCCCGCCGAGGACGCCGAGACCCTCAGAAACGATGGCTTCGCGCGGCTTTTCGGGCCGGGCACCAACACCGATGAGATCGCGGAGTGGATTGCAACAGAGATGAAACAGCGCTTCGAAGAGGAAGGAGATGACCAATGAGTGGTGGCAACGACCGTGACATCCTGAACATCGAAGAGGCAGCCGCGCTGCTCGGTGTCAGCGTCAAGACTTTCAACAAGGTGCTGCATTCCGAGGACATGCCCGCACGCAAGATCGGCCGCGAGTGGAAATTCTCACGACTGGCCCTGATCCAGTGGGTCGGTGGTGGCAGCAGCCGGGACTTCTACCATGAAGTCGGCAGTGCCCTCCGTGACACCTCGCGCACGCGTCGGACCGCCGGCTGGAAAATCGAAACTGACTGAGCCCCTGCGCCCTCTTCCTAACCACCCAACAAGCCCTCCCTAGAAGTACGCATGTACGAGCTTCCCGACATCAAGGACTCCTTTGACCTGTCCGAGGACCAGCGCATGATTCGCGACATGGTGCGCGAGTTTGCCGAAAACGAGGTCGCCCCCCTGGCGCAAGAGATCGACGAGAACCACCGCTTTGCCACCGAGACCTGGGACAAGATCGTGGAACTTGGCCTGCCCGGAATCCCCTTCTCCGAAGAGGTGGGCGGATCCGATGGCGGCACCCTGGCTTACATCATCGCGGTTGAGGAACTCAGCCGAGTGTGCGGCTCGACGGGCATCACCCTGGCCGCGCATGTCAGCTTGGGGACCTACCCGATCTACAAGTGGGGCTGCGAGAAGCTGCGCGGCGAGTATGTGCCCAAGCTGATCGCCGGCGAATACATGGGCGCCTACGGCCTGACCGAACCCAATGCCGGTTCCGATTCAGGCGGCACCCAGACCAGCGCCGTGCGCGATGGGGACCACTACATCCTCAATGGCCGCAAGTGCTTCATCACCAACGCCAACTACGCCGGAGTGTTCATCGTCACGGCCACCATCGACAAATCCCTGGGTTCCAAAGGCATCTGCGCCTTCGCCGTGCCCCGCGATGCCGAGGGCTTTAGCCTCGAAAAGGGTGAAAAGAAACTTGGCATGCGCGGTTCGGACTGGGCCAGCCTGGTTTTCGAGGACACGCGCATTCCCTTCGATCACATGCTGGGTCCCGAAGGCGAAGGCTTCAGGACTTTCATGCAGACCCTTGAGGGTGGACGCATTTCCATCGCCGCCTTGGCTCTTGGTATCGCCCAGGGCGCATACGAATGCGCCGCAAAATACGCCAACGAGCGCGAAGCCTTCGGCAAGCCTCTCTCCGGCCAGCAAGCCGTGGCCTTCAAGCTCGCCGACATGGCCACCGAGATCGCGGCTGCCCGGCACCTCGTCTACCACGCAGCGCGCCTCAAGGACGCGGGCCAGAACTACGGCACCGCCGCCGCCATGGCCAAGCTCCATGCCTCCGAGGTCTCCATGCGCGTGACCTATGACGCGATTCAGATCTACGGCGGCTATGGCTACAGTCGTGAGTACCCTGTCGAGCGCATGTGGCGCGACGCCAAGTTGTGCGTCATCGGCGAGGGCACTTCCGAAATCCAGCGCATCATCATCTCACGCGATGTGATCAAGAGCGGCCCGCGATGACCGCGGCCACGACCCGACCGGCCAGCCTCGATCCGCCGACTTGGGAGCGCCGCTCGGTGCAGGCCGGCGAGTGGAAGATTACAGCCCTCTGCGATGGGTTTCTTCGCCTCGACGGCGGTGCCATGTGGGGAGTCGTGCCCCAAAACATCTGGCGCCAACTGACTCCGCCGCTGGAAGACAACACGATCCTCCTGGCCATGCGACCTTTCCTCGTGGAGCGCGGCGACTTGAAGTTGGTGATCGAGTTGGGTGCCGGGGACCGCTGGAGCGATAAGCTGCGCCAGATCTACCATCTCATCCCCACGACGAACCTGGACGAGACCTTGCGCGCCTGCGCTGTCGCCCCGGAAGAGGTCACCCATGTCATCGCATCTCATTGCCACTGGGATCATATCGGCGCCCAGGTCATCGAGCGCGCTGGCGAGCTCGTGCCGCGCTTTGCAAACGCCCAGCACTTTGCGCCTGCCGTGGAAGTGCTCATGGCCAAGGAACCCGGTCACGCGCGCCGAGGCTCGTACCGCGCCGAGGATGTGACGCCCATCGAGGAGGCCGGACTACAACAAACCTGGACGGGATCCAGGGAGATCGTGAGCGGTGTGCGCGTGCACGAACTCGGCGGCCACTCTGACGGCGTCAGCGTCATCACCATCAACGAGGATGGCCCAGGGGAGACCGCCATCTTTTGGGCCGATGTAGTGCCGACAACCCACCACATTCAGCCAGCCTACATCATGGCCTACGACATCGATGTGGTGCGTTCCTTCGAGGTGCGTTCAGAGTGGATGCAGCGTGCCGCCGACGAGGGCTGGATCGGGCTCTTCTACCACGATGTCGACCATGCCTTCGGTCGCCTTTCCAAACCTGGGCGACGCTTTGAATTGCAGCCCATCGACGGCGCCGCTTGGTGATGCGCCTCGTTTCGCTCTGCCCGAGCCTGACCGAGCTCGTTTTTAGTCTAGGAAGCGGCGAGGAACTCGTTGGCTGCACGCGCTACTGCGTGCATCCTGTAGACGCGCTAAAAACAACCGAGGATGTGGGTGGCACCAAGGATCCAGATCTGGAGCGCATCATCGAGCTGGCACCAGATTTGGTGCTCTTCAACGAGGAGGAGAATCGTCGCGAGGACCACCAGGCCCTGGTCGAAGCCGGGCTGGCTTGCTATGGGACCTTCCCAAAGAATGCCCTTGAGACCGCCGCGATGGTGCGCGGCATCGGCGCTGCCATCGAGCGCCAGGCCTGCGCAGACCAGATCGCTGGCGACATCGAAGCGCGGGTCGCCAAGGTCCGCGAGGCAGCCCGTGCTGCGAGCGCGGTGCGGTTTGCCTACCTCATTTGGCGGGGGCCTTGGATGAGCGTCAACGCCGACACCTTCGCCAGCGCCCTGCTCTGCGACGCCGGGGGCGTCAATGTCTTCTCTGGCGAGCCCCAGCGCTACCCTGTGATCGAACTCTCCGCACTGGCAGCAGCCAGGCCCGACACTGTCCTGCTCTCTACCGAGCCCTTCCTCTTCAACGCCACCCATGTCGTCGAAGTGGCCGCGGCCCTGGGTCTCGATGCCAGGCGGGTGGCCGTGGTCGACGGCGAATACCTTTCCTGGCACGGCTCGCGTACGCCCGACGGTGTGGACTACGCCGCAGGGCTTGTACGCGCCGCCCGCGACCTCGGCCCACGGAAGTAGAACTCGCCGCGCGCGCTCAACGCACGCCGAAGATGTGCTCCATCATCAGTTGGTCGAGGCGTTCGTAGCGCAACCCGATGCGCGCCACCTCATCCGGCTTGAGATCGATCTGGCGCAGGCTTTGGGCGCGCTTTGAGTCGTAGCCTGCTTGCCAGAGGGCTTCGAGTTCAGGGTCCTCGTGGCACCTGAGGAGTTCGCACACTTCGGGATCGCTATCGAAGGCCCGGGCCTTAGCTTTTAGGATTTTGTAAGTGCGCATGTTGCCCCGAGCAAATTCCCAGACTCCTTGTTCGTCTTCGGAGCGGTAGGCGTGGGCATCGAAGTGCAAGGGACCCCGGTAGGGCTCGCCACCGCCGGTGCCTTCGAGTAGGCGCACCAAGAGAAAAGCCTGGCGCGGATCCTCGGAACCAAAGCGCAGGTCCTGGTCGTAGCGGCCAATTTTCTGCGAATTGAGGTCGATGTGAAACAGCTTGCCCGCTTCCATGGCCTGGCCAACGGCGTGTGGGAACGACAGGCCGCTCATGACCTCGTGGGCGACTTCGGGATTAACGCCAACCATCTCTTCATCCGCCAGAGTGCTGATGAAGTGCAACATGTGGCCGGTGGTGGGGAAGTAGTTCTCGCTGCGCGGCTCATTGGGTTTGGCTTCGAGGGCGAAGCGCAGGTCGTAGCCGTTGGCTTTGACATATCCAGTTAGGAAATTCATGGCCTCGCGCATGCGCTCGATGGCCGTGCGCACATCCCGGCAAGCATCGGCCTCGGTGCCCTCGCGGCCACCCCAGAAGACATACAGCTTGGCGCCCAACTCGACGCCGAGGTCGATGCCGTCCATGGTTTTTTGCAGGGCAAAGGCTCGCACCCGCGGATCGTTGGAGGTGAAGGCGCCGTCCTTGAAGACCGGATGGCTAAAGAGGTTGGTGGTGGCCATGGGGACCACCATGTCGTTCTCGCTGAGGGCGCGTTTGAAGTTGGAGACGATGGTGTCGCGCTCTTTTTGGCTCTTGCCCAGGGGCACGAGGTCATTGTCATGCAGATTCACTCCAAAGGCGCCGCACTCAGCCAAGTTGCGCACGATCTCACAGGGGTCGATGTGGTCGCGCACGGGCCCGCCGAAGGGGTCGCTGCCTCGATTTCCCACGGTCCAGAGGCCAAAGGTGAAGCGATCGCCGCGGGTGGGGGTGTAGGCATCCATGGCGCCATGATAGCACCGCGGCAGCCGTTGATTGGTGCAGGCTCCTCGGGCGGGTAGGCTGGCGGCCATGAGAGTCCTCTTCGTTCTCTTGTTGGCCTTTGCCGCGAGCTGTCAAAGCTCTGGGCTAGCACCAGCGACGGGACCCTTCGTGCTCGTTCTGGGCACCGCTCAGGACGGCGGCCTGCCGCAGATCGCTTGTGATTGCAGCCATTGTCGTGCGGCTCGCAGCGACTCGTCACGGGCCCGTTTCGTGACCTCGATCCTGCTGGTGGACCCGCGCACGAACTCGTGCTGGCTGTTCGACGCCACGCCCGACTTACCTCGGCAGATTCAACTCGCCCGGAACTTGGGAGTTTCGAGGGCGGCCAGCCCTGGCCGGCCGGCGCTCTTCGAGGGCATATTCCTGACCCACGCCCACATGGGTCACTACACAGGGCTCTTGCACCTCGGTCGCGAAGCCTATGGCAGCGAGCCGACTCCGGTGCACCTCTCGCCGCGCTTCGCCGAGTTCTTGCGCGGCAACGGACCCTGGGATCAGCTCGTCAGCGAACAGCGGATCATCTTGCAGGAATTCGAATTTGGCACCGAGATTGCACTGGCCCCAGATCTTTCGGTCACCGCTCTCGCCGTTCCTCACCGCGACGAGTACAGCGACACCTGTGCCTTTCGTATAGAAGGGCCCTCGGCTTCGCTCCTGTACTTGCCCGATATCGACAAGTGGGAGTTGTGGGAACACTCCATTGAAGCCGAATTGGCCCGGTCCACCGTGGCCCTCGTGGATGGCACTTTTTACTCGGGTGACGAACTCTCAGGTCGCGACATGAGCAGCATCCCGCACCCTTCGGTATGCGAGTCCATGCAGCGCTTCGAAGATTTGCCCGCACAATTACGCGAGCGCGTGTTCTTCACTCACCTGAATCATTCCAACCCGCTCGTTGATCCGGCCAGCCCGGCCGCTGTCCGTGTTTGGGCGCTGGGCTTCAAACTCGCCCGCCAGGGAGCCCGCTTCGGGCTCTGAGCGAGGCAAGAAGCGCTCAGATATTGTGGCTGCGCTGTTTGGCTGAATAACCAAACACCTCGCGCAGGATGCTGGACCAGCTCGAGAGCTCGGCGCCCGCGGCGTGATTGGCAGCGCCGATCTCGAAAGCCAGACGCCACTGCCGTCCAAGTACGCGCCAGGCTTCGAAGATGGACGTCTCGGGGTCGTAGATGTGAGCTGCCTCGGAGGTCAGTCCATTGAGCTCGAGAACCTTGAAGTCGCGGCCGGCGAGCAGGGCCTCTTCGGACTCGGCGCGCACATCAAAGCGGCCGAAGTAGAAACCATTGAAGCTGCGTGAGAGTTTATCTATGCGAGCTGCGAGGGCCGGCGTGGCGAGCCGTTGGCCGTTCTTGAAGATAGCCCCGCGGCAGTGGGTGCCGATGTCCACCAGTTGGATGCGCTCGCCGTGTTTGGGGACTTCGTCGAGCTGCGCGAGATGTCGGCGCATGTACTGGGGCGCCATTACCACCGAGCGCTTCCCCAGGAGGATCAACTCCTCCAGGGTGTGTTCGCCGTCGCCCACGAGCTGCGGAATGATTTTCTCGGTGATCGAAAATAAGCTGCCGCGGCTCGCACCGGACTGGCGGATGTAGAAGATGCCGTACTCCGGGCCTGCGACGAATTCTTGCAGGATGTGGTCAACTGCCATGGCGCTTACCAACTCGGTTAGCTCATCGCTCGTCTTCACCACGACCACGCCAGAGCCGCGTTGTCCCACTTCGGGCTTGAAGACGATGGGAAAACCGCCCAGGGCTTCGGCGGCGCTCATGGCTTCGACCACGCGTTGATGCTCATCAGCATGTGCACGCAAGAGCCGGAACTCGGCCACGAAACCGTTTGAGTTGTCGATGCCGGCCAAAATTTTGGACTTGTGCTCGCCGATCAAGCCGCCCGAGGGAATGCCCGGATTGACTGCTGTAAGGACCCGCAGGCTGCGGTAGAAGAGGCCGAGCATGAGGATGTAGGCCACGATCGGCGGGTAGAAGGCGAAGGGCGGCCAGAACTCCCACTGGGTCCAGCGCCTCCAGGTGCCCACCAGTGAGCGGCGTCCACGAAATGTGAACAGCCGCAGACCGACGCGCTCGAAGAGCAACAGGACGAGTACCAAGAGCACCAGGGCAGGCAAGCCCCATGCTTCAATGAGTTCCCGGGCCTGGTCGCCAAAGAGCACTGCAAAGCCCAAGAGCAGCGGCGTCCAGAACAGAACCGCCAGGGTGAAATAGAACAGGAACTTGAGCAAGCTGGTGCGCAGCACACCTGCGGCGAAGTAGGTCGGCAGGCGCAATCCCGGCATCAGTCGTGAGAGGAACACGGCCCGCGGCCCCAGGCGTTGAAACCAGGCCGAGGCGCGGTCGAGGGCCTCCACGGTGAGAAACCACCGCAGGGGCGCGCGGGCTACTAGGGCACGGCCAAAGACACGGCCAGCAAGGAACAGCCCAACATCGCCGATCAGAATTCCCGCCGTGCATCCACACAGCGCCGGGCCGATAGCGAGGCGCCCCTGGGCCACCATCAAGCCGGCGGCGATGACGGTCAAGTCTTCGGAGACCCAGGTTCCCACGACCAAGAGGAGTACCAAGAGCAACAGCGTCAGCCCCGAAGCCGGTGGGATGCTGGCGGGGTCGAAGGGCCGGGCGGCGGCAGCTAGCCGTTCCCCGCTGGCCTCGCTGCGCAGAGGCATGGCGCCGGCTTCGGCCTTGGCGACGAAGTCCCCCAAAAGATCCGCGACTTGTTCGGTGTGGTTCCAGAGGACGAAGTGACTGGCGTCGAGTTCGACCAGTTCGGCTTGGGGAACGATGCGCCAGGTCTCGCGGGCGGCGGCCAGGGGCACCAGAAAATCCCGTTGGCCATGAACGATAAGTGTCGGGGCGGCGAGTGTTTCGAGGATCGGTCTGATGCGCCGCTGGTCAGTATCTGTGAAGTTGCGCCCGTAGGATAAACCCAGGATCCACTCATCGGCCCCGCCGAAGTGTGGCAGTCCCCAGCGCGCCAGTTGGATCAAGCGCAGTTGAAAAATGTGTACCAAGTGGTTCAGCTCGTGGTCGCCAAAGAGTTCCAACTCCTCCACTCCCAAGGCTGCCACCAGCGCCACGCTGGCCACCCGTTCGGGCGCAAGACTGGCGAGCTCCATGGCCACGGCGCCGCCCATGGAAAACGCCACTAGGTGTGCCTTCTCGATTTCGAGTTCGTCCAGGAGTTGCAACAGGTAGACCCCGTGGGCCCGCGCGCTGTAGTCGGGTAGGGATCGCCCGGAGCATCCAAAACCCGGCAGGTCGGGCACCAGAACGCGCAGGTCCTGCGGCAGGAGGGCTGCGAGGGCGTCGAAGTCCTGCATCGAACCGGGACTGCCGTGTATCAGGACCAGCGTGGCCCGCGCGGCCTCGGGCGCTGCACCCATGATGGTGTAGCATGCAAGCACCTGTTCAGGACCACGGGTATCGCCATCCACCGCCAGGAGCCGCACTGAAGAGTCGCCGGCAGCGAGGCGCGCAGTGGGGTCTTCACGGGACCAGGAGATGTGCGACGCGGCCAACAGCGCAACCCACAGGACCAGGATGCCCCGCAGCCAGGGTCGCCGGGCCTTAGCTTTAGCGTTCTCGCTCACGGAAGCGTGGGGTCAGCGTTGCACACGGGCTCGAACAGGCGCAGCACTTCCTCGCGCGCTGCCGTGGCGAGTTGTTTGCGGTCGGAGTGGGAGAAACGCTGATCGCTGAATCGCACTCGGACTTCGTAGCGCGGAATTTTGAGCAAGGCAAAGATGTGCGGCGCGAAATCCATGTCTCCCCACCAGCAAACGCTCCACTCGGCAGGCGTTGCGTTGGGGGGGGTGCGGTAGTGCAGGGATGCGCAGGCTACCTCAAACCCGCCACGCGCCGCGGCCTCGAAGAGTGAGGGCTTGAAGGGCAGCACCCGAAAGCCCGGGCTGGAGGTGCCCTCGGGGAAGAACACAACGCCCCGGCCACCGGCCAGCACAGCGTCGATCTCGGACAGCACCCGAGGCAGGTCGCCGCGCCTCGTGCGATCCACGAAAAGTGTTCCAGCAAAGCGCACCACAGGTCCCACCAGGGGCCAATCGACCACATCAGCCCGCGACAAGAAGCGCGCATCCACCACGCTCATGAGAGCCAGCACATCCATGTACGACAGGTGATTTGAGATCAGAATGTAGCGACCTCGGGGGGGCGAGCCATCAGTGCTGACGGTCATTCCAAATGCCCTGGAAATTCCCCGTGCCCAGCAGCGCGTGGTGCGCCGCTCCAGTTGGTCCATCCTCTTTGGTGCCAGCCTCGCAAAGAGGCGCGAGCAGAGGATGGTGGCCACCGCCCAGCCCGTGAGCGCCGCCAGCGCGCAGAGTCGCGCCAAAGCGCGCAGCATTCCCATCACCGTTCGGGGAGCCCCAAGGCGAAGAGGGCCGCCAGACGGGAATCGAACTCCTGCTTGTCGATCAGGGTCAAGAAGTCGATCGTCCCGAACTCCCGGTCGAGGGCTGGTCCGCCGCAAACATGCGCGCCGTGGCGCAGGTAGGTCGCGAAGAGCGAGGGTATGGGGAAGTCCTCTGCGTTGGTGGAAAAGTCAGTCGCTGTGCACTCGAAGCCAGGCCGCGTCGCGCAGAACCAATCGCGTTGCACTAGGCCCTTGCGCTCGAGGTGTTCAAAAGCCCACAGCCCATCGCTGGCCGTCTGGCTCGTGAGCGAACTGCATCCGAAAAGATAGCGTTTCTTGTTCCAGAGCAGGTGAGCCATCAACCCTCGCCAGAGCAGGAACAGCACGACTCGGTTGCGGTGTTCTCTCGAGATGCAGGCGCGCCCCAGCTCGATGCTGCCAGCTGTCATCTCGTCGGGCATACTGGCGAGGTCGAATTCTTGCGCGGAATAGAATCCAAGACCTGCGTCCGCCATGGCGGCAGTCTGTATGCGGTAGGTTCCGATCACCGTTCCGCTCGATTCGTGAATCACCATCAAGTGGTGGCACTGGGCGTCGAATTTGTCGACGTCGAGTTGTGTTCGCTCCGAGCCTGCGAGGCCCTCTCCGAGTTCGAGATTGAAAACGGTGTAGCGCAAGCGGTAGCACGCATCGAGATCCGACTGATCGTGGGCGAAGCGAATCGCATAGTCCCCGCGCGTCTCATCGAGAGGCGGGCGCTGGCTGGGGTGCGCCGGGGCAACGGGTCGGAGCGAGGGGGAGGCGTGGTAGCGCATGGGGCAAGGCAGCGGCTCTTTGAAACCAGAGGCTACGCCACTGGGGCCCTATTGTGTCCGAGGTGGGGCGCAGTTTCTCGGGCATTTTCTTCGCAGGAGATTACCCTGACGCCGAGGGCCCCTTGGCCCGCGATCGAGCCAGCACCCACCCAGGGCGCCTACCTAGAGCGCCGCGACCCATGTCCCGCGTCAAACCAGCGGTAGACCGAGGGGATAACAAACAGGGTCAAGAGCATCGAAGTCGCCAGGCCCCCGATGACCACCGTGGCCAGGGGTTGCTGCACTTCGGCTCCGGCAGATGTCGCGATGGCCATGGGCAGGAAACCGATCACATCGGTGAGGCCCGTCATCAAGACCGGCCTCAGTCTCGATTGTGCGCCACCGCGGGCAGCCTGGACGATCTCCTCGCCGTCATTGCGGTGTTGTACGATGGTCGAAACCAGTACCACGCCGTTCATCACGGCGATTCCGAAGAGCGCGATGAAACCCACGCCAGCCGAAATCGAAAACGGATAGCCGCGCAGCCAGAGGGCGATGATGCCGCCGGTCAGGGCTACGGGCACATTCAGGAAGATCAGAAAACTCAGGCGCGCCGAGCGGAAGGTCGTGTAGAGCAGGCTGAAGATCAAGAGCAGACCCAGGGGCACCAGCAGGGCCAGGCGCCGGGAAGCCGCGGCCAAATTCTCGAACTGCCCACCCCATTCCACAAACCACCCCGGTGGCAGGTCCACTTTTTCAGCCACGGCTTCGCGCGCCTCGGCCACGGCTGAGGCCAGATCTCGGCCGCGCACATTCAGCTCGACGGTGATCTTGCGTTGCAACTGCTCGCGGCTGATCTGCGCCGGGCCGGTTTTGACCTCGATCGAGGTCAGTTGTCCCAGGGGCACCCAGGCTGCCGAACCACTCTCGTCGGCAGGAAGAGAGACCGGCAAGCGGCTCAAGGCGGCGATGTCCTGGCGCACATGGGGCGCGAAGCGCGCTTGCAGCGCAAAGCGGCGCTGGCCCTCGACGACCACGCCGAGTTGCTTGCCGCCGATGGTCTCGACCACATCGAGCACATCGGAGGCGTTGACCCCGTGGCGCGCAATAGCTTCTCGATCCACATCGATGGTAGCCGTGGGCAGGCCCGATATCTGCTCGACTTTGACCTCTTCCATGCCACGCACGCCGCGCACAACTTCGGCAATCTGTTCGGCTGTGCGGCGCATGTCCTGCAGCGATCCAGAGGAGGCGAAGATCTTGATGCCGACCTCGGAACGCACACCGCTGATCAGCTCGTCCACCCGCAGTTCGATCGGCTGGGAATAGCTGAACATGACTCCGGGCAGGGCTTCGATGAGGGCTTCGTCGAGGGCCTCGATCAGAAGCTCCTTGGACTCGAAACGCCAGGTGTCCTCGGGCTCGAGCATGATGTAGGTGTCGCTGATCTCCACGCCCATGGGGTCGGTGGCGATCTCGGCTCGGCCCGTGCGCGAAATCACGGTGCGCACTTCGGGGAAGTCCATGACGATGCGCTCGGCCTCGGTGCTGATCTCGTTGGAGGTTTCTAGCGAGATCGAGGGCAGCCTCCAGACCTGCATGGCGATGGCGCCTTCGTCGAGCTTGGGCACGAATTCCGCACCCAAGAGGGGCGCCAGGGCCAGGCTTCCGGCGAAGATGCTCAAGGCCACCATGCTGGTGATGCGCGGCCGCCGCATGCTGGCTGCCAGAAGCGGCGCGTAGGCGCGTTTGGCCCAGCGGAAGAGCAGCGGTTCCTTTTCCAGGGGTTTTTTCAAGAGGAACGAGGCCAAGACGGGCATCAATGTCAGGGCGCAAACCAGAGAGCCTGCCATGGCGTAGGCCATGGTTAGCGCCATGGGCCGGAACATCTTGCCCTCGATGCCTCGTAGCGCCAGGATCGGCAGATAGACGACGGCGATGATGCTCACCGCGAAAACTACCGGTCGCCCGACTCGGTGGCAGGCGGCGCGCACTTTTTCGATGTGTGGAATGCTCGAGTCATCACGGGTCAGCACTATGTAGGCCACGATGCCCTCGATCATCACCACAGCGCCATCCACAATGATCCCAAAGTCGATCGCCCCAAGAGACATCAAGTTGCCCGAGAGTTCCGTGGCATGCATGGGGATCAGGGCGAACAGCATCGAGAGCGGGATGGCTGCCGAGACGATCAGTCCGCCCCGCAGGCTGCCGAGTAGGAGCAGTAGCACGAGCACCACCAAGACGCCGCCCTCGATCAAGTTCGTGGCCACCGTGCGGATGGTTCGATTAACCAGCAGGGTGCGGTTGTAGAAGGTGTCGATGGTGACGCCCGGTGGCAGGTTCTCTGCGATCTCACCGATCTTGGCGTGCACATCACGAGAAACCGTGCGCGAGTTGGCGCCCATGAGCATCATCACGATGCCCACCACAGCTTCCCCGCGGCCATCACGGGTCACAGCACCCTGGCGCAGCATGGGTTGAAACTCGATTTCGCCTAGGTGTTTGAGATAGACAGGTGTACCTCTGGCATCCTTCTTGACCACGATATGGGCCAGATCGTCGAGGTTCTCCACCATGCCCTGACCGCGGATCAGGTACTGCTCTCCGGCGTGGGCGATGTAGCCGCCGCCCACATTGCGATTGTTCTCGCCAATAGCCGCGAAAACGCGCTTGAGCGAAACTCCCCGGGCGTTCAGCTTGAGCGGGTCCAGAGTGACCTGATAGGTGCGCAGGTCTCCACCGAATGAATTGACCTCGACCACTCCGGGCACCGCGCGCAACTGATAGTTAACAGTCCAGTCGAGAATTTCGCGCAGGTCCATCTTCGAGTAGCCCTCGCCGCGCACCTCGAACTGATAGATCTCGCCCAGGCCGCTTGAGATGGGACCCATGAAGGGCTCGCCGTAGCCCGCCGGAATCTGCTCGCGGGCATCAGCGAGGCGTTCGCCGACGAGTTGTCGAGCCCAGTAGATGTCGGTGCCTTCCTCGAAGACCACTGTCACCACCGAGAGGCCGAACTTCGAGACCGAACGCACCTGGCTGATGCGCGGCAAACCGCTCATGGCGGCTTCGACAGGAAAGGTCACGAAGGACTCGAGTTCTTTGGGCGCGAGTCCAGGGCTGTTGGTCAGGATCTGTACCTGAACATTGGTCACATCCGGTACGGCGTCGATTGGGATCTGGAGCATGGCGCGTAGACCCAAAGCCACCACGAGGGTCCAGCCGATCAGGACGATCAGACGGTTGTCGAGGGAGAAATCTATGACGCGGCGAATCATGCTAGTTTTTGAGATTCCAACCTAGTGGGAGTGGCCTCCACCCAGCTCTGCCTGCCGTTCGATGGACTTGAGCATGAATGTCCGCGATGCGGCGATGCGGTCTCCCGCCTTGAGGCCCACGAGCACCTCGACAACAGCATGGATTCCGCCGCGCACCTTTACGGCGCGGCGCTCGAAGACTCCCTTTGCGGTCTCGACAAAGACGGCGTCGCCATCATCGCCGTGGACGATGGCGGATTCGGGTACGCACACCTCGGCTTGGCGGCGGCTGGTGACGACTTCGACGCGGCCAAACATCCCCGGACGCAAGGGGAATTGTTCCGGCCAACTGTCGAGCTGTTGGTTGTCCAGTTCGATGCGCACTCCCACAGCGCGGGTGGCGCGGTCGATCTCGTACTCGACCATGGACACTTCGCCCCACAGTTGCAGGTCGGGGAAGGCATTCAGATGCACGAAGGCCCGCTGCCCCACGCGAATGTGGCGTAGATCGGTCTCGTAGGCCGAGGCCACAATCCAGACACTGGAGAGGTCCTGAATGGTGTACAGCTCGCTCATCCCGTTGACGAATTCTCCGGGAGTGATGTGGCGCGCGGAAACGATTCCCTGCTGGGCGGCATGGATGCGGTAGATGCCGCGCACAAGGTCAGAGCTCTGGTTGAGTCCTGCGGGTTCGACGCCCAGGGCCAGCAGGCGGTTCTCGGATGCGGTGGCGAGGATGCGCTTCTCGCGTAGGTCGACCATGCTCTCCAAGAGCTTCTCGTCGCGCTTGGCGGCCAGGTCGGTGAGGACTCGTTCGCGCTCGAGAATTGAATTCTTGAGGGTGCGCTCGGCCTCGATCAGGGGCCGCACGGTGGAGACGCCCTTGGCTTGCAGTTCCTGTTCGAGGTCGAAGATGGCTTGATTGGAGGCGACGGCGCCATCCATCACGCGCGTGCTAGTGTCGATGCGCAGTTCAAAGAGGGCGCGAGATTGCTCGAGGCTCTTCTCGGCGGAACTGACCAGAGCCTTGGCGCGCAAGCACTCCGCGGCGGCGGCGCCGAGATCGACACTGGCCAGGGTGCAGAGCAGGTCGCCCTTCTCCACCTGTTCGCCCAGATGCTTTTCGATGCTGATGATGATTCCGGGCACCCGCGGGTTGACATGTTGCACGGCATCCATATTGGCCGCGACCACCGCCGAGAGGGTTAGTTGTTCAAGGATCTCACCAGGGCCGACTTCGAGCACTTCGACCCCTGCGGCTGAGAGTTGGCTGGCCGTCAGTTCTACGACTCCGTGGCTGTCTTGATCCGCCTCATGCTCGTCATGCTCGGCCTCGTGATCCTCATGGTCCTCGTGCTCTGACTGGGAGCAAGCGCCGAGGTACGCGGCGGAGAGGGCCAGGCAGAGGACCAGAGAGAGCGAATGCAGACGCGACTGGGCGGTGGAGTGAGGGTGCATCATCGGACGGGATCGCTTGTCGTTGCGGGAGCAGGGCTAACGGAGAAGTCAGCGCCGGAGCGCGGCAAAATGGCGCCGCTGGCGGCCAGCAGGGTCCAGCCCGCGCGGCTGTATTGGGCCTGGGCTTCGATGTGGTTGGTGCGCACACGGACCAGAGCGCGTTGCACATTGAGGATCTGAACCACCGTGGCCACTCCTTCGCCGAATGCCATCTCGGCCAGGGATAGGCTCTCTTCTGCGTTGGGGATCAGTTCATTTTCGATGAATTCGAGATTGGTGCGGGCCTCGCTCCAGCTGGCGAAGGCAGCGTGCAGGCTATGGCGAGCCTCGAAGAGGGCTGCGCGGTACTCTTCCCGGAGACGCGCCCGGCGCGTCCGCGCGCTGGCGATGGCGGCTCGGTTGAAGCGGCTGAAGAGGCCCGGCTGGATGGAAATACCGCTACCGATACCGATGGTCGGGAACTGCTGTGCGATCGCCAGGCGCAGGTCTGCTTCGGCGCCCTCGTAGGCGGCGAGCCTGCGGGCGAGGTCGGGCCGCATCTTGGCCAGGGCACTGGTCAATTCGCAAAGAGGCGCGAGCTGTACGAGTGCAGCTTTGATGCGTGTGGCATTTTTCAGGTTGAGTGGTGTGCCCGGAAGCAACCCGAGCAGCGCGTTCAAGTCGTACAGGGCGCGCCTTTCTCGGGCCACGAGGGCTAGGCCCACGCGCTTCAACTTCAAGGCCTCTCCGCGGGCCAGGGCTGCTTCGATGGCGGTGGCGACGCCCGCCTCGCGGGCTCGTTGAAAATAATCGGCCGTGCTCTCGGCGAGGGTCAGGAGCTCTCTGTTCTGTTCGCCGAGTCGGCGCGCCACGGCGAGATTCTCGAAGGCCAGATAGACGCCGCGCGCGAGGGCCCACTCGGCCATGGCAAGCTGCCCGCGCGCCTCTTCGATGTGCCAAAGCGCGATTCCCTTGCGGGCCGCCAACTCGCCCGGCCTCGGCAGCTGGAACGAGATGCCCAAGCCCGACCAGAAATCGCGGCTGGTCGTCGACTCACCAACGATGGCGGCCGAGAGAACATCCATGGCATCCCAACTGAGGGTGGGCTCGGGCAACAAGCCGGCTTCGATGAGCTCTGCCCGGGTCACTTCGAGTTCCGCCCGGGCGATCCGCAGGTCGGCGTTGTGAGTGAGGGCAAAGCCTGCCAGGTCATCGGGGCCAAGCCCTGTCTTGGCCTCGAGTTCGACTCCGTGCCAACGCACCGCCGCGAGTTCCTCGAGAAGCGCCTCGGCGTCGATGGGCGCGGCCTGGTAGGTCGCGCACGAAGCCACACCGAGGGCAGCGACAACGAGAGCCGTAACCGGGGTTCGCGGCTGAGGAAGGGGCAGGGCAGTCATGGGCGAGGAGACTCTAGTCGTCCCTATCGCGCGCCAGCCACCCCAGAAACGAGGCTATGAACCATAAAAACGCCTACCTGAGAACTGAGATTCAATTATCTCGAAGGGCTCTTGAGCCAACGCCCTCGTTTCCCACCGAGAGAGCCTTGGGAAGCACCGCAGGGCGCTTATCAGGGCCGCCGTGGGGGCCTGGGTCTTTTCCGCCGTTGAGTCGCAGTCACGTGGTGGCGCCAGCACATTCACGCGACCAGCGTCCTGACCCGGCAAGCAGGGCCGCAAATCAGCGCCTGTCCCTCGTGCAGCCTCGAGCTCAGCTCACGCCGTCGATCTCTGCGGGCATCTTGAAGACCACAGTTTCCTCTTCGCCAGCGGTTTCGATGACGCTCTCGACGCCGAGCTCCCGAAGGCGTGCGAGGATCTCCTGAACCAGAGCCTCGGGGGCCGAAGCACCGGCGGTCACACCGACTTCAGGAGAGCCAGCCAGCCAGGCAGGATCGATCTGGTCGGCTTCATCGACGAGGTAGGCATTCACTTCGGCGCGTTGACCAAGTTCGCGCAGGCGGTTGGAGTTGGATGAGTTGGCCGAGCCCACCACGATCAGGAGCTGCACATCACTTGAGAGTCGCTTGACCGCGTTCTGCCGGTTCTGCGTGGCGTAGCAAATGTCCTTTAGGTCGGGTCCGGCGATGGCGGGGAAGCGCGCCGTGAGGGCCGCGATGACCTCGCGGGTGTCATCAATGGAGAGGGTCGTCTGGGTTACATAGGCCAATCGCTCGGGCGAGAGGACCTCCAGGGCAGCAACCTCCTCCGGTGTGGAGAGCACATGCACTCGTCCTGGGAAACGACCGAGGGTGCCCTCGACTTCGGGGTGGCCGGCGTGGCCGATCAAGATCAGTTCGCGGTCGCCCTGGGCGTAGACCCGGGCCTGATCGTGGACCTTGGTGACCAAAGGACAAGTGGCGTCGATCACTCGCAGGGCCCGCTCGCGGCCCACTCGTTCGATTTCGTCGGAGACCCCGTGGGCGCTGAAAATCGTGACCGCGCCGCTAGGAATGTCGTCGAGGTCATCGACGAAGTGCACGCCCTGGGAGCGCAGAGTGTCGAGCACTCGCCGATTGTGCACGATTTCGTGTAGAACATAGACCGGTGCGCCGTACATGGCGAGGGCGCGTTCCACGATCTCGATGGCCCGGTCCACACCGGCACAGAATCCACGCGGGTTGGCGAGGCGTGCCTGCATGGCGTCAGTTCGATTCCTTGGCGTAGTTGCGATTCCAGTTAGGGATCTCAACCACGATGTCGCGGCTTCCGTCGGGCACCGTCTGGCAGGCCAGGCGTGATTCGGGCGTCAGGCCCGGCGCATTGTCGAGCATGTCCTCTTCACTCTCGTCGGCGACGGAGCAGGCCTCGAGACCCTCGCGCACGATCACATGACAGGTGGAGCAGGCGCAGACGCCGCCGCAGGCGTGGTCTATATCCACAGCATGCCCAAGGGCAATGTCGAGAATCGAGCCCGGTTTACCATCGCGCCCAAAGGGCAGCTCAGCGGGGTCAACCTGGACCGCGCGGCCTGCGGGCAGGAATGTCACTGTGAAGCTCTGGCTGGGCGACGGGCTCATGGGCGATTTCTTCCCTCAGAGGCCAACTCCGAATCCTCCGCCTGAACCGGAGGAACCCGACTCGGGGGCGTTCTTGGGCTCGGAGGAAGCTTCTTGCGAGCGTGTGGGCTGCGGTTTGGGCTGGGGCTCGCGGCGCTCCTCGCTCTCGCGCGGCTCAGGGTGGCTCCGAACTTGATCGCGCTCCTGGGCACGCGCTTCGCGCGTGCTCTGGGCCCGTTGGGGGCGTTCTTCGCCCGAAGAGCGCTGCTCGTTTCGCGGGCGCCCTTCGCGGCGGCCGCGCTCTTCACTGGTCGTGCGATCGCGTCGGGGCCGAGCATCATTCTCGTGGTGCAGAATGTGCTCCTCTTCGCGGCGTTCGGGGCTCAATTCACCTCGCGAACGCGCTCGGCGGGGCGGATCATCAGCCGAGCGTTGGCGGTGTTCCCGGTTGGTCGGCAGGGAGACGGGGTCGTCACCGCCGGCGCTACTCGCCGGGCGTTCCGTTCTCTGGCTCTCTTCGCGGCGCAGCGGTCGTCGTTCTTCTCTTCGACTGCCTGCACGCTCCTCGTGGCGCCCACGGCTACCGCGCTCGTCGCGTCCAGCGCCGCGTTCTTCACGGCGGCCACTCTCGACGCGTCCACGATCCCGCGGACGGCGCTCTGCTTGTCGCGGTCCGCGCTCGGGCGCCTCGCAACGCTCGATTGTCCAGGTAGCATCGCTCAGGACGCCCTTCCAGCGTCGCGCCTGTTCGGGGCTAACCAGGGTGATGGCGTTGCCTTCGCGTCCGGCACGGCCAGTGCGGCCGATGCGGTGGGTGTAATCGGTGACCGAGCGCGGAACGCTGTAGTTCACCACATGGGTCACATGGTTCACATCAAGGCCGCGCGAGGCCACATCGGTGGCTATCAGGGCTTTGACATCGCCTTCGCGGAAGGCCGACATGACCCGGAAGCGCGAGGATTGGTCGTAGCCGCCGTGCAGGGCCTTGATCGAATAGGGCAGGCGCTCCAGGCGTCGTAGCAAGCGCTCGACTTCCGTGCGGCGTTCGCAGAAGACCAGGAAACAGTCGTCATCGCCGGCCTGCTCGATCATGCGAATGAGTGCCAGGGGGCGATCCGTATCGTCCACCTGAAAGTAGGACTGCTTGATTGTGTCCACAGTCTTGACGCCGCTGGCCGTGGCCACCTCCTTGGGGTTGTTGGTGTAATCACGCGCCAGGCGCAACAGGGCGTCGGGGAAGGTCGCCGAAAACAGCAGCGTCTGCCGCTCGTCCGGCGTGAAGCGCAGAATCTTCTTCACATCGTCGATGAAGCCGATCTCGAGCATTTCGTCCGCCTCGTCGAGAACCACGAACTCGGTCCAGGGGAACGACAAAAACTTCTGCTCGTAAAGGTCGATCACGCGACCCGGTGTGCCCACTACGACTTGCGCGCCGGCTTGCAAGGCTGCGACCTGGGGCCCGGCCGGTTCGCCGCCCACGATCAGGGCGACCTTGAGGCCACGCGGTTCACCGAGTTGCTCGAGCACTTTGGCGACTTGTTCGGCGAGTTCGCGGGTCGGGGTCAAGACCAGGCCCAGCACGCTGGCGCGCTGGGCGTCGATCATCGACATCATGGGCGCGCCGAAGGCCAGGGTCTTGCCGGTGCCGGTTTCCGCCTTGGCGATGATGTCGCGGCCCTTCAGCACAGGCTCGATGGCCAGGGCCTGGATGGGCGTAGGCTTGACGATACCCATCCGAGCGATGGTGGCCTGCACGAGCTCGTCGAGGGGCAGTTCGCGAAAGCACTCGATCTCCGGCGGGTTCTCCGTCGGGTGCAAGGGCTCGATGGGGGGTAGGTTGGGCTTGGGGCGCCGGGTCGGCGCTCCGCGGCGGGGGCGTCCGCCGCCTCGTCTTTGTTGGTATTGTGCCAAGTGTTCTCCAGATTTCAGGGCGGACCAGTCTATCCTGCGAGACGCGCCAGCGACCCATCCCCTTTCCTTCCTTTGTTCAGATCCATGCAGATCGCCACCTGGAATGTGAATTCCATCCGAGCCCGGCTGCCGCGGGTGCTCGAATGGCTCGAGCGCCGAAAGCCCGATGTGGTCTGCCTGCAGGAGATCAAGTGCGTGCAGGCGCAATTCCCCCGCGAGGCCATCGAGGAGCTGGGCTACAGCGTCGAGATCCACGGTCAGAAGACCTACAACGGGGTCGCGGTGCTCTCTCGCAGCCCCATGTGTGATGTGCTGCGGGGTTTTCCCGGCGAGGCCGAGGGCTCCGAGGCACGGGTCATCGGCGTTAGCGTGGGGTCCGTGATGGTCCTCAACCTCTATGTGGTCAACGGCCAGGAGGTGGGCAGTCCCAAGTATGAGTTCAAGCTCGATTGGCTGGCGCGACTCAAGGAGTTCATCGACGAGAGCTACCCATCCCAGGCCGGGCGCCTGGCTCAAAAACTGGTGATCACAGGGGACTTCAACATCACTTTTGACGACCGCGATATCCACGACCCCGAGGCCTGGCGCGGCAAGGTCCTGTGCTCGGAACCCGAACGCGATGCCCTGGCAGAGATCATGGGCCTGGGCCTCAGCGATGCCTTTCGCAAGTTCGACTCCGAGGCGGGCAAGTACACCTGGTGGGATTTTCGCAGCCGTGGCTTTGCCCGTGGCGCGGGCTTGCGCATCGATCACTTCTTGATGTCCGACGAAGCCCTCGCGGCTTGCAGCAGCGTGGTCGTGGACATCGAAGCGCGCGGCGGCGAGAAGCCCAGCGACCACGCGCCGGTCATCGCCACGATCGCGGAATAGACTAGTGCCCCGGGGAACGCGCGCGGTGCTCGTTCAGGGCAAACTCGGCGCGCCAGGCCACGGCGGGCTCGGAGAAGGCGCGGCTCATGCTGTCCACGGGCAGGTCGAGGTTCTGGAGCAATAGATCGGAGAGCGAAGTGAGGGGCAGGTTGGAGGGTAGGTTGAGAAACTCGGGGCTGCGCTCGAGGATGGCCTGGCGCAATTCGGTTGCCAGGCGACGGCCTTCATTGGCGCTGGGCAGGATTTCCTCCAGGGGCTCGAACTCCACTTCTCGGTAGGCCGCTTCCGAGGTGACCTCCTTGATGCGCACCCGCGCCAGGCCCACCAGAGTGATCAGGAAACGGCCGTCGGGAAGCTTGGCATGCTTGACTATTTCGCCCACGCCGGCCACGGGATAGACCGGCGGCTCGCCATCAGCCTGGTCTTCAAAACCGGCTTTGATGGGGGAGATGACCATCCAGCCGGGGCGGTCGAGCAGGTCCTCCACCAGCTCTCGATAGCGCGGCTCAAAAATGTGCAGCGGTAGCACCACCCCTGGGTAGAGAAAGATCTTGGGCAGGGGAAATAGCGGTGCTCGGCGGGGGCCGTTATGGGCGGCGCCGGGAGGCCAATGGTCAGGTGCGTTCACCCCCAAAGAATAGCGTCAGCGGAGGAATCTGACGAGGATCTTAGCGCCCGCCGGCCATGTCGAGGACCGTGTCCAGGCGCCTGGCCCGGGTGCTTTGGCCCGTGCAGTAGAGAGCGTTCTTCAGGTTGGCTACCTGGCGGCGCAACAGGTCGCCATCGGGGGCCGAACGAAACCAGAGGGGCTTGAAGCGCAAACCGTGCTCGGCGAGATAGGCCCGCAGGCTCTCCTGGGTGCGTGTCTCGCCGCCATGGAAGGGGTCGATGATCAGGTTTTCGCGCAGGCCGTAGAGCCGCAGCATCACATGGCCTGGCAGGGGCACGATCCCCGTTCGAAGTCCGGCGCGGCGGGCCACGAAGGAGTACAGGGCAGAGAGCGAGAGGGGCAGGCCCAACTTGCGCTCGATCACGCGGTGTAGGTAGACATTGTCCGGGCTCGAGTAGGACTCCATGTCGCCGCTGTAGCCGAGTTCCAGACCGAGGTAATCCACCAGTACCTTGCCCCGCTCGAGAGGGTCCGCGAGGTGCGCGGAGCGCTTGACGATTTCCCGCGCCATGGCGTCCAGAGCCTTGCGATAGGGGCGTGCATCAAATCCTGGTCGTTCCAGCGAACTCAGCCTCCAGAGCCCGGCTTCCAGGTTGATCTTCGAACGCATCGCGTAGCGCAAGAAGCGCAGTCGGCCAGCATTCCAAACACGGCCGTCGAGCAGGGCTCGGGCATGACTACGGATGCGAGCATCGTTCGACCGTGAGGCGCGCCGCAGGAGTCGCTCTCCGTCGCTGCCGGCTTGGCCGAACTCGTCGCTCAGGGCGCGGCGCACCGCCTGCGATTCGTCTCCGATCAGAGCCGCCGCGGCTTCGAGCCGCGGGCTGGCGGCGTGGCCGCTGCAAGCGCCCAAGCGCCTGCGCAACGGGCGTCCAGCAGGGGGCTGGGCGGGCTGAATCATGCCCGTGGGCGTCTTGGAGTCCTGATTGGCCGGTGGTTGCATAGAAATCGGAAGCTCCTCGTCGCCGGAGCTTGCCGCAGGGCCACATCTTACCCTCTCCAAGGTCCTTCGGCGGGCCTCGCTTCTGTTAGGTTGATGTTAGGCCCCCTGGGCCTCCGCAAGCCTTGAACTTGGGAGTCTGGGGCCGTATTCTAGTTGCCTCGAAAGTCCGGGTGCTGACTTCTCGCGCCCGCTTGCAGCACTTCGACCTGCCCCCTGTATTTCGTCCGGAACCCGTCCCGATTCCATGCAATCCCCGTCCCAAAGCGCTCAGGATGTCGTCATCTGCCAAGCGCTGCGAACCCCCATCGGCAAGTACCTCGGGGGCTTCGCCAAACTCAGCGCCGTCGACCTGGGCGTGAGCGTGGTGACGAGCTTGTTCAAGCGCACAGGCCTCGACCCGCGCGAAGTGGACGAGGTCTTTCTCGGCAACGGACGCCAGGCGGGCGGAGGACCCAACGCGGCGCGCCAGGTGGCTTTTAGGAGCGGAGTGCCCGAGACCACCTGCGCCACCACGATCAACATGGCCTGCGGGTCGGGGCTCAAGACCATCCAACTCGCCGCCGATGCCATTCGCCTCGGCCGCGCCGAGGTGGTGCTCGCCGGTGGCATGGAGAGCATGAGCGGCTTGCCCTTCTTCCTGCCCAAGATGCGCCAGGGGTACCGCCTCGGACATGCCAAGGTGGTCGACTCCATGTACAAAGACGGCTTTGACTGCCCCCTGGCCGAGATGGTCATGGGCGCCACCGCCGAGAAGCTGGCCAGCCAGTATGAGATCAGCCGCGACGAGCAGGACCAGTTCGCTTTTCTCAGCCAAGCCAAGGCCGCCGCCGCAGTCGAGGCTGGCCGCTTCGCCGCCGAGATAGCGCCGGTTGAGGTCCCCGGGCGTAAGGGCGCCGTGACGGTGGTCGAAAGTGATGAGCACATTCGCCCCGGCACAACCGTCGAAAAGCTGGGCAAGTTGCCGGCAGTCTTCGCGCCGGAAAATGGCACGGTCACTCCCGGCAACAGTTCGGGCATCACCGACGGCGCCGCGGCGATGTTGGTGCTGAGCGCCGCCAAGGCCGAGAAATTGGGTCTCGATGTCCTGGCGCGAGTGGGCCCCATGGCCCAGAGCGGCGTCGATCCAACCCTCATGGGGCTGGGCCCCGTGCCCGCTTGCAGGGCCCTCAGCGACCTCACCGGTCGCGGCGTGCAGGACTACGATTTGATCGAGGTCAACGAAGCCTTTGCAGCCCAGGTCATCGCTTGCCAGCGCGAGCTCGATTTTTCCTCTGCGAAACTCAATGTGAACGGCGGCGCCATCGCCCTCGGTCATCCCATTGGGGCTACAGGCGCGCGAATCGTGGTCACCCTGTTGCATGCCATGGCTGAACGCGGGGCCAAGACCGGCCTCGCCAGCCTGTGCATCTCGGGCGGTATGGGCCTGGCCGCGGAGTTCACCCGCTAGCCCGTTCAATAGTAAATTCCTGGAGGATCCCGCCGGATGCGGCGCGGGCCTCGAACCTGTTCTTCAAGGCAATACCCCTCAACAACCACCTCAGGCAATGCCCCTGGGCAATGCCTCAGGCAACACAAACAACCCATGCAAATCAAAAAAGTCGGCGTGATCGGCTGCGGCCTGATGGGTCACGGCATCGTACAAATCGCTGCCCAGGGCGGCTGTGAAGTCATCGCGGTCGAAACCGAACAGGCCTTCCTTGACAAGGGCCTGGCGCGCATCGACAAGAGCGTTAAGAAACTCGCCAGCAAGCTGGTGGAGAAGGGCAAGAAGAGCGCGGAAGAGGGTGAGGCCATGGTTGCGAAAACCCTCGCTTCCATCACCGGATCCCTCGACAAGAACGACCTCGCCGACTGCGACCTGGTTATCGAGGCCATCGTCGAAGACCTCGATGTGAAAAAGGCACTCTTCGCCGAGTTGGGCGGAATTTGCGAGGACAAGACGATTTTCGCTTCGAATACCTCGTCCTTTCCGATCGCGGAAATGGCCGAGGCCTCGGGGCGCAAGCAGCGCTTTGTGGGCTTGCACTTCTTTAACCCCGTGCAGCTCATGCGTTTGGTCGAGGTGGTGCGAACCGCCGACACCGACGAGGATGTTTTTGCCAGCGCGCGGGCCTTTGGCGAGGCTTGCGGCAAGAGCCCGGTATCCTGTAAGGACACCCCCGGCTTTGTGGTGAACAGACTCTTGGTGCCTTACATGGTGCAGGCGCTCAACATGCTCGAGCGCGGCGACGCCAGCAAGGAAGACATCGACACCGCCATGCAACTCGGCTGCGGACACCCCATGGGCCCGCTGACCCTAACTGACTATGTCGGTCTCGACACCACCCTGGCCATTCTCCGGGGATGGAAGGACCGCTACCCGACAGAACCCGCTTTTGAAGTTCCCGCCCTACTCGAGCAATTGGTTGCAGAGGGCAAGCTCGGTCGCAAGACTGGCGAAGGGTTCTACAAGTGGGACGGAGACAAAAAGAGCTAACCCAAGTACCAAGACCATTCATGTTGACCACCCTTTTGCTTTCAATGACCGCCCTCGCAGGCACCCCGACCGTTTCCTGGGAGGCTCCCACACGCTTCTTCGAAGGTTCGGCCTTCGAAGTGAGCGTTGCCTTCACGGCCCCCGAAGACGGTGCGAGCCTGCCCGCCTGGGCGCTCACACCGGCGGCCTTTACCCTTGACGGCAAGCCCGTTTCGAAACGCTCTGGAAACGCGACCATCCCCCTGGGCCCCGGCGCCAATCTGACCCTTACCTTTGACCTCGGCCCTGCCATTATGGCCTCGAAGGGCTACCGGGGTGGAGACTTCAAGTTGGCCTACGACGAGACCTACTCCGCGACGCAAGCCCTCGAAGTGCAAACCGTCAAAGCCGCACCCGAGGGGCTCAACTTCATGGAGATGGCCGTAGAGGACCTGGGCAAGTACCAGGTCGTGCTCTCCACCAACCGCGGCGACATGATCGCTGAGTTCTGGCCGGAGACCGCTCCCGGCCATGTGCGCAACTACCTCGACCTGTGCTACACGGGCTTCTACGATGGCCTGACCTTTCACCGCGTGATCCCGAACTTCATGATTCAGGGCGGCGACCCCACGGGCACCGGTAGCGGCGACGGGCCGCGCAAATTGAAGGCTGAGTTCACCAGGGAAGACAAGTACAAGCATGTGCGCGGCGTGCTCTCCATGGCCCGCTCAACGAGCCCTGACTCGGCTTCATGCCAGTTCTTCGTGATGCACGGCACATCGCCCCACCTCGACGGCAGCTACAGTGTCTTCGGGCGGGTCCACACAGGTCTCGATGTGGTGGACGCCATCGTCAGCACGCCTCGCGGGCGCAACGACAAGCCCAACGAGAAACAAGTCATCAAGAAGGCGACGGTAATCCTCGCCGACTGACTCCCACTCCATGACCGAGCCGCATGGCTCACATCCCGAACCGAGACCATTTTCTATGTCTGACTACGAGAACGCCACCGCCACGATCCACACCGAAGCCGGTGATATCTCCATCGAGTTTCTGCACGACAAGGCTCCGGGCCATGTGAAGAACTTCATCGACTTGGCCGAGAAGGGCTTTTATGACGGCACGATGTTTCACCGCGTGATCCCGAACTTCATGATCCAAGGCGGTTGCCCCGACGGCACCGGCATGGGTGGTCCGGGCTACAACATCGACGCCGAGTTCAACGATACTCCCCATGTGCGCGGCGTGCTCTCCATGGCTCGCTCCTCCGATCCCAACTCGGCTGGCAGCCAGTTCTTTGTCTGCCACGGCAAAGCGGCTTTCCTCGACAACCAGTACACGGCTTTTGGTCGCATGCTGACCGGAGATGATGCCCTCGACACCATCGCCGCTGGAGTCTGCAAGTCTGGCGGCGAAGGCTCGAGCCCGGTCGAACCCGTCAAGATCACCAAGATCACGGTTGCCCGCGGCTAGAGGCTGCACGCGATATGAGCTACGAGAACATCATTTCCGAGGTCAGCGGTGCCATCGCGCGCGTGACCGTCAATCGCCCCAAGTTGATGAACGCCCTCAACCGGCAAACGCTAGAGGAGCTGGCCCATGCCTTTGATGCTCTGCGCGACGATGACCGCGTGCGCGTGTTGATCGTTACCGGGGCTGGCGACAGGGCTTTCGTGGCCGGTGCCGACATCAAGGAGTTGGCCAAAATGGAGGCCATGCAGGCCAAGGATGTGGCCTTCTTTGGTCAGCAGGTCTTTGCTCGTTTGGAAAAGATGGGCAAGCCCTCGATCGCCATGATCGCGGGCTTCGCTCTCGGTGGCGGTCTTGAGTTGGCCCTCGCTTGCACCTTGCGCACCGCTAGTGTCAAGGCGCGCCTGGGGCTGCCCGAAGTGAGCCTGGGTATCATTCCCGGCTACGGCGGCACTCAGCGCCTGGGCCGCATCGCCGGGCCCGGTGTGGCCCGCGAGTGGGTTTTGACCGGCGACATGTATGGCGCTGCCGAAGCTCACCGTGTGGGCATCCTCAACCGCATCTTCGAGGACGATGAACTCGAAGAGGGCACCATGAAGCTCGCCGAGACCATGCTCTCGCGAGGGCCCGTAGCCTTGCGCTTGGGCATGGAGGCCATCAATCGCGGCCTCAATATGACCCAGCAAGAAGGCGAGATCATCGAGTCCGATATGTTCGGCTTGGCCTCGACCACCGACGACATGCGCGAAGGCATGACGGCCTTCCTCGAAAAGCGCGCCCCCCAATTCACGGGCAAGTAGTAGCCGTGGTTTCCTGTACAAAAGTGGTTTCCTGAAAGAAACGGTCCCCTGGAAAGAACGATCGACAGAAAAAAAAATGAGCGCAACAAAAATCGCAATCGTTGGCGGGGCCCGGACCCCCATGTGTGAGTACTCGGGTACGCCCGGATTCGGCCAGTTGAAAGCCATTTCGGCCATCGACCTCGCAGCCCACGCAGGCAAGGCGGCCATCGAGCGCTCCGGCGTTGATCCAGACTCCATCGGTCATGTGGTTGTGGGCAATGCCATGCAAACATCCACCGATGCCATTTACGGCGCGCGACATGTGGGCCTGAAGGCCGGCGCGCCCGAGAGCGCCGGTGCATTGACCGTCAACCGCCTGTGCGGCTCTGGCATTCAAGCCCTGGTGAGTGGCGCGCAGATGATGCAGCTCGGCGAAGCCCATACCGTGCTCGCCGGAGGCATGGAAAACATGAGCCAGGCGCCGCACTCGCTCTACGGCGGCCGCGAGGGCTTCCGGTTTGGTGTGCAGCCCGAATTGCAGGACATGCTCTTCGCCTCGTTGAAAGACCCCCTCGCTGACATGTTTATGGCCCAGACCGCCGAGAAGGTGGCCCGCGCCCGTGAAATTAGCCGTGAGGAACAGGACGCCTACGCCTTCCGCAGCCACCAACTCGGTGCAGCGGCGGTGAGCGAGGGGCGATTTGCCGAGGAGATCGCGCCCTTCGTGATCTCTTCGCGCCGCGGTGACAAGATCATCGACACCGACGACCATATTCGCCCCGAGACCACGGTCGAAGGCTTAGGCAAGTTGCGCGCGGCCTTCGGCAAGGACGGCACGGTCACTGCGGGCAACGCCAGCGGCATCGTGGACGGCGCTGCGGCGGTCATGCTCACCACCGAAGAGCGGGCCAAGGCCGACAAGCTCAACATCTGGGCCACGATAGAGAGCTGGGCCTACTGCGGAGTGGATCCCACCGAAATGGGCATCGGCCCGGTGCCCGCCATCCGGCAGTGTCTCGAGCGCGCCAAGGTAGCCAAGGCCGATGTGGACTTTTTTGAGATCAACGAGGCCTTCGCCGCCCAATATCTGGGCGTGGAAAAAGACCTCGAACTAGATCGCGACCGCTGCAATGTGAATGGCGGGGCGATCTCTCTGGGCCATCCCTTGGGCGCTACCGGAACGCGGTTGGTGCTGACCCTCATGGTTCAATTGCGACGCACGGGGAAACGTTACGGCGTGGCTTCGGCTTGCATCGGAGGCGGCCAAGGGATCGCCATGCTGATCAAGAATCCCGAGGCCTGAGCGAGAGCACCGAGCGCTTGATGGCAACCGGGATCGCCCGGGGGTGCAGACACGACCCAGCCCAGAGTCTCCAGCGACCCAGACGAATGAATCCCCTGATCCACACCACCAGCGACGGTCGGCGCGTCGTGCGCCTCTCCCAGGACAAGCGCGTGCTGTTCTTGACTCGCGATCTCGGTCGCATCGGCGAGCAGTTGCGCGGCGAGTTGGACCTCGCCGCAAGTGAGGTCACTCCCGAGGAGTTGCTCGACGACATCAACACTGACACCATGACGCCAGCCTGGGTGTGCTTTCGCCACAAGCCCGCCGACATCGCCCTCGACGCCTACGCCGGGCTGCTCGACTCCGAAGGCCAGCGCGTCTTCGGCACGCGAGCCTTGATGGATGGCAACTTCGAGGTGATCGTCTCCGGCCACCGCAAGGGCACCGGTTCTTCCCGTGAGACCGCACCCCAATGCGAGAAGTGGTCCGGGATTCACCTCGTGATCGCATCCTCGTTTGCGCCGATCCACCTCGCAAACAATCTCAACCTAGGCCAACTGATGGGCGACCACGCCCAACTCGAGCGTTTGATGGCTGGCGAGGAGTTGCCCCTTGAGGAGTTCACCGCCAAGTACGATGCGGTCTCAGGCGCCATCCTCGAGGCTGGCGGGCTGTTCCACTTCGCCGAGAAGTTCGAGAGCGGAGCCATCACAGTGGCTGACCCGGCCACCGAGCGCCGCCCCATGACCATGGCCGAGAAGATCCTGGCCCGACACCTCAAGAGTGGCGCCGAGGGCTATCTCAAGCCCGGTGATCCTTGCCTTGTCAATGTCGATGGGGGCTACAGCCACGAGTTCACCACAGCTCAGGTGCATCACTTCCTCGAGGAGCAGCACGGCCGCGACTACCAGGTCCAGAACCCCATCAAGTTTGCTGTCTTCGAGGACCACCTGCTCTTCGCCGACGATGTCCCTCGCTTGCAGCCCCTCTCGGACGAAATTCAGGTTCTGCGTGATATGCAGAACGAGTTCCAGGCTCACACTGGCGTGCGGGACTACTCGGCCCATGACGGCGAGTCCCCGGGCATCTGTCACCAGGTTGCCCGCGAGCAATTCATTGACCCCGGTGATTTCATTCAGGCTACCGATTCGCACACCTGTATGGGCGGCGGACACAATGCCCTCGCCTGGGGCGTGGGCGCCACCGAGTACGCAGGGCTGATCTTCGCCGGCTTCACAGCGGTCAAGGTGCCCGAGTCCATTCGCTTTGAATTGCACGGCGAGTTGGGCCCCGGTGTCGCCGCCAAGGATTTGATCCTGTACATCCTCTCGACCTTTGCCGTAAGCGAGGACACCCTCGACCGTGTGATGGAGTTCGGCGGACCCGCGCTGGCCTCAATTTCCGTGGACGAGCGTGCCACCTTGACCAACATGGCCACCGAATGCTCGGCCAGGTCAGGTATCTGTGAAGGCGACGAGAAGACCATCGAGTGGATCATGGCCCAGCGCCCGGATGCCGATGCCGACGCCCTGCGCGCACGAATCGTGCAGGCCGACGAGGGCGCCGAGTACGCCGGTGGCGTGCACACCATAGACCTGACGACGATTCAGCCCATGGCGGCTACTCCCGGCGACCCCACCTACGGCAAGCCCATAACCGAACTCGAGAGTGTTGTCATCGACATCGCCTATGGCGGTTCCTGCACCGCGGGCAAGCACGAGGACATCGACTTCTACGCCAAGGTCTTGAGCGAAGCCCGCGACGCAGGCCAGGGCATTGCGCCGGGTGTGACGCTGTTCATTCAATTCGGCAGCGAGAGTGTTCAGGAGTACGCCCGCTCAGAGGGCTATCTCGACCTGTTCGGGGAGCTTGGCGTGCGCGTCATCCTACCCGGCTGTGGCGCCTGCATCGGCTGTGGTCCCGGTGTCAGCGAAGAGTCATCCCAAGTCACCGTAAGCGCCATCAACCGTAACTTTCAGGGTCGCAGCGGCCCCGGCCAACTCTACCTGGCCTCGCCGCTCACCGTCGCAGCCAGCGCCATCGCTGGACGCATCACTAGCTACCAACCGGGAATGTTTCCCGTGAGTATTCCTCAGCACGCTTGAGCGAGCGATACCCTCAAGAAAAGCCACAAGCAAGACCAGACCAGATGAAGCAATACAACATCGCAGAGATCGCAGGCGACGGCATCGGACCGGAAGTGACACACGAGGCCATGGGGGTCCTCGACCTCGTGGCAGAGATGTACGGATTCTCCGTCAAGCGCACGGTTTACCCCTACGGTAGCGAGCACTACCTCGCCACCAAGGAGATCTTCCCCGAGCCCGCCTTCGAGGAGGTCAAGGGCCACGACGCCATCTTTCTCGGCGCCATTGGCGATCCGCGCCTGCCCGTGGGTCTGATCGAGTACGGCATCATCGCCAAGATGCGTTTTGAGCTCGACCTGTACGCCAACTTGCGCCCGATCCAGCTCTACGACGAGAAGCTGTGCCCGCTTAAGGGCAAGGGGCCGGCCGATGTGGACATGATCATCGTGCGCGAGAACACCGAGGATGCCTACACCGGCATGCACGGCTTCGCTCACAAGGGCGATCCCCTCGAGGTCGCCACCCAGACCATGGTCTACACTCGCGCCGGCACAGAGCGCGTGATCCGCTACGCCTTCGAGCTTGCCCGCGAGCGCAACAAGACCAAGACGGTGACCCTGATCGACAAGGCCAACGCCATCAGGGCCCAGGACATTTGGACACGCACCTTCGCCGAGGTCGCCGTGGAGTACCCGGACATCAAGACCGAGCACGCCTACATTGACGCCGCCTGCATGTGGATGGTCAAGAACCCCGAGTGGTTCGATGTGGCGGTCACGCCCAACCTCTTCGGCGACATCATCACCGACCTCGGAGCCATGGTCCAAGGCGGTATGGGCATCGCCGCATCGGGCAACATCCATCCCGGTCGTGTCAGCTTGTTCGAGCCGATCCACGGATCCGCGCCAAAGCACGCCGGCAAGAATGTGGCTTCGCCTGTGGCGGCCATCATGGCGACTTCCATGCTGTGTGACTTCGTGGGCGAGAAGACGGCGGCCCAGGCCATCGAGAACGCCATCCGCGAACTGTTCAAGAGCGGCGAGCTGAAGGGCGTCGGAACCGGCACTCACCCCACCGATGCGGTGGGCGAGATGGTCCTGAACGCTCTGCGTGCCAAAGCCCGGGCCTGAGAGTCGCTGGGGTCGTGCCAACGCATCTAATTCAGGCGCTACCGGCACTACGCCATTGTCACTGGCGTCTGCTGGGTTTTTGCCCTGACCAACATGCGTCTTGCGCATGTTGGTCTTGTTGTAGATCCACGAATTGCCGCGCTCGCCCCTGAAGATCTGCTCGCTATGTCCCGCCTATGACGCCCTGGTCGTCGTGACTGATTTCAGCGCTGCTTGAGTTGCTTTTGTAGCGCCCGCGCTTCGGTCACCATGGGGTCACTGTCGCCGTGCCACAACGCCAGGAACTCATCGAGGTGCGCCAGAGCCGACTGGCGTTGGCCCAGGGCAGCTTGCGCTTTGGCCAACCAGTAGTGCGAGGCGAGGTGCTTGCCATCGACCATAAGTGCGTTCAGAAAAGGCTGCCTGGCTCGCGGCGCGTCGCCCGAGAAGAGGTAGCAGAGTCCCAGGTTGCTGTAGTTGTCTGCCGTGCGAAATCCGAGGTCGAGGCTCTTCTTGAGGTAGGGGATGCCCGCGGCGGGCTCTTGGCGCAAGAGAAGGAGGTAGCCGTAGTGCGCGTTGAAGATGGCGTTCTCGGGATCGGCATCCAGCAGCGCCTTCAGTTGCCGCGCACCTTCGTCAAGGTTCCCTGCGAGAATCAGTTCTCGGATGCGCTCCTCCTGGTGAACGCGTGCGATCCCGTCCTTGGGGTCTTCGAGGGTAGCCTCCGCTGCTCTCGCGGAGGCCGTACCGATGTAGCCCAGGCGAGCCAGGGCGGCGCGGTCGGCTGAGGTCAAGCTGCGCTCGGAGGAGTGCTCTCGCTTGGGCGCTTGATTGGCGGAGAGTAGTTGCTCCAGTTCGTGGTGAAGCCGGGCCGCGAGCGCCGGTTCACTTGCGAACAGGTTGTCTGACTCTGCCGCGTCGTGGCGCCAGTCGTAGAGCTCGGCGCGGGGAACTGCGATCAGCTTGTGATCTCCCAGAGCCACTCCCTGGATCGGCGCCCAGCCGTAATTCAAGAAGGGGCTCAAGCTCTCGAAGTAGGTGGGCACATCCGGAGCTCCGCGACCATCGAAGAGGACCGCGAGCGAGCGACCCGGAGGAGGCCCTACGGGGGCTGGCAAATGCAACAGCTCGAGCACGGTGGGGAAGACATCGATCAGGCTGGTTTTCTGTTCCACCGTGTAACCCCTGGGCAGACTGCCGTGGGCCATGATCAAGGGCACATGCAAGGTGCCCTGGTAGGCGAAGTAGGAATGGGAGGCTTCGCCGTGCTCGCCCAGGCTCTCGCCGTGATCGGAAGTCACGACAACCAGGGTTTCCTCTCGGCGGCCAATGTTTCCGAGGTGCGCGAGGAGCTGGCCGAGGGCCGTGTCGGCGGCGTGGATTTCGCCGTCGTAGGGCCTCTGGCGGAAACGCATGGGCAGAGCGTCAGCCGCCGGATAGGGCTGGTGGGGCTCGAAATAGTGCACCCACAGAAAAAACGGCTGCTCGGCAGCCAGCCCATCAAGCCAGCGCCGGGCCGAACGATTGACCTCCAGGGCGCTGCGCTCTTCCACCATACCGGCGGCGCTGATGGTCTTGTGGCGCGTGCCTTCGTAGACATCAAAGCCTTGATCGAGACCAAATTGTGCGTCGAGCACGAAGGCCGCGGTGAAGGCTGCTGTCTGAAAACCCTTCGCGGCCAAGACTTCCGCCAGGGACAGGAGCTCGGGCACGGCCCGGTGGGTGCCGTTGTCGCGCACGCCGTGGTAGGGGGGGATGGTCCCCGTCAACAGGCTGACATGGGCGGGAAAAGTGACCGGCGCCACGCTGAAGGTCCAGGCGAAGCGCACTCCCTCTGCGCTGAGCGAGTCGATCACCGGCGTCTTCGCCCATTCGTAGCCGTAGCAACCGATGTGGTCAGCGCGGGTGGTGTCGATGGTCACCAGTAAGACGGACCGCGGTCCGGGAACCGCCGCCGGAACGGGGATGCAGGCCGCGATGAATGCGAGACATCCAGAGAGGATCAGAAGTCGCATGCGCCTCAGTTGGCCAGTGGGTTATTTCTTGGGGGCCTTCTCTTCTGGCTTCTTTGCCGCCGGCTTGGTGCCTTTCTTGCGGGGGTAGAGGGTCCGCATGTGCTCGAGAGGATTCTCGTCGAAGCCTTTCTTGCACATCTTGCAGCACAGACGCACAAGTCGGTGGCCGTACATGAACTCCACCGGGTCGCCCATGCCGCCCAACTCCTCAGAGCTGATGGGGCATACCTTGGAGGGATAGGTCTTGCGCAATGCGGGCAGTAGCATGTCGTCAAGGGCCGCGAAGAACTGCACGGGATCGCGCCTGATGTTGCGCGTACAGCCTTTGCAGCAGAGCTTCACATAGCGCGTCCCCACGACAAAATCCACCGCCCGGCCCATCTCGCCGCCGTAGGGATCGCCGCTCACCGGGCAGGCCTGCAGGGGCCAAAGGGGCTTCTGGGCTGCGATACAAAGCTTGCGCAGGCGCAGGTAGTGCGGCGCGGCTTCGATTTGGATCTTCGACGCGCACTTATCGCTGCACACGCGATAGAGCTGGCCGTTGAGAACCAGGTTCTGGACGGGCCGCTCTGCGGTAAAGAGGCCGCCGTGAACCAGGCAGAAGTTGCCCGGGTAGGAGGGCAGTTGTGCTGCGATCACGGACGCGGCATCGGTGACGCCGCTGGGCTCGGCAGGGACGGCAGCACCCTTGCTCGGGGCGCCCTTTTGCGGGCCACCCTTCTGGATCAGGGAGGGTGCGGCTTGCAGTACGAGAGCGAGGGATAGAGCGGCGAAGCTGCCGAGGAGTGCGGTTTTCATGGTTTGTTGGGGGTATCTATTGCTGGGAGAAGGCCTCACGGGGAGTAGGCGTCACGGCGACCGAACAGGATACCGATTTCAAGGATCGCGGGTGTTCTTGAATCCTCAATGCTGCAGAATCGGTTGTGCATACTTGACGCGGCACCCGTACGACTGGCGTGAGGGTGTGGCTACCGAGCGCCCAGCAGCCAGGTCGTCGAGCGCGGCGAGCAGGTAGTTGACCGGCTCGCCGCCGCCGCGCACCTTGCCGAAGGGCGCGTTGTCCAAGCCGCCCAGGAAGACTAGGCGACCAGCTTCATCGAGCAGGAAGACCTCTGGCGTCGTGGTGGCGTCGAACATGCGCCCGACTTCTCCGCTGGGGTCGAGGAGCAGGGGGTGTTCCAGGTGCCATTCCTTTGCTGCGGCTCGCGAAAGGATCGCGCCGCCGCCGAGCTTCTCGTCGCCGCCCGAATTGATCGCGATCCAGAGCACTCCGCTGCGGGCGAGATCGCGGGCCAGGGAGCGCAGAGGACCGTGCTCGTGGGCGTACTTGCTGAAGGGGCAACTTGGATTGAACCACTCGATCACCAGGCGGTTGCCGCGCAGGTCCGCGAGGCGTACGGGCTGGCCTTCGATGTCGGCGAGCACGAAGTCGGGCACGAGTTCCCCGAGCATGACGCGAGTGCCGGGAACGATGGCTGTGGGCGAGGGCGGCCCCAGGAAGGGATCATGGGCCACTTCGCGGTGAACGCGATCTCCGCGACAGGCACAGAGGGCCAGGAGCAGGCAACAGGCGGAGTGCCTGAAGAGGATTCGATGGGCGATGTTCACGGGGCCATCCTACTGTTCTTGCGCTCGCTGATATCGAGACAGAAGCGGTCCAATTCAGAGGCCGTCGCGCGGGCCGACCAGCGGGAGGCCAGGATTCGCCAACGACCTCGCTGAGCGGGTTGGCGGGCCAGTTCTGGGGCGGCCGCGAGACGCCTCAGCCGCGCGCAGAGATCGGCCTCGTCGGCGTAGAGAGCCTCATGCGAGGCTTCGGGCCCCACGAGTTCGGGATAGCTCAGGCGGTCGGGCAGGAGTGGCGTGGCACCCGCGGCCATGGCTTCCAGGACGCTGATGCCAAAGAACTCATGGCGGGCGGTGCTGACCACAACATCGGCGCTCTCGAGAAGGCGCACGTATTCGCTGCGCGAGGCCGCGAAGCCGCGCCGCAGGATCGTGGGCTCAAGGGTCTCAAGGCACTCGGCGCAGCCTTCGGGCCGGCTCTTGAATGACTCGCCCAGGAGTACCAACTCGAAGCGCGCACCGCCCTCGCGCACGGCGATCAAGGCGCGCAGAAACGACAGGGGATCCTTGTCGTGTTCAAAGCGATGGTTATAGAGCACCCGCAAGGGGGCTTCTGGCGGCGCACCCGAGCCGAGGGCGAAATTTTCGAGTTCGATTCCAGGAGCGATCACCTGCGCACGCTGGAGGGCTCGCTCGAGTTCGGCCCTGGGGCTTGGCCGCGGCAGGTGGCGCAGAAACTCGAAGGCCGCCTGGGAGAAGTCCTCCAGGTGGAAGGCTGAGTTGAACACCAGGCCATCGGCCACGAGGCAGCTCTGGATGTTTGTGAAGCCGTAATGGGAGTCGCGTTCCAGCTCTTGCCGTCCGGGGGACAGGGGATAGGTCAGCTGGTTCTCGTGGAAATAGACTACACGCGGCAACTCGGCGAAGCGGGGCGGCGCGTGACCCAAGAACGAGGGCAGATCGAGGTAGTCCGATGCGAAAAGAAGATCGGGCGTCTGATCTCTATCGAGTCCACGGGCTAGCTCCCAGGCTCCGGCGCGCATGCGCCACTTCCACTGCTTGTCGGGCAGGCCACGGAATTCCAGACTGTGTTGTGAGCGCGCCTGCCAGGCCTCGAGGAAGGCGCGGTGAGAGCCTCCGAACCACGGCTCGAGAGCCAGGATATCGAGGGTCTCTAGCATCGGAACCATTCTATCAGTCCGCCTGCCCTGGGGTCTTCCTCGCGCGTTAGAATGGGCCTCGCACAACCCAACACCCTGCGGGGCCAGGGCCCTGACCCTTGCGCTCTCTCTCCATGACCGCTCAGAAAAAATTTAGCGTCCTGCGCGATCCCGTCCACGGCGACATCTATCTCACCCACGAGGAGATATCATTGCTCGACACCCGCGAGATGCAGCGCATGCGCGGTATCAAGCAGCTCGGCACTGCCTATCTCGTCTATCCCGGCGCCATGCACACGCGTTTCGATCACCAGATCGGCAGCTTGCATGTGACGACGCAGATGATCGAGCGCATCAACCTCTCCTGCGGCCTCGATCCGGCCGGGCTGATTGGCATCACCGACGAAGAGGCTCGCGTGATCCGCATCGCTGCCCTTCTGCATGACATCACCCACATACCCTTCGGGCACAACCTGGAAGACCAAGATGGGATCTTCGAGCGCCACGACTCGGCCTATCGCTTCGGGGAGATGTTTGGCGCTCAGACCGAGATTGGCCAGCGCCTCGACCAGTTGGGCGTGACCGATGATGTGCTCGCGATCCTGACCCACGGCCAGCACGGCAGCACCCGCCCGATTCCGCCCTATTGGTCACAGATCATCTCGGGCACGATCTGCTCTGACATCATCGATTACCTTGCCCGGGATGCCTACTTCACCGGCTTGCAATTGCAGGTCGATCCACGGGTTACCAGTTACTTCAAGATCGATCGCGCCTCGGGCAACCTGTACATCGACTTGGCCAAGCACGAACTCTTGCGAGAGGACATCCTGAGCGAGATGGTGCGCATGCTCGAAGCGCGCTACTACTTCTCCGAGCGCGTCTACTACCACCACGCGAAGGTCGCATCCGGAGCCATGATTGCCCGAGCTGTCGAGTTGGCGCTTTCCGTGGGTGCGGTCAAGGAGAGCGATTTCTACACCCAGACTGACGCTTCCGTGCTCGACTTGCTCGATCGCTCGACGCGCAGCGCGTCGCCCGAGGTGCGAGACTCCGTGCACACCCTCGTGCGACGCTTTAGGTCGCGCCGCTTGTACAAGCGCGCCTGCGTATTTCCGCGCTACAAGAACGAGATCGTGCAACAGCGTTTGGTGGATGGATACTTCGCCGAGGGCGGAGCAGCATCCCGCCACGCCGCTGAAGAGCGCATCTCGGATCTCGTTCGCTTCGCCACCGGTCGCAATGTTGATTTGATCATCTATTGCCCCGCCAAGCGTATGCAACTGAAAGAGGCCCGCACCCATGTACGCTGGCCAGGCGAAAAGGAAGTGCACGAACTGTCTCACTACGCCGATCGCATCCCGCGCCTGGCGGACCTCAAGCGTTCGTACCGTGACCTGTGGAAGTTCTACATATTCGCCGACAGCGACGACCCGGCTCTCTTGGCGCGCGTGGGAGAGATTGCCGCAAAGGAGTTTGCCGAAGCCACCAACGCCTATTCGGCCCAGCTGCCATGATGCACCGGACTATCAGCTGCTCGCTCCTGTTCGTCGGGCTCTGCTTGCTGGCGGACCCCGCCAAGTGCGCTGCGCAAGGAGCTCCTGAAGCCCTCCTGAGAGTTCCCGCCCAAAGCAATCGGACTCTTCAACGCTTTGAGGCCTGGAAGGGCCTCGTCGGTTCGGGCTGGGCGATCGACCTCGACCCTCACACAGGCTGGGCGAATTTTCTCGGCGGAGGCCGGTTCGCGCCGGACCGCATAGCCCACAGCGACCAGGACCGTGAAAGGTTGGCCAGGCGCGCTTTGGTTGTCTGCGTTGGGCTGGTGGGCGTCGAGGAATCGAGCCTGGTTCTCAACACGATCAAGTTTCTGCCCCTCGGTCTGATCGGTTCGACGGACAAGTGGAGCGTCAGTTTTTCCCAGGAGCACGCTGGCCTGGAGGTGCTGGGTGCCCGCGTGAATGTGCTCTTCGATCTCGATGGCGCGATGCTTTCGATCCAGACCAGCGCCCTGACACGGCTCGCGGGACTTGATCTCACTCCTCAGGTGACCGCGCGCGCAGCACGCCTCAAAGCACAGCGCGCCTTCGAGGATGAGTTGGGACTCACCCCCGACACGATCCTTGCACCGCGCCTCGCTGTGGGCTGGACCTTGCAGAACGACGAGCGCGAGCCCCGCCTGGTGTGGGAGACCTCCGCCCGTTGGATGGCGCCAGGTCAACGCGCCGAGGGCTTGCGTTTTTGGATCGATGGCCTCAGCGGCGAGCTCCTGTTGATCGAGAAAACGGTGCATGACTTCGATGTGAGCGGAACTGTGAGGGCTTTTGTTACCCCCGGTACGACTCCCGACACCGCGGCCAATCCTGCTCTTTCTTGGCCTATCAAGGACCTGCGCGTGAAGAGTCCCGCCGGCAATGTGATCACCGATGGATCCGGCAACTTTGTCATTCCCGGAACCCTGGGCCCCTTGCAAGTGACCGTAGAGTTTGTGGGACCTTGGGCCCATGTGGACAACGACGCAGGACCCGAAGAGCTCTTCATCGGACTGCTTTCGGGCAGCGGCAATGCCATCACCCTGAACCCCACACCCGCGGAGGCGGTCACCTCACAAGCCAATGTGTTTGTTGCCATGGGTCTGTTGCGCGATTGGATTCGCACCGTGGATCCCACAGATTCGACGGCGGACTTTCAGGCCTACGCACGGGTCAACTTGGCCAGTGTCTGCAACGCGTACTACGACGGGTTCTCGGTCAACTTCTTCGCCTCGGGTTCGAGTGGTGGACCCACTTGCGTGAATACCGGCTACTCGACCGTGGTGGCCCATGAGATGGGCCATTGGCTCAACGAGCGTTACCACACCTACAACGGGTCCGATGGCATGGGGGAGGGCAACGCTGATGTCTTCTCCATGTACCTGTACGATACACCGATCGTAGGCGGGGGGTTTTTTGGCAGTAGCACCCAAATCCGCACAGGGCTCAACACGACCATGTTCTGCGGTGATTGCTGCCCGGGATGCCACGGAGGTCAAGTGCACCTCGAGGGTGAGGCTTGGATGGGGGCCGCGTGGAAGGTGCGTTCGCGCCTGAATATCACTAACGGCAACTTGATCGGAGATCTCGTGGCCAACGGCCTCTTCATCGCATGGCTAAACGCCTACGATCAAAGCCAGATTCGCTCGGTGATCGAGCTGCAGTGGCTCGTGCTCGATGATGACAACGGCGACCTCGATGACGGCACGCCTCACTATGGCGACATCGATCCGGGTTTTCGAGACCAGGGTTTTCCGGGCTTCGATTTGCCTGCAATCCTCTTCAGTGATGTGACCATCCTCGGCGACACCCTCGATGTGCTCGGGCCCTATGCCATTGAGGCCACAGTGGAGCCCCAGACAGCTGCGACCATCAGCTCGGTCACCCTGAACTACGCGGTCAATGGGGGCAGTTGGAGCGTTTCCGCCATGATACCCGTTGGGGGCGATCTCTATCAGATCGGACTCCCCGGTCAGATCTCGATCGCATTCGTCGAGTACTACCTGACCGCCATCGACACCAATTCGCAGATCGTCGACTTTCCCAAGGACGGCGCTACTAATCCAATCCGCTTTGTGGTGGGAGGGGCGCATGTGCTCTATTCGGACGACTTTGAGAGCGGCGACGACAACGGCTGGACCCACGGGAGTTTTGGCGACACCTCCAACTCCCATGACGACTATCAGCGCGGCACGCCCGGGGGGCGCGCCGGCGATCCGTCCCAGGCTTACAGCGGCTTGAATGTGTGGGGCAATGATCTGGGCCAGGGAGCTTGGAATGGCGCCTACCAGAACAACCAGCACAACTGGCTACGCACGCCTCCCATCGATTGCAGCCAGGCCAGCAACTGCCAGGTGCGCTTCAAGAGCTGGTTGAATGTGGACGCGCAGGAGAACGATGTGGCCGAGGTGCGCGTCAATGGTGTTCAGGTTTCGATCAATGAACTCGGCGTTGCGACCGAGAACAACCAATGGACGTCCGTGACCCTGAATGTTGCCAATGAGGCTGATGGCCAAGCGAGCGTGGTGGTGGAGTTTGCTCTTGCGAGCAACGCCACGGGTACCCACGGGGGCTGGAACCTCGACGACTTCGAATTGCGTTTTGTGACCTTGGCTCCGAATCTCGTGGGAAGCTCCTATTGTTTCGGCGACGGTTCTGGGGAGCCTTGCCCTTGCGGCAACACCGGGCTTTCCGGCACCGGCTGCTCGAATTCTTCGGGTCTTGGAGCCTTGCTTGCAGGGTTGGGCACGGCCAGCATTGCTGCCAACGATCTCTTCTTCCAAGCCCACGACCTGAAGCCAGGGCAGCCGGCGCTGCTTTTCGCGGGCTTCAACGCGGTCAACGGTGGCGTGGGTACTGTCTTCGGCGACGGGTTGCGGTGTGCCGGTGGGGGACTGGCGCGGCTCGGAGTGCAAGCGGCCGACGCAACAGGTTCAGCGACTTGGGCGACGGGTTTGGTCGCAGCCAATGGCTGGCAGGCTGGCGCCACGCGTCGCTTTCAAGCGTGGTACCGCGATCCCTCGGGTAGTCCCTGCGGGAGCCAATTCAACTTGAGCCAGGGCCTGGAGATCAGCTTCTCCCAGTAGGCTCAGGGCGTGAAGGAAACCTCTACCCCTTGGGTCAGGTTGAAGGCGCTGCCGCAGGGCCCGCCGACCGGGTCGCGGTACCAGACTTGAAAGCGGCGTGTGTCGCCGGTGACGACAGCCAGCGTCACCAAAACGCCCGTACTCCAGCTGGCGTTGCCGGCTGCGTTCGGGACTCGCACGCCAACTCGGATCACCGATCCGCCAGCGCAACGCAGGCCGTCTCCGAAGGAACTGCCTGCTCCTCCCGCAACCGGGTTGTGGCCCGCGAACAATAGTGCAGGTTGGTTGGGCAATAGGCCGCTAGCAGAGAAGTCCAAGAGGTCTGCCGAAGCGCTGGGCGAGCCCTGAACCTGAAGCAGGGCCCCAACGCCGGTGGAGTTAACGCAGCCCGACTCGCTGCTCGAGTTGTTGGTGCAGGGGCAGGCGCTGCCGCTGCCGTCTCCATGGCAAAAACTCGTGATTCCAGGGACCAGGAAGTAGCCGTTGGCCAGGCCGCCGTTGGTACGCACCGAATCAGCACCAGGTGCGCCGACGATGAGCAGGTCGCCGGAGAGGGCCGTAGAAGCGCCGAAATCGTCAAGGGCGGAGGGCGACGGCAGAACCAGCGAACCCGCTTGGGACCAGATACCGGCCTTCAAATCAAAGAGATAAAGGGCTCCCACGGGCGAACTACCGAGTTGTTGGTCGCGGGGTGCCCCTGCGCTGAGTCGGTCGGCTCCGAGGGCTACGGCCCGACCCAACTCACCGAACATCTCACCAGCAACCAGGCTGGCCGTCTGGCTCCAGCTTGATCCCGTGCGGTCGAATACGGCAACCAAGCCCGAATCCGTGCCGTTGATGTCATTTAGAGGCGCACCGACCGCAATCCTGTCGCCCATGATGTCCAGGGCCTCGCCGAAACGGTTGGTGGCGCCGGGGGCTGAATCGGTCAGCTTGGCCTGCTGCACCCAGGTTGCTGCGCTGCCCACGAAGACATAGGCGCCGCCGGCAGGTCCAGGAGCACCGACGACGGCGGTGCCTGCATCCAGGGCCAAGGCCTGGCCGAAGTAGGAGTTGGCCGAACCATCACTCGCCAGCAATTTGGCGCGTTCCGTCCACACTCCACCCACGCGCGTGAAGACATACACCGAACCTGAGTAATTGCCCAGATCGTCGTCGGCCATGGCGCCCACCAACAGAGTATCGCCACTGATGGCCACCGAACTGCCAAAGCGGTCCTCGTCGAACAGGTCGCTGGCCGTCAGCTTGGCCTGAGTGCTCCACAAGCCAGCACTCTCGCTAAAGATGTAGACCGCGCCCTCGTTCTGACTGGCGATGTCCACCGTTGGGGCGCCCACGGCAATCGTGCCCGCGTCAATGGCCACTGAGTAACCAAACTCGTCGGCAGGAGCACCATCGGTTGCAATCAGCTTTTGGTTCTGGGTCCACGAGCTTCCCGAGTGCGTGTGAACATAAACCGCGCCGGCATCGGAACCGCCACTGTCCTGCCAGCGCACACCGATCACTGCGGTCTCACCGTCCAGGGCCAGGGCTTCGCCAGCGAGGTCCCAGGCAGCGGCATCTTGCGCCAATAGCGCTCCCTCATTCACGCCAAGCAGCCCGCCCTGCGGGGGGGCCAGGCAGAGCAAGAGAGCGGTAGAGGCGGTGAACATGACCAAACCGCGTTAGGGCTGGAAGCCGATTTCGATCCCGTTGGTCAGGTTAAACCCGCTGCCGCAGGGCCCCGCCCCAGGATCGCGGTACCAGAGTTGAAAGTGTCGCGTGTCACCCGCTTGCCAGCCTGCTATGGCTCCCATGCCCGGTCCCCAGGTGGCTTCGCCCGCGGCGTTGGCGGTGCGCACGCCCAGGCGCACGATGCTGCCGCCAGCACAGCGCAATCCATCACCGAAGGCTGTGCCAACTCCAAGGGCTACGGCGTTCAGGCCAGCAAACAGGAGACCGGGCTGGTTGGGAGTCATTTGACTTCCGTTGAAGATCACATTGTCGGCAGGAACCTCCAGACTGCCGAAGGTCTCGAGTCGCCCGCCGAACCCCGAACTATTCGCGCAGCCAGCATCGGCTGCACCAGCGTTGCTGCAAGGGCAAATGGCTCCGCTGCCATCTCCAAAACAGTACGCTGTTCCCACCGAGCCCAGGAAGGGCGTCAACTCCATGGCGTCGAAGTAGAGTTCTGTCGTGTGAGGGAAGTTGACCAAGTCAGAGAACAGGTCGACCGCATCGATCTGCAAGAGCCCGAAGCTGCCGCCACCGAAGGGTCCAGCGCTCCAAGGGTAACTACCCAAGACGAAACCACCGTAGCGGATTTCCACCAGGTCATTGGTGATGTCGATATCGCAGCGCAATTCGGTCCATTGGTCGCGCAGCAGCGGTCTCATGATCGGAGTGCCTGAGCCGCAGTTGCACTCGAGATTTCCACTGTCACCATTGAATCCGATCTGAACGGACCACTGGTAAGGTCCGCCGTTGGCGTAGAAGTTCATCACCAACATGTAGGCCTTACCGACGAACGAAGACGGCACATAGACATCGCTTCGAAAGGTCCAGTGCCCCGAGTCGTAGCCGTCGAATTCATGCACCGAATCCGCGCCTGCCATGACGATCAAGGACTGCGACCCGAGGGATGCAAACTGGCTCGCTACCCGTGCATGGGGAGTGTTCACTCCGTCCCAGCCGTGCCAACTGCCCTGGCCGTCCAGGACACTACCGTCGCTGTAGACTTCGAAGTCCTCGCTCCACTGCGCGCTCACCATGCCGCTCAAGCACAACAGGAGTGTGGCGCTCAGGGCGAGAGATCCATGTGCTTGACCAGTCATGGCGCAGTCAGGTTCGGGGGATGGGTTGCGGAGTCCCAGCCTGGAAGGCTTGGTACCCCTCAACAACCCCTAGATCGTACACCTGCAAGGACGGGTTTTTGGGAACTTCGTGCAGCAGGTCCCAGGCAGGCGCCACCAGGCTGTCTTGCGAAGGAACTTGCAGGAAAACACTGCCTGAGAATTGTCCCTGAATGTCGTGCTTGTGACAGGGTATTGGGATGGCCGTCTCGCCAGCGCGTGCTCCACTCCACATCCCACCCAACCGTTCGGCATGTTCCACGCCTTCACAGCCCTGCTGCTCGCATCGACTCCGCTCCAAAGCGGTCCGGCCCAGGGCGTCACTCTGTTCGCTCCCATGTCTCAGAATGATGTCTTCCTGATCGACAGCGGCGGGGCAATCGTGCACACCTGGCCGGGGATTATGATGCCCGGGCTCTCCGTCTATCTCACCGATCAGTACGACCTGTTGCGCACCGTGCGCAGCGCTTCAGGCCAGTTGCCTTCCGGCTTCGGCGGAGGCGTGGAACTTGTCGCTTGGGACGGCAGTGTTCAATGGCAGTTTACTTACAACACTCCTGGCCAGTTTCTTCAGCACCACGACATCGAGTGGTTGCCAGGCGGGACCGTGCTGCTCGTAGCTTGGACATGGAAGACTCGTCAGGAGGCCCTGAATGCCGGACGCGATCCGGCTTTTCTCCATGCCGACGCCAACCGCCCCTTCCTGCCCGACCACATCATTGAGGTCGAGCCCCAGGGGGCCGGCGGTGCCACGGTGGTTTGGGAGTGGCATGTCTGGGATCATCTCGTGCAAGACTTCGACGCGAGCAAGCAGAACTTCGGAATTGTTGCCGATCACCCAGAACTGATCGATGTGAACTTCCCACCCATGGTGCCTTTCAACGACTGGAATCATGTCAACACGGTTTCCTACAACGCTGAATTGGATCAGATCATGTTGACCTCGCGGCACTTGAACGAAATTTGGGTCATCGACCACTCGACCACCACCAGCGAAGCCGCCAGCCACGCCGGCGGTCAACACGGCCGTGGCGGGGACCTGCTCTACCGTTGGGGCAACCCCAGGAGTTACGGCCGCGGCACAGTTCTCGACCAGAAGTTGTTTGGGCCCCATGATGGACAGTGGATCGCTCCCGACAGGCTGGGGGCCGGCAACATGATCGTCTTCAACAATGGCCTGAATCGGCCAGCAGGAGTGTTTTCGAGCGTCGACGAGATCGCGCCGCCCTCCAATCCGAGCGGGGACTACGCGATTCTTAGTGGTGCTCCCTTTGGACCATCGGCGACCGTGTGGGAGTACAGTGCGCCCGTGGCCACCGATTTCTACTCGCATTCGATCTCGGGTTGCGAGCGACTGGCCAATGACAACACCCTGATTTGTAGTGGCGATCAGGGGTGGATCTTCGAAGTCGATCCTGCCGGGGCCTTGGTTTGGCAGTACCAGAATTCCATTCCCAATCCCGCGAACCCACGAGTTTTCAAGGCTCGCCGCTACGGCGAGGAGACCGGGCCGCTGAACTACTGCAGCGCTGGAGCCAACAGTGTCAATCCAGGCGGCGCTTCGATCGGCTGGGGCGGCAGCCTGAGCGTCACCTCCAACACGCTGCTCTTGACTGTGAGCAATCTACCACCCAACCAGGTTGGCATATTTTTCTTCGGTGCGACAGTAGAGCATCCGGCCGCACCCTTCGGCGCCGGCTTGCGGTGCGTGAGCACCGGCGGACTGAAGCGAGTCTATCCCCCCAACGTCACCGGCAGCGGCAGCGTGGCCCGCGCGGTGGACTTTCAGTTGGCTCCCTTCGAAGGTCTCTGGCCCGGGGATCTGCGCCACTTTCAGTTCTGGTACCGCGATCCGAGCTTGCCCGGCGGCCCTCCCTTCAACTTGACCGATGCTCTCAGCGTGACTCTGGCGCCGTGACCCTGGGCAGGACCCAGGCGCCTCGAAAGCGCACGGGATTGCCGTGGTCTTGCAGCATCAGCGGGGCCATGGGGAATTCGCCAGCGCGCCAGGAGCCGGCCGTGGGGCTGGAAACTTTGATGTCGTCATGGATCAAGCGGCCATTGAGCCAAGCTGTGATGCGGGCCGAGCTCGTCTTCTGGCCCTTGTCATCGAAGCGCGGCCCGCGAAATTCAATGTCGTAGGACGACCAGCGACCCGCGGGTCGGTAGGGCGCCACCAGCGGCAGAGCCACTCCGTAGCAGGCGCCGCAGTCACCCAATCCGGGCTGTAGGCCAAAGCTGTCGAGGACCTGCAACTCGTACTGGCCCAACAGGTAGACGCCGCTGTTTCCCCGCGCCTGACCCCGGACACTCGGGCCGTGCTCTGAAGGGCTAAATTCGATGTGATAGAGCCCGTCGCCGAAGCGCCTGCGGGTGAACAGGTTGCCGCTGCCGGGTTTGACGCTGACGATTCCCCGGTCCATGGTCCACTCGGGGTCGCCATTCTGCTCGTGGCACCAAGCGCCAAGGTCTTCATCGGCCATGAGCGCAATGGCTCCTGCGGGCGCAGGGGGAGAGTAGTCGGGACCACGAATGGCCCACTCGATGCCACCGATCAGGTGCTCGCGGAAGAGCTCGTTCTGCCACACCTCGGGGCGGTGGCCGAGGGCGGTGTAGAAGACGCGGCCCTGCCCCCAATTCCGGCACCAGGCATTGGCGTAATCGCCATCGCTGCGCTTGCCGCGGTCGAGGTCAGCCTTGGCACCGGAGAGGTGCAGCAGGGTGCGCGTTGGATGACGGCGGAAACCACGGAACTGGTAGATCTCGTCGGTCAGGCTCCAGCGCTCTCCCAAGTGCCGGGTCGCCGGGTGATGTGGGTCGGCCACGATCATCTCGACTTCCTCATGCCAGGGGTGGCCATCGAAGACTCCGCCGAGCATTTCCTGGTAGGGCGCGTACTCGTAGAAGGTGTCGGTGGCGCAGTGAACGCCGATGAAGGCGCCGCCCTGCGTGATCCAATCCATGAGCGCTTGCTTGTCGCCATCTGAGATTGGTAGTTCGCCGGTGGTGTAGAACACCAGCGCTGCGTAGTTGGCCAGGTTCTTGGCTGTGATCGCGCCGGGGTCCTGGGTGCAGTCCACGCGCAAACGGTCTTGCGCGGCCTCGACGAGGTTGCGTTCGGCGTGGGAGAGCTCGCTTTGGCTGGAACGCTTGACCACCCCGTGCACATAGCCCGCCGAGTGGGTCAGAAAGAGCACTCGCGGTGAGGGCGGCTCCTGCGCTGAAGGGTCAGGGAGCACCGCCTGTGCGGCGCTGCTGGTAAGGGCAGAACCCGCTGTACAGCAGAGGAAACCAAGGGCCGCGTGAGTAGCCAGAGTGATGCGGGCTTTCATGTGCAAGCTCTGGTTTGGCTGTGCAGTTCGCGGTGGATGTCCACCAGGGAGCGGCCGATGGCGGGCCAGTCATAGCACTCTTCTGCAAGGGCGCGCCCAGCGCTCGCCAACCTGCGAGCGAGGTTGTCGTCGCGCAAGAGGCGCAAGACCGCAGCCGCCAATTCTCCGGCGCTATCGGCCAACAAGAGGTGCTCGCCGTCGCGGCAGTCGATGCCTTCCGCGCCCAGGCGCGTCGAGACCACCGGAAGCCCCGCGGCAAAGGCTTCGAGGAGCTTGAGCCGCGTGCCCGATCCGTAACGGATGGGGCAGACGAAGACCCGTGCACGGGCGAGGCAGCAGATCACATCCTCGACGAATCCGGTCACGCTGATGGCTTCGGTGCGGCCTCGCAAGAGCAATTCGTTTGAGGGGTTCTTGCCCACGGCGCTGAACAGTGCCTCGGGCTCTTGCGCGCGGATCGTATCGAACACTTCGTCGGCAAAAAACAGGGCTGCGTCCGCATTTGGTCCGTAAGCCATGTCGCCCACGAAGACCACTTCGGGCGGATTCGCCGCGGGGTCTGTGAGGGGCGTGATGGCACCGGCGTCCACTCCATTGGGGACCACGCGCACCTCTAGGGTTCGGTGCGCCTTGAGGAAGGCTGACCGTTCGCGCTCTGAACAGGCCAGCACCCGCTGGCAAGCGGACAGGGCCCGGGGCTCGGTCTTGCAGAGGAGTCGCGCTTCTCGCCGCCACAACCAGCGCCCAGGAGCGGAAGCCTCGTGTTCGCTACGCCGCGCCGCGTACTCCGCGAGCACATTGTGGGTATCGAGCACTACCGGGACGCCCCGGGCAGTACGGGCGTAGCGCGCCGTGTCGAGGTGGTTGAGGTGCAGGGAGGCGAATTCACAGCTGGCGAGTTGTGCCCGCACCGCTGCGTCGAGGGGGCCGCTCTGGTTGTGGGTCAGTATCAGGGGTTCAGCTGTGGACAGGCTGCGCAAAAAACTACTGGCGCGGTGCAGGCTGCCGGCCTTGCGAAGGGCCGGCACCAACTCGACCCGGGCAGCGACTCCGGCCAGGTGCTGGGCCGCATCTCCGCCGGGGTCAGTGGCCACGAGGGTCACCTCGAACTGCAGGGACAGGGCCCGCAGGAGGTGGTAGGTGCGCAAGTTGCCCCCGGAGTCCAGGGGCCAGGGCGCTTGCTGGCTGACGAAGAGCAGTTTCACCGATCGATCCACGGTGAGCATCCTACCCTTCCGGATGTGCTTGCTGTCAGGGTGCGAAGACGACTTCGAGGCCCTGGGTCAGGTTGAAGCCCGAGCCACAGGGTCCGCCCGGATCCCGGTACCAGCCCTGGAAGCGCCGAATGTCGCCGCCATTCCAGCCACCCACCACGCGCAGGCCGGGGCCCCAACTGGCGTTGCCCGCGGCATCGGGCGGGCTGACTCCCAGGCGGCGGACGAAGCCACCCGCACAGCGCAAGCCATCGCCGAACAAGACGCCGCTGCCCCCTGCCACGGCGTTGTTGGCAGAGAACAAGAGCACCGGCTGCCCGGGCAGCAAGCCACTGGCGCTGAAGGTGATGTCGTCGCTGGCTGCCGAGAGGCTGCCGAAGGCGGAGAGCCTTCCGCCTGCGCCGGAGGAATTGGCGCAGCCACCTGTAAGGGAGAGGTTAGCACAGGGGCAAGCCGTGGCGCTGCCGTTGCCGGAGCAATAGGAGAGTCCCACGATGCCCGCACTGCACGGTCCGACTTCCGAGATGAGTTGCGTGCCGGTGGGATCAGCGAAGACCTCCTGGGTCAGGCAGATGGTCACGCCGCTAAAGCAATCGGCAGCGGGGCAGTCAAATTCCACTACGCAAAGCGTGCCGTTCGAACCTGTTGCGATCTGCGTGCCGAAGCCGAAGCTCAGGATGCGACAGGGCCCGCTAACGCAGCTAAAGCTGGTTTGAAAGTTAGCCGCTTCTGCAAGGCCCCCGTGGACTGCGGTGACTGTGACTCCCGAAACATCCAACTGATAACCGGCCACAGCGCTGGCGATGTCCGCGTGAATGGCGAAGGTCTGGTTGACGAGATCCACCTCTCGGATCTCGATCCTTACGGCACTTTGAGCAGCAGCGGCGATGCTCAGGAAAGGCAGCAAAAACAGGCATCGGATAAACATGGGCAGACCTCTTTATTGGGTATGCAGTCTCGAGGGAACAAATTTGGCTACCACAAGCCTATACCAATCCCTCGATTTTGGGGGAGGGGCTAGCTCTCGCAGGTCTCGCAGGCGCAGCCGCAATTGCCGGTGCATTCCTCGCCCTTGGCCGTGCAGCAGCATTCCACGGCGGCGGCGGGTTCGACGCAGGTCTCGCAGGCGCAACCGCAATCGCCGGCACATTCATTGCCCTTGGCCGTGCAGCAGCACTCGACGGTGGCCGTGGCGGAAGCCTTGGTCTCGCAGCACTCGCAGGAGGTCAAGCTGAGGCTGGCGAGAACGAGGGCAAGGATCGAAAACAAGAGGCGCTGAAACATGGAAGTCTCCACTGGAAAGAGGGGTTGGTTGAGGGCTTATCTTTACACCCTGGAACCTCCAATCCGCAAGGAAGCAGTAACGATTCTCCTCTGTGTTCCCGGCGCATTTCCCTCAAGACCACCAGGCGTCGCCCCAGAGCGACAGGTTCAGCATGGGCCAGGCCAGTTGCCATAGCTCGCCAGGATTTGCCGCGACCTTCTGGCGCAGGTCGTCGGCGAAGAAGCTGCGGGCGAAGGGTGAGGTTTCCAGGCGCCAACCGAGCCCCTCCATCCAGGACTGGAAGGGCAGGGGGAAGGATGATTTTTTGCGGGCCATGATCGCCGGGGGAATCTGATCCTGCCAGGCATCGCGCAAGACGGCCTTGCCGCGCCCGTTCCACTTGATCGCCATGGGCAGGCTGTCGGCCACGGCGGCCACTCGCTCATCGGCGAAGGGCGTGCGGCCCTCGACGGAAGCCACCATGGTCGAGCGGTCGAGGCGCGTGAGGAGGCCGCTCAGATTGTGCTTGCGCACGAAGCGCAGGTGCGCATCGAGGTCCGTACCTGCGGGGCCGACCTCCTGTTGACATTCGGCGAAGGTTTCGTCGAAGTGGTCGAAGAGAAACTGGTCACTACACGCGCCGGTCCAGGCGTCTGCGCTCAGCAGATGGGGCTTTTGGTGCGGCGCCACCCAGGCAGCCGCGTCTAGTTGAAAGCGTCCAGCGCTGCGCTTGTCGGCGGGCGTGGCGCAGAAATCGCTGGCGGCTTGCAGGGAGAGTTCGTAGCCGCCGAAGAGTTCGTCGGCGCCCTCGCCGCTGAGGATAACCTTGTAGCCGATACTCTGGACATCTCTCGCTACTGCTTGGATGGCGATTTCATTGGGCGTGCTGAGGGGCACCCCCCCCCGGCTCACTAGTTTCTGCCAGTCGTGCAGGAAACGCCCCTTGTCGATGCGAACCTCCTCGTGATGTGAGCCGATCTCCTGTGCTACCTGACGGGCGAACTCGAAGTCGCCAGGGCGCTCCTCCCCGCCTGCGGCGCCGGCACACCAAGTGTGCAAGTCGCTTGTGTGCTCGCTGGTCTGGCGGCAGATGATCGTGCTGTCGATTCCGCCACTCAATAGCGCCGCAACCGGCACATCGGCGCAGAGGTGCTGGTCGATCGAGTCCGCGAGCACTTCGTGCACCCTCTCGGCGGCTTCCTCGGGCTGGATTGGCAGAGCGTCCACGGGTTGAGGGCGGTAGAACTGCTGGAGGGCGAACTTGCCGTTCGTGGCGTCAAAGCTCGCCCGCTGCCCTGGCTCCAGGGCCCACAGCTCGTGGAACAAGGTGTGGCGCCCCAGGGTACTTTGCAGCGTCGTAAGGTAGGCGCTGGCCATGGGCAGGTTGGGGAGAGCCTCGATACCCGGATGGGCCAGAAGTGCCCGCGTGTCGCTGGCGAAGGTTACTTCATGGGCGCCCAGATGATAATAGAGCGGCTTGATTCCCAGGGGATCGCGAGCCATGTGCAGGATGTGCTCGCGGTGGTCGTAAATTGCCACGGCAAACATGCCGCGCAGGCGCTCGAAGGCGCGCGGTCCCCAAGCGGCGAAGGCCAGCAGCACAGTTTCGGTGTCGCAGGTGGTTTGGAATCCATCAGGCACAGCGGCGAGCCTGGCGAGTTCAGCGCGCAGTTCGGCATCGTTGTACAACTCGCCGTTGTAGATCACCGAGAAGCGCCCGTCGCGGGTGAACATGGGTTGCAGCCCAGCCTTCGATGTGTCTCGCACAGCCAGACGGCGGTGAGCCAGTGCCAGGTTCTCGTGGTACCACAAGCCAGCGCCGTCGGGGCCGCGGTGGCCCAAGCAATCGCGCATGTTTTCGAACGCCACCATGGATGCGGAAGGTATCCGCCCCCGCAGTGCCGCGATTCCCAGTAGTCCACACATGTGTGGGCGTATCGGAACTTCGCGCTCTCGGGGAGCACTCGAACTAGCAGTAATCTTGCGACCTAAATGGGGCTAGCCCGATCAGCCCTGCGCGCTGGCACCGGGGTTGTTGGTGCGTGGCGGCTGGTTGCTCTACTTGCGTCTATTCCTGCAGAATCGCGTCCGCCAGAGCGTCAGCCAAGATGCGGTTGCCTTCACCGGAGAAGTGGCAGGCATCGTAGTAGAGCGGGGATTCTTCCGTGGCAAAGACCATGCTTGTGTCGCAAAACTTGACTCCCGCCATGAGCAATTGTTGGCCCGCTTCGCGCAAGAGCGGGTAGCCCGTTCTAACGCACTCCTTCCACGATATATGGGTGAGCTCGGCCTTCTCAATTTCTATGGAGCGCAGGGGCTTTGAGCCTGTGTCGAATAGAGTCGGTTGCAGGGCGTGCACATAGTAGACCCCGTGACCCTTGCAGAGAGCGTTGAGGGCACGCGAGGATCGCTTCCACATGGCCACCGCCAGGGCGGCGCGCTCCGGCCGCGGGCCCAGCTCGAATTCCGGCGCGGGCAGGCGTTGCTCGCCCAGGAGAGATCCGTAGCGGGCTTGGAGTTTGCGGATTTTCTTGCGCCTGCCTGTCATGGAGTGCTCGATCCAGGTGCCGTAGAGGGCGCTCCACCAGAGATGACGCTGCAAGCTGATGTCAGCGTTTCTTGCGGCGCTTGAGCGGGCCAGTCGCAACTGCCTGAAGACCTCGAGGGTCTCGGGCCGAGCCGCGGAATCGGCCGTCACCGACAGCCAGTGGGTGTGCGACGGGTAATGCATGTAGAGACCGCGCTCGGGGTTCGAGCACGAGATCGCCACTTCGTTGAAACCGTCGAGGTTGAGCACCATGTCGGGGATCAGGCCCAGGCTGAAGAGGTAGGAAACCAACATCAACTGCTGAGGCTGCTTGTAGGAGGCGCGCCCCTCTCGAATGAACACCACTTTTCGGCCACCGAGGAGTTTCGATGCGCTCAGGCGCTTGGCGAACTGCTTCCTGCCCGTGTTGCCAAAAATAGCGGCCACTGAGCCACCCACGATCAGGATACGAAACTCATTCGGCCTGCCCGGCCCCAAGGTTGCGGCGCGATGCTCCAGGTTTCCCAGACGGTTGTGGTTTTGGAACCCGAGGAACGGATGGGGGTCGTAGTCAGGTGTTTTGGTGGCGGAGGTCTTTTTTCGCTCGACATCTCCAGGGAGCGGGAGTGCATCGGTGGCGGAGCTCACGATTTCGCGCACCAGTGCGCGGCTCTTCTCTGCCGAGTAGGCTTCGCCGTTCAACCTAAGCCAGAGTCGCGTCCCGCCTTCGGCGGCGATTATTGCCAGGCAACTTGAGGCCAGCGCCAGGGTCAGTTTCTTCCAGGTCGGGGTGTTTGATTTCTCAGGACTCATGCTCGCTCTCCGTGCTTTCTTGTCGCGCCAGCAGCTTCAGCAGCCCGGGCGAATACGGTCACGATACTATCAGCGCTCAGCACGCTATCAATCCCAGCAACACTGCGCCCGGCTTGAAAGACATCGCCGTAGGCGAGCCCTTTTAGGGACGATTGTTTGAGTTTCCGCAGCGAACGCAGGGCGTAGAAGGTGCGCATCCAGTGGCGCGTACGGCGCCCGCGCAGGAGTCGCTTGGCCAGGCACCCCGCGCTCGTGCCCAGGGCATCAATGCGTTCGTTACGGATGACGGAAACAGGGACTCCCGAGAGGCGCTCGGTGAGCACGATGTCGTCTTCGCCGGCATCCACAATGGCCTGCCGGTAACTGGGGTGAACGAGGCATTCGGGGGTGGCGATGAAGCGCGTTCCCATCTGCACTCCAGCGTAGCCTGAGGCCAGGGCTGCCACAAAGTCCTCTGGCGTGCCTATTCCGCCGGCACAGACCAGGGGCACGCCCAAGTCGCTCAATTCTTCGAACAGGGTCTCCCCGCTCTTCTCTCCTGCGTGCCCACCGGCGCGCTGGTTGACGCAGATCAGGCCGTCCACCCCCGATGCCAGGGCCTTCTCCGCCCAGCGCCGCTCGGTCACATCGTGGTAGACCTTGCCGCCCGCTTCGTGGACGCAATCCACAACCCAGGCGGGATTGCCGAGGGCCGTGACGAAGAATCGCAGGCCCTCCTCAAGGGCGATGGCTACCCAGGAACGCATGCGCTTCTCGTAAATCTTGACGCTCTTTTCCACGATGGCGTTGAAGCCCACGGGATGGGGCGTGAGCTCTCGGATCAGGCGTAGCCCCTCGCGCAAGTCATGGCCGTGGACATGCATGAGCGATAGCGGCTGCACGATACCCATGGCCCCAGCGTCGCTCACCGCCGCCACCAGGCCGGGGTTGCTGCACGGGTACATGGCGCCGCACAAAAGCGGCACAGCAATGCCTGCGTCGCGGGTCAGGGCGGTTTCGAGTGGCGACTTGGCGGTCATGGGGAGGGGCTTGCGGCCACGGAGCCGATTTTCCAAGAAACTAGCGCCCGGGCCACAGTCTCACCACTCGCATCGGTGAGCACCACGGAAATCTCGAGCTCGCGTTCCTCGCAGCCCACCGGAGGCGTGCATTGCGAGCTGCCCAGCAACCTGCCGCGGGCCTTCTTGAGGTACTCCATCGAGATGGATGTGACGATTCCGCGAGCCGCGGGATCCAGCCCGCTCAGCATGGCCAGGCCGCTGGTGACTTCGGCCAAATTGATGAGGGCGATGGCGTGGATGGAGCGCAGGTGGTTGCGCACGGCGCGCCGATCGGCCATGGCGACCCGCGCATGGCCGGCTTTGAGTTCCAGCACCCGCGGCCGGATCGAGCCGCTGTAGGGCACCATGCATCCGAGCAGAAAGCTGAAGAGCCAGCGCCCGCCGGGCATGGAGGCGAGTCGTTCCCAGCGCTTCAAGAGAGAATTCTTCGGAGCGCGCATCAGAAGGCCGAGAGCCCCCCATTCTCCTCTCTGGAGAGTCGCACATAGGCCTCCACACAAATCCGCGCATAGACCACGCCGGCCTCGTCGGTGGCGGTCAATTCGTGGCTGCGCCGAAAGCGGCCTCGTTCTTGCAACTCCGTAGCCGCTGCCTCGATCTCTTCGTCGCTCAGGCGGAACTCGAGGAACAAGTCGCTGGCGGCTGGCTTTTCGTAGCGGATCTGCCCCGACTGCAACCAGCTCTCCACCTGAATGCCGCGGTGGGCGAAGATTTGCCACAGGAGCACGGGCAGGGGCGAATCGGCTGCGGAGAAGAGCGTGCCGCCGAAGGTCGTTCCATGCAGGTTGCGGGTCAGGAGGCTGCGGGCGATCCGCACCCGACAACTCTGGAACTCCGGCCCGATTTCGAGGATCTTGATGCGTTGAAAGATCAACGGCGGAAAGCAGTTCAGGACCCGCTTCAGCATGCGTGGGCTGAGGGTCCGCGAGCTCAGCCAGGGTTTGAATCTCAGTTTTTTGGCCATGGCTCAGACCGGCTCGCTGTGGTCCTCGATCCACTCGCCAAGATCTCGAAGGACCGCGGCGCGTCCGATTTCGTTGAAGATTTCGTGATACAGGCCAGGGTACGAGATCCAACTCTTGTCCGTCGAGCCCGCGGCTTGGTGAAAACGCTTGGCGGCGGCTTCGTCGCAGATGGCATCGGCGCCGGCCGCCAGGGACAGCAAGGGCAGCTCAAGACTCGGCGCGGCCGCTTGGGCCTCTGCTTGGGCGGCGAGGCATTCGGTGTACCAGCGCGCGCTGGCCATCCAAACCGCCAGGGGGTCCTTGGCGATGCCCTTGGCCACTTGTGGGTCGTGGGAGAGGAGCTTGGGATTCACCCCCGAGGGCATTCTCAGATTGGGCAACCAACGCGAGGCGAGTGCCGCCGCGCTTGATTTCCAGGCTGGCACCTTGAGGGCGAAGGCCAAAGCCGGGCTGGAAAGGATCAGCCCAGTCAGGGGGGCTCGGCGCTTGAGGGCAAACTGGGCGCAGACCAGGCCACCCATGGAATGGCCCAAGAGGAACAGCGGCTCCCTTTGCTGCGCCACGGGCTCAATGGCAAAGGCCACATCGTCCAGGTAGTCCTCAAAGTTTCCGATGCAAGCCCGCCGGCCGTGGGACTCGCCAAAACCGCGCAGGTCTGTCGCCCAGGTTTCGACGCCGCGCTCGCCGAGGGCCTCTGCTACATGGCTGTAGCGCCCGCTGTGTTCACCGAAGCCGTGGATCAAGAGCACCCCTGCCCGGGCCTTCTCCAGGGGCCAGTGGCGCATGAACAGGGCCGGAGCGCCGCTGCGCTGCGTTGTGGAACAGATGGCTTGCATGGCCCCGCCACCGTACCAGTTGCCCCGACAAAGATCTCGCCAACCGCGGCGCGAGGCCGAGGCTGGCGAGGTGGTTTTGGGGCGCCTGGTGGCTTCCCGCGCTCATCAGGTGCCCGACGAGCGGGTCAGGAATTACTCAACATCCGAGCGCAGATAGGTCGAACGCGCGACTTCAACTCCGCCTTCGAGGCAATAGAGCGAGATGGTGTAGACATCGGCCACATTCATGTCGTCTCTGGTGCGGGCGCTGAACACGGCGGCACCAGTCACGAGGTCGGGGATCAGGGGCTCCTGCATTTCGTGCAACAAGTCACCGGCCACATCCATGAACTGGATGTGGAGGCTCAGTCCGTCGGGCTGATCGACGCCGCCGCGGATGCGGATCTCGTTACTC
>DUCM01000001.1 GCA_012959785.1 Planctomycetota bacterium | reverse complement strand
CCTGTTTCCTTTAGCCCTGTTGCCTTCAGCCCCGTTCCCTTTAGCCCAACACCCCAGCTGCGCGGAGGGCGACGAGTTCTTCTGCCTTTATGTCCAGGTCTTGGTTCAGCACTTCGTCGCTGTGCTCGCCCAGGTAGGGGGCACGGGTGATCTCTACCGAGCTCTCGGACATGCGCGTGGGAAAACCCAGGAGCGGCACCTCGCCCAGTTCGGGATGCTCCACATGTTTCACAAAATCGCGATCGAGCAGGTGAGGGTCGCGGTAGAGGTCGTGGGTGTCGAGCACGGCGGAGCAGGGCACGCTGGCCTCACCCAGGATGTGCATCACCTCGTACTTGTCGCGCTCGAGGGTCCAGGGTGTGATCTCCGCGAAGAGCTGCGCGCCGTGCTCGGCGCGTTTCTCTCCTGTCACGAACCGTTCGTCTACCACCATGTCCGGGCGGTCGATGGCCAGGCAGAGCTGGTCCCAATGTCGGTCGGTCACGACGATCACGTACGCGAAATCGTTCGCCCCACCTCCCTTGCAGGGATAGAGGCCGGTGGGTGCGCCGCCCATTAAGTTGCCCATGCGCGGGCAGGCCTGGTTGCCCCAATCGGCACCGAAGGCGATGCGGGTGCGCATGAAATAGGTCATGGCTTCCTGCATGGAAAGCTCGATGCGCTGGCCCTTGCCCGTGCGCAGCCGCTGGATATAGGCGGCCAGGATGGCCATGCCGGCCTGCATGCCCGTGCCCGAGTCGCCGGTGGTGGGACCGGGGAGCAGGGGGCCGCCGCCGAGTTCGCCGGTGACCGAGAAAGCGCCCGCCGCCGCTTGGGCCACCATGTCATAGGATTTGTAGTTCGAGTAGGGGCCCGTGCTGCCAAAGCCCTTGAGCTGGACATAGATCAGCCCGGGGTGAAGGGCCTTGAGGGTTTCGTACTCAAGACCGAAGCGTTCGATGATGCCCGGGCCATAGTTTTCGATGAAAATGTCGTAGTGAGGCAGCATGCGGAGCAATACGTCGCGCCCCTCGGGCTTGCGGAGATCCAGCGCCAGGCTGCGCTTGTTGGCGTTCCAGTTGCAGAAATAGGGCGAGTAATTGCCGCCCACGGCCAGGGAGCGTCCGGGTTCGCCGCTGCCCGGGGGCTCGATCTTTACGACGTCGGCGCCCATCCAGGCCATGGCCTGGGTGCACGAGGGCCCCGCCTCGTATTGAGTCATGTCGAGGATCCGAATTCCGTCGAGTGCGGGCATGGCGTTCTCCTTGGCGAACCGATCCCCTAGCCTAGCCGCAATTCACGGGTTGGGTGTCGGGTTGGGTGTCGGGTTGGGCGTCTAGAAACGAGGGCGTACAAACGAGGACCGACATGCCGAAGCGCGCACGGCTGCCCGCGGTTGTATAGGGTTGCGCGGGGTTGTACAGGGCTCGCGCGCTTGTACGGGGCTCGCGCACTTGTCCAGGGCTCGTGCGGTTGTACAGGGCTGCGCGGGGCTAAAAATGGTGCGGGCTCAGGCCCCGTAGGCTCCGGACGATTGAGCCGCGACTGTGGCTCGCCGGA